>CAVYDE010000014.1:0-39985 GCA_963767215.1 uncultured Actinomycetota bacterium
GGTTCTCGAACCCGACAAGGAGCTGATCGCCCCAGCGGACGACGAGCTCGCCGGCGAAACGGTCGGCCCTGACCTCCGTGATCGAGCCGTAGTGCTCGCTGGTGACGGCGCTGAGCCTGATGGTCCAGGTGTCGAACAGCTCGACGCCGCGGAACTCGGAGCCCAGCTCGGGCTGGCAGAACCTGCCGAAAAGCTCGTAACCGCCGCCGACTGCGAGCGCTGCGGCGCCGCCGCTGACAGCTTCGCGGATCCCGGCTCCCTTGACCTTGTACAGGTCCTTGGCGATCAGCCGCTGCTGTGACTCACCGCCGCCGCCGATGATCAGCAGGTCGTACGCACCCGGCCGGACCGGATCGCCAAGCCGGAGGTCGACGATCTCGACGCCGATATTCCGCCAGCCGCAGCGGCGCAGCACGGTCTCGACGTTCCCCCGGTCGCCGTAGGTGGACATGATGTCCGGGTAGAGATACCCGACGGTGATCTTCACATTCGTCATCGCGCTGACCCGCCCCGTCCCTGCTGCGGACGTGCCTTCCTGCGGCCCGGCTGCGAACCGGCCTGCCGCGCCCTGGGCTGCGGCACGGCTTCGCTCGGGACGGGTTCGGCCAGGACTGGTTCAGCCGGGACGGGTTCGGCAAGGACGGCTTCGGCCGGCGCCGGGCCGCTGATCGCCGCGTCGCTGAGCACGGGCTCTGGCTGCCGCCAACCGCCTAGCACTGGCCTGAGCCTGGCCGTGGTCCTGGTCCTGGACGGTCGCCTGGCCCTGAGCTCCTGCTGATCGCGCCAGACATCGCGAACGTAGCCCTGCTGGCGCAGCCAGCGCCGGATCTCCAGCAGCACGATCGATGTCGAGATGATCCACAACGGCTCGCCGGCCGGCGTCGAGTTGAGCGCGGACCGGAAGGCCAGCACCGGGTCGGGCTCGAGCGTCACCGCTGGCTGCTGACTATCACCGAGCCAGCCCGCGTACTTGAGCCTGACCGCGAGATCGGCCGCCCGGCTGCCGGTCAGCACCGGCGCGGGGACGAGGCCGGTGAGCCCGTCGAAGTCGACGTCCCAGATCCACGAGGTGTCCGGCTGCTTGCCCGGGCAGTCGTTCAGGCCGAGCAGCACCCGCCTTGGCTCGCCATCACACAGCACGGCCCGCAGGACCTCGGTGTAGCCGTTGGCGTTCTTGGCCAGCGCGAGGAAGACGTCGTGCCCGGCTACCTGAACGCACTCCATCCGGAAAGATCCGGCGGCGACCTGCTCAACCGCGCCGAGCGAACGATCGGGCAGCTGGCAGTGCGTGGCGGCGGCTGCCGCGGCCACCGCGTTGTAGGCGTTGTACATGCCAGGCAACGGAACCTCCATGGTCGTATCGGCCGCTGGCGTGACCACCTGCAGGCGGATCGACGACGGCCCGGTGAGCTCGAGCTTGGTGGCACTGACCTGCGGCTCCGGCCTGGACAGGCCGCACGTGGCACAGGCCCAGTGGCCGAGGTGGGCATAGAAGACGCAGTCGTAACTCAGCTCGCCCTCGCAGCGAGGGCACCGGGGGAAGTCCGAGGTCGGATCCGCTTCCGTCCGGCCCCGCTCGGTGTCGGCCAGACCGAAGTACAGCCTCGGGTTCTTCAGCTCAGGCGCGAGATAGGCGACCCGCGGGTCGTCGGCGTTCAGTATCAGCGTGGTGTCGGCCGGCAGGTGCCGCATGGCTCGCTCGAGCAGCGCCTTGATATAGGCAGGCTCGAAGTAGCGATCGAGCTGGTCGCGGAAGATGTTGGTGACGAGGATCGCGCTGGGCCGGGGCACCTGGCGCAGAATCTCGGGAAACGATCCTTCGTCGACTTCGAACAGCCCGATAGCTTGCGCGTCCGCGGGCAGGTGACCGGCCGGCCCCGCGTGCGCCACCAGCGTTGTGGCCAGCCCGGACCGCTGGTTGGAGCCCTCGGCATTGAGCACGGGGTGCAGCCCCGCGTCGCGCATCATGTGCGCGAGCATCCGGCACGTCGTGCCCTTCCCGTTCGAGCCGGTGACCAAGACGGCACCGCGCGAGATCTCCGCTACCAGCCCGGCCAGCGCGCGCGGGTCAATCGCGAGTGTGACCAGGCCGGGAATGGCTGACCCGTTCCCCCTGCCGAGGGCGCGGACGCCGCGCCTTGTTGCTTTTCCGACGGCAACGGCAAGGGCCCTGCGGGCTGCGGCGGCGGGACTGAGCTGGATCGTTCTGGCTATCGACACCGTGCCTGCAACTCCCCCGGATAGGGCGCTGGAAGAAAGTCATCCCCCGCCGTCTGTCTGCCGCGCCGTCGGCGCGTCCTGCCGCCGATGGTGCGGTTCCCGCCCAGCCCAGGACAAGGGGAGGCGTCCCCGGACGGGGACAGGCTCCCAGCGGACGGCACTGCGGCGGCCTGCAACTCCCGCCGCTGACCAGCGGGGAGGTGTGCTGAGGCGGGCCCGGCGAACTGCGCATGTGCATCTGGGCTGGTTGGGGTGTTCCCGGTGCCGGGCGGAAGATGGCGGGCTATCCGCATCCTTTAAGAAACTTTGCCGAGTACAGATGGTTCCGGACTGACTAAGCCTTGTCGTATCCGTCGGTCGAAGTTCGCGACGAGCGGGCTGACGAATGTGCCGGCTCAGTGCGGGTACATGCCGCCGTCCAGTGAGATGACCTGACTGCTCAGGTACGGGTTGCGCAGCACGGCGAGCGCGAGGTCCGCGACCTCGGCAGGCCAGCCCGAGCCTGCCGACAGGCACGTGCAGGCGCAGGTCGGCCGGGTCGCCTGGCAGCATGCCGGTGTCCTCGATAAGCGCCGGAGCGAGCGCGTTGACCGTGATGCAGCCCGCGCGAACCGGGCAGCGAGCGAATGCGTCAGCCCGTGCAATCCCGCCTTGGCCGCCGCGTAATGCGGTCCGACCCGGCCGCCGGTGAAGGCCGCGACGGAGGACATGAACAGCACCCGCCCGAAGCCGCGTCGTTCCATGGCCGGAAGCAGTCGCTGTGCGAGCAGGAACGGGGCGCGCAGGTTGACCGCAAAGGCGTCGTCGAAGTCGGAGATGGTGATGCCTTCCAGCGGCTGCACCCGGCCCACGCCTGCGTTGCTGACCAGCACGTCGATCTGGCCGAATGTCTCCTCGGTTTCCTCAGCCAGCCGCATGACCTCAGCCGCGTAGGCCAGGTCCGCGGTCAGCGCGGCGGCCCTCAGCCGGCCGCGGTGATCTGGCCCGCGAGCTCGTGCGCGGCGGCGTCGTTCGTGCCGTAGCCGATCGCGACGCTGACCCCGGCCGCGGACAGGGCGAGCGCGATCGCGCGCCCGATGCCGCCGCTGGCCCCGGTGACCAGCGCAACGCGCCCGGTCAGGCCGATCTCCGGTACCTGCGGCTCGTCCAGCATGCATCTCACGCTAGCTGACCGCTCCCTGGCGGCCGGCAGCCGCGCTGGCCCGGCGCCGCACGGCCGGGTCTTGCGGGCAAGGCACGCGAGCCGACCTGGACAGGGCAGAATCTAGTGGTATGCAGACTCTCCAGGTAGCCGTCGTCGGATCAGGCCGGCCGGCTTGTACACCGCCGAGGCGCTGATCAAGCAGGCGGCGGCGCTCGACCCGCCGCTCGCCATCAAGGTCGACGTCCTGGACCGGCTGCCCACCCCGTATGGCCTGGTCCGCTACGGAGTCGCGCCGGACCACAAGTCGATCAAGTCCATCGCTGAGTACCTGCGCAAGGTGCTGGAGCACGACGGGGTCGACTTCATCGGCGGCGTGCACCTGGGCGATGACGTCACCCGCGCGGACCTGCTCGCGGCCTATGACGGCGTCGTGTACGCCACCGGGGCCATGCGCGACCGGCACCTGGGTATCGCCGGCGAGGACCTGCCCGGCAGCATTGCCGCGACCGACTTCGTCAACTGGTACTGCGGCCATCCCGATGTCGACCCGTCCGCCTTCACGCTGGACGCCGAGTCGGTCGCGGTGATCGGCGTCGGCAACGTGGCCGTCGACGTCGCCCGGATCCTCGTCCGCAACCCCGACGAGCTGCGTGAGACCGACGTGTCGCAGCCGGTGCTGGACGCGCTGATGGCCAGCAAGGTCCGCGAGGTGCACATGATCGGCCGCCGCGGCCCGGCCCAGGCCAAATTCACTACCAAGGAGCTGCGCGAGCTCGGCGAGCTCGGCGGCGTCGACGTCGTCGTGATGGCCGACGAGGCCGACCTGGACGCCTTCGACGCGACCGGCGAGAGTTCCAGGCTGGCCCGCGAAGACCGGCACGTGCGTGGTAATTACGCGGTCATCTCCGAATGGGCAGGTCGGCCGCCGGCGGGCGGCGGGCGCAGGCTGACCGTCCGGTTCTGGCTGATGCCAGTCGAAATCGTAGGCAGGAACGCGGTCGAAGGGCTCACCGTCGAACGCACCAGGCTGGACGAGTCGGGCAAGCTCACCGGGACCGGCGAGCGCGAGACGCTGCCAGTGCAGCTGGTACTGCGGTCGGTCGGTTATCAGAGCGTTCCGCTGGCGGGCGTGCCGTTCGACGAGCGGACCTCGACGGTTCCGAACGCGGCTGGGCGGGTGCTCGGCGCGGACGGCCAGCCGCTGCCGGGGGAGTATGTGGCGGGCTGGCTGAAGCGCGGTCCGACCGGCGTGATCGGCACGAACAAGTCCGATGCCGCGGAGACTGTCCGGTCACTGCTGGCCGACCTGGCAGGCGGTCCCGGGCCCGAAGACGTGCAGTTGCCCAGGGCTGGCCTGCTCCGGATGCCACCGGCCGCCGAGGCGACGGCCACGGCGGCGGAGTCGAAGCTGCGCCAGCTGCTGGCCGACCGCAACCTCAAGCACGTCAGCTACGCCGACTGGCTCAAGATCGAGGCGGCCGAGATGGAACTCGCCGCCGCGCTGGGCCGCGGCGCGCGGGTCAAGCTCGCCAGCCGGGCCGACATCCACCGGGCCTGCGGCCTCAGCTAGCCAGGCGGCAGGTGGCAAGGATCGGCGAAATCCTGGTCAGGATGGCGTCGTCACCAGCGGTGCTGCCGGTCCGGTCCAGGCCGGTGGCTGCGAAATGTACGTCCACGCCGCGCTAAGCTTGCCGGCAGCCGCGAACTCGCCGGAGGAATTTTGTGCCTGGGCATGCCAGCATGACTCTCGCGGCCCAGGTAAGATCTCGCGAGTACTTGCTGACGAAACTTCGGATTTGCCGGTTAGTTTCGTCGCTGGTCAACGGCGGCAGGGCGAGATGAGGCCCGAGACGCAACGAGAGGCAGCCGAGTGGAAGCAGTGCGTCATGAGGACGCGGCGTCGATCGACCTGGAGCAACTCCGGGGCGATCGCCAGACTCAGCACGACGTCCTTGAGGCACTAGGAACGTGCGCCAACCACCGCAGGTGGTTCGCGGGCTTTGCCAGGCCGTACCTCGGCGAGCACCCGATCGAGATCGGCAGCGGCTTCGGCGATTACGCGCGGGAATGGCTCCCCTCGGTGCAGAAGTTCACCGCCACCGAGGCTGACCCGGCCCTGTACGCCCAGCTCAAGAAGGAAATGGCGGAGTACCAGAACGTCACGGTCCGCCAGGTCATGCTGCCGACCGATGACCGGGCCGACCATTCGTGTCTCGTCTCTTTCAACGTTCTTGAGCACATCGAGGATCACGTCGGCGCGCTGCGCAGCATGGCCAGGCTGGTTCGGCCAGACGGCTACATCGTGCTGGTTTGTCCGGCGTTCCCCTTCGCCATGAGCCCGGTCGACATTGCCACCGGGCACGTGCGTCGCTACACCAAGCGGTCGATGACCAAGGCGCTGACGGAGGCTGGCCTGGAGGTTGTCCAGGTCCGTTATGCCAATTCGCTCGGCCTGATCTGCTATTACGCGTTCACCAGCCTGCTGAAGAAGCAGCCGTCTACCGGCGGCACGATCAGCTTCTACGACAATCTGGTAGTCCCGGTCGTCCGGGGCATCGAGCGCCTCATCGGCCGGCCGCCCTTCGGCCAGTCCGTCATAGCGGTCGCCAGGGTGAAGGAAGAAGCCGAAGCCGCCGGGGACGCAGCCAGGCCCGCAGGCTGACCCGACCTGCCCTGACTCACTCGCTTCCTGGTAAGAAGCACCGCGTCAGCACTCCCGGCAAGCTCCGCGTCAGCTGACGAGGACCCAGTAAGGCCTGCTCGTGCCGAAGAGCAACCGGTGCTTGCGGGCGTCCGGGTAGCGTCGCAGGAAGTACCTGACTTCCGGCGCTCCGAGTGTGTGACTGACGATTGCCTGCGTCTGCGGCAGCACGTGCCGCCTGAAGTCCTGCAGGAAGGCCAGCCGCTCCGGCTCGTTCATCACCAGCGTCCACGGGTCTTCGGGGATCGGCGCCGGGTTCAGGTCAGCCACGAAATAGACCAGGCCAGGATAGCCGTCGGGCACGCTGACCACGTAGGTGACGCGGTTACCGACGATCTTGTGGATGCGGTTCATCAACTGCAGGAACGGCGGCATCGGCCAGGTGGAGAACTGACAGCACGATGACCCGTTGACCAGCCCGGCCCCTACCCGGCGGGCAGCCAGACTGGCCGGGACGGAGAGCTGAGCATCTGCCGTGGTCGGCTGCCGGTCGTGATACGGCGAGGTCAGGACCGAGCCGACGCTCGGCCACTCATAGGCAGCGAAGGGCAGCAGCGCGAACGACGCTGCGAACAGGGCAACACCTGCCGGGATCAGGGTCCAGCGCCGCCGGGCGCCGAAGAGCCGCGGCAGCGCGGCCGCGACCACGATGATCATGGCCGGCAGGATCAGCAGCGTCCCGGTCAGGTGGGCGTTGTCCGACCGGAGCAGCGCGCCCTGGTAGAGCAGGATCGTCGTGATCAGGACGGCGACGACCATGATCCGGTCATGGGTCCACTCGAACGCGATCCGGAACGGGCGGACTTGGGTCACCGAGAGCAGCGCCAGCACGAACAGGATGTACGGCAGGACGAAGTACATGGTCACCCAGGGCGACGGCGTGTGCAGCAGGCCGCCGAACACTGTGTTGCTGTAGCCCTCAGCGACGGCCCGGGGAGTCAGCAGGTACAGGTACAGGAACCGCCCGAGGAAGCCCTTGTCGGTGTAGTAGGCAAGCACCGGCACCCAGATGATCAGGAAGCCTACGGCCACGGCGATGAGTGAGGTGATCACCGCTCTGGCCGGTGCTGAGCCGCTGACCATCAGCAGCAGCCCGACGACGATGGCGCCGACCACGCCGCCGATCAGGTTCTCCTGTGCCATGTACGACATGCCGCCGAATACCACGCCGAGCGCGACAGCCCCGGCCAGGCCGCGCTTGGCCGGGCAGCGCTTGATCACGGCGGGGAGCAGGATGATGAGGCTGATCGCGCCCGCATAGCGCAGCGGGTTCGCCCAGCCGAAGAACCCGCCGTACTGGCCGGTGTGGAAGCCGAGCTGGCGCAGTGCCGGGTAGATCAGGGCCGCCATCAGCGATGCCACCAGCCCGCGGGCGTAGCCGAAGGCCAGGAACAGGGCCACGAAGAACACCGACGCGCCGAGCCACTGGAACAGCGCCCAGGCCTCCCGGAAACCGACGACGGAGAAGCCGGTGACGTGCCTCATCAGCAGGTATGAGGCGAGCTGCGTGCCAGGACCATATTGCACAGCGGCCGGCCCGATATAAGGAACGTGACCCCTGGAGATCGCCTGGATACCCGCCAGGAAGACATCTTCCTGCCAGCCGATGGCGCTGGTGTTGCGGCTCATGTGCCACGGCGGCCCGTAGAAGTAATAAGCCACGACCAGGGCCGTCAGAATGCCCGCCGCGACCCAGGCGGCCCTGGCCCAGCCGGCCCGCGGCGACGCTCCGGCCTGCGAGGTCGCCGTCTGTGCCCCAGTGCTCTGCGCAATGGTGCCTTCTGCTGCGGCGCCTTGTGCTGGGCTGCCTTGTGCTGGGCTGCCTTGTGCGGTAGCGGTCCGAGCCGTCGCAGCATGCCTCGGCCCGGCCTGCGCCGGCTGGTCCTGCGCCGCCTGGTCCTGCGCCGACTGCTCCTGCGCCGGCTGGGCTGGCCCTGCTGCGGCGGGCAGGCCAGCCGGAGCCAGGTTCCTGAACCAGGCCCGCCAGCTCGGCGGGTGGTCACGGCCGGCTTTCAGAACCCGGGCGGCGACCACGAGGAAGATCATCGGTGCCAGCACCCCGAGGAGGTACAAGGCGGTCACCCAGCGCTTGTCCAGGTAGCCGAACGAGATCCACCTCACCGCTGGCGGCAAGGTCGCCTTGGCCCGGTAGTACGCCGCGACTACGAGGAACGGGAACCAGGCGGTGAGCGCGAGCGCGATCGTCGCGCGCATCTCCGGAGCCACCATGGCATCGAGCCTGGGTCGCGACGCCCTGACCGGGGCGAAGAACGACGCCAGGGCAAGCGCCGCGGTGATGACCAGCACGGCCAGCCCCGCGATGATGATCTCGTGCTGCGCGAACGGCAGGCGGTGCTTGGGTTTCACCACGAGGCAGATGGCGATGGCCAGCACGGCAGTTATCGCCAGCGAGGCGAGCGCGGTCCGGAAGAAAGGCCTCGGACCGGCGTCCACGACCCGTAGCACCCGGTCAAGCGGGCGAAGGGCTGGGGTAGGAGGCTGGGTGTCGACTACCAAGGTAAGCTCGCTGGCTTCTTTCTGGACACTTTGCATGCATGCGCCCGTCATCTTCGGGCACGCGCCCGTCAGGGTAGCAGACCTGTTGGCCCGGACGGTTCAGTCGAAATCGCTACGCCAGCGAGCTGCGTCAAGGCAGTGATCGTATCAGCGCCAGGTTCCCCGTAAGCCCGCGTCACGCCTCGGTCGCCGCTGCCATTCTGCCTGCCAGCTGCCGCATCCTGTCGGCCAGCTCAGGCGGCTCTAGCACGATGAAAGCCGGGCCCAAGGACGCGAGGTGGAAGGCGAGGCTGTCGAGCGAATCGGACCCGCTGGTAAGGATGCAGCCACGCTGGCCGGCCGGCTCGACGGTCCCGACAGTCGGCGGCACCAGGTCGGCAACAGCCTGCGCGGATGCGTGCACCAGGACCCGGGCCTGGTACCGGTACGGTGCCGTGGACACCGACCTGGCGACGAAGGCGGCCGCGTCCGGCGGATCCTGCGGCACGAACCGTACCCCGGTCAGCCGCGGTGCCTCGATCCGGTCGGCCCGGTAGGTCCGCCAGTCGTCGCGCGCCAGGTCACGGGCGACCAGGTACCAGCGGTAACCCGCCTGGACGAGCCGGTGCGGCTCCACCAGCCGGTCGGTCAGGTCGCTGTCCTGACCGCGCCGGTAGCCGAACGCCAGCCGCTCGCAGTTGCGGCACGCACCGGCGATGGTGGTCAGTGTCGCTGCGTTCACCGAGGGCGCGAGCTCGGCCAGCGGTACCGTGGCCTGGCTGATGGCGGCGGTCCGCTCGCGCAGCCGCGCGGGCAGTACCTGGTCGAGCTTGGCCAGCGCCCGCAACGACGCTTCGCCGACTCCGCTGACCGCATGCCCCGCCGCGGTCCGCAGGCTGAGTGCGACCGCAACAGCCTCGTCGTCGTCGAGCAGCAAGGGCGGCAGCGCGGCGCCGGCACCGAGCCGGTAGCCCCCCGCCACGCCAGGCTCGGCGTAGACCGGATAGCCCAGGCTGCGGAGTTTTGCGACGTCGCGGCGCAGGGTTCGCGGCGTGACCTCCAGCCGCTGCGCCAGCTCGGCGCCGGCCCAGTCCGGCTTGATCTGCAGCAACGTGAGCAACCGCAGCAGCCGGGCCGAAGTTTCCACCATGAATCTCAGTCTGCCACTAATTGAGGACCGTTCCTGTCCGCAATTGGGTCTAGCGTGACGGACATGGAACTTGACTGGAATGCCGAGCTGCTCGATCAGCTCGAATGGCACTGGCAGCACCAGCTCCGTCCCCGGCTGGACGGGCTGACGGACGCGGAGTACTTCTGGCAGCCGGTGCCCGGCTGCTGGACCATCAGCCGCCGCGGCGAGAGCACCGCACCGATCTCAGTGGGAGCAGGCGAGTTCACCATGGACTACGCCATGCCGCCGAACGACCCTGAGCCGGTGACCACGATCGCCTGGCGGCTCGCCCACATCATCGTCGGCGTATTCGGGATGCGTAATGCCTCTCACTTCGCCGGGCCCCCTGCTGGCTACGACACCTTCGACTACGCCGGCACGGCCACTGAGGCACTGCGGCAGCTGGACGAAGTCCACGCAGCCTGGGTCAAGGGTGTCCGCGGTCTCGGCGCCGACGGCCTGGCCATGGCATGCGGTACGGCCGAGGGGCCGTTCCAGGAGTCCTCGATGGCAGGGCTTGTACTGCACATCCACCGCGAGGCAATCCACCACGGCGCGGAGATCTGCTTGCTCAGGGACCTGTACCTGCACGCCGGGGGACAATCAGTCCGGGGGAGCTGACGATGGCTTACGAATTCCAGGTCGCTGTCGACTGCGCTCAGCCGCACGACCTCGCCGACTGGTGGGCGCAGACGCTGGGCTGGCGGTGGAGCAGCAGGACGAAGACTTCATCAACAAGATGATCGCCGAGGGGTACGCCAGCGCCGCCGACACGGCCACGCACCACGGCCGGCTCGTCTGGACAGAGCACCCGGACGGACCTGACAGTGGTCCGCGCAATCGGATCTTGTTTCAGCAGGTGCCAGAGGCCAAGACGGTGAAGAACCGGTGGCACCTCGACGTCCGGGTTGGTGCCGACAACGTGCAGCAGCAGGTCGCCGGGCTGGTCGCCCGCGGCGCGACGTTCCTGCACGAGGGGCAGCAGGGACCGCACACCTGGGTGACCATGGCCGATCCTGAGGGTAACGAGTTCTGCATCACCTAACGGCGTCCGCTAGCCGAGTCCGGTGATCGCCTTGGGCGGCAGCCTCGAAGTGGCGGCGCGCCTGCCAGTTGCCCGGACCCGGCAGGCGGGTTTCAAAGGTTGTGGATTCCCACGTTCAGAACCTGTGCTGCCAAGCGGCATCGTGCCTGTAAGCGGACTCGTCGGTGACACTCCTCTCGTCCTGGCGGGCTGCTCTGGAGAGGAGAGCACGTTATGCGCACACGCACGGGTTTAGTCGCAGTGGGAGCCGCGGTGGCGATCACGATCGGCGGGACCGCAGCCTACGCCGCAGTTGCCGGCGGTCCGGTGGACTCCAATGGGATGGTCTACGGCTGCTATACCAACGCTGCCGTTAGCGGTGCACACGCGATGGTGCTGCAGGACGCGGGCACGACCTGCCCGAAGGGCACGACCGCGGTCAGCTGGAACGAGCGTGGTCCGGCCGGGCCAGCGGGGCCGGCCGGCCCGCTGGCGCTGCGGGCCCGGCCGGCCAGACAGGCGCTGCAGGACCCGCCGGCGCTGCGGGCAGTACCGGCCAGGCAGGACCGCAGGGACCGGCAGGACCGGCAGGTGCGGCCGGTAATATCACTGGCCTTAGCTCCTTGGAAGGGAGTCCTTGCGACGCGGCAAGCTCCACCGGCTCCGGCTACCTGTCCGTCAGCTACGGCACCCTGGACACGCAGAATGAGACCGACTCGGTGAGCATTGTCTGCGACGCGGACAACCCCAACCAGCAGTTCGCACTGAACGTAGATGTCACCTATCAGATCGATACCGAGATCGACTGCGGCGGCGGAGGGTTTTCTGGTCCGACCTACAGTTGCACTTTTACCGGGCAGGGAACCGTCACATCCTCGGACGGGCTCATTAACTGCACCGACAGCAACTGCACGCAGGACTACCTCGGGGGTACCACCATCACTCTCACAGCCACCCCGGGATATGACGGTGAGACCACCACTGGCTTCTACGGGTGGAGTGGATGTGATTCCACATCCGACCCGAACAGTGCGGGGACTGACACGGTGTGCACCGTCTCTGTGAATGACGCCAGAACGGTCACGGCCGCATTCAGCGACTAGCAACTATCAGGCATGCCCAGTCAGGCTGGCGGCCCGTTCGAGCCGGGCTATGCCGCGACCCCGCCGATCCGGTCAGCCTTGCTTAATGAGCCAGCGTGGCGCAGGTTGGACAATACGACCAGGTCGATTGGGTTCTTCGGCGCCACGGCGATGCAGCCTGCCTTGACGGGGCGAACGGGGCTGCCTGAGACCAGCTGCGACCGCCATCAGTCGAGCTCAGCGCGCGCGGCGTAATCCAATGCGGACCGAGCTAGCCCAGTTCGGTGATCAGCTTGCGCAGGAACGCCCTGGTTCGCGGGCCTTCCTCGCCGCGCGCGTACTCGCCGGCCACGAAATCGGTGACCCCGGCGTCGGCCAGTGCCATGATCTGCGCGGCGACAGCAGTCCTCGTCGCCGACGATAGCGACGTCGCCCGGCCCGGCTGCGCCTTCCTTGTCGAGCATCGCCCGGTATGACGGCAGCTGGCCGTAGATCGCGAACGCCTTGCCCGCGTCAAGCTTGGCCTGCGCCGCATCGTCGGTCACGCACACCGGCAGCACGCACACCACCCGCGGGCTCGGCCGCCCGGCGGCCTCCGCCGCCGCGGTGATGCGACGGCACGATGTAGTCGCGCACCGTGGCCGGCCCGGTCATCCACAGCACCGTGCCGTCGGCCTGGCTGCCGGCCAGCTTCAGCATCTGCGGCGCCAGCGCGGCCAGCAGCAGCGGAACCTTTTTACCGGAACGTGGCACCGACAGGCCGATGTTCGCGCTGCAGCGTCTCACCGGTGAAGCTGGCGGCCTCGCCTGCCAGCAGCGGGCTAGCACCGCCAGGTACTCGCGCATATGCCTGGCCGGCCGCTCGAAGCTGTAGCCGTACATGTGCTTGATGACGATCTCGTGCGACAGCCCGATGCCGAGCGCGAGCCTGCCGCCCAGCGCCAGGTCAGTGGTGAGCGCCTGCTGCGCCAGCACGGCCGGGTGGCGCGGGTAGGTAGGCATCACGGCGGTGCCGAGCTCGATCCCCGGCACCTCGCTGCCGGCCACGGCCAGCGAGGTGAGCGCCTCCAGCCCGAAGATGTTCGACATCCAGGCGGAGGCGAAACCGTCATCGGCGGCTTTGCGCAGCTGGTCGGCGAGCTCGACGAGCGCGCTCGCGCCGCTGGTTTCCGCTACCGAAGTGCCGATCCGCATGACGTGCTCCATTCGCCGACAGGTGCACCGTTCCCTGTCCTGGTGAGTTTTCTTGGTTTTGATCTTGTCGGGCCCGCCCGGCGGGCGCAAGAGCGCGTGGCGGAGCGCTGGGCGGCGAGTCGGCCAGCTGGATGCCGTATTTGCGGCGATAGCTGCCGAGTCTGCTACCGCCCAGCGCTAGTGCGCGGCTGCCGTGCGTAGTCACGCGCGCGCCCGCCTCGAGCGCGCCAGCACCTGGCTGTGGCAGTGATGGCCGAAACTAGGGTCCTGGCTCTTTTGCCAGCGGCGCTCGTGGAGACAATAGGGACATGGAACCCGCACCGCGTCGCCCCCGGCAGTCGAGCACGACCGCCGCGGCGACGCGGGAGCAGCGTCAGCGCGTGACCGCGCTCGCAAACACCAGCAGGCCGCTGCCCACGCCAGGTCCAGGGCCGCGGCGCGGGAGGCCAAGGCCGCCGAGCAGGCGCGCCACCTGCAGCTCGCGACGCCGAGCTGCCGGCCGATCGCTACCTGGACCGCGAGGACAGCTGGCTGCGGTTCGCGCAGCGCGTACTGGAGCTCGCCGAGGACCCGAACGTGCCGCTGCTCGAGCGGGTCAGGTTCTGCTCGATCTTCGCCAGCGCGCTTGACGAGTTCTTCGGGGTCAGGATCGCGGGGCGGATCCGGCGGATGGCCACTGGCCTGCCGGTCGAGGCGGCCTCTGGCAAGCGCCGGCCGAGATCCTGGAGAACGCGCTGGAGCTGGCGCGTGAGCTGTCGGCGCGGCACGCGCGCTGTTTCAGCGAGCAGCTGATGCCGGACCTCGGCACGCGAGGGGATCGAGATGCTGCGCTGGAAGGAACTGTGACCCGGACGAGCAGGCCCGGCTGGAGCGGCTGTTCAGGGAGCGTATTTACCCGGTGCTGACGCCGCTGGCCGTCGACCCGGCGCATCCGTTCCCGTTCATCTCCGGGCTGACGCTCAGCCTCGCCGTGACGATCGCCGACCCGGATCAGGGCAGACCATTTTCGCCAGGGTGAAGGTGCCGCCGCTGCTGCCGCGGTTCCTGTCGGCCGGACCGAACCGGTTCGTGCCGCTGGAGGACGTGATCGCCGCGCACCTGGGCCAGCTGTTCGTCGGTCTGGACATCCTGGAGCATCACGTGTTCCGGGTGACCAGGATCAGCGACCTGGAGATCGACGAGGACGTCACGGAGAACCTGCTGCAGTCGCTGGAGCGCGAGCTGATGCGCCGCAGGTTCGAGCCCGCCGTCCGGCTCGAGGTCGAGGAGTCCATCTCCGACGGACGTGCTGGACCGGCTGGTCACCGAGCTGGACGTGGACAACCGCGCGGTGTACCGGGTGCCCGGCTTGCTCGACTTGTCCGGCCTGTCGGCGATCGCCGACCTGGACATGCGGCAGCTGAAGTACCCGACGTTCGTGCCCGTCGGAGACGGCGCTGCCGCACGACGTCAGCGTGTTCGGCACGCTGCGCGAGCAGGACGTGCTGGTGCATCACCCGTATGACTCGTTCACCGCGAGCGTGCAGCGGCTGATCGTCGTCGGCGGCCGCCGATCCGCGGGTGCTGGCCATCAAGCAGACCCTGTACCGGACCAGCGGCGACTCCGAGATCGTGGACGCGCTGATCGACGCGGCCGAGGCGGGCAAGCAGGTCGTGGTCGTCGTCGAGATCAAGGCCCGCGGCGACGAGCGGGCCAACATCGGCTGGGCACGCAAGCTGGAGGAGGCGGGCTGCCACGTCGTCTACGGTTTCGTCGGGCTCAAGACGCACTGCAAGATGGCGCTGGTCGTGCGCGAGGAAGCCGATGGCTCGCTGCGCCGGTTCTGCCACATCGGCACCGGCAACTATCACCCCAAGACCGCGCGGCTGTACGAGGACTTCGGCCTGCTGACCGCCGACCGCACCGTCGGCGAGGACATCACCGACCTGTTCAATCACCTGACCGGGTTCAGCCGCCGCAATACTACCGGCGGCTGCTGGTCGCGCCGGTCGGGGTGCGGGCCGGGCTGGTCGAGCGGATCGACGCGCAGGCCGAGCTGGCCAAGGCCGGCCAGCCGACCAGGATTCAGATGAAGTGCAACGCGCTGATCGACGAGGCGATCATCGACTCGCTCTACCGGGCTTCGATGGCCGGCGTGCCGATCGACTTGTGGGTCCGCGGCATCTGCGCGATCCGGCCGGGCGTGCCCGGCCTGTCGGACACGGTCCGGGTGCGCAGCGTGGTCGGCCGGTTCCTGGAGCACTCTCGTATCTACGCGTTCGGCACCGGCACCGATGAGTCGCCGAGCGAGGTCTGGATGGGCAGCGCCGACCTCATGCACCGCAATCTGGACCGCCGGGTCGAGCTGCTGGTCCGGGTGACCGACGCGGCGCAGCGGGCGGAGCTGCGCGGGCTGCTGGACCTGGCCATCGATCCGCGCATCGCGAGCTGGTGGCTGGCCGCGGACGGTACCTGGACCCGGCATCACCTGGGCGCCGATCGGCGCGCCGCTCGACCGACATCCAGGATCTGATGATCAGGTCACGGCGCGGCCGGAGCGCCGATGCCTGATCGCCGTACGGCCGCCGAAGTGAGGGCGGCCGGGGCTGTGCTATGGCGTCCGGCCGGGCGCGGCGCGCAGGTCGCGATCATCCACCGGCCGAAATACGACGACTGGGGCTTCGCCAAGGGCAAGCTCGATCCGGGCGAGCACGTGCTGCTCGCCGCCGATTCGCGAGGTCCGGGAGGAGACCGGGCTGGCGGTGACGCTCGGCCGCCGGCTGCCGCCGGTCTGGTACGTCAACGACGGAGTACCCAAGCGAGTCGACTACTGGCTGGAGCGGCGGCGGGGTACGGCGGTGCCGGCGCGCCCGGGTTCACCGCGAACAGCGAGGTGGATCGAGCTGGACTGGCTGGCGGCCAGCAGGCGGCCGCCCGGCTCAGCTACGCGCGGGACAGCGAGACTCTCGGCCGAGTTCAGGGACGGGCGCGCGGCGGACCACGTCCGCTGATCCTGGTCCGGCATGCCTCGGCGGGCAGCAAATCGGACTGGCGCAAGGACGATGCCTCCCGGCCGCTGGACTCGCGCGGCAAGAAGGAGGCCAAGTCGCTGGCCGGGCTGCTGCGCTGTTTCGGGTACTGGCCGGGTGCTGACCGCGCCAGCCGTCCGGTGCATGGCGACGGTGCGCCCGTACGCTGCCGCGATCGGCGCCTGGCAGTCGAAGTCGAGCCGGCCTTCGAGCTGGCGGCAAAGGCCGAGTGACTGGAGTCGTCAGTGGAACAGGCCGCCAGGCCGCGCCGCGCTCGTGGCGGCGGACGAGCGGCCCGCGGTGATCTGCGCGCACCGGGAGAACCTGCCCGCGATCATCAGCGCGGCGTGCGCCGAACTCGGCGCCGCCGCGCCGGAGGGGGCACCACTGCGCAAGGGTGAGTTCCTGGTACTGCACCGAGCGGGCGGCACGCTGGCCGGGCGCGAACGGCACCATCCAGGTGAGTCGGGCGGCTAGGCGAGCTCGCCGACGGTATCGCGGATGATGACGCTGGCCTGGCCTTCGGCGAAACTCTGCTCCGAGACGAGGGTGAGCCTGGCGGACGACCGGAACTCGGGCAGCGTGACGGACCCGCAGGAGACCATGGTCGCCTTCACCTTGGCAATCGTCGCTGCCAGGCCGTCACTAAGGTCACCGGCGTAAGGCACGAAGCCGTCGACGCCCTCTTCGAAGGCCAGCTCGCCGCCCTGGCCGTAGCGCTGCCAGTTGCGCGCCCGGTTCGATCCCTCGCCCCAGAATTCCTTGACCACGCCGTCCCTCGTGGTCACCTTCGCGCCAGGAGCCTGGTCAAAGCGGGCGAAATAACGGCCCATCATGACGAAGTCAGCGCCCATGGCCAGCGCCAGCGCGAGGTGGTAGTCATGCTGCAGCCCGCCGTCGGCGCAGATCGGCACGTACTCGCCGGTGCGCTCGAGGTAGGCGTCCCTGGCGGCGGCGACGTCCAGGATCGCGCTCGCCTGACCGCGGCCGATGCCCTTCTGGTCCCTGGTAATGCAGATCGCGCCGCCACCGACGCCGACCTTCACGAAGTCGGCGCCCGGCATCGGCAAGGAACTGAAAGCCTCGCCGTCGACCACGTTGCCGCCGCCGACCGGGTGCCGGGGTAGTGCTTCTTTACCCAGGTCAGGCCCCGCGCCTGCCAGTCGCTGTAGCCGTCGGAGGAGTCGAAGCAGAGCACGTCCGCGCCCGCCTGCACCAGCGCCGGCACCCGTTCCTCGTAGTCATGGGTGTTGATGCCCGCGCCGACTCGCAGCCGCTTGGCCACATCGACCAGCTGGTAGGGGAAGCGCTTGTTGTCGGCGTAGTCGGACCGGAAGACCAGGTGCTCGAGCTTCCCGCTGTCGGTCACGATCGGCAGGCAGTCCAGCCGCTCGTCCCATAGTCGCGTGTTGGCTTCGGTCAAGGTGGTCTCCTGGCCGGCCGCAGGGCAGGTCGGCGATGCGCGATCATCCGGGACGTGACCAGCTGGTCCAGCCCGTGCCGGTCCGGATGGAAGTCTCGCGAGGTGACGAGGCCGAGCAGCGTCCCGGTCCCGGTCCCGTCATCGGTGACAGCGGCCGTGCTGTGCCCGGTGCGCCGCATCAGGCTGGTCAGGGCGCCCAGCGAGTCATCCGGCCGTACGTTGGTATCGCTGCTGACGAAGCCTGCCTTGAAGTTCTTCACCCGGCGCACGTCCAGGACCTGGTCCTCGATCGGCTGGTTGTGGTGCAGGAACCCAAGGCCGCCGTTGCGCGCGAGCGCGATCGCCAGCGCCGGGGAGCTGACAGCCTGCATGATCGCCGAGGTCACCGGGCAGCTGAGCTCGATGGCCGGCGGCAGGCCGGCCCGGTGCCGTACCAGCGCCGTGCGCAGGTCCACCCGGTCTGGTGTGCAGTCTGCCCTGGTCCGGTTCGGCAACAGCAGGAACTCGTTGAACGTACGCGACACCTCGGGAATGACCTGCGCCACGCACTCCTCCTTCGTCATCATGCTCGTGCCCGGCCTGGACTTCCCGACTGTCCGGATCCCGGTCAGTCGGCAGGATCAGCCGGGCTCCCAGTCAAGGGTCGGCGGCAGCGCGCCCTCGAGGATGAGCAGCCAGCGCTTCACCTCGACGCCGGTACCGCCGCTGTAACCACCGAGGCCGTCGCTGGCCAGCACGCGATGGCACGGCACGATCACCGGGATCGGGTTGGAGCCCATGATCTTGCCAACCGCGCGGGCCGGCGGCAGGTCGCCGTCTGAGCGCAGTCCAGCCCGGCTGCCGAGCGCGCCGTAACTGATCGTCTTGCCGTAGCCGACAGTGCCCGCCAGTACCTTGAGCACCTCGCGCTGCGGGCCTGCCGTTCCCGACCAGTCCAGCGGCAGATCAAAGGTCGTGCGCTGGCCGCGGAAATACTCAGTCAGCTGCTGTCGTGCCGCTGCGGCCAGGTCGGTGGCGGGCTGGCTGTTATCGTCCGCGCCCGGTGCGCCATACCGAACCTGCGCGACGCCGTCCGCGCTGCAGCCAACAGAAACCTGGCCGACCGGCGTGCTGAGCCATGCCCAGGAAAGCGCCGTCATCTGAGCATTCTGGCGGGAGAGGGGGTCGCGCCGCCAGCGACTGGCCGCATCTTGGCGGCACTGAAAGTGTCGGCACCCGGCGATAGAACGGATTCAGCAGACCGCGGCCCGACCCGCGATCGAAGGGCCAGGAAGGCAGGAATAGCGATGACTGACGACATTGCCGACGCCGTTGAGGCCGAGCTCATCGCGCTGTCTGGCATCTTGACCGAGCCGGGCGAGCGGGAGTGCCTGCGTTGCTTCCTGCTGCGGATGATCAGCGAGTTCGGTTGCGACGGCACCCATCGGTGGGCCATCAGGTGGCGTGAGCTGCGCGCGCCGCTGGCGACCGGCCTGCTGGCCAAGCTGGCTGAGCTCGGCGGCGGCTGCGACTGCGAAGTGCTGCTGAACGTGTTCCCGCACTACCCGGAGGGCGGGCAGTTGCTGCCTTGCGCCGGGCAGCCGCAGGTGGGTTCCGCGGTGCCGTGCGACCTGCGGGTGCTGCGCCGCACAGCCTGACCGCGCAGCTTGACCGGCCGGAATGCGCCGGGCTGGTACGCCGACCCGGCATCTCAGACGGTCTGGTGTATCTCGCCATCGGAGAGCGCCAGCTCGCGGGCCCGCGGGTACTGCGCTTTGCCGGCGGCATTGCGCGGGACTTCGCCGACGAGCGTCATGGCTCTTGGGAGCTTGTATCCCGACAGGCTGGCGCGCAGGAACGCCCGCAGCGCCTCGAGTTCGAGGCGCTGGCTGTCCCGGAGTTGGACCACGGCGGCCACTGCCTGGCCGTACTTTTCGTCGGGGATGCCGACGACGAGGCAGTCGTAGACCGAGGGATGAGCCTTGATCGCGGCCTCGACTTCTTCGGGATAGACCTTCTCGCCACCGGTATTGACGCAGTTCGACCCGCGCCCGAGAAGAGTGACCTTGCCATCGGCCTCGATCCTTGCCCTGTCTCCGGGGACCGAGTAGCGGGCGCCGTCGATAAGCAGGAAGGTCGCCGCGGACTTCTCCGGGTCTTTGTAGTAGCCCACAGGGACATTGCCGGTGCGACCAAGCTGGCCCACGGTGCCGAGGTTGCTAGCCGGTCGAGGACCCGGTTGTCGTCGTCGATCACGACCGAGTTCGGGCCTAGCGTGACCAGCGCACCATCCTGCTTGATATTGCCCTTGTCCTGAAGTCCCAGTCCCTGGAAGCCGGTTTCGGTGGCGCCGATGGAATCGGTGAGGACCGAGTTCGGGAACGCCTGCAGCCAGCGCTCCTTGACCGACGGACTGAAGATCGCGGCAGTGCTGGAGATCGCGAACAAGCTGGACGCCTCGTACGGCCGTCCGGTGGCGGCTTTGCGCTCAAACTCCTCTATCAGCGGCCGGGCCATGGCATCGCCCGTCATAAACAGCAGCTGGACGCCATCGCGCTCGACGATGTCCCAGGTCCTCGCCGCGTCGAACTTTGGCTCAAGGATCGTCAGGTGCCCGGCGAACAGGTGCAGCAGCAGGCCGGTCTGGGCGCCGCCGTGCATGAGGGGGCTCAGCGGGAAGGTGACGAGCCGGCCGTCCTGCTTCGCCTGCTCGGACTGGTCGTACTCCGAGAGGGGCGCGCCCGAGCTGAAGTCGAGGCCGCCGCCCAGCACCCGCCAGAAGTCCTCCTGGCGCCACATCACGCCTTTCGGGAAGCCCGTCGTTCCGCCGGTGTAGATGACGTGCAGGTCGTCGCCGCTGCGAGGCCCGAAGTCTCGCTCGGGGCTCTGGCCTTCGAGCGCATCGGCATAGAGCACGCCGCCGAACGCGGACACGTCGGCATCGTTGTGAGGATCTGTGACGTCGGGCAGGGTGACGAAGGCGCGCAGCTTCTCGTGCTTGGGCGCGCACCGGGCCACCAAGGGCGCATAACACCGCTCGTGGATCAGCGCCACGACGTCAGCGTTGTCGAAGAGGTAGTCGAGTTCGCCTTCGACATAGCGGTAGTTGACATTGACCGATACCGCACGGATCTTGAGGACCGCGAGGAGCGCGGCCACGTGCTCGATGCTGTTCCTGGCGTACAAGGCGACATGCTCGCCCGCGCCGACCCCTCGCGAGCTGAGATAATGCGCGAGACGGTTGGCATCGGCTTCCAGCTCGGCGAACGTCAGCACTCGGTCGCCGACCTTCAGCGCCGGCCTGCCGGGCGCGGCGTCCACCGTGTGCTCAAACAGGTCCGCGATGTTCAGCGCCACGCGCGTCATACTAGAACACGTTCTTATTCGCGGCCAGCAGCGCGCACGTCGCGGTTCCGTGCCACGTTCGGCGCGGCCTTGTCCTGACCCGCGCCGGCTGTTCGTCGTGGTGGTGAGATCCCGAAAACGCGGAGGCACAAATGAAGTACCTCATGTTTGTCTGCACCGACACCGAGCCCGATACCGACCAGGCAGCTGCGCCCGACGTTGACCTCTGGGTGGCGCGGAATGACGGCAGCGGCCGGCGTCTGGACGGCAACGAACTGGCGGCCACGTCCGCGGCCACCACGGTCCGCGTCCGGAACGGAGAAGTGCTGGTCACCGATGGTCCGTTCGCCGAGACCAAGGAACTGATCGTCGGCTACGACATCCTCGACTGCGCGGATCTGGATGAGGCGATCGAGGTGGCGCGCACCCACCCCATGGCGAGAGCAGGACGCCTGGAGCTGCGGCCGTTTGCCGATCCAGGCGAGGCCTGAGGCGCGCCGACGGGCGTACGGCGGGCCGGCCGGGCTGCCCGAACTGCCGCGTCACCTCAGGCCGTTACTCGGAGCCTTTCTCCAGGATCCGCAGCAGCGCCTTGGCGATCGGTACCGAGGTCAGCCCTACCTGCCACTGCCTGGCTCCGTGCCGGGTCAGGTCCGCGGCGACAGTCTCGGCGCCGATCTGCTCGGGCGGCTGCCACGCTAGCCGCCGCACCGCGTCGGGCGGCAGCAGGTTCTCGGCCGGGAGGTGGTGGGAGTCGGCCAGCGCAGCGACGGCGGCGCGCACGGCAGTCAGCCGTTTGGCAGCCTCAGGGTCTCGTTCCTGCCAGCGGTGCGCCGGCGGCGGTCCGTCGCCAGGCGGGGCGGAAGCGACCGGCAGGGCCCGGTCAGGCTGGGCCCGCGCGCGGCTGACCGCGCGCATCCACTCCGGCAGGTGCCGCCGCGAACTGCGGCCGGTGAAACCCGCGATAGCCGTCAGTTCCTCGGGCCCGCTCGGCATGACCCTGGCTGCCTCGACGATGGCGGCGTCGGGGAGAACCTTGGTGGGCGAGAGATCACGGCGCCTGGCGATCTTGTCGCGTTCGAGCCATAGTTCGCGGACGACGGCGAGCCCGCGCCGGTTGCGGACTCGGTGGATGCCGGACGTCCGGCGCCACGGGTCCGCTCGCGGCGGCGGCGGACCGGCCGCGAGCAGCGCGGCGAACTCCTGCCGTGCCCACTCGATCTTGCCTTGCTCGGTGAGCTGGCCCGCGAGCACGTCCCGCAGCTCGACGAGCACCTCGACGTCGAGTGCCGCATACCGCAGCCACTCTTCGGGCAGCGGCCTCGTGGACCAGTCGGCGGCGGAATGCGTCTTTTCCAGGCCGAGGCCCAGCATCGACTCGACCATGGTGGCCAGCCCGACCCGAGGGCAGCCGAGCAGCCGGCCGGCGATCTCGGTGTCGAACAGCTCGCGGGGCCGGTAGCCAAGCTCCGCCAGGCAAGGCAGGTCCTGCGACGCAGCGTGCAGGACCTGCTCGGTACCGGCAAGTGCCGCGTCCAGCCCGGACAGGTCAGGGCATTCGACCGGGTCGATCAGTACCGTCCCGGCGCCCTTGCGCCGGAACTGCACGAGGAAGGCGCGGTGGCCGTACCGGAATCCAGAAGCACGCTCAGCGTCGACCGCGACGGGCCCCGTGCCTGGCAGCGAGCGCTCTGCGTTGCCTCCCGAGTGCCGCGGCAGTGGTGACGAGCGGCGGCAGGCCATCGCGGGGCTCGAGTCAGCAGCTCGACCGTGCGCTCGGGCTCGGCGGCCGCCTGTTCTGCGATTGCCTGTTCTGCGGTTCCCGCCACCGCGGCGGGCTGCTCGGCGGCGCCGACTCGCCGATGGCCTCTGCTTCGGTCGCCGGACCGTGGTCGCCTGCTCGGCATCGGCGGGCGCCGCCCGGCCCGGCGCTCGGCCGCCCCCGTCCCTTGTCACAGCCGCGGCCTGCGCCGCGGCGGGCGAAAGGCGGCGACGCCCGGCGCGATCGGGGGCAGCCCGGCTGCCATGCAGATGACGTCGCACCAGGCTGCGACGTGCCCGTCCAGTTCGGCCGAGATTCCGTCGGCCATGCGGGTGACCAGGAAGCCCGCAATTCGAAGCTCCGTCGAGGTCGGCTCGTCCTGCTTGGTGCCGAAGCCTTCCGTCACTACGGTGGTCACGGTTCCGCTGATCTTTCTGTGTCCGCTGCTGCGCGAGTCCAGTGCCTCGGTGAGCCAGCTCCAGCCGACTTCATTGATCAGCGGGTCGGCTGCCATCTCCGGCTCGAGCGCGGCATGGACGTAGCCGATGATCCGGTACTTCCCATCCCAGCCCGGCTGGCCCGCCCCGTCAAATAGCAGGATGAATTTGCCAGATCCGAGCTCGGCATCGGAAGCGGGGCCGTGTGTGCCTCAGGCTGGCCAGAACCGGCCGAGCCCATCATCGTTGCTGCCACCGCATGCGCGAATGGAGCAAGCCGACGCGGCGGCGGCTCGTCCTCGAAGACCAGGTCAGGCCGGAACTCGCCCAGCGCCGCCATGCCGGCTTCCATCTGGGCGACGGCCCGCCGGAACTCGTCCTCGCCAGGCTGATGTGTCACCGGCTGGCCTGCGGGCCTCAGAGTCTGCGCGTCGGCACGGGCCAGGGACCGTCATGCCACGCGATCGCGGACGCTGGCCGGTCAGCGGCCAGCTCAGGTGACATCGGGACTACGCCGATCAGCAGGGCAGATCCGCAGCCCGAGCAGTACCACTCCGGGCAGTAGGAGTCGGCGGTGTCCGGGCACCAGCAATGCCGAGCCATGATGCTGCTCCAGGGAGCGATCCCGGCCGCAGTCAGGACAGTGCCGGATGATGTCAGTCATCGGGACCTCCTTACCTTTCGGCTGACTAACGATGTTGTCACGGCATTGGCCGCAGGCCCCGGACCTGCGACGGCGTGTCCTTGCATTTGATCACCTGGCCCGCTGGCTGGCCAGCCCAGCGGACGGGAACGTGGCCGACGGCGTAATCCGGTCGGCAGGGCCGCGGCCGGTCCGGATAGTGAGCCGTGCATGACCGAAGCAGGCGAGGTGATGTTCGGCGGCCAGTTCGCCCGGCCGGTCCGGCGCGGGGACACGGTCGAGCGCACGCCCGGGCCCGGCCGGGACAACGTGCACGCGCTGCTGGCGCACTTCGAGCGCCAGGGGTTCACGCTGGCGCCGAGGTTCCTTGGCATGACCGCGCAGGGCCGCGAGCGGCTGAGCTACATCGAGGGAGACATCGGCTATCCGCCGTACCACGCGGCCATCTGTTCGGAGGAGGCACTGGTCAGCGTGGCCAGGGCGATCCGGCAGATGCACGACGCGACCCAGGGCTTCGTGCCCGTCCGGCCCGGTGCCTGGGGCGGGCACGACGTCTGCGCGCCGGTCGAGACCGACTGCATCGGGCATTTCGATCTGGCGCCCTGGAACATCGTGTTCCGCGGGACGCAGGTGGCCGGCCTGATCGACTGGGACTGCGCCAGGCCGTCTAACCGGGTCTATGACCTGAGTTACCCGGCCTATCTCTTCGTGCCGATGCAGCCGACCGACAGCCTGGCGGCCTGGGGCTGGGCCGCGAGCCAGACCGGGCAGCCAGGCTGCGGCTGTTCGCCGACTCCTATGGCCGGTCGTCAGCCCGGCGGAGCTGTCGGACCTGGCGATCGTCCGGCTCACCTCTATCGCGGCGCACATCGACCGGCAGGTCAGGCGCCGGGCGACCCGGCTTCGCCGTGCATGCGCGAGGAGAAACAGGCTGAGCGCGTACCAGGCCGCGGCCAGTCTTCGTGATCACGCCACCGCGACCAGCTGCTGGGCTAGCGGCTCAAGTCCGGATTTGCCCGGATCTAGCTCAGGCGCCGGGCGGCCGCTACCGGTCTTGTGGGATCATCGGGTCGTGACGCCGAAAGCCGACGAGTCTCCTTTCCTGCTGGCCTGCCGAAGGCAGCAGGTGCCGCACACGCCCGTCTGGTACATGCGGCAGGCGGGCAGGGCGCTGCCGGAGTACCGGGCCCTTCGGACCGGCAAGAAGATGCTGGACGCGTTGTCGACGCCCGACCTGGTCACCGAGATCACCCTGCAGCCCGTCCGCCGTTACGGCGTGGACGCAGCGATCTTGTTCAGCGACATCGTCGTGCCGCTGCGCGCCATCGGCGTCGGCGTCGACATCAAGCCAGGAGTGGGCCGGTCGTGGATCACCCGATCCGGACGGCGGCCGAGCTGAAGGTGCTGCGGCCGCTGGCACCCGACGATGTGCCGTACGTAACGCAGGCAGTGGCAGAACCTGACCGGGGAGCTTGCCAGCACCCCGCTGATCGGGTTTGCCGGCGGTCCCTTCACGCTGGCCTGCTACCTGGTCGACGGCGGCCCTTCGAAGAACTTCGAGGTCACCAAGTCGCTGATGTACGGCCAGCCAGAGTTGTGGGCCGACCTGATGAGCAGGCTTGCAGACATCACCATCAGATTCCTGCAGGTGCAGGTTGACGCGGGCGCGAGCGCGGTGCAGCTGTTCGATTCCTGGGCCGGATCGCTGAGCCTGGATGACTATCGCAGCCTGCGTGCTGCCCTACAGCAAGCGCATCTTCGACGCGCTGGCCGAGAGCGGCGTGCCGAGGATCCACTTCGGCGTCAATACCGGCGAACTGCTCGGCGTGCTGGGCGAAGCAGGCGCCGACGTCGTCGGGCGTGGACTGGCGGGTCCCGCTCGATGATGCGGTCAGCCGGGTCGAGCCCGGCAAGGCGCTGCAGGGCAATCTGGATCCCGGCGATCTTGATGGCCCCTGGGAGGTCATCGAGCAGCGGGCGGTGCAAGTGCTGGATCGCGGCCGCACCGCCGAGGGACATATTTTCAACCTGGGTCACGGCGTGTTGCCCGAGACCGAACCCGGACGTGCTGACCAGGCTGACCGAGCTGGTGCACACACGACTCGGCCCGGTCAGCCTGACAGCGCCTCGTAAGGACGCAAGCGGCGGGACGCCGCGTCAGGAGCTGTCGTCGGCCTGGCCCGGCGGCGGCCGAACCGGCGCCAGCCCAGGAATCCGCCCGCGGCCAGCAGCGCGAGGATGACCAGGAACGGAAGCGCCGCGCCAAGCGCTGTCAAGACCCAGCCGGTCGCGTGCCGAAGTGACCGTCCAGCCCGCCGCGAGCCCGGCCACGAACCCGCGCCGGCCGCAGCCTTCTTGTGCCCGGCCGCCTTGGGGCTGATCAGCGTCATGGTGACCGTCGCATAACTGGTCTCGTGGTCGAGCGCGCGCTGCTGCGCCTGCAGTGAGTTCAGGTCCGACTCGTCCGCTGCTGATCTGCTGCTGCACCTGGAGCAGGCCCGATACCGAGCTGGCCTTCTGAGCAGCCCTGCAATGCAGCGATCGCATCCTGCTGCGAGGTGACCAGGCTGTTCACGTCCGCCACCTGCTCGGTGACATCGGTTGCCTGCTGCTGCAGGGCACCTGCCTGCCCAGGGCGGCGGAGGACAACTGTGCCAGTGCGTCTTGGTAGGCGGGAACCGGGATCTTCAGCGTGAGGTTCACCTCCGGTCACGTCCGCCCGCGCTGGCCGCTGGTTTCATGCTCGCCGGCTACATAACCGCCAGCGGCCGCGGCGATGCTGACGGCCCGCCGCTGGCCGGGTTACGTCGGCGGAGCGGAGGGTCAGGCTCGCGGTATAGATGATGCTCTGGCTAGCGGGGGTGAGTGCCGCCGTCTGGCCGGACGGCTGCGCGAGACCAGTTGCCATGGCGCCGTGGACGGCACGCCGGGACCTTCGCCGAGCGCGCGGCAAGGCACGCGCAGGCCGGAAGGCGGCCGACGAGGAAGTCGAATGCTGCCGCTGCTGCATGAGGCGAGCAGCAGGCAGCCTGCGAACAGGATGGCGCCGCCACAGAATGCCGCGCCGGGCGAGAACGTGGCGTTTTCATGCACCTGGGACGCGCCGGTGCGGGCCGCGGTTCCGGGACTGGACGATAATCGATGCCGTGACGTGATTGCCGTGAACCGAGCGCCAACGTCGCGTGGATGCAGCCGGACCGGCCGCGCGAGCGGAGCCGCAGTGAGCCAGGACGGCGGGCGCGACCAGCGCCGGGTAGCAGTTGTGGGCGGCGGATCGCGGGGCTCGCGGCCACGTTCCTGCTCAAAGACGCGGGCCTGGCGGTGACGGTGCTGGAAGGATCGCCGCGGCTTGGCGGCAAGCTGGCGGTATCCGAGGTCGGCGGGCGTCGCCGTCGACGCGGGCGCCGAGGCGCTGCTGGCGCGCCGGCCGGAGGGCACCGGCCTGATCGGCGAGCTCGGCCTGTCCGGCGAGCTGCGAACGCCGGGCACGACCTCGGCCGGGATCTGGACCCGCGGCAGCGTCCGGCCGCTGCCGCGGCGGCAGTTCATGGGCGTGCCCGCCGACCTGGGCGAGCTGGCGCGCGACCGGCATCTTGTCGCAGCAGGGCCTGGCCAGGGCGCGGAGGACCTGAGCCTGCCAGGTGGCGACCCGGGCGGCGATGAGTCGGTGACCGCGAGGGTCGGCGGCAGGTTCGGCCAGGAGGTGGTGGACCGGCTAGTCGAGCCGCTGCTCGGCGGCGTCTACGCCGGGTCGGTGCGAGGACCTCTCCTTCGAGGCGACGCTCGGCCCGCTGGCACAGGCGGCGCGCGGCCGCAGTTCGCTGGCGCAGGCGGCAGCGTCCCTGTTGCCGCCCGCGCTGCCGGGGCAGGCCGCGCCGCCGGGCTCGGCCGGAGCGCCGCCGGGTCCGGCCGCCCGCCTGCCCGCCGCCGGTGTTCACCACGCTGGCCGGCGGGCTCGGCACGCTGCCGACCGCGCTCGCCGCGGCCACGGGCGCGACTATCCGCACCACGGCGATGGTGCGGGAGTTGTCCCGCACGCCGGACGGCTGGCGGCTGGTGGTCGGCTCGGCGCACGCGCCCGAAGCGGTGATCGAGGCCGATGCGGTGATCCTGGCCGTGCCCGGCCCGGCCCGGCCAGCCGGCTGCTCGACGGACGTGGCGCGTCACGCCGCGGCGGCGCTGGCCGAGGTCAAGTACGCGAGCATGGCGATCATCACGCTGGCCTATCCGGTGGCCGCCTTCCCGGTGCCGGTGACCGGCAGCGGGTTCCTGGTGCCCGCGGTGGACGGGCGGTCGGTGAAGGCAGTGACGTTCAGCACGATGAAGTGGCCGCACCTGCGTTCTGCCGAACCTGACCTGCAGATCGTCAGGTGCTCGGTCGGCAGGCTCGGGGAAGACGCGGTGCTGCAGCGCGACGACGGTGAGCTGGCCGGGCTCGCCGCGGCGGATCTGGCCGACGCGACCGGAGTGCAAGGAGCACCGGCCGATGTCCGGGTAAGCCGGTGGGGCGGCGGGCTGCCGCAGTACAGCGTCGGTCACCTGGACCGGGTGGCACGGATCCGGGCCGGGATCGCCGGGCAGCCGGGCCTCGCGGTCTGCGGTGCCGCGTACGACGGCGTCGGCATCCCGGCCTGCATCGCGACCGCGCGGCTCGCGGTTGATCAGGTGCTGTCCTACCTTCGCAGCCAGGAGCTTCGGCTGCGGCAGAAGCGTCCGTTATCGGCCGTGCTGGGGGTCTAGCCGGGCCGCCTGGCGGCGAGGATCTGCAGCGCGCGGACGAACTGGCGGCTGAGCGCGTCGCCGAGCGGGGCGAGGAACTCGCGCTCGGCCTCGTCGCGCGCGCTGCCCGCTGCGCGCAGGCAACGCCGGCCGGCCTGGGTCAGCTGGACAATGTTCTTGCGCCGGTCCTCTGCGCTGCGGTGCGCGGCCGACCAGGCCCTTGGTCTCCAGCGCGTCGACTCAGCGCGACCATGGTGGTGCGGTCGATGCCGAGCTGGTCGGCGGCTTCCTGCTGGGACAGTGGCTGCGCGGCTCGCCAGCACGCTAGCACCGCCAGCTCCCGGCCGTCGATGCCGAACGGCGCCATCGCCGGCGCGGCCGCCGTGCGCCAGCTCCTGCTGCGCGTGTTTCAGCAGGTAGCCGAGCCGGGAAGCGAGCGCGTCCGGCAGAGCCCTCGGTCATGACGTCAACCGTACAGCCGCGGCTAGTGATAATCAGGCATGACAGATCATCAGTCTAGACTGAGGTATGACGATGTCTGACGAATTGCCCGATGAAGGAGGCGCAGTTCCGTGGCCGGACACCGGTCGCGTGAGTTTCGGCATCAAGACGTCGCCGATGCACACGAGCTACGAGCAGCTCCTGCGCACCTGGCAGCAGGCCGATGAGGTGCCCGAGCTTGAGCATGCCTGGCTGTGGGATCACATGCTGCCGCTGTCAGCGGGCCAAAGGACGGACCGATCTTCGAAGGCTGGACGCTTGCTGACCGCACTGGCCGTCGCAGACCAGGCGGCTGCAGGCTCGGCCTGCTGGTCACCAATAACCAGATCCGCCAGCCGGCCGTGCTCGGCAAGATCGCGACCACCGTCGACGTCATCTCCGGCGGCCGGCTGATCCTCGGTCTCGGGGCGGGCGGAACGCTCTCCGCCGGTACGCCGCGGACGCCGGACGAGCATCCTGGCCTGGCCGAGTACCTGGCGTACGGGCTGCCGGTCAGTACGCCGGCCGAGGGCCTGCAGAAGCTCGCGGAGACGATCATGATCGTGCGGCAGCATGTTCACGCTGGACGCGTTCGACTTCGCCGGACGTCACTACACCCTGACAAGCGCCAGGAACGAGCCGAAGCCGGTCCAGCCTGGCGGGCCGCCGATCCTCGTCGGCGGCACCGGGGACCGGATGTTGCGCCTGGTCGCCGAGCGTGCCGATATCTGGAACGTGCCAGGCCCGCCGCACGGCAGCCTGGAGTTCCTCGCTGACCGCAGCCGGATGCTCGATCAGCATTGTGCCGATCTCGGCCGGCCTCCGGGCGAGGTCATTAGGTCGGTTCAGCTGATGTTCACCGCTGACGATCCGGCGGCTGCCAGGCAGACGGTCAGAGAGGTCATCGGCCTTGGCTTCCAGCACGTGGTGCTTGCCGTCCGCGGTCCCGCTCCGGCCAACATCGCCCGCTGGCTGGCCGACGAGATCATCATCCCGGTCCGGCAGGACCTGGCACTCGGCTGACACCATGACTGCCGTGAACGGTGACCGCGCGCTCGGGGTCGACGCATGCCCGGAAGGCTGGGTGGCGATTGCGGTACAGGCCGGCCAGGTCCGGGCGTAGGTGCACGATGAGATCGCCGGGCTCGTCGGACTGGCGCTCCGCGACGGCCGGCTCGATGTGATCGGCATCGACTGCGCGATCTGGACCTGACAGTTTCGGCGGTGTCGATAGCCTGCCGACATGGGGACGCACTTCCACGGCTGGCCTGAACAGGCGTACGCCGTGCTGCTCGAGTTGGGCGGCGATCCGTCGAGGGAGACGCGGGAACGGATACGGCGTGACCGCGAGGAGCAGGTGCGGTTGCCGATGATCGATCTGCTCAACGACCTTGCGGACGTCGACCCCTGGTACGAGGACTTCGCCGTGTGGCGCTACGCCAGCACCGCGTACTGGTGGCAGAACCAGTGCGCCACGGTGCGAATCGCACCCAATGTCGAGATCGGATTCCGCTTCAATCTCGACGGTCTGCTGATCCAGGCTGCCTGGTGCTACGCGGGACCTCAGCAGATCGCGCTGTTTCGGGCCGCGGCCGCCGCAGCCGAGAGCGGGTGCAGGCTGGCGGATCTGGTGTCGTCGCTTGCCGCGGACGGGCACGAGATCCTCGGCGACGTCATGAAGCGTGCTCCGCGCGGCTACCCGGCCGACCACCCGCGGGCCGGCCTGCTCAAGCACCGGTCGCTCATCGCCGCCCGCGAGCTCGAGTCTGACGCCGTGGGTGACGTCGAGCCCGTACACCGGGCTTGCGAGCGGTTGCGCCCGCTGCTCGACTGGCTCGCCGAGCACACGGTCCCCGCCGCCTCGGAGGGCTGAGGCCCGGGGGCGGCTGCACCCGTCGCACCCAGTGACCGCGGTCTCCTATCCCCAGATCGCGAGGTCCGTTTCGTTGCCCTCGGGATCGGCCAGAGTCCACCAGCCGGGCGCGTTGGCGTCGCTCACGACCCGGCCGCCGGCCGCCAGCGCGGCATCAATCCGGGCTCGTACCTGGTCGTGCGGCACGTAAATGTCGATGTGGAAGCGGTTGCGCTCGGTCCGCGGCGACTCCATCTGCTGGAACCAGAACGTCGGCCCCTGGCGATGGGTGTCCAGCAGGTCCTCCTCGCCGGCTTCGGCGTAACCAAGCACCGCCTGCCAGAACGGCCGGACCTTAGCGATGTCCAGGGCGTCGATCGCGACCTGCACGTGCTGCACCGCCGCCGGGTCGGGCAGTGCCTGCAGCCTGGCCGCGGCGGCCGAGATCTCCCTGGCCAGGCCGGCGTCCCGGCTAGTAAGGCCCTGAACCTCGGCCGTGCACAGCCGGACGGTCACACTCTCGGGCCGTACATCGACGTCCGGGTCGTGGCCGCAAGCGGCCGCCAGCTCGCCGATGGCGGCGACCAGGGCCAGCCCGGCGGCGAAAGAGCCGGTCTGGAATCGGGCCGCCGCATACCCGCCGCCCCACAGCACCCGCCAGTCAGCGACGCCGGGGGAGGCTGAGAATTGCGCGGCCGTCAGCCGGCCGCTCATATCTTCGCTCGCAGGGAGCTCAGTATCAGTCATGGCTGCCACGGTAGGGTCTCAGGCGGACGATCGGCTTCCGGAATCGACGAGGGTGCGGAAATTGCCGGTCAAGTGCCGGACGCGGTGCCCCCGCCAGCGGGGTCGGTACCTCTCCACCGCACGATCCGGACCGCGGTAGTCGGTGGCTGTCGGAGTGGAGTACTTGGTTGCCGCCGGACGCTGCGGCTGAGATGATCCGGCCCATGCCCGCCCGGCTGATCCGCGCTGCTGACCTGTATCCCGGTGCCCCGTACGCCTACGCGTCCCTGGCGCCGCCCGGCGGCCTTATCTTCACCGCGGGTGCCTGCCCTATCGATGCGGACGGCGTCGTAACGGCGGTCGGTGACTACGTCAGGCAGGCGGAGCTGGCGATGGCGAATCTGGCCACCGCGCTGGCTGCGGCCGGAGCCGCGCTGCAGGACGTGCTCAAGAGCACCGTCTACGTTGCCTCAGCCAGCCAGGAGGACCTGGTCGCCGTCTGGCAGGTCGTGCACGCTGCGTTCGGCGACCATGACGCGCCGAGCACGCTGCTCGGAGTCAGCGTCCTGGGCTATACCGACCAGCTGGTCGAGATCGAGGCCGTCGCGCTGGCCCGGCCCGCGCAGGGCGGCTCGCCCTACGAGCGGTCCGCCGAATGGCACTAAACCCTGGGCAGGGCTACGTGGTAGCGGGGGAAAATTCTCGTGGCGGCAGCTAACCGTCGCATCGGGGCCGCAGCAGGGGCACTCGCCCTGGCTGCGGCCCTTACGGGCTGCGGTTCTTCAGGGACCGGGCCGCTTGGCCCCATCGAGGCCGAAGGCTCTGTGTGCGCGATCCAGCTTGATCACGGCGTCCTGACCGACGGGTGGCCGTTCGTCCAGAACACCTCCAGCTCCCCGGCGGTCATCGACAGGGTGGGCATGGCCGATGCCCGTGGGCTCAGGCTCCTTACTGCAGTCGCTGTCCCTACCAGCCAAGACTTCTACGGCGCACAGCCGGGATACCCGAACGACAAGCTGGCACTCCCAGGATTCGACTGGAAGCAGCGGCGGAACGCCGTCGGAGCCACGATTCCCTACTCGACTGGCAGCCACAAATGGACAGACCTGCTGTTCGTACTGCAACTGGTAGCCAGCCACGGATCAGCAAGCGGCGTCGACATCTGGTACCACGTGGGCAGCCAGCATTATCACCTCCGCACTGTCTTCGGGCTGTACGTGGTTCAGTGCCCTGGCGGCAGCCCCTCGCCCAAGGCTGGCTGATTCCGACCTCTTCCGAGCATTGATGCCGCCGATCATCCTGTGCGAAAGACCGAAGCTAGTATCGGCGGCGTGACTGATCAAATCAGGACAAGACCCACCACGCGCGTCGCGTTGCTCGATCCGGATAACCGATTGCTGATGCTCCGGATTCATGATCCCGCGGCGATGCGGAGCATGAAGCTCCCGACGCCAGATTTCTGGCTGCTACCCGGAGGCGATGTCAAGCCAGGCGAGGACTACGAGGACGCCGCTCTGCGAGAAGTGTTTGAGGAGACCGGCATCCGCGACGTTGTCCTCGGCCCTTGCGTCTGGACAGCTGCCTATACGGCTTGGTGGTGGCATGACGGGCAACCAATGCACGTGATCCAGCGGTACTACATCGCCCGCGTGCCGGCCTTTCAGTCAGCTTCGAACACCACGAGCCGCTCGAGGCTTCCACAACCGTCGGCTACCGGTGGTTCACGCTCGATGAACTCGTCGAACGTGCAGCTATCGAGTCATTCCGCCCCCCGGGGTTGGCGCATCTGCTCCGGGACCTCCTGAGTACGAGATCCTTCGAGGATCTCGGTGATCCCCTGGCCTTGAGTCTTGATTAGCGGCAGCCCCGATCGTGCCGAGGATCAAGATTCGTGTCGGCGATCGCGACCATCAATAGGTTCCGCGACGTGTCAGTGACCCTTCGCGCTGATACAGCGGACTGCCAGAATGCGGACAACCGGGCGCGCACAACCCGTCGATCAGCCATAGGGGAGTCTGCGTAGGTCGCTCAGGTAGTTGGCTGCGAGCGGAGGAGAATATCGCTGCACCAGGCGATGGCTTTCGGGTCGTCGGCTTCGAATGACCAGTATGCGGCGAGCCATCGACGGCCAGGCTCCAGCCACTCGGCAAGCCCCTTCGCGCGCAACCACGCCAGGGCGACGTCCGCATCGTGCGCGGTCGCCGTGGGCGTGACGTGGGGATCGGAGAGATAGACCGCCGATGCAATCGGGTCGAGTCGCCGGTCCCCGGCCAGGCTCGAAGCCCCGATGTCGATCACCGCGGTGATGCGGACGCCGTCGGTGAGAAAGTTGCCTGCGAACGCGTCCAGGTGGACGAAGGAGGCGGCGGATGCGTCCGGAAGTCCGTCGGCAATGGCGACAGGGTCGACATGCCGGAGCTCGGGTGTCGACCTCGCGAGATTCCTGGCCGCACGCTCCTCTAGGTACGCGCGCCATGTTGGAGTGACGATCGAGTCGTCTGCGATGAGGTCGCCGAATCCGGTGTTCGCAGGAAGATGAAGGTCGCCGAGCGACGCGGAAGTGTCGAGATACGCCTCGATCAAGCGCTCTCGTGCTGGCCCTTCGATGTGAGCAAGCTCCTCCAGCATTGATCGTCCGGGGAGCCTTCGTTCGATCGCGTAGGTTCTGCCGTCGAATTCGCCGACGTCAAGAACCTCCGGGAGTCGGTAGGCCGGCTGCGACAGGGCCAGTTCCGCGACGAGCGCCATGCGACGCAGCACGTCGGCCTTGCGCCCTCCGTCGCGCAGTATTCTCAGCACCCGGTCATCATCGAGGGCGTACACCCACGCCTCGCCGCCGTGCCCAAGCAAGGCGTCTGGCGCGACTGCGAATCGGAGCGCCACAGCCACGAGCCCTGGGTCATTGGGAAAGTCCACGCACGAAGTATCAGCGATTGCCAGCACTGGCGTGCAGACGGTTCGCTCGGTGTGCCCGTCGTGCCGATTGAGGGCGGTCCAGAACGGGCACGCAGAACATCGCGGCTGAGGGGCTCCGGGCACGCCCGATCGACGGTTACTCGTCTATCGAGGAGGATGGCGGGCTCAGTCCGCCAGGTGACTGCGAAATCCGAGCGCCACAGCCACGAGCCCCGGGTACTTGGGAAAGTCCACACGCAGCCGGCCGGGACATCGGGTCCCGGCCGCTGCGCTACGCGCGTTACTTCAGCTTGAACGTCAGGATCTTGTAGTTCTTGGTGAAGGCGACATCGACGACGCCTGTTGCTCCGTCGTAGCGGCCCGTTCCGCCGGTGATGGCTAGTACCGCCGATTGCGGCTCCTGCCTCTTGAAACGCACTGCTCCTTGCACGGTCAGACTGCCGTATTTCCAGACGACCGTCACCAGGCAGTTGCCCAGAGTCTGCTCTGCGAACTTCTCCGGCACTCTGGTCAGCGTGCATGCGCCTGAGTCGAAACCGACGATCGGATAGCCGGTCCCCCTCTTGTGGGTGAGGGTGATCTGATCGTTGACGATCAGCTCGTCGCCCTGGGAGAAGGTGCCTGGGTTCGTGCCCGGTACCGGGATGAAGCCGGGGTCGCTCGTGCCGTTGTTGATGTCGAATGCGTAGTACCGGATCGTTATGGCAGCGCCGCCCTGGCTTCCCTCCGACGCGACGGCCACGCCGATCGTGCCGCTCACCGCCAGCGCCGCGCTGGCGGCAATGATCGCTGTCCGTCTGAATGGCTTGTACATGCTGACCTCCTGCTGCTTGATGTTTCTCGGACTAGTGGCGTTCTCAGCAAGATGTGACGGAACCCGCTGCCGGCAGTCCCGCCCTTGCCGGGCCGCGAGGCTCAGCGCTCGCTGATGGTGGCGCGCTGGCCGGCGGCCTGCACCTGGTAACCGGTGACGTTGTGGATCTCGATCCGGTCTGGTCCTGGCAGCAGCGCGCGGTCCTCACCGGGCAGCAGATCGGCGGCCATGACCGCACGCTGGGCGGCGTCCAGCGTGTCGACCGAGGTGGCGAGCGTCACGACGATCCAGCCGAGGTCGTGGCCGCGCAGCAGGTACACGCTGACCAGTCCGCTGAGGTCACAGATCGCCGGCCAGATCCGCTGCCGTCCGCCGAAATCCGCTGCCGCGACTTGTTCGGGCGTGCGGGGGACCGTCGAAATACAGCAGCCGAGCATGACTGGCGGCGTCCGTCGCGGCAGGTCCTTGCTCGAATTCGCCGACTGCATAGATTGCGCCAGCAGGAGTGCCGAACCGGGCGCGGGTTGCCATGAAATCTGTGGCGTTGCTCTGGGGTTGCCCACTGAGTGAAGCGCACTGCTGCCGAGCCGGCCAGCTGCTGCAGGATGATGCAGCCGAGCAAGCCAGGCTGGCCTTCGACCATGGCGCTGAGGTCCGCGGTGTCTTGGCCAGCGCTGCCGAGACCGGGCTGGCTGTTGACCTGTTCCACATGTGCGTACATCTCTTGCTCCTCTCCGGCGTGAATCTGACCTGATCACTGTCGGGCGAGTGCTCGTGCCTGCGCATGCGTGCTAGTACGTGGCCCGGTACGCGACTGCGCTGGGTGATCCTGGACGGCAGCTCGCGTGGCGCGGGAGTATGGCGGCGTGGCAGATGCCGCGCTCGGGCCAGGCAGGCTGGCAGGGCGAACACAGGAGCTGGCCGAGCTGCGTCGCTGGCTGGCGGACGCGCTGGCGAGTCACGGTCGGCTTGTGGTGATTACCGGGCCGCCGGGGATCGGGAAGACCCGGCTGGCGGAGGAGCTGGCCGACGAGGCCCGCGGCAACGGGACGCGCGTCTTGTGGGGGCGCGCGGTCCAGGAGCGCGGCGCGCCGCCGTTGTGGCCATGGCGGCGGTCGCCGAACGCGGTGGGCCAGGTGGATGCCGGATGGCAGCTGACGGGCGAGGCGGGCACCGACAGCGCCACCTCTGACGATCTGGCTGCCGCGAGATTCCGTGCCGCCGCGACGGCAGCCGAGTGGGTCACCGCAGCAGCAGCGGCGGCTGACTTGCTCGTCGTCCTCGAGGACGTGCAGTGGGCTGACCACGCATCGCTGTTCCTGCTTCAAAAGCTCCGCGGCCGAGCTGCCGGAGTCTCGGCTGCTGGTGCTGGCCACTTGCCGGGACACCGCCGGAGATCCCTGGCGTGCAGCGCTGGGGGACCTGGCCAGGCTGCCTGGCTTGCAAGTGCTGCGGCTTGCGCCGCTGAGCGAGGCTGCCGTGGCAGAGATCCTCCGGGCAGCCCGCCTGGTGGCAGATCCGGATCTCGCCCAGTTCGTTCATGCCCGTTCCGAGGGTAATCCGCTCTACGTGGCCACGCTGGCCCGTTTGCTCGCCGGGCGGCCGGGCGGGGGCGGTGACGCCGACGCCCTCGCGCGCGTAGCGGGTCATAAGCGCTGAGATCAGCCAGCTGGTGTCTTCGCTGCTCCGCGACCTGGATCCGGGTACCCGCGAGCCGCCGGCCGCAGCGAGCGTGCTGGGCGGGGAATTCGACGCCGACCTGGCCGCAGCCGTCCGTGGCACGAGCACCGACGTGACCGACTCTCTATCCGGCGCCGAAGCCAACGGAATCGTCGCGCAGCTGACCTACCGGCCGGGATCGTGGCGGTTCACCCACGCCCTGATTCGCGACGGCATCTACGCGAGCATCAGCGAGGCGAAGCTGGCGGGCCTGCACCGGCGGGCTGCCTCAGTACTGGAGCCGGTGGCAGCAGTGGATCGGGACCGGGGCTGCGAGGCGGCGGCACACCTTCTGCTGGGCGGCACCCGACCGTGACGCACTACAACGTGCGGCCTGCGGGCGCAACCCGCGGCCGCCGCCGCCGCGGCGTTATCGGGATTTTGCTTCAGGTGACTCGACGGGGTCGCGGGTCATCGCGGTCTGTCTTGGTTGCCGCGCTGGGGTGAACGGCGCAGAGCTCGCCGTGCTGTTGATCGAGCTGGCCACCGCGGAGTATCGGGCCGGGCAGTTGGGTGTAAGGCTTCCGCACTCGGTGAGCGCCGCGGACGCTGCCGCCCCTTTCGGACGGCTGGACCTGGTCGCCGACGCCGCCCTGGTGGTCCGCGGCGTCGGGCACCATCCGGTCGCGGCAACGCTGCTCGGGCTTTGCGATCGCGCCTCGCCGACGAGCATTGCCCGGCGGCCCGGCGTGCCCGGCTGCTCGCGCAACGGGCGGCAGCGCTGGCGGAGCTCGGCGACCTCACGCAGGCTGGCACCGAGTCGGCGGCAGCTGTTGCCGCAGCGGCTGCCGCCGGTGATCCGGGCGCCGAGCTTGAGGCCATCCGGGCTCGGGTTGCCGCCCTTTCAGCCCCGCAGCACAAGGCTGAGTGGCTGGGTCTCGGCAGCCGCGCCATCGAGCTCGCCGCGAGCGTCGGCCAGCCACTCGCGGCGGTACTCGCCCACATCTGGCGGATCGACGCCGCGTATCAGCTGCTGAACCTCGATGCGGTGGATGCGGAAATCACTCAGATCGCGCGGCTCGCCGAATCGACCAGGCTGCCACTGGCCCGTTGGCACCTGCTACGGCAGCAGGCATCCCGTGCCGCGCTGGCCGGTCAGTTCACAACTGCGAGGGACCGGTCCGATGAGGCGCGCCGGCTCGCGGTCCGGCTGCAGGACCCTTCGGGCGCCGGGTTGTCTTACGCCTTCGCAGTGTGCCTGGCGATGACCAGGGGCGACGCAGCCGAGATCCCGGCCGATTTCTTCGACTTCGCCGCCGCTGCCCCGCAAATCCCCATCGTCACGGCCGGCCTGACCAGAGACGCTGTTGGCCACTGGCCGGGCCGACGAGGCGCGGGCCGTGTACGACACGCTGCGTGGGCTGCCCGCAATCGGAGACAAGGACACCAGGGCACTCGGCGCCCTGACCCAGCTCATGGACGTGATCCTGACCTTCCGGGACACCGAGGTCGCGCTGCCCACCTACAACCTGTTCCACCGGCACATCGCCCATTCGGGCGCCACCGGCACCGGCGTGGTGTTCCTGTCCGGCTCACTGCACTGGCCGTTACGCCAGGCTAGCCGCGCTGCTCGGCCGCACCGAGGATGCGCTGAGCCACTACCAGACCGCCGTGACCATCAACGCCCGCATCGGCGCCCGTCCATTCGTGACGCTCGCCAGGCTTGACTGGGCATGCGCACTGCAGGCCCGTGCGGCCCGCGGCGACCTGCCGCAAGCGCTGGAGCTTGCCCGGCAGGTCTCCCTGGAGGCCGGTCGCCTCGATATGCCGGGTCCGGCAGGCCGGGCCAAGCAGCTCATCCAGGATCTGGACCGCGCCATCCAGGCCGGTGATCCGCTGACGGCACGAGAACGTGAGGTAGCCGAACTGGTCTGCGTCGGGCTTACCAACCGGGCCATCGCCGACCAGCTCGTGCTCTCCGAGCGGACCGTCGAAGGGCACATGCGCAGCATGCTGGCGAAACTTCAGCTCACCAACCGAACTGAGCTCGCAGCCTGGAGCCGAAGCGGCCGAGGCTCCTGACAAGACCCGCCCGAGGTGTCCATTCGGGCACCGCCCGATCGTCGTTGCTACGACACGCCAGTCAGATGGGCAGGCGTTGGCGCAGGAGAGGCGAACATGACCGGCAATCGGAATGAGGACACCGGGGACCAGGCTCTGCTGGCCTTCCTCGCCGCTCAGCGCGCCTCCGTGCTTGCCGTCGGTGGCGGGGCTGCGGCGGGGAGGCGTGGCACCGGCCGGTCGTACCGTCGGGCTGGACACGGCCGGGCTGGTCGAGCACCTGGGCGGCGCCGAGTGGCACTGGTTCCAGGGGGTCGTGGCCAGCACAGAACCCGAGCTGCCAGGGGATCTGGACGGGACGCCCTATGATCCGACGGCAGCGTTCGTCAGTGACGAGCCATCAGCGGAGGTCATCGGTTTCTATCGTGACCAGTGCGCGCACTCCGATGCGGTGCTCGCGGCGACGCCGCTGTCGGCGGCGCCACGCGGCAAGCACGGCGACTCGGAGATGGACGAGCCGCCGGACGTGCGCTGGGTCGTGCTGCACATGATCGAGGAGACCGCGCGACACGCTGGTCACCTGGACATCGCCAGAGAACTGATCGACGGCCAGACCGGGCTCGGGCCGCGCTGACCAAAGCTGACGCCATCCGTGCCCCTTGACAGCAGCGTCGCCGGCGCCGATCAGCCTGCCAGTTTGCGGCCGCTGGACCAGCGTCCGTAACCGACAGCTGCCTTCGCCCGTGCCTGGCAAACGTAGCTGACCCCGCGGCTGAGCCCGGTCACCTTCACGGCTGAGCGGGAGCGGGTGCCGTAGCGGGTGGCGTGGTGCGGGGCCAGACAGCGGACCTCGTAAGAACGGACAAAAGAGCCCCTCGGTCGCGCCGCGCGGAAGGTGATGTCAGCGACCGTCGCCGAGGCACGGCGGGTCTTCAGGCCGGCCGGGGCGTTCGGAGTGATGCTGCCGCGCTTGATGTGCACCGTCCGCGCCGAGAACGTGATCCCGGTGATCGCGATAAGGGTCGACGTCGCTCCCGGAGTCACGGTTACTGTCCCGGTCCCCACGCTGGCCGAGATGCCAGCGGAGGTGAGCGTGGAAGGGTCGTTGATGCCCATGTCCACGAGAAA
>CAVYDE010000015.1:0-118878 GCA_963767215.1 uncultured Actinomycetota bacterium
TGGCGGTGTAATGCCGCGGTTGCGGCTGCGAGCGTCCAGAGCCCGGCAGATCGATCGCCAGCACCCGGAAGCCGTCGGACAGCTCCGACCGGAGCCGGTTCAGCTCGATGATGCTCCCGGCCCAGCCGGGCATCAGCACCACCGTTTCGCCGCGTCCCGAGTCCTCGTAATACACGCGCTGGCCGTCCGGCCCGTGCCAGGGCATGCCGCGATCCTTCCCGGTGCGAGACGGCCAGCGTACGCCGCGCGCGCAGCGGCGCGCCCCGACTAGTACCGCGGTGCTGGTGCGTGGGCCGGCCGTAGTGCACAATGAGTCGCGGTAGATCGCCAGTGCTGGCAGGTCCTGCCGGCAGATGAGGTCGTTGGGGAAGACGAATCTCGTCTGCTGCAGGGAGGTATCGGTGTCAGTACGCGGCGTGCTGCACGTGCACTGTGCGCCCCCGGCGCTATGCCCGCACATTGAGTGGGCGGTGGCCGGGGTTCTTGGCGTGCCTGTCAGCATGCCGTGGGTCGACCAGCCGGCGTCACCGGGCGCGCTGCGCGCCGAGCTGAGCTGGCAGGGTCGGCCCGGCGCGGCAGGCGCGATCACCTCGGCGCTGGCCGCCTGGAACCTGATCAGATTCGAGACGACAGAGGAAGCCAGCCAGGGCTGCGACGCGGTCAGGCACAGCTGTACCCCGGCGCTCGGCACCTTCTCCGCGACTGTCGGCGCCAACGGTGATGTCCTGGTCAGTGAGGGCCGGCTGCGGGCGGCGATGGCACTGGCCGCGGCCGCGCGATCGTGCGCGCCAGAGGGCAAGGCCGAGTCACAACTCGGCAGCCTGCGCGACCTGCACGGCCCCCGGCACCCGGCGCTTGGCGGTTCGCTAGAAGCCGAGCTGGGATTGCTCCTCGGCCAGCCGTGGGATGACGAGCTTGAGCCATTCCGGCTAGCGGGCGATGGTGCTCCCGTCCGCTGGCTGAACGCTACCGGCTAGCCGGCCGCGGCCGGGCGCCGGGCAGGGCCTCCGGCCGGGCAATGCGGCCAGGCGCAGGCCGGCGCCAGCTCTGCGGGGCCCGAGAGGCTGTGGGGGACCTGGAAACAACGGATTCCGTCGCTGTGACGGATGTGACTGGTGAGAATTTTTTGACATGACGTTGAGTAGCGGTTTAAATACAGGCAGTTCACACCGAAGAGGTAGCGGCGCGCTGACCCCCCTAACCGCGACGCTCAATCTGGTTTGACTTGTCCGGGGTTCACGCCTGCCCGCATGCGTGAGCTGGGTCGGTGCGCGTCGCAGCCTCGCTAGGAGGCGATAGCACCACATGTCAGTCGAAACCCTAGCGCCTGAGCATGACCTGATCTACGAGCGCGAGGTGGCGAGCTGCCAGCGCTACCTGTACCCGACGGCCCTGCGGATGACCCGCAATGCCAGCGACGCCGAGGACCTTGTGCAGGAGAGCATGGCCCGCGCCTACGCCGGCATCCGGCACTTCACTCCTGGCACCAACGCCAGGGCCTGGCTGTTCCGCATCCTGTCGAACACCTTCGTGAGCGGCTACCGCAAGCGCCAGCGTGAGCCTGTGCAGGTGCTGAGCGCCGACTACGAGGCGCTGATCGCCTCGGTTCCCGGCGAGCCGGGAACCGGGCAGGTCCGGCATGCACCCTCGGCCGAGGACGCCGTGCTCGGCCAGTTCGGCTATTCGGAGGTGCGCGAAGCCCTGGCGGAACTGCCAGAGTGCTTCCGGGTAGCGATTTACCTGGCCGACGTCGAGGGATACCCGTACAAGGACATCGCCGAACTGCTCGGTGTGCCTGTCGGCACCGTGATGTCCCGGCTGCACCGGGGCAGGGCCCGGCTAAGGGCACGCCTGGCTTCTTTCGCATAGCGCACAAAACGGCTTGCATACTGGATGTGGATTTCGTTGAGCTACAGCTTTCAGTCAACTGATTCCGTACCCCCGACGCCGGCCGCTGCCGGCTGCGGTCCGCCTGGCCGTGCTTTAGCCCGTCGTGTCGCAGATGACGATGCTGACGTTCGAGCCAGCCGGGGCTGAGCCTTGATCGGGTTTCTCCGCTACGACGTCGCCGCTCTCGCCCGCGCCGCAGGCGAAGGTCCCGTCGGTCGTGATAGTGAAACCGGCAGCCTGCAGCGTGGTGGTCGCGTCCGTCACCGTCATCGTGACGACGTACGGCACGGCTACCAGCGATGGTGCTGCAGAGTTGCAGACGGCGAGCGTGACGCTCTGCACCTGCTGCAGCGGCGTGCCAGCAGCCGGATCCTGCTGCACGACGTCACCCACCTGGTCCGCTGTGCACGCTGGTGCGGTCTGCGTCGTCACCGTCAGTCCAAGCCCCTGCAGCGCGCCCGTCGCCGCGTCCTCCGACATCCCGACGACATTGCTCAGTACTGCCGCCGGCGAGGACTGCGGACTGCAGGAGGTGATCGAGACGTTCCGGCCCGGCGGAACGCTGGTTCCGGCGGCGGGGTCCTGGGCGATGACTGTGCCTCCGCTTGCTGTGCAGCCGGAAGTCATCTCGCTGGTCACGGTGAGTCCCTGACCCCGCAGCGTCTTCATGGCCAGCGCCGCCTGGTCGCCGATCACGCCGGCGACCACGATCTGGCTATTGCCGGCGGTGCCCGGACCGCTGCTGCGGTGATCGCTGCCTTGCTGACCGCCGCCGTGCTGGCCGCGGCCGTGCTGGCCGCCGCTGTCTTGACCGTTGCCGCGATGCGTGGCCGCGATCGCTGCCGAGGCGACGAGCAGCGCGATCACGCCGATGGCGCCGGACAACATCAGCCTGCCGCGGCCGCGCCTGGTCCGGCACGGCGGCGGCGACTTCGCCGGGCGTGCTGGCGGCCGGGCAGCAGGCTTGAGGAGTTGCAGGTTACGGCCGCTGAGTGCCGCTCCCTCGTCCTCGCCGAGTTCCTGGCGCAGGGCCAGTGCGCGGCCGAGCAGCCGCTCCGCTTCGCCGAGGCGGTCCTGGCAGATGGCCAGGCTGCCGAGCTGGTGGGCGAAGAATGCCTCGGCCGACTGGTCGTTGACGGCTTCGGCCGCCGTCCGGCCCCGGTGGAGCACGTGCTGCCAGGCCTCCCAGCGCCCGCAGGCGAACAGGATGGCCTCGGCGGCTCGCGCGAGCTCGGCGACAGCCGTCCAGTCGTTCTGTTCCGCGCCAAACTCGAGGATGGACAGCGCGGCGTCGATCGCTGACCTGGATGCTTGGGCCGTAGGATGCCTGACGGTCAGGAAGCCTGCCAGCGAGCGCGCCGCGGCGCCAGCATCGAGGTAGCGCAGCAGCGTCGCCCGGTAGCTGTCCGTCTTGCACACCGGCAGGCCGAACCTGTCGTCCCGCCGCTCAGCAAGACCGAGCCGGTGGAGCGAATCTAACCACTGGCCAGCCTTGGCGAGCTGGCCGACGGCGTCCACCACATTCGCCGGCAGCAGCGCGCCCGCGGCTACCGCCAGCACGGCCAGGGCGCGGCGCTCGCTCTCCGCCAGCGCCTCAATGCTCAGCCGGTCCAGCACGTCCGGGTCGGCCGACGCTTTCGCAGCCAGCGACTCGAATGTTTGCTCGCCGCGGCCGACCAGCGCTGCGGCCTGCCGCAGATGCAGCGGCTGGCCGTCAACGGCAGCGACGAGCCGCCGGGCGGCGGCTAGATCGCTGCTGCTTATCGGCCGGCGGAGGGCGGCGCCGATGACGGCGAGGGAGCTGGCCTCGTCCAGGCCGGCCAGATCACGGGAGTCGCCAAGGCGGCCGAGCACCGGGCGGGCTGAGCCGATGACGACGCTACAGCCCGGCAGCGCGCTCAGCAGGGAGCCGACCTGCTCAGGACCGGCGGTCAGGTCGTCGACGGCGATGACTGCCCGTGCTTCGCGCAGTAGCTGGCCACACTGCTCGGGGGTGAGCTTGACCTGGTCATCAGACTGGTAGAGCCCGGCGACAAGGTCGTGCAGCAGGTCCTGGATGCGGTCGCCGTCGGCGTTGAGGTACAACGCTGTCGCGCTGGCGGCGGCGACAATGTGCTGCAGCAGCGCCGTCTTGCCGAAGCCGCAGGGCGCGTGAAATCCGGCCGGCCTGCCTGCCGCGAAGGCCCTTGCCGCGTCGGCCAGTTCTGTCTCCCGGCCGAGCACCGCCGCGCCCTTCGACCTATCGGGCTGCCGCGGCGTCAGCAGGCTCGGGACGGACTGCCGCTCCGTGCGCCGGCTGAGCCTGATGCCGGAGTCGCCGACGATTTCTGCGCTCAGGTTTCCGTAACGAATGATGGTCCGGAAGTCATCGGGGGACATGGCCCGCCTCCAGTAGCTGCATGCCTGAAGCAACAGCATCACGCCGGCCGGTGTGCTGAGTCTGTGCCGGAAGTGTGCTGCGCGCGAGCGCGCGCCAGCGCGCGTAGCTGTTTACACATCATGCGTCGCAAGACATCATGTGAGACATGGCTGGAGACAGCAGCGGGCTGACCGAACTGCGCCGGGGTGTGCTTGGCCCGTGCGTCCTGGCTTTGCTGGAGCTCAGACCGCGGTTCGGCCTGGAGCTTGTCCGTGATCTATCGGCCGCCGACGGCCTCCTGACCAGTGACGGTACCGTGTACCCGCTGCTGAACCGGCTGCGCGACGCGGGCCTGGTCACTAGCGAGTGGCGCGACGAGCAGGGTGAGCGCGCCCGCCGCTACTACTCGATTACCCGGCCGGCCACCAGAGCCTCAAGACGTTCCGGACCAACTGGGCTCAGTTCGCGGCGACGGTCGGAAGCGTCCTCAACCCGTGCGACAGGGGAAAGCCATGAGCGGCACCGCGCTCGAACACCGGCGCATCCGGGACTACCTGACTCAGCTCGACGTCGCACTGGCCGGTCTGCCGTCCGCGAAGGCACGAGAACTGAGAAGCCAGATTGCCGGGCACCTTGAGGAGGCACTGCCGCCGGATGCGAGCGACGAGGACGTTGAAGCGATACTGCACCAGCTCGGCCGCCCGGCTGATCTGGCCAGGGAGGCCCAGGCAGGCGAGGCCGCTGGCGTAGGCGCGGCGGTTGCCGCGGCCGCGCGCCGCAGCTGGGTCAAAACCATCAGGTCTCGCCTCCGGACCAAGCTGATCGCGATCCTGATCACGCTCCTGCTGGCGACCGGGGCCACGTTCCTGATCACCTTCCTGTCCGCTCCGCTGCCGGACGATGCGGGTCAATTCGCGTGGTGGTATCCCCAGGACTACAACCACGAGGTTGACTCGGCTGCCGACGGCGCGCAGCAGACGACCGTGCGGGTCCGGTCTGGCCAATGGCAGGGATTCGCGATCGGCATCTTCAACACCGGCAACTTTACTGAGACCATCATCGGGCCGCCGGTCACCGTAAACGCGCCGTGGGATAGCCCGAACGGACCTATACCCGCGGCTCGGATCGAGGTCTCGGCTCCGGACCGCGCGATGGCGAACGGCGGGTTCATCCGGAACGTGGCCTTCGAGTCCCTGCCCGTCTCGATCCCGCCGCACCAGTACCGGCTGCTGCGCATCACCTGGATCACCGACGTTTGCATGCTTGGCGGTAAGAAGACGAACAACATGCTGAATGATGGCTACCAAGCCATCGACACGATCTACCTGCGGGTGCGCGTCGGCTGGATCACGCGGACCGACGTCATCCCGCTCGACATGGCCGTGGCCCTCGCCGGCCCGAGTCGCGGCGTCTACAACGGGCCCGGGCCGTATCACGGCACCTGCTTCTGAGAGCCTAAACGGCATGGATCCGGCCCGGGCCCTCCGCGACGTCGCCTTCCAGCTGGAACTGGCGAGTGCCCCGACCTACCGAGTGCGTGCCTTCCGCCGTGCCGCCCAGGTGGTGCAGGAGCTTCCGGCCCCAGAGCTTCAGCAGCGGCTCCGGGACTCGAGCCTGCAGGAACTCCCAGGCATCGGCCCGGCGACTGCCGAGGTCATCGTCCAGGCAGCCGCGGGACAGGAGCCGGCCTACCTCCGGCGGCTGCTGGACGAGGCGCGCAGGCCACCGCCGACGGCCATGCGCGCCGCGCTGCGCGGCGACTGCCACTCGCATTCTGACTGGTCGGATGGCGGCAGCCCGCCGCTGGAGATGGCGCTGGCCGCGCTGGACCTCGGGCACGAGTGGCTGGCCCTGACCGACCATTCGCCCAGGCTCACCGTGGCGAACGGGTTGTCGGCCGCCCGGCTCGAGCGCCAGCTCGAGCTGGTCAGGGACATCAACGCCGAACTGGCGCCGTTCCGCATCCTGACCGGGATCGAGGTAGACATCCTGGAGGACGGCGCGCTTGACCAGACCGGGGAACTGCTCGGCCAGCTCGATGTGGTGGTGGCCAGCGTGCATTCCAAGCTGCGGATGGACGCGAGACCGATGACCGCCAGGATGCTGACGGCGATCGAGAACCCGCACGTCGACGTGCTCGGGCATTGCACCGGCCGGATGGTCACCGGCAACCGGGAACGGCCAGAGTCCAAGTTCGACGCCGGGGCTGTTTTCAGCGCCTGCCGGCAGCGCGGGGTCGCGGTGGAGATCAACTGCCGGCCTGAACGGCAGGACCCGCCGGACCGGCTGCTTCTCCTGGCCGCGGAGCTGGGCTGCCAGTTCGCGATCGACACCGACGCGCACGCGCCGGGCCAGCTGGACTGGCTCGACGACGGCTGCATCCGGGCCGAGCGGGCGGGCATCGGACCCGAGCGAGTCATCAACACCAGGCCGGCCGCTGAGCTAGGCGGCTAGCAGCAGCGCGCAGCCGCGATTCTGCTGGCGAACTTGACGTTCGCCGCTCCGTTAGGTCAGACTAACCGTTAGTGGATCCTGACCGAGCAACGGATGGCTGGAGCGTGCTGGCGGACGGCACCAGGCGCGCCATCGTCAGCCGTCTGGCAGAGGGGCCGCAGGCGGTGGGTCCACTGGCGGCAGAGTTGCCGGTCAGCCGGTCGGCCGTCTCGCAGCACCTCAAGGTACTTAAGGACGCGGGCCTGGTCAGTGAGCGCGCGGTCGGCACCAGACGGGTCTACCGGCTCAATCCGACCGCAGTGGCTGCGCTGCGCGATCAGCTCGACACCTTCTGGCAGCGGGCCCTGGCCAGCTACGTGGATGTCGCCGAAGAAGCGGAGGAGAGACCGTGACCAGTACCGACGTCCCCGTTGTCCGTAAGCAGGTGGTCGTCAATGCGCCGCTCGAGCAGGCCTTCACGGCGTTCACCGAGCGGTTCGGCGACTTCAAGCCGCCTGAACACAACTTGCTCGCCACCGCGATCGCCGAGACAGTCTTCGAGCCGCGCGTCGGCGGACACATCTACGACCGTAGCGTCGACGGCACAGAATGCCGGTGGGCGCGGATCCTGGCCTACGAGCCGCCGAGCCGCGTGGTCTTCAGCTGGGACATCAGCCCCCGTTGGCAGGTCGAGACCGACCCTGAGCTGACCAGCGAGGTCGAGGTCCGGTTCCTGGCTGAGGCACCCGACCGCACCCGGGTCGAACTTGAGCATCGTCACCTCGACCGGCACGGTCCCGGCTGGCAGTCGGTCAGCGACGGCGTCGACGGCGATCAGGGATGGCCGCTCTACCTGGCCAGGTACGCGACCGTGGTCGAGGGCCGCTGACGCGGCACCGACCATCGCCAGCATTGTGGTGGACCCAGCTCGCGCGTCGAGGGACGACAGCCACAGGTGTCGGTTCGGCGGCCGAGCTCGCCAATAGGCACTGATTCAGTTGTCGAATAGACTGGAGGCAACTTATTTCGCAGCCAAGGACGTGAATCGTGCCCGGACCCGTGACACCCGACGGACCGCTGTCCGGCACTGCCAGGACTGCGCACAACCGGCTGCGCGAGCAAGGCAGGACCGACAGGGCCGAGCTCGCCGCGGTGCTGCGCGCCGGCTTTGTCGCGCACCTCGGGATGTCTGCCGGCCCCGGCGTCATGGTGGTGCCGACCGTCTACGGCTTCGATGACAGCAATGTTTACGTGCACGGATCGGTCGCCAGCGTCAGCCTCGCCGGGGACGTGCCCGAGGTCTGCCTCACGATCACGATCGTGGATGGCCTGGTCCTCGCCAGGTCGGTGTTTGAGCACGCGGTCAACTACCGCAGCGCGATGATCTACGGCCGGCCCAGGATCGTCGACGACCCGCAGGAGAAGCTGGAGGGTCTGCGCCTCGTGTCGGAGCACCTGGCACCCGGCCAGTGGGACTATGCCCGCCAGCCCAGCCGCAAGGAGCTCGCCGCGACCCGGCTGCTAGCGCTCTCGCTGGCCGAGGCGTCGGTCAAGGTCCGCAGCGGTCCGCCCGAAGACGGTGACAGCCCCGATGCCAGCCTCGGGCTGTGGGCCGGCGAGCTGCCCCTTGATACCCGGTGGCTGCCCCCCGTGCCTGACCCGGCTCGGCCGCGGCAGTCCCGCGGCACCCGCGCACATCGCTGCCAGGGCGGGGAACGTGGCGCATCCGCGCTGATGCCCTATGCCAGGCAGTGGCCGTTATCCTCGGAACGTGCCAGAACGCCCCACCGGGACTGTGACCCTGCTCTTCACCGACATCGAGGGATCGACCCGGCTGTGGGAAGCCGAGCCAGAGCCCATGGCGACAGCCTTGCGCCGGCACGACGACATCGTGCGCGGCGCGATCGAGCAGGCCGGCGGGTACGTGTTCAAGACCGTGGGCGATGCCTTCTGCGCGGCTTTCTCCACGCCGCAGGCGGCCATCGGCGCGGCGCTGACCGCGCAGCAGGCGATCGGGGCCGAGGACTGGCCGACCAGCAGGCCAGTCCGAGTCCGGATGGCTCTGCACACCGGGGTATGCGAGGAACGCGACGCCGACTACTTTGGCCCGGTGGTCAACCGGACCGCGCGGCTGGAAGCCGTCGCGCACGGCGGCCAGGTGCTCGTGTCCGGGACGACCGCCGGGCTGCTGGGCGGAGTCGGCCTGGGCGGCGCGCTGCCCGGTGGCGCCGGGCTCACTGACCTCGGCAAGCACCGGCTCAAGGACCTGAGCGGGCCGGAGCAGGTCTACCAGCTCACCGCCGCCGTGCTGGCCGCGGCCTTCCCGCCGCTGGCGTCGCTGGACAATCCCGAGCTGCCCAACAACCTGCCGACTGCGGCCAGCGAGTTCGTCGGCCGCAACGCCGAGCTCGCGCAAGTGCGCGAGCTGATCACCGCGGCCCGCCTGGTCACGCTGGCCGGAGCGGGCGGCAGCGGCAAAACCAGGCTGGCGCTGCAGACCGCGGCCGAGCTGACCGGCTGGGCCAGGGACGGCGTGTGGCTGGCCGAGCTCGCCGCGGTCACCGACGCCGGCCAGATCGCCGCGGTGGTCGCGGCCGTGCTGCGGCTGCCCGAGCACGGCGGCGCCGCGCCGCTGGCCGCGGTGGTTCGGGCGCTTTGCGGGCAGGAGGTGCTGCTCGTGCTGGACAACTGTGAGCACGTGATCGACGAGGCGGCCAAGTTCTGCGATGAGGTGATCCGGCACTGCCCCCGGTCGCGCATCCTGGTGACCTCCCGCGAGCCGCTCGGGATCGATGGCGAGCGGGTGTACCGGGTCCCGTCGCTGTCGCTGCCGGACGCCGACGCCCGTGCCGCCGGTGAGCTAGCCGGCTGGACGCCGTCGCGCTGTTCACCTCGCGCGCTCGCGCACTGGACCCGGCATTCGCCCTCGACGACGAATCGGCGCCGCTGATCGCCTCGGTCTGCCGCCGGCTGGACGGCATCCCGCTGGCGCTTGAACTGGCCGCGGCCAGGCTGTCCTCGATGTCGCTGCAGCAAATCAATGACCGGCTCGATCAGCGGTTCAGGCTGCTGACCGGTGGCAGCCGGAACGCGATGCCGCGACAGCAGACCCTGCAGGCGACCGTGGACTGGTCATTCGGGCTGCTCCACCCGGCCGAGCGGGAGATGCTGCTGCGGCTGTCGGTGTTCGCGGGTGGCTTCGAGCTCGATGCGGCCGAAGAGGTTGGCGCGGCGGGCGCCGTCGCCGCCTACGACATCGTCGACCTGCTCAGGTCGCTCGTCGACAAGAGCCTGGTGGTAGCCGACCGGACCGCGAGGTCGGTCCGCTACCGGCTGCTGGAGACCATCCGGCAGTACAGCGCTGAAGAATTGCTGCGCTCGGGCGGTGCGCCGGAAGTGCTGGCGGTACAGGCACGGCACGCGGAGTATTTCCTGCAGCTAGCCGAGCGCGCGACAGCCGGCCTGCGCGGTCCCGATCAGCGGGCCTGGTTCGTCCAGGTCGATGCCGAGTGGGACAACCTGCGGGCGGCGCTGACCTATCTCGAAGCCGAAGGGCAGACCGCGGAGGTCATCCGGCTCTGCGTGGCGCTGCAGCGCTACGCGGTCAGCCGAGCGCACCGGGAAGTGCTGACCGCGCTGCGGCGGGCGGTCGACGGGGGCGGGCCGGACGGCCCGCAGACTGTCGGTGCGCTGGTGGCGGTGCTGTGGATGCTGCAGTTCTTTGCCGGCTCGATGGCCGACCAGCTGGCCAATGCCGAGAGCTACGCGCACCGCGCGCTGACGCTGGCCAGGCAGTTCGATGACCGCAAGATGCAGGCGTACGCGCTGGTCCTGCTGGGCGGGCTGGCTTACCTGCGCGGTGAACCGCAGGCAGCGCAGCAGCAGCTGTGCGCGGAGGCGGTGGAGCTGGCCAGGCAGGCCGGAGACTCGCAGTTGCTCGCCGACACGCTCGGCACCACGGCGATCTCCGCCCCGCCTGAGCTGGCCAGGCAACTCCGGATGGAGGCACTTGAGTACTACCGGCACATCGGCGATGCGCTCGGTGCGGCGACGGAACTGCACATGATTTACGGCCTGGACCTGGCCGCGGGCCTGCTGGAGGACGCAGAGACGCATCTGGAGGAGGCCGTCGCGCTGGCGGAGGCCACCGGTGATGAGACGTTCCTTTATATGTTCCGCGGGGATCTCGGCATGCTGCGCCTGATTCAGGGCCGCCCCGCCGACGCGGTGCCGGTCGTGCGCAACTGCCTCAGCATGGCGCGGCGTACCGGCATCACCGTCGGCGCCTGGGAGGTCATCTTCTGCGCCGCCTGCTGCCGCGCCTGGCAAGGCGACCTGGTGCTCGCGGCGACCTTGCACGGCACGGCTGACGCCGGGATTGAGGCTGGCCTGGGCGACCGGACGATCTGGTGGTCTGCCACCGAGGAGAGCCTGCGCGTCGCGGAGCAGGACAGGCTGCGCAAGCAACTCGGGGACATGGTTTACGGCGACGCCTACCAGGCAGGCCGGCGGCTGAGCACGGCCCAGGCCGTGGAACTGGCACTCAGCCAGGAACCCGGCGCTGTCCCGTCGCCCGCATCCTCGCTGTCGTGACCGGCTGCGGCGCGCGCGCTGACGCTGGCCACTGCATGACGGCGGGCCTGGCTCGTATCCTGTCCTGGTGAACGCAACCGCGCATATGCCTACGGGCACGGTCACTTTGCTCTTTACCGACATCGAAGGATCGACCAGGCTCTGGGAGGCAGAGCCGGAACCGATGGCGGTAGCTCTGCGGCGTCATGACGACATCATGCGCGGCTCGATCGAGCAGGCCGGCGGATACGTGTTCAAGACCGTCGGCGATGCCTTCTGCGCGGCGTTCTCCACGCCGCAGGCGGCCGTCGGCGCGGTACTGGCCGCGCAGCGCGCCATCGGCGCCGAGTCGTGGCCGACCAGCCGCCCGGTCCGGGTCAGGATGAGCCTGCACACCGGAGTCTGCGAAGAACGCGACGCTGACTATTTCGGCCCGGTCGTCAACAGGACCGCCCGGCTGGAAGCGGTGGCGCACGGTGGCCAGGTGCTGGTGTCGGGCACGACTGCCGAGTTGCTGGCCGGGCTGGCCGCGGGAGTTGGTCTGACGGATCTGGGTCAGCACCGGCTGAAGGATCTGGGGCGCCCTGAGCGTGTCTATCAGCTCACCGCTGACTTCCTGCCGTCCGGGTTCCCGCCGCTTGCTTCGCTGGACAACCCCGATCTGCCCAACAACCTGCCCACTGCGGCCAGCGCCTTTGTCGGCCGCGACCGGGAACTGCTGGCGGTCCGGGAAAAGATCACCTCAGCCCGGATGGTCACCCTGGCCGGATCGGGCGGCAGCGGCAAGACGCGGCTGGCCCTGCAGGCAGCGGCCGAGCTGATCGGCTGGGCCGGGGACGGTGTGTGGCTGACCGAGCTGGCATCGGTCACCGATGGCAGCCAGATCGCGGCAGCCGTCGCGGCGGTCCTGACGCTGCCCGACCACGGCGGTTTCGCGCCGCTCGGCGCGGTCGTGCAGGCGCTGGCCGGACAGGACGCGCTGCTGATACTGGACAACTGCGAGCACCTGATCGGCGACGCGGCTAAGTTCTGCGACGAAGTGATCCGGCACTGCCCGCGGGTGCGCATCCTGGCAACGTCGCGCGAGCCGCTTGGCATCGACGGTGAACAGGTGTACCGGGTGCCGTCCCTGTCGCTGCCGGGCCTCGAGGCCGAGACGCCGGCGGAGGTGGCTGGTTCTGACGCGGTGGCGCTCTTCACGGCGCGGGCGCTAGCGCAGGACCCGGCGTTCCGCGTCGACGACGTTGCGGCTCCGCTCGTGGCCGCGCTGTGCCGCCGGCTGGACGGGATCCCGCTGGCGCTGGAACTTGCGGCGGCGCGGCTGTCCTCGATGTCCCTGCAGCAGGTGAGCGACCGGCTCGATCAGCGATTCCGGCTGCTGACCGGTGGCAGCCGTAACGCCATGCCGCGGCAGCAGACGCTGCAGGCCGCTGTCGACTGGTCATTCGGGCTGCTCAACCCGCCGGAGCGCGAGACGCTGCAGCGGCTGTCGGTGTTCGCTGGCGGATTCGATCTCGAAGCCGCCGAGGACGTCTGCTCGACCGACAGTGTGGATGCGTTCGATATCGCTGACCTGCTCGGGTCCTTGGTGGACAAGAGCCTGGTGGTCGCCGACCGAAGCGACGGCGCGGTCCGCTACCGGCTGCTGGAGACGATCAGGCAGTACAGCGCTCAAGAACTGCTGCGGGCTGCGGGAGAGGCCGAGGTGCTGCGCTTGCAGGCCAGGCATGCGGATTTCTGCCTGCGGCTCGCGGAACTGGCCGCCGCCGGACTGCGCAGCCCGCGGCAACGGAGCTGGTTCGACCGGCTCGACGCCGAGTGGGACAACCTGCGCGCGGCCATGACCTGCCTGGAAGCCGAGGACCGGACCGCCGACATCCTCCGCCTCGGGGTTGCCTTGCAGCGGTATGCGGTCAGCCGCGGGCACGCGGGCGTGCTGCCCTTCCTGGCGCGCGCTGTCGAGCGCGAGCAGCCGCCAAGCCAGGCGCTCGCCGCGGCCTTGCTGGCGAACGTGGGGATGATGCAGTTCTTCCAGCGGTCAGATCCCCGGCAGCTGGTGATCGCCCAGGAATTCGGTGAGCGCGCACTGGCCATGGCGCGCGCTCTCGGTGACCGGACTCAGGAGGCCAACGCGCTCTGCCTGCTAGTCGGCGTCGCCTACCTGCGCGGCGATCCCCCCGAGCAGCAGGAGCAGCTAGGCGCAGCGGCCATGGCGCTGGCGCGCGCGGTGGACGATCCGCGCGTGCTGGGCGACGCGCTGGGCCTGCTGGCGCTCGCGGTACCAGACCGCGCCCGGCCGTTGCGACTGGAGGCGCTCGACTGCTACCGGCAGGCAGGCGATGACCTGGCCGCCGCCACCGAGCTGCATATGATCTACGGCCTGGACGTGTGGGCAGGCCGTCTCGACGACGCTGAAGCGCACCTGGACGAAGCGGTCGCGCTGGCCGAGCCGACGGGCGATGAGACCTTCCTGTACTTCTTCCGCAGTGACCTCAGCATGCTCCGGCTGATCCAGGGCCGGCCCGCTGATGCGGCGCCTGTCGTGCGCAAGTGCCTGCTGTTCGCGCGGCGAACCGGCCTTGCCATCGGCGGTGCCGAGGTGATCCTGACTGCCGCGTGCTGTACCGCCTGGCAGGGCGACCTGGTCCGGGCAGCCCGGCTGCATGGTGCTGCCGACGCCGCGATCGAGGCGGCCATCGCAAACCGGACCATGTGGTGGTCGCCGACCGAGCAAAGCATGCGGGAACGGGAGCAGGCGCAATTGCGCGGGCAGCTGGGCGACGCCGCGTACACCGACGCCCACGAGGCTGGCCAGCGGCTCACCACGGCCGAGGCAGTCGATCTCGCCCTCGGGCGGGATACCGTGGCGGGGCCGCCGCCCGTATCCTCTGCTTTGTGAGCGAACCGACGCAGATCCCGTCCGGGACCGTCACTTTGCTCTTCACCGATATCGAGGGATCGACGCGCCTGTGGGAGGCCGAGCCCGAGCCGATGGCCGTGGCCTTGCGGCGGCACGATGAGATCCTGCGCGGCTGCATCGAGCGGGCCGGCGGCTACGTCTTCAAGACCGTAGGCGACGCGTTCTGCGCCGCGTTTGCCGCCGCGCCGGCGGCGGTCGCTGCCGTGCTGGCCGCGCAGCAGGCGATCGGGGCTGAGGCCTGGCCGACGAGCTGTGCGCTGCGGGTCAGGATGGGCCTGCATACCGGCGCTTGCGAGGAGCGGGACGCGGACTATTTCGGCCCGGTGGTCAATCGTGCTGCCCGGCTGGAAGCTGTCGCGCATGGCGGCCAGGTGCTGGTGTCCGGCGCGACCGCCGAGTTGCTGTCGGGTCCTGGACGGCGGCGTCAGCCTGAGGGACCTGGGCCGGCACCGGCTCAAGGACCTTGGCCGGCCCGAGCAGGTGTTCCAGCTCGAGGCGGACTGCCTGGACGGGTCGTTCCCGGTGCTGGCGTCGCTGGACAACCCGGAGCTGCCGAACAACCTGCCGACCTTGCTCAGCGCGTTCGTCGGCCGCGAGGCTGAGGTAGCCGAGATCAGGGTTCTGGTGGAGTCCGCTCGGCTGCTGACGCTGACCGGCGCCGGCGGCAGCGGGAAGACGAGGCTGGCGCTGCAGGCCGCCGCCGAATTGCTCGGTTCATGCGTCGACGGGGCCTGGTTCGCCGACCTGGCGCCGGTGACCGACGGCAACCAGATCGCGGCTGTGGTGGCCAGCGCGCTCGGTCTGCCGGACACCGGTCTGCCGATGACGGAGCGGGTCACGAGGGCGCTGACCGGGCAGCAGGTGCTGATCGTGCTGGACAACTGCGAGCACGTGATCGACGCCGCCGCCAAGTTCTGCGACCAGGTACTGCAGCACTGCCTGAAGACGCAGATCCTGGTGACCTCTAGGGAACCGCTGGGCATTGACGGCGAGCAGGTGTACCGGGTGCCCTCGTTGTCGTTGCCGCCTGCCGACGCGCGGACAAGTGCGGACCTGACCGGCAGCGACGCCGTGCGGCTCTTCGCCGAACGGGCCAGGGCGACCGACCCCCGGTTCTCGCTGACGGATCAGTCGGCTTGGCTGGTCGGCTCGATCTGCCGGCAGCTGGACGGGATCCCGCTGGCGCTAGAGCTAGCCGCGGCACGGCTGTCGTCGATGTCGCTGCAGCAGATCAGCGAGCGTCTCGATCAGCGGTTCCGCCTGCTCACCGGCGGCAGCCGCAACGCCATGCCGCGGCAGCAGACGCTGCAGGCTACGGTCGATTGGTCGTTCGGCCTGCTGAACCAGGCCGAGCTTGGCACGCTGCTCCGGCTGTCGGTATTCACCGGCGGCTTCGACCTGGCGGCAGCTGAGGGGGTCTGCACCAGCGAATCGGCCGACGCCTTCGACGTGCTGGACCTGGTCGGCTCGCTGGTGGACAAGAGCCTGGTGATCGCCGACCGCGCCGAGGGGGGCGTGCGCTACCGCCTGCTGGAGACCATCAGGCAGTACGGGGCTCAGCAACTGCTCAGCTCGGCCGGCGCCGCCGAGGTGCTGAGGGTCAGGGACCGGCACGCGCAGCACTACCTCGGGCTGGCCGAGGCCGCGGCACCGGAACTGGACGGACCCGGGCAGGCCGAGTGGCTGGCCAGGCTCGATGCCGAGTGGGACAACTTCCGCGCTGCCCTCGGGCACCTGGCCGGACAGCGCCGCGGCATCGACTCGCTCCGGCTCGGAGTGGCGCTGAGCCGCTTCGCCGAAGGTCGCGGTCATGGCGAAATCCTCGGTCACCTGCGGCTCGCGGTCCAGCAGGCCGAGGAGGCGGTCGACCCGCCGCCGGAGTTGCTGGCCAGATCGCTGCTGGCGATGAGCTGGAGCGCGCACTTGTTCGAACGCGGGAACGAGGCCGACCTCGCCGAGGCCCTCCGCCGGGCTGACCGGGCGCTCGCGATCGCGCGGGAGTGCGGAGACCGCAGGCTTGAAGCCAGGGCGATGCGCTTTTGCTACGTTGTCGGCTCGGCCGCAGCCGCCCCTGAGTTCCGGCAGCAGCTGCGCCAGCAGGCCATCGGCATCGCTCGCGAGACAGGAGACGTCCACTTGCTGGGCGAGTTGCTTGGCTCGCTGGCGATGGGCTCGGCCGACGAACGACGGCGCGACCATCGGGAAGCACTCGAATGCTTCCGGCGCTGTGGTGACGACCTCGGTGCGGCGGGCCAGCTGCACGCGCTGTGCGGGCTCGACATGCTGGACGGCCAGCTGGCCGAGGCCGAGGCGCACCTGGCGGAGGCGATCGCGCTGGCGGAGCCGCTCGGCGGCGAGCTGTACCTCTTCGTGTACCGGATGGACCAGGCACTGCTGCTGCTGATCCAGGGCAAGCACGCCAGCGCCGAGCCGATCGTGCGCGGCTCTCTGCTCGTGGCGCGCCGGATCGGTCTGCTGTTCGCCATCGGCGAAGACCTGCTCGCGGCAGCGTGCGTGGCGAGCTGGCGCGGTCAGCATGACAAGGCAGCTCGGCTCCACGGCGCCGCCGACGTGGCGATCGCCAGGGAACTCGCAGACCACACGATCTCCTGGTCGGCCGCCGAGCGGCGGCTGCAGCAGCGGGAGCAAGATCAGCTCCGCGAGATGATGGGGGAGCAGGCCTACCGGGACGCTTGCCGGGCGGGCGCCGGGCTCTCGGTGTCGGACGCCGTCGCGCTCGCGCTCAGGTCGCCTTGATGCCGTACACGCAACTCCGGGACCGGATGGCGGATGGCCCGTTTGATGCCGCGTATCGCTTCGAGTCCGGATTGTCCAGGACAGCTGCGGTGGAACTGGCGCACAGCGGCGGGACGCAGGAACGAATCGCTATCAATTCGCGATGAAGGTGGTACCCGTGGTCCGCAGACCTGGCCAGACAAACGGGCTATAGTGCGGCGGGTAGCGGATGGCTGATCATCGAGCTTGGAGTCGAATTGTTTCAGACGGTAGTGGTGGGTGCAGACAGGTCTGATACCGCGACCGCCGCGGTCCGCGAGGCGATCGAGCTTGTCAAGCTGACCGGCGGGACCCTGCACATCGTGTCGGCCTACAAGCCGCAGCAGCTGTCCGCCTCGGGCGGCGAGGAGCACGGCATCGACTCGGGCGACCTGGCCGACTCGGTCGTTGCTGACCACGCTTCCCGCGCCAGGGCGGCAGGCGTCGAGGTGCAGACGCACGCGGAGGCGGGCGCGCCGGCCGACGTGATCTGCCAGGTCGCTGAGCGGATCAACGCGGACCTGATCGTGGTGGGCAACAAGGGAATGGCGGGCGTGCGCCGGGTACTCGGCAGCGTGCCGAACTCGGTGGCGCACAACGCGCCCTGCTCGGTGCTGATCGCATCCACGACCTGATTGACCTGCTTCCTGGCGTCTGCGACGGTCCGGCCGGGCTGGGATACTTAGCTCGTGCTGGAAACCGTGCGGGGTCCTCTGGTCGGCCGGGCTGCCGAGTTCGGCCGGATGCGGGATCTGCTTGCCGACGCTGAGGCAGGGCAGCCGGTCGTCTTCCTCGTCAGCGGCGACGCCGGCGTCGGCAAGACCAGGCTGCTGACCGAGCTTGCCGACGTAGCGGCCGGGCGCGGTTTCACCGTGCTGTCCGGCCGCTGCGCTGAGCTCGCCGATACCGTGCCGTACCTGCCGCTGGCTGATGCGCTGCGCGCGGCCGGCTCAGGCGCCGACGGCACGCTGCAGGAGGCGCTGGCGACGCGGCCAGTGCTGGCCAGGCTGCTGCCGGACCGGGAGATCACCCGGCAGCCTGGTGATCTGCCCGGCCTGGCCCAGCAGCAGCTCTTCGGCGCCGTGCTCGGCATGCTGTCGGAGCTCGCCACCGCCGGGCCCGTTCTGTTGATCCTGGAAGACCTGCACTGGGCCGACCGGTCCACCCGCGACCTGGTGACCTTCCTGACCAGGCTGCTGCGGAGCGAGCGGATCGCGCTGGTGCTCAGTTACCGCAGCGACGATTTGCACCGTGGTCATCCGTTGCGCCCGGTCGTCAGTGAGCTGCAACGGCTGCCCGCCGTCACCACGATCGAAGTGGGGCCGCTGGCACCGGCGCCGATGGCCGAGCACTTGCGGCGGCTGTCCGGCGGGATGCTGACCGCCGCCGCCATTGACCGGGTGATCCGGCGGGCCGAGGGCAATACGTACTTCGCCGAGGAACTGCTGGCGACGTCCTCAGCCGGCACCGAGCTGCCGACGAGGCTTGCGGATTTGCTCCTGGCGCGGACGGTGGAACTGAGCCAGGAAGCGCAGCAGGTGCTGCGGGGCGCGGCGGTGGCCGGGCGGCGGATCGACGACGAGCTGGTCATGCTGGCCTCCGGGCTCGGCACCGCGGAGTACGAGGCCGGAGTCAGGGAGGCCGTCGCGCATCAGCTGCTGGTGCCGGACGGGACATCAGGCCTGGCCTTCCGGCATGCGCTGCTGCGAGAGGCGATCTACAACGACCTGCTGCCCGGCGAGCGGACCAGGCTGCATGCCCGGCTTGCTGAGCTGCTCGCCGACGAGCACCGGCTCGCTACCGTGGCCGGGTCGGCTGCTGAGCTCGCGCTGCACTGCCTGGCCAGCCACGACATCCCTGGTGCCTTCGCGGCGTCGGTGCAGGCAGGTCAGGAGGCATGGCGGCTGGCAGCACCCGCCGAGGCGCACCGGCACTACGACCAGGCGCTGTCGCTCTGGGAACGGGTCGCCGACCCGGAGAAGCTGGCCGGCATGAGCCGGGGCAAGCTGGGCTTCAAGACAGCGCTGAGCTCCGCCGATAGCGGCGAGGTGGCCCAGGCGGTCAAGGAACTGCGGCGCCTGGTGAAGTTCCTGGCTGACACCCCGGAGCGGGACCTGCGGCTGCTGTGCCGGGCCAAGGAGCGGCTGGCCTATTTCCTGCTGGATGTCGACGAGGAGGCCGAGGCGGTCGCCACCGCGGGCGCCGCCGTCGATGTGCTGGCCGCTGAGCCGCCGACCTGGGAGCGAGCGGGCGCGCTCGCGACTCACGCCAGGTCACTGCTGACGATGGCTGACTCCGAGCCGGCCAGGATCCGGGCCGAGGAAGCCAACGCTGCCGCCGCAGCCGCCAGCGCACCCTGGCTGCAGGCCGATGCGCTGTCCACGCTGGCGGCGATCCAGGAGCGAGCCGGCCAGACAGAGCAGGCTAAGCAGACCGGGGCTCGCGCCGTCGAGCTGGCCAGCAACTCCTCCCGGGCCGGCGTGGAACTCAGGGCGCGGACGCTGCTTGCCCGCATCCAGCTGGAGTCAGGCGACCTGGCTGAGGCGGGCGGGACCGCCAGCCTCGGCGAGCAGCGCGCCACCCGGGCCGGGCTGTCGATGGCACCGTTCGGCGTCGACCTGCATTACCTGCATTACCTGGCGCACGTCGCGGACGGCGGCTGGGATCACGCGCAGGCCCTGGCCGACCGGTTCGCCGTGCGCCCGCTCACCGTAGGTGAGGCCAGGCTCTCGGCGATGGCGCTGTTCCTCGACGTGGCAAGGGGCAGCTCGCTGGTCGCCGAGCGACGGGTCTGGCTTGAGCCGTACCGGGCCGCGGATCAGATGACCGAGTACATTGCCGCTGGCCTGTTCGCCGAGGACGCGTACTGGGGCGGTGATCTCGAGCTGGCCAGGAAGCTCGCAGCCGATACGATCCGGGCCGCGGTGGCGTGGTCTGAACGCCCCGCGCCGCAAGTCATCAGGCCAGCCGCGGTCGGGCTGGCGGCGCTCGCCGACCAGGCTCGCCAGACCCGCGCCTCCGGGCAGCCGGTGGACGGTCTGCTGGCCGAGGCCAGGAAGCTCGCGGCGGTCGCCAGGGAAGGCGCGATCGGCAAGGGCAAGCTCGGCGTCGACGCCCGCGGGTGGCTGGCCAGGGCCGAGGCGGAGCTGCAGCGAGCGGAAGGTAACAACGATGCGGCCGGCTGGCAGCTGGTCGTAGATACCTTCGGTCCTGGATTTGTCTATGAGGTCGCCAGGTCACGCTGGCGGCTGGCGGAGGCACTGACCGAGGCAGGTGACCGGGACGGGGCGCAGCAGCAGTGGCAGCAGGCAGTCTCGGTTGCCGACCGGCTCGGCGCCACGAGGCTCCGCGCTGCGCTGGACGACCTCGGCCGCCGGGCCAGGCTCGGCCAGGGCGCGGCCCGGCCTAGCCCGCTCAGCGGACTCACCGGCCGGGAGTTCGAGGTACTCAGGCTGCTGGCGACCGGACGCAGCAACAAGGAGATTGCCAGCCAGTTGTTCATCGCGACCAAGACGGTGAGCGTCCATGTCTCGAACATCCTGGCCAAGCTCGGTGCCGCGAGCCGGACTGAGGCGGCCGCCATCGCGCACGAGAACGGCGTGCGCGGTCGCTAGACGAATATCGGATCGCCAGTCCGCAGCACGCCTGGCCTGATGATGTGACCGCCCACCGCCAGGCAGACCGGGCGATCGGCTCGCTCGCCGATGCGCTTGAGTACCTGCCCGGAGTCCGGCAGGCCGGGCTGCGCCATGCCGACCATCACGCAGCGGGTGAAGACCCGGTCGAAGACCGCTTCCAGATCGTCGCCGATCCGGACTGTCTTGTGCAGCCAGGATTCCTCGGTGAACGGCTCGCTAGTACGCACGACCAGGTTTGGTCGCAGCCGGCGCGCGTCGACGGCGACCTCAGGCACCTGGCCGGCCAGCCAGTCCACCGTCGCCGTGCCGACGAGGCTGAACGGCACCTCGTCGAAGTGCGAGATCCCGGTGTCCCGGCGCACTCGCACCGGCCGTCCGGTGAGCTGTTCCAGGAAGGTGTCAGCAGCGCCCGAGGCTACCGGGTGCTCGCAGCCCTCGGGGCCGGTGACGATCGGCGGCTCGGCCAGGTCGTCATAGCGGGCGGCCAGGTCCAGGAGGCCGGGGATCCTGGTGAACCGGCGGCTGTTCTTGCCAGAGCCGAGTTTGCCCGCGCCATCTTGAACGGCCCAGACCCGGTCACCGGCGAGGCCGGCTGCGTCCGCGGCCGAAGCCTCGACCTGCTCGCCGCCCAGTGACTTCACCGGGTAGCGCCAGATCTGCTCGATGATCGCCGCCGGCCCGCCCGTGCCATACCTTACGTGCCTGCGACAAGGCTGGCCCGCAGGCGGCCGCGCCGCAGCGGATGCTGGCTCGCCTGCGGCCACGTTCCCGGCCTGACGGGTTGCTGGCCTGGTCAGCTTGCCTGCCGCCAGGCATCGGCGATCGCGGCGTAGCTGGCGGTGCGGCGCTCCCGGCGCAGGCTCGGTGTCACGACGACGATCTCGTCGGCCTCAGCCTCCGCCTTCATCTCCAGCAGCCGCGCGGCGACCGCCTTCGGCTCGCCGGTCACCATGCGGCCGTCGTCAACCTCGCGCCGGGCGCGAAAGCTCGGCGACGCGGCCAGTCCGGCCACCTTCTCTGGCGGCAGCGGCTCGCGGATACCCCGCCTGATGTTCTGGATGGTCAGCGTCCAGGCCGCCTCGAACTCGATCACTGCTTCTGGATCCTCGCTGGCAAAGGCCAGCACCGACATCGCCGAGTAGGGCTCCGCACCTTCCTCGCGCGGTGCGAAGCTGCGCCGGTAGTCGCGCAGCGCCTCGATCGCAAGCTCCGGGCTCATGTGATGGGCGAATACGGCGGCGAACCCGTTGACGGCAGCAAACCGCGGCCCGTACTGGCTAGAGCCCAGCACGAACAGTTCCGGCCGCTCAGCGATCAGCGGCGCCGCGATCAGCGGCCGGTAGGGATGGCCCTCGGGAAAGCCGTCGCCGAGGAACGCAAGCAATTCACCGACCTGCGCGGGGAATTCGGCCGCCGCGTCGCCGACCATGCCGCGGCGCAGCACGTGCGCGGTGAGCGGGTCGGTGCCTGGTGCCCGGCCGAGTGCCAGGTCGACCCGGCCCGGGTACATGGCCAGCAGCGTTCGAAAGGTCTCGGCGACCTTGAGGGAGGAATGGTTGGGCAGCATGATGCCCGCGGCGCCAATGCGTATCTGCGAAGTGAACGCACCGATATGCGCGATCAGGAGTTCCGGCGCGCTGCAGGCCAGGCTTGACATGTTGTGGTGCTCGGAAACCCAGTACCTGCGGTAACCGGCGGCCTCGACCGCCTGGGCGACGCCGACAGCGCCGGCCAGCGCAGCCGACGCGCTCTCGCCGTACTCGATGCCGACGAAGTCAAGCACCGCCAGCGGCAGCGTCTGGCCGGGCGCCTGCGGCTGGTCGGCGGTTCCGGCCGTTGCCGTCGCGCGCTCATCGCTCATGGCTAGCGTCAGCGCCGGGCGAGGCCGCGGCATTCCCGTTCACGCCTGGATCAGGCCTGGACCGGCTCCTCGGCACCGGGACCGGCGCTGGCCCCCGCAGTCAGGGCTCTCGGGGTCGGCCCGGTCACGACTGCCGTCTTCGGGCGCCTGAACTGGTCAAGGGCGGCGGCGATGCCGAGCACGCCGGCCGGCGGCAGCGTGATCAGCGCCGGCAGCTGGTAGCGCCAGGAGAACAGGTAGAAGTCAGCGACCAGCAGCAGCCCGGCCGCGCTGACAAAGAACAGCAGGCTGCCGAGCGCGAGCTGGCGGCCCCGGTCGCTGGCCTTGCGGCGGAACAGAGCGAGTAGCGACCCGGCCAGGCCGGCCAGGGTGAACAGGAGCAGCAGCGGGCCTGGCGTGTAGCCGCCGTGCAACTGGTAGCTGCGCAGGAACGAGGCCAGCGGCTTGCTGATCTGGGCCTTGCCGCCGTAGGCGGGCAGGAGCAGCTGATAGTGGTAAGGCCCCCCGTGGTACACCTGCACGCCGAGGATGATGTCCCCGCCCGGATGGACCACGATGCCTGGCACGTAGTTCTGGTACTTGAGCTGGAACTGCCACCGGAAGATTGGCGTAGCGCCGCCGACGCTGGTCCGGTTCACCTCGAAGAGCTTGGTGGAGTCGCCGAAGATGGCGCCGACGACCCGCAGCGGCTGCTGGTGTTCCACGTCCTTGGAGAAGGCGGCGAGCAACTGGTCCCGCACCGACTTCACCGGCGAGATCAAGACCAGCGGCGACGTGCGGGAGTCGGCGAGCCAGTCAGGGCCTTGCTTCTGCTCGGCGGCTGTCGGGCAGATCGGCCGCAACTGGGCAGGGAGTTTCAGCGTGGCGCAGTCGGCAGCCTCCGCCATCCGGCCAGCAGCACTGCCCTTGACGGAAAGCTCGAAATGCCCGAGCGAGTAGTAGGACCAGCTGCAGTACAGCAGGATCGGCACGGCGAAGGCGGCACCGAGGGCCGCCGACTTCCTGATGGCATCCCACCACCCGGCACGGGAGAACAACGGCCCGCGGGCGATCAGCAGGTAGAGCACCGCCGGGACGATCAAGATCATTCCGACCTCGCGGACGGTCACCGCGTACCCGAGGATCAGCCCTGTCGCGACCACGGCCAGCCAGGACGGCATGCGCTGCCACAGCAGGAGCACCAGGGCCAGCACGATCAGTGCCTGGAAGACGACATCAGGCATGATCATTTCTTCGGCCTGCAGCTGGTAGGCATCCAGCAAGATGGGAGCCATCGCCAGCGTGGCCAGCCACCGGTTCACGCCCCGGCGCGTCAGCAGCACGTACAGGGCCACCGCCATCGCAAGTCCGAGCAGGTGCTGGACGGCGACGACAGTACCGAGATCGCCAACGGTCAGGATTGCCCTGAGCGGCACCTTGTAGCCGACCGGGTCGGATCCGCGCCAGCCGTCGTAGAGGTACTTGAGTGAGTCGATGTACAGGATCGCCGGGTGGTAGGCAAGCTGCGTGATGACCCGCAGCGCGAGACCGATGGCCAGCAGCAGGCCCGCGGGCCAGTGCGGACGCAGCGACGTGACCGCGACGCGCCACGACGAGGCAGATGCCTGGCCGCCGGTGCTGTCCGCGCTCCCTTGCCCCGACGCCAGCCGGACGATCCTGGTCCGCAGCAGGCCGCCCGCCGCCAGGGCAGGACTCAGCGCCGGATCTGCCGGATCTGCCACTCCGCTCACCGCATGGGCGCCGGGCGACCCGGCCTGGACCAGCGACGGCCGCCCTCGCCCGCCGCGCGCGGCGGCACCCGGCCGGGCAGGACGAGGTCGTCGTTCGTTGCGTAGCCGCGACGGCAAGGGATTGGCTCCTCACGGGGGAGAACTCGGCAGAACAAGGCTCCCGGTACTGCTGAGACCGAAGCAACCAGGCTACGCAATGTTAGGTCAACCATCCGCCCGAAATTTGCCAATGTTTGCATCTCATTCCGGTAGCGGTCACCCGGGTTTCACCTTGCGTGACTGTCATCCTACGCAGGGTAATCAGAGCCGGATTAGCGCCGCCCCGGTTCAGGCCGGTCGCCGGGCCACCGGGTGGCCGCCTGTCGGGCGGCTACCCGGATGTGCCCGGCTCAGCTTCTGATCCGGCCTGGCTACAGGGGGATATTGCCGTGCTGACCGCGTTCGCAGGAGGCCTGCGCGATCGCGTCCAGGATCGCCTGCCGGGTCTTGTCAGGCTCGATGATCTCGTCGATCACGCCGACCGCCACCGCACGCTGCAGGCCGCCGACAATCTCCTCGTGCTCGGCCGCGAGCCTGGCCTCCACCTCATGCCGGTCTTCCGTCGAAGCGGCGGCCAGAGTCCGCCGGTGCAAGATGCGGACCGCGGCGACCGAGCCCATCACCGCGATCTCGGCGCCCGGCCAGGCGAAGACCTTGGTAGCCCCGAGGGCACGGGAGTTCATCGCGATATAGGCGCCGCCGTAGGCCTTGCGGGTGACGAGCGTGATCCGCGGCACGACAGCTTCGGCGAAGGCATGCAGCAGCTTGGCGCCGCGCCGGACGACACCGTCCCATTCCTGGCCGACACCGGGCAGGTAACCGGGTACGTCCACCAGCACGACCAGCGGCACGCCGAACGCGTCGCACATCCGCACGAACCTGGCGGCCTTCTCCGCGGACGTGGCATCCAGGCAGCCGCCGAGTCGCAGCGGGTTGTTGGCGATCACGCCGACGGTCCGGCCGCCGAGACGGCCGAGCATCGTGACGATGTTGGGTGCCCAGCGGGGGTGCAGCTCGATGCCAGGCTCGTCCAGCAGCCCGCCGATCAGCGGGTGCACGTCATAGGCACGCTTGGGCGACTCCGGCAGCAGCGCCTTCAGATCGGCATCGGGGAGCGTCGCGGCCGGCTCGGTCACCTGGTGGCCGAGCAGCAGCACGAGCGCGCGGGCCCGCTCGAAGGCCTCGGCATCGGTCAGGGTGACGAGATGGACCACGCCAGAGCGGCGGCTATGCGGCTCGGGCCCGCCGAGGCGCTCCATGTCCACGTCCTCGCCGGTGACGCTGCGCACGACGTCGGGACCGGTGACGAAGATGCGGCCCTGCTCGGACAGGATCACCAGGTCGGTCAGCGCAGGTCCGTAGGCGGCACCGCCAGCGGCCGCTCCGAGCACCACCGAGATCTGCGGCACCTTGCCCGAGGCCCGCGTCATCGCGGCGAAGACCAGGCCCACGGCGTGCAGCGACTCGACACCTTCCAGGATCCGGGCGCCGCCAGAGTGCCACAGGCCGATGACCGGGGCACCGATCTCCACCGCGTGGTCATAAGCGGCCACGATCGTGATGCAGCCCGCGATGCCCATCGCGCCGCCCTGCACCCGCGCGTCGCTCGCGAAGGCCACCGTCGCGACCCCGCCGATGCTGCCGGTCGCGGCCATCACGCCGCTGTCGTCGGCGGGCCGAAGGAGCTCTACCGTGCCCTGGTCAAAGAGCGCCTCGAGCCGCGACAGCGGGTCACGCCGCGGTCCTGGGGGCGTGGCAGCCCCCGCCGGGCGGACGGCGGGCGCCGCCCCGGTCGCGGGCGCGGCAGGAGCAGCCGCCACCTGGCTCGGTCGTCCGTTCTCCAGCGGAGGCCGCTTCTGGGTCGCGGTCCTGGATTCCACCATGGTCACGTCGATCTCCTCGGGGGGGACGGGGGCATCTTGCTCGGGGGGCACGCTCGGCACGCTGGGGGCAGTCACGGGATCAGGCTCCGGTGAAGGCCAGGGCGACGTTCGCGCCGCCGAAACCGAACGAGTTGTTGATCACGGCCATCGGGCCTGAGCCACGGGCCTTCAGTTCCTGCGGCTGCGTCGAGATCACCAGCCCTGCGTCGTCATCGGGGTCCTCCAGGTTGATGGTGGGCGGCGCGACCTTGTCGCGCAGCGCCAGGATCGCGGCGACGGACTCCACCGCGCCCGCGCCGCCGAGCAAGTGACCGGTCATCGACTTAGTGGCTGACACCACGACACCGGACGCCGCGGCGCCGAGCGCGGCGGCTATCGCCTGCGCTTCCACTACGTCGCCGGCCGGAGTCGACGTCGCGTGGGCGTTCACGTGCACGACCCGGCCAGGGTCGATGCCCGCGTCGGCCAGGGCGCGGCCGATGACGAGTTTCAGGCCGGTGCCGGTCGGATCGGGCTGGGCGATGTGGTGGGCGTCGGAGGAGTAGCCGACGCCGGCGGCGACCGCGTGCACGTGGGCGCCACGGGCCGCCGCGTGCTCGGCCGACTCCAGGACAACGATGCCGGCTCCCTCGCCGAGCACGAACCCGTCGCGGCCCTTGTCGAACGGCCTGGAGGCCCGCTCCGGCTCCTCGTTGCGGGTGGACAGTGCCCGCATCGCGGCGAACGCGGCGATGTTGAGCTCCAGGATCGCCGCCTCGCTGCCGCCCGCCACCACGACATCGGCGCGACCCGACCTGATCATGTCCATCGCGTAGCCGATGGCCTCAGCGCCGGACGCGCACGCGCTCACCGTGGTGTGCACGCCAGCACGCGCGCCCAGTTCGATAGCCAGCCAGCCGGCCGCGCCGTTGGGCATCAGCATCGGCACCGTGTACGGGGACAGCCGGGACCAGCCCTTCTCCTTGAGCGTGTCGTAGGCCGACAAGGTCGACGCGATGCCGCCGATGCCGCTGGACACCACCACGCCGAGACGCTCCGGGTCAACGTCGGGGGAACCGGCGTCCGCCCAGGCCTCGCGCGCCGCGATCAGCGCGAACTGCTCGAACCGGTCAAGCCGCCTGGATTGCACCCGGTCGATCATGGAGGCAGGGTCAGCCGCCGCCCAGGCCGCGATCTTGGTCGGCAACGCGGCCGCCCAGTCAGCGGTTAGCCGCTGCACGCCGCTGCGGCCGGCCTTCAGCGACTCCCACGTGCTGGGCACGTCGGCCCCGACCGGGGTAATCGCGCCGAGCCCGGTGACGACGACGCGCGTGCGGTCTGTTCCCACTGTCCTTCTGCTCCTCAAGTAGGGGTGACCCGGCGCACCCACGGGGGGCGCGCCCCGTGGGTTCCCCGAGATCGCGTGCGATATCTCCCGGCCTGGCAGGCGCAGCGTCAGGCGGATACCTCGGCGCGCTTGACGTAGTCGACGACGTCCTGCACGGTCTTGAGGTCTTTCAGCTGGTCGTCGGGGATCTCGACGCCGAACTTGTCCTGTGCCGCTACCGCGATCTCCACCATCGACAGCGAGTCGATGTCGAGGTCGTCGACAAAGGTCTTGTCCGGGGTCACCTGGTCAGCCGGGACGCCGGCGACTTCGTCGATGATCTCGCCGAGACCTGCCAGGATCTCCTGCTCCGTCATGGCCATTGGTCTTAGCTCTCCTTCTGCGGTTAATTGCGATAGTGGTTCGCCCCGGACCGGGGCGGGGGTCAGGGTACCGTGATCACCTGCGCGGCGTAGCACATGCCCGCTCCGAAACCGAGCAGCAGCGCCTTCGATCCTGATGCCACCTCGCCGCGCTCGATCATGCGCGACAGCGCCAGCGGGATCGACGCCGACGAGGTATTGCCGGCGTTGACGATGTCTTGCGCGACGATCGCCTGCGGCGCGCCGATCTTGCGGGCGATGGCCTCGACAATGCGCAGATTCGCCTGGTGCGGGATGAAGGCGGCCAGCTCGGTCGGGAGCACGCCCGCCTTCTCGCACGCCTTCAGCGCGATCGGCGCCAGGGCGCTGGTCGCCCAGCGGAAGACAGCCTGACCTTCCTGCACGATGAAGGAGTTCCGGTCAGCGATGTAGATCTTCTCGGCCAGGTCGCCGTCGCTGCCCCAGTGCACCGGGCCGATGCCAGGCTCGTCGGCCTGGTCCGCCACCGGGCCCACGATCGCCGCGCCCGCGCCGTCGGCAAAGATGATGCAGGTGGACCTGTCGGTCCAGTCGATCCATTGGGACAGTTTCTCGGCGCCGATGACCAGCACGTTGCGCGCGGTTCCGGCCCGCACCGCATCAGCGGCGTTGGCCAGCGCGTAGCAGAATCCCGCGCAGGCCGCGTTCATGTCGTAAGCCCCGGGCGCCATGATGCCGAGCCGCCGGGCGACGGTGGCCGCCGTGTTGGGGATCTGCACCTCCGGCGTGCAGGTAGCGACGATCACCAGGTCGATGTCTTCCGGCGACAGCCCGCTGCCGGCCAGCGCCTTGCCGCCGGCCTGCACGGCCATGTCGGCGACCGTCTCGTCCGGCCCGGCGATGCGGCGGCTGGCGATGCCTACCCGGCTGCGGATCCACTCGTCGTTGGTGTCGACGGATTTGGCCAGGTCATCGTTGGTGACGACGTTGGCAGGCTGGTAGCCGCCGAAGGCCAGCACTCGTGCGGCCGGTTGACCGTCGGTGAGTCGCATCTGAATCCTGCTGCCTTTCGCCAGGAGGGCCGGATGACCCTGCAGTACGTCGGTCTCGCGTTCGGTTTACTCGGTGGGCAGCAGCCGCACGAGCGGCTGCCCGGCGCTGACCGGATCCCCGTCCTCGACCAGCCATTCGATAACCGTGGCCGGGAACGTGGTAGCCACGGCGTGATTGCCGCCGCGCATCTCGACGTAGCCGAGGTCGCTGCCCGCGCCTACCTCGGTGCCGGCCCTGGCCGCGTCAGGATGGCCGTCCGGCGCGCGGAACGTCCCGGCCAGCGGTGCCACGAGCAGCCGCCACTCCGGCCCGTCGTGATCGACGTGACTGTCGGCGTGCTGGGCCAGCAGCTTGCGCGCCGCATCCAGGTCATCTGGCGTCTTGAGGGCGACCAGCTCGATACCGCGCAGCGCCCGCTTGGCCAGGCCGGCCAGCGTCCCGCCCGGCGGCAGCTCGATGAGCGCAGTCACGCCGAGCGAAGACATGGTCCGCATGCAGAGATCCCAGCGCACCGGCGCGGTGACCTGGTTGATGATCCGGTCCAGCCAGTCGCCGCCTGATTTCACGACCGCGCCGTCGCGGTTCGACAGCAGCGGCCGCACCGGGTCCGCGGCTGGCACGGTCTGCGCCGCGGCGGCCAGCGCGGCCGCGGCCGGGGCCATGTGATGGGTATGGAACGCGCCGGCGACCGACAGCGGCCGCAGCCTGGCCCCGGCCGGCGGGTTGTCGGCAAAGGCGGCAAGCTGCTGCATGGTGCCGGCCGCCACGATCTGCCCTGCTCCGTTCACGTTCGCCGGGGTCAGCCCCGCGGCCTCGATGGCGGCCAGCACGACTTCCTCATCGCCGCCGAGTACCGCGGTCATGCCGGTTGCTTCGGCGGCCGCAGCCGCGGCCATGCTGTGAGCCCGCACCTGCACCAGGCGCATCGCATCGTCCGCGCTGATGACGCCGGCCAGCGCTCCCGCGGCGAGCTCGCCGACGCTGTGCCCGGCGATTGCCACCGACTGGCGGCTGACCGGGTGCGCGCCGGTGACAACCTGGTCGAGCGCGGCGGCGATGGCGGCGGCTACCAGCAATGGCTGGGCCACCGCGGTGTCCCGGATCTCGTCGGCGTCGGCGACCGTGCCGCACCGGATCAGATCGCAGCCAGCCAGGTCAGACCAGCCAGCGAGCCGGTCGGCGAAGCCGGGCAACTCAAGCCAGGGGGCCAGGAACCCAGGTGTCTGGGCGCCCTGACCGGGAGCTGCGATGAGGAGCATTGTCTTAGCCTGCACTGTAGAACTCCGCCATACCTATGCCGAAGTAAACGAAGTTTCATCGCGGAGTTTTGTTTAAAGCCTACAAGTCATGTTCGCTTGTGCGCGAGCCGCCCCAGCACGACAGCTGTCCACAGCGCGTAACCACCCCGCCCGTCACCTGGCGCGATACCGGTGAGTTCCGTGACCCGGCGCAGCCTGTACCTGACCGTGTTGGGGTGCACGAACAGCAGCCTGGCAGTGGCTTCCAGCGAATTGCCCTGCTCGAGATAGGTCATGACGGTATCGAGCAGGGCAGTCCCGCCTCGCATCAATGGTTCGTATACCTGCTCGATCAGCTCGGTGCGCGCCGACTCGTCGCCATCCAGGGCCCGCTCCGGCAGCAGGTCGCTGGCCAGCACCGGCCGTGGTGCCTCCGGCCAGCCGTCGGCGGCGCGCAGGCCGGCCAGCGCGGCGGCGGCCGAGCCGACAGCCGACTGCAGGTCCTTGGCGGCGGGGCCGACGACGACGGGCCCAGGCCCGAAGCGGCCGGCAAAATGCCTGGCGGCTTCCAGCGGCTCGGCGCTGCCGCCCACGATCAGCACCAGCCGGTTGCCGTGGACACCCGCGAGCACGTCGAGCCTGGCCCGGCGGGCCAGGATCCGGAACTCGTCGATGAGGACCTCGTCCTCGGTGCCGCCTGCCGTCCCCACGATGACCGCCACCGGGCTGAACGACCAGTTCAGGGCCGAGGCCCAGGACTGGACGCCCTCGTCGACCTCGCCGCGGACCAGCGACTCGACGACCAGGGCCTCCAGCCGCGCGTCCCAGGCGCCGCGTGCCTCGGCGGTCCTCGCGTACACCTGCGCGGTGCCGAACGCGATCTCCCTGGTGTAGCGGAGCACGGCTTCCCGGAGTTCGGCCTCGCCGCCAGGTGCGGCCAGGTCATCGACCTGCGCCTCGACGACGTCCACGATGACCCGGACCATCTCGACGGCCTGCTGCAGCGTCACCGCCCTGGCCAGCTCGCGCGGCGCGGTGCCGAATACCTCCCCGGCCACGGCCGGCCTGGTGCGTTCCGGGTGCTTGATCCAGTCCACGAAGGCAGCCACGCCCGCCTGCGCGACGAGGCCGAGCCAGGACCTGTTCTCGGCGGACATCACGCGGAACCAGGGCAGCCTGCGATCCATCGAGAGCATCGCGGCGGTGCCGAGCGCGCCCATCGACGCTTCCAGGCGAGCGATGGTGTCGTCGCGTACCCGGCCGCTAGCGGCTGGCGGCTTGCCGTTCGAGCGCGCCCGTGCTGCCATGCCCTCAGCGTGCCATGCGTGGTAGCCGCCCCGGCAGCCAGTGCCGGAAGAATGTAAGCGGCGGCGGAAAGGATCGCACCAGGTGCCGGACATTAATCAACGTGCGGAGAAGAAGCCAGAGTCAGGAGCGCACGCGCGTGCCGAACTCGCGCGCGACCCGGCGACCTCGGCGCGGTTGCAGGCCTTCGACCTGCTAGGAACCCGAGACGGCAGGCGCGGGACAGGGGCCCGCGTCGGCCGCCTCGGCCGCCAGCGCCTCGACTGTCGCCAGCCTCTCGACTGTCGCCACAGGCTCGCCTGCCACCTCGGAAGGCTCCCGGCTGGTGATAGCGCGGGCGAAATCAGGTCGCCGCCAGACCACCAGGATGCCGGCCAGCGCCAGCAGCATCGCCGAGCCGGCCGTTGTCCAGCCAATGCCCAGATGGTCGGCGACCGGGCCCTGGGCGAGCGCGCCGACCGGGTAGGCGACGCCGAGCGCCACCAGGAAGAAACTCAGCACCCTGCCCCGGTAAGCGGCGGGGGCGAACAGCTGCGCCACGGTCTGCAGCCCCGACAGCACGCTCATGTAGACAAGGCCGACGGCGAACAACGCCGCGACTGCCCACCACAGCGTCCGCGCGGTACCGTCGCCGGCCAGCGCCAGCGGCAGCAGCACCAGGCTCCAGGCGAGGGCCCGGCCGCGGCCGATGCGCAGCGCCAGCGGCGGCAGGCAGAACGCGCCGACTACCGCGCCCGCGCCCTGAGCGGTCGTCAGCGCCGCGGTGACGGCGGCCACGGCCGTACCTCTGCTGCTGTGCGCGAGATGCAGTGCCATCGCCGGCAGCAGCGCGATGAAGGGCGCCGCGACGAACGCGATGACCGCAATCGCGACGATCGACGCCCGGCACGACGGCTCGGCCCTGGCAGCCTGCCAGCCTGCGCGCATCGAACTGAGCAGGCCATGATCGCCACCCGGCGGCGGCGCGAGCCTGACGAACAGCACCGCGATCACAACCGCGAGGAAAGAGACCGCGTTGGCGATGAAGCTGGCCGCGAATCCGAACGCGGCTACCGTCGCTCCGGCCAGCGCGGGGCCGACGATCCGGCCGGCGTTCCATTGCGCGGAGTTGAGCGAGCTGGCCGCCAGGAACTCCGAGCGCGGCACCAGGTCAGGCAGGATCGCCTGGGAGAACGGCCCGAGCAGTGCCGAGACAGCGCCCTGTAGCGTGACCAGGCCGAGCAGCGCGTACGGGCCGTCGTGACCGCCGGCTACCAGGATGGCGATGACGGCCGCGATCACTCCGGCAGCCAGGTTTCCGCCGGCGATGACGGGCCGGCGCGGGAGCCGGTCGGCCAGTGCCCCGCCGATGGGGGACAGCACCCCGATCGGCAGGAACGCGCCCGCGGCGACCAGCACGGCCCAGCTGGGCTGGCCGGTCCGCGAGATGACAAGAGCCCCGACCGCGACGGTCTGCATCCAGGAGCCGACGTTGGAGACCAGACTCGCGGTCCACAGCAGGGCGAAGTTGCGGTATCTGAGCGGCCGTAGCGCTGAGCCCGCGATCATCGGGCGGAACATCCGGCGGCGGTCACGGCGACAACGATAGATGATCGCCTTCGGTTGCCTGCCTCGTCAGGGCAGGTCCAGGTCCGGCCGCCCGCCCAGCGCCCGCAGGCAGGCGGCCGCCTCGGGTAGCCGCGCGACGCGCGGTGCGCCCCGCTCGATGACGGCAAAAGGCCGTGCGGCGAGCACAGCTCAGCGAGCCAGTCGCTGAGCTGTGCGCTCATCCGCAGCGGCAGACCACTCGGACCTAGAGGGCTTCGCTGACGGCCAGGTCGAGCCGGTACCTGGAGATCGCCTCCGCCACGACCTCCGGCTTGACCTCGCCCAGCCGTGCCAGCTCGCCGAGCACCGCGACGGTGATCGACTCGGCGTCGACATGGAAGAACCGGCGGGCGGCCGGGCGGGTATCGGAGAAGCCCCAGCCGTCGGTGCCGAGCGAGGTGTACGGCGCCTGCACCCAGCGCGCGATCTGGTCGGGCACCGCCCGGATCCAGTCGCTGACGGCGACGACCGGCCCCTGGTGGCCGTTCAGCACCCTGGTCACGTACGGCACCCGCTGCTCGGCCTCGGGCTGGAGCATGTTCCATTCCTCGCAGGCCAGGGCCTCGCGGCGCAGCTCGGTCCAGCTGGTCGCGGACCACGTTCCTGCCCTGATGCCCCAATCCTCGGCAAGCAGCCGCTGGGCCTCTTGCGCCCACCGCAGCGCCACCCCGGAGGCCAGGATCTGGGCCTGCGGATGCTCGCCGGTCGTGGAGGACTGGCCGTTCTCCGGCAGTTCGGGGGCGGCCGCGAACCGGTAAAGGCCGCGCAGGATGCCGCGCTCGAGCGCCGCGCTGCCGCCATCGAAGTCGGCCGGCTCGGCCGGCTGGATGTAGGGCTCGTTGTAGACGGTGAGGTAATAGAAGATGTCCTCGCCGTCGGGGTGATCCGCGGTCGAGCCGTACATCCGGCGCAGCGCGTCCTTGACGATGTACGACAGCTCGTACGCCCAGGCCGCGTCGTACGCAACGCAGGCCGGGCTGACCGAGGCAAGCAGCACCGAGTGCCCGTCATTGTGCTGCAGGCCCTCCCCGGTCAGCGTGGTGCGCCCGGCAGTCGCGCCGAGCAGGAAACCGCGGCCGAGCTGATCGCCGAGCGCCCACATCTGGTCGCCGGTCCGCTGGAAGCCGAACATCGAGTAGAAGATATAGATCGGGATCATGTGCGTGGCGTGGGTTGCGTACGCGGTCGCCGCGGCGGTAGTGGACGCCATCGCGCCCGCCTCGCTGATCCCCTCATGCAGGATCTGGCCGGTGGCAGCTTCTTTGTAGGACAGCAGCAGGGTACGGTCGACGGCCTCGTAGGTCTGGCCGTGCGGGTCGTAGATCTTCGCCGTCGGGAACAGCGAGTCCATGCCGAACGTCCTGGCCTCGTCCGGGATCACCGGGACGAACCGGTCACCGATCTCGGCGTCCTTCATCAGGTCCTTGAGCAGCCGGACAAAGGCCATCGTGGTCGCGACCGGCTGCTTGCCTGAGCCACCGCGCAGCTCGGCGTAGACCGCGTCAGGCGGCAGCGCGAGCGGCCTGGCCCGTACTACCCGCTTCGGCAGGTAGCCGCCGAGCGCAGCCCGGCGCTCCAGCATGTACTGGATCTCGTCGGACTTCTCGCCAGGGTGGTAGTAGGGCGGCAGCTCTGCTTCCAGCGCGGCGTCCGGGATCTCCAGGTAGAGCCGGTCGCGGAACTCCTTCAGCTCGGCGACGGTCAGCTTCTTCATCTGGTGGGTGGCATTGCGAGCCTCGAAGTCCGGTCCCAGCGTCCAGCCCTTGATCGTGTGCGCCAGGATCACCGTCGGCTGCCCGACGTGCTCGGTCGCTGCCTTGAACGCGGCGTAGACCTTGCGGTAGTCGTGCCCGCCGCGGGACAGGTTGCGGATCTCGTCGTCGGACAGATGCTCGACCATCGCGCGCAGCCGCGGGTCACCGCCGAAGAAATTCTCCCTGGTGTAGGCGCCGTTCTCGACCGCGTAGGTCTGGAACTGGCCGTCCGGGGTGGTGTTCATCTTGTTGACCAGGACGCCATCGGTGTCCTTAGCCAGCAGCGGGTCCCAGTCCCGGCCCCAGATCACCTTGATCACGTTCCAGCCGGCGCCGCGGAAGCTGGCTTCCAGCTCCTGGATGATCTTGCCGTTGCCACGGACAGGACCGTCCAGCCGCTGCAGGTTGCAGTTGATCACGAAGGTGAGGTTGTCCAGCTCTTCCCTGGCCGCGATGGCGATCGCGCCGCGTACCTCGGGCTCATCGGTCTCGCCGTCGCCGAGGAAGGACCAGACGCGCGACCGGCTGGTGTCTTTCAGCTGCCGGGCCAGCAGGTACCGGTTAAACCTGGCCTGATAGACCGCGTTGATGGCGCCGAGGCCCATGGAGACCGTCGGGAACTCCCAGAAGTCGGGCATCAGCCGCGGGTGCGGGTAGGACGGCAGCCCGCCGCCTGGATGCGAGAGTTCCTGCCGGAAGCCGTTCAGCTGCTGCTCGGACAGCCTGCCTTCGAGGTAAGCGCGGGCGTAGATACCTGGTGCGGCGTGGCCCTGGAAGAACACCTGATCGCCGGACTCGCCGTGGTCCTTGCCGCGGAAGAAGTGGTTGAAGCCGACTTCATAGAGGCTCGCGGCAGAGGCATAGGTGGCGATATGACCGCCGACGCCCATGCCTGGCCTGTTGGCACGGGAGACCATGACGGCTGCGTTCCACCGGATGTAGGCACGGATACGGCGCTCGACGTACTCGTCACCGGGGAACCAGGGCTCGCGCTCGGGCGGGATCGTGTTGATGTAGTCAGTGCTGCGCAGGCCGGGCACGCCCACCTGCTGCTCGCGGGCCCGTTCGAGCAGCCGGAGCATGACGTAGCGGGCACGGGACCGGCCATGCGTCCGGACGATGTCATCGAAAGACTCCACCCATTCCCTGGTCTCGTCCGGATCGATGTCCGGGAGCTGGGTGGGCAGGCCGTCGCTGATGATGGAGAAGCGCTGGCGTCCGGAGGCCACGGGTGATTCCTCGCATTCCGCGGGCCTGCAGGCTCGGCTCGGTGCGGCTGCAGGCCACGTCATAGGGCGGCGCGGCCGGTCGCGGCCACGTCCTGTCAGGTCGTCCGCTTCTCATCCTCGTACGCGCCGCCGGGAAACGCATCTCTACTGGCCGGTAGTTCAGCCCGGCAGAGGCGTCGGAGACGACCGTTCCTGGCCCGTTCCTGGCCCGTTCCTGGCCCGATCCGGTTATCGATCGAGGTTGTCAGCAAATACGACTGACTTTCTCGATCAATCTCGCTCCGTCGCAGAACATACGGCGCGTAGGTCCCATACTAACGCAAACAGTCACAGCCCGCGGGCGCGCCGACGGCGGCCGAAGGCCAGCTGGCCTGCGGTTTCGTACTGCGTGCTAATTGTGACTTGCGCACCGGGCCGACCCAGTGTGAACTGTGCGATCAAGAGCAGGCGACAACGCCGCGCGGTGTAGCCGTCACCGGAACCGGGCATGGCCCGGAGATCTCGGGGCAGGCTGGTCGGCACGGCGGAAAGGATCAGGAGGACTTCAGTGAGCGCGACCGCGGGCCAGGCGCAGGACCAGCGTGACCTGGCTGAGCGGCTTGGCATCAAGCCAGGCCACGTGGTGCAGGAGATCGGGTACGACGACGACGTCGACGAGGCGCTGCGCGACTCTGTCGTGGCCCTGGAAGGCGCCGAACTCGTCGACGAGGACTACGACGACGTCGTGGACGGCGTGATGCTGTGGTGGCGGGACGGCGACGGTGATCTCGTCGACGCCCTGGTCGACGCGCTCACCCCGCTCGCCGACGGCGGGTACATCTTGCTGCTGACGCCGAAGACTGGCCGCGACGGCCACGTCGAGCCGAGCGAGATCGGGGAGTCCGCGCCGACGGCCGGGCTGTCCCAGACCTCGACCGTGAGTGCCGGGCGGCACTGGTCGGGTACCCGGCTGGTGGCGCCGAAGGCCCGCCGCTGACCGATCCGAGCTGACCAGTGCCGGGCATCCGGCTCCTGCTGTCCCGTACCGGGGTGGCACACTGAGTCCTTTCATCGGGCCCTGGCCGCCGTCGCGACCGGTGCCACCGGGACAGCTGCGATCGCGGCTGTTGCCCGAACCCCAACGTTCCTGAATCCCCACGCTGAAAGGACCAGTCCATGGCGGTGGAAGTCGGCGATCAGGCCCCTGACTTCGAGCTGAAAGACCAGCACGGCACTGTGATCAAGCTGTCGGATTTCCGCGGCAGCAAGAACGTGGTGCTGGTCTTCTATCCGCTCGCGTTCAGCGGTGTCTGCAGCAGTGAGTTGTGCGCGATGCGCGACTCGTTCCCGGAGATCACCAGGGACGACGTGGAGCTGCTGACCGTATCGGTGGATTCCGGGTTCGTGCTCAGGACCTGGGCCGACCGGGAGAGTTTCAACTTCACCCTGCTTTCGGACTTTTGGCCGCACGGCGCGGTCGCTCAGTCCTACGGTGTCTTCGATGACAAGATGGGCGTCGCCACGCGCGGCACCTTCATCATCGACAAGGCCGGCGTCGTGCAGTGGAAGGTCGTTAACCCCATCCCGCAGGCACGCGAGATCGCCGACTACCAGAAGGCCCTGGCCGGGCTGGACTAGCTCGGCTGCTCTCTGGTCGCCAGGCAGAATCGGAACAGGCAGGATGCCCTGCTATCGGTGCGGTACCCGGCAGGTAGACCCTGACCGGGGCGAGAGCCCCTGGCGACGGGGCGTTCGCGGCGATCGGCAGGTGCTGATCTGCCCGGACTGCCAGGTCGCCTACGACTGGGCTAACGAGCTCGACCGGTGCCCGGTGTGCGCGAGCGTGCACCTGGTCAGGCGGCTTGGTGAAGTGGAGTGCCGGGACTGCGGCGCCGTCGGGCAGCCGGCCGAAGGTTCCGCAGCCAGCGCGGCTGAGCTTGTCGGCCCGGCCGGCGACTCGGTGCCCGACCTGGCCGACGAGGTCGACCGGGCGCTCGCGCGGGTGCTCGGGCCTGCCAGGCAGCTGCCGCCCTACGCGATGTCCTGACCGGTACGCCCGGTGAGCGATGCTGCGCTCGTCGGCCGCCTGCTGGATGAGTATCACGACCGGCGGGCGGTGCAGATCCGGCTGGTCGCCGGGTCTGAGCGCGACGACCAGGTCGCCTACCAGGTCACGCTGCCCGGCGGAGCTGTCCAGGTCATCCGTGCTTTCCGGGCTGACGCGCCGGTACCCGCACATGCTGCCAGTCCAGACGCCGAGCCGGTCGCGGACTGGCTGCTTGGCCGCGCCCGCGTCCTCGCCTGGCTAGAGCACCATGGATACCGCGCCCCGAGGCCGGTCCTGACCAGGACCGGTGAGCTGGTCGGCGTGGCGGGGTCCTGGCTGTCCTGGGCGACGACCTTCGTCAGCGGCCCGGTCATCCGGCCAACCCTGGATCAGCTGCGGCTGACCGGTGCCAGCCTCGCCCGGCTGCACTCGGTGCCCGTTCCGGCGAGGGCGGCGGAGAGCCGGCCTGGCTATGCCTCCCGGCATCCGGGCCGCGCTGTGCCGGCGACGCAGGCGCGCCTGGATCGCGTGGTGCCGCTCGTGCCGCCGGCCTGGCAGCCGCTATACGCCGCGTTCTGCGCGGCCAACAGCGAGGTCGGGGCGGCAGCCGGCGCACTTGCTGAGGTCCTCGTCCACGGCGACGTCTGGCCCAGGAACGTGGTCGCGAGCGACGCGGCCGACGTCACCTTCATCGACTGGGAGTCGGGCGGAATCGGCCTGGCTGTCCTGGATCTCGGCAACAGCCTGGCGGAATGCCACCTGGACGCCGGCCTGCCCGACAACGACCCTGCCGCCTGGCTGATTGGCGCCGACGCGGACCGCATCACCGCACTGGCTGGCGGGTACGCGAGTGTCCGGCCAGTGTCGGCGGCCGAGCTCGAGCTGCTCCCGGCCGCGGTAAAATTCGCGGCGGCGGTCGTGGGCGCCAGCCACTTCGAGGCGGCGCTCTCGGCGGGTATCAGCGGCCCGTCCATGGACGCACGGCTCGCCCGGCTGCAGAACAGGATCAACGTCGCCGATGTCATCGCCGGCCTGGCGCGGCCGTATCTAGCTGCCCGCTGAGCGGCTGGCGCGGCTGGTCACCGGACTGCTCACCAGCCTCGCTCAGCGGGCAAAGCAGCAAGCTCGGGGGAGCGGTACGCTTGGGCGCGGTCTGCCTGACAATGCGGGCCACGGGCGCATAGCTCAGCGGTAGAGCACTCGCCTTACAAGCGAGGGGTCACAGGTTCGAACCCTGTTGCGCCCACCAACGGTAGCGGTAGCGGTAGCCCGAAGTAGTCCGGAAAGTCGAATGCAGGCGCCGTGGTGCCAATTTCGTGCATGCGACAAGCCGCAGGTGCACCACTCTTGCACCGGCCGAGCGCGCCTGGTTCGACCTCGTTCCGAGCAAGAACGGCAACGCGGCCTCGGCGGCCACTCGCCCTGGGAAGGCCCGGATCCGTACTGTGGGTCGGTGGAGACTCTGCCGTGCAAGCACGTCGCGCTGGAAGGTGCGCGGCGGCTGTGCCGTCATCTGCTCGGGGAGGGCGCCGGCGAGCTCGATACCTTCTGGGTGCTGCGCGGCGTCGGCGTGGAGTATGACTTGTGCTGCGGGCCGTGCGCCAGGGCGGGACCGGATCGTGACCTGGTTGTCGCGTGTGAGGGATGCGTGGCCAGCGCTGATGACCGCTGGTCAGTGATCGGCGTGATCGGCGAGCCGGAGATCCGGCGCAGGCCTGAGCCGGTCAATGTGACGCTGTCGCGGACACCGCTGCCGGCCGTGCCGGTAGACGTGGCACCGCTGGACGGGTGCCCCGGAGAGTGGCTGGTGCTGACGGCCGAGCAGCTGCTGCGCTGGCATTCCGGCACTGGCGAAGTGATCTCGCACTGGCAAACGCGGCTGCCGGGCCCAGGTCCCGAGCGTAAGGGCGGCAAGCCGGGGCGGCATCGGCTGCTCGCCTCGCCCGGCGGAGACTTCGCCGTGATCGCCGTCGACTATCGAAGCTGCGGGGTGGTCATCGACCTAGCGACCGGCCGCGTCACCATGGACCTGGACCGCGGCGCCTACCACGTGGAGCAGACACCGTTCCCGGCCGCTTTCCTCCAGGTAGACGATCAGCTGCTGCTGGTCCACGCGACCGCATGGAACCGCGTCGATCTGTCCGACCCTGCCACCGGCATCACGATCACGCCCCGGCAATTCGAGGCTGCCAGCGGTCAGCGTCCCGAGCACTACCTGGACTACTTCTACGGAGCGCTCTATCCGTCTCCTGATAGTCGTCTCATCGCCAGCGACGGATGGGTCTGGCACCCGGTCGGCATGCCGCGCGTGTGGGACGCGCGCAACTGGCGACACGATTACGTGTACGAGCCCGAGGACGGCCACTCCGCTCGCAGGCTGCGGCAGGCGGGCTACTACTGGGACAAGCCCATGTGCTGGCTCGACAACACGACGCTGGCGATGAGCGGCATCGGCGCCGACGACGAGGCAATGATTCCCGGCGTCGAGATCTACGACGCGGTCTCGGGAGCAGTGACGGCCAGCTTCGCCGGCCCGCAGGGCCAGCTGTACTGCGATGGCCGCCGGCTCTACTCCGCCAGCCCGGGCGGGATGCAGATCTGGGACATCCGCACTGGCGACAACACCGGCTCCGTGCCGGGCTTCGAGCCCAGCCACTACCACGCGGCCAGTCACGAACTGGCAGCCGTCGACGGCAGCATCCTGACAAGCTGGCAGGCCCGCTAAACACGCGAGCAGGCACCGGAGGCTCTCCGGAGCCTTGTTGTTCTGGTCGCGAGGTCCGATCCAAAGAGCCAAACCAAGAGGGCGGATTCCAGCGATCGTCGCAACACGGTGACTGATGCTTGTGGATGCTAGCCGATTAGTGCGGCGGCTAGGCGGGCTGCCGGGGTGTGCCAGCCGAGGGTCTTGCGCGGCCGGTCGTTGAGCTCGGCGGCGACGCCGGCGAGTTGGTACGGGGCGTGCACGGTCAAGTCGGTGCCCTTGGGGAAGTACTGGCGGAGCAGCCCGTTTGTATTTTCGTTCGTCGGGCGCTGCCATGGCGAGTGCGGGTCGCAGAAGAACACCGGCATTCCGAGGGCACGCGTGACATGGGCGTGCAGGGCCATCTCTTTGCCCTGGTCCCAGGTCAGCGAGCGGCGTAGCTGCGCGGGCAGCGGTTCCAGGGCTGCGATCAGCGAGTCCGTGACTGTCTCCGTGGTATGCCGGGGGCCGGGCAGGTGGAGCAGGATGGTGAACCTGCTCGCGCGGTCGACCAGGGTGCCGATCGCGGATTTGTTGTCGTGGCCCATGATCAGGTCGCCTTCCCAGTGTCCTGCCACGGCCCTGCTGGCGGCCTCGGCTGGCCGCTGGCTGATGCTGATCATGTCTGTCAGCACCCCGGTCCGGCGGGCATCAGCGCGGCGGTGCCGCTTGCGGTGCCGCCGCCCGGTGCGCAGTACCTGCCGCAGGTCCGGGCACAGCCCGCCCAGCTCTGGCCGGTAGATCGCCTGGTAGATCGTCTCGTGGACCAGGTGCCGGCCGGCGTCGGCGGGGAACTCCTCGCGCAGCGCCTGGCTGATCTGCTCCGGGCTCCACCGCGCCTCCAGCCGGCCTGCCACGTACTCGCGCAGCTCCTGATCGCGTAACAGCTTGCCGCGGCCGGGCCGGCCACGCCGCCGGGCCGCCATCGTCTGCGCGGCGAACGGCCGGTAGGCCAGGCTCCGGGGGTCCTGGTTGCGGCGCAGCTCCCGGCTGACCGTCGACGGGCTGCGGCCCAGCCGCGCCGCGATGGCCCGGACCCCGGACCCGGCACCCCGCAGGTCCGCGATGGCAACCCGGTCATCCTCGGACAGGTACCGCTGCGAGATGGCCTGCCTGCGTGTGTCGATCACTGCTGCATAGTGCAGCCGCGCGCCGCTGCTGCTGGTCATGAGACGACCGCGCCGCCACCGTTTCCCGGTCTGCGGATGCACGCCCACGATCCGGCACGCCTCCGCGTTACCGATACCCCGGGCTATCAGCCGCCCGAACTGCTCACGCTTCGCCGCCAGCGGCGGCCGACCCCGATGACCCTCAACCATCGCAACTCCCGAAACCTTCGAGTGTTGCGACCGTCGCTGGAACCCGCGGAGTCTTGAGGGTAACCCAAACCTGTTTGCCCGTAACGTGGAGTTTGGGCTTGAAAGATTCATGGCAGTATGGCCGCTTATTAGCGGCGCATACTTGGGTATTGATTCCTAAATCCGTTATGTCATTATCTGAATATCGGCCTGCGCCACAGTGCGCGATAGGAGGACATGCCCATGTTGAGAAGACACCCCGCAGCCCTGGCGGCCACCCTGGCCACCGGCTGCTTACTGGCAGCCGGCATTGCAGTGATGGTGAACGGCGCCGCAACGGCCCAGAGCCTGCCCCCGCGGGCGCATTTCCGCGCATGGGTGCCGCCGCGCCGCGCGTTCCCGGCCTGGCAAGTTCCCTCGTACGGCGGCGCGGCCGTCACGGCGGCGAGAGCCAGGATCCCGGCATGCGCCGCGCGCCAGCTCACGGTCAGGTACTGGACCAGCTGGCCCGCCATGACTACGGTGGTCAGCGGCTTCAACGTGACGAACGCCGGCGCCCCGTGCGAGCTGCCCACATTCCCTGGCAAAGTCGTTCTGGCCGGGCCGGGGGGCGCCACCGTGTCCGCGACGCGGCTAGTCGGCCTAACCGGCGCGATGACGGCCGCGGATTTCAGCCGGTTCGGGTCAGCAGGCACAGCCGCGGTAACCGGCAGCGCCACGCTGGCGCGAGCGGCGAAGGTACGGCTGACACTGCGCAGGGGCGGCACGGCGGTGGTGACCCTTGACTCGTTCGTCTCGCCGGCCGCGCAGACTGGCGGGGTCCGGTGCATCTCGATCCCTCGTGGCGGCGCGCTGCGGGTCAGCCTGCCGGGCGGCGGCACACTGAATGTCCGGATGCCCGCGGGAAGCTGGACGCGCGGCAACGCGGTCGATCCGACCGGGGCAGCGTTCTACTCCTGCGGCACCGTAGTGGTATCGCCCTTCATGTCCTGGTCGCAAGCCGTCGGCATCGTCGGCATGCCGGTGCCCGACTCGCCGGGCTACGGGGCTCTTCCGCTCGCCAGCACCTCGCAGTACAAGGCCGCGCCATGAGGCCGACCGTGGACGCCGTGGCCCGAAACGGCCGCGCTGCGGGCGGATCGAAGCGAGCTGCCGTGCTTACGCGCCGGACCGGACGAGCGCTGGTGGGCGTGCTCGGCGTGGCGGCGCTGGCGCTCGTCATCGTCGGCTTCCCCGCTGCCGCGATGGCTGGCGACACTCCGGCCGGCTTCTACTATGGCACCGACACCAACGGATTTGGCTCCACTGGGCCGGGTCCCACCGGCAGCTCGGTGCCGTACAAGAACCCATCGCCATGCGGCGGGGACTTCGGCAGCTACGTGGGACGGATCGAGTCCTTCCCCGACTCCGACAATCACAAGACCTGGTCCGACGACGCAAACAAGAACGCGAGCAGCGGTGACGGCGTCGGCAGCCAGAATTACTACGTGCTGTCAGGTCCGGACGGCCTCTCCGGCTTCAACGGCACCGCATCGGAGGCCACGACCTGGGGTGAGGACCAGGGCAACGCCGCCATTACCAATTTCTACGACTTCTATCACCAGAGCGGGGTCAAGCCGCCAAGCGTGGCGATCATCTACGCGGACCTGGAAACCGGCGGTGGTGGCTGGATCCCAAACACATCACTTAACAGGGACGTCTTCAACGGATTCTGGAATGTCGTTCACGAGGTCGCTATTTCGGCCGGCAACACTACAGTCCTCGTGTTCGCCGGCGTCTACGCAACGGCCGACTGGTGGAACCAGAACATGTCAGGGAACCTCAACGGCACGCTCGAGTGGACGGCGCAGACGTCCATTTCGGCGCCTCCGCCGTGCGCCAGCGGGTTCAGCACGTCCAGCACCGTCGCGCACTTCTACGCGGGCTACACCAGCAGCTCGACGTGCGCCGTGGCGTGGCAGTGGATCTCAAGCCCTGCCGAAGACTGGGATCAGGTCGACGCAGCGCGGATGAGCGCTGACGTGTCGAACGTCTCATGCAACTGACGGCGCGCGCCTGAGGCCGGCGCGCAGCCCCGGCTCGAAGCCGGGGCTGCGCCCGGCTGACGGCCACGCCGCCGGGGGGCGAAGATCGGGCCCAGGCTACGAATTCCTGCTCAGCGCTCAGCGGCCGACGATCACGCCGAGCTTGCTGGCTGGCTGCACGGTTGGTCGGACACTAACTGGCTGCTCACCTACGACAACATGCCGCGAGTCGCCGATTTGAACGCTGCGCGCCAACTAGCCAAACTGCCGCCGCCGGCCGCGACCAGCGCAGCGACCCGCTCAAGGTGATCGACGTAAGCGGCGCCGGCCTCGTCGATCTCGCCGCGGCGCAGGCGACGGTCCAGCCTCACCGCCCTGCGAGGTCATAGTCTCGATTCAACCGCACCGCCGTCACCAGCGGAATGCAGCAGGTCCCGGAAGTCGGAGTGCATACCGCGCCAGGCACCCCGGAGCTACGAGTAGTCGATGACGGTGAGCCGCTCGGCCGAGCGGACGCGATAGCCCAGGCATGAGACGAGCCGTGGCGACGGCGCGCATGCCGTGGCGTGTCGAGGTGGAGCGCCCGCGAGCGCCAGCGCGATGACGAGCGCGGTTGGCGCCCCTAACGCCGGCGGCGTAACCTCGGCTGGCCGGGAGATCTCGTCAGCTTTATGCACAGCCGGGTCGATGAGTAACGCAACCCCCGTCGTCTGCCTGCATTGGGTCAGCGTGCCCTGATGGCTGCGGCCGCGTCAGCGTGGTGCCGAAGGAGGCATGCAGAGAGTGACTGCAGGTGGTTTCTCGCCTAATCGGCTGGCTCGGGTGCATGAGGTGCTGGAGCGTTACGTCGATTCCGGCCTTGCCCCGGGTGCGGTGGCCGCCGTCGCCCGCCACGGCGAGGTCCACATCGAGGCGGCGGGCAATCTCGCCTTCGAGGGCGAGGGCTCGAGGACGCCGATGGCAGCCGACACGATCTGCCGCATCGCCTCGACGACAAAGCCGATCGTTGCCGCCTGCGCGATGACGCTCGTCGACGACTGCACGCTCCGCCTAGACGATCCGGTTGATGAGTTCCTTCCGGAACTGGCGGACATGAGGGTCCTCGCCGATCCGGACGGACCGCTCGAGGAGACCGTCCCGGCGAGCTGCCAGATAACGCTGCGGGATCTGCTCACCTTCACCCTCGGCACCGGCATGGTTCCCGCCGAACCGGGAACGGTCCCGATCGCTGACGCGCTGAACGCCCTCCGAGGCGAGACGCCCGACCAGGGGCCAGCCAGTAGTTGCGAGACTGCGATGCCGCCGGATGAGTGGATTCGCCGGCTCGGCGCGCTTCCGCTGGTCTACCAGCCTGGCGAGCGATGGATGTACAACACCGCCGCAAACGTGACCGGCGTCCTCATAGCCCGCGCCACCGGCATGTCGTTCGGGGAAGCCCTGCGCGAGCGGATCTGCGGTCCGCTTGGGATGAAGGACACCGGCTTCAGCGTCAGCGGTCAGAGCATCAGCCGCCTGGCGACCGTCTACCTGGCCGAAGAGTTCCACGGCGAGATCGCTGTCGAAGACGGCCCCGGCGGGTATTGGAGCCAGCCGCTGGCGTTCGAAGACTGCGGCGGCGGGCTCGTCTCGACCATTAGCGATTACCTCGCCTTCGCCTCGGCGCTGCTGGCCGGCGGTGCCCACCACGGCGAGCGGGTGCTGTCGCGGCCGTCGGTGACGCTGATGACTAGCGACCAGCTGACAGCTGGGCAGAAGGCAGTGTCCGGGTTCACGCCGGGGTACTTTGACGACTTTGGCTGGGGATTCGGGATGGCGGTCCGCACCCGGCGCACGCACCTCGGACCATCGGTCGGGAGCTATGGATGGAACGGGGGATACGGCATCATCTGGTACAACGATCCTGCCGAGGACATGACGGCGATCCTCATGAACCAGGGCGGAGCCGGGCGGCCTACGTCGCCGGTTTTCCTCGACTTCTTCACGGCCGCCTATCAGGCGATCGACGACTGACCGCGGTGGGCGCATCCAGGTCGTAGTCCTGACGGCGGTCGCAACACTGACGATCTTGCGGGCGTGGATCATTCGGTTCTGGGTTCGACTGCGCCGTGCCGTGCATGCCGTCCTGCGGCCGGAGTCGTAACCTGTAGCCGAGGCGATAATTATGTCTGACGGCAGCGGCGAACGCGCGCTGTTTGGCTGGTCACCGCCTGGACGGCCGCCGAGCACGCGGCTCCAGCGCGTCATTGATCGGATCTTCCCGCCCTCCGGCGTGGGTTGTGCCCTGTACATCGTGGCGGTGGTTGCGCTGCTGAGCCTGGCGCGGCACCTTTCGATCCGCGGTGGTCTGGCTGCTGACGGGCTGGCCGCCTTGGCGGCTGGGACCTGGTGCCTGGCCAATTTCTGGCGGTGCCGGCAGGCGCATTGCCTTATCGACGGCACCGGATGGCTACTCCTCGCGCTGCTGGCTTTCGCCGAAGTCGGGCTCGGGCGAAGCGTCATCGGCGGCGGTGAACAAGCAGTTTTTGTTGGCTTGCTAGTCGTCGCAGTAGTTTTCGAGTTCGCATGGCGGGCCACGCACGGAACTAACGCGATCATCCGCCGCAACTAGCGGCTCGGCCGACTCCTTGCACCAACAGCCTGGAAGCGCGCGACTGGCGCTGTACGCGGCGAGGTCTAAACGGTGAGCTGCCCGAATATCCCGACAATCTAGATCATCATTATCTAGTTGACCCGACCAAATTCGACTTCTACGCCGTGGACTGTTACCGCTCGGAGAGGACCAGCTCCACGTCTATGAGTCGTGGTGGGCAGCGGCCGGTTTCGTGGCATGGATGATGGCCGAATGCAGGCACTCGCCTGCTTTGCTAGTGCTGGTGATGGCCACGTCGGCGAACCCAGCCGCGACGAGCAAGCGCTCGTATTCCGGCTGAGTCAACGCGCCAGCAAGGCAGCCGACTTCCTGCTCGGCCAAAGTCAGTTGTACCGGGTCGGTCCCCTCGTCTGCGGTGACATCGCTGACGCCCAGCCGTCCGCCAGGCCTGAGCACGCGGAACGCCTCCGCGAGGACGCGGGGCTTGTCACCAGACAGATTGATCACGCAGTTCGAGATGACGACGTCGACGTGATCGTCGGGCAGTGGGATGTTCTCGATGTGGCCCTGCAGAAACCGGGCATTGGTGATCTGCGCCCGGTCGGCGTTGATACGGGCGAGAGTCAGCATGTCGCTGCTGGCGTCCAGGCCATAGGCGATGCCGTCCGGTGCGACCCGGCGGGCAGATAGCAGTACATCAAGGCCTCCACCGGAGCCGAGATCAAGGACCGTTTCTCCGGGCTGGAGCTCAGCGACCATCAACGGATTACCGCAGCCCAGGCTTGCCGCGAATGCGGCTTCGGGCGCTTGACTGCGATCGGCGTAAGCGGCAGCACCAAAACAGCCGTCGTCGAATGTATCGGGATCGCAATCCCTGATGGCTCCTCCGCCGATCGCGGCGCGGGCAAGTTCCGAGTACCTGCTGATGATCCTTTCACTGTCCATTCGTCGCCCTATCCTCCTATGTCGATGCATCTGGGATTGGCGGGAGCGGGGCGGGTTTGCCCATGACGATGTCGGCGGCGGTAGGGAAGCAGTCCACGCATGCCTCGTTGATCCGGTAGTAGGTGGCCGTGCCGCGGTGGTCGGCCAGCACGAACCGCACCTCCGCCAGGACCTTCAGGTGGGCCGAGACTGTGGACTGGCCGACATCAACCGCAGCGACAATTTCGCCGACGCTCATCGGGGTGCCGCGGCGGGCCAGCAGGGACACGATTTGGATCCGTGTTGGATCCGCGAGCGCCTTGAACCAGCTGGCGAACTCGGCGGCTGTAGCGCGGTCGAGCGGCATGCCCGTTACCTTTCATCGTTAATCGACGATAGACGATGGAAGGTGTCCTTGCAAGATCTCCTGGAACCGTCACGCAGACTTTCAAGTGGTGGCTGATCGCTGGGACAGGCCGACGGCCTCGTTGAGGTCGCAAACGCATGCCTCACAGCACGCCGATCGCTAGCCAGCCGTGCCGTCGCGCTCGCTTCTTCGGGCGAGGCCCTCAAGTTGCCAGGTGTGCACGCCAGGTAGCCAGTCCTTGCCGTACGTGGCCGACGGGCCAAGCCGCGGGTCGCTGGGAGCCTGGGCGTCACGCAGGGCATGCACGTAGGCCCGATCCTGGTCGATCCGCGCGCGCATCTGATCAGCTCCGCCGACGGACCCGTGGCCGGGGACGATGACCTCAACATCGCCCGCGACGCCCTCGAGCAACCGCAGAGCGGCGAGGTAGTCCTCGATCGGATCAGCGGTGCTGTTCAAGTCAAGCATCGGAATCAGGACATCAGAAAGCATGTCGCCGGCGACGAGCACCCCGCCCTCAATCAACAGCGCCGCATGGCCCGGGGCATGCGCTTGATGCTCGACAATCCGGATTTGAGGGCCTTCCCAGGGAATCCGCGTCATCTCGGCGGGCAGGCCGGCAATCAGACCGAGCAGGTCCAGCGGTACCTCCTCGGGGATGCCGTGCTGCCGTGAGTCGAGACCGTCCGACAGCTGATCCCGGGCAGAGGCCGCGCAGCGCGCGGTGGCGTAACGGGGCGCCGCGCCGAGGCGGGCGTGCCAGAGCAGGTGATCCCAATGAGGATGCGTCGAGAATCCTGCCGCAACGGTCTGGCCCGAACTGGACAGGTCGTTGGCGAGGCAGACCATTTCGTTGCCGTGCACCCCGGGGTCGATGAGCAACACGCCAGCCCGGCCGTGCACGACAACGGCGTTGCCCTGGACGAACTCGCTCTCGTGGATGAGCACACCGTCCGCGACCTGCCTCAGCACGAGCGGCCCCTTCCGCTTGTAGTTTGCAACCGCTTGTCGAGACCGTAGTACTTGGTGGTAGTAGACTGCAAGCAGTATGGGCGAAGCGCATAAGCCGCGGTCGGGGTGCCCGATCAACGCCACCATCGAGGTGTTCGGCGATCGCTGGAGTTTGCTCGTCCTCCGTGACATCGTCTTCGCAGACCGCCGCTATTTCCGAGCGCTGCAGGCCGGCGAGAAGAGGGGATCGCTTCAAATATTCTCGCCGACCGACTTAAGCGACTCGTCGAGGTGGGATTGCTCACCCGTGAGGACACGCGGGTCGGCCAGCGGGCGCGCTACAGCCTGACCGAACCCGCGATCCAACTCATACCTGTGTTCGCGCAGCTCGGTAGCTGGGGCCTTCGCCACCGGCCGACGAGCCGCGCTCTGCGGGTTCGCGCCGAACTACTCGAACAAGGCGGCCCTGCGCTCTGGCAAGAATTCATGGACGAGCTTCGCCACTCGCACCTTGACGCCGAAACTCCAGTGCGATCACCGAGCGTTCGCGAGCGCCTGAACGCGGCCTACCTCGCTGCTACCAACTTCTCGTAGCTGCCAGGCAGTCGACCATGTCCAGGGGCGCTGACGGACGCCGCGCGAGCTACTCACCTATGAACCTCCACCGGAAAAGCTTGTGAGGGCTCCCTGTGTGAGCCGCAGATTCCGCCATCAGCCGTGCCGACGGCCCAGTGCCATGCGCGCGGCACTAACGTCTTCCCGGCCGTGGCCCGCGTCGACTGCGGCACGCCACCGGCGGGAGAGCGCGGCGAGCACAGGCAGAGTGTCGGCTCCTGCTGCCGCGATCGCCAGGTCGACGTCCTTGAGTGCCCACTCAGTTGGGAACTCGGGCGCAAAGTCGCCGCGGGCCATTTTGTGCAGCTTGGCGTCGGCGATTGATGCGTCGACCGGACCGCCTTCGATGGCCTCCGACAGCTGGTGCGTCGTCGATGCCCAGTTAGCCGGCGAGCTCGAGCGCTTCGGCTACGCCCTCGATCAGCGTGAACATGTAGGCGTTGACAACAAGCTTCATTCGGCTGCCCTGGCCTACTTCGCCGAGCCAAACCGTCTTGCGGCCGATCGCGGAGAATGCTGGGCCGGTACGGGCTTCGCCTCGGCCGGTCCTGAGGCCAGGATGAGCAGCTCGCCGGCCTCGGCCGGGGCCTTGCTGCCTGATACTGGCGCGTCGACGAAGATGATGTCCGGGCGGAGCTGCCGAGCCGGCCGGTGATCTGGCTGGTCCCGGTGATACCGATAGTGCCCATCTGTGCCCAGACGGCGCCCTGCGCGAACGCCTGCGCTGCGCCGCTGAATATCACCGACTCGACGATTGCTGCGGTGGGCAGCATCGTGATCACCAGCCGCGCGCCGCGGACTGCTTCGCCAGGCGACGCGGCGACCCGGGCGCCGGCCTCCGATAGCGGTGCCGTTGCCGACAGCGACCGGTCCAACACTGTTGTGGGCAGCCCGGCAGCAGCCAAGTTGCGGGCCACCGCCGAGCCCATGATGCCGACGCCTAGAACGACCGTGACCTCACCGTCGTGGCTGTGTGGATCAGGTCTTCGGGGGCGTGGGGCCACGACATCGAAACCGGTCCGGCCCGAGCAGCAACCGGTAATCGTCGGGACCGAGGCTTGCATGATACAGAGCCTCCCCTTGAAGGCTGCCGATCGCTTCTCCGCAGGCAGGGCCGCTCGTGAACAGTAGCGGTGCACCGGGCGAGGCATGGCCGCGAAGACGGGAAACATCAGGCGCTGCGTCGCGGCATGGCCGAGCATGGCTGCGAACGGCTCGAGCCATGCGCGCTCTGAGAGCTGCGTGCCACGGGCGGCTGCCCACGCCTCGGCATGCCGCCGGTAAAGGTCGATTATGCGCTCGGCTGCGGGCGAGATCGGCAGCTGCAGGTCGCGGCGCCCGGCGTCGGTGCGGCCAGCGATCACGCCTTGAAGACCAGGAGCACTAGTAGCACAGCAACGACAGCGACGAGCAAGCAGCTCATCATCATCACCGCGGCCTTGCTCCCGAGCAAGGCCAACAGCTCCCGTTCAGCTTTCGGTTCCGGTGATTGGTATGGCTTGCCGTCGTCGCGCGCCACCCGCTTGAACGCGTAGAAGGGGTCAGCAGTGCCCCTGTCACCCGGCCGGTGAACGTTTGAGACGTACGGCGGCTCAACGAAGGTCGGCGGCGGCCATTCTCGCCGGGATCTCTTGGTCATGCGACCTCCCTCCGAGCCCTGACCCGCTTAATCCAGCGTCATAGACGCCCCGCCCGAGTCCATGAATTCTACGTGCTGTGCGTCTGCAGGATCGCGGGTCGCGGGCGGCCAGGTCATATTTCCAGTCACGGTGCCGTCACCCCCGCGCTGTATACAGCGAGAGCGGTCGGACGGTCAGTGACGACTCGGGACTTGCAGACGGAGGGTCGCCGGTGTTACTTGCCGTAATAGGCGCGTGAGCCGTGGCCCTCGGTCAGTGCAGCTCGCGGTAACGGACGGGCGTAGAGTACTGGGGATCCTCATGGCGGGCCCAGTAGCGGTCGCGGAGCTGTGCGGTCAGGGGGCCGGGCCTGCCCGTTCCGACTGGCCTGCCGTCGACTACGGTCACCGGCATGATCCCGCCGGCCACCGAGCGACGAGTGAACCACGTCGTAGGTGCAGTCCGACCGAGTGACACCCAGATCGAGCACCGAGATTTTCGCTTCTTCGACCGGGCAGTACCGCCCGTCAATCCAGGCAGCACCGGCTGACCAGGGCTCCGCGGCGGCAGCAGCACCCGCGTTCGCGTCTTCTGTCATCAGTTCCTCCGTCCGCCCATGTGCAGGCTAGAGCCACACCACGCTCATCTCGCTCGGCCTGCGGCGGGCTCGTCACGCGTCGGCGGTGAGGCGTGCAACGACGTCGCGGACCGCGAGCGGTTCCTGTACGGTTCCCAGGCCGAGATCATGAAGTGCCGACCGCAACACCGACGGTTTCATAACACGACGAGGAGGCAAGGGACTCATGCCCTCCCTGAGAGACAGCGTGGTGCTCCTGACCGGCGGGGCGACAGGTATCGGGCGGGCCATCGCCCTCGACATGGCGACGGCCGGCGCCACCGTCGCCATCGGCGACACGAATATCGATGACGGGCAGCGAACAGTTGAGGAGATCCTCAGGACAGGCGGCACGGCGTCCTTCACGTCATGCGACGTGGCCGATGCCGGTCAGGTCACCGCCCTGGTCAACGGCGCCGTCGCCGACTTCGGGCGACTCGACGTGCTGGTCAACGACGCCGGCATCGCGGGCGGGTCGTGTCGCCTCCATGAGCTCGACATCGAGACCTGGGACCGGACGATCGCTGTCAACCTGCGCGGAACCTTCCTCTGTGCCAGAGCGGCGATCCCCCACCTCCTTCAGCGCCCGCGGAGCGCCATGGTCAACATCGCATCCACCTACGGCGTCATCGGCGCGCCGTTGGCGCCGTCGTATTGCGCTTCCAAGGGTGGCATCGTCAATCTCACCCGGCAACTGGCCGTCGACTACAGCGCAGACGGCCTACGCGTTAACGCCATCTGCCCCGGCTACATAGACACAGACATGGGCGGCCGAAGAGGATCCCTCCCGCCGGTCGAGCGTGCCGCCGCCGAAGCGCGACGGGAAGCCAACGCCGCCCTGCAACCTATCGGTCGCCAGGCCCAGGCGCAGGAAATCGCTCGCGTCGCGACCTTCCTTGCTTCTGGCGAGGCGTCATTCATGACAGGTTCGATCGTGACCGTCGACGGCGGATGCACGGCCACGTTCCGGCATGGACCCTGACGATCTCACCACGCATCGTGAATCGTTCGACAACGATCACCCGCTAAAAGCCATCGCGATGCCAGGCCCGCTGAGCGACTGTCGTCCCTGGTCAAGGGCTCGAAGGGCCTCGTTCAGCACCGTCTGGCAACCAGGGTCACCCGCTTTGCAACCGAGATGTCCTGGTTCGAGCTCAGGTGCGCCCACCAGGCAAACAGCAAACCGATGCACATCAATCCAGCAGTGCTGGCGCCGGCACATGGCCATGCCATGGCTGGCGGCGAAGACCGGCCGGATTAGTCTCGTGAGATGAGCAGCGTTCCGGCTGATCTGCGGATGGCAGCCTCGCTTGGTGGCGAGATGGGCAGCCGGATTCTGTCCCACGACTGGCCAGCCCATCCGCTAGGGGATCCGGGGGAGTGGTCCGCAGCCGTACGGACGACGGTCGCCACCGCGCTGGCGTGCCGGTTCCCCACTGTCTTGTGGCTGGGCGACCAACTGCGACTGATCTATAACGACGGATATATCCCGATGTTGGGCGATAAGCACCCTGCGGCCCTCGGCTCTGCCGGAGCGGTCGTCTGGTGGGATATCTGGGATGTCATCGGCCCGCTTCTGGATAGCGTCGTGTCCACGGGCAAGGCGACCTGGTCCGATGACCTGAAGCTGATGCTGGTGAACGATGGCCGTCGCTGGGAGCGCTACTTCACGTTCACCTACAGTCCGATCATCGGGGCAGGCGGCGCGATCGAAGGTGTGTTCTGCGCCGTTGCCGAGACGACCGAGCAAGTATTGAGCGAGCGGCGTCTTCGTACGCTGAGCACGTTGGCAGCTGCGCTCATGGATGCCCAGTCGGTGGAGACGGCGCTGGACACCGCGATCGATGTATGCGCGCTTCATCCTGCCGATCTTCCCTTCGTGGCGGTGTACGCCAGCGACGAGGCGGATAACCGAGTGCGCCTGCGCGGCGCCACGCCGGACGCGACCGCCGTCATGCCGCAATTGCTCGCGTCTTTCACAGATCGCGGCACCGTCGACGCAGACGGCCTGCGGCTCGTATCTGAACTGCCCGCCCGCCTGCCTTCGCTCGCAACCGGCCTGGGCAAAGACTGCCCGGAGCAGGCCCTGGTGATCGCGCTGGGCGGAACGGCCGATGCCGGGACGGACGGTTCGTCAACGGCTGCGCTGGTACTTGGCTTGAGCCGATATCAGCCCCTGGATGACCAGTATCGCGGATTCTGCCGCCTGGTCGCTGATCAGGTGTCGGCCACGATGGCTAATGCCACGGCCTACCAAGGCGAACGACGTCGGGCGGAGTCCCTAGCGCAGCTCGACCAGGCCAAGACGACCTTCCTTGCCAACGTCAGCCATGAGTTCCGGACGCCGCTGACGCTGATGCTTGGGCCCCTCGATGATGCCCTCGCGTCGCTGAGCGGCGACGACGCGCTGGCAGACCGTCTGCGGATTGTGCAGCGCAATGGCCAGCGGCTGCTGCGGCTGGTCAACGCGCTGCTTGATTTCTCTCGCATTGAGGCTGGCCAGAGCCAGCCGCAGCTGGCTGTCGTGGACCTCAGCGCGCTGACAGCCGGGATTGCGTCGTCGTTCGCCGAGGTCTGCAGGATCGCTGGTATAGAGCTGGTGCTCGACTGCCGGGCGGCCTCGGCCGAGGTGGACACGGCGATGTGGGAAACGATCGTGCTGAACCTCGTCTCCAACGCGTTCAAGAACACCCTGACCGGGTCGATCACGGTGACGGTCGCGCCGGGCCGCGACGGCGGGGCTACCGTTGCCGTGTCTGATACGGGAACGGGCATTGCCGCCGAGCATCTGCCCCGGTTGTTCGATCGGTTCTACCGCCCGGCGGACACAGGCGGCCGCACAGCCGAGGGTAGCGGGATAGGGCTGGCGTTGGTCCGCAGCCTGGTGGAGATGCATCACGGGACCATCGGCGTCGATAGCACGCCCGGCCAGGGCACCACCGTGCAGGTCAGCCTGCAGGCGCCGCATGCCGGACCTGCCGCGAGTGCCGCTGCCAGCATCACGCGGTCGGCGAAAGGAAACGATTACGCCGACGAGGCCCTCGGGTGGCTCGGTGCCAGTGCAAATGCTGAGCAGGCGTTCTCCTCGCGCCAGCTCGTACTGGTGGCTGACGACAATGCTGACATGCGCCGTCACCTGGCGACTGTGCTCAGCAGCCGGTGGGACGTAATCGAGGCCAGTGACGGTCGGCAGGCGCTGGAACTTTCCCGGCGTCATCGGCCGGATCTGCTGATCACCGATGTGATGATGCCGGAGCTGGACGGTTTCGGGCTGATCGCCGCCATTCGCGCCGACGCTGCCCTTGCTTCCCTGCCAGTCATCATGTTGTCGGCTCGCGCCGGGCCGGATGCTGTCGGCGGCGGCCTGGCCGCCGGGGCTGACAACTACCTGGTGAAGCCGTTCACCTCAGCGAACCTGATCAGCCATGTCGCCGCCCGGCTCGAGGCAGCGGCGCGGGACCGTGCCCAGCCGTCCGGCGAACAGGCCTCGCAGGAACGAGCTCTGGCAAGCCTGACCGCGGATTTGGGAGCGGCAAAGTCCGTCAGCCAGGCTCTTGACGTGCTGCTGAAGTCGCCGGTCTGCTCGCTGCGAGCCACCGCCGCAGCTGTCGGGCTGCTGGACGACACGGGCAGTAAGCTCCGCCTCACCTATGCCGGCGACCTAACGAGTGATGTCACCGACAGGTACCACCTGGTAAGCATCACCTCCCCGGTGATGCTGGCGGAGACCGTCCGCACGGACCAGCGCAAAGTGATCCCCGACACCGCCGCGGTAGAGGCGCGGTTCCTCGCAGAAGCCGTTGACAAGGCGCCGGCCATCCGTGCAAGCATCCTGGAGCCACTGCATGCCGACGACGGCGCGGTGCTCGGTGCCATGGGCCTCGGTTGGCCAAGTCCGCGTGAGATAAGTCCGGCGGACACCAACCTGAGCAGGCGGGTCGCCGCGATCCTGGCCCGCGCAGTCGCGCGCATTTCGGTGACTGAGCGAGAGCATCAGATCGCGATGTCGCTGCAGGAGCGCCTACTGGGCCTCGGGGTTAGCTCCCCGGCCGCCGCCGTGTCGGCCGCTTACCAGCCGGCCGGGGAGGTCATGCGCGTCGGCGGTGACTGGTACACGGCGACCCCGCTCGGCCCGGCCCGCATCGGCATCTCGGCCGGAGACGTAGTCGGCCATGGCCTGCCTGCCGCGACAGTCATGAGCCAGCTACGCAGCGCCCTCGGAGCCGCAGCTCTGGCAACCGATGATCCAGCCGCCGTGCTCGACCTGCTCGACCGTTACGCCCAAACGCTGGACGACGCCGCGTTCGCTACGGTCGCCTACGCGATCATCGACACCGCCAGCGGCACCGTGAGTTATGCATGCGCCGGCCATCCCTACCCGCTTGTTGTCGGCCCGGAGGGAACGGTGACCTGGCTCAAAGACGGCAGACGGCCGCCGCTGGCGGTGAGGTCCTTCTCACCCGAGCTAGAAGCGCAGACGGGCAGCGCTGCCCTGCCGGCAGGCTCGCTCCTGCTGCTCTACACCGACGGCCTCATCGAGCGCCGGTCCGAGCCGCTAGCGGACGGTTTCGCCAGACTGACAGCTGCAGCCGCAGGCTGCGCGCAGCTGCCGGCAGGCCAGGCGTGCAGGGCCCTCATCAGCGAGATGACCCCCGACCAAGGGTTCGCCGATGACGTCGCCATCATCGCAGTACGCCCAGCCGGGACCACGGCCACCAGCCACGTCGACGTGATGCCAGCCAGCTTCAGCGAGCTTCGGCCGGCCCGCGACAGGATGCGGAACTGGCTCGCACATCTCGGTATGAGCCGTGCGACCGCCCACGATGTCCTGCTCGGCGCCGGGGAGGCACTAAGCAATGCCATAGAGCACGGAAGTGATCTAGATCCTCGCCAAATCGTCAGCGTCGAAGCCTTCGCTGCCAAGGACGAGATATCCGTGACCGTCGCCGACTCGGGGCGCTGGCTGAAGGACTCCGCGGCTAGCCGGGCTGATAAGCGCGGACGGGGCCTGAAGCTAATTCACGGCCTCACGAAACATTCCCAGACCGCACGCACGATCCTCGGCACCCAAGTCACCATGACCTACAGCCTTGGCCCGACAGCCCGATAAGGAAGGGGCAGCACGCCAGATGAACTTCCAGCTACGGCCAGTCGGCCCGGCCGAAGGCTCCGGTGACACGGTCCCCGCCGTCCAGATCCGCGGCGACGTCGATGCAGCCAACGCCGCAGACCTCAGCAATGCTCTGCGCGAGCTGGCCGCCTCGGCACTGATCATTGACCTCAGCCTTGTCGACTACCTCGACAGCGCCGGCTTCGCGATGATCGACCGCCTGCTTGACGAGGCCCCGGTCGCAGTGGTGATCTCTCCAGACAGCGTGATGCGTCCCGCGGCCGAGCTGATAAACCTGCCGTTTCATGACAGCATCACCGACGCACGCAGATCGATGGAATCTGCCTGAAGCGCTCGCAGCGCGACCTGCCCGAGCAAGTGCCGAGAGTGAGCGAGACGTGCGTCATAAGATGCCTGCGCTTCGTCGTATCCAGGGTTCCGGCTAACGCATCCTCGAGCGCGCGAAGAAGCTGTCGCTGGACGGTGTGCTGACAGCCGACCCATGGGGTCATTCTTGTGCGGACTTTGGTCGGCCGAGCGTGGCGCACTGGGCGTCGAGGAAGGCTTGTTCGACCGGGTTCGCGGTGAGCGCTCTGGCGGTGACGTAGGCCGCCGCGGCTTCGGCATCGCGCCGAAGACGGCGTAGCAAATCGGCGCGTGTCGCGTGGAACAAGTAATAGCTGCCCAGGCCGGAGGAACGTAGGTCGTCCACGGCGTCCAGCCCGGCTGCGGGGCCGCGGACTTCGGCCAGCGCGACTGCCCGGTTCAGTGCGACGACGGGAGTCGGCGTGAGTGCGTGTAGCTGGTCATACAGGGTCAGGATGGCGTGCCAGTCGGTGCTGTCAACGCCCGGCGCGACAGTATGGACAGCGTTGATGGCGGCCTGGATCTGGTACGGGCCGGCGCGGCCGCGCCGGACGCATGCACGCACGATGGCCTGGCCTTCGGCGACCAGGCTCCGGTCCCAGAGCTGCCTGTCCTGTTCGGCCAGGCGGACCAGGGAGCCGCCGGCGGTGACGCGCGCTGCGCTGCGGGCGTGCAGCAGCAAGAGCAGCGCCAGCAGTCCTTGCGCCTCCGGCTCGTCGGGCATCAGCTCGCAGAGCACCCGGGCAAGCCGGATTCCCTCAGCACACAGATCAAGCCTCATCAGAGAGTCGGCGGTCGCCGCGTAGCCTTCGTTGAAGATCAGGTAGACGACGGCCAGGACGGGTGTGAGGCGGGCAGGAAGTTCGGCTTCCGCAGGCACGCGATAGGGGAAACGGGCGTCCCTGATTTTGCGCTTGGCCCGGACGATCCGCTGGGCCATGGTCGCTTCCGGAACGAGGAACGCCCGCGCGATCTCCGGCGTCTCGAGCCCGCCGAGAAGCCGCAGGGTCAGCGCGATCTGGGCGGGCTGGTTCAGCGCCGGATGACAGCAGGTGAAGATCAGGCGCAGCCGGTCATCGGGCATGGTCTCCTCCTCTGGCGGCACGGCATTGTCCTCGGCAGCCTGAGCCGCGGCACCGTACAGGTGATGTGCTTGCGCGTGCCGCTCGTCACGGACCGACTCGCGACGCAGCCTGTCGATGGCCCGATTGCGGGCGGTCGTGACGATCCAGCCACCGGGATTGGGCGGCTGGCCGTCCGACGGCCACCTGGCGACGGCGACGGTGAATGCGTCCTGTACCGCTTCCTCGGCGGCGTCGATATCGCCGAGGAAGCGGATCAGCGTGGCGACGCAGCGACCGTACTCGCGGCGGAAGACAGCCTCGACAGTCACTGCGCGAGGGCCTATGGCCGCTGCTGGGCGTCGGACGCGTTGGCCTGGATCGCGTCGTCGAGGTCCCCCACGAACATCGGGCGGACCTCGATCGGCAGTTGTTCTGCGACAGCGGCGAGCTTGGCCCACTCCAGCGCCGCGTCCAGGTCGGCCGCGTTGATGATCCAGAACCCGGCGAGGTGTTCCTTGGTCTCGGTGTACGGCCCGTCGGTCATCAGGAAGTCGCCGCCGGACTGGCGCACCACGGTCGCCGACTCCGCGCCGCCTTGCATGCCGCCCTTGAACATGAACGCGCCTGCGTCAGTCATCCTGTCGCCCAGCGAATTTACGCCGGCCCACACCTGCTGGCTTCTTTCTGGGGAAATGGGAACGGCATAGTCGCGGTAGAGCGCGAGCAGATACTGCGTCACTAAGATCACTCCCGTCTGTCATCCGGGGCCGTCTGTGCCCGGCCCTCACTCCCGCTACGAAGTGGCTACCGCCGAATCGACACCCGCCCGCCACGCTGCCAGAAGTACCTTCCGCCAGGCTCCCGCCGTTATGGCGCTTGTTTACCGCGCTTGCCCTCGGGGCCACTCACGCTGACGCTCGTCATTTTGCCAGAGGCGGCAGCGGGCTTGGCTCTTGACCAGGCTCAGTCGGAAAGCGGTAATCCGGCGACGATCGTCTGGGCGACAGGCGAGGGGTTGGATTCATCCAGAGTGAAGCAATCGCGGCCTTCCCGGCAGGCCGGCCGGACTATCCGGGGAGTTGTGCCATGCCGCGGCTAGGTAGCGCTGAGCACGAGTATGGCTGGCGAGAAAGACGTCCTGGCGTTACCGCAGTGGGCGGGCACTCCGAGCGCGGCCGCCCGTGTCAGGATGCTGTGATGCGTGCTGCCGACTTCGACCTCGTCGTCCGTGGCGGGACGATTGTCTGTCCCGGCCGCCATGAGATCGCCGATGTCGGGATACGGGACGGCCGAATAGCTCAGCTCGGCGGCGTAATGCGCGGCGCGGGCGAGATCGACGCCCGCGGCCTGCTCGTCATCCCCGGCGGCATCGACGCTCACGTTCACCTGGTTTGCGCCGCCCTTACCGCGGAGCTTGCCGGGCTCGGGGAGCAGAAGGCCTGGGTGGATGACTTCTGGACTGGCTCGCTTGCTGCCCTTGCCGGGGGCATCACAACTGTAGGAAACATGACGTTTGGGCTGCCCGGCGAGTCCATGACGGCGGCTATCGCGCGGGACATGGCAGGCGCTGCAGTCGAGGCTGCCGTGGACTGGTTCCTGCATCCTGTGCTCACATCTCTCGGGGATCACACCGTGCGCGAGATCGCCGAACTGGCCGCTGCCGGACATACCAGCCTGAAGGTTTTCCTGTCTGATCCGCAGTTCGCGTCGGGAACGCCCGGCCTGGCGGATGCAATAGCAGCCGCGGGCCGCAACGGATCCTTGACGCTCGTGCACTGTGAGGACGCCGAGATACTCCAGCGGGCGGGTAGGGATCTAATCGAGTCCGGACGCGGCGCAATCAGCCATTTCCCTGACTCGCGACCGGTCAGCGCGGAGGTTGAGGCCGTCGACGACGCCATTGAGATAGCCCGCGAGACCGGCGCGGCCATTTACGTGGTGCATCTGTCTTCGGCCGAGGCGCTGGACCGGTGCCGGCAGGCACGGGCAGGCGGGTTGCCTGTCTATGTGGAGGCGCGACCGATGTACCTGCACCTGACTAGGGAGCGCTTCGGCGAGCCGGACGCGGCGAGGTATGTTGGCGCCCCACCGCTGCGCGCGCCGGCCGACCGGGAGGCGCTATGGCGCGGGCTGGCAGCGGGCGACGTTGACACCGTCTGCAGCGATCATGCGCCTTGGACGCTGGCGGACAAGCTCGACCCGGCCCTTGACGTGGTGACCGCGCGGCAGGGCGTGGCTGACCTTGAGACGCTCATGCCGATGCTGTTCTCCGAAGGCGTCGCGACCGGACGGATCTCGCTGGACAGGTTCGTCGAGCTGACGTCGGCTAACGCCGCCCGGCTATTCGGTCTCTATCCGCGCAAGGGCGCGATCGCGGTCGGCTCTGACGCCGACCTCGCACTGTGGGATCCACAAGAACACAGGGTTGTCGACGGGGCGCGGATGCAGTCACGCGCCGGGTACTCGGTGTACGACGGCGCTAGCGTCCAGGGTTGGCCACGTTTCGTCATCCGCCGCGGCCAGCTCCTGCTTGCGGATGGCACCTGCACGGCACTACCTGGCCAAGGACAACACGCGCGCCGGGACGCCTCCGAGCCGCCTGTGCGCAGCGGCGATCCGGGGAACCGGGGATCCGCCGCGATGGTCGGCTGCGCAGGTCCGCCCGTTGACTAGGCATAGACGCGATTGTCGTGGGCTCCGCACGGCTGGACTGCGCAGTCGCTGCCAAGCCGCGATCCGTCCGCAGTGTTTCGCCGACGATCGCCGGATGGCCGTGGCCGCCTTGCGGGACTACTCCGGGCAGGACGCTGGTTATGACCTCAGTGAACCTGACCAAGCACCTGCCTGCCGAGCGTCGCGAGCATGTCGAAGCTCGCCTGCACAGCAACCTGATGGCATGGCTGACGACGGTTCGCCCCGACGGCCAGCCTGACAGCGTGCCAGTGTGGTTCCTGCTGCGCGACGACGAGACGATCCTCGTCTACAGCCAGCCGAGAAAGATCAAACTGCGCAACATCAGCAAGAACCCCAAGGTGACTCTGGGGCTAGACGTGACCGACATAGGCAGAGACGTGATCCGCATCGACGGCATCGTAGAACACATCAAAGACGTACCGCCCGCCGACAGGCAACCGCAGTATGCAGCGAAATACGCCGAGCGCATTGGGGCGATGTTTGGCGCACCTCGCCAGTTCGCCGAGTTGTTCTCAGAGCCTCTGATAATCACGCCAAGTCGGCTGCACGCCTAGTCACGCACGGTGTCGGCGCGCCGAGCTGAGGCGCTCGATCGCATAAATTCGTGCAGAGCGACGCTCATCGGCGGGCAGGCTTAAGCCCATCTGATGGCGGGAGGCGCTGCACAAGTGGTCGCTTGGCGGCACACATCGACGGGTGGTACCGCTCGACGGTGCTCGACGAGGTGAACGGCTGAGCCGGCTTGACCGGCAGTGAAATGGCGGGGCCGGCGAGTAGAACGGACCTATGACAGAAGGCTGCGTCTTTTGCGATCACGACAGGCTGCGCAAAGCGGACCTGTACTTCGAGAACGACTTCTGCATCTACGCCTCGACCAGGGACCCTCGTGATCCGCCCGACGTAATTCCGGGCTGCGGCGGCATCGCCCCGAAAGTTCACCGAGCTTCTCCGTTCGACCTGACTGCCGAGGAATGGACGGCGACACGGGACCTTCTGCTTCAGGTACGAGCCGAGCTGCACAAGCGGCTCGCTCCCGACGGCTACACGCTCGGCTGGAACGATCAGGGCGGACTCCACCCCCACCTGCATGTCATCCCGCGTTTCGATGACGAGCCGATGGCCGACCAGGGCGTCCGATCGGGAATCAAAGATCCCGGCAACCGGCGACTTGATCCCTGGCGTCCCGGCACCGGGAGGCACATGACCGGATCATGACACCTGTTCCGGCGCGACAGCTCCGGAGGAAATAGGAGGATCAGAAGGAGAGGCGATGTGGCGGGAACCGCATCCTCGCTAACGCCGCTGACTAACAACCTCCCGGCCGGGCCGCGGCCCGGCCCGAGCTCGGCTTTGCTGGTGGGATCTTGGGTCACAGGGCCGTCCGGCGCGCAGCCAGGACCGTGGCGGCAACCGCAACGGCGGCTACCGCCGCCAGGGATCCAGTCGCTGAACCGAGGCCGAGCCAGGGCTCGCGCACCGCATTGGTCAGCAACGTCAGTGGCAGCGGCCCAGCCACTTGCCGTACTACCGAGCCCATCACGTGTGGTGGCGGACCGCCCGCGCCGAGCAGGAACGACGGGAAGAAGATCAGCAGGCCGACGGCCTGGGCGGATCGCGCCGAAGGGAGCACCGAGCCGAGCAGCACACCGATGCTGACGAAGGCAATCGAGCCCAGTACCAGCGCGGCCGCGACTCGCCACCACGCGTGCATCAGGGGAATGCCGTAGACGGGCGCGGCAACTACGAGCAACAGCGCGCAGCTGACCGCGGTCGTTGCAAGCCCGACGATGAGCTGAGATATCGGGAACGACCAGCGCGGGAACCCAGCCGCCGCAAAACGGCGCAGCACCCCGCGCTCTCGATAAGACGCCAGGTGGACCGGAAGCATCACGAGACCCATCGCCGCGATCACCACGGTCAGGTACGACGCCACGTACCAGTGCGCGGGATTGACGAAATCGAATGCCCGATCTGGCTGGCTGCCGAATGCGCCGCCGATGATCAGCATCGTCACGATCGGGAATGCGACCACGAACGTCAGCACGAGCGGATCGCGCATCATGAGCTTGAGCTCTGCCTGTACGAGTCGTCCGACGGCGCTGTTCATCGCTGGCCTCCTACTAGCTCGTTGTGCGCTCTCGCAGCTGCGGTTGTCTCTGGCTGCTCTGGTTCGAGGAGAGTGAGCAGCGCGTCCTCGAGATCGGGGACATGGACGCCGAGATCGCGGGGGACCGTTCCGCGCCGGACGAGGCTGGCGCCGACGTGCGCGATGATGCGGCGGTCGCCCTGCACACTCACCTGCGTGCCGGTCCGCTCTACCCGCCGCACGCCGTCCAGCTGCCTGAGCTCGTCTATCAGAGACACCGAAAGGTTGGGCAGCGTGAACTGGACTGTCGCGGTGGCCGCGTAGCGATTCACCAGCTCAGCAGGCGTGCCTGTGTCGATGACGCGGCCGGCTCGCATCACGACCACCCGGTCACACAGCGCCTCGGCCTCGTCCATCTCGTGGGTCACCAGCAGCACAGTGGTGCCCGCGTCGTGCAGCCGCCGGACGGCGGCCCATACATCGCGGCGCGCGGCCGGATCGAGCCCCTGGGTGAGCTCGTCAAGGATGACCAGGCGGGGCCGATTGAGCAACGCGAGGACGAGGAAAAGCCGCTGTCGCTCCCCGCCGCTGAGCGAGGAGAACACCGAGCGTCGGCGGGCGCCCAGCCCGAACCGCTCAAGCAGCCCGTCGCCATTGGGTCCGGCCGAGGACGTGAAAAGGCGCATCGCCTCCTGCACGCGCAGCCGGTCGGGCAGCGCCGAGTCCTGCAGCTGGCTGCCGATCAGCGGCCGCAGCTGCCTTGCCTGCGTGCTCGGGTCGTAACCGAGCACCCTTAGCGATCCGGCGTCGGCACTCCGCAGGCCCTGGATGCACTCGACAGTCGTCGTCTTGCCGGCGCCGTTGGCGCCGACCAATCCGACGATCTCGCCGGCCCGGACATCGAGGCTAAGTCCGTGTACTACAACTCTCGTCCCGTAGGCCTTGCGCAGCCCGCGGACTGTCACAACATCGCATTCGGTCATGTGCTCTATCGTCGCGACGCTGAGATGCATGCGCTTCAGCCCGGAGGTAGAGCCTCCGCTATGACCAAGGATGGAGAAGCTGAGCTAATCGGCTAGTTAGATGACGCCGGCCGCAGGCCACTCACCGTCCCCCCTCCGCTGCTCGCGTGGTCGGGGACGACTGCCTAGGCCAATGAGCTCGGGGTGGTTGCTGTTCGCTCGGTCAAGGGGCGCCTCCCACATCGCGGAAGATACACGCTAGTGTCGGCGGACATGGCGGTCGGCTCTGATCTCGATGATGCCGAGGTTCGCCGCGCCGTCGACCGGGTCTCGGTCCTGCCCGCCACTCCGGTTGTCGTGATCTCTGAGAATTTGTGGCTGAAGCTAGAGAACTTCCAGCCGACCGGCAGCTTTAAGGTGCGAGGGTTCCTCAATGCCGTCGGGCGCCTTCGCAGTGAGGACCTTCGGGCCGGAATCGTGACGGTGAGCGCTGGCAATGCGGCCCTGGCTGCGGCGTATGTAGCGCGCACGGCGGGCATCCCGTGCAAGGTGGTGATGTTCGACACCGCGCCGGCGGCCAAGCGCGACGGAGTCCAGGCGCTGGGAGCCGAGGTGCTGTCCTGGCCACGGGAGCAAGTCCTAGCGTGGATGGCGCGGCGAGGCTGGGAGAGCATGCCGGAACGTTTCGTGCATCCGTTCGCCGATCCGGCCGTCATCGCCGGGCACGCCACTCTGGCAGTGGAGTTGCTGGAACAGGTGCCGGGGATAAGGCGTGCAGTGGTGGCAGTCGGCGGCGGCGGCCTAGCAACCGGCGTGGGGGCGGTGCTGCACGCAGCCGGGCGGCAAATCGAGGTGGTCGGCGCTCAGTCCAGCGGTTACCCGCTGTGGCCGAGGGCGTTCGCCGATGGCTCCCCGCCCACGCTGGTGCCGGACACCATCGCGGATGGCACCACTGCTCCCTACGATCCGGTGATGCACGAGCGCTTGCGCAGCGCGGTCGACCGCTGGATCGAGGTGCCCGAGACAGATCTGCGCGCCGGCGTGGCTCAGCTGGCCGTCCGGCACAAGGTGGTGGCAGAGGGCGCGGCCGCCCTGGCCTACTGTGCAGCAGTTCAGCTGGCCGACGCACAGCCGACCGTGGCGGTCATCTCCGGCGGCAACATCGACGGCGCACGGCTCGCTGAGCTTCTGAGCAGCGGTAACTGACTCAGGGCGCGGTGCCAGGGCGGTTCGGTGCTGCGGTGCATGGGGCGCGGTCTTAGTGGAGGAGGTGCCCAAATATCTCCTGTCCGACCTCCAGCGCGCGACCCTGGCTCAAGATGCCGCCGGTGACCTCGGGATGGGCAGCGGCCCAGGCGGCGGCGGTTGTGTGGCTGGTGAAGAAGTTCATGTACCCGCAGCAGACAGCCGCAGATGGTCCTTCGCACCCGCTGGCCGTGCGGCCGACGAAAACCACGGCAGTGTCCGGTTCCCAGACCGTGCGGTTTCGATCGACGACAACACAGATCGGCTCGCCGGTTGAGGGATCGGCGGACTTGATCTGCACCCTCGCGCCGAACATGTCGGCTATGCCCAGAGCATCGATGGCGCACATGGAGTAACCGCTAGCACCGCCGGTGATCTGGACGGCGTGTGGCGTGGCAGCAACGGAGAACGGGTAGGCGGCTGTGATCTGCCCGGCGTGATCGAGGCAGAGATAATCGCCTTCCGCCAGTTCACTCAGTACCTGACTAGCGCGGAAGGGCCTTGCGGCATCGTCCAGTACTCCTGGGCCGGGCGGGTTGCCGGTGGCCGCGAAGGAGCGCAGCACTGCCTGGTGTACCGCCCTGAGTCCTCGTTCGGCGGGTGCTATCCGGCCCCGGCCGCCTCGCCCGAGCGCATCGAGCCAATTTTCGCCGTCGGCATCAGCCACGACGGTGATCGGGTGTCTGACAGCCTGGCGGAACTGGCGGACTGACGGGGCGCTTGCGGAGCGGCTGTGATCGTCCCGGAACAAGCGGCAGGACACGCTGGCGTCCTGGCCCGGCCCGGCGAACGGGTCGATCCCGTCGATCAGGACCGTAGGCGATCCGTTCATGCCCCATCGGACGGCCTGGTCCAGATCTGTAATTTGCCGATAGGAGACGGTGACATCGTGGCGTCCTTCGAGCGCCTGCATCATGTGCTGCTCTAGGAGCTTCACGTGAGGGCAGCCTGGAACTGCGAGCACTGTTAGATGCACTGCCGGTTCCTCCCTACCTCCGGGTCCACCGGAACCTGATGTATTGGTATGCCATCCCTGCGGGGCGCACGGATCTATCCTCGCCCGGGCGCTGGCCGACCGCGGGATTGTCTGCCGTCCGATCGACGTCGCTTGCCGCGAAAGTGCCACGGACTTCGCGTCAGGAAGATCGCAACCAGCCTGAGCCGGTGTAGATCCGGCCGCGTGCGGTCTGGGTACACCAAGATGTGCGGATATAGCTCACATGTGCTCTGATGCGTCGGCACTTACCGCATTATCATTGTCTCAAGCCGAGGACACCAGGCGTGCCGCCAGAGAGAAGACGGCAGAACCGTGCACGACTCATCTCGGCCGGTCGTGCCAGTGACGGGAGGGCCGCGGAGTCATGACTGGCTTGCTACGAAGGTCACGGGAACCGGGTGCCGAGCCGGCGAGGAGTCCCGCGCTGCCAGCCCTTGGTCCGGTCGCCAGAGGGGGAACCGGCGCGGTCGCCGCAGTCGCGATGGTGCTCGGCTCGTGGATCTTCGTTCCGGCATCGAATGCGCAGACCTCCGGGGCAGGCACCTCGCGGGCGGACGGACCAGGGGCAGCGGTCGAATGGGCCGGTTTCGCCGGGAACGCACAGCACACGGCAGTCGCCAGCAAGCCACCGCAGCCGTTCCGCCGGATCCGCTGGAGGGCGAAGGTCGACCTAGCCCCCGTCCTGGTACAGGGGGACCTGCTTATTCACTACGGCTCGCCCATGATCACTGCCGCGAACACGGTACTGGTCCCGACTCGGGTCAGCGCCAAGGCAGGGTTCCGCGTTGTTGCGTACTCCGGGACGAACGGCGCGCGGCGCTGGTCGCTGAAGACCGATTACCGGCCGCCGGCGTTCGCCAATGGCCTCAGTGCCTTTATGCCTCCGCTGCCTGCTGTCCTGACGCCAAGCGCGACCCTGGCGGTCGCTGGCGCGGGCGGGACTGTCCTGATGCGGGCGCGCGCCGACACGGCGGCCGGTGCGGTGCGGCGGCGGGTGTTCTACGGGGCTGCTCAGTGGAAGGCGCACCGGTCCGCGTACGACAAGGCAGTGCAGATCACCACACCGCTGACCGCGGGACCCGGCGGCTCGGTGTACTTCGGGTTCACCGTGACAGGTGCAACACCACTGCACCTGTCGAGCGGGATTGCCCGGATCGATGCCCACGGTCATGCGACCTGGATCACCGCCGCGGCGGCCGCGGGCCACCGAGCCGTCACCGGTGTGGCCATCAACTGCGCCCCGGCCCTGTCGCCGTCCGGCACGACCGTCTATATCACCGTCACCAGCCCGACGCGCGGCTTCCTGGTCGGGCTCGACGCCAGCACCCTCAAGCCACGGTTCCGCGTCCTCTTGAAGGACCCGGTCAGCGGCCGACCGGCCCTCATCTCGACCAGCTCGTCCGCCTCACCGACGGTCGGCCCGGACGGGGACGTGTACTACGGCGTCCTGGAGAATCCGTTCCCGAGCCACGACGACCGCGGCTGGCTGCTGCACTACAACGCTGCCTTGACCCGGACCAAGATCCCGGGTTCCTTCGGCTGGGACAACACCCCATCCGTGCTGCCCGCTACCGCGGTGCCCGGCTACCACGGAACCTCGCCCTACTTGCTGGTGTCTAAATACAACAACTACCTCGGCGCTAAGCCAGATGGAGACGGGCACAATGAGGTGGCCGTGCTCGACCCGAGGTCAAGCCAGAAGGACCCGTACGCCAACGCCCGAGTCATGAAAGCCGTCCAGACCATAATGTCGCCGGTCCACTTCCCTGGCGCACCCGCTGGAGCACGGTACGAGTGGTGCATCAATTCGGCCGTTGTTGACCCCGCTGACGACTCAGTGATCGTGAATAGCGAGGACGGGATCCTGTACCGCTGGGATCTCGCCAGCAACACCCTGGCCGAGAAGATCCGCCTTAACCGCCCACGGCCCGAGGCTTACACCCCCACCATCATCGGCCCCGACGGCACCGTCTATGCCATCAACAACGCCACCATCTACGCCATCGGGCGCTAGCAGGCCAGGGCCATGATCACTTCAACCGCCGGCGGAGCCCTATGCCAGCGTGTGGGAAAGAATTGGTGATCCGGCACGGGCACACGGCGAAGCGGTCAGGAGACCGCGGCCTTCACTAGGTCGACCACCTTCTTCTCAACCACGGCGCTCCAATCCTGCAGCGCGTATGACACCGGCCACAGGTCCCCGTCGTCGAGGTTTGCAGCGTCCTGGAAGCCCAGGGTGGAATACCGGTAGTTGAACTTGGCCGAGTCCTGGAAGAAGACGACGATCTTGCCGTCCGCGTTCGCATAGGCGGGCATCCCGTACCAGGTCTTTGGGGACAGATCTGGGGCGGTCGCGGTCACTGTCATATGCACGCGCTCGGCGAGCGCACGATCCTCTGGAGCCATCTCCGCGATCCTGTCGAGGACGGCCTGCAGCCCGTCAGCCTTCTTGGCGCCATGCTTGCCCTCGGCCCGCAGCTCGGCGGCGCGCTCTTTCATCGCGGCACGCTCCTCGGCGGTGAAGCCGTCGGACTTGGCCTTGGTATTCTTCGCGGGCATCTCGGACTCCCTTTCGACGTTCAGGACTCGGCATCATGCCATCTGGAGGAAGGCTAGGCCTGACGGCACCCTGGCGCTTCTCGATTCCTGCCGGCTTCTCTCGGGCCTCCCGGACATCGTCGGCCAGCCGGCCTCGCTTCCCGGCCTGAGTGGTCAACCTCGGGGGATCCGATGCGGACGCAGAAGTTCCAAGCTGGCGAGATTGATATCTGGCCTGGTCTGGCCGTCAGGCTCATTGCCGAGCAATTCCCGGAATGGGCACATTGCCGGTACGTCCCGTCACCACGCAGGGTACCTGGCGCGTGAACTACAGGCTGGGAGATGACATGGTGATCCGGCTCCCGCGCGTGCCGGAGACAGGTGGCGTCGGAACCCTCCTTGAGCATGGATTGCTGCTGCGTCTGGCGCGGTTCCTGCCCGCCGCCGTCCCCGAGCTGATCGGCCGGGGACGGCCGACGGCCGACTATCCGTGCGCGTGGCGTTGGCTCGACGGAGACACTCCCGTCGACAGGTCTCGGCGATCCGTCACAGGGCTTGACCGTGGCATGGATGCTGCTACCGGCTCAGGTCCGCCCGACATTCCGTCGCGCCACCGGCGTGGATGATGCCACCTGGCTGCGAGGCCGAGCCCGTGCTCTGTCCATAGCCCTCGGCCACCTGGACTATTACCGGGACCTCAACCCGGTGATGGCAGACAACGCCCGGTACACCATCCGCGAAGTCCTCGACGACTACTCATCCTCCGGATGATCTGATCTCCCGATGGCTCGTCTCACGTCGCTCGTCGGCGACTTGCCGGAGGGTCGAACCTCCGGTCTTTGAAGGCGATAACCTCGGGCCCGATCGGCGACCGGGCTCGCGGTTTTGCGAGCCCGGCCGCCCTTGCCTATGGCCGATTCAGCCGCGCAGCGCGGCGAATGTGCTGCCGGTACCGCCTGCCAGCTCCTTATGCCAGGGCTTGGTGCCGATGGTCTGCCAGTAAAAGTCCAAGGTGTGTCCCGGTCCTTCAGCGCAGATCACCGAGGAGTTCCCGATCTGCGCGACAGTCGGCGCGGAGCGAGTGCTGCCTCGTCCGTCGGCGGTCTCCTTGTGCCAGGGCTTGGTGCCGATGGCTTGCCAGTAGTAGTCGAGCCTGGCCCCGATTCCCTCGGCTGCAACCACGGAGGACTGGCCCACCTGAGTAACCGTCGGCGCCGAATAGGTGCTGCGGGATCCTGCGATGCGTTCTTTGTGCCACGGCGCGGTCCCGATCGTCTGCCAGTAATAATCAAGCCGGTGCGAAGGGCCCTGCGCCGCGATCACTGAGGAGTCCCCGACCTGAGCGACACTCGGCGCGGAGTACGTACTGCCCGAGCCGTCAGCAACCTCCTTGTGCCAGGGCGCGGTCCCGATCGTCTGCCAGTAATAATCAAGCCGGTGCGAAGGGCCCTGCGCCGCGATCACTGAGGAGTCCCCGATCTGAGCGACACTCGGCGCGGAGTACGTACTGCCCGAGCCGTCAGCAACCTCCTTGTGCCAGGGCGCGGTCCCGATCGTCTGCCAGTAATAATCAAGCCGGTGCGAGGGCCCCTCGGCGACAGTCACCGAGGAGTTGCCGATCTGCGACACCATCGGCGCGGAGTACGTTGTCCCCCGGCCTGCGACAACTTCTCTGTGCCACGGCTTGGTGCCGATCGTCTGCCAGTAATAGTCCAGGCTGTCGCCCGGTCCCTCGGCGACAGTCACCGACGAATTCCCGACCTGTGACACCATCGGCGCGGAGTACGTTGTCCCCCGGCCTGCGACAACTTCTCTGTGCCACGGCTTGGTGCCGATCGTCTGCCAGTAATAGTCCAGGCTGTGGCCCGGTCCCTGGGCGACAATCACCGACGAATTCCCGACCTGCGTCACCGAACTGGCCGATGCCGCAGTTGCTGCGGCCACGCCCGAGATCGCTAAGGCGGCAGCCGCGGTGGTCAGGATCAGCGCATGTCGGCGGATGCGAGCTGACGCGATTCGACCGCTGATTCTGTCGAATCGCCAGCCGCCATTGTTAGTGGGCAGCATTGGATAACCTCCCCGTTCCTGGTACGCCCGATTGGCGTTACCGGTAATGACAATTACTACTTTCGCCTCGGCAGTCGGAACGGGCCAGGATGCTGCCACCAGAACCCGCCGGCTGCTGGCATGTGCGTTGGCAGTGGTGATGCCCGAGTAACCTGACCTGTCCCGGATGGTGGCGCGGGCCGTCCACGGTTCCTGCCCGGGATGCGCGGTGCCGGGTTCGATCAGGACGTCGCGGTGGCGTTGTGCCACCACGCCAAAGGTCAGCATCCTGAGTCAGGTCCGGCATTCCGGACGCGGAACGTCCGCAATCGCTTCTAGGGTGCGGCATTGTTGATGCCGACCACCGAGACGACGCGAACCAGGAGCTCGCATGAGCAACTACAAGATCGAAGCGCTTGGCCCCGGCACCTGGGACGCTTTCGCGGCGCTGGCCGAGCGGCACAACGGGGTGTGGAACGGCTGTTGGTGCACCTGGTTCCACGCCGCCGCTGGATCGGGCGGACGGATGGTGCTATTCCCCGGTGCTGCGGGACAACTGGCCTGCGCCGAGAGGGGGCAGAGCGCCGAGGGCAACCGCTCCATCAAGGAGCGGCTCGTCAACGAGGGTCGCGCTCACGCCGCACTCGTGTTCGATGGTGATGTCGCCGTGGCCTGGTGCGAGTACGGCACGCCGGAGGAGTTGCCGAACATCTACCATCGCAAGGAGTACGAGGCAGGCGTCGACAAGTTGCCCGATTACCGGCTTACCTGTTTCTTCGTCGACAAGGACTACCGGCGGAAGGGAGTGGCGGCGGTCGCACTTCGCGGAGCTTTGCAGCTGATCGCGCAAGCCGGCGGGGGAGTAGTGGAGGCGTATCCGCAGGACACGCCGGGCAAGAAGGTCTCTGCCTCTTTCCTGTACAACGCGACCAGAGGCCTTTTCGAACAGGCCGGCTTCAGCTACGACCGGCCCAAAGGCGCGAAAAACTGCGTCATGAGCAAGAGGATCTTGCGATCGGCACCGGATCAGCCGGAGTGAGCGCTGGCACGAGTCACTCGCCCACCTCGTAGACCATCCGGTCCAGGTGGTCCCAGTCTTTGGTCTGGATGGGCACGCCGGTCAGGCCGGATGAAACCGATACCTCGATGCGGTCAGGGTCAACGCCCACGACCGCCTCCCAGGTCTTTGTTCGCCGGCGCCCGATGAACGCGTTGCGCTCGGTCAGTCTCTGCTCGATCACATCCAGGTCACCGGGTTTGCCCGCCTCCAGGGCGAGCACCCGCGGGCCGATACTGCCCCGGCCCATATGGACCGGATTAGCCCCAGCCACTTCACGCAGCACGAGGACCTGCCGTCTGCTCGTCTCATCGATCATCAACGCAGCGACTTGATCTTCCCGCGCCGCCGGGCGCAGACCCAATACGTGCTGGTAGAACTCGATAGACCGGTCCAGGCTGCGAACGTTCAGCAGCACGGCCTGAAGGCTCAGCTCCATGCACCGCTCCTCTTCTTGCGTGACAGTGAGCGACCGGACTCGAGCGCAGGCCCGGCGCCCGGCCGCGGCTATGACGCGTTCACGGCCAGGCGATAGCCCACGGACGGGTCGCTCTGCAGAAAACGCCCGTCCTCGTCGCCCAGCTTGCGCCTGATCCGGTAGGCATACACCTTCAGGTAGTTCAGTTCGTGCTCGTAACCGGGGCCCCAGACGTTCTCCAGGATCATCCGCCGGGTGCAGACCTTGCCGGCGTGCCGGGCCAGGAAGGCAAGGAATTCGAACTCCCGCGCTGTCAGCTCGATGTCCCTGCCCTCGAACGTCGTGTGGTAATGGACCAGGTCAAGATACAACGGGCCGGCCCTCAGCTCCGCCGGACCTCGGTCGAGGTCCGCCGCGTGGTGGCGCACGGCGACCCGGATCCTGGCGTTGAGCTCCCGCATGCCGAAGGGCTTGGTGACGTAGTCATCCGCGCCGGCTTCCAGCGCCTCCACCTTGCGGTCTTCGGTGCTGTCGGCCGATAGCACGACAATCGGCGCGTCGCTCCAGGTCCTGATCCGCTTGCAAACCTCCACGCCATCAAGGTCTGGCAGGCCGAGGTCGAGGACGATCGCGTCCGGCCGGACTATGGCGGTCTCCGCGAGGCCGTCGGTCCCCGTCTCCGCGGTGCGCACCACGTGGCCGAGTGCTTGCAGGCCGACCCTGCAGACGTTCAGCAGATCGGGGTCATCGTCAATGACGAGCAGCTGCGCCAAGCGGTTCCTCCTCTGGTCTGAGCTGGGCGATGGGCAGCGTAAACCAGAACCTCGCGCCACCCAGCGGGGCGTCATCGACCCAGATGCGCTGACCGTGCGCTTCGACGAATGCCCTGGCGATAGACAAGCCAAGGCCCGCGCCTGCATCGCTATCGCGCCGGGCGAGCAGCCCGAAGACGTCGTCTCTGCGGTCGGGACTGACGCCGGGCCCCTGATCGGAGACGTACACCGAGATCGCGCCTGGCGGGCCGGGCTCGGCGCCGATCACGATCGGGGTATCTCGCGGCGCATGCCGGATGGCGTTCTCCAGCAAGTTGGTCAGGACCCGGGAGATCAGCGTCGCGTCCACGTCAACCAGCGGCAGCGAGTCAGACCGGCCGTTCGACAGCCGACAGCCATCTGACCCGGCCGGCGAAGACCGCCGCCATGTAGGAGCCGAGGTACCGCCAGGCGATCGCCAGCAAGACGACCAGCGCGACGATGGTCCAGGCAAAGCTCATCAGAACCACTCCGCCTTGAAGAGGGCTATGCCCAGGTAGATGAATACGAGGATGGAGAGCGCGAGCAGAAGTGCCTGGACGAGGCTCATATCCGCCCCATCGCCCAGGTCAGGCCGAGCATCGCCGCTACAAAGACGACGATCGCGGCCACCACGAGAAGATCAGCCATGGCCCTAGACTCGCTCCGGCACCGGTAACCACGCGGTGAACGAGCGACTGGCTGCGGTGGAGAAACGGTGAACGAAGCCGCGGGCCAGGAGCGTGGCACACTCCGCTGCCAGGCCCGCTGCACGCAGCAAACTCTGGCGCCCGGCCGAAACCGGACGCCAGAGTGAGAAGCGAGGGAGGACTAGTGCGTCACCGGTCAGGGCTGGCGGCGCGCTAGCGCGTCGCTCCGTGCATGACGATGACGCCGACATAGTGGCCGCGGATCTTGTCGGATCCGGTTGCCCAGGTCACGGTGCTGCGGGGAACCGCGGCAAGCTGGGATATCGGCCAGGGCAGCCTGACCGGCGCTGACCAGGAGCCGCCCGAGTAGTGCCAGAGTTGCTCGTCGCCGGGAGAGAGGTTGAGTCCCAGCCCCCACAGGCCGCCACGTCCGTCTCTTACCAGGCTGGCGACGAGATCATCCGACCCAGACCCTGCGGCGGGCGGGGTCGCGGGACCCCACGACGTCCCGTCGAAGTGCTGCACGATGTCGGATGTCTGTTTGCTGCTGATCGGGGTGCTTCCGCCGATCCACACGTCCGCATCCGAGTCGGCAAGGATCGCGTAGATCGTCGCGCGCTTCGAGAGCCGGGGCTGAGTCGTCTCCGCCGTCCAGGTCTTCCCGTCCCAGTGCAGCACCCTCGGCCGCGCGGCCGCGCCGGATGCGGAATCGATGGCGCCCGTTACGGCGAGAATGTCGTCACGGGAAACGGCGCTGACCGCACTTATGTCGGCACGTCCAGGAACGGGGATTGTTCGCCACTCGCGTCCATTGAAGTTCGCTGCCCACGGACCGAACCGCGGGTTGAACTGTGTTCCGCCGATGCGTTTGGCCCCGAACACCCAAACGTCGCGCGAGCTGAACACCTTCGCGGCTTCGATGACGCCGGCGTGGGGCACTGGGCCGGCCGTCCAGCGTGTGCCGTGCAGCCGCAGGTAATGGCCGTTGACGGTGAACGCCCAGAGATTCCTGGCCGAGGAGGCCCCGAATGCGTCCCACAGGTCGGTGTCGTCAAAATAGTTCGTCACGCGCCCCGGCAACGTCACGCGCTGCCAAGCTGCGCCATTCCAGCGCTCGACGCGCGGTACCAGGCTGTCATCCGTGCTGACTTCGCCGAGGGCCCACGCGTCATCCGCGCGCACCGCCGCTACGCCGACCATGAGGACGTCCTGGCCGCGTGCTGAGATTCGCTTGACCAGGTGCCAGCCGGCCGCGCTGATGGCCTGGGCGATAGCGGGCCGGCGGACCAGCGGTGTCGTCGCGGCCGTCGCCGGAACCGTCGTGGCCGCTAGTGCGCAGCCAAGGAGCAGGAAAGCGCATCCGCGCCTCAATAAAGTAATCATGTTTGCCGCCTTCACAGTGCTGGGTCCTTCTGCTACGGCAAACTCTCGCGGCTAGCGCAGCCGGGCGTATGAGCCCGACTACCTAGCCCTACCGGGCTGACGAGCTCAGTCAGCGTGCCCGTGCGATCGTCACACGGGACGGCGCGGCCGCGGTTCGCGGTGGCCGAGGACTTCGAAGGCCGTGCGGTCGTGCGACGAACGCCCGCACTGCGCGGCAAGTGCGGCGACGATCGCCCGCCTGTCGTCAGCCGCGCACCAGCGGGGTATCGACGAGGTGCTCGGCGAGGAACCACGACTGCAGCTCGCCTGTGCGGATGACGTCGGAGACGAGGAGGTCGTTGGTGCCGTCGTCGCTGAACTCGGCGGCGCGCGCCGCCGCGTCGTGAGCGTCGGCGAGGATCAGCTCGTGGGCTTCCAGCAGCCGTGACAGCATCGCCGGTACCTCCTCGACACCGTCAGGCGGCCGGGGAATGACGGTGAGCTCGGCGACGTGGCGAGGATCGCCGACGGCAACGCCGCCGAGGGTCTGGATCCGCTCAGCGATCAGGTCGACCAGCTCGAGCTGCTCGCCGGCATGCTTGTCGAGCAGCAGGTGAAGCTGATAGAAAGTCGCGCCGCGCATCAGCCAGTGATGCTTCTTGTACAGCGCATACAAGATCTGGGTATCGGCCAGGGTCCGAGTGAGCCGCTGGCAGGAGTACATCCGGGTATCGCGGGACAACCCGATCGGGAACTGCCGCACCGTGCCGAACTCCTGGATCTCGAGTCCCTTCTGATGCAGCCAGGGCTGACTGCTGTTGCGCGCCCTGGCGGCGCGGCCAGCGCTTGTCACGCGGCCTGGCGCTTCTCGGTCGGACGCGGCCGGGCGCGGGGTGGCGGCGGCAGGACGGCGGGATGCAGTGGTCGTCCGCCGGGCTGCGGTGGCTGGTCGGGTGGTGCTGCGCGTTGCAGCGGCGGTGGTGGAACGCTTGGCAGGCATGGCATCTCCTCAGCGACAGCGGCAGGGCCTGAAGGCGCTCTGCCGACCCGACGGCGGTACACGCCAGGGGAGCACTTACTCCGGTGTCAGCCAGCCTCGCGGGTCAGGGTGCCCGATACGCTGAGTAAGCAGTCCGGTGCGAGCAGGCATGCCCTGTCGGACGGCTGCGAAACCGCGAACAACGCGACCCCACTCGCACCGGTCGCCGTCAGCGGAACACCACCGTACGGAGACGACACGTGGCAGTCGAAGACGACGCGCAGACTTGCCGCCTGCCCTCAGACCAAGACGGCCCTCGTCGGGCTCAAGCCGCCACCTCGCTAGAGTTGTGAAGTTCGTTATCTTGTACTGTTCTTGTTATGCGGACAGGCTTCGGCGCAGTGACGGGTTCGCGGACCCCCACCGGCGCCGAGGAGCTACGCGGCGCCGGCCTGCGGGTAACGGCCGCCCGCCTTGCCCTGCTCGAGACCGTCCGGCAGGGTGACCACCTCGGCGTCGAGGCGATCACCTCGGGCGTGCGTGATCGCATCGGCCAGGTCTCGTTTCAAGCCGTGTACGACGCCCTCCACGCACTCACGGCCGCCGGACTTGTGCGCCGCATCGAGCCAGCTGGCAGCCCGGCCCGGTTCGAGGGCCGCGTCGGGGACAACCATCACCATGTTGTATGCCGGTCATGTGGTCTCGTTGCTGACGTCGATTGCGCGGTCGGTGAGGCGCCTTGCCTGACCGCGTCCGACGATCACGGCTTCGCGATTGCCGAGGCCGAGGTCCTCTACTGGGGCCTATGTCCCGGCTGTTCCACCGCACCCAGTTCCTGAGCACAGTGATCCGCCTTTCCCGGAAGGATTCCCATGTCTGAGAACCATGATCCAGTAGTCGTCGAAGACGAGACCCCGGAAGGCAGGGGATGCCCGGTCGCGCCGGGAGGTCTCACGCACCCCACCATGGGTGACGCCAACCGTGACTGGTGGCCGAACAGGCTGAACCTGAAGATTCTCGCCAAGAATCCGGCCGTGGCCAACCCGCTCGGTGCGGAGTTCAACTACGCCGAGGCGTTCAAGACCCTGGATCTCGCGGCCGTCAAGCAGGACATCGCGGCAATGCTGACCACCTCGCAGGACTGGTGGCCCGCCGATTTCGGCCACTACGGCCCGCTGATGATACGGATGGCGTGGCACGGCGCGGGTACGTACCGCATCAGCGACGGCCGCGGTGGCGCAGGCGCAGGCCAGCAGCGCTTCGCGCCGCTGAACAGCTGGCCGGACAATGTCAGCCTCGACAAGGCCCGCCGGCTGTTGTGGCCGATCAAGAAGAAGTACGGCCAGAAGATCTCGTGGGCCGATCTCATGATCCTCACCGGCAACGTCGCGCTGGAGTCGATGGGCTTCAAGACCTTCGGCTTCGGCGGGGGGCGCGCGGATACCTGGGAACCCGACGAGGACGTCTACTGGGGTCCCGAGACCACCTGGCTCGGCGACGAGCGCTATTCCGGGGACCGGGAGCTCGAGACCCCCTTCGGCGCAGTCCAGATGGGCCTCATCTACGTCAATCCGGAAGGCCCGAACGGCAACCCGGATCCCCTAGCCGCTGCCCGCGACATCCGCGAGACGTTCCGCCGGATGGCGATGAACGACGAGGAGACGGTCGCCCTGATCGCGGGCGGTCACACCTTCGGCAAGACCCACGGTGCAGGCCCGGCCGAGAACGTCGGCCTCGATCCCGAGGCTGCGCCGATCGAGCAGCAGGGCCTCGGCTGGAAGAGTACCTACGGCACCGGCAAGGGCGGCGACGCCATCACCAGCGGACTCGAGGTCACCTGGACGCCCACGCCGGTGACCTGGGACAACAGCTTCCTCGAGACCTTGTACGGCTATGAGTGGGAGCTGACCAAGAGCCCCGCGGGCGCCTACCAGTGGAAGCCGAAGGACGGCGGCGGGTCGGGTACCGTCCCCGACGCTCACGACCCTTCGAAGAGGCACGTCCCGACGATGCTGACGACCGACCTCGCGCTGCGCCAGGATCCGGTATACGAGCGGATCACGCGACGTTTCCTTGAGCGCCCCGACGAGTTCGCGGACGCTTTCGCGCGGTCATGGTTCAAGCTGACCCACCGCGACATGGGCCCGGTAACGCGCTACCTCGGCCCGGACGTCCCGACGGAGACACTGCTGTGGCAGGACCCCCTGCCCGCAGTGACGCACCAGCTCATCGACGCCGGGGACATCGCGTCCCTGAAGGGGCAGGTGCTGGCCTCGGGTCTGTCGGTGTCCCAGCTGGTGTCGACCGCGTGGGCGTCGGCCTCGTCATTCCGCGGCAGCGACAAGCGCGGTGGCGCAAACGGCGGGCGCATTCGCCTCGAGCCGCAGAACGGGTGGGAGGTCAACGACCCGGGCGAGCTGGCGACGGTGCTGCGCACCCTCGAGGGGATCCAGCAGGCCTTCAACTCCGCACAGGCCGGCGGCAAGCAGGTCTCGGTCGCCGACCTGATCGTGCTCGCTGGTGCTGCCGGCGTCGAGCAGGCAGCCAGGCACGCCGGTTTCGACGTGGAGGTTCCGTTCACTCCGGGTCGCGCGGATGCTTCGCAGGATCAGACCGACACGGAGTCATTCGCCGCGATCGAGCCTGGCAGCGACGGATTCCGTAACTACCTGGGGAAGGGCAGCCGGCTGCCGGCTGAGTACCTGCTGGTCGACCGGGCGAACCTGCTGACCCTCAGCGCCCCCGAAATGACGGTCCTCGTCGGCGGGCTCCGCGTCCTGGGCGCGAATTACCAGCAGTCGCGGCTCGGCGCTTTCACCACGACCCCCGGATCACTGACCAACGACTTCTTCGGCAACCTGCTCGACCTGGGCACGACGTGGACCGCAACGTCGAAGGACGCCAACCAGTTCGAGGGTCGCGACGCCGCAACTGGCGAAGTCAAGTGGACCGGCAGTCGCGTCGACCTCATCTTCGGGTCGAACTCCGAGCTCCGCGCGCTCGCTGAGGTCTACGCGAGCGATGACGCGAAGGAGAAGTTCGTGGCCGACTTCGTCGCGGCGTGGGACAAGGTGATGAACCTCGACAGGTTCGACGTGGCCTGATCGCGGCGTCCAGGGCGGCCAGCGCGGCCGCCCTGGAGTGCTCGGCCCGGCGGATTGCGCCGAAGCCTCGGCCGGCCAGACTCAGGTCGCGCCTGCAACGTCATACCCCCGGCAACCACGGAAGCTACGTGCGTTCGGCCTGGCGCGGAGATTCGGCGGGGCCTAGTCCGGGTAGCTGGCCTGGGTGTCCGCTTGAAACGGATGAGGAGGGACAATGGCTGACAATGTGCTCGAGGAACTGCTGGTGTCCTCTGAGGTGCAGACGGCGCGCGATCGGCTAGAAGACTACGAGGCGGCCGAGGCGGCGGTAGCGAACAATCCGGACGGCGAGCAGGAACTCGCCGACCTGCGTTCGGCCATGGTCGAGATGCCAGGCGCGGTGCGGATGCTGCTGGTTGCCATCGATCGCGCTGGCGAGAGCAGCGGCGAGCCGCAGTATGACGACGGAAGCTCAGCCGGCTTCGGGCCTTCCGTGGGTTAGGACCGACCCCAGTTAGCGCGGGTCGACCTTGTGCAGCCCCAAACTGGGCGATAACGTGTCTTTGAGTCATCGCCCACCCAGGCTTCTGTTCGGCGTGTCCGGTGGCCGGGACCACGTGGCGCCCGCGGGCCGCAGACGGGAGAACACATGAAGGTCAATCCGGCCGGCGCGGGGCTAGATGAGCGGCAACTCGAGCGGATCACAGAGCATATCCAGACCCGCTACATCGATCCCGGGCGCATTGCTGGCTGTCAGGTAGTCGTCGCGCGCCACGGCCACGCGGGCTACTTCGGGTCCTTCGGTACGCGGGATCGTGAGCGGTCAGCACCCGTCGTGGACGACACGATCTGGCGCATCTACTCGATGACCAAGCCGATCACCGGCGTCGCGCTGATGTCGCTGTATGAGCGTGCGATGTTCCAGCTCAACGACCCGGTGGCGCGCTTCATCCCGGAGTGGCGGGATCTCAAGGTCCGCGAGCGGGCCGACGACGGGTCGGAGCGGCTGGTCGACCCGCGGTCGCCGATGACCGTGCGCGACCTGCTCATGCACATGTCCGGCCTGGGCTATGCCGGCGGCCGGACGTTGCAGGCGTTGTTCTCCGACAACGCCAAACCGGGGGATGGGCTCACCCCCGGAGCCCGGCGGGGTCCGAACGCGACGCTCGAGAGCATGATCGAGCGCTACGCCGGCTATCCCCTGGAGTTCCATCCGGGGACGCGCTGGTTCTACTCGGTCTCCACGGACGTATGCGCCAGGCTCGTCGAGATCATTTCCGGACAGCGCTTCGACGACTACCTGCGTACGACGCTGTTCGAGCCGCTCGGGATGAGCGACACCGCGTTCATGGTCCCTGACGAGAAGGTCGACAGGTTCGCCGCGTGCTACCGCCGCGACGCGAACAAGAAACTCGTCCTAGCCGATGATCCGCAGCGCAGCGGATACCGTCAGGAACCCACGTTCCTGTCCGGAGGCGGCGGGCTGGTGTCCACGACCGCCGACTATCTCCGTTTCTGCCAGCTGCTGCTCAACGGCGGCGAGCTCGACGGCGTTCGAATTCTCGGCCGGAAGACCGTCGAGCTGATGGCCTCCAACCACCTGCCGGGAGACGGCGACCTGCAGTCAGTCGCGCTGCCCGGCGGATACGGCGAGGTTGGATTCGCCGGCATGGGATTCGGTCTTACCGTCGCAGTTGCCAAAGCTCCGACTGCCACGCAGGTCATCGGCTCGCAAGGTGAGTACATGTGGGGCGGCGCGGCGTCAACGCTGTTCTGGGTGGACCCGGCCGAAGACCTCACCGTGATCTTCATGACCCAGCTGCTCCCCTCCGGCACCTTTAACTTCCGTGGTCAGCTGAAAGCCCTGGTGTATCCGGCGATCATCGACTGACCTGTCGCGCCGGAGCTCGGCCGCCCGGCAGGCCATCCTCGGCGCGGCCGCTCCTGACCGCAGCGGCGCATATCCCTGGCTCGCGGTGCTCGGGCTTGACTAGGCGCGCCCGGCACCAGGTCCGTTATAGTCTGGGGTCAGAGGGGAGTGCAGTGATGATAAGCGCTATCGCGACCGCGTCGGCTGACGCGCGCTTGCTGCCGCTGCTCCCCGTCCGACCTCCGCGGCCGGCGTCTCGGCCGCAGGTCGTTCCCGCCTGCGCTGAGTAACCAAGCCGGCTGATCCGCGCCGCGTCGGCGGCGAACAACCCCGTATCCCAGTGCTTTCCGGCTGCCGGTATTCCGGCAAGCCGATGGATCAGGCTTTCGTACAGTGCAAGGAAAATGACCATGAAACAGTCTCAGGTCTTCGGCGCCACCCTGCATGTAGCGCCAGGGCAATCAGAATCCGAGGGGCACCAGATGCTCCAGCGTGCCGCCATGGTGCGCCAGGTCGCGCAGGGTCTCTTCGCCTACCTCCCGCTCGGCTGGCGCACAATCCGCAAGATCGAGGAGGTGATGCGGTCCGAGATGGAGGCGATCGGCTGCCAGGAGCTCTCCATGCCGGTCGTCAACCCGGCCGAGATCTGGAGGCAGTCAGGTCGCTACTACAAGATCGGCCAGGAACTCGCCAGGTTCCGTGACCGGCGCGGCCGGGACATGGTCCTCGCGATGACCCACGAGGAGGTCGTGACCGGGCTCGCCCGCGCCGAGATCGAGTCGTACCGGCAGCTGCCGAGGATGGTCTTCCAGGTCCAGACAAAGTTCAGGGACGACGCAAGGCCGCGGGCCGGGCTCATCAGGGTCCGCGAGTTCCTCATGAAGGACGCCTACAGCTTCGCCGCGGACGAGGCGGGCCTTGACGTCCAGTACCTGGCGCACTACGAGGCGTACCTGAACATCTTCCGCCGCTGCGGCCTGCCGGTCCGCGCGGTCGCCTCGGACGTCGGCATGATGGGCGGCAGCCAGGCGCACGAGTTCCATTACCTCACCGATATCGGCGAGGACACGTTGCTGTTCTGCGCCGACTGCGGGTTCGCCGCGAACATGGAGGTAGCCCAGTTCCGCAAGCCGGAGCCGGCGGCCGAGAAAGCCCTGGCTCTGGCGGAGGTCGCGACTCCCGGCGCGACAACCATCGACCGGCTGGCCGCCGCGCTCCGCGTTTCGGCATCTGCGACGGCGAAGGCAGTCTTCCTGGCAGCCACCAGGGAGGAAGCCGACGGCTCCCGCCGCACCGAGTTCATCGTCGCCGTCGTGCGCGGCGACACCGACGTGAACGAGACTAAGGTCGGCAATCTCGTCAAGGCGGCCGAGCTGCGCCCGATGACCGAGGCCGAGATCATCAGCATCGGCGCGGTCGCTGGCTATGGTTCTCCGATCGGCATCGCCGGCGCGACCGTCGTGATTGACGACCTTGTCGCGCGCTCAGCCAATGTGATCGCCGGGGCGAACAAGGACGGTTACCACCTGCGGAACGTCAACGCCGGGCGCGACTTCGAGGCCGATCACGTCGGTGACATCACCGCCGCGCGGGCCGGCGACGGCTGTCCGGATTGCGGAAGTCCGATGCGCACCAGGCGCGGCGTCGAGGTCGCCCAGATCTTCAAGCTGGGAACGCGGTACTCGGCGGATCTCGGCGCCACGTTCCTGGACGCCGAAGGCCAGCGCCGGCCGGTGATCATGGGTTGCTACGGGATCGGCATCGGCCGTCTGCTCGGCTGCGCGGCGCAGGAGCACCGCGATGAGATGGGCCTGCGGCTGCCGGTTACCATCGCGCCGTACCACGTGCATCTGTGCCTGCTCGACAGTGTCGAGTCGCCGGCCGGCGAGGCCGCGGAGCGGCTCTACCGGGAGCTATGGGCCAGTGGCGTCGAGGTGCTGCTCGACGACCGGGACGAGCGGGCCGGGGTGAAATTCGCCGGCGCCGACATCATCGGGCTGCCGCTGCGGCTGACGCTGGGCCAGCGCTCCTTCGCCGCGGGTACGGCCGAGCTGAAAGACCGGGCGACTGGCCAGACGGCCACGGTGCCGCTTGACGAGGTAGTCACGGCGGTCAGCGAACGGCTGACGGGTTTGCGGGCGGCGATCGCTTAGCTGGTCAGCCGAAGCTCACGGTGCCGCTCGCGGTTTCGCTGGCGATCGGCAATGGCGGGCGCGGGCCACGCGCCGCCGTCGTCAACGTGCGGTCACGGCCTGGTTCAGGCGGACAAGCCGGGCAGTGCTTGTCTCGTCGAGTTCCGCGACGGCTTCTCGTGACTTCACGAAGTCGGAGAACGAGCGATACCCGAGGGCCTTCTCGCTGAAGGACGGATCCATGCGCTTCATCTGGCTCTTCACCGCCGAGCTGTGCAGCCAGTCGGCGTCGTCCTTCTCCTGCCCGAGTCGCAGCGCTCGCTCAAGCAGCCTCGTCGCAAGCTCTTGCGGGTCTTCTGGTTCGGCATCAGGCTCATCTGGCTCCGCGGTGACAGGTCGTCTGGCACGTCGCGAGCCCCGGGCCGGTGCCGCGCCGGACTCCTGGAGTTCCGGCTGTCCGGCGGCATCCGGTTCAGCCGGCTGCTGGCGGCACCGGGGAAGTTGATACCGGGAAGCGCGTCGTAGGTCACCAGTTCGTCACACGCCGCGGCGAGTGACCTGCTGGTCGATCCCGCAACGCCGACCCCCACCACGTAGCGGCCAAGACGCCTGCAGCGCTGGGCGAGGGCGATGTAATCCGAGTCACCGGCCACGATCACCATATGCGTCAGATCGGGCAGGCGGAACATGTCCTCGACCGCGTCCACGGCCAGTCTGATGTCGGCACCGTTCTTGGCGTAGGCGGCGGTAGGGAACAGCTGCACCAAGTCCACCGCGCGGCTGACGAGCTGCCCGCGGTAGTCGGCGTTCACGGGGGTTGACCAGTCCGCGTAAGCGCGCGTCAGCACCAGCGTGCCGAATGACGAGGCGAAGTCGATCACCGCGCCGACATCCACCGTGGCGCGGCGGAGCCTGTCGGCGATGTCGGGTTCGGCTGGCCGGTCGGACCGGTCGAAGCCGCGCGCCTTGTCGCGCTGGAACTGACCCCGGCCATGGACCTGGTCGTAGCGGGAGATCACGATGTTGTCGAAGTCGATATAGACCGCGACACGAGCGCCGCCAGGATCGTTCATTGTCGCCCTTCTCGTCGGGATTGCCCTCGCGGGCGCATGGCACCGGGAGCACGGTTCACGATTTCCACTGTCGCACAGCAGGAGCCACGGCGACGCGAGCGACAAAGCGTGTTCTGTGCCGCACGGCGCTCCGGCGCGGGCACGGTGCGTACGCAGCATCGCCTGCGAGTTCGCCACGGGCCTGAGTGCACCCGCCGGAAGGTGGCCAGCGTGGCAGGAAGTTAGCTCACGCGAGCGTGACCGGGTCGCCGCGGCGGATCTCGCCGCCGGTGATGACATCGGCGTAGACGCCGACATTCACCTGATTGTGCTGGGCGGCAGTACGCAGGATGCCGGCGTCTTTGGGCAGGTCTGCCTGCGGCAGCGTCGTCATGACACAACGAGCGCAGCCGCCGGTGACGCGCAGCCGGACCCGGTCCCCGATCTGGACAGTGTGACCGATCCAGTCATCTTCGGCGAACCCCTGCTCGTCAGGGTTCGTCGAGACGACGATGTTCGGCCGGAAGCGGCGGACCTCGAATCGTCCCTCCGGGTAGAGGGAACTCAGCCGATCGATCGTCGCGGTCGTCAGCAGGTGCACGACCGCGATGTCGAAGAACGTCCCCGGGGGCAGGTCGAAATCGGTCACGGCGTCCCTGAAGTCCAGACCTTCGACATCGGGCCAGTACTCCTCCGCGGTCCCGCCAGGCGGCCGGCCGGCTTGCCGCGCCGCCGCGAAAGTGACCGGCCGCCCGAGTACCTCGGACAGCAGCCGCGGCAGGTCTGGCTCGCCGCTCGTCACGGCAGTCCCGTCGGGCAGCGTGACTCGCACGACGGGCAGGTCGGCTCCCGGCCGGGGCGGCTGAACGTAGGCGGCGCGGAAGTCGAGGAAATTTCCCCACTTACGCGGATTCTTCGCGCCAGCCACCTTCCCGGTGGCGACGTCCACAAGGGCGAACTGGCGATCGCCGAGCAGGCCGCGCTCGGTGACGTCGGCGGCATTCAGTTCCTCTCCCAGCATCGACTTCACCGGGTAGCGCCACAGAGCCGCAACCGATCCGCCCCCGGCGTGCACCGGGGCCGGACGGGGCTGGTCGCCTCGCATACGTCCCCCCAAGGCTAGCGTTGGCGGCGCCCAGGAGCCCGGCGCGGAGACTGGGCAGGGTCACCTAACGGGCTAGTCATCGCGTCACGGTCTATTAGCTAACGCCCGGTGCGTCTCGCCCTGTCGGCAAGCCTAGGAGGTCGGTGACGGAGCGCTCACGGCAGGTCACGCACAAGTCACATTTGCGAGCCGAACAGGACAGGCGGTGGCCCGACCTCAGGTGAGTTCCTGCAGGTCTTCAGCGGCGAAGACCAGGCCGTGCCCTGGCCCGGTCTGTGCCTGCAGGCTGTCCCCGGAGACGACCACGCCGCTCGGGCGAGCCAGCGCGCCGAGAGCGGCGAAAGATCCCTCGTCGATGTCCTCGACCATGCTCGGCAACGGCAAGCACATGGCCAGCTGGCCGGAGATCTCGGGCAGTAGATGCGGCATGACCGGTATGTCAAAGAGCCGGGCCAGCCGGGCGATGCGCAGGAACGGCGTGATCCCGCCGACCCGGCAGACGTTCGGCTGGATGTAGTCGCAGCCGCCGGCGAGCAGCATGTCGCGGAACTGGGCTTCGGTGTAGAGGCTCTCGCCTGCTGCGATAGGAATATCGATGGCGGCGCGCAGCCGCGCGTAGGCCCGCAGGTCCTCGGCGGGGAGCGGCTCCTCGAGCCAGAAAATGTCGAATGGCGATAGTGCGCGGGCGGCCCGGCGTGCGGTGGGCAGATCCCACAGCTGGTTCGCGTCGACCATGAGCAGCCTGCGGGGCCCGATGATCTGGCGGACCGCCGCCACCCGCTCGAGGTCCTCGTCGAGGCTGGGCAAGCCGATCTTGATCTTGACTCGAGTGTGACCGGACGCGACCCAGCGGCGCACTTGATCTGCCAGCTCGTCAAGCGCGAGGTGCCGGTTGACGCCGCTGCCGTAGACCGGCACCCGGTCTCGCTGCCGCCCGAGCAGATCAGCCAGGCTCAGATCGGCGGCCTTCGCTTGCATATCCCACAGGCCGATATCGATCGCAGCCATCGCCAGCGTCGTGATGCCCCCGCCTGCCTCGCGCAGATGCCACCACATGCGGTCCCAGGCCGCCGCGGGTGCTATCGGTCCGCCCAGCGCGGCCGGGCCGCAGTCCGCTTCCACCATGGCCTGAATCGCCTGCGCGCCGGCCCGCACAGTCCAGCTGAAGCCCTGCCCTGTCGCGCCATCACTGTTCTCGACCGTCGTCGCGGTCAGGTACTGGTGCGTCACCGTCGGCCCCCACGGTCTCGGCATGACCAGCTGGTAGGTCTTGCTGGACACCCGGGTGATGCACGCGCTCACGACGGCACTGGCGCGTCGAAGTCTGGCAGGCAGAGCTCGCCGCCCAGGCGGGCCAGCGTGGGATCAGCCGGATCGGGTTCGCCGTGCGCGGCGATGACTTCCGCGGCGAAACGCTCGGCGTCATCGCGCGGCTCGTAGCCAAGAGCACGGGCTTCGGCCAGACTCACCCAGCCACCCCTGGTGTTAGCCGAGACGCCATAGGCAACGCGGAACCCCGGCTTGTCGACCGCCAGGCATGCCTCGAACAGCCGTCCGGCGTCGTCGGGAGACAGCCAGGTGGACAGCGACCGCTGCGTGAGCGGCCGCTCAGCGCAGGTGAGGATCCTGAGGCAGATCGTGTCCATCCCGTACCGATGGTGATAGAGGGCAGCCAGGGCCTCGCCGGCCGCCTTGGAAACTCCGTAGTAGGTGTCGGGCGCAGGAAAGGCGTAATCTGGCGCCGGGAGATCCGAGGCCGGGATAAACCCGACTGCATGGTTCGACGACGCGAACACTACCCGGCTCACCCCGGCCCGGCGCGCCGCCTCGAAGACCACATAAGCGCCGTGGATGTTGATCTCGCAGATGCGGTCCCAGGGTGCCTCACCTGCCAGACCGCCCAGATGGATCACCGCGGCTGCGCCGGCGCACGCATCCGTCATCGCCGCCAGGTCCGTGACCGAGGCCCGGACGGCTTCCTCCGCGGACCCGGCCGTCAGCGGCGCGACATCGAGCAGGCGCAGCGTGCGGCCAGGACGGGCAAGCCGGGCGCGAAGCATCGTGCCGATCTGCCCCGCGGCCCCTGTCACCAAGATGGTGGGCATTCGAATGCAGAACCCTCCCCGGTAGACGCCGGCCGGCAGTCCGCGACCAAGCCGGATGGCTGGCGAGGTTCAGGACAGACCGCTCAACAAGAGTAGACGAGCGCGGTCGCGGCGGCAGCCCGCTGCCGGGCCGTGCTGGCCTGCCCGCGAGCGGATCAGGCAGGCGCGCCGCCGTCCGGCTCAAGGGTTAGCTGGGCACCGGCCGCGGCGATCGCGTCCCAGTCGTATCGCATCGGGATCAGCTCACACCGGGACCAGGCGTCGTGCTGATCGGTGTAGTGCGGGCTCGCCGGGTCGCCAGCTGAGCCGGCGACGACGATCCAGGTGCAGTTGTCCCAGTTGCCGATGTCGAAGACGTACCGCGCGACCGCACCGTAGACCGCGGCGGTGCCAGATTCGGCACGGCATCCGGTCGCCCAGACGGTCTCGTTGTCACCGCCGACGCCCGCGCCCGCCGGGCTCAGTGCCGTCGGAGCGTCCGGCAGCAGTGGCGTTAGCGGATGCGAGAGCGCGGCCGTGTGCAGGTCGCGCCAGGGCACGTCAGCCGGCTCGGCTGCGACAACCTCGAGGGCCTCGGCCAGCAGATCGTTCCAGGAGGCGCCGCCGGTCAGCGCCAGGTCTCCGGTGCGCAGCAGGGCTGGCAGCACCCACCAGAGCTGGCTGACTGGCGAGACGCTGCCTGGCAGCCGCAGCGGGCTGGCTTGTCCGGCAGCGGCGAGGCCCGACCGGCGGCCGACGATCTCGGCCAGGGCCCAGCGCAGCCGCGAGTAGCAGGCCGCCCCGGCTGAGTCAGGAGACATTCGGGCATTCCAGCTGAGCAGGATGTCCATGACGGCGCGGCCAGCCGCGCTGGCCGGCCCGACATCCGCCAGGGCCGTCAGGAAGAGCTGCGCCGGGACGCTGAGGTCATCACGATGAATACTCGCCATATCCTCCGGCGACGCGGCCCGCAGGCCCTGGATGAGCTGCTCGATTCTTCTGGCCCGGTACGGCGGATGAGCGTCGGTGCAGAAGTAGTCACCGGTCTCAGGGATCGCCGTGACCACCCTGTTGTTGGCCGTCACGAGGTAGCCGCGAGCCGGATCATCGGCCCGCGGCATCTGCCCGGCGGGAATCATGCCGTCCCACTCGTACTCACCCGTCCAGCCCGGCACGGGCAGCCATCCGTTGACGGCAGGCCGGCGCGGGACTACCGCCCGCACCAGGTGGCCGATATGGCCTCCGGTGTCCGCGGCCACCAGGTTGTGGTCGATCAGGCCCCAGCCGCGCACCGACTGGAAGAGCTCGTCGACCGAACTGGCTCGCAGCATCGGCAGCAGGCAGTCGAAGGACCGGTCGACGTCAAAGAACTGAACCGATTTGAGTGTCAGCGCGCTGCCGTGCGCCGGATCCCCGGCGACTACCGGGCCGTGGATTGTCGACACGATCTCCACCGGGGCCGCGGCTCCGCCGCGGACCGCGATGTCCTCGGTTGTCACCTCAGCCTGCAGCCAGCCGCCCTGGTGCCGGTACCTGGAAGGATCGGCCGGGTCGAACTGCTCGACGTAGAGATCGTGAATGTCGGCGTTCGCATGCGTGACGCACCAGGCCACGCGCGCGTTATGCGCAAAGTGCGGGAAGGCTGGCACGCCGGGCACGGTCAGCCCGATGACGTCGAACTCGTCGCAGCCGAGATGCATCTGCGCGTACATGCCGGGCAACTCGAAAGCGCGATGCGGATCGCCGGCGAGTATCGGCCTGCCGGTTGCTGTCCTGCCGGGTGCCAGCGCCCAGTTGTTGCTCCCGCCGTCGGTCTCGGCGCTGCGGGCGAGCAGGCTCAGCGCGCGGACTGGCTCGCGAAGGTCCGCCAGGCTCGCCATCCACCGGACGGCATCGGCGCCGGGCGGAATGCAGAGCCGGTCCGCTCCGCCGTCGTCGTAGCGGAGCTTGACGACGTCCTCGGCGCGAAGGACGCCGAGCGCTGCGGCTCGCCACAGCTTGAACCACAACGATCCCATCAGATAGCCGCGCTGGCGCATCGCGGCGATGCAATGCCAGCCTTCCCAGGGCTCCGGTGCTGTCGCCAGCAGCCCGTACTCGGCCGGCGCCGGATGAGACCGCAGGTAGGCGTTCACGCCCGTCGTGTACGCGTCGACCATCGCCCTAGCGTCCGCGCCAAGCGCCTGGTAATCCCGGATCGAGGCGGCCCCGGCCCGTAGCCGCCTGGCCAGCCGGTCCGCAGGCAGACCCGCCGCGCCGACCCATTCGGCCCATCTGCCTTCCATCTGCTTCCTGCTCGCGTCCATCTGCCAGAAGCGGTCCATGGCGTGCGCGTATCCCTGGCCAACGAACGCATCGTGCGCCGTGTGCGCGCGCAGGTGCGGGATTCCCCACTCGTCCCGGTAGAGGCGGACCGGTCGCTCGACGAGGCCTCCGCCTTGGAGCACGCTCCCGTCTGCCTGCACACCGGACTCTTCCATCGGGCCTCCCTAATGCAGTCGATTCTGGCGCAAGTCCGGCCGGCGGGCGGGCAGAAGGGCATATCGACCAGCACCAGCGCGCAGTACTCCTGCCAGGTTCCGGCCCGTGTGCAGATTGTTATCGTTAATGCACGCAACGTGACCTGGGGTGTCGTCAGATGCGAGGGGAACAGCACTGAAAGCCATCAGCAGCCGGGATTCCGGCCAGCAGCTGCGGCCTGGCCCTAGGCCAGGGCAGTACCTCGGCACGGTCCCGCTAGGCCCGGCCGGCCACCACCCAGCCGATAGCCGTGCCGACGACCGATCCGATAATCACGTCGCCGGGGAAATGCACGCCTGTGTGGACTCTGGAGTAGGCGACTGCCGCCGCGAGCAAGCTCAGCGGGAGCGCGGCCCGCGGCAGGGTACGGCCGACTGCGGCGGCGAACGCGAACCCGGCTGCCGAGTGCCCGGACGGGAACGAGGTCGACAGCGGCATGGCGACCTCACGGGACCGCGGCACGCGGAGGTACGCCCGGTCAGGGCGCTGACGGCCGGACAGGGACTTGACCCCGATATTCACCGTCGCCGAGGTGATGCTCACAGCCAGCATTCCCCGCCTTGCTGCTCGCCGGCCATCAGGTCCGCCGAGGACCGCGATGCCACTCGCGATGATCATCCAGATGCGGGACTTGTTGGCGGCGTGAGAGAGCCAGCGCGCGGGCACGTCGAGCGAGGGTGTCGGCGTCGCGGCAACTCTGGCGTAGAGGGCGCGATCGGCGGCTCCGAGCCGGTGCAGGGCCGCCGCCAGCGACTCGCGGGCCGGCCAGGCTGTCGCTTCGGAACTGCCCGCTCGCAGCGCCGCCGCTGGCTCGGCAGGAGCCGGCCTGCGGAGGGCGCGAAATTCGCGTCTGGCCATCAGCGGATGCTAGCAAGGTCCGGTCCCGGTCCCGTTTGTCCGGGCCACGCCACGGGCGGACGGCATGCCTGAGCAGCTGACTCGCAAGCCGTCCGCAGCGGAACGCCTGACGGCGATCGTCGCGCTGCTCAGCGCTCCGGCAGCCGTCGTTCTGCTGCTGGCCGGCCTGGCACGCAACGTGGCTGCCGTGCTCATCGCGGCCGTTAGCCTGCTGATCTGCGTCTTTGCCGGCTGGTATGTCGTCTCGCGCCGGGGCGCAGTGCGACTGGCAGCCGCACTGGTGATGGCGAGCGCGCTGGCGCTGGTCGCGGGCTCACTTGTCTTCGCGGACGTCAGCATCCTCCGGGTGACCCTGGCCGGTGTCCTGTGCCTGCTATCTGTCGCGTCGGCCCGTTATGCACTCCGGCAGACACCGCGCGCGCTCGGACCTGTCTCGCAGCGACTCCCCGCTGGCAAGGCGGCCCGGCATGCCGTCCTGATCATGAACCTGAAATCAGGCGGCGGGAAGGCAGAGCGGTTCGGGCTGGCTGAAGAATGCCGCAAACGAGACATCGAGCCGGTGATGCTGCAAGCCGGCGATGACCTGCTCAGGCTGGCCGAGGATGCTATCGAGCACGGCGCCGACGTCATCGGCATGGCAGGCGGCGACGGATCGCAGGCGGTCGTAGCTTCCGTCGCGGCGCGCTGCGATATCCCCTTCGTCTGCGTGCCAGCCGGGACTCGCAATCACTTCGCACTCGATCTCGGCCTGGACCGCGATGACGTAGTGGGCGCGCTTGCGGCCTTTACCGGTGGCGTGGAGCGCCGGATTGACCTGGCCAGCGTCAATGGCAGGACCTTCGTCAACAATGCTTCGCTCGGCCTGTATGCAAGCGTCGTCGAGTCGCCGCAGTACCGGGCCGCCAAGCTCAAGACCGCCATCACGATGCTGCCGAACCTCCTCGGCCCCGAAGCCGTTCCGCTCGACCTGGCCTTCACCGGGCCAGACGGAACCGACTCTGCGACCGCGCAGCTGATCCTGGTGTCGAACAATCCCTACCAGCTAGCTCATGCGCGCGGCCGGGGCACGCGCATGCGGGTCAACCTCGGCGTCCTCGGCATTGTGACCGCACAGATCGCGGGCCCTGCGGACGCGAGCCGGTTCGCCGCGCTCGAGGCGGCCGGTCAGCTCCGGCGCTTCCCCGGCTGGCGTGAGTGGACCGCGCCGACGTTCGAGATCCGCTCCGCCGGGGACGTGCAGATCGCCGTCGACGGCGAAACCCTGACGATGGAGGCACCGCTGACATTCCGGTCCGTGCCCGGCGCTCTGCGAGTGCACCTGCCAGCTCACGCCATCGGCCTCTCACCGGCAGCAAGGACGGTGCGGATCCTCGCGACGTCCACCGTCGCGGATCTCGGCCGCGTCGCCGTGGCCGCGCGCCGTCCGGGGAGATCCGCCGCCGTGGCGGCAGCTGCCAGCAGCGACACAGCGCCGAGGCGAGGCACGTGAAAGCGGCTGGCATTACCGAGTTCGGGGGTGCTCCGCAGCCGCTGCAGCTGCCAGATCCCCGGCGTCCGCGGTCAGCGGAAGTGCTGATCGAGGTGCGCGCAGCGGGCGTCGGGAACTGGGACGACGTCGTCAGGACTGGGGAGTGGGACACCGGCGCACGACCGCCGATGGCACTGGGCGTCGAAGCTGCCGGCGTCGTCGCCGCTGTCGGCCAGGCGGTGTCCGGTCTTGCCATCGGCGATCGCGTTGCCACCCACGACGTCCCGTTCCTGGAGCAGGGCTGCTGGGCGACGTACTTCCTGGCCGCTGCGCAGAACGTCGCATTGCTGCCCGCGAGCGTCCCGTTCGACGTTGCGGCTGCGCTACCGGTTCCGGTCCTCACCGCAGATCAGGCGGTAGCCGCGCTGGCGGTCGGGCCAGATGACGTGGTGCTGGTACACGGCGCCGGCGGCGTCACCGGCGCGATGCTCGTTCAGCTCGCCGCGCACCGCGGCGCCTGCGTCATGGCGACCGCGGGCCAGGAGAGCGCGGTGCGGCTGCGTGCCATGGGCGCCACCGCCGTACTGGACTATCACCAGTCTGGCTGGCCGATCCAGCTGCGCGAGCTGACCGGCGGCGGCGCCAACAAGGCCGTAAACGCAGTCAGTTCCGGGGCCAGCGTGGCTCTCAGTGCGGTCAAGGACGGCGGCGCACTGGCGACGATCACCAGCGGCCTGCCGGGGACGGAGCGAGGCATCTGCATGCAGGACATCGTGGTGGCGCCAGACGGGCAACGTCTGCACCAGCTTGCGCTGCTGATGGCCGCCGGAACGCTGACGCTCGCCGTCGGCCGCAGGTTGCCGCTGGATCGGGCAGGCGAAGCCATTGCCCTGGTCAAGCGCGGTACACACGGCCAGGCAGTGGTGCTCGAGCTGGCCAGTCAGGAGCCAGCCGAAGCAACAGGCGAAGCAACAGCTGAAACAGTGCTAGCCGAAGCTGGCGATCCGCTCCTAATGTTAGCGGTGTGCTCACTGGACCCCGCCTGCGCCAGGTGGCCCTGGTCGCCCGCGACTGCGACCTGGTGGCCGACGAGCTTCGCCGCGCGTTCGGCCTGCCGCCGCCATTCCGCGATCCCGGCGTCGGGCACTTCGGCCTGACTAATGCAGTATTCGCGGCGGGCGACACCTTCATCGAGGTCGTGGCTCCCGCCAGGCCGGACACGACGGCGGGCCGGTATCTCCGGCGGCGGGGCGGCGACGGCGGGTACATGGCGATTTTTCAGCTGCCCGACCTAACCGCAGCGCGCCGCCGGGTAGCTGACCTCGGCGTGCGGGTGATCTGGACCTCTGACCTGCCCGACATCGCTGGCACGCACCTGCATCCCAAGGACGTGCCGGGCGCGATCGTTTCGCTGGACTGGGCGGACCCGGCCGAGTCGTGGCGGTGGGCCGGGCCTTCCTGGACCGGCCGCGCGCCCGAACATGCTCAGGGCGGCATCACGGGGCTCACCATCGAGGTCGCGGATCCGACGGCGGCGGCACAGCGCTGGGCGGCGGTGCTTGGCCTGTCCGCGCGCGGCGACGCAACAGCCACGGTGGTGGAGCTACCTGATTCTCGCCAGTGGCTGCGGTTCGTGCCGGCGGCGGCGGACGGCAGCGAGGGGATCATCGGCGTGACCCTCGCCGGACTGGCAGGTGCCCGCCCGGCGAGGGTCGGCGGGGTCAGCTTCGCGGTCGAGGAAGGCAGGACCACATGACCGAACTCGACACCGGGACCGAGGACCTGCGTGCTGAGATCGCCGACGGGGTCGCGGTCATCACCATGAACCGGCCCGACCGGAGAAATGCCCTGTCGGAGGCGATGCTGTCGGCTCTCGGCACTGTCTTGGCCCAGGTCGAGACCGACGACGCGGTTGGCTGCGTCGTGCTCACCGGGTCAGCGGGCGCCTTCTGCGCCGGCGGGGACGTGAAAGGCATGGCTGCCGGGCCGGCGGACGGCGGCAGCAGGGCAGGCCGGCCGCTCGACGCCGTCATCCACCGGCAGCGGCTGAGCCAGCGTGCCACCAGCGGTCGGCTCTGGAGCATGCCCAAGCCAACGATCGCCGCGATCGCGGGCCCGGCGGCCGGGGCCGGACTGTCGCTGGCGTTGGCCTGCGATCTGCGCTACGCGGTCCCTGGCGCGATCTTGACCACAGCGTTCGCCCGGGTCGGATTCGCGGGAGACTACGGCGGGACCTGGTTCCTGACCCAGCTGGTGGGCAGCAGCAAGGCCAAGGAGCTCTACTACTTCTCCGAACGGCTGGCTGCCGAGGACGCCCAGGGGCTGGGTATCGTCAACGCCATCTTCCCGGCGGCTGACTTCGAGCACGAGGTCATGACCCGGGCCAGGCGGTTGGCCGACGGGCCGTCGATCGCCTATCGCTACATGAAGGAGAACATCAACCGGGCCGCGACCGGCGAGCTGGATGACTGCATGGACCTCGAAGTGACCCACCACCTGCACACCTCGCTCACCGAGGACCATCGCGAGGCGGCGCAGGCCTTCGTGGACAGGCGCGAACCACGCTTCCACGGCAGGTAGATCTCGTTCGCTGGCTGAGCTGGGCACGGCGCGCCGCGGGCTCCCGCCGTCAGCGCAGCGCCAGCTCCACCGCCTGCTGCCTGGACAGCGAGGCGCCGCGGCGGTGCGCCTCCGCGAACTGCTCAGCTCCCATCAGCGTGCGCAGCCTGTCCTGCTCGGCCAGCCTGAGCCGTTCCTCGACCGGCAACCACCGCACGCTGCCATCGGAGACGGCGTAGCCAATCCGCAGGTCGGCAGCACCGTGCAGCATCGCTGCCTTCAGCTGCTGACCTTCTTCCCGCCCGGCGCAGCAGGCCGCGCCGAACAGCACCTCGCAGACGTCAAGCCGGATACCGCTGCGCCTCGCGACCTGCAGGCAGCGCCGCACGAGCGGCAGCGCCTCCGTGTACCTGTCCTCCAGCAGCATGAGCATGACCAGGTCACTGCGGAAAAAGTACAGGTACATCTGGTCGCCGAGATCCTCAGCTGAGGCGATCGCGGCCTCCAGGTGGGAACGGGCCTGCCCGATGCCCCCCGCGGCGATATCCAGGCCGTAGAGCATGTGCAGTTCGTCGGCCGCCAGCAGCTCGTCGCCGGACTGGCGGAAGCAGTCGAGCGCCTCTGCCCGGATCCGCCTGTTCTCTTCGGCGGATGGCTCGGCCGCCGCCATGCACTTGAGCATCTCGCCGAGCAGCTGCCGGTCACCTGTCGTGCGGGCGATGGCAATGGCATGGCCGGCCAGCTCGCGTACCCGGTCAAGGTCGCCATCGGCGAACACCAGCTCGCTCAGCAGCCCGAGCGCCCGAGCCTGCAAGGCGGGCTCGGCCAGGATCTCCGCCATCAGCAGGGCGCGCTCTGCATAGCCCCTCGCGGCCGTCCTGGCGTCCGGGTCGGCCTGCAGCAGGCGTCCGAGCAACCGGGCGGTGGTGAGCACAGCGCTGGCCGCGAGCGCGGTCACGCCGGAACCCGCCATATCACCGCCGGCCTGCTCGCCATGATCCGCGGCGGCGGCACCCGCTTCGCTATCCACTGCGGCCCGCAGGTAACTGAGCACTTCCGGCTGCGCCCGGCTGACCGCGAACCGCTGCAAGGCGGTGCCGAGCCGCAGCACGCTTCCCGTGCGGCCCGCGGCTGCCAGATAACCGAAGGTGGCCCGCAGGTTCTCCCACTCCGCGTCCAGACGGCGCAGCCAGTGGCCTTGGCGGCGCCCGGTCAGCGCGGGACCGGCTTCCTCGGCAACGCCGAGATAGAACTCGGCATGGCGGTCTCTGATGGTTGTCAGCGCAGCCTCGCTCACCGACTTGAACAGCTCCTGCGCGGCATACTGACGGACCGTCTCCAGCAGCCGGTAGCGCACCGACTCGCCGCTGGCCTCGCCCGCCCCCGGCTCCATCGACGTTCGCTCAGCCAGCACCAGGCTCTTGTCGACGAGCGAGCCGAGCAGGTCCATCACGTCGATGGCGTCGATGCCATCCGCCGTGCAGATGGCCTCGGCGGCTTCCAGCTCAAAGCCGCCGGCGAATACCGACAGCCGGCGCATGGTCTCCCGCTCCGCCGGGCTGAGCAGGTCGAAGGACCAGTCCACCGTCGCTTGCAGGGTCTGCTGCCGGGGCAGGGCGTTGCGGCTGCCGCCGGTCAGCAGGCGGAAGCGCTGGTCCAGCCGTTCGCTGAGGTGCCGGAGCGACATTGACGACAGCCTGGCCGCGGCCAGTTCGAGCGCCAGCGGGATCCCGTCAAGCCGGCGGCAGATAGTGGCGACCAGGGGCGCCGAAGCGTCGTCGAAGGCGAAGCCAGGCGCATGTGACCTGGCCCGCTCGCAGAACAGCTTGACCGAGTCAGAGCCGGCCAGCTCGTCTGCGGTGATCGCGTCCCGCCGTGGCAGCGACATCGGCGGGACCCGGTACACGCGCTCGCCCTCGATGCCGAGCGGTTCCCTGGAGGTGGCGAGGAACCTGACCCCCGGGCAGTACCTGATCACCTGCTCGCAGAAGCTCGCGGCGTCATCGATCACGTGCTCGCAGTTGTCGAGCAGGATCATCACATCCTGCCCGGCGAGCACCTCGATAACAGAAGCGAGCACGGCCGGCCCCGAGTGGTCGGGCAGTTCCAGCGCCGCGGCGACCGCGCTCGGCAGCTGATCTCCGTCAGTCACCGCTGCTAGCTCGGCGAACCATACGCCGTCCAGGGCGATGTCCAAAAACTCGACCGCTGCCTGCAGCGCCAGCCGGGTCTTCCCGCTACCCCCCGAACCGGTCAGCGTGACCAGCCTGGCCGATCCGGCCAAGGACCGGATCTCCACCAGTTCCTGCGCCCGGCCGATAAACGCGCTGAGCTGACCAGGCAAGTTGTTGGGCAGGTCAGGGTTGTCGAGTGAGGCCAGCGGCGGGAAGTCACCTGGCAGAAACTCGGCCTCTACCTGGAACACCTGCTCAGGCCGGCCGAGATCCTTCAGCCGGTGCGCGCCGAGGTCGCGCAGCGTCACCCCGTCCGGCAAAGACTGCCAGAGCAGCTCCGCGGTGGCCCCCGACAGCAGCACCTGGCCGCCGTGCGCCACCGACTCCAGCCGCGCGACCCGGTTGACGGCCGGGCCGAAGTAGTCGTTGTCGCGCTCCTCGCATGCCCCGGTGTGCAATCCCATCCGCACCTTGATCGGCTGGGTGGTCGGCCACTGCTGGCCGCTCAGCGCACGCTGCGCCGCAAGGATCGCGTCGAGCGCGGCCTCGGCGGTGGAGAACGCCGCGCAGAATGCGTCGCCGACGGTTTTGAAGACGTAGCCGCCGGCCTGGTCGATAGTGCTGCGCACGATCTCGTCATGGCGCCGCAATCCGAGGGTCATCGCCTCGGGCTCGGCCTCCCACAACCGGGTCGAGCCCTCGATGTCAGTGAACAGCAGGGTGACCGTTCCCGAGGGGATCTGAGCCGGTTTCTGCACCATCACACCATACGTGGACCTGGCACCGCGGCGCATCCTGCCTCCCGCTGGCCGGCGGGCGGCTGCCTGACCGGCCGCTCAGATCCAGGCCGACTGCAGCGCCCGGTAGATGTTGCCGCCGAGGACCGCGCGGATCTCCTCGTCGCTGTAATCGTGGCGCACCAGCCAGTCGCAGATGTTGGCGAAGTTCTCGGTCGGGTTCTCCAGGCCGTCGACGTAGCTCACCGGGTCGAAGGCCGGCCCGCGCATCGCGCTCAGGCTCAGCAAGTGCGCGAAAACGCGGTGCAGCGCGACATGGTCGCCGTACAGCGTGTCGGGGCCGAAGGCGACATGCTCGAGCCCGACCAGGTCAGCGCAATAGCGGAAGTGGTCCATCACCGACTCGATGCTGTGCCGCGGGTGCTCTCCGGACAACGTCGTGTGCGGGGCCGCGGACATGCCGATCACCCCGCCGGTCCCGGCCACCGCCCGCAGCACCTCATCAGGCTTCATCCGCCGGGTATCCCAGATCCCGCGTGCGCCCGCGTGCGTGATGAACACGGGCTTGCTGCTCTGCGCACAGGTATCAAGCGCCGTGCGGTCCGAGGAGTGGGAGACGTCGACGGCCAGGCCGAGCTGGTTCATCCGGGTGACGGCCCGGTGACCGAAGGCGGTGAGCCCGCCGTCGGCCGGCTCGCTCAGCCCGCTGCCCAGCGCGTTCGCGTCGGAGTAGGCGATCCCGATCTGCCGGACCCCGAGGCCGTACAGCACATCGAGCCGGTCGAGCTCGTTCTCGATCGGCGTGGCGCACTCCAGGCCGAAGACCAATCCGACCCGGCCTGACCTGTGCGCCTCATCGATGTCGGCGATGCCGCGGATGACCATGAAGTCGGCGCCCGCGTGCGCCAGGTCGGCCAGCCGCATGCCGAGGTCCGTGATGATGTCACCCCATCGCCACGGCGCATTGCCCGTGACGCACGCCGTTCCGTCCATGAGGTTGTCGAACACGACAGTCATCCCGGAGGCGCGCAGTCCCGAGTACGCAGCGTGCTGACGGCCCGTGCGGTTGTAAGCGGGCGTCTGCTCCATGGCCCGCGGGAACCGGACGGGATGATCGTGCAGGCTGATGACCAGGCTGTCGCGCAGCAGTTGTCCTGATCGCTCCGACTGCGCGGCGGTAAGCCCGGCGGCCGCGTAGGCAGGAACCCGGCCGAACTCGGGCGTGAGCTCGAAGCCAGGGAAGCTGCCGGGCGGCAGATAGGAGTAAGCCGCGTAGGGCGCGGCAGTATCCGGCGTCTCAGTCATCGCCGTTCCCTCCGGTGGCGAGGCGGTGCGGCCCGGCGGCCAGCAGCCGCCAGAGCTGTTCGGTGGCCAGCATTCCCTCGCGCAGCCTGCGGATCCGCAGGAACTCGTTCGGCGCGTGCAGGTGCTCGTCCGAGGTCGAGAACGAGAAGAACAGGGTCTTGGCGCCGAGCACGCGCTCGAACAGGTGAGCAGCAGGCAGGGTGCCGCCGATCTTCGCCAGCAGCACCGGCAGGCCGGGATAGACAGCGCGCAGCGCAGCCGCAGCCGCCAGCACTGCCGGATGCTCCGCCGGGATGGTGTAGGCAGGAACCCGCGCCTCGTCGGCGCGCACTGTCACCCGAACCCCGGGAGTTTGCTGCCGGGCCACGTGGTCGGCAATGTGCTGCAGGACGGCGTCCGGGCTCTGGCCGGGAACGAGGCGGCACGACACGTGGCCGACCGCGACATGCGGTATCACGGTGTACTTACCGCCGCCGGTGACGCCGTTGATCTCGAGCGTCGGCCGCTCCCACAGCCGCTCCAAGGTGGTGTAGCCAGGTTCACCGTGCAGGTGCGCGAGGCCGAGATCCTCCCGGTACCACGTTTCGTCAAAAGGAACGCCGGCGATCTCCGTCCGACGCGCTGCGGTGAGCTCGGGGATGCCGTCGTAGAAGCCGCTGACCGCGACTCGGCCGGCCGGGTCATGCAGGCTGGACAGGATCTGGCTGAGCGCGTGCAGCGGGTTGGCCACGGTGCCGCCGTACCGGCCGGAATGCAGGTCGGAGCGGCTCCCTCGACCGTGATGTCCAGGGTGACAAGGCCCTTGGACGCTACCGACAGGGACGGCTCGGAGGGCCGCCACATCGCGCCGTCCGCGGATACCACCAGGTCAGCGGCCAGTTCGGCGGCGTGCGCCGCGACATACTCGGGCAGGTGCGGGCTGCCGACCTCCTCTTCGCCCTCGAACAGGAACTTGACGTTGAGCGGGAGCCCGCCCTCCTGCGCGCAGAACGCCTGCAGCGTCTTCGCCACGATGTAGACCGGCCCCTTGTCATCGGAGCTGCCGCGGCCGCGGACGACCTCACCGTCGACTGCCAGCTCGAACGGGGGAGTGAGCCACTCGCTGAGCGTGCCGGTCGGCTGCACGTCGTAGTGACCGTACACCAGGATGGTCGGCGCGCCCGGCGCCCCGAGCCACTCGCCGCGCACCACCGGATGGCCCGCGGTGTGCTCGATCCGGCCGGCCGCGTCACCCAGCTGCCCGGCCAGCCACCGCGCCGCGTGCAGCATCGTCTCGGCATCGGCATCGCGGCTGACGCTCGGCACGGCGACGAACTCGCTGAGCTCGCGCAGGTACCCGGCGTCGTCGGCGGCGAAGGCGAGCCGGCCCGCGGGACCGCCGCCCGCCGGACTGCCGGTCGCGGGACCGCCGGTCACTGGAACGCGCTCCCGCCGTCAATCGCGATGACCTGCCCGGTGACCCAGCCGGACCGATCAGCGGCGAAGAACTGCACCCCGTTTGCGATGTCGGCAGGCTCGCCCAGCCGCCGCGTCGCGATGCCGAGCAGAAGCTCCCGCTGCCCGGCGGCACCGTAACCCTGCCATTGCCGCTCAGTCGTCGGGTTGGACAGGATGAAACCGGGCGCTATGCAGTTGACCGTGATGCCAAGCGGCCCGAGTTCGTGCGCCATCTGCCGGGTGAAGCCGATCATCCCTGCCTTCGCGCTCGCATACGCCTGGATCCCGGTCTTGCTGACCGTCAGTCCGGCGGCCGAGGAGATGTTGATGATCCGGCCCCAGCCGCGCTGCTTCATCGCGGTGACGACCGCGCGCGTGCAGTGGAACGCCGTGGTCAGGTTCGCCTTGACGATCGCGTGCCAGTCCTCGTCCGCCACTTCTTCGAGCGGGTGGCCGACCTGGCCGCAGACCCCGCCGGCGTTGTTGACCAGGATGTCCACGCCGCCGATGGCGGCGAAATAGTCCCGGACGGCCGCCGCGTCTGTCAGGTCGACGGTGTCCTTGTCGACCGCGTGCACGGTGGCGCCGTCACCGCGCAGCGCCTCGGCGATGGCGGTGCCGATGCCGTGCGCGGTGCCGGTAACGACCGCCACCTTCGCCGCCTGTGCGGCGCTCATGTCACTCCTCAGTGCCTGGGGCTCCATTGCCTGACGTGATCGGGAGGCGGTGCCACCGAGGCTCGCCGCACCAGGAACATAGGCTCGTGTACCAGGACGTCCGCTGCCGCCCTGCCCTCGATCCTGGCGACGAGTGCGTCGACGGCGGCGCCGCCGAGCTCGGCCAGCGGCATGCACACGCTGGTCACCGGGACATCGAGGAAGGCCAGGCACTCGTCCTCGTCGAAGCTGACCACCGAGATGTCGGCCGGGCACCGCGGCGCCGGCGGCGCGCAGCGCGGCGAGCACGCCGAACAACTGGTTGATGCTGCCGACCCCGCAGGCGGTCGGGCAGCGGCCCGGTGCGCAGCATGCGCTCGGTGGTGTCCCAGCCGCCCTTCCTCGGTGGCCGGCGCGTGCCTGATCGTGACCTGCAGGCCCTGGCTGGCGCCGTACCGGCGGGCCGCGTTCACCCGGCGGTGCACGGTGTCGACGTCGCGCGGGCCGTCGATCAGCACGACGCTGCGATGGCCGAGGCTGGCGACGTGGTCGAGGAACAGCCGGACCGCGCCGGCCTCGTCCATGACGACGTCGTTGCCGGGGTCAGGCCCGCGGCGGTTGACGTAGACGTGCGGGACTTCCTGCACGCCGGTGTCCGGCCCGGTCAGCCGCAGCGCGGTGGCCAGCAGCAGCCCGTCGGCCCGGCTCTCCTCGACCAGGTAGCGGTAGTCGCCAGGGCGGCTTCGGGTCGTCGGTCGGCTCTTCCATGATCATGACGACGTAGCCGCGCTCGCCGGCCCGCTGCAGCGCGCCGCGCTGCAGCCGGACCCAGATCGGGTTGCGCAGCAGCGGGATCACGAACGCGAACGCGCCGGTCCGGTCGTGCTTGAGCGCCCTGGCCAGCGCGTTGGGCCGGTAGCCCTGGGTCCGCGCCGCGGTCAGGATCCGCTCGATCGTCTCCGGCCTGATGGACAGACCGGGATCGCCGTTGAGTACCCGGGAGACGGTCGAGACGTGCACGCCGGCCGCGCTGGCGATGTCGACCAGCCGGGCGGCCCGGCGCGATCCGGTGGCCGGCGGTGTTCCCGCCGGTGCAGGTGGCGGTGATGCCCCAGCTGGCGGTGATGCAGCCGGCCGTCGGGACGCGGTTGCCTGGGGCGGCACGGTTACCGGGGGCGGCACAGTTACCGGGGGCCGCACAGCTACCGGGCGGCACGGTTACCGGGCGGCCCTGGTCCTGCTACCTCGCCTGCCTGTTCGTCGGCGCGGCTCATGGCGCCACCGGCGTTCGCATGCCGGGCACCTGCTCAAGCCGTCGACCCGCCGTCCGCCATCAGGACCGCGCCGTGCAGGTAGCTTGCGCCCGCCGAGGCAAGGAAGGCCACGGCGTCCGCGATCTCGCTCGCGGTGCCGATGCGCCGGGCCGGAAGAGTGCCCGCCCACTGCGTCAGCGCCTCTTCATCATGGCGGATCCAGTCAGCCATCGACGTGTCGATCAGGCCAGGGCAGACACAGTTGACGCGGACGCCGTCCGGGCCGTGGTCGATGGCCAGGCTGCGGGTGAGCTGCACGAGACCGCCCTTGGACGCGCAGTAGGCCGCGCGGCGCCGGCCTCCGCGAACGCCCGCGGTGGACGCGACGTTGACGATGCAGCCATCCCGCGCAGCGATCATGTCAGGGAGGAATTCGCGGCAGGTCAGGAAGGGGCCCTTGAGATTGGTGTCGAGGATCCGGTCCCACTCGGCTTCGTCAAGCTCGGTGACCCGCTGGATGCTGAAGACTCCGGCGGCGTTCACCAGCAGCCAGGGCGGGCCGAGCGCCGACCTGACCAGGTCGCCGGCCCGCCGAACCGAGGCCGCGTCGCGGACGTCAGCGACCACGCCGATGGCGCCCGGCAGCTCCGCGGCCAGCCGGCTGACGGCATCCTGGCTCACGTCCAGGCAGGCAACCGCGAAGCCGTCCGCCGCGAGCCGCCGGCAGGTAGCGCTGCCGATGCCGCCCGCGGCGCCGGTGACGACGGCGACTCTGCGGCCCGCCTCGATCACACCGCCTCCGCAACCGACCGGGTGAGCAAGATCGCCGCGCAGAACGACCGGTAGGTAGCCAGCCGGTCCTCGCCGTGTATGCGCAGCTCGCCGCGGGCCGGTCTGGTCCACGCCGCGGACCCAGCTCGCGGCCTCGGCGATGTCGGTGGTGCGCACGCGACACTTCCAGCACGCCTGGGCTCCAGCGGCGGCGGCGCGGCGGTCGTCACCGCCTGCATGGCCTGCTGCGCCCGCTCCCGGATCAGCGCGCACGCCCGCTCCGGGTGCATGCTGTGCGCGGCCAGCCGGCTGACGTGTTCCTTGACCATCGCCTGATGCACGCCGGGAATAAGCGCGCGGTCTCCTCGCACGCGCACCGGTCGCCGGTGACCAGCACGACCGGGACGCCGTAGTGCGCGGCGACCAGCGCGTTGATGCCCGCCTCGCCGGTCACGGTGCCGTCGATGCGCGCCTCGACGACCGCGCGCGGGTTATAGGTGTGCGACAGCCCGGCCGGAGCGCCGACCGAGCCGTGGTAGGAGATGAACATCGACGGCGTCGAAACTGCCGTCGAGTCCCTGCATCATGTACAGCGGCTTGTGACTGCCGGAAATGTAGGAGGCCTGGCCCGCCAGCTCCCCGGGCGGGAGGTTGCGCATCGTTGCAGTGCGAGTCGTTGACCACGATCTCGGTCGCGCCGCCAGCCAGCGCACCCTCGATCGCCGCGTTCACCTCGGCGAGCAGCAGCCAGCGGCCGGCCGCGGCCTCCGGGCCGTCGCCCGACGCACTGCTGCCAGTCGACGATCCCGGCCGTCCCCTCCATATCGGTGGACAGGAAAACCTTCATGATGCTGCTCCGTCCGCGTCGGCGGGCTCGCGCGGCTGCGGCACGGCCGCGAAGGCGAAGTGGCAAGCCGCGCTGTGCCGGCGGGTCGCTGGCTGAGCTGGGTCAGCGCGGGATCCTCAGTTGCGCAGATCGGCTGAGCTATCGGGCACCTGGTACGGAACCGGCAGCCTGACGGTATCCGCAGCGGACTCGGCGGGTCGCCCTGCACGGCCGGGACGTCGCCGTCGGCCGGTAAAGGTCATCCGCGGGATCGCGGCGAGCAGTCCGGCCGTGTACGGGTGACGGGGCCTGCGCGAACAGCGTCTCGGTCGGGGCGACCTCAATGATCCGGCCGAGATACATGACCGCGACGCGGTCGCACAGATGCCGGACGACGGCGAGGTTGTGCGAGATCAGCAGCAGCGTCAGGCCAAGCTCGCCGCGCAGGTCCTGCAGCAGATTGAGAATCGTCGCCTGGACGCTGACGTCCAGGGCCGAGACCGGCTCGTCGGCGACCAGGAGCTCTGGCCGCAGGGCCAGTGCCCTGGCAATCGCGACACGCTGGCGCTGCCCGCCCGAGAACTGGCGCGGGTAGGCATGGACGGCCTCCTCGCCGAGGCCGACCAGGCCGAGCAGCTCCCTGGTGTAGGACTCCACCTCGTCCCTGGGCACGATGTGGTGCACCCGCAACAGTTCATGCAGCGTGCCACCTACTGTCATGCGCGGGTTCAGCGAGGAATACGGATCCTGGAATACCATCTGGATCTTGCGCTGGTCCGGCCGCGAGCGCCGGGCGGGCAGCACCTTGCCGTCCAGCCGGATCTCACCGCGCTCTGGCGGCTGCAGCCCGGCCAGCGCGCGTGCCAGCGTGGACTTGCCAGATCCGGACTCGCCGACAAGCGCGAGCGCCTCGCCGCGCTCGATCGAGAGGTCCACTCCGTCGACTGCGTGCAGCACGTTCTGTTGGTGCCGCAGCCGCGCGATCATCGCCGAGCCGAGCGAGAAGCTGACAGAAAGGCCGGTCGCCTCGAGCAGCGGTCGCGGCTCGCCGGCCGCGACCAGGTCGGCGGTCGCGGCTGGCTGAGTGCTCATCGCTCGGCTCCCTCGGTCTTCAGGTCATCCAGGCAGCGCTCGAAGTGCAGGCAGGCGGTCGACCGGCCGGCGTCGATCAGTCTCAGCGGCGGGTCGGAAGTCGTGCAGTCAACCTCGGCGAACTTGCACCGGGGATGGAACCGGCAGCCTGCCGGGGGATTGATCAGGCTCGGCGGCGAGCCAGGGATCGCCTGCAGCGAAGAGCGGACGTGATCCACGTCCGGCGCGGACCTGACCAGGCCGAGCGTGTAGGGGTGGCACGGCTCGGTCAGCACCTCCTGCACCGTGCCTTGCTCGACTATCTGGCCCGCGTACATGACCGCGAGTTGCTGGCACACCTGCGCGACGACCGGCAGGTCGTGCGTGACGAACACCAGGCTGGTGCCCGACTCCCGGCAGAGCCGGGTAAGCAGGCGCAGGATCTGGTCCTGGATCGTCACGTCCAGCGCGGTGGTGGGCTCGTCGCAGAGGATCAGCGACGGGTCGCAGGACAACGCGATCGCGATCATCACGCGCTGCCGCATGCCGCCGGAGAACTCGTGCGGGTACGACCGGAACCTGCGCTCGGGGTCCGGGATACCGACGCGGCGCATCAGCTCCAGCGCCCGCTCCGCGGACTTGGCCTTGTTCATGCCGAGGTGCACCTGCGGTCCCTCGGCGATCTGCTGGCCGACTCGCATGACCGGGTTCAGCGCGCTCATCGGCTCCTGGAAGATCATCGCGATCTTCGGCCCGCGGATCTTGTTGAGCTGGGTGTTGCCGAGGTGCACCAGGTCGACGCCGTCGAGCAGCACCTGGCCCGCGGTGACCTGGGCCTCGGGCGGCAGCACGCCGAGGATGGCGCGCAGCGTCATGCTCTTGCCTGAGCCCGACTCGCCGACCAGGCCGACGGCTTCGCCGGCGGGCACCTCCAGCGACACGCCGTCGACCGCGCGGACGATGCCGCGCCTGCTCGCTATCTCGACGTGCAGGTCGCTGACCTGCAGCAGGGGCTGGCTCATCGCGTGGCCGGCCATTACTGGCCCGGCCGGAGCAGGTCGGCCAGCCCGTCGCCGATCAAGGACAGCGCAAGGCCGGTGACCACGACGGCGAGGCCGGGGATGGTGGTCAGCTGCCAGTGCGTAGTAAGGAAGTTCTGCCCGTCGGAGATCATGGTCCCCCAGTCCGGTGTCGGCGGCTGGATGCCGAGTCCCAGGTAGCTCAATGTGACGATGGCCAGGATGTCCTGCACGATGTCGGACATCGCATAGATGATCGCTTGCGTGACCACGTTCGGCAGCAGGTGCCTGCCCATGATGCGCAGGTTGGACAGGCCGCCGGACTGCGCCGCCAGCACGTACTCCTGGCGCTTGGCCACCAGAATCTCGCCGCGGATGATGCGGGCGTAGGAGACCCAGCCGACCAGCGTGATGGCGATGTAGATGCTGCGCTCGCCCGGGCCGAGTACGAACACCAGGGCAATGATCAGCACGAAGAACGGGAACGCGACGACGATATCGACCAGCCGCATGATGACGATGTCGACCCAGCCGCCGAAGTAACCAGCCAGGCTGCCGAGCACCGTGCCGAGGCAGAACGGGAAGAGCACCGCGATGAAGGCGACCTGCAGGTCGATCCGGCCGCCGTACAGCAGCCGGGAGAAGGTGTCGCGTCCTTCCTGGTCGGTGCCGAGCAGATGGTGCGAACTGAACCCTTGCAGTGTCGCGTTCAGGTTCTGCGTATCCGGGTTGTAGGAAGTCAGCAGCGGTGCGGCGATGACCATGAAGAGGATGATCCCGAGGATCACGACGCCAGCGAGCAGCGCCGGCTGCCGGTACCAGCGCGCCCGCCGGGGCTGAGCCCGTTCGGCTGGCGCGGCGGTGCCGGCGATAGACACGGCGCTCATCGGTCGAACCTCACTCTCGGGTCCAGGGACGCGTACGCGACATCGGTGAGCAGGTTGACCAGCACGACCATGATCCCGAAGACCAGCGCGACGGCCTGCACCACGGGGAAGTCACGCTGGAAGATCGAATTGATCATCAGGCTGCCGATGCCGGGCACGGAGAACACCTGCTCGACGATCAGCGTGCCGCCGATCAGGAAGCCGATGTTGATGCCAAGGACGGTGACCGCCGGGATGACAGCGTTGCGCAGGACGTGCCGCACGAACAGGCGCCGCCCTGGCACGCCCTTGGCCCGCGCCGTGGTGACGTAATCAGCGCCGAGCACGTTGAGCATGCTGGCCCGCAGGCTGCGGATGACCACGGGGCACAGTGCGACCGCGACGGTCACGGCCGGCAGGAACATCGAGTGCAGGTGGCCGATGACCCCCGTTCCGTACCCGGTCACCGGGAACAGCCGGAGTTTGACAGCAAGCTCGGTCTGCAGGATGAGGGCGAGCCAGAAGGCCGGCATGCCGAGGCCGAGCAGCGGGACCGCGCGGACAACGTGATCGCGGACCCCGTCCTTGCGGGTAGCGGCGATCATGGCCAGCGGCACGCTGATGACGATGGCCAGTGCCGCGGCGTAGCAGATGAGCCAGATCGTGGCAGGCAGGTGACTGGTGATCAGCCCGATCACGGGCACGCCGTAGTAGAGGCTGAGCCCGAGGTTGCCGTGCAGCAGCCTGTCCATGAACAGCCAGTACTGGCTGGCCAGCGGCCGGTTCAGCCCCCACTGGTTGTGCAAGATGGCGATGGCGCGCGGCGTGGAGTGGATGCCGAGGATGGTCCTGGCCGGATCGCCGGGGATCAGGTGGATCATGAAGAACGCGATGATCGTCACTCCGAGGGCGGTCGGCAGCAGGAGCACCAGTCGCCGGACCACGAAGGTCATCCGGCCCATGAGTACCTCGATTCAGCGTGAGCCGGCCGGGCGTGCCGGGCGTGCCGGGCGCCCTTGCGGGCGCCCGGCAGGTCGGGTTGGGTATGCACCTGGTCTGGTTACTTGCTAACCCAGACGTCCTGCATGTGGTAATTGCCGAGCGGCGTGACGAAGAAGCCGTGCACGTTCGACGTAGCGGCATACGCGTAAGGCGAGTAGTACAGGAACGCCATGAACGCGTCCTGCGATGCGTCGGTCTGCACGGTGTTGTACAGCGCCTGCCGGGCCGATGGCGTAGTGATCTGCTCGGCCGCGTGGACGTCCTTGACGACAGTCGGGTTGTTGTAGCTGGTGAAGAAGGACTTGGCACCAGATGTCGGGTCCAGTCCGAACGTGGCCAGTTCGTCGGGGTCGGGGATGTCCATCGTCCACAACGTCAGGCTCATGTCGTACTTCTCTGTCTGGAAGTTGGCGTTCGCCGTGTTCGGGTCCAGAGTCTGTACCTTCACCGTGATGCCGAGCGGCTTCAGCTCGGACTGCAAGATCGTGGAGATCGTCGCGTAGTCCGAGTTACCGGCCCCGATCAGGATCGTCGTCGTGAAGCCGTGCGGCACGCTGGACTGCGCCATCTGCTGCTTGGCGGCGGCGACGTTGTACTGGTAGCCAGGCGATGACGGGTCGTAATACGGGACCTGCGGCGGGAAGAGCGAGTTGGCCGGCTTGCCGTTGCCGAACAGCACCGCCTTGATGATCGCGTTCCGGTCGATGGCCAGCGAGATCGCGCGCCGTACGTGGACGTCCTGGAATGGCTTGACGTTCTCGTTGAAGGCGAGGTAGTTGGTCTCAGTCGAGTTGAACAGGGTCAGGTCGACGCCGGGCGTGGCCTTGAGGGACGCCACCGTGGACCAGGAAGGGAACTGGTCAATCTGCGCCTGACCGCCCTTGATCTGGAGCTGCCTGGTGTTGTCACTGGGCACGTCGGTCCAGGTGACGCTGTCGAGGTAGGGCAAGCCCTTCTGCCAGTAGAAGGTGTTCTTCACCAGCTTGAGCGCCGAGCCCTTGTGCCAGTAGTCCCACTTGAACGGTCCGGTGCCGATCGGTGCCTGGTAGAACTGGGTGGCCGTCTTGCCGCCGAAGTTGTTAGGCACGATGCCGTTGGCGAACAGCGACAGGTCAGCGAGCAGCGGTGCCCACGGGTACTTGAGGTTGACGACCACCGTTGACGGGGTCGGGGCATCCACGGACTTGATAGCCGCATCGATGTATCCCCAGCCCGCCGACGCCGCCATGGTCTGCTCGAGCGAGAACTTCACGTCGGCCGAGGTCATCGCCTGGCCGTTGGAGAACTTCACGCCAGGCCGCAGCGTGAAGGTGTAGGTCTTCCCGTCCGAAGACTCTGTGTAGCCGGTCGCCAGCCACGGCCTGACGCCCTTGCCGTTGTTCGTCACCGTAAATAGCGGCTGGGTGATCTGCTCGAGGATCCAGATCGAGTTGTTGTCGAAGACCGTGGACTCGTCCATGGACTGAGCGTCCTGCGGGTTGGCGAAGACGAGATTGCCGCCGCGTACCGGGGCCTTGCTGGTGGCTGTGGTGCCGGACGGCGACGAGCCGGACCCGCATCCGGCGATCAATGCCAGGGCGGAGCCGACAATCATGGTGTTGATGAGGGCAGTGCGATGTCTCACGAGCAGCTCCCGGGTATGTCCAGGCGACGGCGCGGCCGCCAACTGAGGCTGTACGAGATGGGCCGGTTATCGGGGGTTGTGGCCCGGTATGGCACGCCGCTGTGCCACTACGCAAACCTTTGCCTAACCCAATGTGAGGGACAGGTCACCTGGTTGTAAATAGCGCCGTCGCACTGTTTACGCACCTTTACTGTGTTGTAACGTGCACGCCGTGCGATACACCATCCTCGGCTGCGGCGCGATCGGCGGCACCGTAGCGGCCGGCCTTGCTCGCGGCGGCCATGATGTGCTGGTCAGCGATGCCGACGCCGACGTTGTCCGGGCCGTGAACGCGCGCGGCCTGCGGATCGAAGGCCCGGTCGAACAGTTCACCGCGCATCCGCGCGCTGTCCTTCCTGATGACCTGCCTGACCAGATCGACTGGCCGGTCCTCGTCGCGGTCAAGGCCCATCACACAGCTGCCGCGGCCGCGGTCCTGGCCGGCTGACGGGCAGCGGGTTTGCCGTCTCACTGCAGAACGGCCTGACTGCGCAGGCCCTGGCGAGGACGCTCGGGCCAGAACGGGTGGTCGCGGCGGTGGTCAACTTCGGTGCTGACGTGGTTGAGCCAGGCGTGGTGCTGCGCGGCAACAGGGGCACGTTCATGATCGGCGAACTGGACGGTGGCAGCACCAGCCGGGTAGCAAGCCTGGCGGCGGATATCGCCGACGCCGAAGCCACCGCCGACATCCTCGGCTACATCTGGGGCAAGGAGGCCTACGGCGCCACGTTGTTCGCCACGGCCGTCGGCGACCTGCCGATCCATGCCGTCTTCGCAGATCCTGCGTACCGGCCGCTGCTCGCCGCCGTCGCCGCTGAGGTCCTGGCCCAGGCACCGGTCCCGGCCCTGCCGCTGGACGGATTCGACCCCGCTGACCTGGCCGGCTCGCTGGACCGGATGGCAGAGTTCAACCGGCTGTCCGCTAAGACGCACTCGGGCATCTACCGTGACCTCGCCATCAGGCACCGCACCACAGAAGCTGGCGCCATCCTCGGCGCGCTGGAAGGCTTTCTGCTGCGCCGGATCGAGGAACTGATCGTCGCGATCGAGCGGGGTGAGCGTACCTGCTGCCGCGACAACCTCGATCTGCTCGCCGCCTACGAGCGCCTTGACCGCCTGGGCCGGCCGCTCAACGCGGTGGCCTCGGTGGCAGGCGCTCCGCACCGGGCGCCGGACGGACCCCTGGCCGGGCAGCCGGTAGCGGTCAAGGACATCGTCGCGGTGGCGGGACTGCCGACGAGATGCGGTAGCCCGGCTAGCGATCCTGCCGTGGCCACCGCCGACGCGCTCCTGGTGACACGACTGCGAGAAGCCGGAGCCGAGGTGTTCGCAGCGTCGCAGTGCCTGGAGTTCGCCGCGGGCTTCGCTCATCCAGAGATCGGTGACACCCGCAACCCGCGCGATAGGTCCAGGACGTCCGGAGGCTCATCCGGCGGTTCGGCTGCGCTCGTGGCAGCCGGGGTGACGGAGCTGGCCATCGGCACTGACACCGGCGGCTCGATCCGGATTCCGGCCGCCTACTGCGGGATCGTGGGATTCAAGCCGAGCTATGGGCTGGTCCCGGTCGACGGAGTGTTCCCGCTCGCACCTAGCTGCGATCACGCCGGGACGCTGAGCTCGACGGTGGCCGGCAGTGCCGCACTGCTGTCGGTCATCAGCGGCCTGGCCGAAGGCCATCACCAGGCGGCGCAGCGGCCAAGGACGGTCGGTGTCCTGGTCGCTCAGCTACTGGATGTTTCGGTCACTCGGCGAGGTGGGCGCTGCCCTGCAGGCAGCGCTGGACAAACTAGCCGCTGCCGGGTGGCAGCTCCGCGAGATCCGCGCCGCCTGGCTCGACGAACTGCCTCGCTGGGAGCACGCGCTGGCTGTCATCGTCGCCAGCGAGGCGTCTGGCGTGCACCAGCACAGGGACGTCAGCCGGTACGCCGAGGGCACCAGAGGAGTCCTGGACTTCGGCAGGCAGGTGACCGCCGGACAGCTTGCCCGTGCGCGCGCCGACCAGGCCGAGCTGACGACCGCGATCGATGCGAGCCTGGCCGGAGTCGACGTCCTCGCGGGCCCGACGGTGGGGTACTGCGCACCGGAGCAGGATCCGCCGTTCGGTGTCGGTGACGACAATGCCGAGGGGCGCTTCACCGGTCCCTACAATCTGACTGGCCACCCGGCCATCTCGATTCCGGTGGCCGCCGCAGGACTGCCGGTCGGCCTGCAGCTGGCTGCCGCCCGGCGCGGCGACCGAGCGCTGCTGGACCTGGCCGCCGCCGCAGAAGGCGTCGTCACCAGCCCGCGCGCGCAAGGACCGATATCCAGATGAGGGAGTAGCCATGCCGACAACGGTCGTGCGACGCACCATTCAGCTCGCCGGGCTTGCGATACCGATCGTGGAGGTGACCGCTGCCGACGACGGCCCGCTGCTGACGGTTATCTCCGGGGTGCACGGATGCGAGTATGCCTCGATGGCGGCCGTCCGGCGCTGGACCCGTGATCTGGAGACGCGGGTAACCCGCGGCCGGGTCCGCGCCGTGCCGGTGCTCAACATGCAGGCCTTCGAGCACCGGACACCGTTCGTGGTGCCAGAAGACGGCAAGAACCTGAACCGCTGCTTCCCCGGCGATCCCGCCGGGACCCTCGCCGACCGGCTCGCCTACGACACCTTCACGCAGCTGATCTCCGGCTCGGACGCCCTCATCGACGCGCACTGCGGCGACATGGTCGAGGCATTGCAGCCGTTCGCGCTCTACGAGGCAGGCACTGCCGAAGAAAGGGCGCGCGACCTGGCCATCGCCTACGGGCTGCCCTACGTCATCAGGCAGGTCGCCGGTCCTGACCGCGCGGTCGCCGGCACCTCAAGCGGAGCCGCGGCGCAGGTCGGCATCCCGGCGATCACGGCCGAGGCTGGCGGCTGCGGCCTCGTCGAGGAAGACGCGGTGGGGCTGCACGTGGCCGGACTCAACGGCGTGCTGGAGTTGCTCGGCATGACCGGCTCAGGTCAGCCGGCCGCCGCGACCGCGCGGGCACAGACGTACCTCAACAGGTTCCTGTGGCTGCGCTGCCAGGCCGCCGGGTGGTGGGAGGCGGCCGTTCGGGCTGGCGACGTCGTGGTGTCCGGACAGCTCATCGGCACGGTCAGCACGCTCGACGGAGCAGAGTTGCTCGAATCCATCGTCGCTCCGGCGGACGGCGTCGTCATCTTCCTGACGTCATCCCCGGCCGTGGCTGCCGACGGCCTGCTGCTCGGCCTCGGCGCTAGCTAGCCCGGCCGCTGCCGGCGCAGCCGGGGCAGCGGCGTCAGCTGCTCGCCCCCGGCGCCGTGCGCTCGGCCTCGAGTACCGTCTGCAGCTCGGTCACCCAGGTGTCCGGTGGCCCGTCGCAGTCGATGTACAACTCGCGGTCGAAGGACGTAGCGCGGTCGCCGGCCCGGTCGATCCACTGGTGCAGTGCCTCGAACCCGCCGGCGAACTGCTCGGGTGCGCCCCGGATCACCGTGGTCGCGGCGCGTTCCACGGCCGGCAGCGCCATCGTCGTCACGCCGTCCGCCTCGATCGTTACCTCAGCAGGGACCTGCAGTGCCGTCGTCAGCCGCAGCGGCCGCTCCTCGTCACCTGTGTCCTGATACAGCGCGAGCGACAGTCCGCTGAACGGCACACGACGCCTGGCCAGCGCGGCATGCAACCGCGGGTACATGCGACCGCACGCCGCGCCGATCTCATCAAACCCGACCAGGTCCTCACTCAGCGCGACGACCCGCATGGGCTCCAGCCGCTTGACGATCACTTCATGAGCTGCCATGGGTGCCTCCTCAAGTTGCGCGAGCCGGACCTCGACCCGCGTGAGCTGTTCCGCCAGGGCTGCGAGCTGGACCCGCGCCTCGGCCTGCCGCAGGCGCAGGATCCCGCGCACCTGGTCCGTGGTGACACCGTCGTCGATGAGCCTGCCTATCTCGGCCAGCGGAACGCCCAGGTCCCGCAGGGCAAGGATGCGATGCAGGCGCAGCACCTGGTCCGGCGTGTAGCGCCGGTAGCCGGTGCCAGGATCCACCTCGGCCGGCTTGAGCAGGCCGAGGTCGTCGTAGTGCCGCAAGGTGCGGACCGAAACCTGCGCCAGCCGCGCCACCGTTCCTATCCCGTACATGTGGGCTACTCAACCAGCTGACGCAACGGAAGAGTCAAGCTGCCGCTTCCAGCCGCCATCTCCGGAGATCGCCGGCCGCTGGCGGAGCCCAGGGCACAGCGCTGGCCGTGAGCACCAGTTTCAGGGCGTCGCGATGTCAGGCCGCGGCGGCAGTCACGCTGTCGGCGGTCTCGACGTCCTTGAAGAAACGGCGGTGCACGCGCAGGGTCTCCTGGCCGGCCGGTACCTGATGCCAAAGCCCGGTCGCCGGGCCTAGCCGGGTCGACCTCGGCAGTTCCATCACCACGCCGCGAGCCTTACTCATGCTGACCTTGCCAGCATCGAGAACGACGATGCGCGTCGGCGTGACGGCCAGGATCCGGTACTTGTTGAGGCCGAGGAAGACGAAGATGCCGGTGAGTGCCGCAAGCCACTGGCTGGCAGTCTGCGCGCCGATCACCGCCTGAATCTGCTCGCCTGGCTCGAGGTACTGAGCGGCTGAGCCGCGCATTGTGTCGCGGAGCGCCATCGTGTCTCCTTTGTCGTAGTGATCAGCGCTGCCGCAGGGCAGCGCTGATCGAGCAGGCCAACCGGCTTACATGGGTGAGGGCGGTCCATTGCGTGCCATCCCGTTCCATCGCCCGCCACAGGCCGGGAAGCAGCCGCGGCATCCGGCGTCCAGAGCTGGTTCAGCCTGGCCAGTACGAGCAACGAGAGCCGGTATGTACCGCCTGGCGCAGGTGCTCGCCGATGACGGCGTCAGTTTCTGAGATCCGGGCGAGCGCGCGCCTGATGGCCTTACCGACAGCGACGCGAGCTCGTTCCCCATCGTCGGCAAAGGACCGGCTGCGCCCTGCCAGCCCCGTCGCGCTGGCCAGCTGAGCCAGAATCCAGTCACGCTCGGCGTGACTTGCCTGCTGCAGATCACTTCCCGGCGGGGGCTGGTCGAGGTCGGCATCCAGCTGGCGGAGGCGCGTGCGGTACTCGCTGATGGCTTCGGCGTCCAGGACCGGCTGACCGGACCGGCCGTCCCTGGCCGCGCCCGCGGCGAGCACGGCCAGGCCGGCCGCGAGGTCAGCAGCCGGAATGTCCTGGCGCGGATTGTCGATGAGCACGGCGAGATGCAGCATTCCGATGCTGTCCTCGATCAGGACGCTCCGGTCCTGGTAGGCGAGCCGCCACTTGCGGCCGACGCGCTCGCAAGAAGCACCTTTGCCTGCCGGGGCGATGACTAGATCCGGTAGCGGCACATTCAATGCTGCCGACTCGGACCTGGCGGCTTCGAGTGCGCGCCGGGCCAGGTCCGCGTCGCCCGGCCGGCCGCGCAGCTCATGCGCTTGCGCGAGCCGCTGTCTCGACCACGCCAAAGCGGGCCAGTGCGCGAGTGCGAGATTGTGCTGGACAGCCGCGCCGAGATGGTCGATGGCCCGGTCGACATGCCGGGTGGTGAGCGAGGCGATCCCGAGCGCTTGCTGGGTAGACCCGAAGCAGGTAACCCCGAGGCCGCCGACCATCGGCAGGTGAGCATACGGGCAGAGCAGTTCATAAGCCCGGCCGGCCATGTCGGCGTCCTGCAGGAGATAAGCAGCCTCTGCGACTCCGTTCATGGTCACCAGCCAGCTGCTCGATCGCGGCAGGCTGGCCAGGTCGCTGCCGCGCAGGGCGGCCAGGCAGCCGGCGGCCGTAGGCCGGTCGCCATTCAGGGCCGCCGCGACGGCAAGCGCGACGACCGTGGAGTTGTCGACAGCACTGAGCGCCGGCGAGTGCACCGCCTCGTGCAGCATCGGCAGCAGCTCGGTTAGCCGACCCTGGTACCAGCGGATCGTCACCAGTTGCGCGCCTGGCCACCACTCGCCGTCGATGTCGCCGGCTGCGGCACCGCTCATTGCGCAGATCCTCGCCAGCGACTCCGCGTCGTCCAGTCGTCCGGCCCGGATCGCCAGCATGACGTCGATGGCGCTCACGACGAAACCGACCGCGGCATGCGCGCGTTCGCTGAGCTGATCGCGAAGTTCGCCGAGGATGCGCCCGGCATGCAGGTCGCCGGCCGCGTAGGAGTCAGCGGTCTGCCACATCAGGCCCATCAGCCGGTCGCTGCGCCGCTCGGTGCGGAAGCTGGCCTTGATTAGTTCGACGGCCAGGTCGCGGCGCAACCCAACGTCGTCAGGTCCGAGCAGGCAATGGTGGGCGAGGCTGAGCGACTCGGCCAGCGCTATCGGGTCACCGGCGGCCCTCGCTTCCGCAAGTACCGACAGGATCGCCGACCGCTCGCCGCGCCGGTAGTCCGCTTCCGCCGCCAGCCGGGCGCGGATGCGCAGCGCAAGCGACGAAGTCTTATCGAGCCTCGACAGGACATGTTGAAGCCTGGCTTCCAGCATGACTGCGCCGGTCACGGTGCGTCGTTCACTCACCCAGAGGCCGGCCAGGCCCAACGCCGCCAGCGCCATCGCTTCCGCGTCGCCGGCCCGCTCGGCCTGTTGATAGGCACGCTCGAACGCCGGCCTGCTGGCCCGCAGGTCACCCTCGGTGTTCAGGGCGCGGTCCGCGTCCGCAAGTGCGGCCCGAAGCTCGCCTGGCAGCCCAGCGACCAATTCCAGCCGGCGCGTGGGCGCGACTCCGCCGGCCTCACTCGTCATAGGTCAAAATGTATTCGCGGCGCATTTGCGCCGTCGAGGCAAGAAAAGAACTGGCCGCTCGCCGTTCACGGGCAGGGCCCTTCCCAGCGGACGAAACTATCGCGTGTTGTGACACGCGCGCCTGGCACCTCGCACGCGACGAGATCGTGACGGGTATGCGCGACAATTTAGACATCGCGCCATTCAGTACACGCATATCACAACAAATCTCTCGGCAAAAGGGTCGCAGCTGTCACCACGTCGGTCGTGATCAGAATGGTAGGCGCACGAGTGCAGGCGAACCATACGCAAATATATGGTTTCTGGCGTCAGAGAGCCGAGGCGCTGCACCGTGCTAACCGAGCGCGCGGCCGATCAGGTCGAGATAGGTCGTCACCGCGCTGGCGAGCCAGGTCCATCGCGGGGCTGAGAGGCTGGCCGCGATAGCGCGGAGTGCCAGCAGTTGCTGCCGCGGCCCGGTCTCGTCATAGCCAGGCAGGTCGCCGATAAATCTGATCATGTCGCGAACGTGCGCCGGCTGGCCGCGGACGATGTACTTAGCGGTGAGCGGCACGAAAGCCAGATATGCCTGGCGCCTTTCTGCCGACGTTTTAACCTTCGCAGCCTGGCGGGGTTCGGCCGACGTCAGGGCGTCCAACGTCATATCCCCGGCCGGGATGCGGCGGCGCTCAAAGATGACCCGGTGGCCGACCGGCCAGGGTGTCCTGGAGACTGGAAAGACACAGAAGTCGACCCAGACGGGCAGGCCGGCCAGCACATGGTCCGCATTGACCTGCGTTGCGCCGGCCGGGGCATTGTGGCGGGAATCCACGAGCAAGGGCGCGCGCGCCCACGGCCGGCGCTCCCACCGTCGGATCGGCCTGCAGCAACGGGACCAGGCGCCCGAGCAGCTCATCCCGGATGCCGCAAAGATCTTCCGGCTCGGTCATCATGCCGCGCTTTGCCTCCCTCGCCGCTAACTAATACCCGAGCCTGCCGTTAGCGATCTCGTAGACGTGCCCGCCCGGATCGGCGAACCATGCTGCGCGGCTGCCCCACGGCCGCGCCGCCGGTCCGCCTAGCAACCGGACACCCTTGCCGGCCAGCTCGGCGCAGGCTGCGTCGACATCTGCCACGACGATGGTGAAGCACTTGCGCGAGCCGACGTCCGGTCCGGCGACCGGAGCAGGGCCGATGAGTTCGTGCCCGGACGCTACATCGGTCAGGATGACGTCGAGATCAGGCAACCCGAAGACTACGGAAGTGCCGTCGGCGCGTGTCGGCGTCAGGCCGAACACACCTTGATAAAGGACTTGCCGACTGCAACGTCCTCATAGAACAAGTGAATTCCACCAATCCCGTTGCCCAAGTCACTCACTCCGGTACCCGTCCTCTCGCTTGGCCGCAAGGTCTCTGGCTCACCGGTCATCGCAGTCGTCCGATCGCGACGCGGCCGGCTAACCGCCACCTTTCCTGACTGAGCCAACGAGTCAGGTTAATCGCGACATGGCTGGGATAACAGGCAGGTCTGCGGCCCGGTAGAGCGGCGCCCGCGCCAGCTTCGCCGAACGAGAGCACCCTGCGACGGCACTATCGTGATCCTCGTGAGCATGACCACGCAACGCACAGCCGCGGCTGAGCTGGCGCTTGCCAAGGCGGCCGCGGCTGGCGACGAGAGCGCATTCAGCGAGCTGGTCGGATGCCACCGCGACGAGTTGCGCGTGCACTGTTACCGCATGCTGGGTTCGTTGCATGACGCCGAGGACGCCCTGCAAGATGCGCTGCTGCGAGCCTGGCGCGGCCTTGGCGGGTTTGAGGGCCGCAGCTCAGCACGCTCCTGGCTGTACACGATCGCCACCCACGCCGCGCTGGACCTGGCCAGGCACCGGTCCCGGCGCGAACTGCCTGTTGGTTTCGGCCCGTCTGCGGGGACTGGAGCAGACCTGGCCGAAGAGATCACCGACCCGATCTGGCTTGAGCCGTTCCCTGACCGGTTGCTTACAGACGATCCGGCCCGGTCGCCGGCGGCGCGCTACGAGCAGCGGGAGAGCGTCGAGCTGGCGTTCGTTATCGCGCTGCAGGAACTGCCGCCGGTGCAGCGGGCCGCGTTCCTGCTCCGCGAGGTCCTGGGCTTCTCGGCGGCTGAGATCGCCGGGCAGCTTGACAGGTCAGTAGGGTCGGTCACCAGCGCGTTGCAGCGAGCCAGGGCCAGGGTCGAACGCAGGTTGCCGGCTGTCAGCCAGCTCGTCAATGTGGCATCTGAGTGCATACGCTAATGGAATGAACCTTTCACACCTTCTGATAACGAGCCCGAAAACCGAATACATTTCAATGAAACGTGGGACAACGGGCTTGCGATTCAAACGTAGTGCAGTGTACATTTCAATACAGCATCCTAGCACGATTTGGGTTGAGTGTGGCAACTCCGTAGATTTGGGCTTCGAAAATGGACAGAACTCTCATCGCGGTTCGGAGGATGCTCGCTGCGCTCGACGCACCTTCATATGACATTGGCATTCTGAGTGATCGTGGGATGCTTCCTTGGCCTGTCGGACCTTCCAGATCATCTC
>CAVYDE010000016.1:0-285406 GCA_963767215.1 uncultured Actinomycetota bacterium
ACCGCCCCGCTCGTCTTCGTAAACTACGGACTGCCGGAAGACTACGAGCAACTCGACCGCCTCGGCATCTCGGTGAAGGGCGACATCGTGATCGCGAAGTACTACGAGTCGTGGCGCGGCGTAAAACCCAAAGTCGCCGCCGAGCACGGCGCCGTCGGCTGCCTCATCTATTCCGAACCGAAGGATGACGGTTATACCGCAAGATAACGTGTTCCCCAAGGCCCCATGCGCAACGCGGACGGCGTGCAGCGCGGCAGCGTGATGGATTTCGCCTCCGCCAGTCCCGGAGACCCGCTCACTCCCGGTATCGGCGCCACCCGGCGCCAAGCGTCTGGCACTGAAAGACGCTCCAGCCTCACGAAGATTCCAGTGCTGCCGATTTCCTACGGTGATGCGCAGCCGCTGCTTGGTTACTGGCTCGGCCGGGCGCTCACGCCTCGCAGGTCCGCGGACTGACTGGCGGCCTGCCGTTCGTCGCGGGCTGCCGGGCTGGTTTGCTAAACCGCTGCCGTGTTCGTCAGCGGTTCGCGGCGAGCCTGTCGTACAAGCCTGATGCTCACCAGGATCGGACCGGCGAGCGCGGCTGCGGTTAGCAGGAGGCCGACCGTCACCGAGAACCAGCCAGGTCCGGCGGCCGCAGCGCAGTTCAAGGTGCCCGCGGCGGTGTGACAGGACGACCCCGCCGAGTGGCCGAGAAGTCCGGCGCCTGATACCACCAGCAAAGCGCCCAGCAGCCCGCCTGGCCAGATCAGCGTGCCCAGCAGCTTGTCGCTGACGCGCCACTTGGGCGAAATCCAGAGCAGTACGACTCCAGCGATCCATCCGATGCCGATGATGAAGCCACCCGCCAGCAGCAGGACTACGGCGCAGATCTCCAGCGCTCCCATCCGCGCGCGCCGGGGATCTTGCTGGCTGCTCGGTGTCGCCAGGGTGGGAGGGCCGTCCGCTGTCGGCCAACGGGTGCTGGAATCTGTCCACAGCGCGCCGCCTGCGATGCCACTGTCTGCTTCGTCGCTGTCCGCGAGGCCGCTGTCTCTGCTGCCGCCGGCCGCGAAGCCGCTCGGCGAAAGGCCGAGCGGCCTATAGCGGCTGTCCGTAACGCCGTTCTCCGCAAGGCGGCTGCCCGCCAGGCCGCCTGCCGCCAATCCGGCGTACCCGCTGCGGACTCCGTAACCGCTCATGGCGGATATCTCTTGATCGGCGCCGGCTTGTTCGGCAGCCGCGCTGACAATGTCCTGCGGTCTGCCGAGCCGGCGGAGGATGTGGGCAACGTCTTCATCTGCGGTTCGGGCATCGGGCTGCAGCGCCCTGGCTTCGGCGATGTGCGCGCTAATCTCCTCGATCAGCTCATCCCTGCGGTCTGGCGGGAGACCGGCAGCTGCTGACGCGAGCTGGTTGAGGTAGTCGGCTACGAGCCGGTCGTCGTTGCTGGTCACGCCCGCTTCTCCTGCGCTGGTCCCGATAGTCGTGCTGCCGGCGACGACATGGCTTCAGTCCATGTCCGCTAGCAGGTCGTCCACATTGTCACGCAGTTTGCGCCACGATCCGGCGAACTCAGTGAGCGCATCCCGGCCGGCAACTGCCAGGCGGTAGTACTTGCGCGGAGGACCGGCATCCGACTCCTGCCAGGTGGTCTCCACCAGGCCTTGCCGCCGCAGCCTGGCGAGCAAAGGATAAATGGTTCCTTCGCCCGTCACCATTCCGTCAATATTGCCGAGCGTCTGCACAAGTTCGAAGCCGTATCGTTCCTTCTGCTGAAGCATGGCCAGGACGCAGTACGGCAGGACGCCGCGCCGCATCTGTGTCACCAAGTTCCCGGCCTCACCAGCTACCATGCACCGCATAGTAGTCACGTCAGACTTGCTAGGTCAAGGGTCAGCGCCTGCCTGCTAAGCCGCCGCGCGTTGGGCAGATCATGTAGTCGTGACGGATCCTGAGCTACTGCGGCGCGCCCAGAACGCCGGAATTGCCACTGATTACTATGACTGGCACGGGCAGTACGTCGAGGTTTCAGCGGAGACGCTGCTTGCGATCCTCGCCGTTCTTGAGCAACCGCTCGCCGCGGCCGACTTCAGCGTCGCCGCCAGCGAGCACGTACCCGAGCCGCGCTGAGCGCGCACCTGCTGCCGAGCGCGCACCTGCTGCCGAGCGCGCACCTGCTGCCGAGCGCGCACCTGCTGCCGAGCGCGCACCTGCTTTCGAGCGGCAGCCTGAGCCCGCCACGCCGCGAATCCCGACCGAGCAGCAATGGGGCTTTACCGTGCAGTTGTACTCGCTGCGCTCCAAGGATTCCTGGAGCCACGGAGACCTGCACGACCTGGCCGAACTAGCTCGCTGGAGCGGCGCCGAGCTTGGCGCCGGGTTCGTCCTGGTCAATCCGCTGCACGCTGCCGAGCCGCTGCCGCCGGTCAGTGCCTCTCCCTACTTGCCGATGACTCGCCTGTTCACCAGCCCGCTGTACCTGCGAGTCGAGGACATCCCCGAATACCAGGCGCTCTCACCAGCCGCCGAATATGCCATCCAGGATCTCGCCGCACCGCTCAAGGCAGCGAACGGCAGCGCAGACCTCATCGACAGAGACGCCGTGTGGCGGGCCAAGCGCGCTGCGCTTGAGCTGATCAGCAAGGCCCCGCTGAGCCACCAGCGCCAGGCAGCCTATGACAGGTTCCGCGCCGAACGCGGCGCCGATCTGCTGCACTGGTCTGCCTGGTGCGCGCTCGCCGAGTTGCACGGCTCTGACTGGCGCGGCTGGCCCGCGGAGCTTGCCGATCCAGGCGCGGCGATCGAGGTGGTCAGCGACGACCCGAAGCTGCGCCGGGCCGCCGAGTTTCATTCCTGGCTGCAATGGCACGCCGACGAGCAGTTGGCCGCGGCTCAGCAGGCAGCCAAGGAGGCGGGCATGAGCCACGGCATCATCCATGACCTGGCTGTCGGCGTGCACCCGGGCGGCGCGGATGCGTGGGCAGCCGCAGGCCTGCTGGTCCAGGGCTTCAGCGTCGGTGCGCCGCCTGACGGCTTCAACCAGCTGGGCCAGGACTGGGCGCAGCCGCCATGGCATCCACGCAGGCTAGCGGCGGCGGGCTACCGGCCGATGGCCGACCTGTTCGGTGCAGCGCTGCGGCACGGCGGCGGCATCCGAGTGGATCACGTCATGGGCCTGATGCGGCTGTGGTGGGTGCCGGACGGGCAAGGACCAGAACGCGGCGCTTACGTCTACTACGACCATCGAGCCTCGGTCGCCGCGCTGGCCGGCGCGGCTGGCCGAACTGCGGCGCTGGCCATCGGCGAGGACCTCGGCACGGTCGAGGACTGGGTCCGAGGTTATCTGGCCGAGCAGGGGATTCTCGGCACGACGATGCTCTGGTTCGCCCATCAGCACGACGGCAGTCCGCTGCCGCCCGAGCACTGGCGCCGTGGCTGCATGGCGACCGTCGGCACGCACGACGTGCCGCCGGTGTCCAGCTTCTTCACCGGCGACCAGGTGACAGTTCGCGCCCGGCTGGGCCTTCTGAAAACCGCCGAGGAGACGGAACGTGCTGAGTCGGCGGCGATGCTCGATCGCTGGCAGGCGGCGCTCAAGGACGCAGGCCTGCTCTCGCGCGATCAGACACCGGATGCCGCGCAGTTCACTGTCGCCCTGTACGGATACCTGGGGAGGACGCCGTCGCTGCTGCTGGGGGTCTCGCTGGCTGACGCGGTCGGCGAGCTCAGGACGCAGAACGTCCCTGGTACCAGTTCGGAATACCCGAACTGGAAGATCCCGCTGTGCGACGCCGGGCAGCGCTCGGTGTTGCTCGAGCAACTGCCCGGCGTGGAACTGCTGCGCGAGGTGTGTCGCGCAGTGTCGGGCGGCTAGCCGGGCTGCGCGTCACGCTGCTGGCAGCGCAGCGCCCGGCGCACCTCGTCCTGAGACTCGAGCAGAAGCCGCTCCAGCGCTGGCGCCGGCCGGGCGCTCCGGATGTACTCCGTAGTGCGATCGATAGCCTGCTGACTGATGACGCTGGCTGGATAGGCCATCCTGGCGAAGAACTGCGCGCCGTCAGATGCGCCGTCCTGCCAGATGAGCGGCAGCGCCTCGAAGAACTTCTCGGCGTAAGGGGCGAGTACCTCGTCCTGATCGATATCGGCGAAACCGCGCAGTGCGGCACGGAACGTGGCGTTCGGCAGGCTCGGGTCGACGATCCTCGACCATGCTGCAGCCTTCGCCGCCGCGGACGGGATGGCCGCCAGGCACGTTTGCGCGTGCCGTTCGCCGGCGTCGGTCAGGTCGCGCGCGAGCTCGGCTTCGACCTCGGCAGGTCCGGCCATTCCGCGGCTTACTAGCCGGTGCAGGAACTGCCAGCGCAATTCGGTGTCGACCACGAGACCGTCCAGCGACCTGGACCCGTCCAGCAGTCCAGCGAGCAGCTCCAGGCTCGCGGCGGTGGTGGCGATCCCGGCCAGTGCCTGTGCGTAAGCGAGCTGGTGGTCCGAGCCAGGGTCTGCCGCCAGCATCCAGCCGCGCAACGTCTGGTCGAAGTCGGTGACTCCCTCGGGCCGCCAGGCCGGATCGGCGTACCGGCGCACAGCAGTGCTGGTCACGGCGAGCGTGCGCTCGACCACGGGCATCTGAATGAGCGCAGGCGCGCCCGCTTTGACCAGGCTGAGGAAGTCACGGGTGGGCATCTCGGCGTCCCTGGTCATGTCCCAGGCAGCTGCCCAGCAGAGAGCCGAGGTGAGCGAGTCGCTGATCTCGCCCATCCCGGCGATGACAGTCTGCAGCGAATGGCTGTCGAGCCGGATCTTGGCATAGGTCAGGTCGTCGTCGTTGACGAGCAACAGGTCGGGCCGCGCGTGGCCGGACAGCCCGGGCACGTCGGTGACGGCGCCGTTCACGTCGAGCTCGATCCGGTGGCGGCGGCTGATCCCGGCGTCCGTCCGGTCGTACAGGCCGATGGCCACGCGGTGCGGACGCAGCTCTGGGTGATCGGCCGGAGCATCCTGGAGCACTTGCACGGCGGCCAGCCTGCCGTCGCCGTCGACTTCGTACGACGTGCGCAGGGTGTTGACGCCGGCGGTCTCGAGCCAGGACTTGGACCACGCGGTCAGGTCACGTCCCGATGCCTGCTCCAGCGAGGTGAGCAAGTCGCCGAGCGTTGCGTTGCCCCAGGCGAACTTGCCGAAGTAATCGCGCACTCCGGCCAGGAAGTTGTCCCGGCCGACCCAGGCCACGAGCTGCTTGAGCACCGAGGCGCCCTTGGCATAGGTAATGCCGTCGAAGTTGACCTGAACCGCTTCGATGTCGGGGATATCGGCGGCGATGGGATGAGTCGACGGAAGCTGGTCCTGCCGGTACGCCCAGCCCTTGAAACCCTGGGCGAAGCTGGTCCAGCCCTCCGTCCATCGGGTCGCCTCCGTGCTGGCGACCATCTCGGACCAGGTGGCGAAGGACTCGTTCAGCCACAGGTCGTCCCACCAGCGCATCGTGACCAGGTCGCCGAACCACATGTGCGACATCTCGTGCAGGATTGTCTGCGCCCGGTTCTCGCGCTCAGAGTCGGTCACCCTGGACCTGAAGATGTAGTCCTCGACGAACGTCACGCAGCCCGCGTTCTCCATCGCGCCCGCGTTGTACTCAGGCACGAAGAGCTGGTCGTACTTCCCGAACGGGTAGCGGACGCCGAACGTCTGGTGGAAGTAGTCGAAGCCCTGCCGGGTGATCTCAAAGATCTCGTCAGGATCGAGGTAGCTGGCGAGGGACTGGCGGCAGTAGATGCCGAGCGGGATCCCGTCGTGCTCGCTGGTCACCTCATGATAAGGACCTGCCGCGATTGCGGTGATGTAGGTGGACATGCGCGGCGTGGGCCGGAAATGCCAGCGCGCGATGCCGGGCCCGGCGGGCTCGGAGATCAGGTCAGGGGCCATGTTGGAGACGACCTTCCAGTCGTCCTGGCCGGTCACGGCGAACTCAAATGTTGCCTTCAGGTCTGGTTGGTCGAAGCAGGCATAGATGCGGTGCGCCTCGTACGTCTCCAGGTCGGAGAACAGGTAGATGCCCTTGTCGGCCGGATCCGTGAACCGGTGCAGCCCTTCGCCGGTCCTCGAGTAGGCGCACGTCGCGACTACGCGCAACTCGTTGTGAGCGGCCAGGCCGGCCAGCGTGATGCGGTCGCCGTCGAAGGCTGCCAGGTCGACAGGCTGGCCGTTTAGCGTGATCTCGGTCACTGCCGGGGCTGTCAGTTCGACAAAGGTGCTCGCGCCCGGCCGGGAGCACCCGAAGCTTACGGAACTGACCGATCCGAAGGTCGTCTTCGAACCAGCGAGGTTGAGTTCAACGAGGTAGGACTCGACGCTGACCAGCTGCGCCCTGTCCCGCGCCTCGTCGCGCGTCAGGTTGTTCGCCACCGAGCCGATCCTTTCTGGTGAGAAGTCATGGGCATCGTTCCCTGGCCGGGCCGGAATGTGCAAGGTGATTTCGCGGTTGCCGCAACACCCGACACTGTCACGAGGAGCGACATGCCCGAGCAGGAGCCTACTCACGTCGATTTCTGGTTCGACCCGCTATGTCCGTGGGCCTGGATCGCCAGCAGGTGGCTTCTTGAGGTTGAGAAAGTCCGGCCTGTGCAGGCTCGCTGGCATGTGATGAGCCTGGCCGTGCTCAACTCCGGCAAAGACGACCTGCCCGAGCAGTACAAGGAAGCCCTGCAGCAGGCCTGGGGACCGGTCCGCGTCTGCATCGCCGCTGAGCAGAAGTTCGGCCCGGAGGTGGTGCTGCCGCTTTACACCGCGATCGGGACCAGGTTCCACCTCGAGAAGGCGGACCGGAACAGGGCCACGATCGAGGCCGCGCTGTCCGAGGTCGGGCTGCCGACGGAGCTGGCCGACGCGATGGACTCCACCGAATACGACGAGGCGCTGCGTGCCTCGCACCACGACGGCATGGACCGGGTCGGGTACGAGGTGGGGACGCCAGTGATCTCGGTCGAAGGCGTGTCGTTCTTCGGCCCGGTGCTGACGCCCGCGCCGCGCGGCGAAGCGGCCGCCCAATTGTGGGATGGCGTGCTACTGGTCGCCGGAACCGATGGTTTCTTCGAGCTGAAGCGCAGCCGGACCAGGGATCCGATCTTCGACTAGCTCGCCGCAAACGCGGCAATGAGCAGCACCAGCCCGGCCAGGTCGCCATTACTGATCCACGAGATCATCTAGCTTGCACCGCCTTGGTGATCCGCGCAGACAGCGCTCGAGAAAGCGCGCGCGCCGCCAGAGCTCAGGCGGCTGGCACGCGCGGCTGTCACTCTCCGGGAGCGTTCTATCACGAGATGCAATGACGCCTGCATCGCATGAATGTTTTGGCAGCTGGAACGGCGAGGTGGCGATGAACGACCTGCGGGAATCCCTCGAAGTCAGGGCGCCGCAGTTCTGACCGCGGGGCCTTGCAGCCGGACCCGGCGACGGTCGTGCCAGACTTGCCGGGTGCGCGTATACCTAGGCTCCGACCACGCCGGTTTCGAACTCAAAGCCAGGCTCATCGGCTGGCTGAAGCAGGCGGGGCATGACGCCGTCGACTGCGGTCCTTCACGTTACGTTCCAGATGACGATTATCCGGTCTATGTCATGCGGGCCGCTAGCTCTGCGGTCTCCGATCCCGGCAGCCTGGCCATCGTCATCGGCGGATCTGGCAACGGCGAGCAAATCGCCTCGAACAAAGTCAAAGGTGTCCGCGCGGCGATCGCCTGGAGCGCAGAGACGGCCAGACTGGCCAGGCTGCACAATGATGCCAACGTGCTCAGCCTCGGGGCACGGGAGTACCCGATCGACGATGCGGTCGGTTTCGCCCAGGTCTTCGTCGAGACCGCGTTTTCACAAGAACCGCGGCATATGCGGCGACTCGCGATGATTGCGGCCTATGAGCAGTCCGGTGAGCTTCCGGCCGAGCCCTGAGCCTGCCTGAATAAACGCGAGCGCCTGCGCTGGCGACGGCCGCCCGGCGTTGGCGGGCTGGCGGTGTCGCGGCCACCGGTGTCGCGGCCACCGGCGTCACGGTCAGCGGCGTGAAGGCTGGCAGCGTCAGAGCTAGGCAAGCCTTGATCGGCCGAGTAGGGGCTGGCTGGCTGTCCTGCGGCAGATGCCGAGCCTGACCTGGCGATCTCCGTGCGCGCGGAAACCGTAGTGGCAGCAACCGGCTGCGCAGAATCCGCGTGCGCAGAATCCGTGTGCGCTGCCAGTGGATCGCCGGAATTCGGCGCGAGCCGGCGCGCCGGTGGCATCGGGACAGGTCTCGTCCTGTTGGGTGCCGAGCGCGCTGGGCGAGGCCTCGCCGGAGCTGGGCCGTCGGCAGGATTAGCTGGGCCGGCGGCAGGCGGCCGCGCTCGGGGCTGTGCCGCGGGCAATTCATTCTCCGCGCGCGTCTCGTCCGCAGCTGTTGGCTGCGATACATCCCGTGCCCGCATGGCCCCGTCCAGCGAGATCCTGATTCCCGGCATGTGGCCTCCTGGCATCTAGTCTGCCCGCTGCAGAGTCCGCCAGGGAAGGCTCAGAACATCATGCAGCTCCACGGCGCCGGATCGTGTGACATGGCAGTGGAGAACCGGCCGAGCGCGCCGGGTGTCAGCTCGCGGATATGCCCGGCAGCGGCCAGCTGACCGATCCGCGAGCCAAGGTATCCGGCACCGAGTGCCTGTACCGACAGCTCTAGATCGGCTGCTGCCGCGGTCCGTTCGCAGCTGGCCTTGCCGCCGTCGTCGTCGGGACCACTTGCCTGCAGCCGCCAGCGGCCGGCATTGACGGGCATTGCGGTGTCGGCGACGTCGAGAACAACGTCGATTCCGGTCGCATAGGTCCGCTGGCACAGTGCGGCCGGCAGATCGGTCAGCCGCACCCAGAGCCCGTCTGACACGGTGGCCCGAGCCCGCCGCGGATCCGCCAGCATGCTCAGCAGCGGCTCGTCCACCGGGCGCATCGGCGCGAGTACCTCACCGACCAGATCCCTGCTGAGCAGGTCGGACCAGAGGGCGGCGCCGGCGGCGTGATCACCGGCGACGAGTTCCCGCACTCGCAGCTGGCCGTTGGCGCTGCCGTCGGCCCAGTCTGACCGCGTCCGGTAGAGCGCATAGCCGCGCGGGCCGACTTCGTCCTCCGCCAGCAAACAGCGCAACGGGGACATGCCGTGGCGGTGGAAAGCGGGATCAGCGAGCAGGTAATTCCACCAGCGGTCGCTGCGCGCGAGCTGACCTGCGCGGTGCGGCAGCGCAGCGTCGAAGACGCAGGCCAGCTCTGCGCGTAGGGTTGCCGGCCCGGCCTCTCGCAGTCGCACTGCTGGCAGGTCCGCCGCTGCCGCGGGGACCACCATGCCACCTTCGCCGCGGCGCAACCGGAGCTGCAGGTGAGACGACGCCTGGCCGAAACCGAAGCGGCCGTAGATGCCAGCCTCGGAGGCAAACAGAATTGCCACCGGCTCATTCCGGCTGATCGCGTCGGACAACAAGTAGTGCATCATTGCGGTCAGGATGCCGCGGCGCCGGTGGGACGGCAGCACGGCAACCATGGTGATGCCGCCGGTCGGCACGGCTCCGCCTGGCACCGTGAGCTGATAGCTGTAGGCGCCCGCCGAACCGACCATCTGCTGACCGTCGAAAGCGGCAATGGTCCGGTCATACTCCGTAATCTGCCGCTCGAACTCAATTGCCTCGAGTTGCCACGGTTCGAGGAAAGCCTGCCCCGGCACTTCGGAGAGGGCGGCGAACTCATCGGCGTTGATGGCGCGGACCGGGTACGGGTGGCTCATGCTGGTATTCCTATCGCGGCGCGCCCAGTTCGGGCCAAGCAATTTACAACGTGGCTGGTTGCCGTGGTGCCGGGCTTGACTCAAGACCGGTACAGTGCGGCCAAGATGCTGATAAAGGTCTCCCGGCAACTCTGGTCGGCGGTCAGTTCGGCCGCCGTGCGACAGCGCGCCCGGATTCGCGGGCAGTTCATTACCAGGAACCGGAGGATGGCTTTCGGCCTGGCACTGCTCGTGGCCATCATCGGCATCGCGGCGGTCCGGGTAACCGGCGAGTGGGTGTCCGCTGGCGAACTGATCCTGCCGATTCTGGCAGGCGGCCTGCTGCTCTGGCCGCGAGCACTGCGGATTCTGTTCGCGCTCGTGGCCGTGATGCTTGCCTACGACTGGTTGGAGAAGAAGGCCGGCCTGGGGATCGCGGCCACCATCGTCATCACCGCGCTGTTCGCCGACGTACTGGCACGGACCAGGAAGAAGCTGGGCATGCTGGGCCTGCGCGGCGACCAGATGCTGATCGAACTGCGTGACCGGATCCGGGCTCAGGGCAAGATCGGAGATCTGCCGGAGGGCTGGCGGGCTGTATCCGTGCTGCGGGCAGCCGGCGGCTCGTCGTTCGGCGGCGATTTCCTCGTCTCGGCCTGCAACGGCAAGGTGCTCGAGGTGGCACTGGTCGACGTCGCCGGCAAAGGCATCAACGCCGGCACCAGAGCGCTGCTGCTGTCCGGAGCATTCGGCGGGCTGCTCGGCTCAGTCCCGCACGAAGATTTCCTGCCCGCCTGTAACGCCTATCTCCAGCGCGGCGGTCCGCCCGAAGGATTCGTCACCGCGGTCTACTTGAGCCTTGAGCTGGCGACCGGCGATTACCTCATCTCGTCGGCCGGGCACCCGCCTGCCGCGCAGTTCGAGGCCGGCAGCGGCAAATGGCGGCTGACCGGCGCGCGCGGCATCGTCCTCGGCGTCGTGCCTGAACTGCGCAGCCAGCCCGAGCACGGCAATCTGCGGCCGGGTGACGCGCTGATGCTCTATACCGACGGTCTTGTCGAAGTACCAGGACGCGACATCGACGCGGGCATCGATAGGTTGCTCGGCGAGGCTGACCGCCTCGTCACCGGCGGATTCAGCGAAGGAGCTGCCAAGCTCGTGCAGCGAATGCAAGGCGGCGGGCGCAGGTCGGACGACTGCGCGCTAGCCCTGATCTGGCGTTCGTAGCCGCTGCCCGGCCGGGCTAGAGCGCGCTCATAACCTCGCTGTCACTGATCAGCTTGATCGCGTACTCGACCAGGGTGACCAGCACGTCACGGCACGAAGAACGCTGCCGGGCGTCACACAGCACCACCGGGACACCCGGGCTCAGATCGAGTGCCGTCCGAACGGCTTCTGGCCGGAACCTCTTAGCGCCCTCGAAGCAGTTAACAGCAACCACGAACGGCAGCCTGCGTTGCTCGAAGTAGTCCACCGAAGGGAAACTGTCGGCCAGCCGTCTGGTGTCAGCCATCACCACCGCGCCGAGGGCACCGAGCGCAAGCTCGTCCCACATGAACCAGAACCTGTGCTGACCGGGAGTGCCGAACAGGTAGACGACGAGGTCCTCGCGCACCGAGATGCGGCCGAAGTCCATCGCGACCGTGGTCGTGGTCTTTTGCTCGACGCCATCAAGGGCATCGACCAGCATGCTCGGCTCACTGAGCACCTCTTCGGTGCGCAGCGGCTTGATCTCGCTGACCGAGGAGACCATCGTGGTCTTGCCAGCGCCGAATCCGCCCGCGATCAAGATCTTGATCGAGACCGGGCCGTCGGAACTGGCGTCCTGATCAGAGCCTGCGTAGGGCATCAGCGACATCCTTGAGCACTTGCGGGTCGGCAAAACGGTTCCGCGTCGGGCGTCGAATAGTGATCAGTCCGCTCTCGCGCATGTCAGACAACAGGATGCGGACGACACCAAGCGGCAGATCGAGGTCAGAAGCCAGGTCAGCCACCGGCTTGGGTTGACGGCACTGGCGAATTACCTCCAGGTACTCGGGCTCCAGAAGGATATCCTCGGCCATGATGCCGTCGGCCGACGACACGAGGGCGAGCAGGTCGAAGCTCTCACCACTCGGCCGGGTCCGGCCGCCGGTCAGCGCGTACGGCCGGACGACAGGACCCGCGTCGCGGTCGAGCCACTGATCGTCCGGCATGGTGCATCACACAGCTTCGGCGGCGCTCGGCCGTGCGTTAACAGCCAAGTGCTCGCCTACCCGTCTGACCAGGACCGCCATCTCGTACGCGATGTGCCCGGCGGCATCGGCGTCAGCCGCTGCCAGCACGGCCAGGCAGCTACCTTCGCCCGCGGCCGTCACGAACAGGAAGGCTGACTCCATCTCGACGATGGTCTGCCTTGGCTGACCACCGCCGAAGTACTGGCCGACGCCTCTGGCCAGACTCTGAAAACCGGCTGCCACGGCAGACAAATGCTCGGCATCCTCGCGGTCCAGTGAGGCTGAGGCTCCGATCGCCAGACCGTCTCGCGAGAGGATGACAGCCTTATCAATCTGAGCCACCCGCGTTACCAAGTCATCGAGCAGCCAGTCCAGTGCCCCGGTACGGCTCATAGTGGCCTCCCCAGCCGTTTCGTCGGGATCAATCCGCGTCCCGCTCGTCGGTAGTGCTGGCCGGCAAGCCGTCGGCCGCCAGACGTTCGGCGGCCAGTCGCTCGGCCGCGAGGCGGTCCGCCGCCAGCGGGTCGGCCGGCAGGCGATCGGTCACTAGCCGGTGCGCAGCGCCATCGTCCGGCCAGCCGACAGATCCCCTGCCTGACCGGCCGAGCGGGCTGTTGTCTGACTGGCCGAAAAACCCGGCCTCTGGGCGGCGAGACTCGTTGGCATCGGCGCGACCGTCAGAACTGTCATCGGTGCGAGCGAACGGACGGGGGCCAGAGTCATGGCGGCCGTACTGGCCGCTCTCGGGCCAGTTGGCAGATCCGCTCTCAGGCCAGTTGGCTGATCCGCTGTCGGTCCAGCTGGCTGAGCTGGTATCCGGCCGGTTGAACTGGCCGGTGTCGGACCAGCTGGCTGAGCTGGTATCCGGCCGGTTGAACTGGCCGGTGTCGGTCCAGCTGGCGGTGCTGGTGTCTGGGCGGTTGAACTGGCCGCTGTCGCTGCCGCCGGACAGGGCATCGTCGGTGTGGTCGAACGAGGCGCTGCTGGGACGGCCGGACAGCACATCGTCGGTGTGGTCGAATGAGGCACTGCTGGGACGGCCGGACAGCACATCGTCCGTGCGGCTGGACGAGCCGCCGTCCGCTCCGGCATTCTGCCCTTCGGCCCGGCCCAGCTGCCAGCCGCGTTGCAGCGCGCTGACGGTGTTCCTTGCCTCCTCCGGATTCCTGGCTTCTCCCGGGGCGGCGGACTCGGACACTCGCCGCCGCGGCAATGCCGACAGACCCGGCCCGTTGGCCGAGGCTGCCGCCGATTCGCCCAGGGGGGCGGTCGCGGATCCGGTGGAGCTGCCGGCCGGGCCGCCAGCTTCGCCTGCCGGTGACCCAGCCGCGGCCGCGCCGGCGTCGCGCAGCAACTGCGGTGCCATGCTGGCCTGCCTGACCCGGACCGGCAGCCCGAGCTCCGCGAGTTCGGCGGGGCTGACACGCGTGTCCTGTTCCTTGCTGACTCTGGCGGTAACCACCGATGGCTCAGGGTCTGCTGCAGAACGGCTGCTGCCGATGGCCAGGCTCATCCGGCCATACTCAGGCTCGAGGCCGATCACGTTGCCGTTGCCCGAGCCCGACTGGCTTGTCGCCCGGGCCAGCGCCGCGGTCCGGCCGGCGAAACGGTCGACGGTGCCATCGTCGGACAACGAAGCCCCCGCGGCAAGCGCCGGCTCGCGCTCGAAGGAATCTTCGACGACCAGGCCGGTCGGCAGTAGCACGATCGCGGTTGTGCCGCCATAGACCGACGGCCGCAAGGTGATCTTGATATCGTGCCGCTGGGCCAGCTGCCCGGCGATGAACAGGCCGAGCCGGTCACTGCCGGACAGGTCGAACTGGGGTGGATCGGCGAGGTTCGCGTTGATCTCTTCCAGCCTGGCCTGCGAGATGCCGAGTCCGCGGTCTTCGATCTCGATCGCGAAACCGCGGCCAACGATGTCGCCCTGGATCCGTACCGGCGTATTCGGCGGGGAGAACACCGTGGCGTTCTCCGCTAGCTCGGCGATCAGGTGGATAACGTCCGCCACTGCATGCCCGGCAACGGCCGCGTTAGTGCGGGACTGCACCCGGATCCTGGTGTAATCCTCGACCTCGGCGACGGCAGCACGCAGTACGTCGATCAGCGGGACCGGCTGTCGCCAGCCTCTGGCGGGCGCCTCACCGGACAAGATGATGAGACCCTCTGCGTGCCGCCGCATGCGGGTAGTCAGGTGGTCGATGCGGAACAAATCCTCAAGCTCGTCCGGCTCGGTAGCGCGCCGCTCCATGCCGTCGAGCAAGCTGAGCTGCCGGTGCAGCAGCGACTGGCTGCGGCCGGCCAGGTTCCTGAACACCTCGCTGATGCCGCGGCGCAGCCGAGCTTCGTCGACCGCGGTCTGGACAGCGGTCTGCTGCACAATGCTGAAAGCCTGCTGGACCTGCTCGATCTCGTTGTTTGTCGATCCCCGCTCGGGCGCGTAGGCCGAGACGTCGACTGTCTGCCCGGCGCGCAGCTGGCTGATCACGCCCGGCAGCTTCTCGTTGGCCAGTGACAACGCGGACTCGCGCAGCTCGCGCAGCTGCCGAACGAGGCCGCGGCCGATGATCAGGGATAGCACGATAGATGCGATCGTGCCGATCAGGCCCAGCCCGGCGGCGAGGACGAGCTGCAGGATCACGGTGCTGGAGTCGCGCTGGGCTTGCTGCTGCAACTTTGTCGCCGACTGCGCCAGCGCCGTGGAGATGGCCTTGCCGTAGTTGTCGAACGCCGGGCCTACCGCCTCGAGCTCAGCCGGCGGAGCGCCCCTGTGCCACGAAGTACCGATCACCGCGGCCTCGGCTGAGCTCAGCGCCGCGGTGATCGGCGGTGTGACGTACTTGGTCATCAATGCCCGGTACTGGGGCTGCAGTTGCGGCAACGTGTTGCCGGTCATCGACTGCCGCAGACTGGCGAGCTCAGCGAAGGCGATGCGGTCGGTTTGCGGGAACTTGAGCTGCGCCATGTCCGCGGTGAGCAGATCGGACTCGGCGTCGATCGACTGCGTCGCCTGGTCCAGGTCGATGACATCCTGCGCCTGGGTCACCAGCGGCACGCTTGACTGCTGATCAATTGCCTGGTCAATGACGATGTACCCGGCATTGATGATCGCGTTGTAGTCGTCCAGCGCTTGCCTCACGGTGATCGCGTCGTTGGCGACGTCAGATCGGATCCACCTGAGGTTGTTGGTCTGGTTCTCCATGGCCGTGATCGCGGCCCGCTCAGCCGACGAAGCGTAGCCGGTGACAGCCGGCGACTTCATCGCCAGCTTGAGGCTGGCCAGCGCCTGCTGGGTCTTGGCTTCCTGCTGACCGATTGCCGAGGCGTACTGGGTGTTCGTAGGGTCGGCCAGGCTCAGCAGCGCGTCGTGCCGCTCCAGGCCGATCGCTGCCTGGAAGGCAGTCACCGGGGTGGCCAGGTCATCCTTGATCGACTTCGCGTGCGTCTGGTTGAGTGCGCTACCGAGGGTGATGCTGGCAGCGAACCCGTACAAAGCGATCAAGCACAGCACGGGAACGACGATGAGGATGCCAACCCTCAGTCGGATGGACCGGTGACGCAAACCCATGGCTGAGGCCCCAGTGTGAGAAGTAACCGCGTGCTCGCCGATAGTGTTTAGGGTGCTGACAGGCGATATCGGAGCGTAACATCCTAATGCTCGGCAGCAAGATGGAACCGGATTTGCGGTTCGAATGCTGCGCGCCGCAGGGCAAGAATTCGGCACCGAATTTATGTTCCCGCGTTACCCGGCGGGCAGAAGTTGCACGTTCGGTGAGCCGCGGGCTGAGCTTCGCTAGACTCCGCGTGCTGCAGGTTCGTAACCAGGCGGCATATCCGGGCGGCGGGGGCTGGCCGGGCCGGCCAGGCCGGCGGGGCGTGACGGGGGATCTGGCATGACTTTGCCACCAGGCGATAGGAACGTGGTCGTCATCGGCGGCGGGTTAGCCGGCATCAGCGCGGCCATCGACCTCGCCGAAGCTGGCCTGCGGGTGACGGTCCTTGAAGCACGTCCGTGGCTCGGCGGCGCCACCTTCTCGTTCGCGCGTCGCGGCCTGACCATCGACAACGGCCAGCACATGTTCCTGCGGTGCTGCACCGCCTACCGTGAACTGCTGGCCAAGCTCGGGGTGACGAGCTCGGCCCCTGTGCAGGACGCGCTCGAGCTGACCGTGATCGGGCCAGCGGGGCAGGTGACACTGCGGCGCTCTGGCCTGCCCGCGCCGTTGCACCTGGCCCGCGTGTTGGCGGGCTACCGGCTGCTGTCGGTAGCCGAGCGGCTGAAAATCGCGGCAGCGATGACGGCGCTGCAGTTGACCGACCTCCGCCACGATGACGTGAGCTTCGAGGACTGGTTGTCCCGCAAGTTCCAGGGCGGTCAGGCCCGGCGCTTGTTCTGGGACCTGCTGAGCGTCTCCGCGTTGAACGCCGGACCCGGTCAGGCAAGTCTCGGTCTGGCCGCCGCTTCGATCAGGACCGCGACGCTGGCCGGTCGCGCCGGTGCCGACATCGGGGTGCCGTCCGTGCCGCTGAGCAGGCTGCACGGCGCAGCTGCGACCGAACTGCTCGCACAGCACGGCGTGATGATCAAACTGGGTGTGCAGGTGGTGTCGATCCAGCCGGGTCCGGCCGGCGGCTATGACCTCAGGCTCGGTCCGAGCGCCGCGGCCGATGCCCGGCCGGCCGAGCGGACGCCGTCCCGGCTGACGGTGGACGCCGTGGTCCTCGCGGTGCCGGCCTGGGAGGCTGCCGACCTCGCTCCGTCCGAACTGGCTTCCGACGCAGCGCGCTGGGCCATGCTCGAACCCACGCCAGTGGTCAGCCTGCACGTCATCTACGGCCGCCGCGTGACCTTGCTGCCGTTCGCGGCCATGGTCGGCAAGCAGGTGCACTGGGTCGTCGATAAAACTGTGGCGGCCGGGCTGCATACCGGGCAGTACCTGGCAGTCTCCGTGCCCGCCGCCGACGACTACGTGGACGTTCCGACTTCAGCGCTGCGCGCGGAATTCCTTGCCTTGCTCGCGCGTAACTTCCCGGCGGCGGCCGATGCTCCAGTCGAGGACTTCTTCGTCACCAGAGAGCGCCGGGCCACGATCGCGCAACAACCCGGTTCGCGATCGGCGCGACGTGCCCCGCCCGCTGGCCTGCGCGGCCTTGCGGTTGCCGGGGCGTGGACCGATACCGGGTGGCCGGACACGATGGAGGGCGCCGTGCGGAGCGGGCGCACCGCCGCGCGCAAGATCATCGCGGACCTGGCTCCGCACGCGACGACAGGGACAAGCGGTGCGCCTGGCCAGAACGGCCGCCAGGAACGCAGCCGGCCGGAGCTCAGTATGCCGGAACTGAGTCGGGCCGAGCTGGGTAGGCCGGAGCTGAGTCGGACCGACCCGAGTAGGCCAGAGCGAAGTATGCCGGAGCTGAGTCGGGCCGAGCTGACTCGGTCCTGGCCGCGCCAGGAGGTGCCTGGCCAGCAGGTGCCGGGTCAGCCCCGCGCAGCAGGCGCACCGCGGCCGTAACGATGGATGGTCAGATGAGCGAGCCCGGGCAGCGCGCCGCGGCCGAAGCCGCCGTGCTGCGGGCCAGGAAGATCCTGCTCGCGCGGCAGGACGCGGACGGCTGCTGGCCAGGCTTGTCGGCCGAGGACGCTGGCCTGGACGCGGAGTGCATGCTGGCCCGCGAATTGCTCGGCGTGGGCTCGCCCGAGCAGACCAGCGCGATTGCCCAGCACCTCAGGTCCCTCCAGCACGCCGACGGCAGTTGGTCAGGCGGCGAAATCTCGGCTTCCGTACTGGCCTACCTAGCTCTGCGGCTGGCCGGTGACTCGGCCGACGCCTATCACCTGGCAATCGCGGCGGGCTGGATCCGGGATGCTGGCGGCCTGGCAGCCGCGTCGGTCGAGACTCAGGCGTGGCTGGCGATGTTCGGTCTGACCGGGTGGCAAGACGTCCGCGTTCCCGCGCCTGAAGCATTTTTCCGGCCGGCCCGGCAGGGGGAGTGGGCGGGCCTGAGCCGGTCTGTCGCCCTGTCGCTGGCCGTCCTCGGTAGCCTGCGGCCGGTACGGGACCTGCCGTTCAACCTCGCTGAACTGCGCACCGGCCTGGAGTTCGCGCGGCAGGACCGGCGGTTCCGGCTGCGGATGCCGCCGGTGGGGCTGGCCAAGTCGGCGGAAACTGCGGTGCTGCGCAAGTGCGGACAGAAGATCATCGACTGGCAGCAGCGGGTCGGTCTGCCCAGCTCGCCGCGTCCGGCCTGGGCCGGATCGCTCGTCGCGCTCAGCTTGCTCGGCTACCCGGTCAGCCACCCGGCGCTGGCCGGAGCGCTGGGCTGGCTCGACGCGGTGACCGCCCGGCCACGGCAAGGGGTAGGGCAGCGTTACCCGGCTCGGCGGCCGCCGGTGCGCGACACCGCGCTGGCCATCGAGGCGCTGGCGGACGCGGGTGTGCCGGCCGATGACGCGGCCCTCGTCGCGGCCGCCAGATGGCTGCTGGGTGAGCGGATCACTGGCCCTGTCGAGGGACCAGGCGCGGCGCCGGCCGGCTGGTCGTTCAGTGCCGACGGATATCCGGCGGTCGCCGACACCGCGAACGTGATGATCGCGCTGAGCCGGGTCGGGCTAGCCGGGCGGGCCGCCATCGGGAACCCGGCGCACTGGCTGACCGGAATGCAGGGACGGGACGGCAGCTGGGGCAGCTCGGCCATGGTAACGGCCCGCGTCGTGCAGGCGCTGGCGACGCATGGTCAGCCGGACGCGCGGGCGATCCGCCGGGGCGTTGTCTGGCTGTTGCTCGCGCAGCAGCCGGACGGCTCCTGGTCGGGCCAGCCGGGCGCGAGTGAGCTGGTGGTCACCGCGGCGGTGCTGACCGCGTTGCTGGTCGCAGGCGTGCGGCCGGGCAAGCCGGTCATCGTCAGCGGGACCGGCTGGCTGCTGGAGCGGCAGAACCCCGACGCGGGCTGGGCCGGTGCTGGCTCGGGTGCCGGCCGGCGGGCGCGCGCCAAGTCCGACGCACAAGGCACGGCGTGCGCCGTGACCGCGCTGCTCGCGACGGGAGGCCACGTGGTGAGCGACCTCGTTGACCTCGGTGCCGACTGGCTCGTCCGGGCTCAGCAGGCCGACGGCGGCTGGGGCGACAGGCCCGCCGGGCGCAGCGGACCGCGGCGCCGGCCGCTGCTGGTGCCTGGCCTCGTCGTTCCGCTCGGCGCGCTCGGCCGGTACGTGGCGGTGCGTGCCGCCGCGGACCTGGCGGAGGCCGAATCCAGCGCCGTGATCAGGCTCGGCGCACGGCTCAGCGGCGCCGCGGAGCCGGTGCCCGCGGCCGGGGACTAGCCGCCGGTCCGGCGGTTTCGCGCCTGGTGCTAGATCGGAGTTTGCTTTCAGCATCCGCTCAGGAAGCAGGCCCATCATCAGTATCGCCGCAGACCAGTGACTGTGACTTGCGGCAGGACCGAGACGGTGCGGCTTCGCGGGTCGGGTCCACAACATTCACCCGGTTCGCAAGGAGTGCGGATGTTCTTTACCTACCTGACGCGCGAGCTTCGCAGGCGCGCCTGGCAATCCGGCATCATTGCCCTGGGACTGGCGCTCGGCATCGGGCTGGTTCTGACCGTGACAGCTTTGTCAGCCGGCGTTAAGAATGCCCAGGGCGAGGTGCTGCACTCGCTGTACGGCCAGGACACCGACATCACCGTGACCAAGACGCCGGCCGCGGGCTCATTTACTCCTGGCAGCTTCGGGTTCCGGGGCGCCTTCGGCACGACGAAGCGGCCTGCCGCCGGCACCGCGATCGATGTCGACACGCTGCGCAGCGTCGGCCTCGGTTCGCTGTCGACGGCGAACCTCACAACTGTTTCCAAGCTCGGTAACGTCGCGGCGGCGGCGGGCGGCCTCACGCTGACCGACACCAAGATCACCGGCAAGATCCCGGCCATCAACTTCGGCGGCGGCAGTGGCGGCGGCGGCGGTAACGGCGGCGGCGGCGGTAATGGCGGCGGCGGCAACGGCGGCAGTTTCCGCGCGTCATTCACGCCGACTTCGTTCACCGTCGACGGGGTCGACTTCGCGAACTCCGCTGCCGCCCTCGGACCGCTGAGCACCGGCAAGCTCACCGCTGGCAGTTCGTTCACTAGCTCGGATGCCAGCGCGAACGTGGCGATCATCGACGCCAACTACGCCACTTCGGCAAAACTGAAGCTCGGCTCCACGGTCACCATCGCCAAGACCGCCTTCAAGGTCATCGGCGTCGTCAGCACGCCGGCCGGAACAACATCGGCTGACGTCTACATCCCGCTGGCCAGGGCTCAGGCGCTGGCGAGCATGAAGAACGACGTCAACACCATCTACGTGGCCGCCAACAGCGCCCAGAACATCGCCACGGTGTCCAAGTCCATCAGCACCGCGCTGCCGCACTCGACGGTGACCAACCAAAGCGACCTGGCCAAGGAGCTCACCGGCTCGGTGTCGAGTGCATCCAGCCTGGCCAACAATCTCGGCAAGTGGCTCGCGATCGCGGTGCTCGCGGCCGCGTTCCTGCTCGCCAGCCTGCTGACGATGGCCGCGGTGACCAGGCGGGTGCGCGAGTTCGGCACGCTGAAGGCGCTGGGCTGGAAGAGCCGGAGGATTGTCGGCCAGGTGGCCGGCGAGGCGATCGTCATCGGCATCATCGGCGGCATAGTCGGCGTCGGGCTTGGTTTCCTCGGCTCGACGCTGGTCGGCCACTTCTCGCCGCCGCTGACCGCATCGCTTGGCCAGACCACCGGATCGGCGACGCCGGGCGGCGCGCGGACCTTCACCGGCTTCGGCGGTAACGGCGGCGGCGGTGCTGGCGGTGGTGGTGGTGGTGGCGGCTTCGGCGGTGGTGGCGGCGGCGCCGCGGGCACCGGCAGGGGCGCGGGATTCGTTCCGCGGGCCGCGGAATCGGCAGCCAACGTGCACGTGCATCTGACGGCGCCGGTGACGGCAGGCGCCATCGCTGCGGCGGTGCTGCTGGCTATCGCGGGCGGCCTGCTAGCTGGGGCTTTCGGCGGCTGGCGCGCCGCCAGGCTGCGGCCGGCCATGGCGCTGGCGAGGGTCGAGTGACCGCCGCGCGGAGCGCAGTCACGATCTCCTCGTCCGGCCCGGTCACCCAGGGAGCGTATTGATGTACAAGCTGAGCGGCATTACGAAGGACTACCAGAAGGGCCGCGGCATCGTGCGCGCTCTGCAGGGCGTCGATCTGGTCATCGACGACGGCGAGTGGCTGGCGATCCAAGGGCCTACCGGACATGGCAAGACCACGCTGCTGCAGATGCTGGGCGGCCTGGACCGGCCGACTTCGGGCAGCATCGTGTTCGGTGACGACGGCGCTGACCTGGCGCAACTGCGCGAAGCGCAGATCACCAAGGTCAGGGCAGCGTCCATCGGGTTCATCTTCCAGACGTTCAACCTGGTGCCGACGCTGAGCGCGCAGGAGAACGTAGAGGCGGCGCTGGTGCCGCTTGGTGTGCCTGTCAGAGAGCGGCGGGAGCGAGCTGCCCGGGCACTGAACGACGTCAGCCTGGCCGACAGGGCCAGGCACCTGCCGTCCGAACTGTCCGGCGGCCAGCAGCAGCGCGTGGCCATCGCCCGAGCGCTGGTCAAGGAACCGAGGGTGCTGCTGGCCGACGAGCCGACCGGCAACCTGGACGAGGACACCAGGGACGAGATCATCGGACTGCTGGAAAAACTGTGGCAGGAGCACAACCTGACGATGATCATGGTCACCCATGACAGCGCCGTCGCCCGCCGGGCGCAGCGGCTCGGCATCATTCAGAACGGCAAGCTTTCCATCAAGGTCGACACCAGGAAAGCGCGGACGCCCACGGCCTGACCGCCGGGCCTGCGCAGCGCATATGCCTCACTGTCAGGAGTACCGCAATGGCAGCTCGCACCAGACGACCTTGCCTGCCACGGTCCGCCGGGTGCCCCAGCGTTGCGATAGCTGGCTGACTACCTGCAGACCGCGGCCGCGCTCGTCCTCGTCGTCGGGATGGCGCAGCCTGGGCAGCGCAGCGGAGTCGTCGAGCACCTCGCAGACCAGCCCGCCCTCCAGCACCAGCCGCAGGCCGATCTTTCCCTGTGCGTACCTGACCGCGTTGGTGACCAGCTCGGATACCAGCAGCTCGGCGGTGGGGATGAGGTCGGCCAGGCCCCAGCGGCGCAGCGGGCGGCGGATGAGCGACCTGGCCCGGCTGGCCGAGGTTAGCTCCGATGGCAGCGTCCAGGTCACCACGTTCTCGGCCGGGATCCGCCGCAGCCGCGCCACCAGCAAGGCGATGTCGTCTCGGCGCTGGTCGCCGTAGACGCCCGCGAGGGCCGCCCGGCACAGATCTTCGAGTGGCCGCTCTGGTGACCCTGGCCCGAAGATCTCCCGCAGCCTGCCGAGGCCCTCGTCAATGTCGCGGCCGCGCTTTTCCACCAGGCCGTCGGTATACAGCACGAGCAGGCTGCCGTCCTCGATCTGAAGCACCCGGCTCTGGATCAGGCCGGTACCGACGCCGAGTGGCGGCGCTGGCAGGACGTCAAGCAGCTCGTTGCTGCCATCGGGCCGGACCAGCAGCGGCGGCAGGTGCCCAGCCGAGGCCACCTCGCAGCTGCCGGCCACCGCGTCGTAGATCGCGTAGACGCAGGTCGCGAAGTGCGGCTCACGGACGCCGAGTTCCTGCATGAGCTCGTTCAGCTGCTGCAGCGTCTCCGACGGCGGCAGCTCCAGCATCGCCAGGGTATGGATGGCCGTGCGGAGCCGGCCCATGGTCACCGCGGCTCTGACGCCGTGCCCCGCCACGTCGCCGACCACCAGGGCGACCCGGCCACCGGGCAGCGCGATCGACTCGTACCAGTCGCCGCCGACCTCGATCAGCTTGCTGCCTGGCAGGTAGCGGTGCTTGACCTCGACCGAGGACGGCGCGGACAGGCCGGTCGGGAGCATGCTGCGCTGCAGCGTCAGCGCGGTGGCGCGCTCCCGGCTGTACCGCTGCGCGTTGTCCATGAAGATGGCCGCCCTGGCGGCGAATTCCATCCCGATCTCTACGTCGTAGGCGTCGAAGCGGCGGTAGCCCACCCTGCGGACGCAGACGAAGAAACCGAGCATCACGTCCCTGGCGATCAGGGGCAGCAGCAGCATGGAGACGCCGGACAGCAGTTCAGCGACGGGTCGCCGGATCCAGGCGGCAGCCATCGACTCGGCGCTGGCCTGGCCGACGACCTCGAACACAGGCTTGCCGGTCTCCATGCACCTGGTGTACGGCGTACCTGGCGGATACTTGAGGATCTCGCCGGTCGGGAAGGCAGCATCCCAGGCTGCGTCGCCGTCGTCATGCGCGACGGCCAGGCGGCGGATCAGCTCGGTGCCGTCCAGCGCCTCTGAGGGGAATTCGTCCTCGCCGACCAGGCTCTCCAGCACGACAAGCCCGGCCGCGTTGCAGAAGTGCGGCACGATGATGTTGATCAGCTCAGGCGCCATCTGGTCGATGTCCAGCGCGCCGCCGATCTTGCGGACGGCGCCGTCCACCATGGTGTGGCGCATCACGGCCGGGTCCACGAAACGTTCCAGCACCGGCGGCGCGATGCGCATGATGACCTGGGCGGCGAGCTCAGGATCCGCCGAGCGCACCGGCTGGATGGTGACAACCGCGTCCGCGACGGCGCCGCTCGCGGTTGCGAAGGGCAGCACAGTGGTGCCTTCTCGGTCCGAGCACGCGCCGTCGATCAGGCCCTGCAACGCCACCGCGAACCGCTCGCCTGACGACGCCAGCAGCGAGGCAAGCTCGGTCCCGATCAGCGCGCCAGGCTCAGCGGACAGCACGTCGCCGGCACTTCGGTCGTGCTGCCGGATCCGGCCGGTCTTATCGATGCCGAGGATCAGCGTTCGGGTCGAGGTATTGGCGAGGACCGCCGAGACCTCTGCCGCCACTGCGGATGCCACCGAAGCGCCCCTTTCCGGCAGAGCAGACCACGGCTGATCCCCTCATTATGAAGCAGCATGGTGCCAATTGAGAAAGAACGGCTGTTTGGCTGCCCGCCGGAATGGCAGATCGCCTGGTGAGAGTGGGTGTGTGGCGGTTCAGGAATCCTGGCCGACGAGCCGGTGCCGGGCGTCGGCCGTGTACTGGTTCAGGAATCCCTGGCCGGCTCGCCGTGGCCGCCGTTAGCGCGGCCCCGACCCCAGTAAGCCTTCGGCGACATCTGATCTTGCGGCAGGCCGCGGGCGGCCAGAGCCTCTCTCATGGCCAGCACCACCGAAGCCTCGCCGAGCAGGTACGCCTGGCCGTTGCCAGCCGGCAACTCGACCTCGCGGGCTTCGGCAACAAGAACCGAAGGATCTCCGGCCGGCCGGCTGAGCCGGTGCAGCCAGCTGACCCTGGTCCTCGCCGGAGCGAGCAGCTCTTGCTCATCGCCAGGGTCCGGAACCTCCAGCACGAGCGTGGCCTCGCAGTCACCGGGCAGCGACTCGGTCATCGCCAGAATGGCGGGCAGCGCTGCCTCATCACCTATGAACAGGTGCCAGTCCGCAGCAGGTGACGGGAACACCTTGCCGCGCGGGCCGATGCCCTCGATCTTGTCGCCAGGCTGCGCCGACCGCACCCAGCGCTCGCCAGGGCCGTCACCGTGCAAGACCACGTCCAGGGTCAGCGCGCGACTGACGCTGTCGAAGTACCTGATCGTGTAACGGCGCCGCACTGGTCTGCGGCCGTCGACGGCCACCAGCAGCATGATGTCCTGACCCGGCAGGTAGCTGAAGCCTTCCAGTTCGGCCGCTGTCAGCTCGATCCGTTGCATATGCGGGGTCAGCTGGCTGCTGCTGACAACCTGCAGATGCAGCTTCCTGGTGTCGGCGAGCGACCCGGTCAGCTGAGCGAACGGGTCGTCCAAATCAGCGATAACTGTCTGCGGCACTGCTTCAGTCATGCGGTTCAAGCCTTCCTCGCGGCTCCGGCTGCGCTCTGGCGGCGGCGGCCGGCCGATGACCAGAGTATGCGAGTGCCTTGAGACAAGCTGAGGGTGGTGCGACCCCTCGAATCCGGTCACAATGAACTGCGATCGACGGGTCTGGGGGCACGATGGTTGGCGACGGCGCGCTGCTCTGCGGTACCGAGCGCGTCTGTGACGATCTCGGGATACCGGTGCCGGTACCTCACCGGATCGCCAGGGTGGTCTCGCTGGTGCCGTCGCTCACCGAGACAGTGGCGTCCTGCGCGCCCGGCCTGCTGGTCGGAGCCACCGACTGGTGCACCCACCCGGCGGACCTGTCGGCGTACCGCATCGGCGGCACCAAGAACCCGGACGTGGCCGCGATCGTGGCGCTGCAGCCGGATGTGGTGCTGGCCAACGAGGAAGAAAACAGGCCGGCCGACCTGGACGCGCTGCGCTCGGCCGGGCTTGCCGTCTGGGTGACCAGGATCCGCGATCTGCCAGAAGCGCTGGTCTCATTGCGCCGGATGATCATGCTGGCCTGCCGGCAGCCAGGGCCAGCCTGGCTGGAGGCGGCAGAAGCGGCCTGGCTGCGGGCGCCCGAGCTGAGTCTGGCCGCCGTCGTGCCGATCTGGCGCAGGCCCTGGATGGTGCTGGGCCGGGACACGTTCGCCGGTGACCTGCTGGCCAGGCTCGGAGTGTCCAACCTGTACGAACGACACGCAGACCGGTACCCGCGGGTGGACATCACCGAGCTGCGGGAGGCCGGCGCCGACCTGGTCGTCTTGCCGGACGAGCCGTACCGGTTCACCGCTTCTGACGGACCTGAGGCATTTCCCGGCAACAGGACCGCGCTGGTCAGCGGCCGGCACCTGACCTGGTACGGGCCATCGCTCACCGAGGCACCCGCCCTGCTCGGCCGCCAGCTGGCCGCGGCCAGGGTGCGCTGACCAGGTCAGGACATGACAGCGCCCCCGCGCAGCGACTGCTGACGAGGGCGTGCCGTGCCGGTGCAGTGTCGCCTCTCGGCGAGTGGCACGTCGCGGCTCCAGCCTGACGGTATTCCGCGACGGCGATAGTTGAGGCCCGGGGACACATGCGCACCGGCGGAGTGTGTAACGGGACGGGCCCGGAGGCTATTCCCGCGTGGATAATGTGCATCGACAGCGCAAGGAGCAGTCCGACGGCTAGGTCGCGGGGGTGAGCCTGGATGGCCCGTGATGAAGCGCTGATCGGCTGTATAGGCACCTTGCTGGTAGCCACGCGCGGGACCGCCGGCCCCGGCGAGGTCCTGGTCAAGGTCCGTGGTGGCAGGGAAGCGTTCATCGCCTGGTCACCAGAACCCCTCCCGAGGGGCGCCACCGTGCTCGTGATCGAGTCGCGCGGGCACCGGGCAGTCGATGTCAGCCTGTGGGACGACCCGATCGGCCCCTTTCCTGAAGAACTACCTGGCTGACTCCGCGAAGAAGTACCGTCGTGCCCCGGTAAGGGACATACTGGTATAAGCCGGCGCCGCAGCCGGACACGGGGTTATTACTGGAGATGAGAGAAGATGTTCGGTTACCGAGTGCCTGCACCAGACGAGGCAATGCTGATCTCGGGGGGTCGCGCAAGGAAGGGCGGCGCGCCATTCAAGGTGGTAGTCGGGCACGGCACGTTCGTCACCCCGCTCTTCCGCAAGACGCGCTACCTGACGCTGTCGATGTGCGAGTCGGAGGTTTCCGAGACCTGCGTCACCAAGCAGGGCATCTCGCTCAACGTCAGGGCGGTCATCGCGTTCAAGGTGGGCAACGACGACGAAAGCATTATCAACGCCGGGCAGCGGTTCCTGTCCGACCAGGATCAGATGTCCACCCTCACCGGCCGGATCTTCGCCGGCCACCTGCGGTCGATTATCGGCTCGATGACGGTTGAGGAGATCGTGACCGAGCGACAGAAGCTGGCCACCGAGGTACTCGACGGGTCAAAGGCGGAGATGGCGAAGATCGGCCTGACCGTCGACTCGCTGCAGATCCAGTCCATCGACGACATGAACAGCGGCTACATCGACGCCATGGCCGCGCCGCACAATGCCGCCATCCAGCGCCAGGCTCAGATCGCCCAGGCGCAGGCCAACCAGGCAGCGGCCGAGGCGCAGCAGGAATCGCAGCGCAAGCAGGCCGAGTACCAGCGGCAGACGATGGTCGTCCAGGCTCAGTACAAGGCCGAGGTCGACAAGGCACAGGCCGAGGCCGCGCAGTCCGGTCCGCTCGCCGACGCGCAGGCGCAGATGAGCGTGCTTTCTGCGCAGACCGACCTGGCGCACCGGCAGGCAGAACTGAGGCAACGGCAGCTCGTCGCCGAAGTCGTTAAGCCGGCCGAAGCGGAGGCGGAGAAGGTCAGGGTGCTGGCCGAAGCTGACGCACAGCGGACCAGGCTGCAGGCGGCGGCTGCCGCCTCGAACAACCGGGTCGCCTTGGACCGGATGCTGATCGAGCAGCTGCCGCTGATCGTCAAGGAAGCGGCGGCCGGGCTGGCCGGCGCGAACGTCAGCGTGCTGAACGGCGCGGACGGCCTCAGCGAGATCGCGGCCGGCCTCGTCGCTCAGGGTCTGACGATCCTGGAGTCGGTGAAGAAGAGCCTGGGCAGTCCGGGCAGCCAGACGATCTCGCTGGTGGACGCCACCCCGGCGCTGAACGAGGGCGGCCAGGCGGCGGACGGCCGGCAGATGGCCCAGCAGTAGGGTCAGCTCGCATGGTCTCGAAGGTTCTCCGCCCGGAAGGCATGGGTTTCATCCTGCTCGACTCGCACCCGGCCGGCTGCGCCCGTGTTGTCGACGAGATGATCGCCGAGGTTCCGCGGGCGGCTGCCAGCGGCGCTGCGGGACCGAGAACGCTGATCATCGGGTGCAGTTCCGGCTACGGTCTGGCTGCGGCGGTGGCCGGCGTGTTCGGCCACGGGGCCAGGACAATCGGGCTGTGCTACGAGCGTCCGTCGACCGCGCGGAGGTCGGCATCGGCAGGCTGGTACCGGACCGGCGCGCTGACCAGCCGGGCTGGCGCGGCGGGAACACAGTTCGAGCCGGTCAACGGCGACTGCTTCGATCCCGCGGTGCGGGCGGTGGTGCTGGACCTGGCCGCGAAGACGTTCGGCCAGGTCGACATCATGATCTACAGCGTGGCAGCACCGCGAAGGACCGATCAGGCGACGGGTACGACTTTCCAGTCCGCAGTGAAGCCGATCGGCGCGGGATACCGGGCCAGGAACCTGACGTTCGCGGCCGGGCAGCCGCCCGCGCTCAGGGAAGCCCAACTGGAGCCGGCTGACCAGGCCGAGATCGAGTCGACGGTGAAGGTCATGGGCGGCGAAGACTGGGCCGACTGGGTGAGCGACCTGGCGGACCGCGGCTTGCTGGCGCCCGGATTCAGGACCGCAGCGCTCACCTACATCGGCTCGGAACTGACCGCGCCCATCTACCGGGAAGGGACCATCGGCAGGGCGAAGGACCACCTGGAGGCGACCGCGGGTGAACTGACGGGCGGAGTGCTGGCGCAGACCGGCGGCACGGCGCTGACCTCGGTTAACTGCGCCGCGGTGACGCTGTCCTCGCTGGCGATTCCCGGCATCTCGCTCTACCTGAGCCTGCTGCACGAACTCGCCGGGGAGGCGATGCAGTCGGCGGTGCAGCAGTCAGTGCGGCTGTGGGATCACTTGACCGGCCGGCCAGGCGGCGCTATCGACGACCGTGGCCGGCTGCGGCTTGACGACTGGGAACTCGCGGCGGACCTGCAGGCGAGGCTGGCCGAGCGCTGGAACGCGGCCGACGACGACGTGCTCAGCCAGCTGTCGGATCCTGGCTGGTTCGGGATGCAAGTGCTGCGGCTGTACGGGTTCGGCGTGGCAGGCGTCGACTACGGCCAGCCGGTCGAGGTGGATCTGGCCTGGCCGGATTAACGCCGCGTTGCTCGCCCGGCCGGGCACCCACTCCGGGCTGGCAACCGCGCTGACCGGGGCCGGCTCAGCCGCCGTCGCCGCGCTGGACAGTGGTGACCTCCAGCAGGTGGGCCGATCCCTTGCAGGTCACCGAGGTGAAGTGGATGTACAGCGGGACCGTCTGGTTCGGCGGGATGACGGCGAGCCAGTGCACAGTCTTCGGGGCGCACTGCGCCAGCGAGAAGTTGCTCGCGTCAGAGATCTGCAGGGTTGCGTTGGCGTAACCGCCTGGCGCAAGCGTGATCAGGACGCGCGGCGTTGTCGGGTTCTCTGTCGACGGGTGCCCGAGGTCCTTGATCGGCAGGCCGCTCGCCTGGGAAACCCCCGGGTAGCCGTACAGCGTGCACGGCAGGTTGTTGAGGTTCTTGAACCTGATCACCACGAGTACCGCGCCCGCGGTGCCCTGGGTGAGGCCGATCGAGCCGTTGAGATACCGGGTCAGGCAGCCGGACGGAGCAGTCGGCGCGGCCGGGCTGGAGGTCGCGATCGCCGGCGTGATCGTGGCGGTCGGCGTGGGCGCTCCTGCGGGCGTCGACGTCGATGGTTGCGTGGTCACGGTGACGGTCGCGGCGGGCTGGGCAGCCGGCGTGCTGCCGGTACTGCACGCGCACGTGGTCAGTGCGATCGCGGCGAGCGTCGCCAGCAGGTACGGCTTCATCGGGGTAGATCCCTTCGGTCGGTGGCGTAGCACTAGCAGGAGTCGCCAGCAGGCCTCGGACCAACAAGTATCCTGCGGGAAGTTATCTGCCGCCATAGAGCAAATGCTCGGGTTTGCCAGATCAGCCGGGGTCGGCCGGGCGGATCAGGCGGGTGGCCGGGCGGATCAGCCGGGGTCGGCCGGGCAGATGCGGGCGGCAGGGCCGGCGACGGGCCGCGTTCCCTGCCTAAATGGTTTGTGCTGGTCGGCAGCGGCCCGGGTAGACTGAGTTCATGAAGATCAGTTCGCCGCGCACCGTCTCCCGGTGCACCGTCGCGGCCGCGCGAGCTACCCGCTCGCCGGCTGCCGCTGCCTGATCTTCCTCACCTGCTGGCGACCGGGAACGGTTCGCCGGCGCCTCTTGATTCAGCACTGCCAGGCCGCGCCGCGGCTTCGTTTCCGGCGCCCTGACACCGAGAGGCGCCATCGTCATGAACACCAGCGAGATCATTTCCACCTTCACCGAGTTCTTCACCCGGCGCGGCCACCAGGAGCTGCCAGGCAGCTCGCTGATACCGCCCCCCGGCGACCCGGTCCTCTTCACCTCCGCCGGCATGCAACCGCTCACGCCGTATCTGCTGGGCGAGCCGCACCCGCTCGGGCGCAGGCTGACCGGCCTGCAGCGCTGCCTGCGCACCACCGACCTGGACGAAGTCGGTGACTTCTCGCATCTGACCGTGTTCGGAATGCTCGGCTCCTGGTCACTCGGCGACTACGGCGGGCCGCAAAGCCTGCGCTGGGGCCTGGAGCTGGTCTGCGATCACTTCGGGCTCAAGCCTGAGTTGCTGTATGCCACCGTGTTCGGGGGCGACGGGCAGCTCGGGCCCGACAGCTTCGGCCTGGATACCTGGACTGAGCTTGGCCTGCCCGTGGAGTTGCTCGGCCCGGAGGACAACTGGTGGTCCAACGGCCCGACCGGGCCGTGCGGGCCAGACTCGGAGATGTTCATCTGGACCGGCGACGGGCCGCCGCAAGGCCGCCCCTCGACAGACTCGCGCTGGCTCGAGCTGTGGAACCACGTCACGATGCGCTACCTGCGGCATCCGGACGGGAGGCTGACCGAGCTATCGCAGCCCAGCGTCGATACCGGCATGGGGCTGGAACGGCTCGCCATGGTCTGCCAGGGAGTCAGCTCGGTGTTCGAGACCGACTTGTTCGCGCCGTGGCTTGAGGTGCTGCCGGGACTGTGGCAGCCGGGCGAACGCACCCTGCGCATCCTGACCGACCATGTGCGTGCATCGATCGTGATGATCGGCGATGGCGTGCGCCCGTCGAATACCGGTCGCGGGTACGTGCTGCGGCGGTTGCTGAGGCGCGGGCTCACCTCGCTATGGCAGAGCGGGGACAGCACCTTGTGGCGGGTCGGAAGCCAGCAACCGGATCAGGGCACCGGCACTTCGCCGAGCCTGCGCGACCTGCCGTCTTCGCTTGTCACCGACACCGGCGAGCGGTTCGGGCTGCAGGTCTCGCCGGACGACGTGCGCGACGTGCTGGCCGTCGAGGAGCGCAAGTTCGCCGACCTGCTGCGACGCGGGCGAGCGCTGCTGCCTCGGCTGTTCCCGGCCGGGCAGCTGACCGGGGACGACTACCGTTTCCTGCGCGAGACGCACGGGCTGCCGCCCGAGCTGGTGACCGAGCTGCTCGCCGAACTGGACGGCCAGCTCGCGGCCGAGTCCGGCTAGAGCTCCTCGCCGGTGGTGCTGTGCACATGGTCGGGGATCTCGCCCTCGTGCCAGTCGCCGGTGCTGAGCGTCTGCGACGGCTCGAACATCAGGATCGAGCTGCCGGGTGAGGACGGCCTGTGCTCGGTGCCCTTCGGCACCACGAAGACGTCACCCTGACGCAGGCTGACCGTCTGCGCGGCGCCGCCCCCGTCGCGCAGCGCAATGTCGAACTGGCCGTCCAGGACCAGGAAGAACTCGTCGGTGTCGGCATGGACATGCCAGACGTGCTCACCCTTGGCGTGCGCGATCCTGACGTCGTAGTCATTCATCCTCGCCACGATGCGCGGGCTGTAGATCTCGTCGAAGGAGTTCAGGGCAGCGGTCAGGTTGACCGGTTTGGCATCCATGACGCCAATCTACCCGGGCCGGATCAGCTCGCCTTGGCGACGATGTCGTCGGCGTACCGGCGCAGGCTATCCAGCTTGGGCTGCAACTCCTCGGTGTCCGGTCCGACGTGATACGGCCAGCGGAAGCCGACGATGACCTCCGTCACGCCCTGATCTTCCAGGCGCTTGATGCCGTCCGGCGAGTACGCCTCGGCCGAGATCACGAGCACCTCGAACGGCTTGCCGGCGGTGCCGTGCTCCTGCCGCAGTTCGGTCAGCCTGGCCAGCAGGCCGGGCAGGTCGGCCGGCTTGCCACCGCCGTGCAGCCAGCCGTCTCCCGACAGCGCGGCGCGCCGCAGCGCTGCCTCGCCATGCCCGCCGATCAGCACCGGCACCGGCTGCGTCGGGATCGGCGCGAGCTTGATCGACGGGATGTCGAACACCTCGCCGTGGAATTCGAAGAACCCGCCAGCCGCGAGGCCGCGCAGGATCGCCAGCTCTTCATCCATCCGCTGACCACGTCGCTGCCAGGGCACGCCGAGCACCTCGTAGTCTTCCCGCCACGGACTGGTCCCGACGCCGAGCACGAGCCGGTTGTTTGTCAGCACGGCGGTCGAGGTGACCTGCTTGGCGACCAGGACCGGGTGCCGCACGGGCAGCTTGAGCACGAAGGTGATGAACCGCAGCCGACGCGTGACGGCGCCGAGGAACGGGATGATCGAGAACGGCTCGAGGAAGGGCTTGTCCTCCAGGAACTCGCGGGTGCCGTCCGGATTGAACGGGTAGACACTCGTCGACTCAGCCGGATAGCAGATGCTGTCCGGGATCACCATCGAGTCGTAGCCTGCTTCCTCCGCGGCGCGGGCGAGCGGGGCGTAAAAGGCCGGGTCGGTCATCGACTCGGCGTAACAGAAGCGCACCTAACCTCCGGCTGAACCTGCGGGCGCGGGCGGCCGTGCCTGGCGGCCCGGGTTGACCTCTAGGAGTAGAACATGTTCTTGTTTGCGGTGGAAGTCAATCAGAGCTGAAAGCTGGATGACATGGACCTTGTCGCGCTCGAGGAAATCCGCCAGGTGAAGTACCGGTACCTGCGTTGCGTCGATCTGAAGCTGTGGGACGAGATGCAGGATGTCTTTACCGAGCAGGCAAGCGCCGAGTACGGGACGCACGCGGCCGGCCGTGAGCTGAACCTGTACGGCCGGGACGAGATCGTCGGTTACCTGCGCGAGAACCTGCCGCCGGCGATCATCACCGTGCACCGCTGCGGCCAGCCGGAGATCACGATCGACGGCGATCGGGCAACGGGGACGTGGTCCTTCGAGGACACAGTTATCGCGATGGAGCACCGCGTCGTGATCAAGGGCGCCGCCTTTTACGAGGACACCTACGAGCGCGGGCCAGACGGCAGATGGCGCATCGCGCACACCGGCTACCAGCGGATCTACGAGACGATGAGCTCGCTGGATGACACCCCGTCGCTGCGTTTCACCGACAACATGTGGGCGCCGAAGAAGACCGGCTGAGCCGGGCTGCGCTTGCGGGCGGCCACGTTCCTTCGATTGACGCGGTTTTAGAACGTGTTCTACCTTGGTCGGGGCGCGCGGCTCGCGGAGCCCGGCCGCGGCCAGCCGTCGCCAGGACGCCATCGCAGGGAGAGGTCGCCGTGCTTACCCAGCCCTTCGCGGACGCCGTGGTCGAGGCTGAGCGGGTCATCGCCGCGGCGCCGCACATCAAGACCGATCAGGACCTGGCCGAGGGCTACGACTACCTGGCCGGCAGCATTCAGGCCTCGCTCCACCTGGCGTGGGCATACCAGCGCGACTTCCCTTACTTCGTCCAGTCCACCGGCCCGTATACCAAGCTGGGCCTGGACAACCCGGACACCCTGTACCTGCACTCGTACCTGCGCGAGGACGCTGAATACGTGGTGACCGGTCGCCGCGGCAGCACTACTGACCTCAGCTTTCAGGTGCTGAACGGCGATTACTCGCCGGCCGAGGTGCCGGACAGCCTGACCGCATTCGACGACCGCAGCCTGGACATCGCCGCGGACGGCTCGTTCGAGTTGCGGTTCGGTCCGCCGAAGCCGGGCGCGCAGGCCGGCTACGTGCCGCTCGGACCTGGCTCGGCGATGCTCGCCGTACGCGAGGTGTACAGCGACTGGGCCGCCGAGCAGCGCGGCACGCTGCGCATTCAGCGCGCCGACAAGATCGGCGCCGCGCCCGAGCCACCGGATGAGGCGCTGCTGGCCAAGCGGTACGGGGTGGCCGGCAAGATCCTGCTGTCCAGGATCCGCACCTTCCTGGCCTTCCCCGAGTGGTTCTACCTGAAGGAACCCGTCAACACGATGACGCCGCCGCGGCGGACGCCGGGCGGGCTGGCGACCCAGTTCTCCTCGGCCGGGCATTTTGACCTGAGCGAGGATCAGGCCATGATCGTGACGGTGCCTGCGGCCAGCAAGAGCGTGGCGCCCTACCAGGGCATCCAGCTCGGCAGCATGTGGTACATCTCGCTCGATTACATCAACCACCAGACCAGCCTGACCGCCGATCAGGCGCGGCATGACCCGGACGGGAAGCTGCGCTTCGTCATCAGCCAGCACGATCCTGGCGTGACGAACTGGCTCGAGCTGACGGGTCGCAGCCGCGGCTACGTACAGATCCGCTGGCAGCGGCTGACCAGGGACCTGGCGGCCGACGACGGGCCGCAGGTCGAGGTGGTGCCGGCCAGCAGCCTGCCGAAGGTGCTGCCGTATTACCAGCATTCGCGCAGCACGCCGCGGGAGTACCTGGCGCGGATCGCCGCGCGGCAGGCGGCCGTCGCGAACCGGATGGTGGGCTGACCAGTGACCGGGCAGACCGGGGACGAAAGGACACGAAGCTGATGTACCTGCAGGACAAGGTGCTTGTCGTCTCTGGTGTCGGCCCCGACCTCGGCCGCCAGATCGCGGTACGCGGCGCGGCCGCCGGAGCCGATGTGGTGCTGGCCGCGAGGACCGTGTCCCGGCTGGAGGAGGTCGCTGCCGAGATCAAGGACCTCGGCCGCCGTGCGCTGGTCGTGCCGACCGACATGACGATCGAGGCCGATGCCGAGCGGCTGGCGCAGACCGCCGTCGCCGAGTTCGGCAAGGTCGACGCGCTGGTGCACAACGCGCTGGTCATGCCGCCGATCGCCAACCTGGCCAAGGTCGACCTGGACGCGGTGCAGGCCGGCTTCAACAACAACGTGATCTCCGCGCTGCGGATGACCAGGCTGTTCATCCCGGCGCTCGCGGAGAGCAAGGGCGCCGTGGTGATGGTCAACTCGATGGTGGTCAGGTTCTCGCAGCTGACCATGGGCCCGTACAAGATGGCCAAGTCGTCGCTGCTGGCGATGGCGCAGAGCCTGGCCACCGAGCTCGGGCCGCAGGGCATCCGGGTGAACTCCGTGGCTCCCGGCCACATCTGGGGCGAGTCACTGAAGTGGTACTTCAACTACCTGGCCAAAAAGCGCGGTGTTGATCCTGACGTGATCTACGCGGAGACCGCCGCGAACATTGACTTGCGCAGGCTCCCGGAGCCTGACGAGATCGCCGACGCGGTGCTGTTCCTGGCCTCGCCGCTGGCCCGTGCGATTACCGGCCAGTGCCTGGACGTGAACTGCGGCGAGTATCACCACTGAGATGACGACAGGGGAGCGCGACAGCGTCGGCTCGGTCGAGGACCTGCGCGAGTCGGCCCGCCGGATGACCGGCCTGACCGACTTCGGTGCCGACGACTACAGCGACGGGCTGGCCGTGATCCTGGAGTCCTACGCGCGTGATGCCGACCTGACCCAGCTCGGCCAGAAGGTGGCCAGGGTCGGGCTGCGCGGCGCGCTCGGCGCCAGGCTGCTCAGCGAGGCAGCGTGGGCCGCGCACCCGCGGTATGCCGGTGTGCCGGTCGACCGGCCCATTTTCGTGACCGGGCTGCCAAGGAGCGGGACAACAGCGCTGCACCGGCTGCTCACCGCCGATCCCGGCCACCAGGGACTGCAACTGTGGCTCGCCGAGCTGCCGCAGCCGCGGCCGCCGCGCGACACCTGGGCGGCTAACCCTGCCTTCCAGCACATCCAGGCTGGCTACCAGCAGCATCACGTCGAGCATCCCGAGTTCATGGGCGTGCACTACATCGCCGCCGACACCGTCGAAGAGTGCTGGCAGCTGCTGCGCCAGACGCTGCGCTCGGTGTCGTATGAGTGTCTGGCTCATCTGCCGACCTACTCGGCTTGGCTGCGCAGCCAGGACTGGACCGGCACCGTACCGGCGGCACAAGGCGAATCTGCAGCTCATCGGCTTGAACGATGCAGGCAAGCGGTGGGTGCTGAAGAATCCCAGCCACCTGTTCACGCTGGACGCGATCCTGGCGGTGTACCCGGACGCGCTGATCATCCAGACGCACAGGGCGCCGCGGACGGTGATCGCGTCAATGTGCAGCCTGGCCGCGCACGCTACCGACGGCTGGTCGCAGACCTTCCGCGGCCCGGTCATCGGCGCCGATCAGCTGGAACTATGGGCCCGCGGGCTCGCCGAGTTCGCTGCGGCCAGGGCCAGGTACAACCCCGCGCAGTTCCTCGATGTCGACTACGCGGATTTCACCGCCGACCCGGTCGGCCACGGTGGAGTCGGTGTATGCGCATTTTGGGCTGGAGTACACAGCAGCGGCGGCGAACGCCGTCGGCGGCTTGCACGCGGCGGCGGCGCACGGCGACAGCAGGTCAGCGCATCAGTACGCGCTTGCCGATTTCGGGCTGACTGCCGCGCAGGTCGACGAGCGCTTCGGCGGCGACACCCGCGGCTAACCGGCGCGACGGCCCGTGGCGCGCTAGCAGAGCCGGACTGCGGAAGATTGCGGCTCAGCCCGGCGCGGCGCCACCGTGCCAGGGCGTATCGGGTCGGGCTGCCTCCAGGGGGCCGAGTCGGCTCTGCAATGCTTACTAATATGACTCAACCCACCACGAAGCGTAATCTAGCTCTCGCCATCGAGATCCTCACGGCGATGTACGCGGACACGAACAGCGTTTCCTTCGCTCTCGACCGGATTGAGGCAATAGAGGACGAGAGCGGCAAAGAGGGCATCATGGAGGCGTTCTCGGGACTGCTTCAGCTCGCTACCTACGGTGCGACCGAGATTGGCAGGCTGACCGGCCGGACGGAGCTGGAAGTGCTGCAGGATTTCGCGCTGCACATCCAGGATGAATCCAGACGGGCCGACAATGGCGACGAAGCACGGTCCGACTAGCGCTCGTCGCCAGCCGCCCCGCGCGCGCCGGTGATCTTGGCGTACATGCGGTCGGCGGCCGCTTCCATTACCTCGCTCATGGTGTCACTACCGGTGTGCCCTGAGTCGTCGACGACGATGAGCTCGGCATCCGGCCAGGCGCGGGCGAGCTCCCAGGCAGTGAGCACCGGGCCGCCGAGATCAGTGCGCCCGTGGATGAGGATGCCGGGGATTCCGGTGAGCTTGCCTGCCTCACGGATCAGGATGCCGTCCGCCAGGAAGACGTCATTGGCGAAATAGTGTGAGCAGATGCGGACGAAGGCAAGCTTGGCGTCGTGCGGCCGGCTGCCGTACTGGCCGGGCGTGCCATTGCTTTCCATCGAGATGACGGCGTCTTCCCAGGCCGTCCACTGCGCGGCGGCGTCGGCCCGCACGGCCGGATCGCTGTCCTGCATCAGTCGAGCGTAGACCGTCAGCAACTGCTCGATCGGCGGCTCGGTGTCCGTCGGCAGCCGGAAGTCATCGGCATGCGCGTGGTCGCGGAACCTGGCCCACGCCTCAGGGAAGATCCGGCCTGCGCCCCGGTACAGCCACTCCAGCTCAGACCGGCGGGTCGTGGTGACGCTGACCAGGATCATGCCGCTGACACGGTCCGGGTGTTGCTGGGCGTAGGCCAGCGACAGCGTGACGCCCCAGGACCCGCCGCGCAGCAGCCAGGTGCGCACGCCGAGGTGCTCGCGTAGTTGCTCCATGTCGGCGATCAGGTGCCGGGTAGTGTTCAGCTCCATGTCGGCCGCGGAGCCGCTGGCATGCGGTCTGCTGCGCCCGCAGTTGCGCTGGTCGAACAGGATGATCCGGTAGCGGTCGGGATCGAAGGACCGGCGCATGCCGGTGCTGCAGCCCGAGCCAGGCCCGCCGTGCACGATCAGCACGGGCAGCCCGTCGGGGTTACCGCAGGCCTCCCAGTAGACGAGGTTTCCATCACCGGTGTCGAGCATTCCGGTTTCATACGGCTCGATCGCGGGACGCGCCACGTTAGCCTCTCGGATGGGGACGGCCTAGTAACAGGGAGCCGATTCTATGGCGGTGCAGGAGGCCGGGCCGCAGGGCAGCGGCGGCTACGTGGTGCTGCACGAGGTTGAGCCCGGGCACTGGGTAGTGGTAGGGGACGTCGACCGGCGGCCAGGCCTGACCGCGCGTAACTCACGGGCCGCGCGATCGCCGAGGACGCCGCGCGGGCCGGCGCCGACCTCGCACTGTTCAGCCGTGGCCGGAGCGGGGCCGGGCTTTTCCCCGGCGTGCCGAGGCTGATCGGCGACCGCGACAGCGGCGACTACTCGGCGCTCAGCGACGGCAGCTGGGACGCGGTCATTGACGTCAGCGGCTATGTTCCACGGCATGTCGGTCAGGCCATGGACGCCGTAGGGGACCGGGTCGGGCGATACGTGTTCATCTCCAGCCACGCGGTGTACCGGCACGAGGGACTGCCGCCGGGCGCGACCGAGGATTTCCCGCGCAGCGAACCACTGCGCGATACCGAGGAACTGGGCGGCGACAATTACGGCCGGCTGAAGGTCGCCTCCGAGGACGACGTCATCGCGAGGTACGGCGACCGCGCGACCATCGTGCGGCCTGGCAAGGTAGCGGGGCCGCACGACTGGCAGGACGGGCTGACGTACTGGGTCAGGCGCGGCGCGCGCGGCGGTCGGGTCGCGGTGCCGGCCGACCCGGCTCAGCCGGTGCAGGTCATCGACTCGCGCGACCTGGCCCGGCTGGTGGTGCAACTGGTCACCGACGACAGGCCTGGCGCGTTCCAGGCGGTCGGGCCCGCCGAACCGGTCACGCTCGGCGGCCTGATTCATGAGTGCGCCGCGGTGGCCGGCACCCAGGTGGAGCTCGTCCGGGTCCCGGCTGAGACGGCGCCGGCGCTGTTCCCGCTGATCAGGCCGTTCTGGGCGACGCAGCAGCGCAGCGCGGCCAGGGCCAGGGCCGCCGGGATGCCGGCCACGCCGCTGCCGATCACCATCGCGGACGTGCTGGCCTTCGATCGCGACCGCGGCGAGCCGCCGCTGACGCGCGGGTTTACCCCGGAGCAGGAGGCCGCCGTGCTGGCCGGCCTCGCCCCGGGGGCGCTCGCGCAAGACTGAACTAGCCACGTCACCAGACCAGCGGGATGAGGCGCTTGTGCTGCGCGGCGTAGGCGGCGTAACGACCGTCCAGCGTTGCCAGCAGTGCCCGCTCCTCGACCCTGATCCGCCACACCAGGAGCGCAAGCCAGAACAGGATCGTCGTGGCGAGGCTCGCCCAGTTCCCGTACAGCACGCTGATGCCGATCATGGCTAGCAGGCCGCCGGCGTAACCAGGATGACGCAGCAGCCGGTAAGGACCGTCGGCCACGACCGGCTGATCGGGACTGACCTTCACCGTGAAGGTGAAGTAGTGACCGAGCGCCTGGAATGACCACAACCGCAGGCTCACCCCAGTCGCCAAGATCAGCATGCCGACCGCGAAAGCTATCAGGGGATGACTGATATCGGCTCCGGGCAGGAGACGCGGAGCGAGCACGAACATGGTGTACGTGGCGGCCCCGCAAGCAACGACGGCGGACCAGAAGACGCGCGGGCCGGCCTTGGTAGCTCCGGCGCGCCACTGCTGCTGCCTGAGCAGCTGGACGAATTCCGCGCCGTACCAGATCAGGATGAGCGCGAGGTAACTGAATCCGACGGGATGGGCGGTGAAGTAGGGCTGCATCTCTCCTCCGGGGGTCTGGCGGCGCTTCGCCGTGCCTTCGATGCTCGCCGTGGCACGAGCCAGGCGGCCACCGTGGCGGCACCCGAAGTCGCCGTACGGCTGGCACGATCGGTCGTGGTAGCCGTACCTCGCGGCCTTCGGCCGGCACGGTGGCCGTCGGTCTGTCGGCACGCGAGCATGGGACCAGCGGTACCGCAGACCCTCAACAGCCGGGAACGTGGCCGCGTCAGAGGGCTGCGCCGGCGCCTTCTCGGCCGGATACTGAGATGACGGAACCGGAGATTGGCCTCATGAACAGCGCGGACGGATGACCGGCGGGCCGGTGACTGGCAGGCCCGTGCCTGGCCCGGCGCTGCCTGGCGGGCCGACGACCGCAGGGGACGGTGGCGGGAACGGATGGCACGGCACCTTCGCCCCGCCCGCTACGGCCGGGCAGACGCCAGCAGGCCGGGAGTGGCTGCGGCACGATCTGACCCGGCTGGTGCGCGAGCCGTTCACCCATCACGCCCAGCTGGAGCGCAGGTACATGGTGCTCAGCTTGCTCGCCGCTGTCCCGTACCTCGTCTTCGTGGCCGTCACCATGGTGCTCGGCGCTGGCCTGTCGCTGACCGTGGTCGGAAGTTTGGCGGGCCTGCCGTTGCTGGCGGTCTCGTTGCGCGCCGCCCGGCAGTACAGCGTCCTGAGCCGCAGTCTCGCGGCCCGGCTGATGGGCCTCCGGGTAAGGCCGCTGCCCCCGAGCAGTCCGCAGCCGGGACTCGCTGGCCTCCGGACGACGCTCACCGACCCGGTCGGCTGGCGCGCCTGCGCTTACCTGGTGCTCAAGCTGCCGGTCGCCGCTCTCGGCTACGCGGTCGCCTCTACGTTCTTGCTCTACGCACTGCCTTACCTGGCGTTCCCTGTCGTGTGGGAGATCGTGCACCAGCTGGCCGTGCACGGCACGGAGATCCACCTGGCGCCCTGGATTTCGTGGTGGCAATGGGATCCGGTGCTTGTCGCGCAGTCCGTGCATACCTTCGCAGGTTCTTTCACTCTGATCCCGATCGGCGCCGTGGTCCTGCTGGCGACGCCATGGCTGGCCAGCGGCGTGAACGGGCTGGACCGCGCGCTGCTCGTCCGGCTGGCCGGCCAGCCGCTACCGCAGCGACTGCGCGACCTGGAGTTGACCCGGGCGCGCGCGGTGGATGACTCAGCGGCCCGGTTGCGCCAGATCGAGCGCGACCTGCATGACGGCGCGCAGGCCCAGATGGTGGCGGTAGCCATGAAGCTCGGGCTGGCGCGGGAGAAGCTGGATGGTCTCGGCACCGGATCGCGGCCGGCTGATCTGGGCCGCGTCGCGGATCTGGTGGACGCCGCGCACGCCAATGCCAAGCTGGCCATCGCCGAGCTGCGCAACCTCGCTCGCGGTATCCATCCGCCCGTCCTCGACCACGGACTTGCAGCGGCGCTCGCGACACTCGCGGCAGGCAGCGCGGTGCCGGTCGAGCTGGTCGCCGACGTCCCCGAGCGCCCGTCGGCCGCGATCGAGACGATTGCCTACTTCTGCGCGGCCGAGCTGCTGGCCAACGCCGCTAAGCACAGCGGCGGACAGCACGCGACGGTCGAGGCTGTCCACGTGCCAGGGTTGTTGCGGCTCCGGGTCAGCGACGACGGCAACGGCGGTGCCAGGATCGCGGCCGGCGGCGGTCTGGCCGGCCTGACCGAACGGCTGCGCACCGTGGACGGAACGATGGACATCAGCAGCCCGCCCGGAGGCCCGACGCTGGTCACCGTGGAAATGCCGTCACACGCCTGACAGGAGGCGGAGCGCACGCCGATGCGAATCGTCATCGCCGAGGACTCGGCGGTCATCAGGGCGGGACTGGTCGAGATCCTGGCCGATCACGGGCACGTGGTCGCCGCGGCAGTCGGCGACGCGGAGGCACTGCTCGAAGCCGTCGCCGAACATCAGCCGGACGTGACCATCGTCGACGTGCGGATGCCGCCGGCCTTTACCGACGAGGGAGTCCGCGCTGCGATCACCATCCGCCGCGACTATCCGCACACTGGCGTGCTGATGTTCTCGCAGTACATCGAGACGCGCTACGCCGCCGACCTGCTGGGTGCGGCGCCCGGCGGCGGCGCGGCGGGCGTGGGCTACCTGCTCAAGGACCGGGTCGCCGACGTCGGCGAGTTCCTTGAGGCCCTGGGCCGGATCGCCGCCGGCGGCACGGCGCTCGACCCCGAGGTCGTGACTCAGATGCTGGGCGCCAGCCGCCGTTTCGACGGTCTGGGCTCACTGACCGCCAGGGAACACGAAGTACTCGCGCTGATGGCCGAGGGCAGGTCCAACGGTGCCATCGCGGAGCTGCTCTTCGTGTCGGAGCGAGGCGTGGAGAAGCACGTCTCGAACATTTTCAGCAAGCTCCGGCTCGCGCCCTCCGACGCTGACCACCGCAGGGTGCTCGCGGTGCTCCGCTACCTGCAGGGCTGACCAGCGGCCGGCGCGCTGTCTACTTCGGCAGGAAGTCCAGCAGCAGGGCGTTCACCTGATCGGGCGCCTCCAGCTGAGGCCAGTGACCGGGTCCGTCCAGGCGTTCGTAGCGCCACTGCGCGGCCACGTTCCTAGACGAGTCTGTCATCTGAACTTCGGTGAGCGCGAAGTCGGCGGTGCTCCATATACCCATGGCGGGGACTTCGACCATCGGGAGGCGCAGCGGCGATCGCGGCCAGGACCTGGGCGGGAGGTTGGCCCGGTACCAGTTGAGGCCGGGGGTGAGCGAGCCGGTCGCCGCGAGCTCGGCGATCACCGCGTCGGCGTCGGGGTGGCCTGCCCAGTCGCGCAGGCTCGCCCAGTTGGCTCTGGTCAGCCGGCGTTCCGCGACGCCGGGGATCTGGAAGAGCAACAGGTATCGCGATCTGCTGCGCTGCTGGCGGGTGCGCAGGAACGTGGCGGGGTGCCCGACCGAGAGCACCACGAGGTGGTCGACGCGGCGGGGGGCGCGCGCAGCCAGCGCCCAGGCGAGCGTGGCACCCCAGTCGTGGCCGACCAGATGGGCTTTGGCGATCTTCAGGTCGGCCAGGACAGCCAGCACGTCTTTGGCCAGGACCGGCAGCGAGTACGCCGTGACCTCAGCTGGTTTGCCGGAGCGTCCGTAGCCGCGCAAGTCGGGGACGATGACCTGGAATCCGGCATCGGCCAGCGCAGGAACCTGATGCCGCCAGACCCGGCCGGAATCGGGGAAACCATGCAGCAGCACGACAGGGCGGCCTTGTCCCGTCACCTGGTACTCGATGCCGACGCCGTCGACGGCGGCCCGGCTCATCCGCCGCGACCTTCCGGCTCGGGGCCACTCGCAACTCCGGTCTGGCCCACGGGATGACGCTCTGCCCACGATGGGCCGTCGAGTATCCGCTGGATATCCCATGCGTGGTGAGAGGCGTCGTGTGCATTGTTCAGCGCCACATCGCTGGCGTGCTGGTCGCCGCGCGTTTCGTGCTGCAGGACGACGCCCGACTCTAGCGCCATCAAGACAGCTTCGGTCCACGACGCAACGGCATGCCGCAATGACCAGAGGGCTCCGGCAACCGCCACCTGGTCATAGTGGCGGGCGGCGGCGAGCAGGTCAGGGTCATAGCTTGCGACCTGCGCGGCGCGGCCGCGGCTTGCATGAGCCGGGTTCGGGTCGGCCGGCTTCGGGTCCGCGAGGCTGGCGCCGGCCAGGCGCTCTGACCAGATGCGCAGGTTGTCGGTGACATGACAGACGTACTCGGCAGCGGACCAAGTGAGGTCAGGATGCTTGCGCGTGGCGTCGCGGCCGGCCAGCAGCCGCGCGTAGCTGTCCGGGACTGACGCTACGACCGCCATCGCGTGAGCTGGCCCGATGGACCAGTCGTAACCGCATTCGCGGCACGGATCGCCATACCGCGCCTTGCCCCAGACTTCCACCGCATCCCTCCTGGCTCCTGGCTCCTGGCTCGCAAGAGCGGCTGCGCAAAGTATCGCCCGGCGGCTCAGCGTGGACGGGAGCTGGCCGCGGACGGTAGCTGACGATGGGAGAGTAGCTGACCGGAAGGGACGATGTCGGCAGGCGACGTTGTCGAGTCTGCTCAACCGGGCGCCGTCAGCCGGGACCGCTTCGTCGATCATCCCGAGCGCCTGTCGCTCAAGAAGCGTGCAGCTAACAGCCATGGCGCGGCCGCCGGGGCGAAGTGATGATGGATGGCATGGCGTTGTCTACTGCGTTCACTGACTTCTTCTCGCTTGAGCACCCGATTGCGCTGGCGCCGATGGGTGGCTCGGCAGGCGGCGCGCTTGCGGCAGCTGTCTCGAACGGCGGAGGCCTGGGGCTGCTGGGCGGCGGCAACGGAGATCGAGACTGGCTGGCACGCGAGCTGGCGATCCTTGAAGCCGGCACTGACAAGCCGTGGGGCATCGGATTCCAGAGCTGGGCGATCGACGTCGCCACGATCGAGCGCGCGCTGACGTACAACCCGAGGGCGGTGATGCTGTCCTTCGGCGACCCGACCGCGTTCACCGGCCCCATCAGGCAGGCGGGATCGCCGACGGGCGTGGCGTTGCAGCGGCGCTGACTCTCGGCGCCGCGGGGGCGCTCCTCGGCACTCGCTTTCAGGCCACCGTCGAGGCGCTGGTTGACCCCGCGATCAGCAAGGCGCTCGTCGAGGGACATGGCGAGGACACCGAGCGCAGCACCGTGCTGGACATCGCCCGCGGCTCTCGGTGGCCGTCGAAGTACCCGGCCCGTACGCTCGGCCACCCGTTCATCGACCGGTGGCGCGGCCGCGAAGCTGAACTCGCGGCAGACGCTGATGCCAAGCGCGCGTATCAGGATGGCGTAGCGAGCGGCGATCTGCTCCCGCATCCGGTGTGGGCGAGCGAGAGCATCGATCTCATCAACGATCTGGCCTCCGCAGCCGATCTTGTCGGCGACCTGGCCGCGCAGGCTGAGGACTCGTTGGCACGAGCCGGACGGACCGGCACGCGCGGGACGCACGGGTGCGACGCTGGCCCTTTCTCAGGCTAGGGAGCTGCCCGGCTGGCCGGCACCTTGGCTGGCTTGGCTGCCGCGACCACCACGACCGTCGTTCCGATGTCGGCCAGCCACCACGCAAGGGCAACCGGCTTGCAATCAGCGTCCGGCACCCGCGGCGCGTCGTTTGAGTGGGTGGTTAGCGAGTGCCGTCGGCAACGTCCGACCCGATAGCCAGGACCTGCTGCTGTCCGTAGACGGCGAAGCCGAGTCGCTGAAGTATGGGCGACGACGTGTGCTCCATGGCGTGCACCAGGGCGAATGTTGCACCACGGCTCTTTGCTTCTGTCATCCGGGCGTGCACGAGCGCTCGGTAGACACCGCGACCACGGAATTCGGGTATGACAGCGGTTCCCCAGAAGCGGGCTACCTCACCGGCAAGGCCATAGCCGCCAGCGCCTGCTGGCGTCGACTTCCAGCAGCCTATGAAGTAACCCTGGGTCAGGCTCGCGAACGTCCTGTCGATGTCGTCCTTCGATGGCGGCGGGATCTCCCAGGCCAGCGCGCTCGTGCGCTCGAACTCAGCAACGTCGTCTCGTGTTCGGACTGGCCGCGCAGTGGCGCCCTCAGCGAGCGCAACGTCCAGGAGAACACGGCCCAGCGGACAACCGCAGATGTCGACCGTGCGGCCGACGCTTGCGCCCATGTCGAGCAGCACTCGGCCGACATCTGCCGGCGAGTATCTGGGGCCTACGGTCCAGTGAGCCGCGGTCGCCTGCTGCCGCCACAATTCTGTGAGCACCTTGGGCACGAGTTCTGCCGCCATCATGTCGCCTGGCCTGACGCGCATGACCGTCGCTATGCCGTCCAGCACGTAATACTCCAGCCAGCCCAGGTCGAGGTGCACAGACCGCGGCGGGAACCACGGAGAGTTCCACGCTGCGGACGCGCTGAGCACCTGATCCGAGGACAGGGTCATTGTTAGCCGCCTACCTGTGGAATCGGTACCTCGTGACCAGCTCCGGGTCGGCGTGGTCGCGTTATCGGCGAGCTGCGGTCAAATCAGTACCGGCTGTGGCGTGTGGTCCGTTGCCGCCAGGCGCCAGGTTCGTGCCTGGAAGCTATCACCGCTGAGCGTGGACGACCTGGGCGTGTGCACGATGCCGCGAGCCACGCGGTCCTAACGTCGTTCGCAGGCTCGCCAGCCGGCCCGTGGCTTCGAAGGCATCGAGGGCCTCGTCTACGAAGACGCCCCAGATCCTCGGCCCGCGATTGGCGACGCACTCGTGCAGGTGCGCGCCGCCGCGACGAGCACCCCCTTCCGACTGTTCGCGCGCGCCGTATGGCCCAGCGTCAGTGTGAGCCTGCCTCGTGTGCTTTCCCGGCAGTCCTGGCGGGACATCGAGGCCAGAGTCAGCTTGTCCTGCGGGCCAGGCGCCATCTCAGCCCAGCCGCGTTCTTGTCAGCGGCAGGTGCTTAGCTGCACCTCGTGTGGACCCGGGAGAACGGTGAGGGAGTGTCGTGTCTGACGTCAAAGACGAGCTGCATCGCAAGCTCCAGGCCAGCAGGGCCGCGTTGCTGTCCAAGCTAGACAACCTAGGCGAATTCGATCGTCGCCGTCCGATGACGCAGACCGGCACGAACCTGCTCGGCCTGGTCAAGCACTTGGCCGGGCTCGAGTATGAATACCTAGGTGAATCGTTCAAGCACCCGGCTCCGGAGCGCATGTCATGGATCGAGGATGGCTCGATCTGGGAGGGCGCCGACATGTGGGCCAAGCCCGAGGAGTCCAGCGAGTACATCATCGGTCTCTACCGGCGCGCCTGCACCCACGCCGATGGCGTCATAGCCGCGCTCGACCTGGAGGCACCGGGGTCGGTGGCGCACTGGCCCGCGGACCGCCGGGATACGACACTTGGCGTCTTGCTCATCCGGATGGTCGCTGAAACAGCCCAGCACGCCGGCCACGCGGACATCATCCGGGAGCTGATCGACGGCAAGGGCGGCCAGGACCAGGATGGCATGGACGAAATGTCCTGGCAGGCGTACGTCGCTCAGGTTCAGGCCGCGGCTAACGCGTTTACCCACGACACCCGGCGCTCCTCCGAAAGTGACCGCGAGTCACCGCCGCGGCCGACCTGACTGAGGGGAACAGGACAGCCTTCGAGCCACCGGAGATCGCGCAGCTAACTTCGGTGCTTGCGGTGCCTTGCATGCGGCGGCATGCTCGAACTATGCGCCATGCAACGCAGGAAGACCTCGATCGTCTGGAGGCGCTGCTAGCCGAGTTGCGCGGGATTCCCGAATTGCGGGAGCGTGCGCGCGGCTATTTCTCCAGGGGATCCAGGGCCTTCCTTCATTTCCACGAGGACGCCGGCCACCTCTATGCCGACGTCAAGCTCGACAGCAAGTTCCAGCGCATAGAGGTGAGCAGCGGCAGCGATCAGGACGACTTCCTGTCACGGGTCGCAGCAGCCCTCTCATCGGGTGACGCAACATGTTCTCGATCATGAAGATGGCGCAGTAAGAGCAGATCACCACGACGTAGATCGTTCATCGCCAGCGACGAGCAGCGCGCCGGGATCGGCTGCGAGCGGAAGTCGGCTAGCGGCTGATTAACCCAGGTACCGACACCTTCCGCCGGGCGTCTCGTCCCGCGGGACGGAATTCCACTTTTCGACGATGCCCGCTCAATCTCCGGACGCCGATCGTCCGGGATCGGAGTTAGCGTGACCTCATGACGAACAACACCAACCCAAGCGGCACCATCCGGGAGTCGTCTTCGACTGCTCCGAGGACCATGATCGATTGGCTACTCGAGTCTGATCCGGCCATCCGCTGGCAGGTGCTGTTCGATCTCGCCGACGCCCCGCCCGACGAGGCCCTCGCCGAACGAGCGCGTGTGGAGCACGAAGGCTGGGGCGCCCGTCTGCTGGAACTCGAGGGTGCGGACGGGTTGTGGGACGGCGGCGCATGCTTCCCGGCGTCCTACACCGGCGGCGAACTTGGGCAGCCCTGGACCGCGACCATGCACAGCCTGCAGACCTTGCAGATCTTCGGGCTCGACCCGGCGTCCTTCGCGGCGGGCCGCGCGATTGGGCTCGTCGCCGAGCATGGGCGCTGGGAGCACGACGGCCAGCGGTACTTCGACGGCGAAGTCGAACCGTGCATCAACGGCCGGACGATCGAGACGGGCGCCTACTATGGCGTGGATGTCTCGCCGCTCGTGGAGCGGATCCTCGGTGAACGTCTCGCTGACGGCGGATGGAACTGCGAGGCCGAGAACGGATCGGTGCGCTCCTCGTTCGACACGACGATCACCGTGCTAGAGGGGCTGCTCGAATTCGAGCGCGCGGCCGGCGGGTCCGCCGTGGTGCGCGAGGCGCGACGCAGCGGCGAGGAGTACCTGCTCGAGCGAAGCCTGTTCCGCCGCAAGAGCACCGGCGAGATCGTAGACCCGGCGTATCTCGATTTCGCTTTCCCTTACTACTGGCACTACGACGTGCTGCGCGCACTCGACTACTTCCGGCGTGCGGGCGCCAAGCCGGACTCCAGAATGGCGGAGGCGGCGGAGATCGTGCGGTCGAAGCGGCAGCCGGATGGCCGCTGGCTGCTCGACCGGGTCCATCCCGGCCGCGTCCACTTCGCCCTCGAGGGTGAGGTGGGGGAACCGAGCCGCTGGAATACCCTCCGCGCGCTCCGGGTCCTCAACTGGTGGGAAGGCTGACTCACTGCGTCGGCTTCGGACATTTGGCCGTCCCGACGAGGACGGTCAGGATTTCGGTAGCGAGCGAGCCGACCAGCGGGACGGCGAATCTGACGCCATCTATGTCAGTGGAGACAGAATTCGTTGCCTTCAGGGTCGCGCATGACGGCAGCCCGGTGACCTGGATAGGTGTTGTATCCGGTCAGCGACGCTCCGGAATTGCAAAGTCGATCGACCATGTAGTCGAGTTGGTCGGCCTCGACTGGTATGTCGAGGTGCACGCGGTTCTTCGCTGTCTTTGGCTCAGGGACTCGCTGGAAATACAGCCTGGGGCCACTGGCGCCCGGATCCTTGGCGGCCACAGCATCTGCCAGGAAGAGGCGCCCGTCGATGGAAACGGTATCGGCCTCTGTGATTACTCCCTCGAAGAGCATGCGACTGACCAAGTCGTGCGAGTCGACGATCTGGTAATCGAGGAGGCTGGCCCACCACCGCGCGAGCCTGTGCGGATCTGCGGCATCAAAGGTGACCTGTACGCCGCCCCTACCCATAGGCGCGACTCTACGTCACTTCCATGGCTGAGGTGCAGGTGGATGGCCGGCGTTGGCGCGTCGGTCGGGAAGGCACACCTGTGCAGACAGTAGTGGCTGAGGACGCTGCGACCCGAGACGGCGTGCCGCTGTTGAACGACATCGTGCGGGAAGGCGCGCGGCGGATGCTGGCCGCTGCGCTGGAGGCCGAGGTCGCGGCATATCTGGCCGAACTGGCCGGCGATCGCGATGCCCAAGGCCACCGCCTAGTGGTGCGCAACGGCTATCGCGCGCCGCGCACGGTCACCACGAGCGCCGGAGCGATCGAGGTGACAGCTCCGCGGGTCAATGACAAGCGCATGAATGAGGCGAGCGGACAGCGGCAGCGGTTCTGCCTGATGGCTGTGGCCGACTCTCTCCCCGCGTCGTCGTTTGGGCGCCCAGGCCGGGGGATCGGGAAAAGGGATTGCCTCCACAGCGGTGCGGCAGATAGAAGTTGCTTCCGGATCCCCGCCGGCAAGGGCGAGGACCGCGAGCAGCGAGAGGAGGGATAAGCCGATGAGTTCCGCAACCATCGCGCCGGTTCCTTCCCAGGGCGCAGCCAACGGCTGACCCGGAGTGAACGGGCATCTCTCCGACAGGGAAGTGCCTTGACTTCAGAGCAGAACAACCTGACCATGCGCCCGATGAGCGGGCGCGAAGATCTCGAACTCTTCAACCGGCTGCCCTACGTCCTGAACGAGGAGCTGGCCGACGACCTCGATTCCGGCCGCCGACGACCCGAGTGGATGTGGATGGCCCTGCGAGGCGATCACCTGGTGGCCAGGCTCGCCTGGTGGGCGCGCAAGCCGGGCGACCCGCCGCTGATCCTGGACGTCTTCGATCTCGACGACGCCGCAGCGGATCCGGGACGCCTGGACGCCGGTGCACAGCTGCTGGAAACCGCGACGGCCCAGACTCTCCAGGCGGGCGGCCGCCCACCTGAGTGCAGCCGGTTCATCCCACCCGACTGGCGAGAGGACCTGGTGGTCCGCCAGATCGTCGAAGACTGGATAGCCGTGCTCGAACAGGTCGGCGCCCGGCTGTTCGTTGAACGGCTGCGCTTCGAGTGGCGTCCTGGAACGCCAGTCCCCGCGGCGCGCGGGCGGCTGAGGTTCAGGCCAGTCATCGACCGCGAGGACCTCCTCGCTCTAATGGTCCCGGTACTGGAGGGCACCCTCGATGCGCACAGTCGCCACGACCTCGACCGGATGCCGGCCGCGCGGGTGGCAGCCGAGCATTATGACGGTGAGTTCGAGGGTTACGACAGCCTGCGAGACCGGTGGCGCATCGCCACGCTGCCCGACGGCGAACCCGTGGGGTTCGTAATCCCGGCCCGCAACAGCTACAACCCGATCATCGCTTACATCGGCGTACTGCCCGCACAACGAGGCAACGGCTACATCAATGACCTGCTTGCCGAAGGAACCCGGATCCTCGCGGCAGACGATGTCCCGAGGATCCGGGCGGCAACAGACCTCGGAAACGTACCGATGGCGCGAGCGTTCCAATCCGCCGGATATGTGAACTTCGAGCGACAGATCACCATGATCTGGAGCTGACAGGCTGGGCGGGGACACGCTCCCGCCTCTCCGCCCAGGCCCATCTGCACTATGGCGCCGATCCACAGGAACTCACTATTGCTCGTGCAGGTGCAGGCCACCGGCCTTCCTAGTTGTCAGGTCTCTAGCGACGGCGACCGGACGAACCGCAGGGGTCAATGTCGCACCTTGGTCATTCCAGTGCAGGCGCCATCAGTTGCCTCCACCGCGGCGTAAGGCGTGCCTTCACCTCAGTCGCTGCAAAGTTCCGCCAGCTTGCTGACCGTCGCCCAGTTGCGCGCTGTCCCGCCCACCAGGGCCGAGGTCGGGCCGCCCTTCTTGGCGAGCACGCGGCGCAGTTGGCTGCGCGGGTACCCGTCCGGAGTGTGTAGGTAGACCGTGCGGTCGAGAAGCCGGGCACTGTCCCGGCTGCCGTTCGCCCGCACTTGCTGCTCTGCGTCGGCCACCCAGCCGGCCAGGCCCGATCCGGGTTCCTCGGGCAGGAACACCGCATGCAGGAGCTTAGGATTCGTCTGGCCCGGATAGGGGTTGTCGCGCATGCAGCGGGCCAGTTCCTCGCGGGAGAGCACCACGGCGCTGGCATGTACGCCGATGCCGTCGGCGATGGCACGTTCCAGCTCAGCAGCCAGCGCCGCGGCATTGGTGGGACCCCCCGTCCCGCCGTCCGTCAGCTGGGGAGTGAACAGTACGTTGCCGCTCTGGATGTAGGTCATGACATCGGCATGGCCGAGCGACGTCACCACCTGTTGGAGTTGGGCCATCGAGGTTTTCTTGCTGCCGAGGTTATTGATCCCGCGCAGCAACACAACGTGAGTGGGCACCCGAGCATCATGTCAAAGTGGAGCCGTATTCCGCCTGAGGCTTTGGGCTTTGTCAGCGCGCGACGTAGAAGGCCCCCAGCAGCTCGGGACCCCGGCGTCGGTACCTCGTCGCGGTAGAAGACGGTGACGCCGCCTTGCTCGCCCGGCCGGGCGGCCCATGCCTCTCCGATGTCGATCAGTTCCTGCTTGGTCCTGAAGTTCCACTCGATCGGCGTGACGTCCTCGTCGTGGGTGACGTGGAAGTCGTAGTTGAAGTCGCTGCCCAGGGACGAGTACCACGGGAACGACCAGCCCATCCGCTGCCGGAACGGCTCGATCTTGCCGATCGGCGCGCGGGACACGGCGGCGAAAGTGGTGTTGCGAGCGTGCAAGTGCGCAATGTTGCCAACGCTGTCGGCCTGGTACGAGCAGACCGGACAGCCCTCGTCCCAGGTCGGGTCGAACATGAAGTGCTGGACTACGGGCTGGAGTCGGCCCTCGAACATGTCCAGCAAGCTCACTTTTCCGGCCGGCCCGTCCAGCAGATATTCCTTCTCCACCCTGACAGCCGGCAGTTCCCGGCGGCGCGCGTTCACGCTAGCCAGTGACCTGGCCACCTGCTCCTCTGCAATCAGCAGTGCCTTACGGTCGGCGAGCCACTCATCGGTCGATACGATCCGTGGAACGCTCATCTGCTCCTCCTCGCCCTGGATGCTCTCGCAGTGACGACGAAGGGGTTAGGAACCGATGGACAGCTCACGAACCTCCTGGCCCTCCAAAGTTTTGAATGGAGTGACTAGCTCAATCTGGCTCGGCATGAGGCCTGTCCGAACGTCTGTAGGCCCGTACACAGGCACGCAGCGGATTCTCCAGGAAGCGGTGCCGTGAGGCCAGTTCCTGCGGATGATCTTCGGGACCTGATCGCGTCCGCGGTGAGCGCCCTCGACGTGACGATCCAGAACTCTCGACCCTTGGGCACCAGCTCGGCCCGGCGGCAATAATCGCACGGTGGCGGTAAGGGAGTTGTGTCCCGATGATGTGGCCTGGGTAGCTGATCTGATGGAGCAGCGGCGCCAGGATTACGCTAGCTTCTCGCCGGTATTCTGGCGCCCGGCTAAAGACGTGACAGGCTTGCATGGTGGCTTCCTGCACAGCCAGATCACCTCGGACGCAAACGTCGGCCTGCGTACTAACCATGGTTTCATCGTCGCCCAGCGCCGGCCGGCCGAGGGCTTCGTGGATGACTTCGCCGTGGATCGCGACGGAACTTGGGATGAAGATGGCGCCGCGTTGCTGCTCGAGGCCGCGGACCGGCTTGCGGCCGCTGGCACCCTGACTCAAGTTCGGGTAGTGACGGCCCACGCCGACGAGCCCAAGGCCAGAATGCTCGCCAGCCTGTCACTGCATGTAGTCGAGCAGTGGTGGGTGCGGGAGCTGGAACCCGCTGTGGAGGTGGGGAGTCCTGGCCGGTTCAACGGGACAGGATTTTCCGGGTTCTTCGGTCCCGCGCCGCCGGTCTACGATCCTGGCGGTCCGGTACTGGCGGTAGACCGCTTGGCAGATAACGCCGATATCGTGCTGCTCGAACGTGAAGCTGCAGAGATGGGCAGCGTGCTCGCGATCGCTCCTGCAGCACCAGGATCAACACTCAGTACCCGCTTGCGGCAGCGCGGCTGGAGCGTGGCCTCGGATTGGTACGTTGGATGGCCCTCATGAGCAGCCTGGAAAGTACACGGCGTCGACTTCAGCACCGAAGGCGCCGGTGCAGATATGAACCGCGTGTGGCCGCCAGACCCCGGCTCTGGTGCGACCGCGGGATGGGACTATTGTCCGCTAAGTGAGCTTCCTTCTTTCCGCCCGACGTTTGAGAGCCTTCAGCCAAGTCAACCGTCACGTCGTTCAACCTCGCGGAGTCTTGACATGGCAGTGACAGGCGGGCGTGAGCTGCGGGTATATCGGCCCGACTTCCTCTGCATGGCTCCCGCGTGGGTAGGCGCTTTCGCCTCTGAAGCGTGCCGCGCGGCGTCGTTGCTGTCACTTCTCCTGTCAGAATCCGCCATCCTCGCCTGCTGTTAGGGAGATCATTTCGACATGGCCGAGCTTGGGTTCCCGTCACCGCCGCTGGCCGGCGATGTGGTACTGCTGCGTCCCTGGCGCGAGGCGGACCTGCCGGACATTGTGCTGGCGTTCGGTGACCCGGTGATGCAGCGGTTCTCATGGCGCACAGCTAGGTATACCGAGACTGATGCGCGCGACTACTTCGCTAAGCAGGACGAGGCCAGGTTGCGCGGCGAAGGGCTTGACTTTGCGCTGGTCGAGCCGCGCGACCAGAACGTCGTGCTTGGCGCTGTCTCGCTGTATGAGGTTCGCCTGGATCATGGCTGCGCGGCGGTCGGGTATTGGCTCGCTCCTGAGGCCCGCGGCCGTGGTGCCGCGACAGATGCCGTCGGTCTGCTCGCCCGGTGGGCGTTCGCTGAGCTTGGACTGGCCCGGCTGGAGCTGACTTGCGGTCCCGACAATGGGCCGTCGCAGCATGTCGCCGAGCGTTGCGGATTCTCCAGGGAGGGGCTTCTGCGCTCCCACGTGCCCTTCAAGGGGGCTCGCCGCGACAGCGTGATCTATGGACTGCTGCCAGGCGAGCTGCAGTAGCCAGTTTGGGGACTGGGCAATTCGAGGTGCGGCATCACGCTGATCTACCAGCTTGCATCTAGGGCTGAGACGAAGCCATCGGCCGGAATGGGCGGTGCCCCTGGCCCGCGTCAGCGCCACGTTGCCGAGGCCGTCGTGGGGGCCACCTTTCGGCTTCGTCGGAGGTGATGCAATCGTTAAATCAGTTGGCACTGCGATCTGTTGCCGAACCTGCCAGAGATGACATGATCGGCCCGAATGTCCATCCCTCGCCCTCAGGAGCGATTATGACTGACGCCGGGCTCAGATGCGATGGTGGTGGATTGCGCGAGGTGCTGTCCCAGAGCATCACCGACATGGCACCCGGCGCTGCAATCGCAGCGTCTATCGCGAGCCGGTGACCTCGTGAGCGACATTCAGGTCGTCAGCTTCCGGCCCGAGCGCGACCAGTACGCCTGGACGTTCGGCGGCGCGGCGCCGGTCGGCAGGATACGTACCCCGGCTGTACTCGAGGTGTTTACCGAGGACGCGTTCTTCGGCCGGGTGCGCAGCCAGAACGACCTCGTGTCCGAGGTCTGTGAGTTCCCATTCGTGAACCCGCAGACTGGCCCGTTCTTCATCGAGGGAGCCGAGCCTGGCGACACGGTCGCGATTCATTTCGTGTCGATCACGCCGGCCAGGGACTGGGGAGCGTCCACTACGATCCCGCTGTTCGGGGCGCTGACCGGGACGCACTTGACGGCGTTGCTGAACGAGCCGCTGCCTGAGCTGGTGTGGATCTGGCAATTCGACCAGGCGGCTCAGACCTGCAGATTCACCCCTCGGCATGGCGACTTCACGGTGGACATGCCGATGAACCCCATGCACGGCACGGTCGGCGTGGCACCGGCCAGCCTCGAGGTTCGCAGCGCCCTGGTCCCCGACGCGTTCGGCGGCAACATGGACACACCGGAGATGCGGGCAGGAACAACCTGCTACCTGGGCGTCAACGTCGAAGGCGCGTTGCTCTCGCTAGGCGACGGACACGCTCGGCAGGGCGAAGGCGAGACCTGTGGCGTCGCGGTCGAGACCGCCATGAACACGGTCGCGATTGTTGACCTTGTCAAAGGGGTGCAGTGTCCTTGGCCGCGCCTGGAAACAGACGACTACATCATGACCGCCGGCTCGGCGAGGCCACTCGAGGACGCGTTCCGGATCGCCCAAACCGAGCTAATTCGGTGGGTCGCTAGCCAGTGCCGAATGGACGTCATGGACGCCTATCAGCTCGTCAGCCAGGGCGTCGAGGCACCCCTGGCGAATGTCGTCGACGTCAATTACACCTCCATCGCGAAGATGCCCAAGCGATATCTGCCTAGTGGCGCGGTAATGGACGACACTCACGCAAAGCTGCGCGGCATCGCTTTGAGCCTCGGCACAGGCTGACGTCCGACGGCTCGCGAGCGTATCGGCTTGGCAGCTCTTCGCAATCCTCCGCGAGTTGACAGCGTCCGCTCCCCGTATGCCGATCAGGCTCGATCACGGGGGTGTGCCGCGAAGACGTGGGCGACGGCTCCGCCTTTGAAGACGATGGTGCTCATCGGCTCGATGGTGAGCGGCGTAAGGAAGATCCGCTCGCCCGCACCAAGGACGGCCGGGTGGATGAGAAGGCGGTACTCGTCGATCAAGCCTGTCTCGACCAGCGACCGGGCGAACCGTGTGCCGCCGTGGGCGAGCAGGTATCCGTCGGAGCGCTCCTGCTTGAGCCGCCTGATGCCTTCGGCCAGGTCTCCGGCGGAGATCGTCGTCTCGCCCCAGTCGGCGAACGCGAGTGAGTCCGAGAACACGACCTTGGGGATCTCGTTCATCGGCTTGGCGAACGGCCCGGAGGCGCTGGGCCAGTAGCCGGCCCACGCCGTGTACGTGGCGGCACCAATGAGATGCGCGCCGGCGTTGCTCACGGTCTCGACAGTCCAACTGAGGGCGTCGTCCGAGCCTCCCGCGGCGATCCAGTCGGTGCTCCCGTCAATTGGTGCGACGAAGCCGTCGAGCGAAACGGACATCTTGAGGACCAGTGAGGCCATGGCCTGCTTCCTTCTCTGGATAGATGACACCAGCTGCTCGAGCGAAGATCACTTACCTCGAGACTGCCGCAGTCAACAGCGGCCTTTGGCGACCTGCTCAAAACCCTTGGTTGGCGCTCTGCCGCGCTTGTTGCCAAGGCCGCCTACCAAGGCCGCGCCAAGAGGTATGACCGGGCCTTAAGACTGCGACGTTCCTTTCAGGTCGAGTAGCGACCCGAGGATGTCTTCCATCGCGTCGAAGCTGTCTTGCTGGCCGTCGAACCTGGTCATGTGGTCACGGCCAGCTTTGTCGCGGAACGCCAGCCTCATCGTTAGCGTCGTCACTCCGTCAGTTTCCTGCAGCTGCATGGTCTCGACCGCCTCCGCATCCGGCCAGCCCTCGAACAGCCACGTCTCGACGGTCCGGGTCGGCGGCTCGACCTCCAGGTAGGTTCCGCGGAATGAGCACTCGGTTCCGTCGTCGGTCACGAAGACGTGGTGGTAGGTCCCTCCGACGCGCAAGTCGATCGAGCACTCTTTCATCTGGTCCGGGGGTGTAGCGCCCCATTTGCTCACATGCTCGGGCTTCGTCAATACCTCGAAGACGAGAGCGACCGGAGCATCGAACTTGCGTGTGATGAGGACGTCGAGCTCGCTAGGGAACTCGATGTGTGCCGATCCGTGCCTGTTAGGTATCACTGCTGTTCTCCACCCGTTGTAGCTCTTTGAGGTAGTCGTCCATCCGGTCCAGGCGCTCATTCCACATCTGCTCGTACCTGGCCAGCCACTCGTGCAACGGCCGCAGACGCGCGAGCTCCAGGCTGTACAGCCGGTGACGCCCCTGCGCCCGGCACTTCACCAATCCCACCTCATTGAGCACCCGCAGGTGCTTGGACACCTGAGGCTGGGACAGTCCGAGGTCGGCCACGATCGTGCCGACCGCCTTCTCGCCGGTCATCAGTGCGTCGAGGATCTCGCGACGGCGCACTTCCGCAATCGCGTTGAAGACGTCCGAGGTCGTCGGGGAGCGGGCCACGGCTCAAATATATTCTGATATAGGAATGTGTCAAGCCCACTCAGTCGGCCGATAGGCCACGCCGACGTAGCTCACGATGAAGTAGTGCGTGCAAACTGACCTCCGTCGCTGGCCGGGGCTGCGAACCGGACAGTCGCTCGTCGTGATTAGCGGCTATTCCGCAACGCCGGAGAACCGGGAAGCGGGATGAGCCACCTGGGCAACGGCTAGTTGCTCGCTGTCGTCGCGGCCAGCGAGCTGCAAGGCTCAAGGTCGGCCAAGTCGAAGGTCGGGCGCCGGATCTCTGCGAAGCCGCCGACCGCGAGAAAAGCGGCTGCATCGAAGTCCCTCGATGCGCGGCGGTTGCGGCCTCCACCCACTCGTCCGGCGTTCAGCCCGACCAGCACGAGCGCCGCCACCAGCACGAGCACCGTGACGCTCGCCAGCGACCAGGCAACTACCCGCGTCCGTTACCAATCGGTCGGGATAGTCACAAAACCGATTCTGGCCGGTTCCTAGACGTCCAGCAGGGGTGCAGCCTTCACCATCGGCGTGCCAGCATCTCGCCCAGGCAGCTGGCCATGGTCTTGGCAGCCGGTCGGCAGCAGTCGAGAACCTGCTGGCAAATTGCCATAGCGTCCTGCGGCGGCTGGCCTGACCTCGCCGGGGTAGGGGTACGCGGTCGGCCGGCCACCGCCCGACGGCACGCCGCGAACGCTTCGTCGCCGCCTCCTCAGCGATGTCGAGGGCACCGAAACGCCTGGCCCGGGCGGCGACCACCCGCGCGCACTCGTCACGGTGGACCCGGCTAATGGCCTCCTGCACGTCGACCCGGTCACGCGAACGGCCGCACCTCGACCTTCCGGTTGCAGGCCTTCGAACCTTCGGCGGCGAGCTTGATCGCCGCGGCGAGGTCGGCAGCCTCGATAATCCACAGACCGCCGAGATACTCCTTCGACTCCACGAAGGGTCCGTCGGTGAACAGCGCCTGGCCGCTCCGGTTGTCGATGACGGTCGCCGTACCGGGCGCCGCGAGGCCGCCGGCGAAAACCCAGTGGCCCTCCGCCACGAGCCGGTCGTTGAACGCGTCAAGCGTGCGGGACTCAGGGTTGGGATTGCCAACCGCTGGCATTTCATCCGGGGCGGCAAGGTCGGCAGCGTTGTCGATCACAGAAACCAGATACTGCATCTCCGATCATCTCCTGTGCTTCGGGGCGCCCCTTGCGGGCGGCCGTTCACCGGTGCTACGAACAGCTCTGGCCCGATCCGACACCGCCTCCCGGGCTTCTTTCAAGGACCTTCTGGTCACCCGCCGGCGGCCACCAGGCACCGAGTCTGCCGCACCGGCCGTGCTCTTCTAGACAGGCTTCGTGTGATGGGACGGCCTGCCTAATGACCCCGCCGCTCTGCCGCGTCGATTGTCGGCCTTCCGCTTTCCAGGTGACATAGTTACAAGCCCGTGACCTGCGCGGATAGCACCCGATATGTCAACTTGGGCGCGTATCGGCATGATCAAGCGCTCAGAGCCCAATGAAGCGGCGGCAGCGCGCCAGACCTTGGCGCCCCTGCGGCCCGCGGCGATAGCCTCCCGGTACGTCTCCCACTCCACCCCGGCTTGCAGTTGCAACCCGCGCTAAGGGCGCACCCTCGGGCGTAGTTGACACGGTTGTGCTGTCTCCAGCAAAATCGGTTACGGCGCTGACTTACGCCCAGCCTCTGAGGACCCGCCCAGCCGGGACCTTGTGATGGCGAAGGGGAATCTGCCCTCAATGTCGCTGCTAATTCCAGGCCTGTTTCGAGTGTCGCGCTGCTGGGGGCGAGGGCACGTCGAGGAGGCTTGTCATGACTAAGCAGGGCAGTTTTAAGCGCGCAGTACGTCAATATGCACGCAGGACGGGACAGCGGTATACCGAGGCGCGCGCTGACTTGGAGATCGCCGAGAGGCAGGCGTTCGTACACGCTCGCCCCTTCGAGCACGCAGCGCTGACCGCTCACCTTGAGGCGCAGTACGGGATTCGGATCACCTCGTTGGCGTCGATTGACGACGACCCGAAGACGCGACCTCGCGGCTCTTGGCCCGGTCACTACCCTTCGACACTGCTCCTCAAGCGCAAGGACGGGCCGGCCTGGATTGCCCGGATCTTCTCCTCACCAGCAGACCGGGTCAGCCGGGTGGAGGGCGACGCGGAAATCCTGCGTTTCCTAGCCGCGCACGACTTTCCCGCCGAACGCCTGGCGCACGAGGAGCCTGTGTCGGTATTCAACGGCAGCGGCGTGATCGTGACGGAGTTCGTCGAAGGTGGACGTCCGACCGATCCGCGCGACACACGCGCGGTCGAACACGAACTCGGGAGTCTGCTCGGGCGGCTACACACCCTCCCCGCAACCGGTGGCGCCGTCGCCCGGGACGGCGGATCCGACGAATCCGCCGGCGGCTTCCACGTCGGACGAGCCAAAGAAGACCTGGCCGCCGCAATGAGCCTCCTGGTCAGTGTCGAAGATGCTGTCACCCCCGACCGCCGGGAAGGTTTCGAACTGCTACGTGATCGCGTTGAGAACGCCGACGACGCTGAAGGCCTGCCCGAAGCCCTGACCCACGGCAATTACCACGGCTGGTCCGCCGTCGGCACCCTGGAAAGCCTCGTCATCGTCGGCTGGGCGGGATCAGGTCGCGGTCCGCGACTGCCCGCACTCGCCTGGCTGCTGACGACGGCGGCAGAGGCTGACCGAACCCTCGTCGACGCGGCCATGCGCGGCTACTCCGAGCACGTCCGACTCACCGACGAGGAGATCGAAAGGCTTCCCGGGATCCTCAACATAAAGCCGCTATACCTTTCCTGCTTCCAGTATCGACAGTCTGTGCTCAACGGGCACACACCAACCCTGGAGGACGGGTGGCCATCCTGGGACGTCGACCGTGCCGAACGCTCCCAGCGAATAGCAGCGCAAGCCATCGCGGTGCTGCACAGCTGAGTCGGCGCTGCTGCCCGCTGCATTTCGCACGGGGTGACCGCAAGCCGGACATCGAGCTCGAAAACCAGGAAGCTTAGCTAGTGCTGGCGTCCATCGGCCGCCGCGGTCCCTTGAGAAATGTGCTGGCGGCCTGTCGATCCGGAGCGAGGCGTTCGTAGAACAGGTGAGAGGCTGCCGGAGAAGGCCGCCGGGACAAGGAGTCATGAGATGGCGCAGTACCTAATCTCGTTCGGTGCCCACGCGATGGACTACATCCCCGACGACGAGGGGCCCGCCGTGGGCAAGGCTGCGCGCGCGGTGGTCCAGGAAGCCAGGGACGCCGGCGTGTACGTGTTCGCCGGCGGGCTGGAAAGCGAGCAGGCGAGCATCGTGGCCACCGACGGGACGGTCACCGACGGTCCCTACCCGGAGACCAAGGAGGTCATCGGCGGACTCACCGTCGTCGACGTGCCCTCACGCGAAGAAGCGCTGAAGTGGGCTGCCAAGATTGCCGTCGCCTGCCGCTGTGCTCAAGAGGTCCGCGTGTTCCAGCCCGGCCCGGACGTTTGATCGAAGGCTCGCCGCGACCGCCGTGCCTCACCGCTCCCAGACGAGTACGCGGACCGACTGGTTCCGGACGACCTCATGGTCTGGGCTGATGAACGCGCCGGCCGCGGCCCAGGCACGGCCACGTTCCCTCGTCCAAGGAAGGCATGATGAAGCTTCTTCTCACGTCCGCTGGCGTTAGTAACACCAGCATCCACGACGCGCTTATCGACGTGCTGGGCAAACCCATTGCCGAGTCCAGCGCATTGTGCATTCCCACGGCGTCGTACGCCATGGGCGGTCGTCCAGGAGACTGACGCGCTGCTGGTGGGCGGCGGCGATGTCATCTATCTGGGTTACTGGATGCAGCAGTCCGGGCTGGCAGACCTCTTGCCGTCCCTTCGCGCGTTCTGGGGGGAGTGAGCGGCGGGAGCATAGTGGTGGCCCCCAATATCGGGGAGTACTTCGAAGGCTGGAAGCCGCCCACCGGTGGCGATAGCGTGCTGGGGATCGTTGATTTCTCGTTGTTTCCGCACTTCGATAACAAGGACATGCCGGACTTTCCATGATCGGCGCAGAAGAGTGGGCCGCTGGCGTGCCGGTGCCGGTGCCGGGGGTACGCGATCGACGATCAGACCGCCATCAAGGTGACCGGCGGCACCATCGAAGTTGTCTCCGAGGGGCACTGGAAGCTGTTTACGCCCTGAAGCCCGAGACTCCGCCGGGCGCCCGCAACATCATCACTGCGGACCGCGGGGACAAACCCGCGACAGAGAAGGAGACGTGGCTGCCGCGGCATTTGAGTTCGCCGGCCGGGCGGTCGATGTCAGCGGCAAGGTGATCGTCGCCAGGTCGATGTCGCTGGCGGCTTTATCGCCGGCTGAAGGATCCAAGCAAGCTCTTCAACACGCGGCTTGATAGCAAATCTGTGCGCGCTGTCGACTTCCACGAAGGCGTCGCCGTAGATGAAGTTGCGTTGAAAGCAGTCATTCTGGAAGCCGTGCGGCTGAACAAGTCACAAGCCAAATGAATCGCCTGACCAGCGGTCGTGCAGCTGAGGGGACTCCTCGCAGTATCCGCGAATGACTGCAGGCGCCCTTCGTTCCCCCGTCAGGACGGGCGCGCCACGGCATGCCATTTAGGCTGGATCAGTGTCGCCACGTGGCTCGCGTGCCGGTGATCAATCTAGATGATCTTCGCGCCTCTGGCCGAGCATGGACGATGCCCAGGGCGTCCCGGGCTAGCTCAGCGCGGCAGCTGCCCTTCGCCGGTGACCTCGGCATTCACTCGGACTCATCGGCGGGCGTACTCGATGACCAGTGAGCGGGCGACCAGTCTCCGTGGGGATTCGTGGTTTGCCCCACTTCGATCAGGTGGCCGTCGGGGTCGCGGATGTAGCAACGCTTCTCGTACTGGTGCTGTTTCGGCGGCGTCAGGAACTGAGCCCCGCGGGCACTCCACTCGGCGTACACGGCCTCGACGTCTTTGACCCGGATATTGAGGAAGCTGCTGACCCGGTCGGGATCGCGCGGCGTCTCCAGCGTGACCGTCGGCTTGTCGTCGGTCGGGCCTCCGCCGGCGTTGATGACGATCCAGCTGTTGGCTAGCGCAACATTGACCGGATCTCCGGGGAAGGCCACTCTGCCGCCGAGTACTTCGGTGTAAAAGCGCCGAGAGCGCTCGACATCGTCTGAGACGATGAAGTGGGTCAGCACAATTCCCTCTGGGGGTGGTGGCAGCTCGGCCATCCGGCACCTCCACTGGTCGGCTCTCGCGTTTGCTCTCACGCCGCTTCACGACCGAGGCTGGACTCGACGTTACCACGAGTAAGCGTTTGATCTCTTTCCGCTGCCGCGTGGCGACAGCATGCGTCCCGAGATCGAGACGCGGCCATCGCCGCCGCTATGGGCAGTCCTCTAGCGGCGCCAGGAAGACGGCGGCGAGGCCTCGATCGGGCACGCAGCCCGCCTGCTGCGGTTCACCTTGCCGTGGCAGCAGCGTCGACCGATGCCGTGAAATCTCGGCACCAGAAGGCGAAGAAACCGGATCCTTCGAGGACCTGGTAGTTGATGTCTTCCAACTGCCGATCGTTCAAAGCGCACTCCTGAGGTTGCCCCGCTTTGACGGACACGGCTGACGGCTTGGTCAGGCTGCATTCTTGATCTCGTTGCGGTGGTTTGCTTCGAACTCGGCGGGGTCTGGAAGCCGAGGTAGCGGCAGTGGCTCACAACCGGATCGTTAGCACGACCATCCGGCGCGACACGGTGCCCGGGGCTAGGTTTCGGGAATGGCATCGATCGACGACATCGCGGCGGAGTACGTGGAGCGTGCCGCCGAGATGGACCCGTGCTACGCCACTTACGCAGGGATCGCGGGGCACGACCACCAGCTGGCGGATCTCGGTGCTGACGGGTTCGCCGGACGGGCCGGGCTGGATCGCTCAACCCTCGCTGCCCTTGACGCGGCCGAAGCCCCGGCCCTGCGCGAGCAGGTCGCGCGAGCCGCGATGCGGGAGCGGCTGGCGCTGGCTGTGGAGCGCTACGACGCCGGGGACACCACCAGCGAACTCAGCACAATCGGCAGCTGGGTGCAGAGGGTGCGCAAGGTCTTCGACCTGATGCCCACAGACGGCGAGGAGGCCGCCGCCAACATCGCCAGGCGGATGGCCGCGGTGCCGCGGGCTTACCGCCAGTTGTCCGCGACCTTGCTCGACGCGGCCAGGGATGGCCGCTCCGCGGCGAGGCGGCAGGTCGAGGAGGTCGTCGGGCAGTGCGCGGCTTGGGCCAAGCCGGGGGATGCCTTCTATTCAGGACTGGTCGGGCGGCTGACCGCGGTCCCGGACTCGCTGCGGGGGGAGCTGGCCATGGCCGCGCGCGCGGCTACGGCCGCTACGGCCGAGCTTGGTGCCTTCCTCGACCGCGAGCTGATGCCGCTGGCCAGGGAGAAGGATGCCTGCGGGCCTGAGGTCTACGCCCGGGCCTCGCGGTATTACCTCGGCGCCGCCGTGGATCTGCGAGAGGCCTACGCCTGGAGCTGGGACGAGATCGCCCGGCTGCGGGCCGAGATGGCGCGGGTCAGTAACCTGGTCAGGCCCGGGGCTACCGTCGAGGAGGCCGTGGCGATCCTGGACGAAGACCCGGCCCGTCGCGTCGAAGGACGTGAGAACTTCCGTGCCTGGATGCAGGAACATGCCGAGCGCACGATTTCGGAGCTGGACGGGACGCACTTCGACATTCCCGAGCAAGCGCGCCGGATCGAGGCCGTGATCGCACCTACCAACGACGGAGGGATCTACTACACCGAGCCCTCCGAGGACTGGTCGCGGCCCGGGCGGATGTGGTGGTCGGTGCCCGAGGGCGTTGAGACTTTCTCCACCTGGAAGGAGGTCACGGTCGTCTACCACGAGGGCGTTCCCGGCCATCACCTGCAGATATCGCTCGCCATGGCGGACAGGGAGAGCTTGAACCGCTGGCAACGCATGTCCTGGGTATCTGGCCACGGCGAGGGCTGGGCGCTCTATGCGGAGCGGCTCATGGGAGAGCTCGGATACCTGGACGACCCGGGGGCATATCTCGGGATGCTCGACAGTCAGCAACTGCTCGCCGCCCAAGTGGCCCTGGACATCGGGGTGCACCTGGAACTGGATGTTCCAAGGGGCACCGGCTGGCGCGAGGGCGAGCGCTGGAATGCCGAGATCGCCTGGGAGCTCCTGCGCGCCCACTCTAGCTGGGACGAACCGCAGCTGCGCTCCGAGCTACGTCGCTGCCTCGGCTTGCCGGGTCAGGCCCCCTCCTACAAGATTGGTGAACGGATCTGGCTGCAGGCCAGGGAGGGAGCAATGGCACGGGCAGGAGGAGCCTTCAGCCTCAAGGACTTTCACGCTAAGGCACTCAGCCTGGGTGCTATGGGTCTTGACCCGTTGCGCGAGGCGCTTGCCCGCGTCTAAGTACGTTCAGCAAAGCCCTCGACGCGGTGGCCGCGAACTGGACAATCGAGAGCGAGGAAGACGGCCTGCTCCCGAGGGATGCAAAATGAAGCGGCTTGTAGCCCGTGTGCGGCCCAGTCGATCGCTCGGGCGTCTCCATCCGGGATGGCGGTCGGGACCTGGACGGGTACTCATCTAGGAGACTGAAGAACAGCTTGTCCTGGTTCACTGCTGTCCTCTACTCAGGTGGCTCCGTGCATGCTCGGGTTAGCAGGGGCGGCATTCACCACGATACGGTGCAGCCAGGTCGTGACCGCGGGATCGCCGTCAATGCCGGCGGCGCCGTCGGTCTGTTCGCGGAGGATGTCTGCGTGTCCGACGTGCCGAGCGGTTTCTTCGATCATGTGGACGTAGACCCACCGTAGTGAGACCTGGCCCAGGTCTGGCTCGGGCACGGCGTCATCGAGAGCGAATCGTGTTGCTGTTTGCCGCGACTGCTCGCAGGTTTGCTCGTATTCGTTGACCAGCGAGCTGACTGTTTCGTTCTCGGCCAGGTCCCAGCTTTCGTCGCCGCCTCCGACATTGGGGCCGATATCCTCTGGCTTGCGTCCAGCCAGCACTTCCTGAAACCAGCCCCGCTCGACCCCGATCATGTGCTTGATCAAGCCGGCGAGCGTGGTTTTCGACGGGACGCGCCGATGGCGGGCTTCGTTCTCCGAGATGCCGTCTATCTTGCTGACAAGCACCTGGCGGTGGAAGTCAAGGAAGGCCTCAAGGACCTGACGTTCGCTGCCTGTACCATCGGGCTGGTCGGCAGTAGCCGACGAAGCGGGAATCGTCATGTTGACAGAGTAATCGCGTCGTCAAAGCATTATGTCGCGGCTCACGATCGCCCATGATGCTTTCCGTGGTGACCAGAACCGGGTTTCACGCGGATTGCACCGCAACGATGCCGCAGGTTCGCTGAGCTGCCGATTTGGGTATCCGTGGGTATTCCCGGTTGCCAGTCATTAGCCATGGTTAACGGGAGGCTAATGGCAAGGTGATCTTGGCCGTAGGTCGCTCGTCGTCGCTTGTCACCAATCGCCAGCGCGCTGGAGATCACCGACGTATTGGCCAACCGGCCGTCGTCGGCCGTTCCTGCTGGCTGGAGAAGCCAGGATTAACGCGGTCCGGCCAGGATCACCTTGATCTAGCATGTGGTCTTGAGCGGAAGGGCGGCCGCGTAGCGATGATGACGGAGTCGATGCCAGGACCGGGCGGTGACCGGCGCATTCGTAAGGCCTCCGGGCAGGGGTCTCGGCAGTTCGCGGTGGTCGCGATCTCATGCCTCCTGGCGGGATCGGCTCTGGCGGCCTGCGGGACTCCCGCTGCCACGTTCCATAAGGCATCCACTGCGACCAGCGTGGGCGGCGCCCTGCCCGATACCCCCGCCGGCAACCAGGCTCGGTGGTTCATCGCGAAGACGGCTGATCTTCCCCTCAGCGCCGCCGAGCTGCGACAGCACTTCGACGCTAGCTTCATGGCCCTCGGCCAGGCAGCGATCAACCAGTCGCTGGAGAAGGCCGGCGGGCTGACGCTGGTCTCAAGCCGCGTAACAGCGGACACACCCTGCGCCGAGCCAACACCGGCAGTAGCGCCAGCATCACCAGCTAGCGCTGGCACTTCGGCTAGCCCTGGGATTCCGGGGACCGGCGACCAAACCCAGGGCGCCTCCGCGGTTCCGGTTCCTGCTAACCGGTGCCTTGCCGTCACCGTGACGACGGCCAGCGGGCCACGTCAGCTCACGCTCACGGTCGACGTAGCTGGCCTGATCAGCGGCCTGCACTTGAGCTTGGTCATCCCCTCGGCTCCCACGACCTGGAACGGGGTCGACGCAGCTATCCGGTCAGTAGCACCCGACGTACACCTGCTCGTCGCCAAGGTGATTAACGGTTCATGCCAGCCGGTAAACAGCATCGACCCCGGCACTGCGGTCCCGCTCGCCTGGGCGTCCCGGCTCTACGTGCTCGACGCACTGGGGCAGGCCGTCGCCTCGGGCAAGGTCAGCTGGAACCAGTTGCTGACCGTTACAGCACAGCTCAAGAGCCCAGGGTCTGGTGACATGCAGAATGCGCCTGACGGCATCAAGGCCACCGTGCAGTTCACTGCTGACCAGATGATCTCCGGCGATGACAACACGGCCATCGACATGCTGATCAACCTACTTGGTCGTCCGGCGGTCGAGGCTGCGCTCAGCACTGCGGGCATGGCTGACCCGTCGCGGGACATGCCCTTCCTGACCGCCCGTGAGCAGATCGCGCTCAGCGTGGACGAGTGGCCCGCGCTGGCGCAGCGCTACGTTGGCGCCAGCCTGGCCGGGCGGCAGAGGCTGCTCACCAGCGTTGTCGACCGGGCACCCCTGCCTTCCGCGGCTGCCCTGGCCGCCTGGGCAACCCCGCGAGACATCAACATCATCGGGCATTTCGCCTCCGCCAGCGACATCTGCCGGGTCTACGCGTCCCTTGCCGGGCTGGCCCGCAAGCCCAGCCTGTCACCGGTCGCCAGCGCGCTGGAGATCACCGACGGAGGGCTCGGGCTTGACCCGGCCCGGTGGCAGACGACCTGGTTCAGCGGCGGAACCGAGCCGGGAGTCCTGACCTATACCTATCTGGCCACTACCAATACCGGACGCAGCTACGTTGTCGCCGTCCTCGCCGAGAACCCGTCCGCCCCCATCGACCAGACCTCGGCGACGCCGACCGTTCTGTCGGCGATCAAGGGAGCATTCACGCTGGTCGCGCGGGGCTGATCGCCGCCGCGCTGTCGGTTTGCGATGGCTGCTGGACTTGCCCGCCGTCAGGTGGTGAGCCTTCGCGTGGTCGTTGCGAGGGGGGAGAACGTGCGGGTGTCGGAACCAGCTTGATCGCGCTGGACTAGAAGGGACCCCGGCTGGCCTTCGATCACCCTCTGAGGACCAGGATCAGCACGAAGGCGAAGACCACGACCGCAAGCAGGCAGCCCATCACTACCACCGCGGCCTTGCTCGTTAGCATTTCGACGGCGAGCAGCGCGCCTTTCTTCGGCTCCGGAGGCGGAGGCGGCTCACCGTGATATCGGGCTATCTGCTCGAACGCGTAGAACGGGTCGTAGTACTTACCTTGCCCCCGCCCTATCTTTGTGGGCTGCATGTCTGGCCCTGATCCCCTGGGCACTACTGCACCTGCCTTTGTCCAGTCAGTCAGCTCACGGTACTCGCAGCTGGGGTGTCGTGGAAGCCTCGCGGCGGGCACATCAGCCTGGGCGCGGAGCGGGGTGGCGGCCTTGGAAGGGTGCTCGGCCCAGTGGAGACCGAATGTCTCCTCCTTGAGCTCCTGGATGCTAGGCGACAGCATTTTCGCCGAGTCCGGTTGTGCCGGCGGAGCGCACGCTGTCGGCGCGACTGCGCAGGCTCTGACCTGCATCCGCTCGGGTGACCGGTGCCGTCCCTTGCCCCGGATGACCGTGGTTGCCCGTGGTTTACTTCTCGGTCGGGTACGCCACGGGCACGGTCAGATGGGTTAAGAGGCAGGCTCGTTGACGGCGAGTCAGCCGCGGTGAAGTCCGGGACGCCTTGGTTATGAACACGGACACTATGTCAGACCGCTATGTCACGCTATGGGTATGACGTTGACGACTCGGATGCTCACGCCGGAGACCTGGGACGACTTCGCTGCGCTGGTCGAGGCTAACAACGGTGTCTGGGGTGGTTGCTGGTGCATTGGCTTCCATCCGGAGGGCGTCGGCCACGGGCGCGAGGGAAACCGGGAGCTGAAGCGTGGGCATGTGACGCGCGGAACCGTCCACCAAGTGCTCGTCTACGACGGTGAGCGCTGCGTCGGCTGGTGCCAGTTCGGACCACCCGCCGAGGTGGCTACCATCAACAACCCCAAGGCCTATGAAAAGGGCCTAGCCGAGCTGCCGGACTGGCGGATCGGCTGCATCTTCACCAACTCGAAGGACCGCGGCAAGGGCGTCGCAGCCGCTGCGGTCGCGGCGGCACTCGACGAGATCAAGCGGGCCGGCGGCGGCGTCGTAGAGGCCTATCCGGAGCAGACCGAGGAGCGGCCGCCGCAGCGCGGCGCCTACCTGCATACAGGACCCGAGGAGTTGTATACGCAATACGGCTTCACGCGGGTCCGCAAGATCGCGAAGTGGCGATGGGTCATGCGCACCAAGATCTGATCCCGCCGCTAGCTACCGTTCTCGCAAGGAGATGCCCTGCGGCTGCGGTCGTAGACCCGTAGCATTCCTGGGGCTCAAGCCGGTTGGCCGAGGTGGCCGACCGCGGATTGGCGTTTCCCTGGTTCTCCCAGATGTCGTCCCATGGATCGTCTGCGCGCCAGGCGCCCGCAGGCCCGCCAGCTGCGCGTTGACCGCCCGACCTGGAGCCGCGACGTTCTCCTAGCCTTAGCAGGCGTACCAGAAAGTCCTTGAAAGAAGTCCGGGAGGCGGTGTCGGATCGGGGCAGGGCTGTTCGTAGCAGGGGTGAGCGGCCGCCCGCGAGGGGCGCCCCGAAGCACAGGAGATGATCGGAGATGCAGTATCTGGTTTCTGTGATCGACGACACGGCCGACCTGGCCAGATGGCGAGCGTCGGGGGCTACCGCTCGCCCGGATGAGATGGCAGCGATCGACGCGTTCAACGACCGGCTCGCGGCAGAGGGCCACTGGGTTTTCGCCGGAGGCCTCGCGGCACCCGGCACGGCGACCGTGATCGACAACCGGGGCGGGGAGGCGCTGTTCACCGACGGGCCCTTCGTGGAGTCGAAGGAGTATCTCGGGGGCCTGTGGATTATCGAGGCTGCCGACCTCGACGTGGTGCTCAAGCTCGCCGCCGAAGGTTCGAAGGCCTGCAACAGGAAGGTCGAGGTGCGGCCGTTCGCGCTCATGACCACAGAGACCGAGACGACCGCCCAGGTGCAGATCCGGACGCTGCTGAACGACCGCGCCGCCGCCATAACCGCCAAGGACGCCCGGCGCGCGGTGGCCCACCTCGCTCCCGAGATCGTCAGCTTCGGCCTGGCCCCGCCGCTGCGTGACGCCGGGGATGAGGCTCGCGACCCGGCGGGGATCGAGGGCTGGTTCGGGACCTGGGACGGCCCGATCGGCTACGACATCGGCGACCCGGTCATCGAGGCGGGTGACGACGTCGCCTTCTGCCATGGCCTCACCCATATGACAGGCACGAAGACGGGCGGGGAGCAGGTCGACTTGTGGTTCCGGTCCACCGTCGGGCTCCGCCGGACGGCCGCGGGCTGGCAGATCACCCACGAGCATGACTCCACGCCGTTCTACATGGACGGCTCGGGCCGGGCCGCCACCGACCTCAGACCCTGACCCGCCGGGCGTTGCGGAGCAAGGGCTGGGCTTCATCCGCTCGGTCCGAGTCGTCACCGGCGACAACGCCGCGCACATAGCCGGTCAGCTGGTGGTCGGCGAGGTAGGCGGCGATCGCGGGTCCGGAGTTGTTCGACACGACGGTGACGGTCCTGCCGGTCTTGCGTGCCGTAGTGATGAGGTCGGCTGATCCGGGTGCGGGCTCGGCTGTCGGGATGGTGCGGGTCTCGTAGGCGGTCAGCAGCTGCGCGGTCATGCGGATGGGTCACTCCAGCTCGCGCGCAGCAATGATCTATCAGCACGCTTCACGGGCCCGGGACGAGGCCATTGCTGCCGCGATGGGAACATCTCTGGCGGCAGCGAGAAAGGGGAATCGCCGATCACCAACGGGCACGCCGCAGCGGAAAAGCTTCCTGATCCCTGTGATTACCGCTGCTGAGAGTGGCTCTGACCTGGGGTTTCGGGTTGGAGCGGGCGAAGGGAATCGAACCCTCATGACCAGCTTGGAAGGCTGGAGCTCTACCATTGAGCTACGCCCGCGTAGCGAACACCGCACCGGTAGCGTACCGGTTCTGCCTTGGTAGGTGAGCCGCCCGTGCGGGCTTCGCGAGACTTCGGCCTAAGCGAACGGCGGGAGAACCTGGCCCGCGCCCTGCAAGGGACGGAAGAGGTCGCCGCGTTCGGCGACCCGCTCGATGACATTGCGCATGGTGAAGCCGTCCGGCCGCAGGGCCGGGTCGTCCAGCTCGTCCCAGTCAATCGGAGCAGAGACCGGCGCTCCAGGAGCCGCCCGCGGGCTGTATGGAGCTACTAGCGTTTTGTTGCTGACGTTCTGGGTGTAGTCGAGCCGGGCCAGGCCTTGACGCTCCTTGACGTCCCATTTCCAGCTCACCAGTTCCGGTACAACCGCGCCGATCTCCTTGGACAACTGCTCAACCCAGACCCGGGTGTCCCGATAAGTCATGCCGTCGACCACGGGAATCCATATCTGGATGCCGCGTCGACCAGTGACCTTCGGTTGGGCGCGAACCTTCAGATGCCCGAGCGCGGTCCGGTGCAGCCTGGCCAGGACCAGGACGTCGTCCCACGACGTGGCCGCGCCAGGGTCAATGTCGATCAGGGCATAGGTCGGGCTGGCCTGATGATCCGTGCGAGACGTCCATGCATGCCATTCCAGGGCGCCGTAATTCGATGCCCAGATCAATGCCGCGGCCTCGTCCACAACGAGGTACGTGCTTGTCCTGCCTTCTTTGGCTTCCGTGTTGTGCCAGCGGGGAAGCCAGTCAGGCGCATGGTCGGGGAGTTGCTTGTTCCAGAATCCGGACTTGCCTGCACCGCCTGGGAACCGGTTCATGTTGAGTGCGCGGCCAGTCAGGTACGGCAGGATAACCGGCGCGATCTGCGCGGTGTAACGGATTAGCTCGCGCTTTGTCACCGCAGATTCGCTGGATCGGGCCGGGAACATTTCCTTATCGAGGTTTGTCAGCCGCAGTGCGCGGCCGAAGACTTGCCAGGTGCCCGAGTCGCCAAGATCATCCAGCGCCGCCAGCTCATCGCCGGTCGCGCGCGGGATCGGTCGTGGGCGAAGCTCGACAGACGCCTCCGCGGCAGGCAATTCCGACCGCCAGAGCCTATCGGGATCGGCCTTGACCTGCTCATTGGTGCGCCCGCTGAGCACGGACAACGGGAAGTCCTCGGCGTCCCACCCGCCAACCGCAAACTCGTCGTCCTTGTGCAAGAGCAGCCACTGGTTGGAGTCATCTCTGCTGCGGCCGCTGCGCACCAGGATCAGGCGGCCCTGGAGCTTGTCGCCAAAAACGTCTGCGTGCAGCTCGCCCGCGGCCACCGCCCTGACCGGGTCGTCGGTCTCATGCGGCACCCAGGTCCCGGTGTCCCAGACGATGACGTCGCCGCCGCCGTACTCACCCGCGGGAATTATGCCCTCGAAATCGATGTACTCGATCGGATGATCTTCGACATGAACCGCGAGGCGCTTGACGCCAGAGTCAAGGGTCGGCCCGTTCGGCACCGCCCAGCTGGCCAGGACTCCGTTCATCTCGAACCGGAGATCGTAATGACGCCTCCGAGCACGGTGCCGCTGAACCACGAACCGCAATGGCTGACCCCCGGCGGCACCGGGCATACCCCCCGCAGGTTCAGGCGTCTTGGAAAAGTCGCGTTTCGCCTGGTAGGGGGCGAGCAGGTCAGCTGCCTCAGCGCTCGGCGCCGCGGAATTCGCCGTTGCGGCTCGACGTGACTTCGCTGCCTTGCCAGCCGCCGGTGCCATATGAGTGATGATGCCACTACCCGGATCGGACGCCGGCAGCCTAACCATGCCAATGCTCGTCGGCGGCTGGTAGCTATCTGGTCGCGCACGTTGGGGTGATTTGCAATGGCACGGCTGCCGAGACGCCTTTGATCGGAACGTGGTGCTGGCTCATCGGGCCGACCCTTGAGGAGCAGCGCGTGACCCGAAATTGGATTGGGATTGGGGCTGCCTCGTGACACGCTGCCGGGGTGACCATGAAATCGAGCGCCGAGGTCGAGATCACTGAGGGTCTCCTCCGGCGTCTCCTTCAGGACCAGGCTCCGCACCTGGCCGACCTGCCGCTCAACATGGCCACGAACGGCTGGGACAACGTAATCTGGCGGCTCGGCGGCGGCCTCGCGATGCGGATCACACGGCGTGCCGTCTCGGTCAGCCTCCATATGCACGAACAGCGCTGGCTTCCCCTGCTCGCTCCGCATCTGCCGGTGCCGGTGCCCGCACCAGTCGTCGCCGCTGGTCCCAGTGCGCACTTCCCGTGGCCGTGGAGCGTAGTCCCCTGGTACGACGGGAATACCGCTGAACGAACCCCGCTCAACCGGACGGAGGCTCCGGCATTGGGCCGGTTCCTTGCGGCGCTTCATATGCCTGCGCCCGAGAGCGCCCCAGCCAATCCTTTTCGCGGAGTGCCTCTCGAGGACCGCTTGCCCTCGATCATTGAGTGGACCGAGAATTTGCCGGCCACAGCCGACTGCGCCCTCATCAAGGCGGCACGCGCCGTTTTCGACCGGGGCCTTGCAGCCTCTGGTAGCAGCGAACGCCTGTGGTTGCACGGTGACCTGCACCCGAGAAACGTCCTCGTGCGGGACGGCCGCATCGCGGCTGTCCTCGACTGGGGTGACATGGCCGCCGGTGACGCTGCGACGGACCTTGCCGCAGTCTGGTGGCTCTTCGGTCTCGAAACGCATAGCGACTTCTGGTCCGCCTACGGTGAGATATCCGCGGCGACATGGCATCGTGCTCGGGCCTGGGCTGCGCTCTTCGGCCTGTCGTTCCTGAACTTTGGGCTCGCCGACGACCCCGCAACGGCCGACACGAGAGCGCAGGACCTCGCGAGGGCCCAACTGGGACGTGTCATCGCGTCGCAACTTCCGCCCTGGACTTGAGCCTGCTAAGCCCTGGTACGTCTGCCGCACGAGCCAGAATGGCCAACGCATTTCTCGATGTCGAGACAGTGGGGCTGACCTCAGCGCGGACCAGACTCGAGCCGCTAGTATGGTGCCGCCAGGTGTGAGCCTCGCGCAGACATCAGCAAAGATCAGCATGGCAACACACGGGATGTGGCGCAGCTTGGTTAGCGCGCCTGCTTTGGGAGCAGGAGGCCGCGGGTTCGAATCCCGCCATCCCGACCGATATTTCGAGGGGCGACTTCGCTGAGAGTGCCGTCGGCCCCACGTCGAAGCTGCGCCAGAAGCGATGCCGTTACGGTCATTACCATGGCCGAGACCTCGGCCGGCGCAGTGAGTGAAGGATGGTCCGTTTGGGATCGAGTTTTGGCCAGGTCGGCGCTGTCGAGCAGGATTGGCGGCGGTGGGTCGTTTACCAGGTTTATCCGCGGAGCTTCGCCGATTCGGACGGTGACGGAGTCGGTGATCTGCCCGGGGTACTCGCACGTCTGGACCACTTGCAGCGGCTCGGCGTTGACGTCATCTGGCTGTCACCGGTCTATCGCTCCCCGATGGATGACAACGGCTACGACATAAGCGACTACCAGGACATCGACCCGGTCTTTGGCACCCTCGCCGACTTCGACGAGCTGCTCGCGGCTATCCACGACCGCGGCATGAAGCTCCTCATGGACCTCGTCGTCAACCACACCTCAGACGAGCACCCGTGGTTCGTCGAGTCCCGCGCCAGCCGGGATAACCCGAAGCGGGACTGGTACTGGTGGCGAGACCCGCGGCCAGGCGTGACGGCGGGAACGCCGGGCGCTGAGCCGACGAACTGGGAGTCGGAATTCTCCGGCTCGGCCTGGCAGTGGGATGAGGCGACGAGTCAGTACTACCTGCACGTGTACTCGCGCAAGCAGCCTGACCTCAACTGGGAGAACCCGCAGGTGCGCCAGGCAATCTACGCGATGATGCGCTGGTGGCTGGACCGCGGAGTGGACGGCTTCCGGATGGACGTGATCAACATGATCAGCAAAGACACGTCGTTGCCGGACGTCGAACCGCGGCACGGATCCCGGTACGGGTCCGGCCACCAGCACGTTGCCTGCGGCCCGCGCACCCACGAATTCCTGCACGAGATGCACCGCGAGGTGTTCGCGGGCCGGGACGCCCACGTGCTTACCGTCGGGGAGATGCCGGGCGTGACCGTGGCCGAGGCGGCGCTGTTCACCGACCCCCGGCGTGAAGAACTCGACATGGTCTTCCAGTTCGAGCACGTGCAGCTGGACGTCGGCGCCCACCGGTATGACCTGCGCGAGCTGGAGCTCCCGGCGCTGAAGGCGTCGATGGCCGCCTGGCAGCGGGGCCTGGCCGACCGCGGCTGGAACTCGCTCTACCTGGGGAACCACGACCACCCGCGCGCGGTCTCCCGATTCGGCGACGATGGCACATACCGCGTCGCCTCGGCCAAGACGCTCGCGACCGTGCTGCACCTGCACCGCGGCACTCCTTACGTCTTCCAGGGCGACGAGCTCGCCATGCGGAACGCCCCGTTCACCACGATCAGCGAGTACCGCGACATCCAGGCGCTCAACGCGCACGCCGAGGCGGTCGACCATGGAAACGTCGACCTTCCCGCCCTGATCGCCGCCATGGGCCGGATGAGCCGCGACCACGGCCGGACACCGATGCAGTGGGATGCCTCGCCCGGCGCCGGCTTCACTACCGGAACGCCATGGATCGGCATCAACCCCGACCACGTGGCGATCAACGCCTCGGCGCAGGTCGGGGATCTCAACTCGGTCTTCGAGCACTACCGTCGGCTCATCGAGCTGAGGCACCGCGATCCGGTCGTCACCGACGGCGATTTCGAGCTCCTGCTGCCGGAACACCCGACCGTCTGGGCATTCCTGCGCCATGGCCGGGGCGCCGAACTGCTCATCGCAGCGAACTTTTCCGCCGACACCATGCCGGCCCGGCTGCCCCTCGATGACAGCTGGGCGGCGGCCGCGACAGTGCTGAGCAGCCTGCCGGATCAGCCCGCCCGATCGCCCATCGATCTCGTCCTCCAGCCCTGGGAATCCATCGTTTGGCGACGAAGCCCATGACTGCCGCCGTCGGCTCCCATCCGGTTCGGATGGCCGGCTGCCGTCACCGGCCCTCCTGCCTTCGGATAGGCTGACGTCGTCGCACTTATCTGGTGCACTCGGCTAGGTTGGCAGCTGCTGCGCAGCGCGTACTAGCCCCTTAATTGTCGTCGCCGCGAACGTTGGCGCTTCAGACGGTTGGCCGGGCACATGCGCTGCCCGCGAAGCCGGAGCATTTATTGCGTGAGGCTTCGATCTCGATTCTCTCGGGGCCGTCCGATCGGAAGGCATCTGAACAATGGGCGTGCGATTCGGCCTTGTCAGCACGTTCCCGCCAACCCAGTGCGGCCTGGCTACTTTCACCGCCGCCCTCCGCAGCGCCCTGCTGCGCTCCACCACGGACGAGGGGTGGGTGGTTCGCCTCGTCGATGCGCCCGCACCACTACCACCCGGCGACCCGGTGGTCGCGCAGCTCAGCAGCGGCGACTTGGCGTCGCTTCGATCGGCGGCCGCGCAGCTGAACCTATGCGACGTTGCCATTTTGCAGCACGAGTACGGCGTCTACGGCGGCGCCGACGGCAGCGAAATCCTGCATCTGCTAGACCAAGTCCGGGTCCCGTGCGTCGTCATCCTGCACACCGTGCTGACCGACCCGACGCCACATCAGCGTCAAGTCCTCGAATCAGTGATAGCGAAGGCCGATGCCGTCGTCACGATGACGATGACCGCGCGCGAACGGCTCGCCGCAGGGTATGCCGCCGACATGACCAAGGTCTGCATCATCCCGCATGGCGCGCCCGGCCTCCAGACGACTATGGCCGAGCCAACGTTCCGCACAGGGCAGTTTACTGTCCTGACATGGGGTCTGCTCGGGCCAGGCAAAGGCATCGAGTGGGGTATCGGAGCCATGGCACTGCTGCGCGATCTCCGGCCCATGCCCCGCTACTTGGTCGCCGGCCAGACGCACCCGAAGGTGCTACTGAGCGAGGGCGAGGCCTACCGTGATCGTCTCCGCGAGCAGGTCCGGCAGACCGAGATGGGATCCTGGATTACGTTCGACGGTCACTACCGGAACGCCAGCTCGCTCGCCTCCCTCGTCCGCTCCGCAGACGTCGTGCTGCTGCCGTACGACTCGACGGAGCAAGTGACCTCGGGCGTGCTCATCGAGGCGGTAGCTGCTGGCAAGCCAGTGGTCGCGACGCGGTTCCCGCACGCCAGGGAGCTGCTCGCGGATGGAGCTGGATTGCTCGTGCCGCACCGCGATCCGGCCGCGATCGCCGCAGCGCTCCGCTCTGTGATCACGCACGGGGACGTCATGACGAGGATGGCCGCCGCCGCTACCGCGACAGCGCCGCAGGTGCTGTGGCCGGCGATCGCGGAGCGGTACCGCGATCTGGCCGGCCGCCTGATCACGGCGAGCGTGGCTGCATGACCGCGGGCCGCGTCACTGCCGCGCGGGACCTTCAGCAACCCGTGTTCGATCACCTTGAACGGCTCACCGATGACCGCGGGCTCTTCGAGCATGCGCTTCACGCTGCCCCCCGGCGAGAGCATGGCTATTGCGTTGATGACGTCGCCCGCGGGCTGGTCGTAGTATGCCGTGAGCCAGAACCCGGGCTGACCCTCCGCCGTCTGGCACGCTGCTACCTCGGCTTTGTCCTCGCCGCGCTAGATCCCACGGGCGCGTGTCACAACAGGATGGCCGTCGACGGCCAATGGCGCGACGAGGCCGCAGTGGGTGACTGGTGGGGACGGGCGCTCTGGGGCCTCGGTGTCGCGGCCACGAGCGCACCGACGCCGGGCATGCGGGCGCGCGCTCTCGCCGGGTTCCGCATAGCGGCGCAGGGTCGTTCCCCGCACCTCCGGTCGATGGCGTTTGCCGCGCTAGGCGCCGCAGAGCTGCTCAGGGAACGACCGGACGAGATGGCTGCCAGGCGACTCCTTACGGACATACTGGCCGCCGTCGGCAAGCCCGCGAACAACGATCCTCGGTGGCCTTGGCCAGAAGAGCGCCTCAGCTACGGCAACGCCTCGATTGCGGAGGCGCTGATCGTAGCGGGTGACGCGATTCCCGACATGCCTGCCCTCAACCGTGGCCTAGGCCTCCTGGAGTTCCTGCTGCGTACCGAGACACGCGATGGCCGGCTGTCGGTGACCCCGGTGGGCGGCCGCGGCCGCGGCGACATCGGTCCCGGCTATGACCAGCAGCCCATCGAGGTTTGCGCGCTAGCTGATGCGTGCGCGAGCGCGTTCCGGATCACGCACCAGTCTTCATGGCTGACGGGGGTCAATCTCGCATGGAACTGGTTCCTCGGCGACAACGACAGCGCCACCCCCATGTTCGATCCTCGTACTGGCGGCGGCTACGACGGCCTGGAACGTGACGGCCGCAATCTCAACCAGGGCGCCGAGTCCACCCTGGCCATGCTCGCGACCGCGCAGCACGCACGTCGGATCGGCGAGCGGGGGTGATCGCTCAACGCATTCAAGCCGGACTGCGTCCCGATCCGGCGCGCGTGATCGCGCGCCTTTTCCTGCCTGGCGAGGGTCCGCATCTGGGCCATTCGCGGACCGGCCAGGTCATCGACCGGGTCATGAGCCTGGCGGAAAACGAGGTCGAGCGGCTGGCTGCGGGCTTGCTCAGGGACTTCGGCGGTCGTCATCACAACTATCAGGCGCTCCTGCGGCGGCACGCGTCGATTGTCTCCGCGCACATCGCGGAGGCGCGTGAGCTGACGGCTGCGCGCACCTTGCTCCTGGGCGCGACCTTCACCGCGGAGTACGCGACGGAGGGCGCGGCCCTGTGCAATCCGAGCGCCGTCCTGGCCCCGAACCAGGGCGGCCTGCGCACTGGCCAGGCTCGCGCGGCGCTCAGCCTGCGGGGCATCGGTGAAGGGCACATATCCTCCATTGGCTTCTGCTCGGCCGTCGTCGGGCCGGGCGCGCAGTGGTCCTTCGAACCGCGACTCCTGCCGGTGTCCGTGGCGGACACAACGCCAGCCAGCTGGCGCCGAGAGCACCTGCATGCCGTCCTCGCCGATCAGGGCCATCTCGATGAACTCGCTGAGGCCGTCGTCCACGCCCTTCCCGCCGAGTTCGACGGCGTTGATCTCGAGCGTGCGCTCGCCGGGGCGCACCGCGACCTGCTGACCCGGGCGGGTTCCGCGGCAACTGTCGACATGCTGCGCAAGGCAGTGTCGTCTGCCTACGATGCCACCTTCGCTCCAGACGGCGAGCTCGGCCAGCGGATCCTGTCGCCGGCTGCCGACGAGGAGAGCAACGGCATGGAAGACGCGCGGTTCACCCGGTTCGTCGCCGATGACGGGGCCGCCGAATACCGCGCCACCTACACGGCCTACGACGGGAAACTCATCGCCCCGCGGCTGCTCATCAGCTCGGACCTGCGAGTGTTCCGTGCTCATCGGCTGGCCGGACCGGCGGCCCGGAACAAAGGCATGGCGCTGTTCCCCCGGAAGGTGCACGGACAGCACCTGGCCCTCTGCCGGTCCGACGGAGAGAGTACTAGCCTGGCCCGCTCTGCGGACGGCTACGTATGGGATCAGCCGAAAGTCCTGCAGGAACCATCCGCCCCGTGGGAGATGCTGCAGGTCGGGAACTGCGGGCCCCCCATCGAGACCGACCGGGGCTGGCTTGTGCTCACCCATGGCGTCGGTCCGATGCGGGTCTACGTCATCGGCGCGCTGCTGCTCGACCTCGATGACCCGACCCGCGTGGTGGGCTATTCGAGGACTCCGCTCCTGTCCTCGTACCCGGATGAGCGGGACGGCTATGTCCCCAATGTCGTGTACTCGTGCGGAGCCTTCCTGCACGACGGCCTCGTGTGGATTCCGTACGGCATAGATGACAGCCGTGTCGGGGTTGCCTACGCGCCGCTCGACGAGGTGCTGGCCGACCTGAGCAGCGCTTCATAGGCGCGAATGTAGTCCTCGACCATACGGTCAACGCCGAACCGCGCGACGGCGCGGGCATGGACGGCCGCGCGGTCCAGCCGCACCGCCGCACGGACAGCTTCGACGGCTGACTCGATGTCATGGACGAGGTACCCGGTCACGCCTTCGTCAATGACCTCCGTCATGGAGCCGCGCTGATAGGCCACGACCGGCGTGCCGCACGCCATCGCTTCCACGACCGACAAGCCGAACGGCTCATCGAAATGGATCGGGTGCAGCAGCGCAGCCGCAGCACCGAGGACATCCGCCCGGCGCTGCGGGCCGACCGAGCCGAGGAACACGACCCGGTCCCCGTCGACATGCGGTTCCACCGCATCGGCGAAATACCGCTCGTCCTGCACGATGCCGCAGATCACCAGCTGTCGCCCGGCCCGGCGGGCGATCTCGATAGCATCGGCAGTTCCCTTGTCCGGGTGGATGCGGCCGAACGAGACAAGCTGGTCACCAGAGCTGGCGCGGTACGGGAGCATTGTGAGGTCGATGCCGTGATGGATGGTCGCGGCATAGTCAAGCCCGGTATGGCGGTCGGAATCTGAGATCGCGACGAACGCCGAGCGTGACCGAGTGTAGGCAGGCAAGATGCCGGCGCCGGAGAAACCGTGAATGGTCGTCACCATCGGCGCCCTCGCGTGCTCGCCGAATGCGAGCGGCAACCAGTCGAGGTGGTTGTGCACAAGCTCGAAGTCGCCAGACCGGGCCAGCGCATGCGAGACGTGCAGCGCCTCCCAGACGCGGCCGTCCAGCTGGGCGTCCTCTGCGTAGCCGTGCGGGCAGACGCCATCGAGAACTGCGGCGGTCACCGAGTCCAGCGTTGCGAACAAGGTGACGTCGACCCCTCGCGCGACAAGTCCCTCGGTCAGGAGGCTGGCGATCGACTCCCACGGCCCGTAATGCCTGGGCGGCGTGCGCCAGGCGATCGGCGCGAGCATGGCGACCTTCATCGCTCACCATAACCAGGCTCTGGCGGGCTTATCACGTGGACCACACTGTCATTGGCGGCAGAGCCGCGCATCGGCAGCCTGGGCTTTGATCTTGACCCGGTTCACCAGGCTTACAGGCCTCCCGTCTGGTGCGCGGCCCGTTACGGGCCGGTATAAGACGCGACGTCCTGACCGCTATCGGGGTTGACCCTGATGCCTGCTGGCACACAGATCAGGGTTGGGCCGGGGCTAGTCCGGATCGACCGGCGCCCCCGGCGGCGGCAGGCTTGAGGCATGAACACGTGCACCTAGCCGCCCGGTTGCTGATCCCCGAGGAACGGCAAATTCCAGCCGGTCGCGACGATCTTGATGGCCGGCGGCCCGGAACCACTCTCGCTGACCATGACCCGCAGCCAGCCAACCTGAACGGAGACCGATCACTGATGCCTTGGATCATTGTTCTTGCCCTGATCGCCATCGTGGCCCTGACCATCCTCAGCTTCACCTTGCACTTCCTGTTCTCGCCCTGGCTGCTGGTGATCATCGCCATCGTGGCCTGGATCAAGTTCCGCCCCCGGCGCTCGCACCGGTAACCCACAGCCCGATCAGCGTGCCCGCCCCGCAGGTTGGGGTCCCTGGCGCGGGACGGCGTGCGTCGGCAAGCCCGTAGCTGGTGGTGGTGAGAGCGACCGGCCGGCGGGAACGCGCCACGTATCACGCGGCGCGTCCCCCACGGGTCGCTAGCGGCTGAGGTTGACTAGCCGAAGTGCGGGTTCTTGACCTTGAACGAAATGGTCTGTGTCAGCTCGCGGCCGGTGATCGTCACCGTGTACGTGCCGACGGCCATTCCTGTCGTGTCGATGGTGATCGTGACGGCACCGTGGCCGTCCGGGCCAGTGACTTCGAGCGGTTGCGGTGAGTCCAGCCGGGATCCGGTGAGGGCAGCCGTAATGTCGTCCCAGGTCTGTCCAGGCACCGTCGACGTCGGATCGGCGAACGGGCCGGTCGTCACCCCGAACTGCCCGGGAAGCGGCGGGAACACGCCGAAGCCATCGAGGATCGTCGTGCCGTTCGGCGAGCTGCCAGGGATGAAACCGTGCCCGGTGATGGTGACGGTCTGACCGCTCGCGACGCTGTCGGCGGATGTACTGATATTGCTCTGCCAGCGGCTCAGCGCCCACTGCGCCTGCCGACTGGGCTGGAACAGTCCGTGCTGCCTATCGATCTGCCCGACGAGTGCTGGCACGAACGCGGGCGCGAAGATGGTGCCCCAGCCGGATGCGATGTCGTAGCCGGTCCCAGTCGAGAAGCCGGATACGCCGTAAGCAGCATTCGTGTAGCCGGCCGGGACATCGACGATTCCCGCCGCTGTACCGCGGGGACCGAGTGCTGCCAGAGCGGGATTCACGGTGCCGAGATCCGCACCGCGCAGCTGTGTGGCCAGCGCCAGGATTCCCGCGAAGGTGGGCGATGCCTGCGACGTGCCATCATCAGCATCCATAGAGATATCGGGATAGGCACGGCCGGCAATGCCGTCCAGCGCCGGGATGCCGTACTGCCACCACGGCTTCCGGTAGATGGTGGAGACGCCAGCGCCCGCCGCGTCTGAGTGGTCGTTCGGTGCGATCCAGAGCGCGTCCGGCGCAGTACGCCCGGAAACGGTGGCGAGGCCAGCGTTGGGGATGGTCCCACCGACTGCGGTGATCCAAGGGTTGTCGACCGGGTGACCTGCGCTGACGCCGATCGCGGGGGTGCACTGGCCCGTGTCGCTGAGGACAGGTGGATCGGTCGGGCCGCAGTCACCGGCCGCGAACATCACCGGGACATTGTGCGCGGCAGCGTCGAGGAACGCGGGATCCAGCGAGTGGATAGCCGCTTGGGCGCTGGCGGTCGGATTGGTGGGGTCGTTAATGAAATTGCTCTCGCTGTCGCCGAGGCTCACGGTGATGATGTCAGCCAGGTGCTGATCGGCGATCATCTTGATGGCCTGGGCTACCTCTGGCCAGCCCTGCATGCCGACGGTTTCCGGCACTGGCGGGTGGACGAAAAGGATGTTGGCGTAGGGCGCCATCGAGTGAATCGCCTCAGCGTCGAGCCGGTCCTCGCCAGTGCTGCACTCAATCTGGCAGATCGCGGACGGGTTGGCCGGTGCCGGGAGCGCCATGTCGGTGATGTTCGCCGCTGGCAGATCCATCGCCGCGTCGTACGACGTCATGGACGCCTGGAGGTTCGGGTCGGGATTCGTGACCACGTAGGCCACGGTGACGCCGGCCCCGTCGATTCCCTGTTTCCAGAGGTCGTTGAGGCCGTAGTCGATGATGTCCGCTGAAGCGGTCGGATCGGGGAAGCGCAGCCGAAGTGACTGGCCGGCGGCGATTTTCGCCTCGATTGCGTTGAACGTCGCCGTTGTCGCTGCGATACGGACCGCGGGAGGTGGGACGCCCGGGGTCAGACCGGGGGGTGTTACCGCGCTTGCCAGCGCCGGGATGGCGCCCACCGCACCGGCAACTAACAGGGTGGCAGCGCCCGTGAGGATGAAGGACCTAGCGACCATGGTACGGCCTCCATGAGATGAGATGTCTGTCTCGCGTCTTTTGCCGTCGCCTATCCAGCTACCCAGGGAGCACCATGGCTGAACGTCCGATGCCCGACAATTCTTGACACTGCCTACCCTTGACCTGCTTCGCACGAGCTATCCGTCATGGCCTTCGCCGGCGGTTACGCGTGACCGATGGCTGAGCTCGGCACCGACGCCGGTTGCGTCAGCCGAACCGCGCGGCCAGTGCGCGGAGGGTCTTCGAGATGCCCTCGCCGTTCGTCTTCGGATACCCGAACAGTTCGAGCATTCGGGGCGATCTGGCTGTGGTGTAGTCGAACGTCTCGGTGACTTCGGTGACGCCAGGCTCGAGCTCCGCCAGTTCCCAGCGCCATCGATGACCGAGTGGATGCTGCCATTCAATCGTCCGGTCGTCGACAAGGGCGGTGACCTTCGATGTGATCTTGTATGGCACGCCATAGGCCCTCATCCCGACCGTGAAACTCGAGCCCACGCTCAGCCGGTCAGGGCCTGCCACCGCGCTGTCGCGAACGGTACCGGAGCCGTCCAATTCCGGGTGTCGGCGCGGATCTGCCACTAGCGCGAATATTTGTGCCGCAGGCGCGTGCACCACGACTCGCCGGGAGACCTTGCGCGCTCCGGAGTCCACTACCGTCACCGCCGCGTCAGTCACCCGGCAACCGTACACCAGCCGCCGCTGCTGGTTGGCAGGTAACGGGCGGAGGCGGGGCATGTCGGTCGCCGGCCTCAGGTGGCGGGCGCGGGGTGCCCATGCGCCTGTCATCCGACGGCTACGGGCGGCGCAAATCACCTACTTGGGGTGAGGAACCGGACGGCTCGGAGCGGAGAGCGAGGGAATGAACCATCCCGCGAGTCAACCATCAGCAGGCGCGGCCGAAGCCGCGAAGCGTGCCGTAGATGCCACGACCGGTGAAATCACCAGCGCCGCAGAAGCGCTCTAGGAGGCCTACATGAGCACCACCGAAGCACGCAGCAGTCACGCGAGCAGCAACGGGAAGATCGACATGCATCTCGAAATCGACATCATCCCGGTGTCCGACGTCGACCGAGCGAAGCAGTTCTACCAGGGCCTCGGCTGGCGGCTCGACGACGATGCCGCACCGAGCGACGACATTCGGATCGTCCAGTTCACGCCCCCCGGCTCTGGGTGCTCGATCACCTTCGGCAAGGGAATCACAGCAGCGGCGCCTGGCTCAGCCGAAGGCGGACTGACCGTCACGGACATCGAAGCAGCCCACGACGAACTCGTCAGCCTCGGCATCGGGCCGAGCGACGTGTGGCACGGCGCGCCCTTCCCGCCGGAGGCTCGGATCAGCGGCCCTGATCCCGCGCACACTAGCTACGGATCGTTCTTCTCCTTCGGCGATCCTGACGGCAATGCGTGGATAGTTCAGGAGGTCACCACGAGGCTTCCCGGCCGAGTCTGATACCACACGCCAGTCCCGGCGAACCCGGGTCACGCCGACTCTGCTCAGGGACCGTTATCGTCATAAATAAGGAGAGACACCGCACGCAGAACGGCTAGTGAAGCGCATCATTGAGTCCCTGCCAAGGTCCACCGCCGTGGCAGGGCTCTTATCTGCGTAGCCCGCTCGCAGGTCATGCAGGTTGCGGCCAGGTTGTCCGGCTTTCGGCCGGCGCTGAACCTCGCACCGGGGGGCTGAACTCGCACCGGGGGACAGCCTGGGCGCCGCTAGCAGGGCCGGGTTTAGCGACTTGCCCATCGCTTCCTGCCCTTCTTGTGCGGATGCTCGATGACTGTGTCAGGCCCTGGGAACACCAGAGCGGTGTGATCGTCTTCGAATCGCACTAGATAAGGCGGTTCGCCACCCGCTCCGCGGACCTCGACGATCTCGCCGGTCCGCTCTGGCTGACCCACGACGTTGCCACGCACGTGCAGCCTGTCTCCGACGGTTGCCTGCATACGCCCACCACCTCTGTTGATTCGCGGTTGCCAGGCACATGTCCACGGTTAGTGGCCGCCCGGCGAAGGACACACTGGCTGAGGTATACCCAGGCAGGCGGGGTGCAGAATCCAGCGCGCCTCTGTCATCAGGGGTTATCGCGATGATCGGGCTACGTCGTCGCGGGCCAATCAGTGATTGCGCAGCGAGATGTCGTCGGACTCGGCGATGTTGTCGGCCTCGATCGCTCGCAGTCCCCGGCCTAGCCGCTCGCGTGCCTGCCGCAGGAGCTTGAGCGAGTTTGTGGAGGAGCTGAGCGCAGCTGCCCGCTCCGGATCTGCGCCGTGCTCTTCGATCAAGTGCGTCTGAACGGCTGCGGCGACTTCATCGACCGCCTTGAGCGCCTGGTAGATAGCCTGATCCCGTGCCGTCTCATCAACCATGACGAGATTATCTCGTGAGTTCATGAGCGAACATTTCGGAGCCTCACCGGCGACGGGTCAGCGCCGGATGAAGAAGTCGCGGATGTTGGCCAGCAACAAGGAGAGGGCGGCAAGAAACAGCAAGGCGGCCACGGCCAACTGCCAGTTTCCGATGACCGCTTCGGTGACCAGCCACGCAGCAACGCCAACGACCGCAGCACCGAGCAATCCGGCCACGAACTGCCAGAGATGACCTCTGGCGAATGCTTCCGTGCACAGCATGACTCCCGCCAAGCCGCCGAAAGCCGGCACGAGCGCGCCGAAATGGCCAAGGATGACCACAGCGAGCCCGGCAAGGAGTATCGATGCCGAGACTGCAGACCAGGCCCGGAGCACGCGGCTGCGCGTGCGTGCTGGGTCGACGTTCGGCAATGCCCGGTGCCGCAGATGCGAGTGCGGGTCCGCTGGCGGGAACCCGTCGATGGCTACGGAGGCCAGCGCGTCACGCTCCGCAGCGAGCGCCTGGCGGCGGATGCGCGCCTGTCCGACCGAGGCCTCCAGTGCTGACGGACTCCCGTCGCCGGCCAATGCCCGGATGCCCGCGTGCGCGCGACGCAGCTCATCGCCAAGGATCCGGATTTCCTCCCCGGCAGCGATGAGCAGGCCGTCCAGTTCGGCGATCCGGTCGTCGATGGCCTGACGTTCCGCTCCCACCGACGGGGCCACCTTGTCCAGGCCAGCCCATCCGACGGGATCGGACCAGCAGAGCCGTACCGGTCCGCCACGCTCGTAGCGCGGGCCGGCCGGTGCGCGCTCGCCGCCGAAGGGGTCGCCCGTGTCCAGCCCCCACAAACCGCGGTAGTCGCGCAGCCAGGGCGTCTGGTCATCGACCACCACCGGCCGCCACCGCTTCGCCTGGCCGGCGCCGACACCGGGACCGTCACCGCGGTGGTAGTCGATGAACGGGATGCCGAAGGCGGTGCCGGAGTGGCTGCGCGTCCACGGCAGGAGGAACCGGCTCACGCGGCGCAGCGCGGCGGTCAGCAGTCCCAGAGCCGGCGGCTCCACGGTGACCAGGTAGTCCCCCGGCAGGTAGGCGCCTGAGTGCGAGCCGGCGCTGGCGAATACGACCGGGTGCATGCCCTGCCACTGCAGGTCCGGGTCGTCCGCACGTCTGCGCAGATCATCGCCAACCTCATCGTGGGAGGAAAAGGCAACCCAGGCCGGGCGGGAGGACAGATCCGGCGGATCAGGCAGGAACACAGTTACCTGCTCCCAGTCTGCCTCGTGGTCGTTGACCCCGCCGAAGGTAGAGCGCCAATCGTTCATCGCGTAGAAGAACCAGTACTGCAGCGCGACGAACCCCCGATCGCGGGTGACCCGGCCGTAGTAAGGGCAGCTGTCCGGGTCGGCGTCCGTGCGATAACTCTGTTCAGCCGCGGCCGCGGTGCCGCCCGGCACCCGCCCCCGCAGCAGCAGCGACAACCGGAGTACCGCGTCGATGAGCCGGGCCAGCATGCCGACCGCGGCGAACCGGCTTCGCCCCGCCGCCAGCCGCGCCCGGCCCGCCTCGCGGCGCCACTGACGGAAGTCGCGCCGGCCGAGCGAGCGCTGCACAAAGCGGAGCCAGAGGTCCCGGCTCGCCGGGCCACCGACCTGGGCCAGAAGCGCCGGCGTCAGCGCCCCGGTCGTGCACACTTGCTCCGGGCCAGCGCGGCGCGCGCGTCCCCCGGATCGCCACAGGCTGCACTTTGCCAGGTAATCCTCGACAGGCATCGGCAGGAAGAGCTCGCCCTGGGTAAAACGCAGCACCGGCTCGTAGCGCTGGAGCAACGAGAGATCCTCCGCGGCGCGGGCCCCTGCCGCGGGTGTGGTTACGTCCACCGGGAACAGGTTCGTCCCTCGCCATCTATGGATCGGTCGTTGCACCTCAGGGCGCCGACCTGTCACCTCGGCACCATGGAGCTTCTGTACCCCGAGCAGGCACCGGACATCCCGGCAAAGGCGTGCGCGCGATCATCGCGGCCGCCTGGTGAGATCGCCTCGCGCTGCGGGCCGCGAGCTCTGACGCAGCCGGGTTCGGGGCAGCCCGGCCAGGAGCCGCCCGCTGCCTAACGGGTGCCGGATCCGGTTCTGGGTTCCGGGTCCGGTTCCCAGAATTCTGGGAGGGTCAGCGCGCGCGCCTGCTGGGACGCTGGCCTGAAGGACAGCTGAATAAGGAGGAGCCAGCATGTTTGCACGCACGTCGACGTGGTCGGGATCACCAGAGGCTTTGCAGAAGTGGGCCGATAACGCTGCCAGCACCGTCAGGGGCTTTGTTGAAGGCCTGCCCGGCAACGCGGGAGTGGAGTTCCTCATCGACCGCGATCACGGTCAGGCGCTGACGCTCACGCTCTGGAACACCGACGAGGCCGCGAGAGCCACCGACCAGTTCGCCGAGCAGAGCCGGGCAGCGACGGTCGCCGCCACCGGCACCGAGCTGATCGCGCGGGGCAGCTACGAGATTGTGGCTCGCGGCTAGACTCAGCGCCAGGAGATGAGGGCGAATGCTCACAGGTCCGGCTGCTGACAATCTCGTTGCCGCGGTGGCGTCCGCCTGCAGATCAGGGCTGGACGCCGACGCCTTGCGCGCCGCGGTACTGCCGCGGCTGCGCAAGGCAGTCCCTGTCGACGCACTGTGGTGGGCCTCCGCGGATCCGGCCACGCTGCTGTTTACCCGGTCCTACCGCGAGGAGCTGCCGGCCGACTCCGGCCCGTATTTCGTCGACAATGAGTTCCTGCACACGGACGTCAACAAGTGGACCGACCTCGCCAAAGACCCGGCGGGCGTGCGTACGCTCATGCAGGCAACGGATGGTCACCCGGCGCGCAGCGACCGTTACCGTGACATTTTCGCGCCGCTCGGCCTGCAGGACGAGCTGCGCGCGGTCCTGCGGGTCCGTGACTCATGCTGGGGCTATCTGTGCCTGCACCGCGAAGGGCCGCTGGCGTTCTCAGCGGAGGAGGCCAGGTTTGTGCAGCGCCTGACCCCGCACCTGGCTGAGGGCCTCCGGCTTGGTTTGCTCCGTCAGGCCTGTTCCCTGGCAAGTGCCGCGGACGGACCTGGTCTGGTCATGCTCGCGGGCGACGGCGCCGTGGCGGGCATGAACGATGCGGCCGGTCAGTGGCTTAGGGACCTCGGCGGCCGCGCGGACGGATCGGATCTGCCGATCGAGGTGTCCGCGCTGGCGGTCAGGCTCCGTCATCTGGCTGCGACCGAGCCGGCCATGCCGCGCCTGAAGGTCCGTACCAGGAGCGGGCGGTGGGCCATCCTGCACGCCTCCTGGCTGTATTCGCAGTCTGAGCAGGCGATTACGGTGATCATCGAGAAAGCCGCGCCGGCCGAGGTCGCCCCGTTGATCATGGCTGCCTACGGCCTGACGGAACGGGAGAGGACGATCTCTGCACTGGTCGCGCGGGGCTTGCCGACCCGCCAGATCGCGAGCCGGCTGCATCTGACTGCTGACACCGTGCAGGATCATCTGAAATCGGTGTTCGACCGGACAGGGGTGCACAGCCGGGGCCAGCTCGTGGCCGCGATCTTCGACCGCGACTACCTGCCCCGTGCGATGGCAGGCGACGCCATCGGTCCGTCCGGCGCCTTCGCGGCGGAGTAAACCGTTGCGCCGGGCGGCGCTAGCACACAGCTCAGGGCGGGAACGTAGTCACGTCACTGTCGGCCGTCCGCGATGTTGATGAGCCGGTGCCGCACGCGCGAGCGCGCACGGACCAAGCCGAAGCCGTGATGCGGAACGGCGCGGTCGGCAGGAGTTGCTCGCACCGGATACGCAGCGCCTGTTGCCCGGCCGCGTCGAGCTGGCCGACGTAGGCGCCGGCTGGCCCGACGCCCAGGGTGAACGGCTCCCACCAGTCAGCGAAGGACGCGAACCGGATGCTGACGGCCAGCGACGACGATTCAATCTGCCGCAGGCCGGCTGTCTCGCACAGTTCTGCCAGGTGACCCTCGCGTGCGCCGGCCAGGCCGGCCTCGTCGCTCGCGCCAGGATCAAGATCGTGCACGGCCCGCCAGAACGTGGCCAGTGGACCGCCGCCTGCCCCGTGATCCCAGACGCACGCTGCGACCAGCCCGCCAGGTCGGGTGACGCGTGCCATCTCGGCGAGCCCAGCGACCGGATCCGTCATGAAGTGCACCACCAGCTGCGCGAGCGCCGCGTCGAAACTGCCGGGCGCGAAAGGAAGCTGCTCGGCTACCCCGCGCTGCACGTCAACCTCAGGGAAGCGGGCGCGGATCGCGGCGATGAACGAGACAGACGGATCGACAGCTGACACGGCCGAACTGCCCAGCCGCTGCACGAGTTGCGCGGTCAGCGCGCCAGGTCCGCATCCGACATCGAGGACCCGCTGACCGGCTCGCACCTCGGCCAGGTCAGCGAACCGGACCGCCAGCGGCTCGGAAAACCGGCCCATGAACCGGCTGTAGGAATCCGCGGGGACGTTGAAGGCCACCTGTCAGGCCCTGCTGACGCCGTAGGCGAACGCGGGCTCGTAGCCGTCTGCTTGCCCGGTGGCGGTGGGGTGATAGGACTCGCCGAGATCCAGGATGTTGACCGAGTGCAGCCAGCGGCTGGAATCGCAGATCACATGCCCGGCGAAGTACGGCTGGACGTTGACGTAGACGTCGCCGTTCCGGGCGGCGGCAGCGGAGATCTGGCCGTCTAGCTCGCCTGCTGCCGCGTTCAGGTCTGTCCGGTCGGTGGTGCTGAGGCCGATGCAGCCGGCTGATTTCGACAGGTCGTACAGATCCGGGTAACCGAGCACGACGACCCGGGCGTTCGGGGCATCGGCGGCGATGTCGGCGAGCACCGTATTCAGCGCCGCAGGCAGGATGCTGGTGATCTTGGCTTCCGCGGCGTCGACGGCGCTGACGCAGGAGCTGGTGGAATCCAGTACGCACGTCTGCATCACGGAACTGAAGCCCACATCGTTGCCGCCGACGGTGATCGAGATCAGCGTGGTCGAGCTGCTGAGCGCGGACAGCTGACCGCTGATAACGGTGCTGGTGGTCGCGCCGGAGCAAGCGGCGGACAGGTAGGACGCGGGATGGCTGGCGTTGGCCCACAGCTCCGAGTAGGCCTTCGTGCTGCGGTCGCAAGATCCGCTGGAGCTGGTGTAGCTGCCCGATCCGACGCCGGAGGAGTAGGAGTCACCGAGCGCGACGTAGCGCACCGCAACCTGGGCGCTGGCCGGAGCCGCCACCAGCAGGGCGGCGAGGACGGCCGCGCCGAGCGCTGCCGCCGTGGCGAGGGAACGGGAGTGGCGGGCGGCTGGCGTCGGCATGGGGCGCTCCGGCTGCAGTGGCTGTGGCTTACGTCTGAGTAGCATCGCCGGACCCGGGTCGTCAAGATCCCGGACCGCAGTTTCATGATCGTAAATACTTGCCAACTTCGCCCATCTCCTGTAAATAACCTTTCAATCCGAATTGTCGGCCCACCGGGCGGAGATGAGGTACAAGTGCTGCGGCTCATCCAGCACAAGGCGGAGCAGCCGCCCGCGCAACCTTGATGGCGGAGATGTCCGAGCTGGCGGCCACCGCAGGTGGACCCGCGAGCAGTAGCCTCGTCGCCTCGCCGACCGAACTGCGTAACGACAGGACGCTCGATATCGACGTCGTGCCGACGCTGACGCTGCTCGAGCGGCTCAATGATGAGGATGCCACGGTCGCCGCCGCAGTCCGCCGTGCGCTGCCTGATCTGGCGCAGGTAGTCGACGCCGCTGCTCAGGCGCTGCAGGCGGGCGGCAGGGTGCATTATTTCGGCGGCGGCACGTCCGGCAGGCTGGCGTTCCTGGACGCAGCTGAGCTAAGGCCGACGTTCGACCTGCCGGCTGGCGTCGTGGTCGCGCATATCGCCGGCGGGGAATCCGCGCTCACCCAGGCGGCGGAAAATGCCGAAGACGATGACGCCAGCGGCGCCAGCGACGCCGCGCAGGTAACCTCAGCGGATGTTGTCGTCGGCCTGAGCGCGTCTGGATCGGCCGCCTACGTCGCGGGCGCCTTGTCCCGCGCGCGGCAGGCCGGAGCTTTCACCGCGATTTTCACGGCAAACCCGCAAGCGCCGCTTGCCTCCCTGGCCGACGTCGTCGTGTGCGCTGACACCGGGCCCGAGGCGATCACGGGCTCCACCCGGCTCAAGGCAGGAACCGCACAGAAGATGCTGCTGAACTCCTTCTCCACCGCGCTCATGGTGCGGGACGGGCGGACGTATTCAAACCTGATGGTGCGCCTGACCCCGCTGAACGCCAAGCTGCGCGGGCGCCAGGTCCGCATGCTGAGTCAGGCTGCGGGGGCCACGGAGACAGCCAGCGCCTCAGCTCTGGCCGCAGCCGACGGTGACGTCCGGGTTGCGCTCGTCACGTTGCTGTCCGGCGCCGGCGCCGCGGCAGCGCGGCAAGCGCTGGCAGCGGCCGGCGGGCTCGTCCGTGTCGCTGTCGAGCAGATTCAGGAACGCGGTGACGTGCCTGGCTAGCACCCGTGACGTGCGCGGCATCGATGGTCAGCCCGTACCTGTCAGCGGGCGTTTCGCGGCCAGCCGTGCCAGCCGCACCGCGCCGGCTACCGGCTCGTCGGCCAGGACGCTGACCTTCGCCTCCGGCAGCGCCAGCGCGACGGCACTGCCCGCCGCGCGGCGGAAGGCGGCGTTGCCGAAGAGCCCCCCGGCGAGTACGACGGGCAGGCTCTCGGGCGCGTCCAGTCCCTTCATGGCCGCAGCAGCAAGCGTCGCCACCGCGGCCGCTGCCCGCACGACGATGGCCGCCGCGGCGGGATCCTCGCTGTCCAGGACAAGCCTGGCGTGCCGTGCCCAGTCGCTCGGCAGGTGCGGCTGTTCGTAGTACCTGCGGTGCAAGGTACCCACATCCCCAGCGTGGGTCGCCGCCAGCAACTGTGCCCCGAGCTCGCCGGCCTGCCAGCCTTGATCGCGACGCTCCAGCAGCGTCCGCAGCGCCTCGCGCACCACCCAGTAGCCGCCGCCCTCGTCCCCTAGCAGGTACCCCCAGCCGCCCGCCTGGATTGTCCGGTCCCCGAGGCTGCCTACTGCGACAGAACCGGTACCGCAGATCACCGCGACTCCCGCGTCAAGTCCGGCGGCTGGCAAGACGAGCATGACGTCGCTGACGATCATGACTGCACCTGGCCTGGTCCACGGCGCCAGCTGCGCGTCCAGGAACTGCCTGGCGCCGGGCACACTCAGGCCGGCCGACCCGGCGCAGATCGCGTCCAGCGGGTCCGCCTGATCCAGGTGCACGTCCGCGAGCAGCGCGGCGATGGCATCCTTGGCTCGCTCGGGGCCAGCCGCAGGCAGGCTAGCGCTCGCGGCATAGCTTTCGGCCGCGATCCGCCCGCCTGCCCACAAGCGGGCCCGGCTGCTAGTTCCTCCGATGTCGATGCCGAGGAGCCTGAGCCCGGCCGACGATTCCGTGGCGCGCGGCGCGGCAGTGCCGCCCGACAGCTTCCGACCCGGCTTCGCCACAGGGGTGAGCCTACGGCGCACGGGCGGCCATACCCGCTACGCAGGCAGCCGCTGCGATCGCGCGCCATCACCGCGACCGCGTCACATCGACATCGCCCGGGACCAAGCCGCCGCGCGCAGATTGACTGGTATCCAAATGACGGTCTACATTGACGGTCAATGAGCACTGACATAGATTCCGCGCTGGACGCGCTCGGCGATGCCACGCGACGCAGCATCATCGGTCGCCTGGCGGCGGGGCCGCTCGAGGTCGGCAGGATCTCCGCGGGAATGCCAGTCGGCCGCACCGCGGTATCGATGCACCTTCGGGTACTCAAGGCTGCGGGTTTGGTGAGTGACCAGGCGGTGGGCAACCGCCGGGTCTACCACCTGGAGCCGGACGCACTGCGGCGGCTGCGCGACCACCTCGACTGGTACTGGGAGCGATCGCTGACGGCGTACGGGCGCGCCGCGGAGGCCAAGGCAAAGGAGGACAACATGACGACCGAACAGGAACTCGTGGTCGCGAAGACGGAGTTTGTGAATGCTCCGCTCGCGGTAGCCTTCGAGGTCTTCGTCGGGCAGCACTGGTGGCCGGTGGACACTCATCACCTCGCTGAACCGCCCGGGTGCGAGGTGATACTCGAGCCGTTCGCAGGCGGGCGGTGGTACGAGCGGGCCGCCGACGGCACCGAGACTGACTGGGGCACCGTGCTGGTCTGGCAGCCGCCCTATCGGCTCTTGCTGACCTGGCAGGTAGACCCGAGCTGGACGTACGTGCACGACCCGAGCCTCGGCTCGGAGATAGAGGTTACCTTCACGCCGCAGGGTCCGCAGGTAACCCGTGTCGATCTCCTGCACAGGCATCTCGAACGTTACGGACCGCAAGCTGAGCGGATGCACAGGATCCTCGACGAGAAGGGCGGCGCACCACTGAGCGCCTTCGCCCGGCACGTGGCGACCGAGGCGACCGGCGGAGGCGAGCGGCATGAGCTGGGTTGAGTCAGGCCAGGCGTGGGGCGACCGGGCCCTCGACTGGGCGTACCTTTTCGAGCCCTATGCCAGGCGGGCCAACGACGCGCTGTTCGACCGGGCTGGTGTGGGCAAGGGGACGCGGTTGCTGGATATCGCTTGCGGATCCGGATACGCGGCTAGCGTCGCCGCCGGGCGCGGAGCCGAGGTCGCCGGGCTTGACGCCTCCGCGGCGCTCATCGCGATTGCCCGTGCACGCGACCCGGGATCGGACTTCCGGACCGGCGACATGTTCGCCCTGCCATTCGAGGACGACAAATTCGATGTGGCGACGAGTTTCAACGGGATCTGGAAAGGGTGCGAGGACGCGCTGCGGGAGGCTCGCAGGGTAGTGCGGCCGGGAGGCCTTGTCGGGTTCACCTTCTGGGGATCGCCGAAGCGACTTGGCCTGCTCCCGTTCTTTGCAACACTGCTGGAGTTGTCGCCACCTGGCCATGTCGATGCCACTCTCAGTCAAGGCGACACCGGGCGGCCAGGCGTGGCCGAGCAGATGCTGGCTGACGTCGGCCTGGACTTCGTTGACCGCGGAAGCGCGCAGGTCATGAGCGAGTGGCCAGACCTTGACCTGGCAGCGCGAGCGCTTGCCTCTGCTGGGCCTTCCTGGCCCGCCTTGCAGGCTGTCGGCTACGAGCGGTTCGCCGCGGCGATGCGCGAGGCCATCCGCCCGCTCTGGACCGAGGGCCTCGGCGTCCGGATCGTCTCAGAGTTCGGCTGGATCGTCGCCGCGGTGCCGAGCACCTGATGTCAGCGCGGCGCGCCCTCACCTGACCGCGGTGTCACTGGCCAGGAGCCACGCCGACGAAGGCTCGCCGGGGACGGATCCTGGATCCGCCAGCACCGGCGAGCTCTCGTCCGGGCCGGAACTGCCCGTAGCCTTAGCCGATCACAATCGCGCCGAGCGTCAGAACGGCGACAAGGCCGCCGATGATGATGGCTGCCAGCGCGCGGCCCTGCTTCGGGCCGGCGTTGTCCCGGTAGGCAAGTCCGACCAGGACCGCGCCGGCGGCGATGATGATCGAGATCCCGCTCCAGAACGCGGCGATGAAGGGCAGCGAGACGATCGCGAACACCAGCCCCGTGCCGTTGGCCGCCATGCGGGCCGGCGCAAGCCAGGCGAATACCACGATGGCAACCACAACGGCGGCTGCGGCAACCAGCGGCAGGGAGCTCAGCTGACTTGAATCGGTACCAGGGCCTTTCAGCACTGCGTACAGCACGCCGGCGATCGTGATGGCGGTGGTCGCGGCGCCGACGATCAGGGACCTTCGGCGCAGGCTTGACTGACCTTGCTGGCGTGACTGAGACACTGCTGCGTTCATCGAAACTCCTCGCATTTGCGCCGGCCCTGCGCCGGTCGCTGCGATCAGGTTCCAGGCATGAGCGTCCCGGCCAGTAGGGTCGAGGCGTCCCGGCTGGCCGGGATCTTGGCCCGGATGACTACGAACCGATGCCAGCCTGGCGGGCCCGCTCCATGGCGGCGCCTCGGTCAGCGACCTGGAGCTTCATCAGAATCGCCGAGACGTAGTTGCGCACAGTCTTGGCGGTCAGGCCAAGCCGACCGGCGATCACCGCGTTCGAGGCGCCCTCGGCGAGCTGCTCAAGCACTGCTCGCTCGCGCGCCGTGAGGTCGGGGAAGGAGGTCTCAAGCGCGGAAGGCACCGGCCGGTCGAAGAACCCTCGCACCCGCTTGGCAACGCCCAGGCCGACCACAAGCTCGCCCTCGGCGACGGCGCGGACGGCTCGCAGGATGGCTTCCTCGTCCGCGCTCTTCAGCACGAAGCCGCGTGCGCCGGCGCGCAGAGCCGCCCAGACAGTTGCATCATCCTCGGACATGGTCAGTACCAGGACACCGACATCGGGCAGTTCGCGTGCGATCGTCGCGGCAGCTTGCAGGCCTGTCATTTTCGGCATCTGCAGGTCGAGGACGGCAACATCCGGGCGGTGCGCGCGCACCGCGTCGACTGCCTCGGCGCCGTCGGCGACTTCAGCCACCAGGTCGACGTCCGGTGCGCTGCGGAGCAACCTGGCCAGCCCGCGGCGGAACACGGGGTGATCGTCGGCAATGACGACGCGGGCCACCTGAGTCACCGGCCTTCTCCTGTCAGCCCGGCGATCGGCAGCTCGGCGTGCATCGTGGTTCCGGCACCTGGCACGGATTCGATGTCGATACTGCCGCCCAGTTCCTCGGCGCGTTCCCGCATCGAGCGCAGGCCGACCCCCGGCACGGCGTCCGCGAACCCGACGCCGTCGTCCTGCACGCGGATGCACAGGGAGACCTCGTCTGCGGCAAGCCTGACAGTGCACCGGGTGGCGCGCGCGTGCCTGGCGACATTCAGAGCCGCCTCGCAGGCGATGCGGTACGCCGCGACTTCAGCCGCGGCCGGCAATACCTGGTCCCGAAGGCTCGCGCCGAAATCGAGCTCGCAGCCAGTTTCTACGATCCGGGACAACTGATCCTGCAGCGCGCTCGCCAGGCCAAGATCGTCGAGTGCGGACGGTCGTAGGTCGCGGGCCAGCCGCCGGACGTCGTCGATGGCTGTCTGGGCATCTAGCTGGGCACTGGCCAGCAGTTCGGCCGCGGCAGCCGGCTCGGTTCCGGCAATCTGCCGAGCGCTGCTGAGGGTCATGCGCAATCCGACGAGCACCGGGCCGAGACCGTCGTGCAGCTCGCGCCGCATCCGCCGCTGCTCTTCGGCAAGGTTCGCCAGGGCGCGCAAGCGTGCTTGCTCCAGGGCACGGTTCAGTCGCTGCGACTCCGCCACTGCCGCCACGGACGGTGCCAGCCCGGCCAGCAGCCGCCGGTCGCGCGCGGACACCGATCCGCCGCGGCGGGGGGTGACCAGGACCGCCAGGTTCGTCCCGCCATGCCGTGCCTGCGCTGCCGGCACAAGGTCTGGCCGCTCGGCTCCGTACCGCGCCCGGAACTGCGGGCCGTCATCCACATCGAGCGCCACGCCCCTAAGCCCGAGGCTGCGGGCCAGCGTGCCAGCCAGCGCAGGCAGCACCGCGTCGGCGTCGGTGACCGTCTCCAGCGACTGTGCGATCTCGCGCAGGACTAGGTCGGGCTGGTCGCGGTACCCGTAGACAAGTTGATTCACGCCGTGCTGGACGCGCATCCGCAGTGGCTGAAAGGCTACCGCCACCACCCCGGTCGCCAGCAGGCTGCCGAGGGTCGTCGCATCGGCGAACAGCCGCTGGAAGAATCCCACGCACGCGACGTACAGGATGGCACTCAGTGCCGTGAGTGTCACCCAGACCAGGGTGCGGTTCACCAGCAGGTCAAGGTCGTAGAGCCGGTATTGCAGGATGCCGATACCAGCACCGGTAGCAATGGCGATGGGCGCGACGGCCAGGACCGCGCTCGGCAAGTTCGTCGTGACGGCCAGGATGAGAATGACGAGTGTGACCGCATAGCCGAACGTGTACCAGCCGATCTGCCGGCGCATGACGGAGTCGGCCCTGAGCAACTTCGCCAGGCCGGCCGCCAGGCATCCGAATAGCCCGGCCAGTATTGCCACAGCGGTCGGCAGGTCCGCCGAGTAGTGCAGGTGCCAGGGGAACGGGTTGGCGATTCCGTACTCGCCGATGCGCGGTCGCAGCGCATTGCCCGCGGCCACCAGCAGGCATCCAGCCATCAGCAGTGCGGGGGCCGGCCACCACCGCCTGGCGGGCAGCCGGCTGTCCGGGAAGATCGCGATCGCCGCGAATCCGGCCACCGACACGACCCAGGTCCAGCCCTGCGCCCACGCCGCCCAGGCAGCTCCGGACGTTCCGGCGACGTGCTGGACGTAGGCGCGGTCTGCCCACGCCGAGGTCGCCACGTTGGCACCGGAGAAGACAGCGGAGACCATCGTCAAGGCCGACCACAGTCTGGCCTGGCGGATATGGGCAACCAGCAGGGCGACCGCGGGGTAGGCCAGCGCGATGGTCAGATCGGGCCACGACACTCGGCCGGCAGTGCCCGACACGGCGGCGATGACGACTCCGCCGAGCCCGAGCACCCAGGCGAGGGCCGCGAGCCCGGCGACGGCCCCCGCCCACCCTCGGTCCGCGTCACGAGCCTGCTCACCTGTCCCGACCGGGACAATTGCTTGCGCGTCAGCCACCTGACCTCCTGCCAGTCAGCGGATTATCCCCGGCACCAGCCCCCGCTGACCAGCGGCGGAACGCCACAGCATGACACATCATGGCGGCTCGCGGCAGGTCAGTGTTCATGCCTGGCGGACAGGTCAGTGACGAGCACGTCGGCGACGGGTGAGGCGGCATCCGGGTCGCGGGTACGGGCCACCTTGCGCCAGCCCCAGCTCTCGAGCGCGCTCTGCGCGGCAGTAGCCGTCGGTAGCACGACGAGCGTCGCTCGTTCCTCCGGCCGGTTCCTGAGCAGGAGGTCGTGCAGCGTCCGGCCGATGCCCTGTCGTCGCCACGACGCCCGGACCAGCAACTCGACGAGCGCAAAGGTACGGCCGGGGTGCTCGGCAGTGACCTCATCCGGCACGGGCGTGGTCAGGTCCCGCCACCAGGAGGTGGATGGCCGGAGCGGCAGGCCGGCGGCGTAACCGACGAGGTATCCGCCGTTGCGGGCCTCGGCCAGGGCAAAGCCGGGCTGACGGCTGTGGACGCGGAACCGGCCGGCGAACAGGGCTGCATCGTCATTCCGCCCGTACGGCGGGCTGGAGTAAACCCCGGCATGGAGTTCCTGGAACTCCGCCGCGTGCCCGGCGGCCTGGATCCCGCTGAGCAACTCGAACGTCATCTCTGAGGCGGCCACGGCACCCTCTCGACCAGGCCCGGCGTGCGGACGCTGGCAAGTCGTCGATCTGCAGCGTCCCGGCTCGGACGTCACTCGTCAACGATGACCCGATCCGCCGTCTGGCCTGATATCGCCCTTTCATCGACGCTTCGCACGCATGACGATCCTGCCGCGAAAGCGCGTCAGCCCCGGCCAGGTGGGGCCGGGACCGACGTTCGCCTGCTTCCGGAGCCATCCGCCGGAAGGTGGTACGCGGAAGCTAGTCAGATGAAGTCCCCGACGAGCTACCCGACGATCTTGATGATCCGCTCCATGCCCAGCTGGGTATGGTCTCGGCCATCCTGGGTCTCCATGAAACAGGCGAGGACCCAGTAACCCGCGGGGGCTGAGAGCTTCTCCTGCTGGAGTGCGCCATGCGAGGCGGGGTCAAGGAAGTCAAAGAAGCCGGTTGCCAGCTTGCTCGCCTTATTGGACTTGCCCGCCCTCAGCAGCCCGGCGATCTCGCGCGCTCCGGCCAGATTCTTTGCCCGGATCGCGACGATCATGTGCACCAGGAAGCCGTGGTTGGCGAACCTGACAAGTTCGCCTCTGTGCAGCTTCGTCGGCCCGGTAAAGCCGAACTCGATCGCCGCGATCGTTGCCTTTGCCCGCGGCAGGGCGGCCGGCGCGACCGCGGTGGCGATCGAGAACTCCTCGAAGGGCCACTTCGCCGGGTTGTTGGCCTCGGTGTCAAAGCCGACATACAAGCCAGGCTGCAAAGATGTCTGGACCGTCGTGGTGCCAGGGCCTGCGTCGAAGTTCATGACGATCGAGCCGACCGAGCCGACATTGTTCGGGTCCGCCACTGCCGGGCTGTGCAGCACGGCGAAGAACTGGGCATAACTGACTCCGGGGTTGAGCCGGACAAACATCGCCTCGCTATGGTGCTTGGCCGGCACTTCAGCCCGCACCTGGACACCGCCAGACTGCAGCGAGCCTGTCACCGTGATCTGATGGCCGGTCATGGCGACGGTGATGGTCGGCAGCGCGGTACCGCTCGGCCGCGCAGCCGCCAGGGACACTGCGACCGGCATCGTCAGGGCTACCGCTGCCCCGATGGCCGTGGCCGCGCCGGCCCACCTGACACTTCTTCTCATTCCCGCTCCTCAGCTGTTGGCCGCGGGAACTGCGACGGACCAGGCCGACGCTCAGCACCCCTCCGGCGGAGCGATGACGGCTGGATCCCATTTGCCACGAATACCCGCGGATGGGTACCAGATCACCGTGGCCTCTGACAAGCCTGGTGCGCGCTGGGGATCACCCCTAGTCTGCGGTACTAGGGTCGCTTGCTGCCGAGTTCGGCGGAGGCGGCCAGGTCGCCATGCTCATGGCGGCTCCAGGAGGGGGAGGGCTTGGCGGAGCCATTCGTGGGCCGGGGCGCCGAACTGGCGGTGCTCGACCGGCAGCTCGAACGTGTGGCCAACGGGCACGGCGGATTTGTTCTGCTCGCCGGCCCGGCCGGGAGCGGCAAAAGCGCGCTGGCGCGTCATTTCGCGGCAACCCGCCAGGCACGCTCGATCTTCGTCTCCGGGGACGCTGACGAGACTGCGCTGTCCGGCGGCCTCTGCGAGCAGATTGCCCGCCGTCTTGCCGGGCCGCAGGCCCTGACGCTGCGGGATTTGCTCAAGAGCCAGCCAGCGGACGCGCTTTACCTAGGCTCGGCACTGCTGGACGCCCTGCGTGCCCAGCTGGGCGAGTATCCGCTGGCCGTCGTCGTCGATGACGCGCAGTGGGGTGACGAACTTTCGCTGAAGAGCATCAGCTTCGCGGCCCGCAGACTCGCCTCAGACCCGGTGCTGTGCATTGCCATCACCAGCTCGGCCGACGTCGGAGCGCTGCCGCCTGGACTGGTGCGGCTGGCAGTCGATCGAGGCTCGCGCCTGGACCTGAGCGGGCTTACCCGAGACGACGTCATGGCGCTGGCCCGCCAGTCAGGCGCCGGACGACTGCCGTCCAGGGCGGCGCAGCGCCTGCGCGACCACACCGACGGCCTGCCTGTCTACGTCTGCGAGCTGCTGCACGATCTGCCAGCGTCGGTACTGCGTGCGCCGGGCACGATTCTGCCGGCGCCGAGGTCCCTGACCGACTTGATAGCGGCAAGGCTGGCCGCGTGCCGGGAAGATACCGAGCGACTTGTGGTCGCAGCCGCGGTCCTCGGGTCTGGCTGCACGCTCGCTGACGCGGCCGCACTGGCCCGCCTGACCGACCCGCTCGCGGCGCTGGCAGAAGCGACGAGCCGGCACCTGCTCGCGGAGCGCGAGAACCTTGACGGCCAGCTGTGCGAGTTCCCGCATGAAATCGTGCGGGCTGCCGTCTACCGGGGAGTCGCCGTCGACAGGCGGGCGTCATTGCACCAAGACGCCGTGGCGCTCAGGCCGGGCTCGGCCGGCCTGACCCACCGCGTCGCCGGGCGACGTGGCACAGATGAGTCGCTCGCCCGCGATCTGGTGGCGCAGGCGCGGGCCGATCTCGCGGCCGGCCTGGCCAGGGAGGCAGCCGGGCATCTCCTTGCGTCGATACAGGTCACCGGGCCGGGACCGGCGCGGGACGCCAGGCTGGTGAGCGCCGTGCAGATACTGGCCGACCTTGGTGACGCGGCGGCGGCAAGCTCCTATGCCGGCCAGATCATCCACATGCCGGAGTCCGTCGACCGAACTGCGGTGCTCGCCCGGCTCGCCGTGCTGGCGGGAGATTCGGGGCGCGGCGCGGAGTTGCTGGCGGCAGCCTGGCAAGTCGCCGGACCTGAGGATGGTCGATCAGGGCATGCCCTGGCGGCCACCGCCTGCGAGTTGGCGCTTCTGCTGCTGCGGCAGCGCCGGGGGACTGACGCGCTGTGCTGGGCGGAGCGCGCTGCAGCCGCCGCTCCGAGCGGCCTGATCCGAGCGTGCTCGAAGGTGGTCGCGGCTACTTGCCTGGCGATGGGCGGGCGGCTGGACCTGGGTCGCGCCCTGCTCGAGGCAGAGCTTGCTGGCGGGCTGCAAGGACCGGGCGCAGCCCTGACACGCGCCGGACTCGCCACCTTGCTGGTCTGGGACGATGAGCTTGACGCTGCCTGTTCATCGGTGTCCGCCGCGCTCGAGCAGGCCGCGGTTACCCGCTTGCCGCTCGCACACGTGCTGGAAGCCAGGCTGCTTGAGGTCACCCTGCGGGTGCGGCGCGGATCCTTCGACGAGGCAATCTCGGCCGCCGAGCAACTTGTGTCGCTTGCCGAGGATCTCGATCAGGGCTGGATACTGTCCAGGGCCTATGCGGCCGCCGTGGTCCCTTACGCGGTCAGAGGCCAATGGCAACGCGCTGCCCGGCACATCGAAGCGGCAGTTGATGCCGCTCGCGGCACAAACTCCGCCGCCCTCGATCTGGTGAGCGCGCGAGTTTCTCTTGCCTTCGCCCGCGATGACCTGGACGGGATCATCGCCGCCGCCGAGCCGCTCACGGCGGATCTGGCGCTGATCGGGGAGCTGGAACCGGCCCTGCTCGGATTCTGGCCGTTGTTCGTTCAGGCGCTAGTCCGGGCCGGCCGAACCGACGAGGCGGAGCAGGCGCTGCTCCCGTTCGAGCGGCTCGCAACGACCAGGAGCCGTCGTTCGGCCGTCGGCATCGCTGCCCGCGCCCGCGCGGTGATCGAGGCTGCCCGGCAGCACCACGACCTGGCCCGCGACTGGTTCCTTGCCAGCATCGAGAGCCTGTCCGAGGTCGGAATGCCGTTCGAGGAAGCGCTGACCAGGCTGGAGTACGGCAGATTCCTGCGCCGTCAGAGTCAGCCGAGAGCCGCTCAGCGCGAGATCGGACAGGCCAGGCAAGCCTTCGCCCTGCTCAGCGCGCGGCCCTTTCTGACCTGGTGCGACCAGGAAGCGGGCGGCCAGGCCGGGCCGGCCGGCCAGGGCGAGCTGCCGCTGACGCCGCGCCAGTTGGCGGTCGCGCAGGCGGTGGCAGTCGGTAAATCCAATCGCCAGGTAGCCACCGACCTGTACGTGACCGTCAAGACCGTCGAGTTCCACGTGACGCAGATCCTGAGCAGGCTGGGTATCGACTCGCGGGGCGAAATAGCGCGGGCACTGGCGCGGGGCGATGGCCGGGCTCAGGGCGATCCGGGCGACAGCCTCCTGTTGTTAGCAGCGGGGCCAGGAAGACCCGGCGCCGACCTGCTGTGTGAAGCAAAAAACCAGGGGTAAGTGCGCTCCCTGCCGGTACGGCAAGGAGGCCAGAACGATGGCGATGATCAGCAGGCTCCCGCCCCCGGAGCGATTCGCAGTCTCATCCCCGCCCGGATCGACAGGCTGCCCTGGTCGAGATTCCACACCAGGATGGTGGTGGCGCTCGGGGTCGCCTGGGTCCTGGACGGGCTGGAGATCACGATCGCCAGCAACGTCGGACCGGATCTGACCCAGAAGGCCGCGCTCGGACCTGTCGGCGAGCTCGGTCGCGGACATCGCGACCTGGTACCTGATCGGCGAGGTGATCGGCGCGCTGTTCTTCGGCCGCCTCTCCGACAAGCTCGGGCGGCGGAACCTGTTCATGATCACGCTCGGCGTGTACCTGGTCGGCAGCGGCCTGACCGCGGCCACGCCGGCCGGCGGCAAGTGGTTCATCTTCCTGTATGCCACCAGGGTCATCGCCGGCATGGGCATCGGCGGAGAGTACGCCGCGATCAACTCGGCGATCGACGAGATGATCCCGGCCAAGTACCGGGGCCGGGTCGACCTCGCGGTCAACGGCACCTACTGGGGTGGCGCCATCATCGGCACGATCGTCACGTTGTTCCTGCTGAACAACCTGGCGCCGGACACCAGCTGGCGGATCGCCTACGTGGTCGGGCCGGTGCTCGCGCTGGTGATCATCTACGTCCGGCGGAACCTTCCTGAGAGCCCGCGCTGGCAGATCATGCACGGGCGCGAGCGGCAGGCTGACGAGGCTCGATCGCGGAGATCGAGGACGACGTCAGCGCGACGAGGGCGACCTGCCGCCGGTCCCCGAGGAACGCGCGATCGAGATCCGGCCGACCGAGCAAATCGGGTATCTCGCCCTGCTGCGGGTGCTGTTCGTCGCAGTACCCCGGCAGATCGGTGCTGGGCGCCGCGCTGATGATCACGCAGTCGTTCCTGTACAACGCGATCTTCTTCACCTACGGCCTGGTGCTGCGAGTTCTTCTTCCACGTCAAGACCAAGGACACCGGGTACTACTTCCTGGCGTTCGCGGTCGGCAACCTGGCTGGCCCGCTGACCTCGGGCACCTGTTCGACACCGTCGGCCGCCGGAAGATGATCGCGGGCACCTACCTCATCGCCGGGAGTCCTGCTGGTGATCAGCGCCCAGCTGTTCAAGGCCGGAGCGCTGAACGCCACGACGCAGACGCTGTGCTGGGTGGTCATCTTCTTCTTCGCCTCCGCCGGCGCAAGCGCGGGTTACCTCACGGTGAGCGAGGTATTCCCGCTGGAGGTCAGGGCCAAGGCGATCGCCGTGTTCTTCGCCATCGCGCAGTGCTTCGGCTTCCTCGGCACCCACCTGTACGGCCACCTGATCGGCACCGGCAAGGACCCGAACGCGCTGTACTGGGGTTACCTGCTCGGCGCGGGCGCGATGATCCTGGGCGGCCTGGTCGCGGCGTTCCTCGGCGTGGCCGCCGAAGGCAAGGCGCTCGAGGACGTGGCCCGGCCGCTGTCGGTGATCGGCAAGCCCGCCGAGGCCATCTTCCGGCCCGGCGCGTACCTGCCACCGGACCGACGGCTCCCTGGCTGGGCTGACCGCGCTGGCATTCGCAGCGGGGGTCGGCTCGCAGCCGGCCGCGTTGACGGGGCCGGGTGCCGGCGTTAGCGTGCCGGCACCATGATCACACTGGCGCGGTTCCCGGCGTCGCAACTACTGGCGGTTAGCCGTGCCTGCTGTCGTCACTTTCGGCGAGTCCATGGCGCTGTTCCGGGCCGATCCTGGCGAACCGCTGCGGACCGCGCGCCGGTTCAGCCGGTCCATCGCCGGGGCCGAGTCGAATGTCGCGATCGGCCTGTCCAGGCTGGGCTGCGAGGCCGGCTGGTTCGGCCGGGTCGGCGACGATCCGCTAGGCCTGGGCATCCTGGACACCTGCGGGCCGAAGGTGTCGACGTGAGCCGGGCGCTGGTTGACGACGCCGCGCCCACTGGCGTGCTGGTCCGTGACACTCACGCCGAGCGCCGGATCGACGTGGCGTACGCGCGGATCGGGGTCAGCCGGCAGCATGCTTGCCAAGGCCGACATCGACCTGGCTACCTGGCCTCGGCCCGGTACTGCACGTCACCGGCATCACTCCTGCGCTCAGCCAGCAGCCGGGACGCGACGCCGAGGCGGTCAGCCTCGCGGCCGCCGCCGGCGTCGTTGTGTCGTTCGACCCGAACATCCGCCGCCGGCTCTGGCCCGACCTTGCCACCGCCCGCCGCGAGCTGCTGCGATTGCCGACCGGTCGCAGATCGTCCTGGTCGGCCACGCGGAGGCGACAGTACTGACGGGTGAGCGGGAACCGGCAGCGGCGGCCAGGTGGCTGGCCGGCCAGCGGCGTCGCGACGGTCGCGGTCAAGCTAGGCGCCGATGGCGCCGTGGGTTTTGGTGACGGCGAGCAACTACCACGGCGCCGCGCTGCGCGTGCACCCGGCGGACCCCATCGGTGCCGGGGATGCTTTCGACGCAGGCTTCCTGGCCGCGTGGCTGCGCGGGGGCGGACCTGCGCGGCTGCGTAGACGAGGGCAACCTGGCCGCCGGGCTGAGTGTCCAGGTCTGCGGCGACATCGAGGGACTGCCGTACCAGCGCGAGATGGACGAGCGCCGCGCGAACAATCTGGAGACCAACCGCTGACCGGTCCGCAGCGCAGGGCGCGCCCAGCAGCAGCCGGTTGGTCAGGCCGCCCGGCCGGACGTCCGCTGCACCGAAAGCCGCACCACGACCCGGATCGCGCCCGGCTTGTCGGGATCCTTGTCCCGGCCGTCGTACTTCCAGGACAGCTGGTTGTCGAACTGAGCGCCGACGTCCGGCGTCATCGATACCAGGCCTCGCAATTCGACGTAGTTCTCCGCGTCTGCCGAGTCGATCACCGTCACGCTCACCCGCGGGTCACGCGCCATGTTGCGGTGCTTGCGCCGTCCCTCGACGGTCGACATCAGCACGTCGCCGGCGTCGCGGCCCACCCACATCACCGATGCGTGCGGGCTGCCGTCGGCATTAATGGTGGACAGGACCGCGTAGTTGCGACCGTCGAGCAGGCTGATGGTGGCCGGGCTCAAGGTGATTGGCATGGGCGAACCGTAACATCGCCGGCAGTTGTCACGGCCGCCTCCTTGACAGCGTTCTGGCAAGCGCGGACTCTAAAGGGAAAGCAATTCCGTCCTTCGGAACGCAGGTGCGGCAGGTGCGTATAACGAAGCGGGCGGCGCGGCCGCGGCGACACCGCCAGCGGCCCGCGTTATGCCGGTCAGCCGTCCGGCGATCGCGCCGATGTCGCGCGATGCGTTCGATGATCTCCGCGCCGGGCTCGCCCCGGGCAGCTGCAAGCGCGGCGACCCGCTAGGCGCGGTGCCTTACCGCACGCCGGGGACGCGGCCACCGACAACGGCTGATGGATCCGCGACCGGCACCCCTTCATCGCAGTCTGCTGAGTACTCAACGCACCGAAGCCCGGCACCTGGGAGGCAAAGTACATGGCGATAACCACCAAATCCCGGCCAGCTAACCTGCGGCGGGAGTTGCACATCTGGGAGGCGATCGGGCTGTCGGTCGCCGGCGCGTCGCCGGCGCTGGCGATGGCGTTCTCGGGCCCGGGCCTCGCGGCCCTGGTCGGCCGCGCCGCAGCGCTGTCATTCCTGTTTGCGGCCGTTACCTGCATCTTCATCGGCTACGCGTTCATGATGCTGGCCCGTAAGTACAACAGCGCGGGAAGCGTGTACGGTTTCGTCGGCGCCTCGCTCGGGCCGCGGTCCGGCTTCTTCGCCGGCTGGGCGATGATGCTGATGTACTTCGTCTTCACGCCGGGTTCGGCGGCTGCCTCCGGCTACTTCGTCGCCGGCCTGTTCAACGACCTCGGCTGGTGGCACAACGCCAGCTTCATCTGGTTCGCGATCCCGATCTCGATCATCGTCTGGCTCACCGCGTCCGGGCTGGCCAGGCACTCGACGCGCACCCTGCTGTCGATCGAGGGCGTCACCGTGCTGCTGATCCTGGTGCTGATGGTCGTCATCCTGATCAAGGTCGGCGGCGGCCACGGACTCAACGGCGGCACCCTCACGCTGAACATCTTCGTGCCGGGGTCAGGAGTCAGCTTGCACGCCGTCGTCCTCGGCGCTGTCTTCGGCTTCCTGGCCTTCACCGGATTCGAGGCAGCCGGCGCGCTCGGCGAGGAGACTGTCAACCCCGGCCGGGAGATCCCGCGGGCCATCGGCGTCTCGATCCTGGCCGTGGCGATCTTCTACGTGGCGTGCATCGCCGTGCAGTCGCTAGGCTTCGGCGCCAACAAGGCAGGCTCGGCCGAGTTCGCCGCCTCCAGCGGACCGCTGTTCCAGCTGTCCGGCGCTTACCTCAATGGCGCAGTCAGGGACGTCATCCTCGTCGGGGCGGCGTTCAGCGCCTTCGGTGCCGCGGTCAGCGAGGCCATGGCCGGGTCCAGGTTGCTCTACGCGCTGTCCCGCGACGGCACGCCGTCCTCACCGCTGGCCAGGATCTCGTCGCCGTCGGGAGCTCCGCGGCGCGCGGTTGAGGTGATCATCGGCGTCAACGTGGTCCTGCTGCTGGCCTTCCAGTTCGCCGGGGTCAGCGGGTTCACCATCTGGCAGTACCTCGGCACGCTAGGGACGCTCGCGATCCTGGTCGGATACGTGCTCGTCTGCATCGGCGCCAGCCGGGCCGCGCTGAACGGCCACTTGCAGATAGCCAAGTGGCGCGCAATCGTGCCGATTGCCGCCGCCTTGCTGGTCGCCTACACGCTGTACAACGAGCTGGTCCCGGCTCCTGCCTGGCCGTACCGGCTGTTCCCATACCTGACACTGATCTGGCTCGTCATCGGGGCGCTGATCGTCTTGTTCGCGCCGCAGATGGCCACCAGGATGGGCGACGGCCTGACCCGCATGCTGGGACTGCAGGCGCTCGGATCAGACCGGGCTGATGCAGCGACCGGTACCGGGGAACCACCCGCGGCCGGCTAGGCACGCCCGCAACGCGGGCTGGCCCGGCGGTCACCACGACCTCCTGGCCAGCCCGCGGGACCGGTCAGCCGATGCACCAAGAAGGAGTGCGGAGACATGGACGCTGAGCTGCCCGCCCTGATGCGCTCGGCACTCGGCGCGCTGACCGAGCGGCCGGTGCCGGTGACAGAGAAGGGCTTCGGGCGACTGGCGTCGCGTGAACCTGTCAGTGCCGCCTGGCTGGCCCGCCACCGCCCTGCGCTGTTCGGCGGAGACTTCATGCTGCCGCTGATGGTGCTGCGGAGCTCGGCGCTGGACACAACATCGCCGCGATGGCGGACTATTGCGCGCAGGCGGGCGTGCAGCTTGCTCCGCACGGCAAGACCACCATGGCGCCGCAGTTGCTTGGCCGCCAGCTCGAGGCGGGTGCCTGGGGCATCTGCGCCGCGACGGTCCAGCAGGCCCAGGTGTTCCGCGCGTTCGGCCTGCCGAGGATCCTCATCGCCAACGAGGTCGCCGACCGGGCAAGCATCGAGTGGCTGGCGGGCGAACTTGCCGCCGATGCCGGGTTCGACTGTTACTGCTTCGTCGACAGCGTGCCCGGTGTCGCGCTGCTGGCTGACGCCCTGCGGCCCGCGCTGGCCGGCACCGGGCGCCAGCTGCACGTGCTGGTCGAACTCGGTCAGCCAGGCGGCCGGGCGGGCTGCCGCACTGTCGAGGAGGCGTCGTCGTCGCCACGGCAGCTGCCGCCGCGCCGGCGCTGCGGCTGGCCGGCGCGGCCGGCTATGAGGGCAGCATCGGTCACGACGACAGCGCGGCGACGCTGACGGCGATCGCTCAGTTCTGCCGTGACCTGCGCCGGCTCGGCGACGATGCTGCCCGCGCTTACCGGAGACGCAGGACTATCTGCTATCAGTGCGGGCGGCAGCGCATTCTTCGACATCGTGGTGCGGGAACTCACCGCGCCTGACGGCGGCACCGTGCCGCGGGTGCTGCTGCGCAGCGGCGCGTACATCAGCCACGATCACGGGTTCTACCAGCGTCTGTCGCCGGGTACCTCGCGCGGACCGGCCAGGTCCCGCGCTGCGGCCAGCGTTCGAGCTGTGGGCGCCGGTGCTGTCCAGGCCGGAGCCGGGTCTGGCGATCATCGGCGCTGGCCGCCATGACGTCGCCTTCGACCAGGACCTGCCGGTCCCGCTGCGGACCTGCCTGCGGCGCAGCCGGCCCGCCCCGGCGGCCGGGGCGCAGGGGATGCACATCAGCGCCCTGGACGATCAGCACGGGTACGTGCGCATCCCGGCCGCCGCCTCCTCGCGCCCGGCGACCTGATGTGCCTGGGCATCTCCCATCCGTGCACGAACTTCGACAAATGGCGGGTGATCCCGGTCGTGGACGATGACTACCGGGTTGTCGACGCCATCCATACCTTCTTCTGAGCGGTGGCGGGCGTGTGGCAACCGGACCGAAGCCTGACCTATGATTCCGTATGCCGGAACGTGGCAGCTGAGCGCCAGGCGGCCGGGCACGTCACGGCCCGTGGATCGCGGGGAGTAGAGCGTGCCAGGACAGCGCCGAATCGCCGGTGGCGAGCGTAGACCGCGCGCTGCGGATCCTGGCCATGATCGGCGGCGCGGCCCGAGGGCTATCGCTGGACGAGCTGGCGGCCGGGCTGGACATCCCTAAGAGCTCGCTGCACCGGATCCTGGCGGCGCTGAAGTACCGGCAGTTCGTCGCGCAGCCAGAGGCAGGCGGCGCGTACTTCCTCGGCACCGAGTTGCTGGCGACCGCGTTCCGCTTCCACGACATGCTGGATATGCAGGGCTCTGATCCACCCGCTGCTGCTGCGCGTGTCGGCCGAGCTCAACGAGACCACGCACATGGGTGTGCTGGACGGGGCCGAGATCGTGTACCAGGACAAGATCGAGGCAACCCATTCGATCAAGCTGTCGTCGGTGATCGGCGGGCGGAATCCGGCGCACGCCACCGGTGTGGGGAAGGCGCTGCTGGCGTGGACGTATCCGACCGACGCGGCGATCAGGGCGTGGGCGGCGCAATGGGAACCGCTGCCGCGTCCCACGAAGCGCACCGTCAAGTCGGCGGCGCACCTGGCCGAGGAGCTCGCGCACGTGCGCGAACGGGATACGCGCTTGACGTCGAGGAGAACGAGGTAGGCGTGCGGTGCGCCGCCGTACCGATCTTTCTCGGCAAGCAGGTGCCGGCGGCCGCGGTCAGCGTGACGCTGCTCGGCTCGCGCGCCGAGCTGCGCAGGCTGACCGAGCTGGGCGAGTACCTGCACGCGGTGGCGGCAGACTGGTCCAGGGTGCCGCTGCCGTCCGCCACTCGGGCCGGGGCAAGCCGGGACGGCTGAGTCGCGTTGACACTGCGGTACCGTGCTGGCAAGGTCGGAATGACAGCGTCTGGTAGTACACCATTCTGTGATACGGAATGCTTTTCCGGAGAGGGGACGATATGTCGAAGCGAGCCGTCGCGGGAAGCACGCCGGCCGGGGCTTACTCGCCAGGCATCGTGGCGGAGGGCCGGTTCGTCTACGTCTCCGGGCAGGGACCGACGCGTGACGGCGTCGTGGTCGGCGAGACCACCGGTGAGCAGACCAAGGTCGTGCTCGACAACCTTGCCGCTGTGCTGGCGGAGGCCGGAGCGACGCTCGCGGACGTCGTGAGATGCGGCGTGTTCCTGGCCGACATCGCGGACTTCGCCGAGATGAACGCGGTGTACGCGGAGGTGTTCCCGCAGCCGCTGCCCGCCAGGACGACCGTCGGGGCCAGCCTCCCCGGGATCAGGGTCGAGATCGACTGCGTCGCCGTCCTGCCGACCGACCAGCCCGGGTAGGGCGCGGTAGTGCCGACACCCGCGGTGAATCGCTGGACCACCTGCGCGACCATCGCCGAAGCCCGCTGCATCGGCATCCTGCGAGCCGGCAGCGCCGCTGAGGCAGCCGCGGCCGGCCGGGCGCTCGTCGCGGGCGGGATCACCGTCATCGAGGTCGCCTTTACCACGCCGGACGCGCCCGCCGCGATCGCGGAGCTGTGCTCGGCTTGCCCGGCGGCGACGGTCGGCGCGGGTACCGTCCTCCATGCCGCTGCCGCGTTCGCCGCGGTGTGCGCGGGCGCGCGGTTCCTGGTGTCGCCGCTGGTGTCGGAGGAAGTCTTGCGGGCAGGCCACCGCTACGGCGTCGCGGTGATTCCGGGCGCCTGCACGCCCACGGAGATCAACTCGGCGATGGAGCTCGGCGCCGACGCGGTCAAGCTATTCCCGGCTGGCCCGCTCGGCATCGGCTACCTGCGCGCCGTCGCCGCGGCGCTGCCGCAGGTGCCGTTCGTGCCGACCGGTGGCATCACCGCGGCGGATGCGCCGCAGTGGCTGGCCGCGGGCGCACTGGCGGTAGGCGTGGGCGGCGACCTGACCAGGGGCGACCCGGCCGGCATTCAGGACAGGGCGCTGCGGCTGGCCGCCGCGCTGCGCCGCTGACAGCTCAGCTGCCGCGGCCGAGATCGACGATGGCGGCGACCGGCCCGCCGCCGTCCGGGCCCTGATGTGCCGCTGACACCGAGACGAAAACTGCCGGGTCGCCGGTCACCGCGGCGGCGACGCCGCCGACGCACGCCTTGATCTGCCGGTGCCAGTGCACGTCGGAATCGTCCAGCATGGCATTGCGCCGGCCGCGCACCTGGCCGTCCTCGCTCGCTTCGCACTTCAAGAACGCGTTGACGAGCCGGCCGTCGAGGTCGCTCGGGTGCGGCCGGTGCGGCAGGTCAAGGCCGGCGTTCCTGATCGCGGCCCAGATGCCGTCGGCATCGAGCGCGTCCCGCATCACCGAGTGGCCGATCCGGTACCTGCCGCCGATGCCGCGAACGTTCCCGGCCACGACTACCTGAGCCCGGTCCAGCTCGACCCCGGACGAGCACGACGCCACGGAGGAGCCGATCGCCCGGTTGTGCATCACCTCGGCGGCGGACGGCATGTCGATCTCACCGAGCGCGACCGCGATGCCCAGCGCCGCGGTGCCGTTGGACACATCCATGGACTCGCCGGTGTTCTCTGTCCACACGGTGTGGCCGCGGCTCCTGGCGTCGCGGATGGTCTGGATCGTCAGCAGCGGCGTCTTGGTCTGCACGTAGTGCACGTCGGCCGGATCGGTGATCCCGGCCTGCGTCATGGCCGCGCGGACGGCGGCGGCGACCTTAGTGATCATCTCGGGCCTGCCGATATCCTCAGGCAGCAGCGGATCGCTCATCGCGAACCCGACAGACAGCCGCGGCTGGTCGGTGACCGGAGCCCGATCCGATGGCACCGTGGCGAACACGGTGGCGTGCGGGCTCAGCACGCCATCGGTGCCGCCGGACCAGACGATCGGAACCTGCGCGACCGCGTCGGCGGTGCGGCTGCCCTTGGCGATGAGGATCTCCCTGAAGGCCCGGTCGGCCAGGATCCTGGTGTAGTCGTTCACCCCGCCGTTGCCCTCGGTCTTGCCGATGACGGCAACGATCCGGTCGGCCGCCAGCACGCCGGCGTCGATGAGCTTCGCCAGCTCACTGGCGTCGGACACGTGATGCAACGGCACCTTGCGCACTTCGATCGGCTCGGGCATCGGGCCTACCTCCTCGGGCTTTCGCGCGGTCTGACGGTCAGTCATAGCCAGTCGACGTCGGCCGTGGTGCGGCCGTCCGCGAGCCGGGCATAGCCAGGACCGCGATCATAGAACGGCCGCCTGGCAGGCCGCGCGGCGCTCAGCGTCTCCCGCAGGCGGCGGTCGCGTCGGCCTGCACCGACGCCGAGTCCGCTGGCCCGGTCAGCACGACACCGTAGTCGCTGGCGGCCGCGGCGGCCGACACCTTGCGCCAGCGCACGTCGCGCGCCACCAGCTCCGGGTCGCGCAGCAACGGATCACCCCACCCGCCGCCGCCGGTCGTGCGGATCCGGATCGCCGTCCCGGCCGCCACGAACTCACCGTCGGCGAGCGCGTCTAGCTCACGCTCGCCCGGCCCGCCGGGATCGACGGTGACGCTGAACGGGCGGCCGGCGAGCCCGCCGTTCACGCCCCAGCACGACAGGATCGAGCGGTCGGCGATGGACATGAAGTAGCCGTCCTCGCGCATCCGCAGGACCTTGTCGTAGCCAAGGCCGCCGCGGTACTGACCTGGCCCGCCTGAGTCGAGAGCCAGGCCGAGCCGCTCCACCAGCAACGGGAATCTGGCCTCGGTGAACTCGGCAGGCAGGTTCCTGGAGTCCGGGACGACGTGAATGGTGTCCTCGCCGTCGGCGTAGTACCGCCCGCCTGAGCCGCCGCCGAGCACCTCGCGCATCAGGTAAGGCTCGCCGGCCGCGGTCGTCCCGTACACGCCGGTGTAGCGGATCGTCTCCTGGTCGGCTGGCATCAGCCCGCCGACCGCCTTGGCCAGCACGCCGGCGAACACTCCGAGCAGCCGGAGGATCACGAACGTGCGCGCGTTCGTGGGCGCGGGGAACACCGGGGTGAGCAGCGTGCCAGGCGGCGGGAACCGCAGTTCCAGCAATTCGACGACGCCCTCGTTGACGTCAAGCTCGGCCGCGCGGGCCGGCGTCTCGGCCAGGTTGCGCAGGATCGGCGCCAGCCACTTGGCCAGGAAGTTCCCGTCGGCGTAGTTAGCGCAGTGGTTGATCGGGCCCTTGGCTTGCGGCGACGTGCCGTTGAAATCGAGGATGAGCCGCGGTCCGCCAGGCTCACCGGCCGCGGTCCTGGTCAGCGTGATCCGTTGCGCGTGCAGGCGCGGCGCGTCGACGCCATCGTGCTCGGCGTAATCCTCCCAGGTCCAGGTCCCTTCCGGGATCTTGGCCAGGATCTCCTGCCGGTAGGTCCTGGTGGTCGCCGCGACGATCTCGTCGAAGCACCGCTCCACGGCGTCCCGGCCGTAGCGGCCGAACAGTTCGGCCGAGCCGGCGCGCGCCGAGCAGGCACGCGGAACACTCGGCATCCAGGTCGGCGGCCAGCGAGTCGGGCATCCGCGAGTTGCGGGTCATGATGGTGAGGGCCGCCCTGTTCGGCACGCCCTCGTCCCACAGCCGGATCGGCGGCACCATCAGGCCTTCCTCGAAGACGCTGGTGGCGTGACTCGGCATGGACCCGGGGACCGCGCCGCCGATGTCGTCGTGATGGCCGAACACCTGCACGAAGGCAACCACCTCGAGTCCGGCTGCGAACACGGGTACCGTCACGCACAGGTCAGGCAGGTGCCCGATGCCGCCCTCGGACAGGTAGACGTCGTTATGGAAGAACACGTCACCCGGCCGCATCTGCGCAGGCGGGAAGTCGCGGACTACCGGCTGTACCAGCGCGCTGTACGACCGGCCGGTGAGCTTGCGCAGCAGCCGGTCGTGGATGCCGGCCCGGAAGTCATGCGCGTCCCTGATCATCGGCGACCTGGAGGTCCTGGCGATTGCCTGCTCGACTTCCTTCTCGATCGAGGCCAGGCTGCCGGCGATGATCTCCAGCAGAACCGGGTCTACCCGGGCCGCACCTGGCTCGGTCAGCGTCGGACGGGTCATGCCGTCGTCACCCGCAGGTTGCCGAACTCGTCGACCCGCGCCGCGAAGCCCGGATGCACAGGCACCGTCGCGCCGTACTCCTCGATCACCGCCGGGCCGGACACCACGATCTCCGGCCAGCAAGCGACGGGCGCCAGTAGATCGCCAGCGTCGGCCGGCGCCGCTGCCGCGCCGAGCGCCGGCCTGCCGAACAGAACCGCCCGCCGCCCGGTCAGCGCACGGGCCGGGTCACCGTCGCCGGCCGGGATGCTCGCCAGCGCGGGCCGCCGGATCGGGCCGGTGCCGGTCACCCGCAGGTTGACCCACTCGACCTGCTGGCGGGGGTCGCCGCGGAAGTCGTACCCGTACAGCGTCCTGTGCGCCTGGTGGAACGCCGCCGCGGCCTGGCTGGCCACGATCGGCCCGAACGCACCAGCGGCGCCGGATGCACCGCCAGCCACGGCGCCGGACGTCACCGGGACCCTTACTTCGAACGCCTGGCCGAAGTAACGCAGGTCTGCGGTCCTCGCCAGCCGGGCGGCATCGCCTGGGTACCCCTGCGCGGCTAGCGCCTCGCGCGCTTGCGCTGACAGCGCGGCAAAGATCGTCTCCATCGCGGCATAGTCCAGTGCGGCGTGCCTGGCCACGCAGGTGCGGACGTAGTCGCTGCGGACGTCGACCGTGAGCAAGCCGAACGCGGAGGTATTGCCAGGGTCGGGCGGCACGAGCACGTCAGCCACGCCGAGGATCTCGATGAGCGGGCAGAGCAGCAGCGACCCGGAGCCGCCGAAGGTGACCAGGGTGAAGTCGCGCACGTCCAGGCCGCGCTTGACGGTGATCTGCCGGACCGCGTTCGCCTGGTTCCACGCCGAAACCTCCAAGATCCCGGCCGCGCACTCCGCCGCCGTCATGCCGAGCCGTGCGCCGAGCGCCGTCATTCCGGCGACGGCGGCCGCATGGTCGAGCCGGATCTCGCCGCCCAGCAGATGCGGCGGGATCCGGCCGAGGACAAGGTGCGCGTCGGTCACCGTCACCTCGGCGCCGCCGCTGCCGTAACACAGCGGTCCTGGATCCGCGCCAGCCGATCGCGGGCCGACCTTGAGCGCTCCTTCCGGCGACACGAATGCCACCGAGCCACCGCCAGCCCCGACGGTGACAACGTCGACCATGGGGATCTTCGACGGGTACGCGCCGACGGTTCCCTCGGTGGTCAGCGCTGGCTCACCGCCGACGACCACCGCGACGTCGGTGGAAGTGCCGCCGCCGTCGCAGGTCAGCACCTGCTGCACGCCCGCGTGCTGCGCGATCATCGCGGCACCTACGGCGCCGGCGGCCGGCCCGCTCAGCACGGTGGCGATGGGGCGCCCGATAACGTCCGCCGCGGTGGCCACGCCGCCGCCTGAGGTCATCACGTGCAACGGCGCCCGGCTCGTGGTCCCGGCCAGGTCCGCCAGCCGCTGCGTGATCGCGGCCAGGTACCGCGACACCCGCGGTTTCACCGCCGCGTCGACCAGCGTCGTCATCGCGCGCTCATACTCCCGGTACTCCGGCAGCACCCGCGACGACAGCGATACCAGGGCGGCCGGATGCTCGCGCGCCAGCACCTTCGCCATCGCGTCTTCGTGCGCCGGGTTGGCATAGGAATGCAGGAAACAGACGCCGATGCTGTCGATGCCGCGGCCGGCGAACCAGCGCGCCGCCGCCACGGCAGCGGCCTCGTCGAACGGGCGCAGCTCGGCACCGGAGTGGTCGATCCGGCCGCCGACCACTCGGATCAGGTCCGGCGGCACGATCCGGTCCGGTTTCACCCAGAAATAGGAGTTTCCGTAGCCGTCAGGCACCGACTGGCGGGCTATCTCCAGCATGAACTCAAAGCCCACGGTGGTGATGAATCCGAGTCGCCCGACGTCACCCTCGAGCAGCTGGTTCGTCGCGATCGTCGTGCCGTGGGCGACCGAGGCGATGGCGTCAGGACCGCGCCGGCCAGGGCGAGCACCTTGGCCAGCCCGGCCATGAAACCGGCCGCCGGGTCGGCCGGCGTGGACGGCGTCTTCGTCACCGTCAGGGTGCCGCTCGCCTCGTCGAAGGCGACGACATCGGTAAAGGTGCCACCGGTATCGATGCCGATGCGCAGGCGCGGCGCCGGGTCAGCGACCATCAGTTTTCCTGCGCCCGAGCACGCTGCCGATGGCGACTCCGGCGAGCGTCGCGGCCGTGCCGGCCAGCACGCCGCGCAGGAATCCGGTCTGCCCGGACCCGCCGGCCCGGACGTAGGCGGCTGGCGGCAGCAGTGGTCTGCCGTCGGCGGTTTCCTGAGCTCCGCCGGCCGTGCCGGGCCCGGCGCCGGCCGCGTCCGGCGAAGCTGACTGGCCGAGCGCGGCCACGTTCCCGGCCAGGTAGCTGTCCACGGCGCCGAAGAAATCGGCTGCCATCCGCTGCGCGATGCCGGCCAGCAGTCGCTGGCCGATCCCGCCGATCATGCCGCCCACAGCGCCGTCGGCGTCGTAGCCGAGCTCGGTGCTGCCGTCGGCGCGGCCGGCGAGCTGGAACCGTACGCTGATGCTGACCGAGCCAGGACCGCCCGCGCCGGCCGCCGTGAGCACGAACGAGCTCGGCTCGGTCTGATCGGACAGCACGATGTCGCCGGTGTAGACACCGTGCAGCGAGGCGACACCTGCCGCGATGGTGAACCGGTAGGCATCGGGCCGGCCGGCTCGAGCCGCTGGCAACCCGGGATCGCGCCGACCAGCACCGCGGGGTCGGTGAGCGCCGCCCAGACCCTGGCGGGTGGCGCGTGCATGATCGTGCTGCCGCTGACTTTCATGATCCGCGCTTTCTCATCCGTAGCTCGAACAGGTCTGACGGCGAGATTGGCATCGAGGTGATCGGGATGCCCTCCGCGTCCTCGATGGCGGCGGCCAGTACCGCGGCGCCGGGGATCACGCCGGCCTCGCCCGCGCCCTTGACCCCGAGCGGGTTGAGCGGCGACGGCGTCTCCAGGTGATCGATCTCGATCTGCCGCGGCACCTCGCTGACGTACGGCATCAGGAAGTCCATGAACGACGCGTTCTGCAGCTGGCCAGCCTCGTCGTAGGCCATCCGCTCATACAGCGCGCCCGCCACGCCCTGGGCGACACCGCCATGGATCTGGCCTTCGACGATCTGCGGGTTGATCAGGCGGCCGCAGTCGTGCACGACGCAGTACCGCAAGATCGTGACCTCCGCGGTGTCCTGGTCGGTCTCCACGATCGCGGCGTGCATACCGCTGGCGAACGTCGACCGCACCGGCGAGAAATACGCGCGTCCCTCGATGCCAGGTTCATCGTCCTCGGCGACCGGCGGCTTAGCCGAATCACCGCTGCCGGCGAACTGGGTCGCCGCTCTCGCCGCATCGTCGAAGGCGTACCGCAGCGGGTTGGACAGCACCGCGACCGTGCCGAGGCTGATCCCGGCGTCCGGATCGCCCTTGACGTGCACGATGCCGTCGTAGATGACCAGGTCGTCGGCGGCGACCTCGAGCGCGCTGGCGGCGACGCGCAGCGCCTTCTCCTTCGCCTTCCGCGCGGCCAGCGTGACCGCCGAGCCGCTCATCACCGCGGTCCTAGAGGCGAACGTGCCGACCGCGTAGCCGAACCGGCGGGTGTCGCCTGTCACCACTTCGATATCGGCGAAAGGCACGCCGAGTTCGTCGGCGACGAGCTGGGCCAGCATCGTCTGGTGTCCCTGCCCTTGACAGGTGAGGCCGGTGGCTACCTTCACCTTGCCTGAGGTCTCCACCAGGACGTGGCCGCCCTCGTACGGGCCGACTCCGGTGCCTTCGACGTAACACGCCAGCCCGATGCCGAGCCGCCTGCCTTCCGCCGCGGCTGCCTGCTGCTGCGCCGCGAAGTCGTCCCAGCCGATCAGCTTCTTCAGCTTGGCCAGCAGCGCCGGGTAGTCGCCTGAGTCGTAGCTCAGCGGCCGCCCGTCCTGGAAGATCAGCCCCTGGTCATAGGGCATGTCCTCAGGCTGGATGAAGTTGCGCTCGCGCACGACTGTCCTGTCCAGCCGCAGGTTCGCGGCGATGGCGTCGATCGTCCGCTCCATGACGTAGCAGCCATGCGGCCGCCCGGCGCCGCGGTACGGCGTCACTATGACCGTGTTGGTATACAGCGAGTCGAACTCGACTCGGTAAGCGTCGGGCTTGTACGGGCCGAGGAGCTGGGTGGAGGTGACGATCGGCACGATCAGCCCGTACGGCACATAAGCGCCGTTGTCGTGCCAGAACCTAACGTCCAGGCCGCGGATCCGGCCGGAGTCCTCGAAGCCGACGGTGACGTGATGCAGCTGGGCCCGTTCGTGCGCGCTGGCGATGAAGTGCTCGCGCCTGTCCTCGGTGAACTTGACCGGCTGGCCGAGCAGTCGCGCCGCCCACGGCACGAGTACTTCCTCCGGCCACGGGTGGACGATCTTGACGCCGAACCCGCCGCCGACATCTGGCGTGATCACGTCCACGTCGGTGAGCGCGAGGCCGAGCTTGGCCGCGACCGCGGCGCGGACCCCGGTCGAGGTCTGGGTCGAGGTCCACATCCGCAGCCGGCCAGCCTGAGCGTCCCAGCGGGCCAGGACGCCCCGGCCCTCGAGCGGGGTCGATGCCGACCGCTCGATGTGCAGGTCGAGTTCGAGCACGTGCGGCGACCCGGCGATCGCCGCCGCGGTGTCGCCGCGTTCCTGGACCGAGTTCGCGGCCCGGTTGCCTGGCACGTCCGCGTGTACCAGGTGCCGGGCGGCACGTGCTGCCGGTATCCCGACGACCGCGGGCAGCTCCTCGTAGCTGACGTCGATCAGGTCGGCCGCGTCTTCGGCCAGGTACCTGTCTTTGGCGACCACCATGACGACGGCCTCGCCGACGTGGTTGACCTCGTCCTTGGCCAGCGGGTACGGAGTCCGGCCGTGGCTGAGATCAGGATGCGGGATCAGCAGCGGCAGCGGCTCGGCCAGCCGCTCCGGCAGGTCCTCGTAGGTGTAGATCGCCACCAGGCCGTCCGCGTCCAGCGCGGCGGTGACGTCGATATCGGTGATCCGCGCGTGCGCATGCGGGCTGCGCACCAGCGCGACGGCGAGCGCGTCGGCGCCCAGGTCGTCGAGGTAGGCACCGTGGCCGCGGATCAGCCGGTCGTCTTCGACCCGCTGCACCCGGGCGCCGAACAGCGAGCTCATGCGAGCCCGTCCCGCTCGCGGATCAGCTCGGCCGCCCGGTGCGCGGAGGCAACGATGTTCTGGTAGCCGGTGCACCGGCACAAGTTGCCGCCGATCATCTCGCGCACCTGCTCGTCGGTCGGCTCAGGATTCGCGCGGAGCCCGGCGGTGATCGTGGTCAGAAAGCCCGGCGTGCAGAATCCGCACTGCAGGCCGTGGCACTCGGCGAAGGCCTGCTGCACGGGGGACAGGCTGCCGTCCTGGCCGGCCAGCCCCTCGACCGTGGTGACCTCGGCGCCGTCGGCGCTGACCGCGAGCAACAGGCAGGAGCGCACCGGCAGACCGTCAAGCAGGATGGTGCAGGCACCGCAGACACCGTGTTCGCAGCCGACGTGCGTTCCGGTCAGGCGGAGGTCGTGCCTGATGAAGTCGGACAGTAGCCGGCGGGCGGGTACCTGGGCGGCCCGGGCCGCGCCGTTCACGGTCAGCTGCACTTCGTGCAGTTCCTCGCTCATCCAGGCGCGCCAGTCGCGCGCCCGGCGGCCTCTGCGGCAGCCTGCCGAAGCGCCCGCTCGGTCAGCACCCCGGCCAGGTGCTTGCGGTAGGCAGCGGTGGCGTGGATGTCGCTGTCCGGGTCGACCTGCCGCGCTGCTAGTTCCCTGGCAGCCGGGTAAGCGGCGTCTGGCCTGGCCGAAGCGCCCGCGACCGCCGCGCTGAGGTCGAGGATCAGGGGTGTCGGGCCGACGGACAGATATGCCGTCAGGGCTTGCCGGATCGTGCCGTCGGCGGCAAGGCTGACCAGCGCCGCGACGCCGCAGACCGCGTAGTCGCCGCGCCGCCTGCTCACTTCGGCGAAGCCGGTGCCGGCCGCGGGCGGCAGGACGGGAAACCTGGCCTCGACGGCGAGCTCGCCAGGTTGCACGTCGGATTCGAGCGAGCCGAGGAAGAAGCCGGCCGCCGGGATCAACCGCTCGCCGGCCTCGCCTGCTACCTTGATCGTCCCGCCGAGCAGCGCCAGCACGGCCGGCATCTCGCCCGCCGGGTCCGCGTGCACGATGCTGCCGACGGTGGTGCCGCGATTGCGGATGGCCGGATGCGCGACGAAGCGCAGCGCCTGGGCCAGCAGCGGCTGCGCGTCCGCGGCCGCGGTGCTGTCGAGCAGCTCGGCGTGCCGGGTCAGCGCGCCCACGGCCACGTAGTCGCTGGTCACGCTGATATAGCTCAGCTCGGTCAACCGGTTGATATCGACCAGGTGATCCGGTCTGGCCAGCCGCAGGGACATCAGCGGGACCAGTGACTGGCCGCCCGCAAGGACCTTGCCCGCCTCGCCCAGGAAGGCGAGCGTCTGGATGGCCTCGGCGACCGACTGGGGCCGTGAATAACCGACAGGTGACGGCTTCACGACAGGGTTCCGCCCATAGCGCGACGTTACGCTGCTCAGGGCGTGACGCAAATCATCTTGTGCGACAGGATTGAGAACCATGGCGGCGACGAATATCGCGGCCGCTGCTAGCAGCGCCGTCCGCACGGTGCTCGGCGGGCCGCCGCAGGCTGCCCGGTTGCTGGGCGCGAGCGCGGCGGCGATCTACCTGGCCACCTCGGGCGAGCCTGGTGCGATCGCCGTGCTGGCACACGACGCTGTCCGGCTGCCCTGTGGCGTGCTGTTGCCGACCACGCGGGCTGAGCTGCCCCTGACCGCGATCGGGCCGGTCGCCGGTGCCGCTGGCACGATCGGAGGTGGCCGGCTGAGCTGGCCGGGCCGCGACGGGCCGGTGATCATCGAGGCCGTACGGGAATGGGCGCCCGCTCGCGTCGGCACCGGCCGGCCCGTAGCCGCCGCAGTCCAGGCGGCGCGGGCGGCGCTGCCTGATTGTGACCTGGGCGGGGTCACCGCGGGCCAGTTGGAGGCCCTGCGCGCGGGAGATGCGGCGGCGCTGGTCGGCGGGCTGCTCGGTCGCGGGCCAGGGCTGACGCCGAGCGGCGACGACCTGCTGGCCTCTTTGCTGGGCTGCCTCGCGAGCGGCCTGGACGCCGCACCTTTGCGTCGCGCCGTCGCTGCCCGTGCGCCGGTCAGGACCACCGCGCTGTCCGCGGCGCTGCTCTGGCACGCCGCGCGCGGCGAGTGCATCAGCGAGGTGGCGGCCCTGGCAGCCGCGCTGACCGGGCTGCGCTCGGCCCCCGCCGGGCAGACCGGGCTGGGCTCAGCCGCCGCGGGGCTGGCCCTGGCTGGCCACGAGGCCGCGGCGCGCACCTCGACCAGCCAGACGGCGGTGGCCGTTCGGCGGCTGCTGGCGGTCGGTCACACCTCAGGTGCGGCCCTCGCCCTCGGCCTGGTGCTCGCGGCGGAGTCGCGATGACCGCAGAGCACGTCGAGGCGCGGGCCGGTGCTTACGCCGACTCGGTCACCCTGATGCAGGTCAGCGCAGACGCGCGGAAAAGCGACGGAGTCCAGGCCGCGCTGATCGCGATGGCCACCGAGCTGAACCTCTGCCTGCTGCCAGGCATGGGATTCCGGCCGCCGACCGGGGCCGGCCAGAACGACCTGCTGATCGCGATCCGCGCGGCTGACGAGGCGGCGCTGGCCGGCGCACTGAGCGCGGTGGAGGCCGCGCTCACCGCCCGGCCGGCCAGCGGCGCAGCGGCTGCGGCGGACATCCCGCCGCGGACGACGGCGGCCGCGATCCGCGACGCGGGGCCGGGACTTGCGCTGATCTCGGTGCCCGGCAGATTCGCCTTCGCCGAGGCGATGGATGCCTTGCAGGCGGGCTGCGACGTCATGATCTTCTCCGACAACGTGCCGGTCGAGCAGGAGATCATTCTCAAGGACCTGGCCGCGGAACGCGGGCTGCTGGTGCTCGGCCCCGACTGCGGCACTGCCATCGTCGGCGGTGTCGGGCTCGGCTTCTCCCACTCGCTGCCCGCCGGGCCGATCGGGCTGGTCGCCGCCTCTGGCACCGGGGCGCAGCAGGTGCTCTGCCTGCTCGCGCATGCCGGGACCGGGGTCAGCGCCGCGCTTGGCGTCGGCGGCCGGGACCTGTCGGCCGCGGTCGGCGGCAGGTCGGCGCGGTCCGCGCTCACCGCCCTCGATGCCGATCCGGCGACCAAGCTGATCCTCGTCGTGTCCAAGCCGCCCTCGCCGAAGGTCGCTGGCGCCCTGCGCGGGTACGCGGCTGCGCTCAGCACACCGGTGCGGTTCGCCTTCGTCGCTCCTGGCGAGCCCGACCTGACCGCCGCCACGCAGGACGCGCTGATCGAGGCTGGGGTGCAGGTGCCGGAGTGGCCGCGGTGGCCGGGCAGCTGAGCCGCGCCGCGCGGCGGCGTCCTGCGCGGGTTGTTCGCGGGCGGCACGCTCTGCGACGAGGCGATGGTGATCGCCAGTCAGCGGCTCGGCCCCATCAGGTCGAACATTCCGCTACGGCCGGAGTGGGCGCTCGACCCGGTCAGCCCAGCCCCCGCGCATCTCATGCTCGACTTCGGTGCCGACGAGCTCACCGTCGGCCGGGCTCATCCGATGATCGATCAGTCATTCCGGCTGGAGCGCCTCGCCGCCGAAGTGGCCGACCCGCAGGTCGCGGTCATCCTGCTCGACGTCGTGCTCGGGCACGGCGCCCACGGCGATCCGGCGAGCGAGCTTGCCCCGGTGATCGCGGCCGCGGCTCCGCTCGTCGTCGTGTCGCTGATCGGCGCGTCGGCCGATCCGCAGGGCCTGGAAAGGCAGGCCGGGATACTGCAGGCCGCCGGGGCGCACGTCTTCTTGTCGAACGCTGCCGCCACCAGGTTTGCCTGCGACGCGATCGAGGCCGCCGGCGAGTTGACCTGGACCGCGTCATGACGGGCACCGCGCCATGACCGAACTGCTGCGCCGGGAGCCGCACGTCATCAGCGCCGGGCTTGGCCTGCTCGCGGACGCGGCGGCGGCGCAGGCGGCCAGGGTCACCAAGGTCGGCTGGGCGCCGCCGATGGCCGGGACCGAGGCGGACCTCGTTCCGGTCCTGGCTGACCATCGGCGGGCCGCGGCGAACGCGCTTGCGGTCGGCAGGATGCTGGCCTGCCGCGCGCACCTGGTGGACGTCGTGCCGGCGCGGGACGCGCTCCGGCTGCAGGCAGGGGAGTTCCTGCACGCCGGACCGCCCATCGGCTGGGACCGCGCGTCCGGGCCGCTGCGCGGGGCGCTGATGGGAGCTGGCGTGCTCGAGGGGCTGGCCGCGGATCCGGACACCGTCGCCGCGATGGCGCGGACCGGCGGGATCTCGCTCGAGCCTTGCCACTCCCGGCACGCCGTAGGCCCGATGGCGGGCGTGGTCTCGCCGTCGATGTGGATGTTCGTGCTCGAGGAAGCCGCGACCGGACGCCGCGCTTACTGTTCGCTGAACGAAGGGCTCGGCAAGGTGCTGCGGTACGGCGCCTACTCGACCGAGGTGATCGACAGGCTGCGCTGGATGTCGGCAGTGCTCGGACCGCTGCTGCAGGCCGCGGTCCGGCGGCACGGGCCGGTCGACGTCTCGGCGATCCTCGCGCAGATGGTGCAGATGGGCGACGAGGCGCACAACCGCAACCGGACTGGCACGCTGATGCTGCTGCGTGACCTGCTGCCGTCGATGATCGAGTCCGGCTTCGCATCCTTTGATGTGGCTGGCGCGGTCAGCTTCATCGGCGGCAACGACCACTTCTTCCTCAACCTGGCCATGCCCGCGTGCAAGCTCGCACTCGATGCCGCCCGCGACATTCCCGGCTCGACCATGGTGGTGGCGATGGCGAGGAACGGCACCGACTTCGGGATTCAGGTATCGGGCACAGGGGACCAGTGGTTTACCGGGCCCGCTTTGACCCCGGCGGGGCTGTTCCTCGGCAACTACGGGCCGGCCGACGCGAGTCCGGACATCGGCGACTCGGCGATTACCGAGACCGCCGGGCTTGGCGGGTTTGCCATGGCGGCCGCGCCGGCCATCGTTCGGCTGGTCGGCGGTACCGTCGCCGACGCGCTGGCCACCACGCTGCGGATGCAGCAGATCACGCTGGCCGAGCATCCGCTGTTCCAGATCCCGGTGCTGGGATTCCGTGGCACGCCGGCCGGTATCGACGTGACGCTGGTGGTCCGCACTGGCATCCTGCCGCAGATCAACACCGGCATGGCCGGGCGGGTAGCCGGTACCGGCCAGGTCGGCGCAGGCCTGGTCACGCCGCCCGCGCAGATCTTCCCGGCCGCACTACAGGCGCTGGCGCGGGCGGTTCGCTGAGCCGGGTCCTGCCAACCTCGGTCCTCGGCTGCGATGGCGCGCCGCGAGGCCGGCCGGACCAGGTCTCGTGCCGCTAGCCGTCAGGCTGGCTCTCCCGGCGTACCTCATGGAAGATCACGTCGAAGGCCTGTTCCAGTAGCTGCCTGATGTCGGCTGATGCTCCGTTGCCTTCTGCGCGCAGTTGCCGGTGCCTGATGATCGCGCTGCGCAGCACTGCTACGGCAGTTCGCGCGATGACACTGGCCGCAAGGTCATCGAGGTCCGCGGCGGCCGCCCCGTGGTCCGCTCTTGCTGCCAGCCGGAGCCTGGTCCTGACCGCCTCGGCGATCGAGGCCTCGAGCCTGAGCAGCGGACGCGGTGCCGACTGACGCAGGCCCGACATCGACGGCCTGTCGATGAATAGCCACAGCCTGGCCCGCTCGCCGCCTGGCGCCCGCCGGGCCATGGACAGCACGGCGTTCCTGACCGCCGTCAGCGGCGGCTCGCTGGCCGGCCGGTCCTCGATGGCCATCCTGAGCGTCGCCAGCCAGGCCAGGTATTCGTCGGCAACCAGGCCCTCCTTGCCGCCGAAGTAGCGGTAGAACGTCCGCTCGGTCACGCCGGCGGCACTGGCGACGTCCCGCACGGTGGTCGCGTCGTAGCCGCGTTCGGCGAACAGCCGCGCGGCCGCGTCCCGCAGCGCGGCGGCGGTGGCCTTTTTGCTGGCTTCCCGGCGACCCTCCTCGGCAGTCATGGCTCTATTCTGGCCGACCATCGCCGAAATTGTCACATGTGACACTTCAGCGGCCGGCCGCCGGTCAGGTGCCGACCGGGTGCCAGACGGTCTTGACCTCGAGCATGGCCAGCATCCGGCCTGTGCCCGGCGGATCGGCCCACTGCTCGTCGGCGCAGAAGACCCGCTTGAGATTGCCGGCCGCGGCCCGCTCGAGTTGCGCCCGTTCACGCGGGTGCGCGCCGGTGATGTCGATCGCGTTGACATCCATGTGGTCGGCCGCGACGGGCGCGAGCTCACCGCTGCGCCCGGTCAGCATGTTGACGACGCCGGGCGGCACGTCCGAGGTCGCGAGCACCTCGGACAGCACGATCGAGGGCAGCGGCCGGTCCTCGCTGGCGATGACGACCGCGGTGTTGCCCGTGACGATGACCGGCGCGAGCACGCTGACGAGACCGAGCAGGCTCGAGCCGGCCGGGGCGAGCGTGACCACGACGCCGGTCGGCTCCGGCACGCTGAAGTTGAAGTAGGGCTGGCGACCGGGTTGGCCGCGCCGACGACCTGAGCGACCTTGTCGCTCCAGCCGGCGTACCAGACCCAGCGGTCGATAGCCGCGGCAACGACCGCGTCGGCCTGCTTGCGCCGCAGGCCCTCGGCCCGGCTGACCTCATCGGCGAACTGGGCGGCGCGGCCTTCCATCAGCTCCGCCACCCGGTACAGCACCTGGCCGCGGTTGTAAGCGGTGGCGCCTGACCAGCCGGCGAAGGCGCCCCTGGCGGCCACGACCGCGTCCCGCAGGTCCTTCCTTGAGGCCTTGGCGGCGTGCGCGAGCAGGTCTCCGCTCGCGGCGTGCACCGGGTAGGAGCGGCCGGATTCCGACCGCGGGAAGGCGCCGCCGATGAACAGCTTGTACGTCTTGCGGACCGCCAGCCGCGCGGGGGAGCCGGGGGAGCCGGCTGCCTGGCCGCGGTCAGCCACTGAGGTACGCGGCAAGGCCATGCCGGCCGCCTTCCCGTCCGTAGCCGGACTCCTGGTAGCCGCCGAACGGGCTGGCCGGGTCGAACCGGTTGTAGGTGTTGGCCCACACCACCCCGGCTCGCATCCGCTGCGCCATCCACAAGATGCGGCTGCCCTTGTCGGTCCAGATCCCCGCGGACAGGCCGTACGGGGTGTTGTTGGCCTTCGCCACTGCCTCGTCCGGCGTCCGGAACGTCAGCACCGACAGCACCGGGCCGAAGATCTCCTCGCGGGCGATCCGGTGTGACTGGCTGACGCCGGTGAACAGCGTCGGCGGGAACCAGAATCCCTTGTCCGGCAGCGTGCAGGGCGGCGACCAGCGCTCCGCGCCCTCGTCCTCGCCGGCCGCGGTCAGCTCGCTGATCTTGTCGAGTTGCTGCCTGGAGTTGATCGCGCCGATGTCGGTGTTCTTGTCCAGCGGGTCGCCGAGGCGCAGCGTTGCCAGGCGGCGTTGCAGCTTGTCCACCACGGCTTCGGCGATTGATTCCTGCACCAGCAGCCGGGAGCCTGCGCAGCAGACGTGCCCCTGGTTGAAGAAGATGCCGTTGACGATGCCCTCGACAGCCTGTTCCAGCGGCGCGTCATCGAAGACGACGTTGGCCGCCTTGCCGCCGAGTTCGAGCGTCAGCTTCTTGCCGGTTCCGGCCGCGCCCCTGGCGATCTGCTTGCCGACCTCAGTGGATCCGGTGAAGGCGATCTTGTCGACACCAGGATGCTCAACCAGCGCCGCACCCGTCTGCCCGGCGCCGGTGAGCACATTGACCACGCCGGGCGGCAGTCCCGCCTGCTGGCAGACCTCCGCCAGCAGCAGCGCGGTGAGCGGGGTGGTCTCGGCCGGCTTGAGCACGCAGGTGTTGCCAGCGGCCAGCGCGGGTGCGAGCTTCCAGGCGGCCATGAGGAGCGGGAAGTTCCACGGGATGACCTGGCCGGCCACGCCCAGCGGCTGCGGCGCCTGACCGAAGCCGGCGTGCTCCAGCTTGTCCGCCCAGCCGGCGTAATAGAAGAAATGCGCTGCCGCCAGCGGCACGTCCACATCGCGCGACTCGCGGATCGGCTTGCCGTTATCCAGGCTCTCCAGCACGGCGAACTCGCGGGAGCGTTCCTGCAGCAGCCTGGCGATCCGGTAGAGGTACTTGGCCCGCTCGGCGCCCGGCATCGGGCCCCAGGTCTGCTCATAGGCGGTACGCGCGGCGGCGACCGCGCGGTCGACGTCCTGCGGGCCTGCTTCCGCGACCCGGCTGAGCTTCTCCTCAGACGCCGGGTTGATGGTGTCGAACGCGCCGCCCGCCGCCGCCGGGCCGAACTCACCGTCGATGAACAGCCCGTACTCATCGGCGATGGTGACGATGTCAGCAGATTCCGGAGCGGGCGCGTACTGCCAGGACAGGCTGGCCGCCTCAGTCGGCGAGCTGGCCTGCAGCTGGCCGCCTGGCGTGCTCCGGCCGGTGCCTGGCTTTTTCTTGCCCGACCCCATGGCGGTTCCGTCCTGCTCGTCCTGTCTGGCAGGCCTCATTGTGACACGAGGGAGTCCGGCCGGACCGGGCAGCGGGCTGCTCAGGTGCTCGTGTCGCTCAGGTGCTTGGCCACCCTGGCACACGCCGTTTTGGCCAGGACGCTCCAGCCGATCACTGCGAGCAGCTGCTCATCGGTGAGGCCGCTCGCGGCGAGCCACGGCGAGCCCTCTGTCTCGGCCACGCTCTGGGCAGCGTGCTCCCTGATCGCCTTGATGATCAACTCGTCTGATGTCCCGTACTTGATCCGGTAGCCGGAGCAGCCCATCTTGACGGGCTCCGGCGCAGGGGCGGGCGGTGGGGTGACTACCGGAACCAGGGATTTGGCGGCCGGACGGCGATCGCCGACGGCGGTGCGACCGCCGCCGATGATCGCGATCACGTGGGACTGGTCGCCCGTATTGCCGCGCGCTGCAAATGACTCAATGGCTGGCCTGGCCCGGGTCGGTGTCGGCATCTGGTGCCTTCCTGGGCGGTGTGACCCCCGAAAGAGCCTCAAAGCCGGTTCTCGTTGACGAGCATTTCACAGAAATCGCCCAGATCGGGCGTAGATGCTCCCTTTCCGTAATTCTACGCGATCGCCTGCATCTCCATGCGTCCGTGCCACACCCCGGCCCGCATTCAGGGCAGCGCCCGGGCCCGCCGCATCAGTCGATAGTGAAATAGTCGGGGCCGGAATAGCTGCCAGTGCGCTGCTTCCTGCGCTGCATGAGCAGGTCGTTGAGCAACGTCGACGCGCCGATCCTGAACAGCGAAGGGGTGAGCCAGGCCGGGCCCGCTACCTCGTTGACCAGGACTAGGTAACGGATCGCGTCCTTGGCGGTGCGGATGCCGCCTGCCACCTTGACGCCCACGCGCCGTCCTGCGGTCTGCTCGAAGTCGCGAACCGCAGCCAGCATGACCAGCGCGACCGCGGGCGTCGACGCCGGAGTCACCTTGCCGGTCGAGGTCTTGATGAAGTCCGCGCCCGCCATCATGGCCAGCCAGGACGCCCGCGCTACGTTGTCGAGCGTAGCCAGTTCGCCGGTCTCCAGGATGACCTTCAAGTGCGCCGGCCTGCACGCCTCGCGCACCGCCCTGATCTCGCCGAACACCTTGCCGTACTGGCCGGACAGGAAGGCGCCCCTGTCGATGACCATGTCGATCTCGTCGGCGCCTGCCGCCACCGCCTCCCTGACGTCGGCGAGCTTGACCGCCAGCGACGCCCGACCTGACGGGAACGCGGTCGCCACGGCAGCCACCGCAACGCTGCTCCCGGTCAGGGCCTGCCGGGCCACCGCGACCAGGTCCGGGTACACGCAGACTGCCGCTACCGGCGGAGCCGGCGCGTCACTGCCGCCCGGATGCATGGCCTTGGCGCACATCGCGCGTACCTTGCCCGCCGTATCGGCGCCTTCCAGCGTCGTCAGGTCGATCATCGCGACCGCCAGGTCCAGCGCCGCCAGCTTCGCGTCCTTCTTGATCGAGCGGGTCGCCAGCGCCGCCGCCCGCTCGCCAACACCGACCTGGTCGATGCCGGGCAGGCCGTGCAGGACCTGGCGCAGCCCGGCATCCGAGGCCGCCACCTCGGAGACGTCCAGCTGCCAGCGGCCGGGCGCCTGCGGCGCGAGTGACTCAATCCCCACGGTTGGGAACGTTACCCGCCCGCCCGGCGGCCGTCACTGGCGGACGCCCGGCTACCTGACAGCGGCGAAGCCGGGCTTGACCACATTTTCGATGATCGCGAGCCGTTCGTCGAACGGGGCGAAGGCACTCTTCATGGCGTTGATGGTCAGCCACTCCACGTCGGCCCAGCCGTAACCGAACGCCTCGGCCAGGGCGGCGAACTCCGCAGACAGCGTGACGCCGCTCATCAGCCGGTTGTCTGTGTTCACCGTTACCCGGAAGGACAGTTCGCGGAGCAGGCCGATCGGGTGCGTCCCGATCGAGGATGCCGCCCCGGTCTGCACGTTCGAGGTCGGGCACATCTCCAGCGGGATCCTCCGGTCGCGGATGTAGCTAGCCAGCCGGCCGAGCACGGGCCGGCCTGAGCCGGAACCCGGGCCGCCCGGCTGACCGCTGGATGTCGTCGATGATGCGCACGCCGTGACCGAGCCGCTCGGCACCGCACCACTGAACCGCTTCCCAGATCGACGGCAGGCCGTATCCCTCGCCGGCGTGAATCGTGATGTGGAAGTTCTCCCGTTCGACGTACTGGAACGCGTCGAGATGACGGCTCGGCCGGTTGCCCGCCTCGGCGCCGGCGATGTCGAAGCTGGCCACGCCATGGTCGCGGTGCCTGACCGCGAGCTCGGCGATCTCCAGCGATCTGGCCGCGGTGCGCATCGCGGTGAGCAGCGTGCGGACGGTGATGCCACGGCCTTCGCTGCCGCGGCGGAACCCGTCAAGCACGGCCTCGACCACCTCGTCCAGGCGGAGCCCTGCGGTCAGGTGCAGTTCAGGGGCGAACCGCACCTCGGCGTAGACGATGCCGTCGGCGGCCAGGTCCTCTGCGCATTCGCGGGCCACCCTGAACAGACCGTCGGCGGTCTGCATCACCCCGACGGTGTGCTGGAACGCCTCCAGGTAGAGCTCGAGCTGACCCCGCCTGGCGGCCGCCGTCAGCCAGGCCGCCAGCCCCTCCGCATCGCCGGCGGGCAGGCCGCGGTAGCCGTGCTCGGCGGCCAGCTCGATGATGGTCTGCGGCCGCAGCCCGCCGTCCAGGTGGTCGTGCAGCAGCACTTTGGGAACGCGGCGGATCTCCGCCTCCGTCAGCGGCATGACGCGGCCGCTAGCCGATCCGCTCGATGACGGGATCGGGAATCTCGGGCGGCTCGCGGCCGATGGTGATCGCGCCGGCCAGCGCCTCGCAGGCCCGGCCGAACCGGGCCCGGTCGTCGGCACGCAGCTCCAGCACCGGCTGGCCGGCCTGCACTGCCTCGCCCGGCTTGGCCAGGCAGATGACTCCCGCTGCCGCCGACACCGGATCCTCCTTCTTCGACCGCCCGGCACCGAGCCGCCAGGCTGCCACTCCCACGGCGCGTGCATCCAGATCCTGGACGATTCCGCTGCTGCCCGCGGTCACGAACTCGGTCTCTGCGGCGGCCGTCAGCTCGGCGTCCGGATCACCGCCCTGCGCGGCGATCATGGCACGGTACCTGGCCAGCGCGCTGCCGTCGGCCAGCGCAGCGGCGGGATCGGCGTCCAGGCCGGCCTGGCGCACCATCTCGCCGGCCAGTGCCAGCGTCACCGTGACCAGGTCGGCCGGGCCCTCGCCGCGCAGCGTCGCGATCGACTCGGCGACCTCGACCGCGTTGCCCACCGCACGGCCGAGCGGGACGTCCATCCGGGTGATCAGGGCACTGGTCCGCACGCCGTGGCCGTTACCCAGCTCCACCATGGTCTGCGCGAGCAGCCTGGCTTGCTCGAGCTCGGTCATGAAGGCGCCGCGGCCGACCTTGACATCGAGCACGAGCGACCTCGTTCCCTCGGCAATTTTCTTGGACATGATGGACGACGCGATCAGCGGTACCGACTCCACCGTGCCGGTGACGTCGCGCAGCGCGTAAAGTCGCCGGTCGGCCGGGGCCAGGCCGTCACCGGCGGCGCAGATAACGCAGCCCGTCACGGCAAGCGCTGCCACAATCTCGGCGTTGCTCAAGGAGGCGCGCCAGCCGGGGATCGATTCGAGCTTGTCCAGCGTGCCGCCGGTGTGGCCGAGGCCGCGGCCGGACAGCTGCGGCACCGCCGCGCCGCAGCTGGCTACCAGCGGGGCCAGGATGAGCGATACCTTGTCGCCCACGCCGCCGGTCGAGTGCTTGTCGACGGTCGGCGCGGCCAGGCCCGACAGGTCAAGCCGCTCGCCGGAGTCGATCATGGCATCGGTCCAGACCTGCAGCTCGCCCTGGTCGAGGCCGCGAAAGTAGATCGCCATCAGCAGGGCGGACATCTGCTCGTCGGCGATCTCGCCGCTGGTATAGGCACCGATCAGCCAGCGGATGTCGGCCGCCGCCAGCCGCCCGCCGTCGCGCTTGGCCCGGATGAGATCGGCGGCGTCAGGCATCGCGGCGGCCGGCCAGGTCGGCGGGGGTGAACGCGGCTGGCAGCAGGTCGGCTAGCCGTTGCGGGCCGCCGTCGGAATCGAGCAGCAGTTCAGGGCCGCCGGCTTCCACAGCAGCTGCCGGCAGCGTCCGCACGGCACGAGCGGGGCGCCGTCACCGGCCACCACGCTGACCGCAACAAGCTGCCCGGCGCCCGCCGCGTGCTGCGCACTGACCAGGCCGCACTCGGCGCACAACGTCAGCCCGTACGACGCGTTCTCCACGTTGCACCCGGTCACGACCGTACCCGCGCGATCCTGGCCGGCCGCACCGACGCGCAGCCCGGAATAGGGCGCGTGCGCGCGGCCGGCGACAGCGGTCGCCGCGGTTCGCAGGGCTGTCCAGTCGATGTCCATTTAGTCCCGCCTAGTCAATGAAGATCCGAATTGACGAGCGTGGTGAAACTCTGCCGTTCGGGTCATGATCGCGATCGGGCGCTTCCAATCGTCTCAATTTGGCATCAGCAGCACCAGAAGAACAGCGTGCTGCTTACGCGCTCATCACGGCGGGTTTACCCTTCGGGAAATCCCGTTGGGGGGAGACATGGTGCCCCGGCCGGTTGGGGCTGCGCAGGAACCGGCGGCCCTGCGGCAGCACCTGGGCTGCCCTTGTCTAGGAGGTAGCTGTTGAGAAAGTCGATCATGACCGTGGCGGTCGCCAGCGCTTCCTTGCTGCTGGCCGCCTGCGGTTCCGCGAGCACACCTTCATCGTCAACGACCACGGGAGCTCCGGCCGGCACGAGCAGCGCAACCACGGCCAGCAAGTTCCTCGGCTGCATGGTGACCGACACCGGCGGCATCAACGACAAGTCTTTCAATGCCTCAGCCTGGCAGGGCATGCAGGAAGCGCAGGCCGCCGATCCCAGCAAGGTCACGGTCAAGTTCGTGTCATCTAGCAGCGGTGCCGATTACGCGCCGAACATCAGCGCGTTCCTTGGCCAGAAGTGCGGCATCATCGTCACGGTCGGGTTCCTGATGGCAACCGCAACAGGAAATGCGGCCACCGCCAACGCGAGTTCGAACTTCGCGATCGTGGACTGCGCCATCGGCACGGCGTCCTGCGCCATCAACCCGAACGGCAAGCCATCGACGCCTCCGTCGAACGTCGACTCGCTGGTCTACAACACCGTGCAGGACGGGTTCCTCGGCGGCTACCTGGCCGCGGGCATGACCAAGACCGGGAAGGTCGCGACGTACGGCGGCATCAAGATCCCGACGGTCACCATCTACATGGATGGCTTCTGGGATGGCGTGCAGTACTACAACAGCAAGCACGGCACGCATGTGGCGGTGCTCGGCTGGAACGAGAAGACCCAGTCTGGCGAGTTCACCAACAGCTTCACCAACCTGACCCTTGGCCAGACGATCGCGCAGCAGTTCATCTCCGAGGGCGCGGACATCATCTTCCCGGTGGCGGGCGGCGTCGGCCTCGGTTCCGCCAAGGCGGTGCAGGAAGCTGACAACGCAGCCGGCAGCCAGAAGTACAACATGATGTGGGTCGACACCGACGGCTGCGTCAGTGTGCCCCAGTACTGCAAGTACTTCATCACCACGGTGGGCAAGGGCATCCAGGCTTCGGTGAAGGCCGCGGTGTTGGCCGCCGTGAACGGTACGTTCAAGGGCGGCACCTACGTGGGCGACCTCGCGAATGGCGGCGTCACCCTGTCGCCTTACCACGACTTCGCCTCGAAGATCCCGGCCGCGCTCCAGGCCGAGATCAACACGCTCAAGCAGGACATCATTAACGGCACGATCGTGCCAGCCACGAAGAGCCCCGTGTAAGGCCCTGTTTCCTCGCGGCCTTGGCCGGGTCGACGCCGAATTCATGGCGCTGGCCCGGCCAAGCTGCGGGCCGCAGTTACCGACGGCACCGGGCTCGCGGAACCTTCAGGCGGCACCGTCCAAGCGCACCCGGCGGGTACCAGCAGAGGGAATCGTTGTGGAACTTGAGCTGCGCGGCATCACCAAGCGCTTTGGCAGCCTGATTGCCAACGATCACATAGACCTCCGGGTCGCACCCGGCGAGATCCGCGGCCTGCTGGGCGAGAACGGCGCGGGCAAGACCACGCTCATGAACATCCTTTACGGCCTGGTGCAACCGGACGAAGGCGAGATCCTCATCGATCGCCGGCCGGTGACGGTTCACTCGCCGAGGGACGCGATCAACGCCAAGATCGGGATGGTGCACCAGCACTTCATGCTGGTGCCCGTTTTCACAGTGGCGGAGAACGTTGCGCTCGGCGTCGAGCCCACCCGCAAGCTCAAGGTTCCTGGTCTGCCATCGGCGGCTGGCCTGCCGACCGGTCTGCTGGACCGCAGGCGCGCTCGGCGCCAGGTGCAGGAGTTGTCCGAGCGGTACGGCCTGCAAGTCAACCCTGATGCCTTGGTCGAAGACCTGCCGGTCGGGGTGCAGCAGCGCGTGGAAATCATCAAGGCACTGCTGCGCGACGCCAGCGTGCTGATCCTCGACGAGCCGACCGCCGTGCTGACGCCCGGTGAGACTGAGGACCTGTTCCGGGTCATGCGGGCATTGCGTGCCGGCGGCCGCTCCATCGTCTTCATCTCGCACAAGCTCAAGGAGGTGCAGGCGATCGCCGACCAGATCACGGTGATCCGGCGCGGCGTGGTCGTCGGTGAGCGGCCGCCGACCACCAGCGACGCCGAGCTTGCGGCCCTCATGGTCGGCCGGTCGGTGGAACTGCGCGTCAGTAAGCAGCAGGCCCGGCCGGGTGACGTCGTCCTGTCCGTGCGCGATCTCACCGTGTCCGGCGGCGTCCTGACTGCCGACGGCGGGCCTGGCAAGAACGCCGTCGACAATGTCTCACTCGAGGTCCGGGCGGGGGAGATCCTCGGCATCGCGGGCGTCCAGGGCAACGGGCAGACCGAGCTCTGCGAGGCGATCATGGGGCTGCGTCCTGCCACCGGGACCGTTCACTTGGAGGCCAGCGACATCACCCACGCATCGCCACGGGACCGGCTGCGGGCCGGGATCGCCTACATCCCAGAGGACAGGCGCGCCGACGGTATCGTGGCCGACTTCTCGGTCGCGGACAACCTCGTGCTCGACACCTACGATCGGCCGCCGATAGCCCGCGGCATCGCGATGAACCTGCCGGCGATCCGCGACCAGGCCAGGAAGCTGGTGGCAGAGTTCGACGTGCGGACGTCGTCTATCGACACGCCAGTCGGCACGCTGTCCGGCGGCAACCAGCAGAAGGTGATCTTGGCACGCGAGGTCGGCCGGCCGGTCCGGCTGCTGCTGGCGAGCCAGCCGACGCGCGGCCTGGACGTTGGGTCGATCGAGTTCGTGCACCGCCGCATCGTGCGGGAGCGCGACCAGGGCATCGCCGTGATCATCGTGTCCTCCGAGCTGGACGAGATCTACGCGCTCGCCGACCGGATCGCGGTCATGTACGAAGGCAAGATCACCGGCTTTCGGCCGCCCGACGTGCCGGTGACTGAGCTCGGCTTGCTCATGGCCGGAGCCCAGCTGCCAGCAGACGGCGGCCCCCAGGCCGACGGGCCGGCCGCGGACGGGCCGCTAGGCGACGGGCCGCCGGAGGACGGGCCGCCGGAGGACGGGCCGCCGGAGCGGCCGACGGGTCAGGGGAGCGGGCATGACGAGCGACCCCGGTCAGCCGCCGGCTGAGTCCGAGCCCGCCAGCCAGCCAGCCAGCCCCGAGCAGAGCCTCCCCGACGCGGGCGCAAACGGCGCGACCGCGACGTCCGGGCCGCCGATGCGCGACAGGTTCCGCGGCGCGGACCGCGCCATCATCAGCGCGATCGTGCAGGGCAGCCCCACGGTCGTCACCCTCCTGGCGATCTTCAGCGCGCTGGTGCTGGGCGGCCTGATCATCGCGTTCAGCGACACGACTGTCCTGCATGCGTGGAACAGCTTCTTCGCCGCGCCTGGCTCTGCCCTGTCAGCTACCTGGCAATCGGTCGCATCGGCGTACTCGGCGCTGTTCGAGGGCGCGATCGTAAGCCCGAGTACGGTATCCGCGGCCTTCCACGGCGGCTCAGTCGGCGCCATTTTCTACCCGCTCTCCCAGACCACATCGCAGGCGACGCCGCTCATCCTGACCGGGCTCGCAGTGGCGCTAGCGTTCCGGGCTGGCCTGTTCAATATCGGCGCTGCCAGCCAGTGGATCGGCGGCTCCATCGTTGCCACCTACCTCGGCTTCGCCATCAGCCTGCCGCCGGTCATCCACGTGATCGTTTGCCTGGCCGGCGGCTTCGCCGGCGGCGCAGTCCTGGGGTGGCTTGTCGGCGACCTCAAGGCAAGGACAGGCGCGCACGAAGTGATCGTGACGATCATGCTCAACTACATCATGTACAACCTCCTGTCCTACGTACTCGGCACGCCCACGGCCCTGCAGCAGGCCGGCCAGGCTAACCTGATCAGCCCGACCATCGCCGCAGACGCGCAGTTGCCGCACGTCGGCGGCCAGCCGCCACAGGTAGGGCTCGGCTTCGTCATCGCGCTCGCCGCCGCAGGGGGTGTTTGGTGGCTACTCGAGCGCAGTACTGTCGGATTCCAGTTCCGGGCCGTCGGTGCCAATCCGAACGCCGCGCGGACCGCCGGGATGAGCGTCCCGCGCACCTGGATCCTGGCCATGCTTCTGGCCGGCGGGCTGGCCGGCCTCAGCGGCGCGGTGACCATTCAGGGCACGTTCTACAGTCTCAACTTCCAGAGCTACGGCACCTACGGCATTGTCGGCATCACCGTGGCCCTGCTTGGCCGGGCGAGACCGCTGGGCGTCGTGCTTGCCGCGCTGCTCTTCGGCGCATTTGAGTCTGGCGGCGCTGTCATGCAGGCCGCTACCTCGGTCCCCATCGACATCATCGAGGTCATCGAGGGCCTGATTGTCCTGTTCGTGGCCACGCCGCCGCTGATCAGGGCGGTGTTCCGGCTGCGAGAAGCGCGGGCTGGCGGCGTTGAGGCGATGGCGAAGGGGTGGAACGGATGACCGCGCTCGCCAATGTCACGCGCGCTCGGCTGGCTGTGAACCGCAGGCTGCTCGCGGCCGGAGCGCTGGTGGCATTCGGGCTCGTCGATGTCCTCCTCTTCGGATTGGCCGGGCACAAGGGTGACGCCACGTTCGCCTTGTCGCTGATCGGCGCCAAGCTCACCGTGCCCAGCATTCACGCCCCGGCCACCGCCCTGGCCTATATTCTCGGCGCCGCGTCGATTCTCATCGGTATCGCCCGCGCGACGGTGACGGAGTCGCCGGCCCTGAAGCGGCTCAGCATCGGCGCCGTCCTGCTGTTCTTCATCATCTCGTTGCTGGTCTGGTCGGACACGGGGAGCTGGACGAACGGCATTCCAGTCAATGTTGTGGTCCTGCTGCAAAGCACGCTGGCTTTCTCGATCCCGCTGATACTCGGGGCACTCGCAGGCTGCATGGGCGAGCGGTCCGGAGTGATCAACATCGCGATCGAGGGCCAGCTACTACTCGGTGCCTTCACCGCCGCAGTGGTAGCTAGCACGGTAGGCGTGCTGTGGCTCGGCCTCATCAGCGGATCGCTGGCGGGCGGGTTGGTCGGCTTGGTGCTGGCGGCATTTGCGATCCGCTACTTCGTCGACCAGATCATCCTCGGAGTCGTGCTCAACCTGCTCATCAGCGGCCTCACGGGCTACCTGTACGACCGGTTGCTGGTGCCGGACTCGAACACTTATAACAGCGCGAACACGTTCAGCGCTATCAAGATCCCCGGCCTCGGCGACATCCCGATCATCGGCCCCATCTTCTTCGATTCGACGATCTTCCTGTACATCACGTACGCGGCGATCATCGTGGTCCAGATTGGCCTGTTCAGCACGCGCTGGGGCCTGCGGGTCCGGGCGGTGGGTGAGCACCCGACGGCGGCCGACACGGTCGGAATCAAGGTTCTTGGCATCAGGTACGGCAACCTGATCATGGGCGGCATGCTCGCGGGCATCGGCGGCGCGTACCTGACCATCGGCTCGGTGGGGATGTTCAGCAAGGACATGTCCTCCGGTCTCGGTTACATCGCGCTCGCTGCGATGATCTTCGGGCGGTGGACCCCCTGGGGCGCCACGGCTGCGGCGCTGCTGTTCGGCTTCACTCTCGCTTTGCAGAACTTCCTCGGCAGTATCAGCGTGCCGATCTCGCCCTTCATACTCGGGATGGCGCCGTACGTGGCGACGATCATCGCGGTTGCCGGACTGGTTGGCAGGGTCAGGGCACCGGCGGCCGACGGGAAACCGTACGTGCGGGCGTGACCTGAATGTGGCTCAATTAGTCGACCGCCACTCGCGGATCTGGGTCCGAGTGCGACAGCTGACGATCGCGTTGCGGATCGTGTGCGGCTCGCCGAAGTCATCGGCGACCGTGGCATCCAGGTAGGTGATGTCACCGAGGCAATCGCAGCCCAGCCGGTCCTCGTCGGCCGCCGGGAAGACCGGCTCAAGGAGATTGCCGAACTGCACGGCCTGCAGCGGTGGTCGACAGATCTGGACAAGGTGCTGAGCGATCCTGGCATCGAGGTGTACTTCGACGCTCAGGTGACCAGTGCGCGCGAGCCGGCCATCGCGGCGGCGATCGCCGCGGGTAAGCATGTCTATACCGAGAAGCCAGTCGCGAGCCCGCTGGAAGCGTCGCTGCGGCTGGCAGCCGCCGCGCGCGCGGCGGGCATCACCAACGGAGTCGTCCAGGACAAGCTGTTCCTGCCCGGCATGATCAAGCTGCGGCGGCTGATCAGGTCCGGGTTCTTCGGCCGGGTGCTGGCGGTGCGACTGGAGTTCGGTTACTGGGTATTTGAGGGCGACCTGCTGGCCGCGCAGCGCCCGTCCTGGAACTACCGCAAGGCAGACGGCGGCGGGATCGTGCTCGACATGTTCCCGCACTGGCAGTACCTGCTGGAAGACCTGTTCGGCCCGATCACCTCGGTGTATGCGCGGCAGGTCACGCATGTGCCGCGACGCTGGGATGAGTCAGGCGCGCCGTACGAGGTGACCGCCGACGACGCCGCCTACGCGCTGCTGGAGTTCGACGGCGGTGTCGTGGCGTCGGTGAACTCGTCCTGGGCGGTCAGGGTGAACCGGCGCGAGCTGGTGGAGCTGCAGGTCGACGGCACGCTCGGCAGCGCCGTGGCGGGCTTGCGTCACTGCGCGGTCCAGCACCGGGCCACGACGCCGATGCCGGTGTGGAATCCGGACCTGCCAGACCCGCACGACTACCGCGCGCAATGGACCGACGTGCCGGACAACCAGGCGTTCGACAACGGCTTCAAGGCGCAGTGGGAGCTGTTCCTTGCGGCGGCGGCCGAGGGCAGGCAGTTCCCGTGGGACCTGGCCGCCGGTGCCAGGGGCGTGCAGCTCGCAGGCCTCGCGCTGCAGTCATCCGCCGAGGGACGCCGGGTCCCGGTGCCGCGCCTGGCCGGCTGAGGTGGCCGCGCGGATCCTGCTGCCCGGCCGGGGCACGCCGATCACTGTGCCCGAGCCAGGCTGGCAGCCCGGCTATCCGCCGCCGGCCCGGCGCAGCGTCTACGCGGCCGCGCACGTGGCGGCGAACGCCGATGGCAGCATCGACTGGGGTGCGACCATGCGCTTCCGCGAGCACCTGGCGGCACGGCTTCGGCGTGGCCGAGGCGATGGATACCGCGCAGCGCGGCACTGGCTTGTCCTTCGGCCAGGCGGGTGAATTGATCGCTCAGTCCGCGGCGCGGGCCGCTGAGCTGGGCGCGGTCATCGCAAGCGGAGCCGGCACCGACCAGCTGGCGGCCGGCGTGCAGCCACTGACTGCGATCATCGCCGCCTACGCCGAGCAAGTTGAGCTGGTGCAGTCGGCCGGGTCGCGCGTCATCGTGATGGCCAGCCGCGCGCTGGCCGTCAGCGCCAGGTCAGCGGCGGAGTACCGGGAGGTCTACCGGCAGGTGCTGACTGCCGCCGACCGGCCGGTGCTGCTGCACTGGCTCGGGGCGGCCTTCGACCCGTTGCTGGCGGGCTACTGGGGCAGCGCGGACCTGGACTCAGCCGCTGACACCGTCCTGGACCTGCTGGAGCTTGCCGCCGGCAAGGTCGAGGGCATCAAGCTGTCGGTACTGAACGCCGGCTTCGAGGTGGCGCTGCGACGGCGCCTGCCGCCTGACGTTCGGATGTACACCGGTGATGATTTCCACTACGGCGAGCTGATCCGTGGCGATGAGCAGGGACACAGCGACGCCTTGCTGGGAGCGTTCGCGGCCGTCACCGCGCCGGCTGCGGCCGCCCTGCACGCGCTTGATCAAGGTGACCGCACCGGCTTTGATGCCGCTATCGGCCCGACCGTCGCAGCTCAGCCGGCTGATCTTTGCCGCGCCTACCTATCACTACAAGGCAGGCGTGGCGTTCCTCGCGTGGCTTAACGGACTGCAGGCCGAGTTCGTGATGCTGGACCGGATGCACGAGCGGCGGTCGACCGAGCACCTTTACCGAGGTCTTCGAGCTGGCCGCGGCCGCCAGGGCCCTGCTCGACCCGGACCTGGCAGTACACCGGATGGCTCACTTCCTGGCTCGCGCGGGCTCAGCATGACGGGCGGCGGTTTGCCTGCCGGTGGCGCCTCCGGTACTGGCCTGAGCGGTACTGGCCTGAGCGGTACTGGCCTGCCTGACGCCGGCGGTACAGGCCTGAGCAGGCTCTCCCTCAATCAGGCGACAGTGCGCAAGCTGAGCGCGGCCGACGCGATCGACCTGTGCGTCCGGCACGAGATCCCCGGTATCGGCCTGTGGTGTGACCGCGTCGCCGAACTGGGTCTGGCCAGGACCGCGGCGGCGGTCAGGGCCGCGGGCCTGCACGGTGTCGAGCCTCTGCCGGGGCAGCTTCTTCACCTCTGCCGATACCGGTCAGCGCGCTGCCGCCCTGGCCGACAGCCGCACGGCGGTAGCCGAGGCGGCGGAGCTTGGCGCGCAGGCGCTGATCCTGGTGTGCGGCGGGCTGCCGCCCGGCAGCCGTGACCTGCCGCTGGCCCGCCGGATGATCGCCGACGGGATCGCCAGCCTGGTGCCGTACGCACAGCAAGCCGGAGTCCGCCTCGGCATCGAAGCACTGCACCCGATGTTCTGCGCCGACCGCTGCGCCGTCTCCACTCTCGGCCAGGCGATCGAGCTAGCGCGGCAGTTCCCGGCTCGACGTCGTGGGAGTGGTGATCGACGCATATCACCTGTGGTGGGATCCGCAGCTGGCCGCCGATATCCAGCGCGCCGCGGGACGTATCGTCAGTTATCAGCTCAGCGACTGGATCCTGCCACTGCCGCGGGATGTGCTGCTCGGCCGCGGGCACCTCGGCGACGGCTGCATCGACTTTCGCCCCATCTCGGCAGCGGTTTCCTCGGCCGGCTACACCGGCTTCACCGAGGTGGAAATCTTCAGCCAGGAGGTCTGGGACGCGGCTGCCGACGACACGGCGGCCACGGTGCGCAGCCGGTTCGCCGGTCTTCGCTGCTGAGGCGGCCTCACAGGTCGAGCACAAGGTCGTCCCGCGGCCGGGAGCAGCAGATGAGCACACTGCCGGCCGGAGGTTCATCGACAGGTTCAGGTTCGTAGTCAACCGAGCCAGACAGCACAGGAGTCACGCAGGTCTGGCACACCCCGGTACGACAGGACCAGCGCACTGGCACATCACACGCCTCGGCCATCTCGAGCAGACTGGCGAAGTCGCCATCCCAGCGAGTCGTCAGGCCGCTGCGGGCGAAGGTTATCTGCGGACCATCACCTGGCCGTCCGTCGGGCGGGTGCGGTGCTGTGCCCGCGGCGCCGGCGATGCCCGGTGTCTGCGACGGCGCCGCGCCGAAGATCTCGGTGCGGATGCGGCTGCCGTCAAGACCGACGGCAGTCAGCGCGGCCGAGACGTCCGCCATGAACCCGGCAGGCCCGCAAATGTACGCGTCGGCGTCGCGCGGCAGTTCCAGCTCAGCCAGCACCGACGCCGACAGATGCCCGGCTTCCTGGTAATCGCGCCCCTTGACATCGGCGGGGCCCGGCTGCGAATAGCAGACGCGCGCGTGGCTGGCGGGAAGCCGGGCGAGCAGGGACCGAACCTCCGGCCCAAAGGGCTCCGCCGCCCCGCTGCGGGCACCGTGCAGCCACCAGACCTCGCGGTCGCGTGCAGTGGGCGGCCGGATGCGCCTGGCACCGCCGCGGCGGCGAGCGCGTTCAGCATGGCAAGTACCGGCGTTGCGCCGACACCTGCGCTGATGAGCAGGACCGGCGCGTGGCCGGCCCGCAAGAGGAAACTGCCGCGCGGCGCGGCGGCCGCGATCTGGTCACCCGGCTGCAACCCCGTGTGCACGAACGTACTGGCGACGCCGTGCTGTTCGCGCTTGACGCTGATGCGGTACGAGACCGCGCCCGGCGGGCCAGACAGCGAGTAGCTGCGCACTACCGGCTGTGCCGCGCCGGTCGGCCGCAGCCGCACGGTGAGGAACTGGCCGGGCAGCGCGGCCGGCAGCGCGACTCCGCCCGGATCGGCCAGCCGGACCGAGACGATCGAGTCACTCTCCCGCTCGATGGCCGTGACCGTCAGCTCGCGGAATCCCGGCCAGGCAGGCGGCGGGCTGGCCGTCGTCAGGCCGGCATTCCCGCCGGCCCCGGCGCCCGCTGACCCGCTGGCAATCTCAGCGAAGGAGGTTTTCCAGCCGGCGGACAGTGCCGGGATCCGCAGCGCCCGTTGCACTTGCTGCCGTGGATGACCAGGCAAATACAGCAGGCCGTCGATCTCCGCGACTGTCATCGCCTCCGGTCCGCGTGCGACCAGGACGATCTCGTCGCCAGCCCGGACGTCGCCTTCGGTCAGTACGCGGAAGTAGAACCCCGGGCGCCGGTGCGAGACCAGCAGCGCCGGGAGACGCGGCTCGTCCATCCGGATCCCGACCCGGTAACAGGTGACTCTCGGCTGGGTGACCTCGAAGACTGCAGCGCCGATCCGGTACCGGTCGCCGATGCAGACCTCGTCATCGGCTAGGCCGGAAACGGTGAAATTCTCACCGAACTGTCCGTACTCGTAGTGGTCCCGGCCGAGTTGCTGCTGCCAGTACCGGTACGACTCGATCTGGTAGACGAAGACCGCCCGCTGCTCGCCGCCGTGACCGGCGAGGTCACCCTGGCCATCGCCGTCGATGTTCAGGCGGCGTGCAAGTCGCGGTCCGTCGACCGGCCGTTTCCAGACGGCGGTGCGGACAACCTTCCCATGCCAGGACACGTCCTTCGGCAGGCCGACATTCAGCGACAGCAGACGGCCGGCCGCCTGCTCCTGGCTCAACTGTGCTCCCCCCGCTGGTAAGGACCCCGGCCGCACGCCTCGCCCGGTGACCGGACTACCCAGGCAGCGGCCGGGGACACCGGCAGTCGTTCCCGATGTAAATACTTCGAGCGCCCGCGCCGCAACTATTTACATCGGAGACGCCCGGCTGCGCTCAGACCCGGTCGAGCGGCCGGAACGGCGGATCCGGCAGCCGGACCGTGATCGCGTCGCCCGGACGCACTTCGCCGCCTGCCAGCACGACGCTCATGATGCCTGCTTTGCGCACGATCTGCCCGGTTTCGTCGCGGCAGGCCACCTGCTTCAGCAGGCCATGCTGGAAGCCGTCGATCTGCAGGCAGGGGTTGCGCAAGCCGGTGACCTCCAGCACCGCCTGCGGGCCGATGTGCAGCAGCGCGCCGACGGGCAGGCCGAGTAGCTCGATGCCGATGGTGGTGATGTTCTCGCCGAGATCTCCCGGCATCACCTCGAATCCGGCCTGGCTTACCTCGGCGAAAAGCTCGGCATGGATGAGGTGCACCTGGCGCAGGTTCGGCTGCGTGGGGTCCTGCGCGACTCGGGACCGGTGCTTGACAGTGACGCCGGCATGCACGTCGCCTTCGACGCCGATCCCGGCGATCAGCTTGATGACCGGCCGGTTCGGCTTGGTGAACGAGTAGCTGCTGTTGCTGCTGACAGCGGTAACTGTCCCGGCCAACCAGCACTGTCCTTTCTGCTGCGAATGTCCGGCAAACAGCCTACCCGGCCGCGTCCTGCTACCCGCTGGCCGCGGCGACCTGGGGTCGCTGCCGCGCCGGGCGGTCAGGCGGCCTCCGCGAAGACGACGTCGGCCACGATGCAGGTGACATTGTCTGGTCCGCCGCCCGCGATGGCCAGCGCCACCAGGTCCTTGGCGGCCTGCTCGGGATCGCTGGTCCCGAGCAGGACGGCGGCGATCTGCGCGGCGTCTGCGACGTCATGCAGGCCATCGGAGCACAGCAGGTACCGGTCACCGTGGCGCGCCTCGCGCAACTGCAGATCGGCCTCGAACTCCTGACCGGCCTGCAACGCCCGCAGCAGGAGGAACCGCTGCGGGTGCGAGGAGATCTCCGCCGTGGTGATCTTGCCGTCATCCAGCAGCGACTGCACCATCGTGTGATCGTGGGTGATCTGGAACACCGCGCCATCGCGGGCCAGGTAAGCGCGGGAGTCGCCGATGTGCACGAGGCCGAGCTGCGAGCCAGACCAGACCAGGGCTGTCAGCGTCGTGCCCATGCCCTGCAGCGACGGATCAGATTCGGCCATGCTGCGCAGCGCCCGGCCAGCCCGGCGCACGGCGTGATCGAGTGCATCGAGCAGTTCGCCGGCCGGGATCTCGGTGTCCAGCGGCCGGACCGCCTCGATGACGGCCGCGCTGGCCACCTCACCGGCCGCATGCCCGCCCATCCCGTCGGCTACCGCGAGCAGCCGCGCGCCGGCGTAGGCGGCATCCTCGTTGTCGCCTCGCTGGAGGCCGGTATCGGACTGGACCGCGTAGCGGATGGCGAGGGTTTGCTGAGCCTGCGTCATGGACGTGTTCCTTCCTGACAGATAACCGATGAGGAACGTGGCCAGCTGGCGCCGCGCCGCATTGTCCGCTTCGACCAGTTCCCAGTACGCGGCAAGTTCGGCTGCTGCCTCGTCATGCGGCCGCACGATGATCGTCGCGATCATGGCCAGCGGCATGCCGATCCGGCGCAGCCACGCCACGAGCCTGGCTTGTTCCAGCTGGGCCGGGGCGTAGCAGCGATAACCGGAATCCGGGTCGACCTGGACCGGCCGCAGTAGCCCGAGCTCCTCGTACAGCCGCAGCGCCTTGCGCGACAGCCGGGACGCGCGGGCAAACTCGCCGCTGGTCAGCAGCTCCACGGTGGCCTCCTCATGCCGGGCGGACTGCCTGGCGGTCTCAGGCTGAGGCCGGCCCCAGGGGCGAGGTCAAGCCTGTCTGCCAGGGCGGCCAGGCGGCTGTTGTCAGGGTACGGGCGCGCGCCGGCTGGCAGGGCGTCGCAAAGTACCGCTGAAGCCGCGCTGAGCACCCGATTCGTCCGGCCGACGCTAAGATCATGCGCCGTGACCATCCGACTGAAGGCCGACGACGATATCGCCGAACCGCAGCTCGACGCGCTGCGGACCATCGCGCAGGACCTGTTGCAAGCCAGTGACTGGGCGGGCTTGCTCGCGCTGCGCGCCGAACTGGAGCAGGACACGGCGTTCTGGGCCGACCTGTGGGGACCCGCGTCGGCGCTGGCGGCCAAGATGGCTCGCCAGCCTGGCGGGATCGAGCTGCTCGCCGACCTCGCGCGGGGCGGGTTCAGCCAGCCCGAGCTGTTCGAGGGCGAGCTGGAGGCCGCCTTCGGCGACGATCCGCGCTGGCCGGAAATATCGGCGAGGTTCGCGGCCAGCGCCATGCCGCCACCGATCGCGCTGACTGACTGGCCGGTGCTGGCACCGGCGGCACCGCTTGGCCTGATGGAGCTGGCTGACCGCGCCGCGGAGTTGCGGGTGCAGCTGCCACCGCCCGCGCAGTTCGCGTGGCAGACCGCGGTGGCCACGCTCAGCTGGGTGACCAACCGCTGGCGGCACGCAAACGCGCATATGGAGATTGACGACGCGGTCGAGTGCCTGCGCCGGGTAGACGAGGGCCAGCGGTTCGCCTGCGTGGAGTACTCGCTGGTGCTGAGCCAGGCGCTGAACGCGCTCGGCATCCCGGCCCGGCGGTTGTCGCTGCGCCAGGCGAACTACCACGCGGGTCTTGGCCGCGGGCATGTCGTATCCGAGGCGTGGATCGACGATCTGAACCGCTGGGTCGTGCTCGACGGGCAGAACGGCTTGTACTGGACGGGCACAGACGGCGAGCCGCTCGGTGCTGTCGGGCTGCAGCGCCGGCTGGCGGCTGGCGGCGCACGCTCCGGCTATGTCACCGTCGGCGGCGCGGTGTCCGACAGCTCTGCCGACTTCTGGTATAGCTATTTCGCCCACGTCAGTTCGACGGCCGGCACCTGGTCTCCCGGCCCGTTCGGGCTTGTCTTCCAGCGCACCATGATGAGCCTGTCGCGGCGACTGGAGCACCGGCCAGAGGCGCTGTACCCTGACCTGTCAGAACTCGGCATCGAAGCCGTGCTGGACCAACATGAGCCGGCCGTCAGGCTGGTGGCGGCGCACCCCTTCGCGCGCGGCTTCACCGCCGATGGCCGCGACCTGGCGGGTGACATCCTGCGGCTGGACCAGACTCCCGGTGAGCATGAGGTGTCGCTGGCCGTCAGGACCGACTACGGCGCGCTGCCCGGCCGGGCGCTACGCTACACGGTGGCCTGATGCCCCGGCGCTGCGGGCGCTGCCTGCAGTGCTGCGGCGCCGGAGGCGTGAACTAGGCCCGGTACGGGCAATTCCTGTCAAGGGACAGACGGCCGCCTGCCTGTCGCGGCCCGATTCTGGGGGGATCTCGCTGACCGCGCCCGCTGATGCCGTCGCGCTGTTGCGCAGCCGCGCCTACCTGCGCCTGCTGGTGCTGGCCGCGCTGCTCGGCGTGCCTGTCTCTTTCGCAGCGTGGGGCTTCCTCGCCCTGGTCAGCAAGCTGCAGCACTGGTTGTTCACGAGCCTGCCGTCCGGTCTCGGCCTCGGCACGGCGCCAGCCTGGTGGCCGTTCCCGCTGCTAGCTCTTGGCGGCCTGCTGGTCGCGCTGACGATCAGGTACCTGCCGGGACCAGGCGGGCACGAGCCGGCCGACGGCCTGAAGACCGGCGGAGTCTTCGCCGCGAACGAGCTACCCGGCGTCGCGCTGGCCTCGCTGGCAACGCTGGCCTTCGGCGCCGTGCTCGGCCCCGAGGCGCCGCTGATCGCGCTCGGCGGCGGGCTGGCTGCCTGGGCGGTGAGCCGGGCCAAGGCTGCGTCGGCGCCGCAGGTCAAGATCGTGATTGCGGCGGCCGGCAGCTTCGCGGCCATCAGCACGCTGCTAGGCAGCCCGATCGCCGGGGCATTCTTGCTGATGGAAGCCGCCGGTCTGGGCGGTGCCACGATGGAACTGGTGCTGGTGCCCGGGTTGCTAGCAGCGGGCGTCGGGGCATTGGTGTTCGTGGGCCTCGGGCAGTGGTCAGGGCTAGGCTCGTTCTCGCTGATAGTGCCGGGATTGCCGCACTTCGCCAGGCCTGACATTGCCGAGTTCGGCTGGGCGCTGGTCATCGGCGTCTTGGCGGGGCTGGCCTGCGTGGCGATCCGGCGGACTGCCCTGATACTGCGCGACCGGGTAGTGCGGCGGCAGGCACTGCTGTGGACGCCGTTGACGGGGGTGATCGCGGCCGGCGCGGCCGTCCTGTTCGCCCAGGTCACTGGCAAGGGCGCGAGCAACGTGTTGTTCTCCGGCCAGGCCGCGCTCGGGCCGTTCATTCACCACGCCGCCGCCTACAGTCTTGGCGCCCTGCTCTTGCTGGTTGTCTGCAAGAGCATCGGCTACAGCGTCTGCATGAGCAGCTTCCGCGGTGGCCCGGTGTTCCCGGCGATCTTCGTCGGCGCCGCTGGCGGAGCCGCGCTGTCGCACTTGCCCGGCTTGCCGCTCGTGCCGGCTCTCGGCATGGGCATGGGGGCGATGCTGGCCGGCATGCTGAGGCTGCCGATGACGTCGGTGCTCCTGGCGTCGCTGCTGCTGTTCTCCGACGGCATCGCGATCATGCCAGTTGTCATCGTCGCGGTGGTCGCGGCCTATGTCACGGCGATCCGGCTCGACCCGCCCGGGTCCACCGCGCCCGGGTCCACAGCGCCAGGGTCCACCACGCCGGGACCTGCGGCGCCGGGGTCCGCTGCGGCCGGCTCGGCAACTGCCAGCTCGGCGTCGCCTGGCTCCGCCGTGCGTGGCTCCGCCGCGCCCGGCCAGGCGGCCTGACCGAGGGCGCTCTCACTGGCCGTCGCCTGCCGGAGGCCGACGCGCCGCCACGACACCTCGAAGAGCGCGCCGCCGAGCGCGGAGTCCGCCAGTCGCCACTGACCGTCGGTCGAGCGCACGATGGAGTCGGCAATGGCCAGGCCGAGGCCCGCGCTTCCGCCCTGTTCGGTCGAGCGGTGGAACCTGTCGAAGAGCTTGGCGCGGCTGTCGGCCGGGATCCCCGGCCCGCTGTCCTCGACGGTCATGGTGATCCGGTTGCCGCGGCGGCCCACGCTGACCCGCACGGTTCCGCTCGGGCCCGCGTACCGGCAGGCATTCTCGACCAGGACACCAGCGAGCTGGTCGATCCAGTCAGGCGGCGCGCTGATCCAGGCCGGAGCAGGGCCGTCGGTCACCACGTCGATGCGAAAATCCCTGGTCGCGGCGAGCGCGCGGAATCGCTCGGCACAACTCAGCGCGATAGTGGCCAGGTCCAGTGGCTCCTCGCCGGGCTCCGGCGGAGCCGAGTCGAAGCGGGCGAGCCAGAGCAGGTCCTCCACTATCTTCCTGAGCCTGCCGCTCTCGCCCTCGATCCGAGACAGCACAGCCCTGTACTCGGCAGGTGTGCGCGGTGCGCTCAGGGCCAGGCTCGTTTCCGCGCTGATCACGCTCAGCGGCGTTCGCAGTTCGTGTGAGGCGTCGGCGGTGAATTCCAGCTGGCGCCTGCGCGACTGTTCGACCGGCGACAGCGCTCGCAGGCCGATGATGAGCGCCCCGATGAACATGGCAAGCAGCAAGACCGGCGCGGCGAGCGCCTCGCCGTCACGGATAAGGGCAGCCAGGTGGTCGTTGCTCTGCAGGCTCTGCCCGGCTATCAGCGTCGTCCCGTCGTCGGCGCGCGCCAGCACGCGGAATGGCTCGCCGGCCAGCTGCACAGTAGTTGCCCGTCCGGCGGCGAGACGGAAAGCCGCGGGCAACGGGGGCGTACCGGTACCCGGCAGCGCCGCCGGGGAGCCGGCTGCCGTGAGCCGCCACAAATAGACGGGCGGACTGTCAGCGTCGTCATCGTCGGAACTGGACGCGCGCAGTCCGAATTCAGCCACGTCGCCGAGCCGCTCGGTCAGCCGGTACTGCGTCGCCTGCAGCAGCCTGGCGGAGACCACCTGGTCCAGTACGGCCACGCAGGCTACGTAGACGACACCCACCAGCAAGCTCGCTGCCAGCGCGACTCTGGCCGCGTGCGCGACCTCGGGCGGCAGCCGGCGACGGGGTATGCGCATGACCTATCGCCCGAGGATCCGGTAGCCGACACCGCGGACTGTCTCGATTCTGATCATCCCGCCGGCCAGCTTTGCCCGGAGCCTGGCAAGGTGCACGTCGATGGTATTGGACCCCAGCGCGTCTTCCTCGTAGTCCCACACATGCAGGGCGATCGATCTGCGCGGTACCACCGCGGGCGACCTGCGCACCAGCAGCTCGAGGATGCCGAACTCGGTGGCCGTCAGGGCCGGCTGCCTGCCGCCCACGCTGACCTGCCTGGCGGCAGGGTCGAACCGCAGGTCACCGATGACAAGCTGAGTCTGCTGCACCGCTGGCGCGCGGCGCTGCAGCGCACGCAAGCGGGCCAGCAGCTCACCGAAGTCAAACGGCTTGACCAGATAGTCATCGGCGCCTGCGTCCAGGCCCGTGACGCGGTCGGTTGCGGCGTCCCTGGCCGTGAGCATGAGCACCAGCGTCGGCCGCTGGTGGGAGCGAATCCAGTGCAGGACCTCCAGGCCGGACACCTCCGGCATCCGCCAGTCGAGCACGGCAAGCTCGTAGTCGTAGCTGCGCAGGAACCTGATCGCTTCCTTGCCGTCGGCCGCTGCGTCCACCACGTAGGCGTTCTCGCGCAGCCCGCGGGCCAGCACGTCGCGCAGACCTGTGTCATCCTCGGCAGCTAGAACTCGCATCGGCCGCTCCCTACCTGCGCAGACGACGCCATGCTGGGCGTGGCACCAGGCGCATCGCGACGGCAAGCGCGCCGACAGACCTGGGTACCCAGACCTGCTGCGCCCCGGCTGCCAGCGCCGCCGCTACCGCGCTGCCCACCTCTGCCGGGGTAGACGCGAGCGGCGCCTGGTCCATCCCCGCTGTCATCCGGCCGGTGACGAAGCCTGGCCTGACCAGCAGCACGCGCACGCCGCTGCCGTGCAACGAGTCCTGCAGTCCGCGGCCGAAGGCGTCCAGGCCCGCCTTGGCGGCGCCGTAGACGAAGTTGGCCCGCCGTGGCCTGACCGCGGCGACAGAGGAGAGGATGACGATCGTGCCGGTGCCCTGCTCGCGCATCCGCGCGGCGAGGGCGAGCAGGACGGCGACATGGCTGGTGAAATTCGTCTCGATCAGCTCGGCGGCCCTGGCCGGATCTGTGTCCAGTTCGGTCTGCGGTGTCAGCAGCCCGGCGGCCGAGATCACCAGGTCGAGCTGGCCGGTGCTGGCCGCGGCGGCAGGCATGGCCTGCTGCGTGGCCCGGTCCAGGGCGTCATACTGCAGCGTCCTGATACCGCAGCGCAGACCGTCCGCGGCGGCTTTCATCGCCGCCGGGTCGCGGCCTGCCAGCAGCACCTCAGCGGCCGGGCGGAGCGGCAGCGCGCTGAGAATGGCCTGCCCTATCTCGCTCGTTCCGCCGATCAGCAGCACGCGGGCTGGCCAGCCGGCACCGTCTGCCGCGGTCGCCTGGCTGGTGCTGGTCACGACGTCCGCTGAGTCCCTCAACATAGCCCGACTCTACGGCCGAGGTCGGATTGGAAGATGCCGCGCGGGTCGAGTCGGGCTCTGGTGGCTTGCCAGTCGGGCAGCTGGCGGTACATCGACTCGAAGGCGTAGCGGCTGAGCCTGGCGTCCTTGGCCAGGTACACCCGGCCGCCGGCGTCAGCCACCCGCATGTCCGCGGCCGCGAGCACCGCGCCAAGGCCTGGCCTGCCCGCCGGGACTTCGAGGGCGAGGCACCAGCCTGCCTGGGGGAAGGACAGCGGACCGCCGCTGGCCACGCCGAACCGCTGCAGCGTGCCCAGATACGAGGCGCAGCGGCCTGCCTGGAAGCCCTCAAGGACCGCGCGGAGCACGTGCTCGGCGCCTGCCGGCACCTCGAACTGATACTGGATGAGGCCGGCCTGCCAACGGCCCGGTGCCACCGGGAGCCGGCGTCGCCGCGGTGAAAATAGCTGGCAAGATCGCAAACGCGGTCCCGCCTGGCTGGCGCGCCGCGGAACCAGGCAGCGTTCAGGGCCCGTGCCGTCAGCGGCGTCACTACCGGCACCGGCAGTGCCGGTCCGCGGCGCGGCCGCGGCGCGCGCCAGATCAGCCCGCCGCCGTCCGGCTGGCTGGCGCCGCACACGTGGTCGGCGCTGTCGACGATGCCGCGTCCTAGCGAGTCGCCCGCCGCGGTCACGTCGATCCTGGCGGCCGAGTACTGCGTCTTGGCGCCCTCCAGCAGGCTCAGCACGGCGTCCAGGCTGGCCGCGCGGCAGGAGGTCACCGCCATCTGGCAGCTGCCGAGCCGGCGCAGCCGGATCGTGGCCGACAAGATGACACCCGTCAGACCCATGCCGCCGACGCTGGCGCGCAGTGCGGCCGGGTCGGTGTCGTGCCGCAGACGACGCACTTCGCCGGTGCCATCAAGCAGGTCTACCTGCTGGATCCAGGCCGACAGGCTGCCCGCCTGCCGATGGTTCCTGCCGTGCACGTCCGCCGCGATGGCTCCGCCAACTGTCAGCTGGCTGGTCCCTGGCAGCACCGGCAGGACAAAGCCGGCCGGCACGACGCGACGGAGAATCTCGGCGAAGGTGGTGCCGGCCGTCGCCCAGACTGTCTGGGCAACGGGGTCGAGCTCGAGGTTTGGCCCGGTGACCGGCGACAGGATCAGGCCGGCCGAGTTCAGTGCGGCGTCCCCGTAGCTGAGTCCCGCGCCACGCGCGATGACGCCGCCGGCAGGCCCGGCCGCGATCAGCTCCTGCAGCTGGGACAGCGGGACCGGCCCGACGACGATCGATCGCGACCGCCGCACCCGGCCGAATCCGGTGACGATCTGCGGTGCTCTCGTGGCGGCGACCGCGGTCATTTAGAGACCCGCCACGAACAGGCTCAGCCAGATGACTTCGCAGCCAACCATGGGCAGGTCGCGGCTGATCAGGTCCTCCACCGGGCGGCCTTCTGACTGGCCGGTCAGGACGTCGAAGCGCAGCAAGGCGGCCGCCAGCGGGATGGCGCTGGCCAGATGCCAGCCGCGGATCCAGATGTCGGGCTCGGACAGCGCCCAGAACACGTAGGCAGCGAGCATGACCACGGAGACGGCTCGCTGGCCGGCCCGCAGCGCCGCCGGCCGGTACCAGCGCATCACCGGCCGGTGGGCGGCCGCGCTCGCGCCGAGCACGGTCAGCTCGGTAAACCGCTTGCCGATGGCCACCATCAGGGCGCCGAGACTGCATACCGTCAGGAACCACCCGGACGGCGGGACGTGCGTGGCGATGGCGCCGCCGAGAGCGCGCAGCACGAAGCCCGAGGCAACGAAGGCCAGCTCGACGCCCGGCACGTGCTTCAGGCTCAAGCTGTACAGCAAGGACAGGACGACGTAGCCGCCGACGACCGCGCCGAGCCTCGGCTCCGCGATGGCGGCGCAGGTCAGACCCGCGATGACCAGGCCGGCCGCGGCCAGCGCGATGGCGAGCGGCAGCGGCAGCCGGCCGGACGCGATCGGCCGCAGTCGCTTCACCGGGTGCCGGCGATCCCTGTCGATATCGACGATGTCGTTGATGACGTACACGGCGGAGGCTGCCGCTGTGAACGCCGTGAAGGCCGCCAGGCCGTAGCCGAAGCCGTGTGCCCGGCCGAGCGTGGCTCCGGCGAGCGGCGCCGCGAACACCAGCAGGTTCTTCGGCCACTGGCGCGGCCGGACGGCCTGGATGGCGGCGACAGCCAGGCTTGCCTTCCGCCCGGCTGGCCTGGCGGGCGCCTGCGCCGCGGCGGTGCCGAGAAGCGCGCCGGCGGAGTGGCCTGCGCGGTGCCGGAGCCCGCCGCCTCCTGTCCCTGCGGCGTGCCAGCCGGGTCGGGCCGAGCTGCCGGTCCCTGCTCGGCGACGGCCACGCCTGGCTGAGGCGACGCGGCCGGCTCCTTTTGCTGCCAGCGCGTGGTCATCGGGCGTAGACGGCGGTGAAGTCGCGGTTGGCCGGGCTGTAGTAGCGGTCGGCAGGCTGGATCTGGTCTGGCAGCAAGTTGACCGGCGTCGGGTTCGCGCGCAGATCGTGCTGGTAGTACATGAACGACATCCAGTCAGGGTTGATGTCGAGCTGCATCGCACGGACCGCGCCGGCGCGCTGGAGGAGTTCGGCTAGCTCCCTGACGTTCAGGGCAGGCCCGTAGGCGAAGATCACCCGGCCGTCACTGGTGATGCCGATGCCTGAGCGCCAGACGTAATAGGCACCGCCGAGAGTCGCCCCCCAGGTTCCTTCCACATTGTTGTCCACGCTGCCCGGGATCTTGCCGTGGGAGACGATCAGGTAAAGGTTCTGCCTGACGCCAGCGACCTGCGAGGTCATCCGCACGGTCTGGCCCCAGGTGCCGATGTCGATCCGGCCGTCACGGTAGTAGACGATCGAGGCAACGCCCGTCGTCAGCCGTCCGCTGGTGTGCCCGTTGAGGTAGAAGCCGCCGTCCGATGAGCTGATCTTGAATCCGCCGTTGAAGGTCGCCAGCAAACCGCGGCGGGTGCCTGCCGGAATGTAGGGCTGGGCGTGCCAGTTCTGCGGGCCAGGATCTTCGGCGCCTGGACGCAATTCGAACCGCACCAGGTCCTGGTTCATCGACACGATGCCGGCCACGTAGGACGAGTACACGCTGCTGGAACGCAGGTAGGTGCTGTAGACGGCAGGCTGCCCGCCCACGGTGCCGAGCACGCGCCACGCACCCTCGCCCGGCAGCGGTTTGCCCGCCAGTGATTTCAGTCGTGGCGGCGGGGGCGGGCGCCTGTGCATGCGGCCGGGTCACCGGGCTCGGGGCGGTGAGCGCGAACGACGGCGCGCCGCCGACCTTGGGTGCCTGATAGGTCAGCCGCTCGCCGAGAGTGACGAGCGGGCCGAGATCATGGTCGCGCGCCCACTCGGCCAGCCGCTCGGAGAAAGTGCCGCCGCCCGGCATGGTCAAGGCGTGCCCGATCGACCACGTCAGCGGCACCACGGCGAGGACCAGAGCGCCCAGCGTCACTCTCGACCAGGTGCGCCGCGGCCAGTGCGGCGCGAAGCGGCGATGGCGGCGTGGCTTGGCGTGGCCGACTGGTCGCTGGCCGCCCTCGCTGGTGACGGTCTCCTCGTCTTGCGAGCCCGTCATACTCGACCTTGGCACTCGGTTCCCCCATCGCCGATTCGCACGTTTCCCCTCATGGGTGTCCAGGCGACAGGTATACCCGCCGAACATGAAGACCACATGACGCGCAATGACCAGGTGCTGTCGGCCTGATTATGCTGCCTGACTGTCGATGTCGGCCAGCAGGCGCTCCTGGCGGGCTTGCGTTTGCTCCCTGGCAGCGCCAGCCGCAGCCTGCTGCAGGGCCTGGCGCCGGCGCCGCCTGCCGAGCAGGCTGGCTGCCTCCTGCGCGGTCATCAGCCCGGCCGCCGTCCGGGTAGCGACCACGTCGTGGGCCCGGTCCAGGTAGGCGTTACTGAGGGCCAGGTAGAGCCCGACGGCCACGCCGAAGTTGATGCCGACCTTGGCGGCTAGCGGCAGGTAAGGGCGCGTCGAAGAGCAAGTGCATGACCATGCGCCGCGACCAGGCAGGTGCACGCTAGCGGCGGCCCGCCGCGGTTACTGCCACGCGGCAGCGCGCGACCAGGAAGCCGAGACCGGCGCCGGCGACCGCGGTCATCGTCCAGTGCGAGCCGAGACCCGCCTGGCCTACCCGCACCAGCACGGAGTTCGTCACCGCGCGGGCCGGGTCGGTCGCGCCGGTCAAGGCTGATGTTGTTCAGGCCGTAGGTGATGTTCTCGGCGACCTGGAATCCCAGGCCGGTCAGCGCGCCGAACACCCAGCCGTCCAGCGGGCCATTGATCATCCCCGGCGCCGCGAGGACGACCATGATCACCCCGCACAGCTTGAGTATCTCCTCGTTCAGCGGTGCCGACAGCGGAGCCGACCAGTTCGAGGCGAACTGGGTGCCTTCGCCCTTGGCCCACAAGCTGATCAGGCCCTGGTTGGCCAGCAGCGCGCAGCCTGCCGCGGCGGTACCGCCCCAGGCGACAGCGGCGCACGCCCAGTCATCGACGGCGGCCTGACCGGTCGTGCCAGCCGCAACAGCAGGAAGCCGACCACAAGCAGCGGCAGTTCTACCGTGAAGGCGAGCAGGCCAGCGCCGGGGAACACCTGCAGATAGCGCAGCGAACTGCCAGCTGAGGACGGCGGTGCCGAAGGTGCAGGCCGACGATCGCCGTGATCCGCACGGCCTGCACGCTGCGATCCTGGCTCATGCCGGCCGCGCCGGGAGCTGCAAGGACGTGATGACTTCTGAGGCCGGGGCCGAAGACGACGGGATGCTGGGTGCGCGGCGCCAGCATGATCATTTCGACGGCGAAATTCCGGCACGGATCGACGAAGATCGCCGCGCTGCCGGTCATCCGCTGCCGGTCAGACCATGGCGATGCTGCCGCTGTGCCCGTAGCGTGGAAATGATCGAGCTACTGGCGCGCCGAGCCGCGTGCCAGGGTTGGTGACCCGCAAGAGCTGGCGAAGGCCGGCCCACAGCTGCCGTGCCTGCCCGGAGTTGACCAGCCAGATGTAGTTGACGCTCATCAGCACGGCACCGTGCCGCAGCGTGTAGCCGTAGAGCGGATTGCTGGCAGCTGACAGCAGCGACCAGCCGCGGCCCGACCATGATCTGCCCGGCTTGCCGTGGCCGGGACCGACCATGAGCCATTCGCCTGGCTTGAGCGGGTGCCGGTTGGATACCGCGGTGTTGATCAGCGGCCAGCCGCCGGTCAGCAGGATCATGACCACGATCACGACGAAAAGCCAGCGCAGCCGCAGCCGGGGCGCGCTGGCGGCAGACCTGTCGTCCGGCTGGACGAGCTGGCCGCGCGGCTGGTCAGGAGCCATGCAGCAATCTGGCCAGGTTGTCGGGGGCATGCCCGGCCAGCGACGCGACCAGCGCGACCAGCGCGACGAGGACGACGGTGGCGGTGACCAGGCGCAGCGCGGCGAGTGAGGACCTGAGCGTCCTTGCGTGGCCGGTGCGGCGGGCAACCGCCCAGATGGGCACGCTGAGCAGCAGGACCGCGACCCCGGCGACCGGGCTGTTCTTGAGCATCGACCGCGCCGATGGCGGCGAAACGCGATCGCCGTCCTGGTCCACGCCAGCCGGGTCCGGTTGGCGGGGTCGGTGACCGCGGGCTCGTCCGGCCCTGGCACGGGTCGCATGGTCATGGCAGCGCGACGCCGAGAGCAGGACGACGACGGCGGCGGCTGCCGCCACGGCGCCGATCGTCGCCGCGAGCAGCCGCGGCAGCACCGACCGAGGCAGCGGCTCGCCGCGCCGCAGCGCCGACTGGTTGCGTGTCATCTCCCAGTAGGCAGCGATCGCGATGACGGCGCCGAGCACGATGAGCGGCACGCCGAGCACATGCCGGCCGAGCGGCACGCCCTTGAACGGCGGCAGCAGCTGCGCGATGCCAAGCCCGGCGGCGACCAGCGCGAGCGACGGTCCGGCTCCAGGCCAGGAAGGTCCGTTCGTTGGCCAGCGTGAACCGCGGCGTCGGGCTCGGACTCTGGCAGAGTCGCGCCCGCCGTGGCGCGCTGGCGATCCGGGGCTCCGGCATGTCGGCTTCCGCTGGTCCTGGCTGCTAGACGACCGGGTCGTGCCAGGTGTCGCCGGCCGGGAGCAGGGAGTCAGCCTGCGCAGGTCCCCAGCTGGCCCTGGCGTACGGCAGGACGGGGACAACGTCGCCGAGCACCGGCTGGACCACCCGCCAGGCCGCCTCCACCGTATCCTGACGTGCGAACAGGTAACCGGTCGCCGCTCAGCGCGGCGCCGATCAGCCGGTCGTAGGGACGCATCATCTGGCTGCCGGTCGGGCCGTCGAAGGCCAGCTCGCGCGGCTGCGGCACCAGGTCGGGTCCCGGCTTCTTGCCGAGCACCGTAATGCTGACCTGGTCGTCTGGCCAGATGCGGACCCGCAGCTGGTTCGCGGCCGCCTGCTCGCCGAGGCCGAAGACGTCGTGCGGCGGCTTGCGGAACCGGAACGTCACGTCGGTCGCGGTAACCGGCAGGCACTTCCCGGCCCGGATCAGGATCGGCACGTCGGCCCACCGCCAGGACTGCGCGCTGAGCCTGATGGCCGCGTAGGTCTCGGTCGTGCTGCCCGGCTCGACGCCCTTCACGTCGAGGTAGCCCGTCGTACTGCCCGCGCACCGTGGTCTGCGGGCTGAGCGGCTCGAGCGCGCCGACGATCTGCGACTTCACGTCGCGCCAGTGCGCCAGCCCGCTGCCGTCCGGCGGGTCGGCCAGCACGGTCGCGAGCACCTGCAGCATGTGGTTCTGGATCACGTCCCTGATCGCGCCGGTCTTGTCGTAGAAGCTGCCGCGGTCGGCGACGTCGAACGCCTCGGCCATCGTGATCTGGATGCTGGCCACGTGATCGCGGCTGAGCAGCGGCTCGACGATGGAGTTCGCGAAGCGGACGAACAGCAGGTTCTCCACCGGCTCCAGCCCGAGCCAGTGGTCGACCCGGTAGATCGACTCCTCAGGGAAGTACTTGTGCATGGTGATGTTGAGTTGCAGCGCGCTCTCCAGGTCGGTCCCGAACGGCTTTTCCACCATGACCCTGGCGTGGCCCGCCCGCCCGGCGGCGGCGATGCCCTCGGCGATCCGGCCGAAGAGGGTCGGCGGCACTTCCAGGTAGTACAGCGTGTTGCTCGCCGTCGCCCATCGCGTCCGACATCGCGTGGTAGGTCGCCGGGTCATCGAGATCACCGTCGACGTAGCGAGCAGGCTGAGCATCCTCGTCGACGACGGGCTGGCCGGGTCGATATTGTTCAGCCGCAGTGAGGCCTCGGCGTAGTCACGGAACTGCTGCAGTCCCCAGCCGCTTTTGGCCACGCCGACCACCGGCACGGTTAGCACGCCGCGATCGACAAGCCCGACCAGCGCCGGGAACGTCTCAAGCTTCGCCAGGTCCCCGGTGGCACCGAAGATCACCAGCGCGTCTACTTGGTCCGCTGCCACGAGTCATTCCCTCCGCCTCGGTATCCCCCACGGAGAAGCCTCGCACGTTAGGCTCACCACCGATGATCGTGGTGGTGGCCGGCGTGGCCGGGAGCGGGAAGACCACCGTCGGCGAGCGGCTGGCCAAGCGGCTGGGCTGGATATTCGCCGACGGCGACTCCTTCCATCCGGCCGCCAACGTGGCGAAGATGGAAGCCGGCCTGCCGCTGGACGACGCGGACCGGGAGCCGTGGCTGGCCGCGATGTGCTCGTGGATGGACGACATCATCGAAAGCGGCCAGTCCGCTGCACTGGCGTGCTCGGCACTGAAGCGCCGGTACCGGGACGAACTGCTGGCGGCCGTGACGCAGGCCGTCATGGTGTTCCTGGCCATCAGCAAGGAACAGGACGAGGCCAGGGTGGCCGCTCGCACTGGCCATTTCTTTCATGCGCCGCTGCTGGCCAGCCAGTTCGCCGCGCTGGAACCACCGGATCCGGCCGAGGAGCGGGTCTATCAGGTCAGCACCTCGCATGGCCCGCCCGGGCAGCTAGTGAGTCAGATCATCGGCCTGCTGCGGCTGGCGCCGGCCGGGCACCAGGCTGGCGACTAGCCCGCCGCGGGCGAGGCCGATGGCGCGGCCGCGGGAACTGACCGCGGCCGGGTCCGGTGACTGACGCGGTAAGCGGCCACGTTCCTGCCGGTCAGGGTGACTCCGGCGGCCGCAAGCGCGCGTGCCACAATCGGCGGATGCGGGGGCATCGAGTCGGCCTGGTGACGGCAGGCCCGCGATGAGCAGCGCTCCGTCACAGCTCAGGGATGCCGTGGTGTCTGGCGGCCTGGTGGTGGTGGCAACCGTGGCCTACTACCTCATCCCGGTACCAGGCCAGATGCGCGAGGGCACGTGGGCGCTGCTGTTCGGCTGCGGGGTGGTCGCCCTCGCCTTGCTGATCGCGCTCGCGGTACGCAAGTTGCTGCGGCAGGCCAACGAGCAGAGCAGGGTTCGCGGCTTGGTGCTCCTGCTGGTGCTGACAGTGCTGTTCTTCTCCTGGGCTGACCGCTCGGTGGCGCAGTTGCCAGGTCAGTTCGCCGATCTGCAGACCAAAACAGACGCGCTGTACTTCAACGTCAGCACGATCGCGACTGTGGGTTTCGGTGACGTTCATCCGGTCGGGCAGCTAGCGCGCGCGGCCGTGACCCTGCAGATCGTCTTCAACCTGGTCATCCTGGGCACGGCCGTCAGCATGATCACCGGATTCCTCCGGGTACGCGCGCGGGGCCGGATGCAGTCCCCAGTCGACGGCCAGGCGCAGGCGCCCGACAGCGACGCTCCCTAGGACGACGGCCGCAGTACGCACCGGAACCCGAGGTGGCCGGTCGAGGTGTCGACAGCCTCGCCCTGGCGCGCTGCAGGCCGGTACCGCAGGCAGTAGCTCGGTGCGCACAGATGCGATCCGCCCTTGATGACCCGGCGGGGGATCTGCCCGGCCGCCAGCGCGGGCTGCTGATCGGCGCCGACCCGCGGGCCCGCGGGCACGCAGCACGCCTTGCCCGCAGGCTCGCCGTGGTGCCGCGGCCGGAAGAAGTCGCTCGTCCATTCCCAGACGTTGCCTGCCATGTCGTAAAGACCGTAACCATTGGCCGGGAACGCGGCCGTCGGGGACGTGCCCTCGTAACCGTCCAGCACCAGGTTGCGCCAGGGGAAGTCACCTTGCCAGGTGTTGGCCATCAACTCGCCGCCCGGCGCGAAATCATTGCCCCAGCTGTAGACCGCGCCGGCGAGGCCGCCGCGCGCGGCGTACTCCCACTCGGCCTCGGTCGGCAGGTCCTTGCCGGCCCAGTCCGCGTAAGCGCGCGCGTCAGCGTAGGCGACGTGAGTGACCGGATGGTCATTGCGCTTGCGTACGTTACTGCCCGGCCCCTCGGGACGGCGCCAGCAGGCGCCAGGCACCCAGTGCCACCAGTGGGTGTAATCGCTCAGATCGACCGGACCTGAGGTCTTCCTGAACACCAGCGAGCCCGGCACCATCAGGTCGTGATCCGCCCCCGGGTAGTCGGCCGGGTCCGGCGGCTGCTCTGCCATGGTGACGTAGCCGGTGTGCTGAGCGAACCGGCGGAATTCTGCGACAGTCACCGGGCAGGTATCAATCCAGAACCCGTCGACGGTGACCTGATGCACCGGACGTTCCTCGGCGTAAAAGTCCGCCGATCCCATCGCGAACTGACCGGGCGGGATCCACTCCATGCCGGCCGGGTCCGGCGAGACCGCCGGAGTGGATTCCGCTGGCTGCACGCAGCTCATCGCCTACCGAGCCCCCGTTGACCGCCCCGCGCCCCTGCCTGTACCAGGGGCGATTCTGCCTGGTCATACCCAGCATCAGCGCAGACGCAACGAGGCCGGCGGCAGGGTTCACCCGCGCCGGGTGAGGACGCCGGGCACAACCGCGGGGAGGCGTGCCAGCATGACGGCCAACCCGCGGCTGCCTGCCGCTTCGGACTGGCCCGCATGCTGACCGAGGCCGCCGGGTTCGCCGTGCTCGCCGCTCTATCGCCGACGGCGCTGCTGGTGTCAGCGGTATTCCTCGGCTCTGCCAGCCCGCGCCGGACCGTGCTGCTGTACCTGGCCGGCGCCTCGTGATGACGGCCGTCATGGCCACGCTGGTATTCATCGTCTTGCGGGCCGGGCACCTGTACAAGCCGCACGAGCACCAGACCAGGTACGGCGTGCGCCTCGGTCTCGGCGTGCTGATGCTGCTTTGCGGCGGCTGGCTGCTGCGGCGCGGCGAGCGCAAGCGCGATCCGGCCAAGCAGGACCAGGGCTTCATCAGCCGGATGATCGCCAGGCCAGGGCCGAGGGCGGCGTTCCTGGTAGGCCTTGTCGTCTATTCGCCGTCCCTGACCTTCGTAGCCGCCGTTCAGGTCGTGGCCACCTCAAACGACGGCATCGCGGCCGCCATCGGGGCGATCGCGTTCATCATCGCCATCACCGTCATCTTCGTCTGGCTGCCGCTCGTGCTGTACCTGCTGATGCCCGACCGGACTGGCCGGCTGCTTGGCAGCTTTAACGGCTGGCTGCGCACGCACGGGCACGTGCTGCTCGTGGGCGCCCTGCTCGTCGGCGGCGCGCTGCTGACGAGCGACGGCATCCTCGGCCTGACGGGCGCCACCTGACCGGCACCAGCTGACCGGGACCAGCTGACCGGGACTGCATCATCCGGTCCGGGTGATGCCAGCTGCTCGTGCCCGGGGCATCATCCGGGCATGTCTGTCATCGCACCGCCAGAGACGCCTTCTGAGCCGGTCGACCTCCCCGTTCCCTCCGATCGCTGACTACGCGTTCCTGTCGGATTGCACGACGACCGCGCTGGTGGCGCCGAACGGCGCGGTGGAATGGATGTGCCTGCCGCGGCCGGACTCTGGCAGCGTGTTCGGCACGCTGCTCGACCGATCCGCTGGATTCTTCCGGTTCGGGCCAGTGCACGCGCGGGTACCCACGCACCGCCGCTACGTGCCGGGGTCGATGGTGCTGGAGACGACCTGGAACACCGCGACGGGGTGGCTCATCATCAGGGACGCCCTGGTCATGGGCCGCTGGACCGGAACAGAGCGGATACCAGGGGTGCGGCGGCCGCCCGCGGACTACGCCGGCAAGGGCAGGCTGGTCCGCACCGCCACCTGCATCTCCGGCCAGGTCGACATCATGCTCGACTGCATGCCGCTGTTCGACTATGCGAGGACGGCCGGGACCTGGGATTACCAGGGCGGCGGCTACGGGGTCGCGGCCTGCCAGTCACCCGGCCAGCCGACGCTGACGCTGAGCTCCAGCATGAATCTGGGCATCGGCGGCGCGCGCGCTTCGGCTCGCAAGACCCTGCGCGAGGGCGATCGTGCCTACGTCTGCCTGGACTGGAATGAGGAGCGCGGCGTCGAGACTCCTGAGGGCGCAGAAGTGGAGCTCGACATCACCGTCATGGCGTGGCGGGACTGGCTCAGGCACGCTGCCTCCAAGATGCCCGATCACCCCTGGCGGCCTTACCTGGAACGCAGCGCCCTGACCTTGAAGGGCCTGATCTACGCGCCGTCCGGCGCCATTATGGCCGCCTCGACGACGTCGCTGCCCGAGACGCCGGGCGGCGAGCGCAACTGGGATTACCGGTTCACCTGGATTCGTGACTCCGCGTTCATGCTGTCTGCGCTGTACCAGCTCGGTTTCGACTGGGAAGCGTTCGGCTATTTCGCGTTCCTGATGGACGCCATCGGCACCGGGCCGCTGCAGATCATGTACGGCATCGACGGCGAACGCGAGCTGGCCGAGCAGACGCTTGACCATCTGGGCGGTTACGAGGGCGCCCGGCCGGTCCGTGCTGGTAATGGTGCCTATAACCAGCGCCAGCACGATGTGTGGGGAATGGCGATGGAGGCCGCGGCCCTGTATTTCAAGAACGCGGCGGCCGAGATCGGCCCGTATGCATGGGACATGCTCGGCAAACTGGTGGAAAATGCGCTGAAGATCTGGCGGCAACCCGATCGCGGCATCTGGGAGGTCAGGGGCACGCCGCGGCAGTTCACCGCTTCCAAGGTCATGTGCTGGGTGGCGGCCGACCGCGGCAGCAGCCTGGCGCGGGCCCGCGGCGCGCATCAGCAGGCCGATCTGTGGCAGGCGGCGGCCGCCGAGATCCACGCCGATATCTGCGCCAACGGCGTGGACGAGCGCGGCGTGTTCGTCCAGTGCTACGGCTCGCCAGAACTTGACGCCTCAGCATTGCTCGTGCCGATCATGGGGTTCCTGCCGCCTGAGGACGAGCGCGTCAGCGCGACAGTGCTGGCGATCGCCGACGAACTCACCATCGAGGGACTGGTACTGCGGTACCGGCCGGAAGAGACAGACGACGGGCTGGCCGGGGCCGAGGGCACCTTTACTATCTGCTCCTTCTGGCTAGTGTCCGCGCTGGCGATGATCGGTGAGACCGAGCGGGCGACCGCGCTGTGCGGCAAGTTGCTCTCACTGTCCAGCCCGCTGGAGTTGTACGCCGAGGAGATCGAGGTGGACAGCGGCAAGCACATGGGCAACTTCCCGCAGGCATTCACCCACCTGGCGCTTATCGACGCGGTGCTGCGCGTCATCGCCAGCCAGAACGCGCCGATCGCGCCCTGACTTACCGCAAGGCGCGGCTACCGAGAGCCGCAGCAAAGGGAGCCCCCGTCCCTCTGGACGGGGGCTCCCTTGCGTCTTGGCCAGGCGAGGCTGGCGGCTTACTCTGGCCGTCAGAATTCCTGGCGACCGGACCCGCGGAGCAGACCCCAGATGGCGACGACGCTCACCAGGAGCAGGATCGTGCCCCATACCGGCGCTGTACGGCAGGAACAGGAAGGACCCGATGGCGGTCAGCACGGCTAGGCCGACGCCTGCTGCTCTTGCCCAGGCCATGCCGAGCAGCGCGCACGCCCCGACGGCGAACATCACGGCTCCGAGGGCCAGCAGGATCCAGCCCCAGGTATGCACGTTCAGCCGGTAGGCGTAGCCCCCCAGCGTCGGGTAGAAGTGACTTCGCACGACGGCAGCCAGCCCGCCGAAGAAGGTGAGCAGGCCCGCCAGGATGGCAAGTACGCCGCCCATCATGCTGTCCGGCCGTGCTTCGCTGGTCTGGGCTCAGCGCGGTATGCCGTCGTCGGCTCGGTGCTGCGACCGTAGGTCGCCGACGGCGCGGCCCCGCGTTCCTGCATCCCGGTCGTGGTCCGGGTAGTCGTAGTCGGGTCCCGGTGGCGGCCGCCGTGCCCGTTACGCCAGTTGCGCGCGCCCCGGCAGTGGTCCCTGTTCCGGTGGCGCCAGCGGTCTGCTGAGCGTCCTCCGCGTCCTGACCGCCCTGAAGACCAGAACCCGAACCTCTGTCCTGTGCTCTGCTCATCGAAGCCACTCCCCTCTGACCTGGCCCGGTGCGCGGGCCGGCTGGCTGACGCGCCGTGGGCTCGCCAGGGCAGCCAGATCCGTGTGCAGACCGGTTGTCCGGGTTGTTCTACCTCTCGGACGCTACGGACGGCGACGGCGGGGGACATCACCCAGCCGGGGTGATCCAGGAAGGCCAGGAACGAGCGCGGAATGCGACGGCATAGTCGGGCATAACGGGTCGCTCTGATTGGTGGCGGCGCTCCAGGGTATGGCTGTCACAGGGCTTTGAGCTGCAATTTCACCGGAGCGGGTGAACACGGCGGGGGTCGGGGTTCGAAGCGTTGCTTGAGCAGTTAAGTTTTCCGCAGCACACGTTCGGGGGGGCGGTTGACGACTATCGTGAGCGAGCCCGCGGTGTCCGCGGTACCGGACAGCGCGCTGCTCGAGGACAAGTTGCGGATCCCGCGGCCGGATCTCGCGGTGCTGCCCCGCGGCCGCGTCGCTGAACTGCTGGATGCCGCAGCGGCCCGGCGGGTAATCCAGATGACCGGACCGCCAGGGGCTGGCAAGACAGTCGCCGCAGCCAGGTGGGCTGCCGCCAGGCCTGCCGCCCGGCGCCCGGCCTGGGTCACGCTGGACGCGGCCGACGCGGAGCCCGCCCTGTTCTGGCGCTATGTGATAGCCGCGCTGGCGAGAGCCGGCGCTATCAGCGGCGGCAAGTCAGGCCTGGCCAGTGACCTTGCGCCGGCGGAGATCCCGCTATGGCTGGCTGGCGCTGTGCGCACCGGCGACGAGCCGGTCGTGCTGATCCTCGACGACGTGCACGTGCTGGCCGGGAGCCAGGCACTCGGCGGCCTCAACGAGTTGATCAGGCATGAACCAGCCGGACTCCGGCTGCTGCTGGCGGGGCGGTTCGCGCCAGGTATGGCGCTGGCAAAGCTGCGGCTTGGCGGTGAGCTCGCCGATATTGGCGCAGCCGACCTGGCCTGCACAGCCGAGGAGACGGCCGGGTATTTCGGCATGCTGGGCATCCCGCTCGGGCCGGCCGAGGGCGCCGAGGTGCTGCGGCGGACCGAGGGCTGGCTGGCCGGACTGCGGTTGACCGCGCTCGCGCGCGGCGCGAACGGCCTGGCCGGGTCGAGGCCGGCGATGACGCGGCTGCGGCTGCGGCTGCCGGACGCACCGCCGGTGTGCCCGGAGTCACCGCCATGGTCGCGGACTACCTAGAAGACGAGGTACTGGCCGGGCTGCCGGCCGATATCAGGTACTTCCTGTTGCGTACCAGCCTGACCCAGATGATCCCGGCCGACCTGGCCAGGGAGCTGACCGGCGAGGCCTCCGCGGCGCAGCAGCTTGACCAGCTCAGCAGGCAGATAGGCCTGATCCAGGCAGTCCGCCCTGAGGCCGGCGAGTACCGCTATCACCCGATGCTGCGCGAGGTGCTGGCCGTGGGCCTGCGCCGGGAACTGCCGGACGAGGTACCCGAACTGCAGCGCCGAGTCGCCCGCTGGCACGCGGCGCGGGGTGAGGTGCTGGCGGCCGTGCAATCCGCAGCTGACGTGGCCGACTGGGACTTCGTGTGCCGCGAACTGTCCGATGGCGGCCCGGTCGCGCTGCTGTCGCGGGACGGTCCGGCGCTGGAGGCCGCTCTGCACGGGGTTCCCGCCGAGCTGATGGGCACCGATCCGACGCTGGCGGTGGCACTGGCCGCGGCCCGGCTCTGGCAGGGCGACGCAGACGGGGCGCTGCCGCACCTGGAGCTCGCCGAGAGCCTGCTGGCAGGCGGGGAGACCAGCCCGATGCGGCTGTGGGTCACCGCACTTCGGGTACTGCATAAGGCCACGGTCGCCCCCGCTGTGCCCGGCTGCCTGGACGCCGAGTGGGCGCTGGCCAGCCAGGCGCATGAGGATCCGCGCGGCGTTCCTGAGCACCGGGCCCTCGGGATGCTCTGGCTAGCGCTCGGCTTCGCCGCGCTCGGTGCTTTCGATAGCCAGCGAGCCAGGACGGCGCTGCTGCATGCCAGCTCCCAGCTGTCCGCAGGAGGTCTGCTGAGCTTGCGGGAGCGTGCTCGGGCCTGGGAAGCGGTGGCGTGCGCGCTCTATGGCGACCTGGCCGCGGCGACCAGGCTCGGCGCCGGGGTCGGGGACGGGCCGTGCGGCCGCGATGGCGACCTGGTTCCCGTGCTCGCGCTGGCCGCTGCCGCGGTCGGGCTAGCCAGGGACGAGCCGGAGAACGCCAGCGCTCAACTGGACGAGGCCGACCTCGCCGCCATGACAGCCAGGCCCGCGGGCGAACCGTCGATCGGCGTGCTGAGCGGGCTGATGCGCGCCAGGCTCGCGGTCGCGGACGGGAATCTCGCCGGGGCGAGGGGACTGGTGCGCTGGCTGTCCGAGGCGGCGGCCGGAGCCGCGGTGGTGAGTACGCCGGTGACGCGCGTAGCGCCGGCCGGGGCGGCTGCTGCCATCGCGGTCCTTGACGCAGAGATCAGCCTGACCGGGGGCGAGCGCGACCGGGCCAGAACGACGCTGGCCAGCCTGACCGACCAGGCCAGCCCGGCCTGGCCGGAGGCCGCGGTATGCCAGGCCAGGCTGCTGATCGCCGACTACGACGACAAGAGCGCACTGAGCCTGGTCGAGCCGCTGCTGGCCGACCCGGCGGGCAGCTGTTCGGTCGCGCACCGGATCGCTGCGCTGCTCACGGCGGTCGTCGCGCACCGCAGGCTGAGCCAGACCGACGACGCGGCAGGGCTGCTGGCTGAGGCGCTTGCGCTGGCCGAGCCCGACGATGCAAGCGGCGCGTTCGTGACGGCAGGCCCGCAGGTCAGGTCCGCGCTGACCGTACTGATCTCGCCGTCCAGCCGGTTCTCTGGATTCGCCGGCCGGATCCTTGACCGGTTCGACGGGCGGCTGCCGCGTCCGGTCCCGGCCCAGCCGACCGGCCTGCTGACCGACAGCGAGCTGGCGGTGCTGAGATTCCTGCCCTCGCACATGACGAACCAGGAGATTGCCGAGTCGCTGTTCCTGTCGATCAACACGATCAAGACGCATCTGAGCTCGGTGTACCGCAAGCTCGGCGTCGTGAACAGGCGGCAGGCCATCGCTCAGGGCCGCAGGCTCGAGCTGCTGTTACCTGACATGCGCGCCGTTAAACCGGGCGAAGCCCTCGTTAAACCAGCGCGGGTGGCTTCGCCCGGCCGCTTATGCCGGGCGAGGCCACCATGTCAGTCAGGCTTGCAGCCGTGGCTGCATCGTCGGGTCTATCTCGCTCCGCTGGTAGCCAGGCGTTCGTTGCCCGCCGACATCGAGGTGCCTTCCGACGAGACCGCTTTCGCCGCCTTCCGCAGGCCGAAAGCGAGGCCAGCGAGCACGAGGCCGTAGAAGATGAGCCACGCGCCGACGATGGTGAACAGCAGCACGAGCGTCAGGCCAGGCCAGACCACCATGATGATGCCGGCGGCGATGCTGAAGACGCCGAGCACACCGCGCAGGCCGCGGCCAGGCACGTCGGCCGTCGCGGCGACGCCGATGTCGGCGATGCCGTGCATGATGAAGTACACGCCGGTCACGAACGCGAGCAGCAGGATGCTGACCGCGTGATTCTTCAGGCAGTAGAGCCCGGCGATGACGGCCAGGATGCCGATCACCATGTAGGCAGCTCGCATGCCGCCGCTTCGATCCCTGGCCGTGAAGCCCTCGTAGAGCCGGACAACCCCGGAAACGACAAGGGCAGCCCCGATAATCAGCGCCACGATAGTGAGCGTCACGTGCGGCCAGACCAGCAAGGCGATGCCCGCTGCGATCATGCACAGCCCGCCGAGCAGCACCGCGGCCCAGGAGAACTTGGCTGCGTTGCTCATCATTGCGCCGCCCGCGCCCATCCCCGGCGTGGCGATCTGCTCGTCGTAGCCGCGGTCCTGACGCCCGGCCGACTCTGGTTGCTTGCCTGCCTGCTGCGGCACGTTCTTCTGCGTTGTCGTGGTCCGGGTCTCCGTCGCCACGTTGCCCGTCTCGGCGTTGCTGCCTGGCGCATTCGACGCTGGCACGCCCGTGCCCGGCGCCCCCGCGCCTGTATTGCCGGTGCCCGCGCTGCTGGCACCGGTCCTGATGTGCCCGGACCCGGCTGGCTGGCCTCCCGGGCCGTTCTGCGGATCGGTCATCCTTGCCTCCCTCGGAGTCGTGACGACCGGTAGCGCTGAGCCAGCACTCCGGTGGCGACCTTGTACTCCTATCCCGACATCGTGGTGCCTGCGAGTTTCCGTGATCATCACCCGTCGCGGGTGAACACGTGGTCACTGCCCTAGACTTGGCCCGCAGTAGCAGCGACGAGCCAGTCGGCCCCGCGTCTGCGTGACACTGGCCGACGGTATGGCCCCTTTCCAGGAAGCGACCCCAGGTGAAGACCGACGTCGAAGAGCTGAGCCCGACCAGGGTCCGGCTGACCATCGAAGTTCCGTTCGAGGAAATCAAGCCGAACCTCGACAAGGCCTACCGGGAGGTGGCGCGGCAGGTCAGGATTCCCGGTTTCCGGCCGGGCCACGTGCCGCCGCGGGTCATCGACAGCCGCATCGGCCGTGGTCATGTGCTGGAACAGGCCATGAACGAGGCAGTTCCCGAGTTCTACACCAAGGCGGTCGCCGAGCACGACGTCGTCCCGCTTGGTCAGCCTGACCTGGAGATCACCAAGCTGGACGACGGCAAGGAACTGGCGTTCACCGCCGAGGTCGACATCCGGCCAGCGTTCGAGCTGCCTGACCTGCACCAGCTGTCGGTGACGGTAGACAACGCCGAGGTCGACCCTGACCAGGTCGAGGAGTACCTAGGCGCGCTGCGCGAGCGGTTCGCCTCGCTGAAGACCGTCGATCGAGCCGCAGCCGATGGCGACTTCGCGGCGATCGACCTGGCCGCCACCGTAGACGGCCAGCCGGTCGAGGACGCGCAGGCCACCGGCATTTCGTACGAGATCGGCACCAACTCGATGCTGGACGGGCTGGATGAGGCGCTGGCCGGGATGACGGCGGGCGAGTCCAAGACGTTCACCGCGGAGCTAGCCGGCGGCAAGCAGGAGGGCATGGCGGCCGAGGTGCAGGTCACCGTCAACTCGGTCAAGGTCAAGGAACTGCCGGAGCTGGATGACGAGTTCGCCCAGTCGGCGAGCGAGTTCGACACAGTCGGTGAGCTACGGGCCTCCACGCGCAAGCAGCTGGAAGGCATGCGCAAGGAGGGTCAGGCCGGGCAGGCCAGGGAGCGACTGCTGGACGCGCTGATCGACCAGATGGACCTGCCGCTGCCCGAGCGGATCGTCAAGGCCGAGATCGACCAGCGGTGGCAGAACCTGCAGGGCCAGCTAGACCGGGCCGGCTTGGCCCTGAATGACTACCTGACCGAGGCGGACACGAGCCGGGAGAAGCTGGACCAGGAGTTCGACGCGGACGCCAGGCGTTCGGTCACGGCCCAATTCATCCTGGACAAGCTGGCGACGCAGGAGGACCTGAAGGTCACCGGCGAGCAGCTGAGCGCCTACGTTACCGAGCAGGCTTACCGGCTCGGCGTTGCGCCGGACCGGCTGGCCAAGCAGCTCACCGACAACAATCAGCTAGGCGCGGTAGCTGCCGACGTGCTGCGTGGCAACGCCGTAGCGCTGCTGGCCGAGCGAGGCCAGGGTCGTCGACGAGGCCGGACGGCCGGTTTACTTCGGTGACGGCGAGCCGGAGGCTGACGCCGACGAGGCTGAGCAGCAGGCGAGCAAGCCCGCCAAGGCGAGCAGGACGCGCAAGGCCGCGGCTAAGACGGCCAAGGCCAGTGACGCGGCCGCCGGCGGCGCCGGCTGGCCGCCGAGCCTGGCGGCGCCGAGGGTCCTGGCGGCGCCGAGGGTGCTGGTGACGCCGAGGCAGCCGCTGCTGCCGAGGCAGACGACGACGCCGTCCCGGAGGTCAAGGCCAGCAAGCCGCGCCGGAGCTCCAAGAAGCCAGCTGACGGCGAGTGACCCGGCGCGGGAGACGATAGACGCTGTCGGCGCGAGCTGACGACGACTGCAGCGGCCGGCCAGGCAGGTGCCCTGGCCGGCCGCTTATGCGTCGCGGCAGTGCGGGGTGTGGCCACGTTCCCGATCGGGGAAATCGGGCAGCGGTTTTATAGCTGCGAGCGAAAAATGGCCCGCTGGCCTGCGCCGTCAGCGAACAGCGGGGATCGGCGGCGATGGCTTGGTAGCGCGCAGGTTATGGTCACAGTCAACGACAGGCGCGGACCAACTACTGCGAGGAGGGCACAAGTGACCACGCCTCCCGACGATCAGCATCAGACCGCCAGCGTGCTGGCGAGGGCCGCAGAGGCCCCGCCCGGGCTGCTCGGCGACATGCTGTTCCAGCGCCTGCTGCGGCACCGGATCATTTTCCTCGGCCAGCAGGTCGACGATGAGCTGGCTAACCGCATCTGCGCGGAACTGATCCTGCTGGCGTCCGAAGATAGCAAGCGGGATATTAGCCTCTATATCAACTCGCCAGGCGGGTCAGTTTATGCCGGAATGGCGATTTATGACGTAATGCAGTACGTGCCGAATGACGTGGCGACGTTCGCGATGGGCATGGCGGCCTCGATGGGCCAGTTCTTGCTGACCGCGGGTGCTACCGGCAAGCGGTACGCGATGCCGCACGCGGCCATCTTGATGCACCAGCCGCACGGCGGCATCGGCGGTACCGCGACCGACATCAGGATCCAGGCTGAACAGAGCCTGTACCTGAAGCGGCTGATGGCCGAGCGCATCGCGCTGCACTCGGGCAGGTCCGTCGAGCAGATCGAAGAGGACTCTGACCGGGACCGCTGGTTCACCGCGGAGGAGGCGCGCGACTACGGGATTGTCGACCACGTGGTCAGAAGCGCGACCGAGGTGCCTACGGTTGGTCCGCTGGCATGACCGCAATCATCGGTTCTGGCCGCGCAGGCGCAGGCGGGTCAGAGGCAGGAGGCCGGGAAGTGAGCGCTGGTTACGGAGGACCACGCCCGTCGGACGCGCGGTACGTGCTGCCGTCCTTCGTGGAGCGGACGTCCTACGGCGTCAAGGAGATGAACCCGTACAACAAGCTCTTCGAGGAGCGGATCATCTTCCTTGGCGTGCAGATCGATGACGCATCCGCCAACGACGTGATGGCGCAGCTGATCACGCTGGAGTCGATTGACCCCGGCCGGGACATCCTCATCTACATCAACTCGCCAGGCGGCTCGATGACGTCGATGATGGCGATCTACGACACGATGCAGTACATCCAGCCGGAGATTCACACGTACTGCCTGGGCCAGGCGGCCTCGGCGGCGGCAGTGCTGCTCGCGGCCGGGAGCAAGGGCAAGCGGTTCGCGCTGCCGAACTCGCGCATCCTGATCCACCAGCCGGCGGTGGAGAGCGGTTACGGGCAGTCGTCCGACCTGGAGATCCAGGCCCGCGAGATCTTGCGGATGCGGTCCTCGATGGAGAACATCCTGGCCCAGCACACCGGCCAGCCCGAGTCCCAGGTCCGCAAGGACATCGAGCGGGACAAGTTCTTCACCGCAGCGGAAGCCAAGGAGTACGGGCTGGTGGATGAAGTTCTGACGATGATTAAGCGCAAGAGCGAGGTAGGGTCGTCATAAGCCATCGGGACATGGCAGTCCCGACCGGCCCGCGGCGAGCCCGACGCGCCGCCCGGCGTTCCTTAGGCCGCACCTAGGGTCGCCGAGGCGGTACCGTTCAGGTTCTACGAACGAGAATCCACAGGCACAAGTTCCACGGACACAGTGGTCTTGCGGCTAGTCGTAAGGCACTCTGGTCGCAGTAAGCCGGGTGATCCGCCGGCTTGGTCGCCGGCCAGCAGGCTCAAGGGAGTTACTAGGTGGCACGCATCGGTGATGGCGGTGATCTGCTGAAGTGCTCATTCTGCGGAAAGAGCCAGAAGCAGGTTAAAAAGCTCATTGCCGGTCCCGGCGTGTACATCTGCGACGAGTGCATCGACCTGTGCAACGAGATCATCGAGGAAGAGCTGGCCGAGCCCACCGAGCTGAAGTGGGACAGCCTGCCCAAGCCGCGCGAGATCTACGAGTTCCTCGACTCGTACGTCATCGGCCAGGACAAGGCCAAGAAGGGCCTGTCCGTCGCCGTGTACAACCATTACAAGCGGATCCAGTCCGGCGGCGAGCGTAGTGGCTCCGGCGAGGAGGGCGTCGAGCTGGCCAAGTCCAATATCCTGCTGCTCGGGCCGACCGGATCTGGCAAGACCCTGCTGGCGCAGACGCTCGCCAGGCTGCTGAACGTGCCGTTCGCGATCGCCGACGCCACCGCGCTGACTGAGGCCGGGTACGTCGGCGAGGATGTCGAGAACATCCTGCTCAAGCTGATCCAGGCGGCCGACTACGACGTCAAGAAGGCCGAGACCGGCATCATCTACATCGACGAGATCGACAAGATCGCCCGCAAGAGCGAGAACCCGTCGATCACCCGCGACGTGTCCGGCGAGGGCGTCCAGCAGGCACTGCTGAAGATCCTGGAAGGCACTACCGCCTCGGTGCCGCCACAGGGCGGGCGCAAGCACCCGCACCAGGAGTTCATCCAGATCGATACCACCAACGTGCTGTTCATCTGCGGCGGCGCTTTCGCCGGCCTCGAGAAGATCATCGAGTCGCGGGTGGGCAAGAGCGGCATGGGCTTCGGCGCGGTGCTGCGGGTCAAGACCGACAAGACCGAGTCTGATCCGTTCGCCGATGTGATGCCAGAGGACCTGCTCAAGTTCGGCATGATCCCCGAGTTCGTCGGCCGGCTGCCGGTCATCACCAGCGTGCACAATCTGGATCGCGAGGCGCTGATCCGGATCCTGACCGAGCCGCGGAACGCGCTGGTCAGGCAGTATCGCCGCCTCTTCGAACTCGACGGTGTCGACCTGGAGTTCACCGAGGACGCCCTGGAAGCCGTGGCCGACCAGGCCATCCTGCGCGGCACCGGCGCGCGCGGCCTGCGGGCCATCCTGGAAGAGGTCCTGCTCTCGGTGATGTACGAGGTGCCGAGCCGCAAGGATGTCGAGAAGGTAGTCATCACCGCCGAGGTCGTCCTCGAGAACGTCAACCCGACCCTGGTCCCGCGGGACGTCGCCCGCCGCACGCCGCGCGAGAAGTCCGCTTAACACCCCTGCCTGGCAGGACAGCCGGCCCTGCGGACGGCGGGTGCCAGCCCGCGGAGCACTGGGCGGAGACCAGCACCGTCCCGGCACTAGACTCTGCTGACGTGACCACCGGAACCGATACCACGGAACTGCCTGCCCAGTACAGCCCTGGCGACGTCGAATCGCGCCGGTACGAGGGCTGGGTCGCTGCGGGCTACTTCACGCCCGACGCCGGCAGCACGGCGCCGTCGTACACCATCGTGATCCCGCCGCCGAATGTCACCGGCTCCCTGCACATCGGTCATGCCCTGGATCACACGCTCATCGACGCGCTGGTCAGGCGCCGCCGGATGCAGGGCTACAACGCTCTTTGGCTGCCTGGCATGGACCATGCGGGCATCGCGACCCAGAATGTGGTCGAGCGCGAAATAGCCAGGGACGGGTTGTCCAGGCATGACCTCGGCCGCGAGGCCTTCGTGGACCGGGTCTGGCAGTGGAAGGCCGAGTCCGGCGGCCGGATCCTTGGCCAGATGCGGCGGCTTGGCGACAGCGTCGACTGGAGCCGGGAACGGTTCACGATGGACGCCGGGCTCTCCCGCGCCGTGCAGACCATGTTCAAGCGGCTGTACGAGGACGGCCTGATCTACCGGGCACAGCGGATCATCAACTGGTGCCCGCGCTGCCTCACCGCCCTGTCCGACATCGAGGTGGAGCACTCCGACGACGAGGGCGAGCTCGTCTCGATCCGCTACGGCGAGGGCGACGACCAGGTCGTGGTGGCCACCACCCGGGTGGAGACGATGCTCGGTGACACCGGCGTCGCGGTGCACCCGGATGACCCCCGCTACGCTCACCTGGTCGGCCGTGACATCGAGTTGCCGCTGACCGGCCGCAGGATCCCGGTCGTCGCCGACCCGCACGTGGATCCGGAGTTCGGCACCGGTGCGGTGAAAGTAACCCCGGCACACGATCCCGATGACTTCGAGATCGGCCGCCGCCACGACCTGCCCAGCATCGTGATCATGGACGAGCGAGGCGTGATCACCGCCGCCGGCCCGTTCCAGGACCTGGACAGGTTCGAGGCACGGCCGGCCGTGCTGGCGGCGCTGCGCGCCGACGGCCGGGTGATCGCCGAGCGCCGTCCCTACCTGCACGCGGTCGGGCATTGCTCGCGCTGCGGCACGACAGTCGAGCCACGGCTCTCGCTGCAGTGGTTCGTCAAGGTCGAGCCGCTGGCTAAGGCCGCCGGTGACGCCGTGCGCGACGGCCGGGTGCAGATCTACCCGCGCGACATGTCGGCTCGCTACTTCGACTGGGTCGACGACATGCACGACTGGTGCATCAGCCGCCAGCTGTGGTGGGGGCACCGGATCCCTATCTGGTACGGGCCAGCGGGCGAGGTCGTCTGCGTCGGGCCTGATGACGCCGCGCCCGCCGGTGACGGCTGGACTCAGGACGCCGACGTGCTGGACACCTGGTTCTCCTCTGGCCTGTGGCCGTTCTCCACCCTCGGCTGGCCAGACGACACCGCCGACTTGCGCGGCTTCTATCCCACCAGCGTGCTCGTGACTGGCTACGACATCCTGTTCTTCTGGGTGGCCAGGATGATGCTGTTCGGGCTTTACGCGATGGCCGACCGCGGCCCCGACGGCTCGGTCCCGTTCCGGCAGGTGTCGCTGCACGGACTGGTCCGCGATCAGTTCGGCAAGAAGATGTCCAAGACCCGAGGCAATACCGTCGACCCGCTGGACTGGATCGACAGGTTCGGTGCCGACGCGACCAGATTCACCCTGGCCCGCGGCGCGACGCCCGGCGGCGACGTGGCGGTCAGCGAGGACTGGGTAGCCGGATCCCGCAATTTCTGCAACAAGCTGTGGAACGCGGTCAGGTTCGCGCAGCTCAACGGTGTTGGTCAGCACGGCCCAGGGACCGGGCACGGTCTGCCGCCGGCCGGGGAGCTGTCGGTTCCCGACCGGTGGATCTTGTCCCGGCTGGCCGCGGTCACCGCCGAGGTGGACGCGCTGTTCGAGCAGTTCGAGTTCGCCAAGGTCTGCGACGTGTTGTATCACTTCGCCTGGGATGAGGTCTGCGACTGGTACCTGGAGCTGGCCAAGCCGGTGCTGACCAGCGCGGGGCAGACCGGCACCGACGAGGCCGCCGCGCACGCGACACGGCTGGTGCTCGGCGAGGTGCTTGACCGGCTGCTGCGGCTGATTCACCCGCTGCTGCCCTTCGTCACCGAGGAACTGTGGACGTCGCTGACCGGGGGCGAGTCGCTGGTCATTGCGCGCTGGCCGGGCCAGACGGCTGACGGCGCCGCCGGGCAACTCGGCGCGCTGCCCGCCGACGCGGCGGCCGAGACAGAGATCAACGCGCTGATGCGGCTGGTGACCGAAGTCCGCCGGTTCCGCTCCGACCAGGGCCTGCGCCCCGGCCAGCAGGTACCCGCGCGGCTGTCTGGCACGGCCGGCACCGCGCTGGCCGCGCACGAGGGCAGGATCCGGTCGCTGCTGCGGCTGGCTGAGGCAGGTCCTGACTTCGCGCCGACCGCGACCGTGCATGCCGAGGGTGTCACGATCGAGCTAGACACAGCGGCGGGCATCGATGTCGAGGCCGAGCGCAAGCGGCTGACCAAGGACCAGGCGACGGCCCTGGCCGAGATCGAGGCGATGGAGCGGAAGCTGGCAAACGCCTCGTTCGTGCAGCGGGCGCCCGCGGCTGTCGTGGCCAAGAACCGGGACCGGCTCGCCGCGGCGCATCACGACGCGACCCGGCTGGCGGAGCGGATCGCCGCGCTCCCGGCGGCCGGCCGTACCGGCGACGGGACGGCATGACCGGCGACGAGACGGCCAGGCTCCATGAGGTCGAGCGGGAGATCATCGCTCGGCGGCCCGAGCATGCTGTCAATCCGTCACTGGAGCGGATCAGGGCCCTGGCGACGCTGCTCGGCGACCCGCAGGACGCCTTCCCGGTGATCCACCTGACCGGCACCAACGGCAAGACCTCGACCTCCAGGATGACCGAGGCGCTGCTGCGGGCCCGCGGCCTTCGCACCGGATTGTTCACCAGCCCGCACCTGTCCTACATCGGCGAGCGGATCTGCGTGGACGGCCAGCCGCTGGACGCCGGGCGGTTCGTCGCCGCCTACGAGGAGATCAAGCCTTACCTCGACCTGGTGGACGCACAGCATGAGGTGCCGCTGTCCTTCTTCGAGGTCCTCGTCGGGATGGCGTTCTCCGTGTTCGCCGATGCCCCAGTCGACGTCTGCGTGCTCGAGGTCGGTATGGGCGGAACCTGGGACAACACCAACATCGCCGACGGTGCGGTGGCGGTCGTGACGCCGATCTCGATCGACCATTCGCGGTATCTGGGCACGACGGTGGCCGAGATCGCGGCGGACAAGGCCGGCATCATCAAGCCCGGCGCGATCGCCGTGCTCGCGCAGCAGCCGCCAGCTGCGGCCGAGGTGCTGCTGCGCCGCATCGCGGACGTCGGCGCGACAGTCGCCAGGGAAGGCCTGGAGTTCGGCGTTCTCAGCCGCGAACTCGCGGTCGGCGGTCAGCAGGTCTCGGTACGCGGCCTGCTCGGCGATTACAACGACCTGTACCTGCCGCTGTTCGGCTCGCACCAGGCAGGCAACCTGGCCTGCGCGATCGCGGCCGTCGAGGCGTTCGCGAGGACGCCTGCCGTCGCCGGCCTGCCGGGCGGCGAGCCGGCTCCGCTCGACGCGGGCGTGGTACGCCGGGCGGTGGCGGCGATGACGTCGCCTGGCCGGCTGGAGGTCGTCCGCCGCAGTCCGGTGGTCATCATCGACGCTGCGCACAATCCGGGCGGGATGGCAGCCTCGGCCGCGGCGCTGGCCGAGGCGTTCAGCTTCACCGACCTGATCGCGGTCATTGCGGTCAGCGAGGACAAAGACGTCGCGGGCATCCTGGACGAACTGGAGCCGATCGCCGCGCAGTTGGTCGTGACCTCGAATTCCTCGTCGCGGTCCATGCCGGCCGGCGATCTGGCCAAGCTCGCGACCCACGCTTTCGGGCCGGAGAGGGTGCACGTCGCCGAGCGCCTCGACCACGCGATCGAGATCGGGGTTGCGCTGGCAGACGAGGCTGACGCCGCGGGGGAAGGCGGGCCGGGAAAGGCGGGCGTGCTGATCACGGGTTCTGTGATTACCGCCGGCGATGCGCGGCGGCTGCTGTCTGACCGGCCTGGGAACGTGGCCGCCAGGAACGAAGCGCGGCAGGCTCCGCCAGGAGACTGGCGCGACTCAGAAGACGCGATGGGTGAACTCTGGTGAAGCGGCTCTGCGCCACTGTGCTGATCATGGAAGCAATCGTTGTCGGGCTGGCGATTCCGGTCGCGGTACAGATTGATCACCTGGCGCCCTCGTCAGCCGCGCTGACCGGCGGCATCGCCGTCGTCGCCGCGGTAGTGCTGGCGGCGCTCGCACGCCGCATGCTGCGGTTGACCGTAGTCGGCGGAAGCCTGCTGCAGGTCTTCGTGATCGTGGCTGGTGGTGTCGTGCCTGTTATGTATTTTCTTGGTGGCATTTTCGCGGCATTGTGGACCATCGGAATCTGGCTCGGTTATCGCGCCGAGCACGCCACAGGTCACCCAATACCCAAGGGCTGACCAACCGGCGTCCCCTGCCTTAAGGGGCGCGGGGCCGACAGGTAGGCTGCATTCGCGGGCTGCGGCGCGCGTTATCGGCGTTACTGCGTGCTAGTGGCTGGTCGCTGACGGTGGCAATGGCGAGGAAATGCCGGATGACTTTTCCGGTGTCGGCACCTTTGGCAGCGGCAGTGCGTTGACGGTAGCGGACCGTCGGTCGCGCGGTTGATGACGATGCGCCGGTACGGCGCGCTTAGTCGCCGCCCGTCGCGGTAGCTGTCACCGGGACGCCGCTGCAGGATGGCGCGAACTGCACCGCTCGCCGCGGGCAGTGCGGAAAAATACAGAATTACCTGACACGATCTGGCTGGAAGGTCTTAGTTCTCTATGAGCAACGCGATGGCGTTTCTGGGCCGTGACATGGCAGTCGACCTCGGCACCGCCAACACCCTCGTCTACGTCAGAGGCCGCGGAATCGTGCTCAACGAGCCGTCAGTCGTGGCGCTCAATACCAACACCGGGCAGATCGTCGCCGTCGGTGTCGAAGCCAAGCGGATGATCGGCCGCACGCCAGGCAATATCGTCGCCGTCCGCCCGCTCAAGGACGGCGTCATCGCCGATTTCGACGTGACCGAGCGGATGCTGCGGTACTTCATCCAGAAGGTGCACAGGCGCAGCCACCTGGCCAAGCCGAGGATCGTCGTCGCGGTGCCGAGCGGGATCACCGGCGTCGAGCAGAGCGCGGTCAAGGAGGCAGGCCACCAGGCCGGCGCCCGCCGCGTCTACATCATCGAGGAGCCGATGGCGGCGGCGATCGGCGCAGGTCTTCCTGTCAATGAGCCGACCGGCAACATGGTCGTGGACATCGGCGGCGGCACGACTGAGGTCGCGGTCATCTCCCTCGGCGGCATCGTCACCTCCCAGTCAGTCCGGGTCGGCGGTGACGAGCTGGACCAGGCCATCATTACCTTCGGCAAGAAGGAGTACTCGCTGATGCTCGGCGAGCGCACTGCCGAGGAAATCAAGATCTCGCTCGGCTCCGCTTACCCGTCGAACGACGAGCCGAACGCGGAGATCCGCGGCCGCGACCTGGTCAGCGGACTGCCGAAGACGATCGTCATCTCCGCCGAGGAGATCAGGCGGGCGATCGAGGAACCGCTCAGCATCATCATCGACGCGGTCAAGACCACGCTGGACAAGTGCCCGCCCGAGCTGGCCGGCGACGTGATGGACCGTGGCATCGCGCTGACCGGCGGCGGCGCACTGCTGCGCGGGCTGGACGAGCGGATGCGCGAGGAGACCGGGATGCCGATCCACATGACCGACAATCCGCTGGATTCCGTCGCCCTCGGTACCGGCAAGTGCGTGGAGGATTTCGACACCTTGCAGCAGGTGCTCGTGCCCGAATCCAGGCGATAGCGGACTGCGGGCAAGCCCCATCCGGCGTACACGAGGTGACGGGCGGCAGGCGAGGTGAACGGAGTGCGGGACACGCGGCGGACCCGCGTGGTGCTGGTAGTGCTGCTGGTCGCGGCGCTCGCGCTGATCGGCCTGAATTACTCCGATCGCTCCTCCGCGGGACTGCGCGAGGTACGTGATGTCGGCGGCACGGTGTTCGGCGGTGCGGAGCACGCGGTGAGTTCGGTGGCAGGCTTTTTCACCGGCTCGGACTCGTCATCCGCTGGCCAGGTCAAGAGCCTGCAGACACAGCTGGTCAAGCTGCGTGCCGAGCTCGGCCAGGAAGCACTCAGCAAGTCTGACTACGCGCAGCTGCGCAAGCTGCTGCAGGTGGCCGGGGCCGCCCAGTTCCGGGTAGTGGCCGCGCAGGTGATCGCCGTCGGCCAGGGCTATCAGCAGACGGTGACCCTCGATGCGGGCAGCAACGACGGCATCAAGGCACAGGAGAGCGTGCTGAACGGGTCAGGCCTGGTCGGCGTCGTGACCTCGGTGACGCCGAGCACGAGCACCGTGCTGCTGGCGAGTGACGCCTCGACCGTCGTCGGCGTGATGGCCGCGCCGAGCGGCCAGCTGGGCTGGGTGACCGGACCTGGCCCGGCTGACGGCGGTGACGGACTGATGCGGCTGCAAATGCTCAGCTCGTCAGCGGTGCTGAAGCCTGGTGATCAGCTCGTCACCTCGGCGTCGATGAAGGACCGGCCGTACGTGCCTGGCGTGCCGGTCGGCGTGGTCACCAAGCTGATCAATGTCGGCGGATCGCTCACCGAGGTCGCGCTGGTGCGGCCCTTCGCCAACTTCACCGCGCTTGGCGTGGTCGGCGTGGTGATAGCGCCGCCGAAGGGCAATCCGCGCTTCGCGGCCCTGCCGCCGTTGCCGCACCCCGGCCCGACGGTGACGGTGACCGTGCGCGCTCGGCCGGCTGGCAAGCCAGGAACCAGAATTTCGCCGAGCACTGGTACGGGAGGCTGAGGTGCCCCGCAAGGCATGGCTGGTCCCGCTGCTGATCGTGGTCGCGCTGGTGGTTCAGCTGACAGTGTTGAACCGGCTGCACCTGCCGGGCGGTGGTGTGCCGGACCTCGCGCTGGTGCTCGTCGCCGCCTTCGCCATGGCGGACGGACCGATCTACGGCATGATCCTGGGCTTCGGTACCGGGCTGTGCCTTGACCTCGCGCCGCCGGCCAGCCAGTTCGTCGGCCAGTATGCGCTGGTCTTCTGCCTGGCTGGCTGGGCGGCCGGCCGGCTGAGTCCGGCGGCCAGCAAGTCGGCGGCGCGCGCGGTCGTGCTGGTCGCCTGCGTGGTGGCAGCCGCGGAGGCGCTGGCGGCAGGTCTTGGCCTCGTGCTCGAGCCCGCGGAGGTCACCTGGTCAGAAGTCAGGGTAGTGCTGCCTGCCACGATCGGCTACGACCTGCTGCTCTGCCCGTTCCTTGTCTACTTCGTCATGCTGATCAGCACCGCGTCAGAAGGCGGTCTGGCCGGCCGCCCGCTAGCCAGCCTGATGACGGTCGCCACCCGCGGCCAGCGGGCCGAGGACCGCAGGCGCAGGCCCCTGGAACGGCGGCTCGGCCAGGCGACTGCCGGGCATGGCGACCGCTGGCTGGCCGGTGCGCCAGCGCGTTCGCACGGCGCGCCGCGCGCCACGCCCGGCCGGGCAGCCCGGCTGCGGCCGAGCCGCGGGGTGGCAGGCTCGGCCGCTGGCTTCGTCCGCGGCGTCAGGCGCCCGGTCACGCCTGTGCACCTGCGGCTGACCGCGCCGCGCCGCGGCGACGGCACGATCGGTAGCGCCGCGGGCCGCGGCCAGCTAGGTCGTGGCGGGCAGCTGCGCCGCCATCCCGGCCAGGTCACGGCGCGGCGCGAGTTCCGGCCGCACGGCGGCGAGCTCGGCGGCTCCGCGTCCGCGCCAGGGCTTGCCAGGCCGGTGCGCGGCCGTCCTGGCGGGCCGGCCACCGTCCGGTTCGGCGGGCACCGTGGTGATGCCAGCGTCGGCCGGACGTTCGGTGGCGTCGCGACAGGCGGCGCACGGCGCCCGGCCGGCCGGACACCGCGGCTGCGGGTCGGCATGAGCCGCTCGGCGCTCACCCGCCGCAGGCCGGCTCCGCAGCTCCCGAGCCTGCACTTCGGCGGCGAGCACTCGGCGGTGGCCAGGCGCGCGCCCTCGATGCCGAAGTTCCGCCGCCGCTCGTCCTTGCTGCATTCCTCGGCGACGGCGTCCGGCCTGGTTTCCGGCGCGGCGACGGAGCACGGCCTGCTGCGGGCCAGGCGTCAGCGGCCGGTGGCCGGGCTACGGCTCAGCCGCCGCAGACCCGGCATGATCGGCGGGTCAGGCACCGGCCCGCGACGGATACGCACGTCGGTCGGCGGCGCCAAGCGGCCGAACTTCGGTTACGGTCGCCGCTCGCCGCTGTCGTACCTAACTGGCAAGCGCATCGGGGGACGGTGGCTGGCCAGCAAGCGGGTCGGCGCCAGGTCCGGGATCTGGCTGATCGGCAAGGGGACAGGAGGGTTGCGGTGATTCCGGCATCAAAGCGCCGGCTGCTCGGGGTGGCGGTCGTGGTCGTCGCGTTGCTCGCGGTGCTCTGCTCGCGGCTGTGGTACCTGCAGATTCAAACGCACGCCAGCTATGTGGCGCTCGCCGCGCAGGACCGGATCAGGCATATCGTCCAGCCGTCGGTGCGCGGCGAGATCCTCGATGACACCGGCGCGGCGATGGTGGCGAACCAGTCAGCGCTGGTCGTCTCGGTCAACATGGAGACGCTCGACAACCGGCCGGACGGTGGTGCCGCTGAACTCGCGCAGCTGGCCAGGCTGCTGCGGATCAGTGATGCCACGATGCAAGCCAGGGTCCGGCTGTGCACAGTCGGCGTCAAGCCGCCGTGCTGGCAGGGCTCGCCTTATCAGCCGATCCCGGTAGCGCAGAACGTGTCGCAGCAGGTCGCGCTGCAGGTGCTGGAGGACAAGGCACAGCTGCCCGGCATCACCGCGGACATCCAGCCGGTCATTAAGTACAACGGCGCGGTCGCGACGTCGGCCGCGCAGATGCTCGGGTACCTGCAGCCGATCACCGCGCAGGAGATCGCTCAGCTGCATGTCCCGGTGACCGGATTCTCCGGCGACGACCTGATCGGCCAGGCTGGCCTGGAGGCCGAGTACGACAAGCAGCTGCGCGGCACCACCGGGATCGACGAGGTCGCGGTGAACGCCGGCGGCCAGGTGACCGCCACGATCTCCGACACCAAGCCGCAGCCAGGCGATGACCTGGTCACCAGCGTCAATTCCAAGCTGCAGGTCGCGACTCAGAACATCCTGACCAACGCGGTGCAGGCGGCGCACGTCGCTAACGCTGGCGCTACCTCCGGCGCTGCTGTCGTGATGACCACCACCGGCCGGATCGTCGCGATGGCGAGCTACCCGACGTACAACCCGAGCGTGTGGAGCGGCGGCATCTCGCAGCGCGAGTTCAACCGGCTGTTCGGCGCGGGCGACGGCGAGCCGATCCTGGAACGGGCGACGCAGGGGGAGTACCCCCTGGCTCGACGTTCAAGGTCACGACACTGACTGCGGGGATCAAGTTCGGTGATTCGCTTTACGCCGACTACAGCTGCCCGGCGGCAACGACCGTCGACGGGCATTCGTTCAACAACGACTTCGGCAACGGCGGGGAGATGTCGCTGCACCAGGCGCTGGTGCTGTCGTGCGACACCGTCTTCTACAACATCGGCTACCAGATCTGGCAGGCCGACGACCGCAAGGCCAACGACGTCACTACGCCGAAAGCCCCCGTGCAGTTCGAGCAGCGGGTCGAGATGCGGTGGGGATTCGGCAAGGACACAGGTATCGACCTGCCGGGGGAGAGCAACGGCAACATCCCGACCAGGGAGTGGCTGTACTACTTCTGGAAGGACAACGCGCATACCGGCCAGAACTGGTGCAAGAACGGCCGGGTGAACGGCTCGTACGTGCAGCAGATCGAGTACGACGACTGCCAGTTCGGTAACGTCTGGGAGCCGGGCCAGGCGATCATTGCCTCCATCGGCCAGGGCTACGTCGCGGTCACGCCGCTGCAGCTGGCCACGGCCTACGCCGCGCTCGCCAATGGCGGCACGCTGTACAGCCCGCGCATCGGCGCGGAGCTGCTCAGCCCGACCGGCCAGGTCGTTCAGAAGATCAACCCGCCGGTCGCCGGGCACCTGCCCGCTTCCGGCACCACGCTCGCCTACATCCGCAGCGCCTTGCAGGGCGTGATCACTTCCGGCACCGCGGCTGGCACCTTCGGCGGCTTCCCGCTCGGGCAGGTGTGCGTGGCGGGCAAGACCGGTACCGCGCAGGTATTCGGCAAGAACTCAACCTCGGTGTTCGCCTCCTTCGCGCCCTGCGGCAAGCCCAAGTACGTCGTGGTGGTCATGATCCCCGACTCCGGCTTCGGAGCTGACGTGTCGGGCCCCGCGGTCCGCAAGATCTGGGACGCGCTGTACGGGCTGCAGGGCTCGTCAGCGGCCCTGCCCGGCGGCAGGCTGCCGCCGCTGCCGCACATCAACGGTGCCGGTCAGGTCGTCAGGACCAGCACGGGCCCGGCCGGCAAGAAGGCCAGCGCGCCAGCGAGAGGGTCAGGCGGATGACGTCCTGGCGCGGTCCGAGCGGGGTAGTGAACCGGCAGACCGGGTCGGCCGGCCCTGACACGTCGGATTACCGGAGCCTGCCGCCGGTCCGGCTCGACGGCGGCAGCGCGCGACGAGCCGGCGTGCGGCCAGGTCCTGGTGCCACGCGCAGCAAGAGCAGGCTGGCCAGGGTGTTCCGGTACTTCCTCGGCCCCGGTTCGCCGCTGCGCCGGATGGACTGGATCCTGGTGGCGGCGGTACTCGCGCTGAGCCTGCTCGGGACGCTGCTGGTGTGGTCGGCGACCGACCTGCACGGCAGGACCGCCAACGACCCGTTCCTGACCAAGCAGTTGCTGAACGTCGCGATCGGCCTCGCGCTGATGGCCGGGGTGAGCATGCTCGACTACCGGCAGCTGCGGCTCTACTCGCCGATCGTGCTCGCCGCGTCGTGCCTGGGCCTGCTGGTCGTGCTGACACCGCTCGGCAGCGTGGTCAACGGCGCAAAGTCGTGGATTTCGCTGCCCGGCGGCTTCCAGATCGAGCCGTCGGAGTACGCCAAGCTCTCGATCATCCTGGTCGGCGCGATGATCCTCGGGGCGATGCGGCCGGGCGATACCAGACCCAGGCCGCGTGCGGTGCTGCTGACCGTTGTCTGCGCCGGGGTGCCGCTGCTGCTCGTCGTTGCCGAGCCTGATCTTGGCGTCGTGATGCTGATGCTGGCGCTGCTGATCGGTCTCATCGCGTTGTCGGGCGTGCGGCTGCGCTGGCTCGCGCTGATCATCGCGGCGGGCGTGGCCGTGATCACCGCCGTGGTGAAGCTGCATTTCCTGAAGGCTTACCAGGTCAGCAGGCTGACGTCGTTCCTGCACCCGTCGGCGGATCCGCGCGGCACCGGCTATAGCGCCGCTCAGGCCAAGATCGCTATCGGCTCCGGCGGCACCTGGGGGCAGGGGCTGTTCCACGGGCAGCTGATCGCGGGGAATTTCGTGCCTGAGCAGCATACGGACTTCATCTTCGCGGTCGCGGGCGAGGAGATCGGCTTCGTCGGCGAGATGGTCATCATCGCGCTGCTCGCGATCATCTTGCTGCGCGCGCTGCGGATAGCGGCCAGGGCTGATGACCAGTTCGGCATGCTGGTCGCGGCAGGCGTCGCGATCTGGTTCGGCGTCCAGTCCTTTATCAACATCGGCATGACGATCGGGATCATGCCGGTGACCGGATTGCCGCTGCCGTTCGTGTCCTACGGCGGGTCTGCCATCTTCGCTGACATGATCGCGGTCGGCGCCCTGCAAGCGGTCTACCGCCGCAAGAACGTCTTCGGCTAGCGGCTGAGCCTGGACCGGTCAGGCTCGTGCGGGACCGGGTCAGCCGGGCTCACCGCGTCATCGGCGCCGTCGGCCGCGAGCGCCGCGGCGGTGCTACCACGGCGGCGCACCGAGATCACGATGACCCAGGCCACCAGGCCCGCGACCAGGATGCCGCCGCAGGTCCAGCCGAGCGCCTTCGTCCCGAGGCCGACGTATTTCAGCCCGGACGCGAGGATCACGAAGGTGATGACCGGCCTGATGAACTTGTCAGGAGCGCGCGAGGACAGCAGCGATCCGATCAGCACCGCGGGCACGCTGCCGATCACGATCGAGATCGTCACGCCGAACTCGACGTGCCCGAAGATCAGCGCGCCCACAGCCGCCGCCAGCGTCAGCGGCACCGCCTGGGTCAGGTCGGTACCCACCAGCCGTCCTGCGCTGATCATCGGGTAAAGGAACAGCAGCAAGACGATCATCAGCGAGCCGGAGCCCACCGAGGTGATGCCGACGATAACGCCGCCGACCATGCCGATCACGACGGTCGGCAGCGGCCGGACGACCAGGTCACGCAGCGCCGACTGGCGGTCCTGCCCGCCCCTGATGTCCATCGCGTAGCGGATCACCATGGCCGCGGCTCCGGTCAGCAGCGCCGCGCCGAGCGCTTGTTCGACGTGCGTCGGGGCGGTTGACCCGCTGCCCAGCAGGTGCAGCAGGTAGGCGCCGAGGAAGGCCATCGGGACCGAGCCGAGCGCCAGCCAGCCGACCAGCCGGTAGTTCACCGTTCCCTTGCGCATGTGCACGGCCGCGCCGACCGGCCGCATCAGCACCGCTGCCACCAGGTCACTGGAGATGGCACTCGGCGCCTTGACCCCGAACAGCAGGATCAGCATGGGCGTCATCAGCGCGCCCCCGCCGGCTCCCGTCATGCCGACCAGCAGGCCGACAACCGCGCTGCCCAGCACGATGTATGGGTCGATGTGCACCTGCGTACCTCCGCGGCCGAGTGCTGAGTTACCACGTTCCGGTAGGGAAAGGATCTGGCAGTTCTCCGACAATACCCGCCGGATCAGCAGGTAATACCAGATCGGCCCCGGTACCGGCCATCGATGCCGCCAGCAGCGGCTGCGCGCGCAGCGCTCCGCGGCCTCGGTACCCTGTAACCGTGCCTGTGCAGTCGGTGTACCCGCTGATCGAGCCGCTGCTCCCGTTGGTGCGCAAGCCCATCCAGTACGTCGGCGGCGAGCTGAACTCTGTCATCAAGGACTGGGATGCCTGCGACGTGCGCTGGGCGCTGATGTACCCGGACGCGTATGAGGTCGGCCTGCCCAACCAGGGGCTGCAGATCCTGTACGAGGTGCTGAACGAGCGGGACGGGGTGCTCGCCGAGCGGACCTACAGCGTCTGGCAGGACCTCGAGGCGCTGATGCGGGAGCACTCGGTGCCGCAGTTCACAGTGGACGCACACCGCCCGGTGCGGGCCTTTGACCTGCTCGGGGTTAGTTTCGCTACCGAGCTTGGCTATACCAACCTGCTGACCGCACTGGACCTGGCCAAGATCCCGCTGGCTGCCGCCGACCGCGGTCCTGACGACCCGATCGTGCTGGCTGGCGGGCACGCGGCGTTCAACCCTGAGCCGATCGCTGAGTTCATCGACGGCGCCGTACTCGGCGACGGCGAGCAGGCGGTGCTGGTCATCACCGAACTCGTCAGGTCCTGGAAGGCGGCCGGACGGCCGGACGGGCGGGACGGCCTGCTGGCCACGCTCGCGGCGCACGGCGGGGTGTACGTGCCCCGGTTCTACGACGTGTCCTACGGGCCTGACCTGGCGATCAGCAAGGTGGTGCCCAACCGGCCAGGCGTGCCGATGTCGGTGTCCAAGCACACTGTGATGGATCTGGATTCCTGGCCGTACCCCGCCAGGCCGCTGGTGCCGCTAGCCGAGACCGTGCACGAGCGGTTCAGCGTGGAGATCTTCCGCGGCTGCACCAGGGGCTGCAGGTTCTGCCAGGCCGGCATGATCACCCGGCCGGTCCGCGAGCGCTCGATCACCACGATCGGAGCGATGGTGGAGGCCGGCGTCGCTGCCACCGGGTTCAACGAGGTCGGCCTGCTGTCGCTGTCCAGCGCCGACCACAGTGAGATCAACGAGATCGCGGTCGACCTGGCCGACAGGTACGAGGGCACCAATACCGGCCTGTCGCTGCCATCGACCAGGGTGGATGCCTTCAACGTGACGCTGGCCGATGAGCTGAGCCGCAACGGCCGGCGCTCCGGGCTGACGTTCGCGCCGGAAGGTGGCTCTGACCGGATCCGCAAGGTGATCAACAAGATGGTCACCGAGGACGACCTGATCAAGACCGTGACGACCGCTTATGCCAGCGGCTGGCGGCAAATCAAGCTCTACTTCATGTGCGGCCTGCCGACCGAGACCGACGAGGACGTGCTGGCTATCGCCTCGCTCGCGCAGCGGGTCATCCAGGCCGGGCGGTCGGCGACCGGGCGCAACGACATCCGCTGCACCGTTTCGATCGGCGGGTTCGTGCCCAAGCCGCACACTCCGTTCCAGTGGGCCGCCCAGTGTGACCACGAGACCGTCGACGCGCGGCTCAAGGCGCTCGGCGCGGCGATGCGCGCCGACCGGCGGTACGGCAAGGCGATCGGGTTCAGGTACCACGACGGGAAGCCCTCGGTCGTGGAGGGCCTGCTGTCCCGCGGCGACCGGCGGGTCGCCAAGGTGATCCGCGCGGTCTGGGCCGACGGCGGCAGGTTCGACGGCTGGAGCGAGGGGTTCTCGTTCGAGCGCTGGGAGCGGTGCGCTGCCGAAGCGCTAGCCGACACCGGGGTCGACCTGGCCTGGTACACCACGCGGGAGCGCGAGTACGGCGAGATCTTGCCCTGGGACCACCTGGACGCCGGGCTCGAGCGGGACTGGCTCTGGCAGGACTGGCTCGCTGCGATTGATCCGACCGGGCCTGCCGAGGTCGATGACTGCCGGTGGACGCCGTGTTTCGAGTGCGGGGTCTGCCCGGCCATGGGGACCGAGATCGAGGCAGGACCGACAGGGAAGCGACTGCTGCCGCTCAGCGTTGCCGGTGAGGGTGCTGCACGTGCTGCAGCCGCGCCAGGCAGCGTGGCCTGACAGTGGCGCGTCAGCAGCCGCGGCCGACCGGGCCGGCTCCGCTGCCTGCGGTTCAGCGCCTGGTTGTGCGGTACGCAAAGCGCGGCCGGATGCGATTCGCGAGTCACAGGGATATCGCGCGTGCAGTTGAGCGGGGAGTAAGGCGGGCCGGCCTGCCGGTAGCGCATTCCGCCGGATTCTCCCCGCATCCGAAAATCTCGTACTCGGGCGGGGCGCCAACCGGCGCTGCCAGCGAAGCCGAGTACCTGGAGATCGCCCTCACGGCACGCCTGGACCCTGAATCTGTCCTGGCACGGCTGGATGCCGCTTTGCCGGACGGGCTTGACGTCATCGAGGTCGCCGATCTTGCTGTGGTGCCAGCACCGCGGCTCGAGGCCTCGGAGTGGAAGGTTGTACTGCCCGGCGTCGGTGCGCAGGACGCGGCCCGGGCTATCGAGGAATTTCTCGCCTCCGCCAGCGCGGAGGTGGATCGCCTTACCAGCAACGGGATTCGCAGGTTCGACACCAGGACCGCAGTGGCTTCGCTGGAGCTAGACCGGCGTGCCATGGCGGACGAGTCATCAGGATGTGCGATACTTCGAATGGTTGTTCGGCACATAACGCCTGCCGTGCGACCCGAAGACATCCTGGTAGCGCTCCGCCAGCTGTCGGCCCTGGAGCCGTCGTCACCCGCCGTGGTGACCCGGCTGGCTCAGGGGCCGCTAGGTAACGATGCTGCTGCCGCGGAGGCCAGCGCGCCTGGTTCCGGTGATCCGGCTTTGCCGCCGGTCCCGCCGGGATCGTCAGCGCCGGCCGCCACTCAGGGCTGTCACCGCGGCGGAGGCGCCCCGGCCAGACCGGCGGGGCGCTGCACAGGGACAAGTATTGGCAACGTGCCCGGAAGCGGGGGACGCCAATGTGGCGGATACCGCTCCGCAGAGCGCGTACGAACAGCTCCCGCGTGGCGCGGAACGACCCGAAGAGGTCGGCTGCGCCCGGGAGCCTGACGGGAGAGAACGCCCGAATGCTCGAGATCGAGCGAGAGAACAACGAGTCTGACAGTGGTCAGAGCAATATTTCGGCCGGAGCCGGCGCACAGCCGGAAGCCGCCGGCGCCAGCCCGCGGCGGCGCCGCTCGGTAACCAGGCCAGCCTGCCGGCGCCCGAGGTTGCGCCGCCGGCTGCGACGCCAGCGCCTTCTGCCGATGCGCCCGCGCCGGATAGCGCGGCAGCAGGTGAGCAGCCCGCGAGACCGGCACGCAAGCGGCTGAGCAGGTCGAGGTCGGCCAGCCCGGCGGCTGACAGGGCCGGCCAGGGCGGGTCTGAAGACAGCGACGGGGCCCCGGCCGGGACGTCGGCGTCGGCCACGGCGCAGGAGCCGGCCGTCGCGCCCGATGCGGCTGCTCCGCCGGCCGCCAGGCGGACCAGGTCAGGCAGGCGTGCCGAGCGGCCGGCCGCGGCTGCCAGCACCGAAGTGCCGCCTGCCACTACCGAGGCCGCACCCGCCGGCCCGGGCGCGGCATCGTCCGGCCGTGCGGCGGCGCCCGTGCGGGCTGCCGAGCCACCCGCGTCGGCCACGTTCCAGCCGCCACTGGCGATCTTCCAGCCGCCTGACCTGTCCGCGCGGGTGCCGGTGGTTGCTGCCCAGCGGCCGGCGCCGGTCGTCGGCCATGAGGAAGACGACGAGGCGGCCGACGGTGACGGCGGCGAGGCCGGTCAGGGCACAGCCGCCAGCAGGCGCCGTCGCCGGGGCGGCCGCGGCCGCGGCAAGTCCCCGGCCGCCGACGGCAGCGAGCAGGCAACCGGCGCCGCCGAGCAGGACGACGCCGAGCAAGGCGCGGCCGATGCCCGCGATGGCGAGGACGAGGCAGGCCCGGCCGGTACCGCCAAGCGACGGCGCCGCCGCCGCCGCACTGGCGCGGGCAGTGACAGTGAGGCAGGTCCTGCCGGCACCGCCGATGACCCGCCGAACACCGTGATCCACGTCCGGACGCCGCGCGAGAAGAGCGCGGACATCTCCGACGTCAGGGCCATCAAGGGCTCTACCAGGCTGGAGGCCAAGCGGCAGCGCCGTCGCGAGGGCCGCGAGTCCGGCCGCCGCCGCCCGCCGATCATCACCGAGTCCGAGTTCCTCGCCAGGCGCGAGGCCGTCGAGCGCGTGATGGTGGTGCGGCAGCACGACGACCGGACGCAGATCGCGGTACTCGAGGACGGCGTGCTGGTCGAGCACTACGTGGATAAGGCGAGCCATCAGTCCTACGTCGGCAACGTGTACCTGGGCAAGGTGCAGAACGTGCTGCCGTCGATGGAGGCCGCGTTCGTCGATATCGGCAAGGGCCGTAACGCGGTCCTGTACGCCGGTGAGGTCAACTTCGACGCCAGCGGACTGGAAGGCGAGTCCAAGCGGATTGAGTCGGCGCTGAAGTCCGGCCAGTCGATCCTGGTGCAGGTCACCAAGGACCCGATCGGGCACAAGGGCGCGCGGCTGACCAGCCAGGTCAGCCTGCCTGGCCGCTACCTGGTCTACGTGCCGGGCGCCAGCATGACCGGGATCAGCCGCAAGCTGCCAGACACTGAGCGCAGCCGGCTCAAGCAGATACTCAAGCAGGTCATGCCGGAGAACGCTGGCGTGATCGTGCGGACCGCCGCTGAGGGCGCCTCGGAGGAGGAGCTGTCCCGCGACGTGGCGCGGCTGGCCGCGCAATGGGAGGCCATCGAGAAGAAGGCCAAGACCGCCAGCGCGCCTGACTTGCTCTACAGCGAGCCCGACCTCACCCTGCGCGTTGTGCGGGACATCTTCAACGAGGACTTCACCAGCCTGACCATCGCCAGCGACAGCGAGTGGGATCTCGTGGACGAGTACGTCCGCTACGTCGCGCCGCACCTGTCGGACCGGATGCAGCGGTGGGACGACGACAAGGACGTCTTTGCCGCCAACCGGATCGACGAGCAGATCGCCAAGGCGCTCGAGCGCAAGGTCTGGCTGCCGAGCGGCGGCTCGCTGGTGATCGACCACACCGAGGCCATGACGGTCATCGACGTGAACACCGGCAAATTCACCGGCCAGGGCGGGAACCTGGAGCAGACCGTCACCAGGAACAACCTGGAGGCGGCCGAGGAGATCGTCCGCCAGCTTCGGCTGCGCGACCTCGGCGGCATCATCGTGATCGACTTCATCGACATGGTGCTGGAAAGCAACCGTGAGCTGGTGTTGCGGCGGCTGCTCGAATGCCTGGCCAGGGACCGGACCAAGCATCAGGTAGCCGAGGTCACCTCGCTCGGCCTGGTCCAGATGACGCGTAAGCGCGTGGGCTCTGGACTGCTGGAAGCCTTCTCTGTGACGTGCGAGCACTGCAACGGCCGCGGCGTGATCATCTCGGCGGAGCCGGTCGATCACACGCCAGCCCGCGGCCGCGGTGAGGACGGGCACGCCAGCCACGACTCCGGCGTGCCGAAGCCTGGACCCGGCCGTGGCCGGGGCGGCTCACGGCAGTCGGGCAGTTCCCGGCAGGCAGGTGCCGACGCTGCGGCCGGGCCGACGGACGAGGCGGACACCTCGGCGAACAACGGCGCAGCGGCGGGAGCCGCTGCGGCGACAGAGCCCAAGACCCGCAGCCGCAATTCCAGGTCGCGGTCCGGGCGGTCAGGCAGCTCCGCGCAGGGTGCAGACCAGAGCACGGCAGGCGGGGCCGATCCAGACCTGGTCAGCACCGGCCAGGCCGGCCCGGACCATTCCGGCGGCGGCCAGCCCGGCTCGGCGGCGTCCGGTGCCGCGCCGACGGAGCAGGCCAGTAACGGCTCAGGTCAAGACGCGGCGGCCGATGGCAACGACGGCGCAGGCGAGGCGGCGGGCAGCGCCAGTGGCGGCCGTCAGCCGCGGGCGGCCACCAGGTCCAGGTCAGGCCGTCGTCGGCCCGGTGGCGGCGCCGGCCCAGAGCTCGAGCCGGCGAACAGCTAAGGACCCGCGCGGTCTGATACGCTGTATGGTCGGCGCATATGGCAAGATCCGCGGCCTCGCGGCCCGATGGCTAGTGCGCAATTGGTAGGCAAGCCCAGCCCCCAGCCCAGCTGGTGGTTGCCCGCGATACTCGCGGAGGGCTGGCACAAAGAGGAGAGAACTCTCGGTGTACGCGATCGTGCGCTGCGGCGGCAGGCAGGAGAAGGCGTCGGTTGACGACGTCTTGACAGTTGACAAGCTGTCCGGTGAGGTCGGAGCCAGCGTGACGCTGCCGACGCTGCTCGTCGTAGACGACGGCAAGGTGATCAGCGACCCGGCGGAGCTCGGCGCTTACCAGGTGACTGCTGAGATCGTGGGCGCCGCGGCCGGCCCTAAGATCAACATGATCCACTACAAGAACAAGACTGGCTACCGCCGTCGCCTCGGCCACCGCCAGAAGTACACCCAGGTGCGCGTGACCGGTATCGGCGCTTCGAAGGCCGTCGCCGGGTCGAAGAAGAAGGGCTGAGCCTGAGATGGCACACAAGAAAGGCGCGTCCTCCAGCCGCAACGGCCGGGATTCGAACGCGCAGCGCCTCGGCGTCAAGCGGTACGGCGGTCAGCTCGTGAGCGCAGGCGAGATCATCGTGCGTCAGCACGGCACCCACTTCCACCCTGGTATCGGCGTCGGCCGCGGCGGGGATGACACTCTGTTCGCCCTGGTTACTGGCAAGGTGCAGTTTGGCAGGCGGCGCGGCCGCCGCGCGGTCAGCGTGCTCCAGGAGCAAACTGCCGACGCTAGCTAGGCAGTACCTGGCCGACCGGGCGCGCAGCGCGCGGCGCGGCTATCGCAAGGGCGGATCGCATCGAGGTCCGCCCTTCGTATTTCTCCAGGCAGCGGCGGAAGTCAGCCGGTGCGCTACGGCACCAGCGGGGTCGGTGCCAGAGGGGGGTTGGCCGTGGCGGAGTTCGCGGATCAGGCCGAGGTGCGGGTGCACGCCGGCCATGGCGGCAACGGCTGCGCTTCGGTGCACAGGGAGAAGTTCAAGCCGCTCGGCGGGCCGAACGGCGGCAACGGCGGCCGCGGCGGCGATGTCATCATCGAGGTGGACCCGAGTACCTCGACGCTGCTGGACTTTCACCGCAAGCCCGTGCGCCGGGCCGGTGACGGGAAGCCAGGGGCCGGATCGGACCGCAACGGCGCAGAAGGCAGCGATCTTGTCCTGAAGGTTCCCGACGGGACCGTGATCAAGCTTTTCAGCGGGCAGCAGCTTGCCGATCTGACCGGCGTCGGCACCCGGTACGTGGTCGCAGAAGGTGGTCGCGGCGGGCTCGGCAACGCGGCGCTCGCCTCGACCAAGCGCAAGGCGCCAGGGTTCGCGCTGCGCGGCGAGCCAGGGCCGGAACTGCATCTGGTTCTCGAGCTCAAGACGGTCGCCGATGCGGGCCTGGTCGGATTCCCGAACGCGGGCAAATCCTCGCTGATCGCAGCGGTATCGGCGGCGCGGCCGAAGATCGCCAACTACCCCTTCACCACGTTGACGCCAAACCTCGGCGTGGTCAAGGCCGGCGAGGTTCAGTTCGTGGTGGCCGACGTCCCCGGCCTGATTCCGGGGGCGAGCGCGGGCAAGGGGCTCGGTCTGGATTTCCTCAGGCACATCGAACGGTGCTCGGTCTTCGTGCACGTGCTGGACTGCGCGACCGAGGAGCCCGGCCGCGATCCGATCAGCGACCTGGACGCGCTCGAAGCCGAGCTGGCTGCTTATGAGGAGCTGACGGGTTCGGAGCTGGCTGACCGGCCGCGCATCGTGGCGCTCAACAAGATCGATGTGCCTGCCGCCAGGGACCTGGCCGAACTGGTGGAACCCGAACTCGTGGCGCGCGGCCTCACCGTGCACCAGATCTCCGCTGCCACCACCGAGGGCCTGCGCGACCTGGCCTTCACGATGGCGAGCGTGATCGCGGCGGCCAGGGCGGCTGCCCCGCTGACCGAGCCCACCAGGCTGGTGCTCAGACCGGCGCCGGTGTCAGGGCCCGAATTCCAGATCGTCGGCACGGGGGAGAACAGCTACCGGATCGTCGGGGAGAAGCCGCGCAGGTGGATCCTGCAGACCGACTTCGCCAACGATGAGGCCGTCGGTTACCTGGCGGACCGGCTGGCCAAGCTCGGCATCGAGCAGGCGCTGGCCGAGGCCGGAGCTCAGCCCGGTGCCGAGGTGCTGATCGGCGAGGAGGATAACTCTGTCGTGTTCGACTGGGACCCGGATGTGACGGCCGCCGTGAGCAGTCTGGGCCCGCGTGGCTCAGACGTGCGGCTCGGCGGTTAGGAACCGACGGTGATACGGGTGCTGCCAGGCCGCGGCGGCGTGGCGGGCTCGCGACAGCTCTGGTACAGCCGGAAAATTGCCGGCGCGTCCAGGAAATAAAAAGATGCGCTACATTCTTGTAGCGCATGAGACGAATCGGACCTTTAGGGCGTACTCGTCTTTGTCATTTTAATACCAAGGAGCCTGTTTGTCAAACGCGGAACTGGCAACGGAGCAGGACTACATTTCCCTGCTGTATACCAGGCTCGATGCTCTGCGAGCGCGAGCCAGCCGCCGGATGGCGGGCGTGCTGGCTCAGAGCGGCGGCACGCACCAGGCCAGGGTGGAGCGGGAAACCTTCAGCGCCATGTACCGGCAGCAGCTAGCGCAAATCGACGCGGCGGAGAATGGTCTCTGCTTCGGCAGGCTGGAGTTCGAGGATGGTGAGCTGCGCTATATCGGCCGGCTCGGCATTCATGCAGATACCGATGACTACGAGCAGCTGCTGATGGACTGGCGCGCGGACGCTGCCCGGCCGTTCTACCTGGCGACGGCTGCGTCGCCGGGCGACGTCAAGGTTCGCAGGCATATCAAGACCAAGCGGCGCGAGCTGGTTAGCCTCGATGACGAGGTACTGGACCTGGCTATCGCGGACCCGACCAGGCACGAAGGACTGACCGGCGAGGCTGCGCTGCTGGCGGCGCTGAACGTGAGCCGCACCGGCTCGATGACCGACATCGTCGAGACGATTCAGGCGGAGCAGGATCTGATCATCCGCTGGCCGATGGCGGGCGCGCTGGTCGTCCAGGGCGGTCCTGGCACCGGCAAGACGGCGGTCGCGCTGCACCGGGCGGCGTACCTGCTGTACACCTACCGCCGGCAGCTGGAGAAGCGCGGCGTGCTGGTCGTCGGCCCGAACACCACCTTCCTGCGCTACATCGGCCAGGTCCTGCCGTCGCTGGGCGAGACCAGCGTGCTGCTGTCCACGATCGGCGACCTGTTCCCTGGGATCAGCGCGACCGCTGCCGAGCCGGCCGAGGTTGCCGCGATCAAGGGCAGGATCGGGATGGCCAGGGTCATCGCGGCGGCGGTCAGAGACCGGCAGGAGGTACCTGACGGGCCGCTGGAGATCCGCGCGGACGCCGCGAGACTCCGGCTGGTGACGATGGCCGGCCGGGACGAGCCCACGCCGGAATTCGCGGCCGACAACGGCAGGTTGCAGCTGACACCGCGGACAGTCGCGCAGGCAAGGGACCGCGCCAGGCGGTCAAGGCGGCCGCACAACCAGGCCAGGTGGGTCTTCGCCAGGGACATCATCAGCGCGCTGACCAGGCAGCTGGCTGGCCGTATCGGCAGCGACGTGCGCGGCGGCGGCGGTCTGATGGACCAGCAGGACTTCGACGACCTGCGCCGGGAGCTGCGATCTGACCCGGCCGTCCGGCGCGCGATCGATGCGCTGTGGCCGGTGCTGAGCCCGCAGCAACTGGTCGACGAGCTGCTCAGCGACCCGGCCAGGCTGGCAGCCGCCGCGCCGCGCATGTCCCCAGCAGAGCGGGACGCACTGCGCCGCGAGCGCGGCGCGCCGTGGACCCCGGCCGACGTGCCGCTGCTGGACGAGGCGGCAGAGCTGCTCGGCGAAGACGACAGGGCGCTCAGGGCAGCCGAGGCCAGGCGCCGGCGGCAGGACGAGGCCTACGCGCAAGGCGTGCTCGACATCATCGGCCGCGACGACGACGACGATCCGGAGATTTTGATGGGCGCTGACGTCGTCGACGCCAGCCGGCTCGCCGACCGTTACGAGGAGGTTCAGCACCTCACCGCGGCCGAGCGGGCCGCGGTCGACCGTACCTGGGCCTTCGGCCACGTGATCGTCGACGAGGCGCAGGAGCTGTCGCAGCTGGCCTGGCGGATGCTGATGCGCCGATGCCCGGCGCGGTCGCTGACCATCGTCGGTGACGTCGCGCAGACCGGTGACCTGGCTGGCCTGCCGTCCTGGAACGCGATGCTCGACCCGTACCTGGCGGGCCGGTGGCGGCTGACCCCGCTAACAGTGAATTACCGGACGCCGGCCGAGGTCATGGCGGTAGCTGCCGATGTGCTGGGCGCGATCGGTCCGGGCCTGCAGCTGCCGAGCTCGGTCAGGGAGTCTGGCAAGCTCCCCTGGCACGCGCAGGCTGCGGCGGGGGAGCTTGCCGCGGCGGCCACGCGGGCAGCGGCTGAGCTGGCTGAGCAAGCCGGGGACGGCAAGCTCGCGGTCATCGTGCCGGAATCGCTGGCCGAGGAGTTCGGCGACGTGATCAGCACCGCCCTGCCGGGCACGGCGATCGGTTCCGATCCCGACCTGACGAGCCGGGTCGTGGTGCTGACGGTGAAACAGGCGAAGGGACTGGAGTTCGACTGCGTGCTGATCGTCGAGCCAGCGAGGATCCTGGCCGAGTCACCCCGCGGGCACAGCGACCTGTACGTCGCGCTGACCAGGGCGACCCAGCAGGTTGCTGTCGTGCACACCGGGGAACTGCCAGGCGTGCTGAGCCGGATGACCGCCGCGCCCAGCCCGGCCCGGGTCGGCTAGCCGCCGACGACGGCGAGCCGCAGGCGACGGCAAGGCGACCTCAGGGGTCGGCCTTGCCGTCGGCGGACTGCCGATCAGTCGTCGGAGTCGTCGTCGCGGTTGCCGCCGCCAGTGAACCGGTTGAACAGCTTGGTTCCGGCCTCGGCCGCCCCTGACGCGGCACCGCGCACAACTCCGATCAGCGGGTCGGCGCTGCGGCTCCAGGAGTCCTGGTAGGACTTGGCCGCGGACTTGAACTCATCGCCCACCGAGGTGTCTGAGTCGTCCTCCCGGCGCGGGTAGTTCCCGGCCAGGATGTCGCGGTACTCGCCCTCGCCGGCCCACCGGTCCAGGTCCGCGAACCTGACCACGGCGAACGGGTGCGTCGTGCCCTGCAGCTGCATCAGCTTGAGCAGGCTCTCCCGTACGTCAGGAACCGCGTCGTACTCGCGCGCCTGCTTGTGGAACTCGTCGCTGCTCAGCTCGGCGATCTTGCGGCCGCCGGCCATCTTCATCAGCGACCGCCGGGCGGCGTCGACGTCCTGGGTGGCCAGCAGTCCGGCCCGGTCGCAGGACATCTCAGCCTTCCGATGCCATTCCTCCAGGGCCCACAGCACGGCCTTGAACCCGATCCAGGCGAATGGCACCAGCGAGAACCGGGCCGCGAGCGCGATCAGGGCGTACATCATCGTGTTGTAGACGGCGTGCCCTGAGTGCACGTGGCCGAGCTCGTGCCCGATGACCCAGCGAATTTCCTCCGGGTCCATCAGCTCCACCAGGCCGCTGTTCAGCACGATGAAGGGCTTGTCGATGCCGATAGCCATCGCGTTGACCGTGGGCTCCTGGCTGACGTACAGCTCAGGCACCCGCGGCATGTCCAGGATGTAGCAGCCGTCCAGCATCGCCTGGTACAGGTCAGGGAACTGATCGGCCGAGCAGCGGACCGCGCTGGACAGGAACATCAGCCGCAGCGCGCGGTCCGGGAACAGCCCGGCCAGGTTGCGCAGGATGGTGTCGAAGCCGGTCAGCTTGCGCAACGCCACGAGCGCGGACCGGTCGGCGGGGTGCTCGTAAGCACGAGAGCTAATACCCGGCAGACGGATCCGGGAGCGGTCGGGCACAGTGGTCATAGAAGTTATCGTAGGCGCACTTCGGAGAGGTTGGCCCGCATGTCCGCACCGCCTGTCCCGGCGATGTTCGAGCCAGACGCCGAGTCGATGCCCGCCGAGCAGCTGGCCGGCCTGCAGACCGAGCGCCTGCGCGGGCTGGTGGACCGGCTGCTAGCCGCGGGCGGGCTGCAGGGCACCCGGCTGAAGGATGCCGGGGTGAGCTCGGGCGCCGAGGTGAATCTGGCCACCCTCGCGAGCTTGCCGACCACTGCCAAGGCCGACTTGTGGGAGACCTACCCGTTCGGGCTGCTGGCGGTGCCGCGCGAGGAAGTCGTCGCGGTGCACGGCTCCAGCGGTACCGGCGGCCGCCCCACCCTGGTCGCCTACACCCGCGCCGACCTGAAGCTGTGGGCCAGGATGTGCGCGCGCGCACTGGCCGCGGCTGGCGCGACCACGGCCAGCATCGTGCACAACGCCTACGGCTACGGGCTGTTCACCGGCGGCCTCGGCATCCACCAGGGCGGGATCGAACTCGGCGCGACCGTCGTGCCGGTCTCCGGCGGGATGACGCCGCGACAGGTGACGCTGATCAAGGACCTGAGGCCGGACATCCTGACCTGCACGCCGTCGTACGCGATCCGGCTCGGCGAGGCGCTGGCCGAGGCCGGCGCCGGGCCTGGCGACGGGCTGTCGCTGAAGGCCGGCATCTTCGGCGCCGAGCCGTGGACGCAGGAGCTGCGGATCAGGATCGAGGACCTGCTCGGCATCCGGGCGCTGGACATCTACGGCCTGTCCGAGGTCATCGGGCCAGGCGTCGCGGCCGAATGCGTCGTCGCCGCGGACGGCCTGCACGTGAACGAGGACCATTTCCTGGTCGAGGCGCTGGACCCGGTGACCGGGCTGCCGGTACCCGACGGGCGGCCGGGCGAGCTGACCTTCACCACCATGACCAAGCAGGCGCTGCCGCTGCTGCGGTACCGGACCGGCGACATCGCCGCGCTGCGCCGCGGCACCTGCCGGTGCGGCCGCACGCTGGTCAAGATGAGCAAGGTCACCGGCCGCAAGGACGACATGCTGGTGATCAGGGGCGTGAATGTCTACCCGAGCGAGGTCGAGCGGGTGCTGCTCGGGCAGGAGGCACTAGCGCCCGACTACCTGCTGGTAGTCGATGAGCGCGCGCCGCAGCACCGGCTGATCGCCTGTTGCGAGACGGGAACGGGGTGGCACGGCCCCCGGCCGGACGTCAGCCGGCTCGAATCGGCGCTGAAGGATGCGCTCGGGCTCTCGGTAGCTGTCCGGCTGCTGCCGACCGGGTCAGTGCCGCGGACCGAGGTCGGCAAGGCGGTACGCGTGGCCCGCTGGTCTGGGATCGAGCCGCCGCTGCCCGGCCTGGACTGACCAGCAGCTGGCTCGTCCGCACGAACCGGTGACTGGCGTGCAGGTCTGCCCAGGCGGGCACCTGGCGGGTCAGTCCCGGCCGCCGCCGAAGATGCGCAGGAAGAAGAGGAATACATTCAGCGCGTCCAGGAAGATCGACGCGGCGATCTGCGGCGCGGATGCCAGGCCGCGGGACCGGCGCAGCCGCTGGAAGTCCCACATGGTCAGCCCGGCGAAGACAACCAGCCCGACGATCGAGTAGAGCAGGTCGGCACCGGGGATCTTGGCGAAGATCAGGAGGACGCCCAGCACGATCAGCCCGATCAGGCCGAAGAACGCTATCCGCCCGACGACCGTCAGATCACGTCTGGTGGCGTACCCGTAGGCGCCGAACCCGGCCATGAACAACGCGGTGGCCCCGGCGGCCCGCCAGACCGCTGCGGGGCTGCTGCCTGAGTAATACGCGACTGCCGGGCCCATGGCCAGCCCGAGGAACAGGCCCATGGCGACAAGCAGCCCGACACTGAGGCCGCCGGACCGCCGGGCGGTGAGGTTGAGGGCAAGCACACAGGCCAGGCCGACGATGAACCCGGCGATCGACCAGCCGATCGACAAGTCCCGGCCCGCGTAGCAGCCGAGGGCGAAGAATCCGGCCGCGAGCGCCACCAGCCACATCACGTGGCTGAACAGGGCCTTGCCCTGGTCGTGCGACAGCTCGGCGTACCCGGCCGAGTATTCCGCCACGGGCTGTCTCCTCACCTTGGCCGACCGGGCAGGGCAAGCCTGACTGGCGGCGACGACCACGTTCCGGTCCCTATTTACCCGCTAAGGGCACTAATCATGGCGGCGGCTGAGCGCGCAGCTGAGCGCCATGATGTGCTGTGCATGTTGCGTGCAGGGGCTAGAGAGGAACTCGCTATGAAGCAGCGCTGGACGGCCCCGGATATCGGTGACCAGCACGGCCGGGTCGCGGTCGTGACCGGCGGGAACGGCGGGCTTGGCCTGGCGGCCGCGACGGCGCTCGCGCGGCACGGGGCCACGGTGGTGCTGGCCGGCCGTGATCAGGGCCGGACTGCGGAAGCCGCGGCGAGGATCCGGGCCGAACTGACCGGCGCGTCGGTGCAGACCGCGGAGCTGGACTTGGCGTCCCTCGAGTCGGTGCGCAAGGCCGCGGCCGATCTGAGCGGCCGGTTTACCAAGCTCGACCTGCTGATCAACAATGCCGGCCTGATGATGCCGCCGTACGGACTGACCAAGGACGGCTTCGAGCTGCAGTTCGGCACCAACCACTTGGGCCATTTCGCCCTGACCGGACTGCTGCTGCCGGCCCTGCTGGCCACGCCGGGCTCGCGCGTGGTCACGGTCGCGAGCAGCGCGCACCGCACTGGCCGGATGGATTTTGACGACCTGCAGTCCGCGCGGCACTACCAGAAGATGGCAGCTTACGGCAGGTCCAAGCTGGCGAATCTGATGTTCACTTACGAGCTGCAGCGCAGGCTGTCGGCCGCGGACGCGGGCACGATCGCCGTCGTGGCGCATCCAGGCACCGCGCGGACGGACCTGACCAGGCATATGTCCGGGTTGTCCAACGCGGCCCTGAGCGATCGGTTCAGGACTGTTAACGCCTGGCTGGTCCAGGACAGCCGGGCCGGTTCGCTGCCGATCCTGCGCGCGGCGACCGATCCCGAGGTGATCGGCGGGACTTACTACGGACCCGACGGCTTCCTGCAATTCACCGGGAACCCGGTCCTCGTGACCTCAAGCGGACGGTCCTATAACAAGGAAGCGCAGCGCCGGTTGTGGGCGGAGTCAGAGCAGTTGACCCAGATCAGCTACCCGGTGTAACAGCCGCCGTCTAAGGTCGACTGGCATGAACGAACCCGCGCTGCCCGGTGACGCGACGGCTCAGCGCGTCGCGAGCCCGCCGGGAGCGCTTGGCCACCAGGGCAAGCGGATCGGCATCATGGGCGGTACCTTCGACCCGATCCACCACGGGCACCTCGTCGCGGCCAGTGAAGTGGGCCATTTCTTCGGCCTTGACGAGGTTATTTTCGTGCCCACCGGACAGCCGTGGCAGAAAGAACATCGTGAGGTGTCGGCGGCTGAGGACCGGTACCTGATGACAGTGATCGCGACGGCCTCGAACCCGCGGTTCTCCGTCAGCCGGGTCGACATCGACCGACCTGGCGAGACCTACACCATCGATACGCTGCGCGAGCTGCGCGCGGAGCGCGGGCCTGATGTCGAGTTCTTCTTCATCACCGGTGCCGACGCGCTGGCGAGGATGATCTCGTGGCGGGACGCGGACGAGCTCTTCGATCTCGCCCATTTCGTCGGGTGCACCAGGCCGGGGCATCAGCTGGCGCTGACCGACTTGCCGCCTGGTCAGGTGAGCCTCATCGAGATCCCGGCGCTGGCCATCTCCTCGACCCAGTGCCGGGAGCGTGTGCTCGGCGGTGATCCGATCTGGTACCTGGTCCCTGACGGGATCGTGCAGTACATCGCCAAGCGCCGCCTCTATCAGCCGCCAGAAGGTTAGCGATCGCGCCGGCCGGCGTCGCGCCCGCTGATGCCGCGCGGTCGGACCGGCCATCACCCGGTTGAACAGCCGAGCGAGGCCTTGAACGCGCGCGGGCCTTATCGTTGAAGTGCGCAGGGCTCGGGTGCAGCGCCGGTCCTGGCCGGGCGGGGCTCGGGTGCAGGGCCCCGGCCCGGCGCCGGAAGGGACGGGTAGTGCGGCTCGAAGCGGTGGGCAAGCGGTACGGTCTGCGGCAGCCGTGGATCGTCCGCGACGTCAGCCAGGAGATTGCGGCGGGCCAGCTGATCCGGCTGGAGGGCAGCAACGGCAGCGGCAAGTCGACACTGCTGCGGGTCATGGCCGGGGTGTCGATGCCGTCGACCGGGCGGGTGATCGGCCGGCCGCGCACCGGGTACGTGCCCGAGCGGTTCCCGGCTGCCCTGGCGTTTTCCGCCCGTGAGTACCTGACGCACATGGGCCGGATCCACGGGCTGTCTGCTGCCGCCGTGCCGACGGCAGTCAGTGACTGGCTGGATCGTCTCGGCGCCGGCGAGTACGCGGGCGCTCCGATGCGCACGCTGTCCAAGGGAATGTGCCAGAAGGTCGTCATCGCGCAGGCGCTGCTGGCCCGTCCTGGTCTGCTCGTCCTCGACGAGGCCTGGACTGGCCTGGACCAGGCGGCGCGCGGAGCACTGGACGCTGCCGTGGCACAACGCCTGGCCGACGGCGGGACTGTGCTGTTCGTAGATCACGACCCGGCGCGGCTCGCCGGGCAAGTAAGCCAGCGCTGGCGGCTCGGCGGGGGAGCGGCGCAGGTGCTGGCGGCCACGGCGGCCGACGAGATCGGCGGCCGGCGCGACGAGTCTGCCGCCCTGCGCCGCGGCCCGGGCAGCGATGTAGCGAACGGGCCTGGCGCCGCGAGCGCACCTGGCGCCTCGTGCGAACCGCTGGCCGGCCTGGCCGCGGACGGGGGAGTACTTGTCGTCGAACTGGACGGCGTCGAGGCCGGGTCCCTGGTGCACCTGGCCGGCCTGGCCGGGGTGCTGGCGGTCTCGCCCTGGCCACCCCCCGACGACGGTGCGATCGGCCGGGTCGCGGCGACGGTACGGGGCCGGGACTGTGACGCGGTGCTCCGCCGGTTGCTGAGCTGGGACGGCGTGCACGTTGCCTCGGTCCGGCCAGAAACGGGGGGTCGGCTTTGATCCCCCTGATCCGCTACCAGGCCGCGGGCCTGTTTCGATCACACCGGTGGATCCTCCCGCTCATCACTTTCGCGCTGCTGATCTCGGTCGGCGGGGCCGGCTCGGGCTATCAGGCAGGGGCTGCGGACGCATTGCGCGCGCAGGCGCTCGCCGCCGGAATGGACTGGAGCGCGGCCATCCTGGTGCCGGTCGTCGCGCTGCTGACCAGGTCAATGCTGACCGCCGAGCCAGCCGCTGCCAGAGCGTGCGTGTCGGCCGCGCGCGGGCCGGGCCGGGCGCAGCTGGCCACGCTGGTCGTTTCTTTCGCCTGCGGCGCCGTATTCGGACTGGTCGGGGCCAGCTACCAGCTGGTCACCCTGGGCCACCACACGGCGCTGCTGGTCCCGCTCGCCGCCGGCCTGGGCAAGGCGCTTGTCTGCACGATGGTGGGCTCAGCGGTCGGCACGCTGTTCAACCCGCCCCTGATCCGTCACGCCGCCGCAGCCCTGCTCAGCACGATCGCGGCAGTGGTCGTGGCGCTTGTCTCCAGCGTGTCCCCGGCCAGCGCGGCCTTGCGCGGCAACGGCGCCACGATGCAGGCCGCGGCCTGGCCGGCCGGAGTCCCGCTACTGGCCGCGTTCGCGCTGCTCGCAGTGTCGTGGGCTGTCTCCTGCTGGCTGGCCGGCCGCCGCTCCGACTGACGACTGCCGCGCTGGCCTCGTCCCCGATGCTCCCGTCCGTCAGGCTCTCACCACCGAATGGGTCTAAACGTGATAAGCGCGGCGGCAAAGAGGCGGGTTGTCGGTGCTGGCGGATACCCTGGGAGTTAGCCTGCGTCCCGATTGCGGCCGAGCGTGAGATCGTGGGCATCAGTTCCAGCCGAGGAGGATCGCCAGCACACGTGACTGCCACGAAAAGGGCCGTCGAGCTCGTAGAGGTCGCGGCCGCAGCCGCGGCTGACAAGCTCGCCTCCGACATCATCGCCTACGACGTCAGTGAGCAACTCGTGATCACTGACGCCTTCCTGCTGTGCTCAGCGTCCAATGACCGCCAGGTCCGGGCCATCGTGGACGAGATAGAGGAGCAGTTGCGCAAGGCCGGCGCGAAGCCTGCCCGCCGCGAGGGAGAGCGGGAGATGCGCTGGGTGCTGCTCGACTACGTCGACATCGTCATCCATGTGCAGCATGCGGAGGAGCGGGTTTACTACTCACTGGAGCGGCTGTGGAAGGACTGCCCGCGGATTCCGCTGCCTGAGCCTGTCGGCGCAGCCGGGACCGGCGGCGCGTCCCAGGGCGCCGGCGGCGCCGCGGAGCGAGGCTAGCGCTTGACCGCAGCGGAGGACGCCGTCGCGCCCAGCATGTGGCCAGGCGGCGAGGACGAGGCAATCAAGCTGGTGCTCTGGCGGCACGGCCAGACTGTGTACAACCTCGAGCGCCGGTTCCAAGGTCAGACCGATGTGCCGCTGAATGATCTCGGGCGCCGGCAGGCGGCCGAGGCCGCACCGTATCTGGCTTCCCTGCGGCCGTCGGCGATCATCTCCTCTGACCTGAGCCGGGCTATGGAAACTGCCGATGCGCTGGCCAGGCTGACTGGCCTGCCTGTACAGACGGACAAGGACCTGCGAGAGCGTTTCGGCGGGGCCTGGGAGGGCCTGACCGAGTCAGAGATCATGACGCGGTTCCCGGTGGAGCGGGCAAGCTGGAGCCCGCCGGACGGGGAGTCTGCCCGGGCGGTAGCTGACCGGGCGTCCGCCGCGCTGGAACGAGTTGCCGACAGCCTGCCTGGCGGTGCCCTGGCCGTAGTGGTCGGCCACGGAGCCGCGCTGGGAATGGCGATGGCGCGGTTGCTTGGCCTGCCGGAGGAGCCCACCGCGCGGGTACTCGGCCCGTTCGACAACTGCCACTGGTCGATACTCGGCAGGCGACGCGGCAGATGGCGGGTTCTGGAGCATAATGTCGGCATACTTCCGGAACCTGGCCCGGACGGCCGACCCGGCGACGGGGACTAGGCAGTTTCTTGTACACTGGCGTGGCGCTGATGCCGGAAGGCCAGCCGCTCGCGGGGCTATAGCTCAGTTGGTAGAGCGCTTGCATGGCATGCAAGAGGTCCGGGGTTCGAATCCCCGTAGCTCCACTCCCCAGGTCAGAGCAATAGATTCGAACAGCCGCCGCGAGGCGGTTTTCTTGTTTCGGACGACTGTGCCGTCCGTCAGCCGCGTCAGTGCGAGAGCGCAAATGAGCAGGTCAATGCCGGTGCGATAGGTCCGCGGACCACGCTCCGAGACCTCTTGCATTGCAGGCAAGCGGCCCTCGAATGGCCGTCACGTCGATGCAGCTCAGAAGCGATTATCGAACTGCGATGACGGCCGGGAGCAGCCAGGGGAGCAAAACGGATCCGCGAGCACGCGCTCGGATCCCGCGCACCTGAAACACCGGCCGCTCAAGCGCGCCCGGCGGGCACCTGCGCTGGGGACGGGCAGCCAGCCGGGGCCCGATCGCCGTATGCTGCCACTCTTGCAAGTGCCGCGGCGCGCAGTCGATCTGTCCGTCGCGTTACGCGCGAACTCCGGCGTGACGCAGATGGCCGCGCGGGCTCAGCGGTTCGCATCGTCTGCCAGCGCGGCCATCACGAGCGGCGGGGCCGACTCGTCAGGCGCTCCGGACTGGCTGGCGAACTGGACCCCCAGACCTGATCGGCGCTAGTCATGTCACGCATCTAGGCCGGCACTGATCGCCGATCATTTGCAGCGCCGGCTGAGTGCGCGCGGTTGGAGCTCGTGGGCTCACGGGGACGGCAAGCGCTTATTCGGGCGTGGGCTTGCGGTGCGGCGGCAACCGTCCCGCACGGGCATGTCGCCGATGACCAATAGGCGCAGGTCAGATTGATCCGCACACTTGCGCGCACGGGAGCAATCACCCACCTGAGGTGATGTGCACCCGCCAGCGCAGGCCTGACCATGGCAAGGGGCGCTGATGTTACGGCGAAGGCGCTGGCAGCAAAGCTTGGGAGGGCCGGTCATGTCTGACGTGAAGGTTGAACGCAAAGAGTCGCTTAGCCGGGATGAGGCAGCTGAGTGGCTCGTACAGCTTGCCAAGGCATTCGCCGCCGGGGATCACGCCGATCTCCCCTTCGGGGCGAGTTCGGTCAGCCTGCATATCCCTGATCGCATGCGTGCCGAACTCGAGGTCGAGGTTGAGGGCGAAGAAGTCGAGGTGGAAGTCGAGTTCAAGTGGTCAATAGTCGAACACCATGAATCAGCCGCTGCCCCTGTTGCGGTCAAGGCCCAGCAGGGCAACGGTGCGCGGAAGCCATCCCGGGGCTCGAAAGCGCGTAAGCGCTAACGCCCGTCGTCAGCTGCTCGCTCGCTGCGCTTGGGTCGCCGAGTCCGCGGGCGGTCGCCCGATCAGCTCGATGAGGCCGAGTATGACGAGCAGCACGAGTGCGATCCCGATGACGACCGCCCCGGTGGGCCGGACCCAGAACACGAATATCAGCGCGGCAACCCCGACAGCGCCGATCCGCAACTCCTTCTGGTGCGCACAGATCCCAATTGCCGACCGGCCCGGTGGGAAGTCCTGCCAGTTGGCCGCGCTCGCGGACCCAGCGCAGGCCTCTGGAGAACACCGCGCGGGTGCGGACCGCGCTCACTGAGGCCCCGGTGAGGAAGGCGGCCGCCGCCAGTACCGGCCCCAGCACGAGCAGCGTGCGCAAGCCTTGCCGGATAACCGTACAACGGTGTCGAACAGCGCTGCGGTGGCGTCGGCCGGGAGCTTGGAGCTGGGCATGCTGCTGAGGTAGATGCCGCGGAAGATCATGAGCAGTCCGGCCAGCACGAACATAAACGTGGCCAGGCCGAGCCCGTTTCGGCGATCCCGTAGTTCGCACGGGTTTGAACGGGGAATAGCACTCTGGCCGCGGTGCGCCGAGCGAGACTGGGAGACGCCCTCGGAGAGCGGAGGCTGAGCATGCGCAGCACGGTCGTGTGGGAAGGCGTGGAACGGCAGGGACTGCGCTGGCGCGGTCAGCGGATGGAGCGCGCCCAGCCGGGGCAGCGACCTGATCCGTCCCTGCCAGCCGGGACCGACCGGCTGCCGGAGATCAAGCACATTGTCGTGCTCATGATGGAGAACCACTCCTACGACAACTACCTGGGCACCATGGCCGGGCGCGGCGAGGGATTCCCCGTCGGGCCAGGCGGACAGCCAGACAGCCAGAATCGCGACACTACTGGCTCCGCGGTGGCCGCGTACCACATGGATTCGACCGTGCAACAGCCCGGCGTGCCGTGCCAGAGCTGGACTGCTGCCCACACGCAATGGGCCGACGGCAAGATGAGCGGCTTCGTGACCGCCACCCAGGCCACCGCGCCGGCCGGTGACAAGGCGGCAGCGATGGGCTATTGGACAGAAGATGACCTGCCTTTCTATCACGGCCTGGCCCGAACGTTCCCGCTGGCCGATCGCTGGTTCAGCTCGTGCCTTGGCCCGACGTTCCCGAACAGGCGCTTTCTGCTGGCCGGGACGGCGCACGGGCTGATCGACGATCTGCCCATCAATCTCCTCGACCGGCCGCCGGCGGGCACCATCCTGGACATGCTGACCAAATACGGCAGGTCCTGGGTGAACTACCGGCCGGATGCCGACGACCACTCTCAGTTCCGGCGCTACCTCCAGTACAAGCGGCGCAGATCCCGGCATCACTTGCGGTCGGTGGGTCGGCCGTTCCGGCGCGTGACCACCGCAGTCAGGCGCGACCTGCAGTTCACCGCGGGCCTGTACCCGTTTGGCCTGGCCAGGCACATGCTGCATGGGCGCAGCATTGGCCAGTTCTTCGCTGACGCTGACGCAGGGACGCTCCCGGACTTCAGCATCGTGGATCCGGACTTTGATGAGTACTCCGAGGAGAACCCGCAGGACATCCGCAGGGGCGAAAGCTTTGCCGCCGAGGTCATCAATCGGGTCATCCATGGCAAGTGCTGGCCGGACACCCTGCTGATCTGGACCTATGACGAGAATGGCGGCTACTACGACCACGTGCCGCCGCCTGCTGCCGTGCCGCCGGACGACGTACCTGGCCGCAGTCTGGTGGCCCACCAGTCCTGGCTGCGAACCATTCTCAAGCCTGTCTTCGCCGGCTACGTTCGGCACGCGCAGAATCTTGTGTGCGAGCCACTCGCTTATGACACTTACGGGTTCCGGGTGCCAGCCGTGATTGTGTCGCCTTACGCACGGCCGGACTGCGTGCTGTCTGAGGTGTTTGACCACACCTCGGTGTTGAAGCTCGTCGAGGAGAAGTGGAATCTGCCCGCCCTCACGCGCCGCGATGCCGCAGCCGCGGCGCCGCTCGCCGCGCTCGATCTGTCCGCGCCGCCGGCGTTCCTCGAGCCACCCGATCTGCCCGCCCCGAGCTTGGAGTGGGGCTCCTGGTTAAGCTAAGTCAATGGCTCTCGATTTCGAGCCATCTACACAATCACTTTTGGGCTAATGTGCAGGTCAGCGGCCTGAAGAGATGCAAAATGACCTCCAGGCGCAGGGCTTGTGCGTGCTTGAGGGCAGGTTTTCACCTGCGGCGAGCCGGACTAGCGCGGCAAGGGCGCGGCCACCGCGTGGAAAGCACGACGGCAACCGTCCCGCGCTGCGCGCAGGTGCGCGTCCCGCCGCAGCGTCCGAGTGTCGCCTCGCCGTGCAGTGTGCGCTGTTGAACTGGATCCGACTATGGCACCTGGTGGCACCAGCCCATTCGGGCCAGTCTGCCGGACCGGCAGATGCCGGCGCATATCGCCGATGACCATAAGGCGCAGGCCAAATGAACCTGCAGATCTTCCCGACACGGGAGCAATCACCCAGCTGATGAGATGTATCCGATATGAAGGTCGAACGCAAGGAGTCGCTCAGCCGCGACGAGGCGGCCCCGGCCATGGAAGAGGCGGCTTCGCCCGGTCAAAGCCCGGCATGGTAACGGGGCGCGGAAGTCACCCCGGAGTTCCATTACCAGGAAGCGGTAGGCCAGGTCCTTAGATGCTGCGTCGTGCCGCTTCAGGAGGCGACGCCGGGGGCGGTCGCCCGATCAGTTCGATGAGGCCGAGCATGAGCAACAGCACGAGAGCGATTCCGATGACTACCGCCCCGGTGGGCCGGCCCCAGAACACGAATATCAGTACGGCGACCCCGACAGCGCCGATCCGCAGCGCCTTCCGGTGCGCATAGGTCCACTGGCCGACTGGCCCGGTGCGCAGTCCTGCCAGTTCGCCGCGCTCACGGAGCCAGCGCAGGCCGCTGGAGAACGCCGCGCGGGTGCGGACCGCGCTCACTGAAGACCCGGTGAGGAACGCGGCTGCCGCCACTACCAGCCCAAGAACGAGCAGCGTGCGCAGGCCTTGCCTGATAAAACGCACAAGGGTGTCGAACAGCGCTTCCGCAGCGTCGGCCGGGAGCTTGGAGTTGGGCACGCTGTTGATGTAAATGCCGCGGAAGATTAGCAGCAGCGCGGCCAGCACGAACATAGACGTGGCCAGGCCGAGCCCGGCACCGATGAGCGCACGCCGGTGGTTCCTCGCGATATAGACCCCGGCCGCGAGCAACAGCAGCGCGGTGATGGGCAGCGCGATCTTCAAGTCGTTCAGCACGCGGTACCCGGTCTGCGCTTTGACCAGGTACTTCGCTGAGAACAGCGGGAACGTGGGATTGATGGGCGGCAGCTTGTTCGCAATGGTCAGGCCACGGGCGGCTAGCCGCTGCTCAGCCGCGTCGATGACAGGGCCGAGGCTCAGCGTGACGTACCCGTTCTGAATCGAGATCGCTTTGCTGCCCTGCCCGGACAAGGCCTTCACCAGCTGCGCGTGCACGACGATATTGAGCCGTTCCCAGAGCCGGGCGAACGCGGGGCTCGTCACAACTTTCTGCACCTGAGAGTGCACAAAGCCCGACACGGCACTGGCTATCTGCGGTGCGAAGCTCTTCAGCGCCGTGCTAGCGCGAGTAAGCCCTTTACTGGCCAGTTGGTTGGCGGCCGCGTCGCTAGACCCCACGACGTTAAGGTGCAAGCTGATTTCGTTCGTGATCTTGTCGGTGAGCGCGTGCTGGATGGCCGGATCGCTGGCCAGCGGGGCCATGTTCGCCACATACCGGCTCGTGTTGGACACCTGGTTGGCGGTCCAGACGCCGAGCACTGAGAGCGGTGCCAGCACGCATCCGAGCACGATCAGCAACGTCGCTGTCGGAGCCCGCCATCCGAGCCGGCGGTGCAGCTTGACGCGGCCTCCGCGCAGTTCGGTGACTTCGGCCCGCAGCCGCTCAAGCTCGGCTCGCTCGCCGGGCTCCGGCATTCCCCCGCCGCGGGGACCGTGACGTCTCGTCCATCGCAGACACGGCAGTCCTCCTGTGCTGTCTCTTAGCGTCGGCCACGCGGGCGGCAGCCACATCACCCTGTGCGGGTGACCGGCGGACGACCCAGGCTGCGCGGGTTCCAGCGCCGGTCGCGACACTCGAAGGTTTCGGGAGTTGCGATGGTTGAAGGTCATCGGGGGTCGGCCGCCGCTGGCGGAGCAGGTGCATGAGGATTAATGGCGGAGCGGGAGAAGGAAATCGGCCGGTGAGCGGGGCGTCGCGGTGGCGGCGTCACTGAATCTGGAGCGCGCTGTGCAGGCGGCCGGGACCGGAGGCCTTCGGTGCCGCTGTGCCGGCGATGCTGGACGATGCGCGGGGCCGGCGGCTGGCTGAGATGCGCTGGCGGCGGCGGATGATCCGGGAAATGTCGCTGAGCGGATGGGGGAGTCGGTGGCCCGTGTGTCGCAGATCGAGAGCGAGGATGTGTTTACTCCGGATGTGCTGAGCCGGGTCGTGAGCGCGCTCGGCGGGACGCTCAAGCTGATCGCTGATTTCGGTGACGAGCAGCTCAAGATCGCGTGAGCGGGGAGCAAGAGGGGAGCAAGCGACCGGCGATGGCGAGCGACGAAGGCCGATGCCTGGCGAATGAAGTTGCTGGTCAGGCGGCATGTGGCTACGGTCAGCTACTGGCTGGGTTCGTATGCCATGCAAGAGGTCCGGGGTTCGACGGTGCCCGATGACCTTTTGCATTGCAGGCATGCGGTCCGCAAAGGAACGTCGCGTCTAGGAGGGTCAGAAGCGATTATCGAAAGGCGATGACCGCCGGGAGCAGTCAGGGAGCAAGACGGATCCGTGGTGGATGCCGGTGCGGGCCGGTGCGCAATCTGCCCCGGCTAGTTCAAGGCGTGCCCGCCACTTGCGCACCTGGTCAGCGGGTCCGCGGGCTTGCGGGTTTCGGCGCCAGGGTTCATTGTTTAGGGATTATTACGCGCAGGACGGGCCAGGTGAAATTACCGGCGGTGGGCGAGGACAGTCCTCTGCTGGAGCGGGCAGCCGATCTGGCGGAGTTGGACGGGTCGCTGGCAAAGGCGCTTGGCGGCATAGGATCGTTTGTTCTCGTCTCTGGTGAGGCGGGTGTGGGCAAAACGTCGCTCGTGCGGGCGTTTTGCGACGCCCGCACGAGCGACGCCCGGATGCTGTGGGGTGCTTGCGATCCCCTGTTCACACCGCGTCCGCTCGGGCCGCTGCTGGATGTCGCCGAGGTTGTCGGCGGCGAGCTGGCTGATCTGGTCGAAGCTGAGGCCCGGCCGCATGACGTAACGATGGCATTGCGGCGCGAGCTCGCTCGACAGCCAGCCATAGTGGTGGTCGATGACGCGCAGTGGGCCGACGAGGCCACCCTTGATGTGCTCAGGTTGCTTGCCAGCCGAATGGCTGGTGTGCACGCTGCGGTGATTGTGATCTACCGCGACGATGAGCTTGATCGCTGGCATCCGCTAAGACTTCTAGTCGGGGAGATCGGTGCCGGGCAGGCGATCAGCCGGATTCGGCTGCAGCCGTTTTCGCTGGAGGCTCTCACGAGTCTGGCGGTGCGGCATGAGGCGAGTCCCGCGGAGCTGTTTCGGAGGACCCGCGGTAACCCGTTCTTCGTGACTGAGGTATTGGCGGCCGGTAGTCCGGGTGTCCCGCCGACGGTGCGTGACGCGGTGCTCGCGCGCGCGGCGCGGCTCAGCCCTGCGGCCCGCGAACTGCTCGAAGTGGTGGCGATCGCTCCGTCGCACACTGAGCTGTGGCTGCTGGACAGGCTCATCGAGGACGTGAGCGGGCGCCTGGAGGAGTGCGTCGCGGGCGGAATGTTGACAGTCCAGTCGGGTTCGGTTTCTTTCCGGCACGAGCTAGCCCGCCAGGCGCTGGAGGCAGCGATCGGCGACCACCGCAAGGCCCGCCTGCATCGCGCAGCCATCGCTGCGCTGGCGGCGCCGCCGGCCGGGGCGCCCGATCTCGCTCGCCTCGCTCACCACGCGGACGCCGCCCAAGATGATGAGGCGGTTCTGCGCTACGCTCCCGCGGCGGCCGCGCGGGCATCCAAGCTTGGCGCCCACCGCGAGGCGGCGTCCCTGTACGCGCGGGCCCTTGAGGTCGCGGCCGCGGTCCCGCTTCCGGAGCGCGCCAGGCTGCTGGAGGGCCGGGCGGCCGAGTGCTTTTTCACGACCCAGTTCGAACCCGCCGTTGTCGCTATGCGCCGGGCGCTTGATTGCTATGTCGAGCTTGGTGACCAGCTTCGCGAGGGGAATGCGCTGCGGTGGCTGTCACACCTCGTGTGGCAGACGGGGGTTCTGGCCGAAGCACGCGAAATCGCGCTGCGGGCGGTCGCGGTCCTTGAGCCGCTCGGGCCTACCTGGCAGCTGGTGACAGCGTACTGCCAGGTTGCGCAGCTGCTGATAGGAGACGAGGATCCGGCAGGCGCGGCGGTATGGGCTGCCCGCGCAGCGGATCTTGCGGAGCGCCTGCATCACAAGCGGGCGAGCGTTGATGCGCGGCGGACCGTCGGGTGGGTCGAGTTCTTCACGGAGAAGCCTGGCGGGCTGGAGGAACTGGAGCAGTGCATCGGACTGTATGAGGCGGCCGGGCTGGAAGCGGATGCGGCGATGACCCGGGTGGTGGTCGCGCGTACCGCCGCACGTTTCCGTCTCTACGACGTCGCCGAACGCCACATAGATGCGGGACTGGCGTACTGCGAGGGAATCGACTTCGATGTGTATCGCTATTACCTGCTCGGCTGGCGGGCCAAGCTGCAGTTGGCCGCGGGCCGCTGGGGCGAGGCAGCGCAGACCGCGGAGATTTGCCTTGGCGAGCCGTGTCCGTTCGCGCGTATCCATGCGCTGGTGGCGCTCGGGCTGGTGCGTGCCCGGCGCGGCGATCCCGGCGCGTGGGCTCTGCTTGATGAGGCGCTGGAGCTCGCCGAGCCGCGGAAGGAGCTGCAGTGGATCGCGCCTGTGGCGATCGCCCGTGCCGAGGCGGCATGGCTGGAAGGCCGGAACGACGCCGTGATTGCGGCGACCGAGATTGCCTGGGAGTTCTCAGTTTCCAGGAGGTCGGCCTACACGACCGGCCTGGCATACTGGCGCTGGCGCGCAGGGCTGGCGGCAGAGAGTCCGATGGCGCGCGACGATCCGTATTCGCTGGAGATGGCTGGGGAGTGGCAGCGGGCTGCAGAGTCGTGGACCATGCTTGGCTGTCCGTATGAGTCGGCGCTCGCACTGAGCGGTGGCGACGAGACCAGCCTGCGCCACGCGCTGACTGAGATGCAGCAACTGGGAGCGCGCCCAGCGGTCAGCATGGTCCTCCGTAAGCTGCGCGAGCGCGGAGTCCGCGGCGTCCCGCATGGACCCCGACCGTCGACGCGGCGCAATCCCGCGGGCTTGACGCCGCGCGAAGTCGAGGTACTCGGACTCCTGGCGCAAGGCTTGCATGACGCCGAAATCGCTGAGCGCCTCTTCCTGTCTCCCAAGACTGTTGGACACCATGTATCGGCGATCCTGCGGAAGCTCGACGCTCGCACTCGGGGCGAGGCGAGTGCCAAGGCTGGGCAGCTCGGACTCACTACCCAAGATGGGTAGCCGCCGTTCGCAACATAGGGGGCGTCCCCCACGCCAGCTGCCCAGGTGCGTACGTAGGTTTGCAGGCATGTGCTACCGCCGACAGGCGAGGAGGAGGACTGGCATGCCGCGCTACATCGTGCAACGCACCTTCCCGGATGGTTTGCACGTCCCGGCCGACCGAGTCGGAGCCGACATCTGCCGCGACGTGATCGAACACAACGCGCAGCAGGGCGTCACCTGGATCAGCTCGTTCGTGAGCGAGGACAAGACCCGCACGTTCTGCGTCTACGACGCACCCACGCCGGAGGCGATCCGCAGGGCAGCTGACCGTAACGATCTACCGGTCGACGAGATCACCCAGGTCCGTGTGCTCGATCCTTACTTCTATGCCTAGGACAGCCGAGCGCCCAGGAATCTGGGCTGGCATCGGCTGCCCGCCTCTATCCGACCGAGAATCCTGGCGATGGTCCGGGAGAATGGAAGCGGCGGGTTGGAGCAAACCATGAATGCGGCGGGCAACAGCGTTGGCCAGGATGTATTCACCCGGCCGTCTGCGCGGCAATCGAATTCGCCCACTCAGGGCGCTGCGGCTGCACCGCCAAGAGCAGCCCGGCAATTGGCACCTGGGAGCAAGAGGCGAGCAAGCGACTGGCGATGGAGGGCGATGGCGCGCGACGTGAGGCGCAGGAAGCTGCTGGTGGAGCGATATCTGGCTACGGGCAACTACCGTCCGAATTCGTATGGCATGCAAGAGGTCCAGGGTTCGAGTCCCCGTAGCTCTACTTCCTGTTCAGCGCAACAAATTCGAACGGCCGCCGCAAGGTGGTTTTCTTGATTCGTGCGTATGTACGGTCGTCCGTCACTGCGCGCTGAATGGTGAATAACCCAGGTCACACGGCGTGCGCGCCTTTCCACGGATCGGCTACGTGACCTCTTGCATAACAGGCAAGCGGTCTCCGTAGGGTCGTCGCGCCGACGCAGGTCAGAGGTGATTGTCGAAAGGCCGTGACAGCCGGGAGCAGCCGGGGGAGCAAAACCCGGCCGGGATGGCGCACCTCGGATGCGGATGCAGCACTGCATGTCGACTGCCGAGTTGGCCGTGACCACCCGGATCGACTTCGCGGCCGGGTCGGTGCGGTCTAGGGCACACGGGCTCGCGCGGGGAGGAAGCAGCGGACGTCCGTCCCGCTGCGAGGGCTTCACCCTGCCGGCAGTCGGCCGTTTGCCAGTCGATTGGAGGCCGCGAATCCAAAGCGCCCGGATAACGGGTTCAGAACGGCGACATTTGATCAAGGACGCGCTTGCCCAGGTCGATGATACTGGTGGTTTTGGGGATGTCCTCGCGTACATCATCAGGGGTAAGCGCCGGGGTATCGGTCGGCGGATACTCTGCGTCGTGCCGGTGGCGGCGCATCCTGTCGAAGGGCCGGATGATCTGGCCCACTGGCGGGTCCAGCTGGGCGCGGACGGCTTCGTACACGGCCATGTGGCCGCCGCGAGTCGTAGCACGGAGTCCCTGGTTCTCCAGTATCGCGGCGAGAGCCTTGCGGGCAGCGTCGTAGAGGAGGGCGTATCCGCCGGCTGGATCTCGCGCGCAGATCGCGGCGGCCGAGGAAAGATGCTTGTCCGCTTGCGAGATCAGGCGTTCGGCCTGTTCGCGGCTGGGCGGGACGCGCTGGAGTTCATTGTCGCCGAGCATGCGGTCGATGACGACGCGTCCCTGGTCCCATCTCATTCGGTGTCACCCTCGCGTCTGGCGGCCGGTATCGGGATCAGAGGCCGCTGGCGGACCGATGCGAGGAAGGAGTCGCGCGGGTCCGGTTCCGCCCATGCGGCAGCGCTGACACGGCGGATGCTGACCGGGCGGCCGAGCTGGTTCTGTGCTTCCTGCGCAATCTCCTCCAGGTCATCGCGGTCAGCTGTCCCGACGACTAGCACATCAATGTCATGCGGCACCGGGCCCGGCTCGCCTGAATACCGCGCGGCCCATGACCCATAAATGAATGCGGCGCTGACCTCCTCTACATCAGCCAGCAGGTCAGTGAGTATTGGCAGCGGACCGTAGGTGACCGCGAGCAGGTCGGTGAGGGGCTTGCTGACTGGTGTTCGCGTAACTGCTCGCAGCAGGCGGGCGTTGCCGCGGCGGCTATCGCTTACGAAACCCGCGGCCACTAGCCGCGATGCCTCGGTGTGCACCGTCTTGACGCTGACGCCTATCAGGCCGGCGGCCTCGGTCAGGCTGTAGTCCCGCTCCGGATGCAGGAACAGCAGTGCTAGCAAATCGCCCTGGGCGCGTGAGCGCAGCAGGGGTAGCAGGGGAGGCGACGGAGTTCTCATAACAGGTAAACTAGATTACCTCATAGGTAAGTATGAGCGCTGCACGTGCTCAGCAACGCGCTTACCTTAGGCGTGCCGACATGTATCCGCAGGTCAGCGAAATGGCCAGCATAACTTTTGGCCAACCGGGCTGGCACGGGCCCCAGGATCCCGCAGCCACAGTGATCCAGGTCTTTGCTCGCGCGCGTACGGCCGTATTACACCTGTTACCGATCAGCTTGTCGGGACAGCCGTGGCGGCAGTCGCCTTGTAAGTGCTCGCTGACTGGGAACTCGCACCGCCCTCGGGAAGCTACCCAAGCTCGGTCTTCAGGATTCCACCCCCCCCCGCCGCCGGGCGCCAGTTGTCGCCGTCGAGCAGCGGTCCGACATCTACACGCCGCGCCCATCTGACCGCGCTCGGCTCGTCGAGGATGAGTAGCTGGGTCGGCCAGCAGGCAGGCGGCCAGGCCCCAACGCTGTCGTGCATGCCGAACAGCGGACGTTGGCGACTTGCAGCGACCCGCCCGGTATCCGGCCCGGGTGCAGCACGCCCTGACCGGCCGCCAGCCGCGGCCGCAGCTGTCGGCCGGAACCGGCGCCTGGCGCTCAACCTCCCGCTGCGGAATTGTGCGCATGCAGTTCATTTGCCGCTCTACGGTGCGCCGCCTTGCCTGGCCAGGGTGCAGCGCCTAGAGTCCGTGTTCCAGCGAGCGCTTTCGCGCTCGCCGCCGGGAGGTGCGGTAGCTGTGTCAGCATCCCGAATCCTCGATGTTAGGCCCCGTCTGTTGGGACCGACCAGGCGGCCACTGCCGGTCTTCCCCGAACCGGAGCCGATCGTGGTGCACGGGCCAGCGCGCATCGCCGCCGTCTGCAATCAGAAGGGCGGCGTTGGCAAGACCACGACGACCATCAACCTCGGCGCCGCGCTGGCCGAGCACGGCCGCCGTGTCCTGCTAGTCGACTTCGATCCCCAGGGCGCCCTGTCGGTGGGTCTTGGGATAGAACCGCAGGAGCTGGACGCGACCGTCTACAACCTGCTGATGGAACGTCGCCTGACCGCCCGTGACGTGATCATCAAGACCCGCGTGGACGGCATGGACCTGATGCCGAGCAATATCGACCTGGCCGGTGCCGAGATCCAGCTCGTGCACGAGGTCGCCCGCGAGTTCGCGCTCGCCCGGGTGCTGCAGCCGGTAATCCCTTACTACGACGTGATCCTGATCGACTGCCAGCCGTCGCTTGGCCTGCTGACCGTGAATGCTCTTGCCTGCGCCGACGGCGTCCTGGTTCCGCTGGAGTGCGAGTATTTCGCGCTACGCGGAGTAGCGCTGCTGATGGAGACCATCGAGAAGGTGTCCAGTCGGCTGAGCCCGAAGCTTGCTATCGACGGCCTGCTGGCGACCATGTACGACTCCCGTACGTTGCACACGAGGGAAGTGCTGTCCGGGGTCGTCCAGGGGTTCGGCGACCTCGTCTTCAACACCGTCATCAGCCGCACGGTGCGCTTCCCTGACTCTACGGTGGCCGGAGAACCGATAACCAGGTTCGATCCTGCGTGCAACGGCGCTCACTCCTACCGTGAGCTGGCCAAGGAGGTACTGGATAGGTGGCGTCAGCGCCAGGGCGTTCTCGCAGTTCGCGCCGGGTAAGCCCGCCAGGACCAGTTCAGCGGGCTGCGGCCCGCGCAGGTAGTGCCCCGCGCTGCGAACTGCGGCCCCCGGCACCGCGACCCAGGATTTCGGCGCGGCGATAGGCAGAGGCCACGCGGGCGGTATTCAGCACTCACCGCTGCCGCTACGGGTACCGATAGTGACGTTTGCGCGGGCGTCCGGCGGGCAAATGCGGGCATGCACTCGACATCGGCAGGACAGGTTTCAGCCCGGGCCCGGCGTGCCTCTGACAGCCGGGGCATGCAGGTCCTGGCCAGAGCCGGCCTGGCAGCGCGGGGCGTCATCTACGTCCTGATCGGCTGGGTCGCCATCCTGGTCGCGCTGGGTCAGAGCTCGCGGCAGGCTGACCAGCAAGGCGCCCTGCAGTTGCTCGCCGGGAAGCCCTACGGCGCGGTCTCGCTCTGGCTGCTCGGCATCGGGTTCGCCGGATACTCCCTCTGGCGTCTCAGCGAAGCAGCGTTCGGCGTAACCGGTGAAGGTCGCGGCGCTGGTCCGCGGCTGACGTCGCTGGCCAGGGCGTTGGTCTACGCGGGCTTCTCCTACCTGACGTTCAAGGTAATTTCCGGCACCCAGGGCAATCAGAGTCGCCAGCAGCAGGATCTGTCAGCCAGGGTTATGCACGACGGCGCGGGCGGGAGGTGGCTCGTCGGCATCATCGGGCTGATCGTCGTGATCGTGGGCGCAGTTCTGGTGATGCAGGGTCTCCGCCGAGAGTTCCTGACGAAGCTGCAGATGGCGCAGACCAGGCCGCGGACCCGTCGCATCGTCGAACTGCTGGGCGTGATCGGGACCGTCGCTCGCGGCCTGGTGTTCGCGCTCGCGGGCGTCCTGGTCATCGACGCTGCGGTCACCTTCAAGCCGGCGAAAGCTGGCGGCATCGACAAGGCGCTGCTGACACTGCGCGACCAGCCATTCGGCAAGTTCCTGCTGATCCTCGCGGCGCTCGGCCTGATCATCTTTGGCGTGTACGGCCTATGCGAGGCCCGCTGGCGCAAGGTGTGAAGCCTGTTCCCTGGCGGAGCAGCGACGCCGGAGGCAGTCGGCGTCGGCCGGTCCGGGCCTCGCTGGCCCGGCGGGCAGGAATCTGGCTGGCCTGGTGGGTCCTGATGACGTCGTTCTGGATCATCCTCGATGACTCGCTGGCGACCGACGAGTTGCTCGCCGGAGCCGCCGCCTCGGCTATGGCGGCAACGCTGGCCGAGCTGGCTGGCTACCAGGCAGCGACCCGGCCGCGAATGCGGATCGAGTGGCTTGGCCCGGCGTTGCGGCTGCCTGTTGAGGTGGCCGCAGACACCTGGACGGTGTTCGCCGCGTTGTGGCGGCGCCTGGCCTGCGGCCAGCGGCCGCAGAGCGGATTCCGCGAGGTAGCCGTCCGGTTCGGTGGGCAGTCGATGGAGGCCAAGACTCGCCGGGCGCTCCTGGTGGCCGGCAAGTCGGTAGCGCCCAACACGTTCGTCCTTGGCCTCGACGCCGAGCGAGACGTCATGGTTGTGCATCAGCTGGTGCTGACAAAGGGGGCCGACCAGCCGTGAATGCCTTCGTGCTCGCTGCGATCGGCATGCTGCTCGCCGCGATTCCATGCTTGATCGTGGTCTTTCGCGGCCAGACGATGGACGCGCTCGTTGCTTTTGAGGCCGTCGGGTCGATCACCGTGATGGTGCTGATCCTGCTGGCCGAAGGATTCCGGCGAACCGGCGAGTTCGAGTTGCCGGTGCTGCTCGCCGTCCTCATCCTCGGCAGCGGCCTGGTCTTCGTCAGGTTCCTGGAACGCTGGCTGTGATGATCAGGGAAGTCGCCGTCGACGTCCTGCTTGGGTTCGCCGTCGCGGTCACGCTCGCCTCCTCACTCGGCGTACTCGCCATGCCGAACGTCTACCAGAAGCTGCACTACCTGACTCCGATGTCCATCGTCGCTCCGGTGCTGGTCGGGCTGGCGGTGCTGGTGCAGGCGGGTTACTCGGCCAGGTCAACGCAGGCCTGGCTGGCCATCGGCTTCCTGATTATCGCCAGCCCTGTTCTGTCCCATGCCACGATCAGGGCAGCCCGGATCAGGGCGGCCGGCGACTGGCGGCTAGCAGCGGGCAGTGACGGAGCCGGGCCCGAGGACAGGCCGTGATGCTCGGCCATCCAGTCGCTGTCAACTCTGCCTACTCAGTGCCGCCTGAGCTGATGAACGTGCTCCAGGTGCTGATCCTGGTGCTCGTCGCGGCCGCCGCCACGGGGGTTGTGCTGATCCGCGTCCCGGTGCGCCAGGCCATCGCGTTGAGCGCTTACGGACTGCTGTTGGCTCTGATGTTTCTGGCATTCCAGGCGCCGGACGTCACGCTGTCCGAGCTCACCGTCGGTGCCGTAGCGCTGCCGATCCTGCTGATGCTGACACTGGCGAAGGTCGGGAAGCGGGAGAAATGACCCCAACGTTACGACGCCGGCTTTCTTCGCCGGCCTGACCGGCTTGCTGACCTTCTTCTTGTGGGGTATGGCTGGCCTGCCGGGGTTCGGGCACTATCCGGGGCCGTACGGCTTCGTCCTCAACCGCATCGCCGTTGCCCAGACCAACGCCACCGGCGTGGTGTCCGCGGTCAACTTCGACTACCGCGGCTTCGACACCGTCGGTGAGGAATTCATTCTGTTCATCGCGGCCACCGGGGTCGCCACCGTACTCAGGCGCCTGCGCGACGAGCGTGATGACGGCACTTCGCCGGATGAGGCGCCCGGTCGTGTCGCGGGCCAGACGTCAGACGCCATCAGGCTGGCGGCCCTCCTGTTTGCCGGCCCGGCCGTGCTGATGGGCTGGTATCTCGGCTCGCATGCGCAGACCAGCCCGTCCGGTGGATTTCAGGGCGGCGTTGTGCTGGCAACCGCGTTCGCGATGATCTACCTGGCCGGCGAGTCTCTGGTCTTCCGGCGGATCAGCCCGGTCAACCTGATCGACGCGGTCGGCGCGGTGGGAGCCGGCGGGTTCGTCGCAGTGGGCATCACCGCGGTCATTCTCGGCATGCCGTACCTGGCTAACTTTCTCCCGCTCGGCACCGTGCCCGGCGCCGTGAGCTCGTCCGGCACCATCGCCCTGATCAGTTTCTTCGTCGGCATCGAGGTCGCAGCCGCCTTCATTCTCATCATCGGGGAGCTGCTTGAGCAAGGGCTGATCGTCAGGCGTGGAGGGGGCTGATGCAGTTCTTCCCGTTCGTCGTCGTCGCCTGGATCCTGGCGGTCGGACTGTACGGCATCGTCACGAGTACTCATCTGGTGCATCAGATCGTCTGCCTGATCGTGGTGCAGTCGTCGACCTATGTGCTGCTGCTCGCCGTCGGCTACGTCAACGGCGGTGCCGCACCGTACTTCTTCGACATTCCGCTGCACACGCCGGCGGTGGACCCGGTGGTTCAGGCGCTGGCGTTGACCGATGTGGTGGTCGAGGCAGCCGTCACGGCGCTGCTGCTGGCCTTCGCGATCCAGGCTGAGAAGAGATTCGGCACGCTCGACCCGCATGAGCTCGTGCAGTTGAAGGGCTAAGGCGGCCGGGATGAATCAGCTGCTGCCCCTCACTACGGTGCTGCCGCTTCTGGTGGCCGCCGTCATCTCGGCGCTGGGCTGGCTGTTGAGACCTCGACGCCGCGTCCTCGACGGCATCGCCATCGGCACCTGCGTGGCGGTCGCCGCGCTGCTCGCGGTGATCTTGTCTGAGGTCGCGCATCGCGATCTTGTCTACTGGTTCGGCGGTTTCCGGCCCCGCCATGGCGTCGCGATCGGCATTGACTTCGAGGTCGGCCCGCTCAGCGCTGGTATTGCGCTGCTCGCCGCTGTGCTGGTCACTGCCGCGATGGTCTTTTCCTGGCGGTACTTCGAGGAAGTCTCGACCTACTACCACGCGCTGATGCTGACCTTCCTCGCCGGCATGGTCGGCTTCTGCCTCGCCGGGGACATCTTCGACATGTTCGTATGGTTCGAGCTGATGGGCGTCTCGGCGTACGCGCTGACCGCCTACCGGCCCGAGGAACGCGGCTCGCTGCAGGGCGCGCTCAACTTTGCCATCAGTAACAGCGTGGGCGCCTACCTGACGTTGTCAGGCATCGCACTGGTGTACGGCCGGACCGGGGCGCTCAACATGGCCCAGATCGGGGCTGACCTGGCCAGGCGCGGGCCGGACGGCCTGGTCGTGGTGGCGTTCGTCCTGATCATCGCCGGCTTCCTGATCAAAAGCGCGATCGTGCCGTTCCATTTCTGGCTTGCCGACGCGCACGCGGTGGCACCGACGCCGGTCTGCGTGCTGTTCTCCGGCGTCATGGTGGAACTCGGGCTGTTCGGCATCGCGCGTGTCTACTGGTCAGTCTTCGGTCAGGCGCTCGGTCATTACGCCGCGATCACCGGCACCTTCGAGACGCTGGGTCTGGTTACCGCGGTAGTCGGAGCTTTGTTCTGCTTCCGGGAGCGGCACATTAAGCGACTGCTGGCCTTCTCGACGATCAGCCACGCCGGGCTGTTCCTGACCGGGATCGCGCTGCTGACTCCACTTGGTCTGGCCGGGGTCGCCGTCTACGTGGTCGGGCACGCCCTGGTCAAGGCAGCGCTGTTTCTGTGCACCGGCATTGTGCTGCACCGTCTGGGCTCAGTGAACGAGAGCTGGCTGCACGGGCGCGGGCGGCAACTGCGAGTCACCGGGATCGTGTTCACGATGGCCGCGTTGGGGCTGGCCGATCTGCCTCCGTTCACCACGTTCCTCGGCAAGGGCTGGATTGAAGACAGCAGCTCATCGCTGGGCGCAGTCTGGGTCACTGTCATCTTCGTCGTTACGTCAGTGCTGGTCGGCGGCGCGGTGCTCCGGGTGGCGGGCGGAGTCTTCTTCGGCCTCGGCTACCCGCCAGCTGAGGACCCGCAGATGGCGCTCGGGGCGAACGAGGAAACCAGCGAGACCGATCGCGGCAAGCGGAGCACGCCGCTGACCATGATCATCCCGGCCGGCCTGCTGGCGGCCGCGGCGTTGGCCGTCGGCCTGTTGCCCGGCGTAGGCCGCGCCGTCGAGGCGGCTGTCGTCCGGTTCCAGGACCAGGCAGGATATAACCTCACCGTGCTGTCCGGAGTGCGCGTCACGCGTCCGGCCTCGGTGTTTCCCGTGCAGGCTGCGCACGTGACCACCGCGAGCCTCGCGACCGGGGCCGGCGCGGTCGGCTGTTCGCTGCTGCTGGCCCTCCTCGCGCTGTATTGGCGGCGGCTGCCGGTATTGCGCAGCCTGGTCCGGCCGCACACCGGACTGGTCAGGCTGGGCCGCGGCTTCCAGAGCGGCGTGATCAACGACTATGTCACCTGGATTGTTGTCGGCCTGGCCTGCGTCGGCGGGGCGCTCGCCTTTGCCATAGGAACGTGGTGACCAGGCAGGTGCCGTCCATCGCGGCGACGCTGACTCAGGCTGAGTGAGCCAGGAACGCTCGCTTGCAGATCGCGTTGCTATCGGACGATTCCGAGCTGTCCTCAGCACCACCGGCTCAGCCATCAGTCCGCCGGTGCGGCAGAGGTGAGGAAGACGCCTGCCCGGGCGGCGGCCAAGGCCGCGGCGGCGCCAACATCCGCGTCCTGCTGGGTAACTGGCTCGCGGGTCACCAGGAGCCGGTAGTACAACGGCGCCGACATCGCGTGCATAAAAGCGGCCGGGTCCGTGCCCGCCGGAAGCTGCCCGCGGCGGATCGCGCGCTCCACCATCACCCTGATCGCCTCGAGCCCGCCCAGAACTGCCGCATGAGCCCGGCGATCTCCGGCGAGGACAGGCCGCCGACAATGAGCGCCGTGGTGATCGCCGCCCCCTGCGCCGAGGAAAGGACCGCCTGAACCGCGTGGGCCAGCATCCGCAAGTCGGTGTCAACGCCGCCAGTATCAGGAACCTGGATGTGCGTGCTCGCGGCGCCGGCCAGCGCCTGACTGATTAGTTCCGGTTTGCTGCCCCAGCGGCGATAGACGGTCGTCTTGTGCACGCCGGCCCGGGCCGCGATCGACTCGACGCTGACGTCGGCATAGTCCCGCTCTGCTAGCTCGGCGACAGCCGCGGCGAACACCGCCTCGGCGATCCGCGCCGTGCGGCCTCCCGGCCGTACCATCCCTGGTGCTGCCACGAAGTCACTCTAACACGACTGGTAGTTGCAATTAGGGCGTGAGTGTGTCAGTCTGTTATCACAACACTCGGTTGTATTAACAATCATGAGGAGGAAGGGCCGCGATGGCGGAGGACATGACCAGCGCACTCGCAACCGCAACAGAGCCCCGATACGAGCCACCCGGAGCACGGGCCGGCGCAGCCTGGCGCACCTACCTGCCAGGCGCCGCCGGCGTCGCCTACCTGGCCGCCTGGGTAGTCGGCCTCGCAGCTTGGCCGGTCAACCTGGCGCTCGACGCGACCGCGGCGCAGACGGCTGCGAGCTACGCTGCCGACCCGGCCGGGGCAGTGACCCAGTACCTGCTCGCGGAAGGGCTGGCGGGCCTCCTGCTCGCCGCAGTGCTCGGCAGCGCCCTGCTCCCCGCGCTCCGTGCCCGCACCGGCAAACGCACCTGGAACCGTGTCGCGGTTACGGCCGCGGCCTTCGCTGCCATCGCGGTGGCAGTGTCACTGACCCAGTGCGTCCTTGGCCTCATCCTCACCAGCGCGGCGAACGGCCATGACGTCACCACCAGCGGCGATCTCTCCAGCCTGGTGAATCACCTCGACGGCGCCAAGATGGCGGCGCTGGCGATCGCGGCCGTCTCACTCGCAGCCGTCAGAAGCCCCGGCCTCGTACTGCCTCGCTGGCTGCGCGCGACCGCCATGCTCCTCGCCGTGGCCCTGGCCGCGTCCGGCTACACGTACCTCACTTCGGCCAGCTCCCTGGCCTGGACCGCTTTTGTCTCCGGCGTCCTGCTGCTCCTGTGGGTGACCGGCACCGGCATTGCCGTGACCGTCCGCCGCCGCACTGTCCCCGCGCGCACCAGGCCGTCGCCGTGACACCCGCCCGGCCCTGCCTCAACGGCCAGGTCGCCGCGGTCGCACGCGCTGCGGTAACGATGACAACTGCGTCGCGGGGAGCTGCACCACCAGGCTCATTCCGATTGCCTGGCGTAGACCTCGATCATCTCCAGGACAATCCGTTCCGACTGGGCGCGGCTGAACTGCATGTCGCGACGCAGGAGCTTCCATACGAGCACGTCAGTGGCGATGACGAGGGCGGCAAGCCGCCGCTCCCTGGACGCGGGCGGCAAGCCGGCGAGGACCGGCTGAAAGACCCGGCTGGCCCAGTCGCGGTGATACTCCCGTCCCTTGTCGGTCATTTCCCGGACCGCGGGGATGCGGTCCTCCTGCGAGAGCATGCGCAGGATCGCGGTTCCGTGCGCCTCGTAGTGGTCGAACACGTTGGTTACGGCCTCGGGGTACCGGCCAACGGGCGCTGCGTCGCGGCGTGAGATCTCCCTTCTTCCCCACCACCGATATGCGGCGGCAAGCAGGGCGTCCTTGGAGTGAAACCGGGCGAGAAGCGTCTGTTCGGTGACGCCCGCGCCCGCAGCGATCTCGCGCAGGCGGACCTCCTCGTAGGCCCGTGTGCCGAAGTGCTTCCAGGCAGCCTCGAGTAGCCGCTCGCCGGTCGCGGCGGCGGCCTCGGCACGGGCGGACATCCGGTAAGCGCGCTTGTCGCTCGAGGCAGTTGACATATTCATCTTAGTATAGCCAAGATTAAAATATGAAAGTCTTCCAGACACTACTCGCGTTCAGCGGCAACGCTCCGCCGCAACTGGCGCTCACCCGGGAGCTCGTCGGGAGGGGTCACGAGGTTCGCGTACTGGCCCATCACGCCGCACGCGCGCGGATCGAGGACACCGGGGCGGAGTTCGTGGCATTTAAGCAGTCGCTCCCCGACCTTGACATCACGCGCCCGGAGACGGATTCGATCCGCGACTGGGAGGCGCGGACGGCACTCGGCGGAGCGAAACGAATGCGCGATGCTGTGATCGCGCCGGTGCCCGACGGGGCACGCGAGATCATCGGGCTACTCGACGCCTGGAACGCCGATGTGCTGGTCTTCGACTGGCTCTTCGTCGGCGCGGCGCTTGCTGCCGAGCATGCAGGCATACCGGCGGTTGCACTTGTTCACTGCCCTTACCCCCTTCCGGTGCGCGGTGCGCCGCCGCTGTTCAGCGGGTTGAGTCCGATGGCGGGTGCGATCGGCGCCACCCGCGACCGCCTGCTCAATAGCCTGATGCTTCGCTTCTCGGCGGCCGGGCTGCCCGTGCTGAACGAGGCTCGCGCCGAGCACGGGCTCGCGCCGCTGCAGAACTGGAACGATCAGGTCCTCGGCACGCGAGCGATCTACGTTATGACCGCGCCAGAGCTCGATTTCTCAAGCAGAGCCGAACTGCCGGCCAACGTTCACTACGTTGGACCCGCATTCGAGCCATTCGAGACGGACTGGGAGTCACCGTGGCCCGCGGAGAATACCGATCCGCTGGTCCTGATCAGCTTCAGTACCAGCTACATGAACCAGGGCAAGCTCGCGCAACGAGTCCTCGACGCGGTCGCGGGGCTCAGGGTCCGCGCGCTGCTGACAGTTGGGCCCGCGCTCGACACCAGCCAGCTGAGGGTCCCTGACAACACGCACGCCGTGGCCTATCTCCCGCATCGAACGATCCTGCCGCATGCGTCGCTTGTCATCACCCATGCGGGATGGCAGACCGTCAACGCGGCGCTCGCCGACGGCGTTCCGCTCGTCTGCGTCCCCGACCGTCGGGACCAGCCCGACAACGCTGCCCGCGTTGTCGTCGCCGGCGCTGGCGTCCGCGTCAGCAAGAAGAGGTCTCCGGAGAAGCTGCGCCGCGTGATCGTCAGGGCACTCGAAGATCAGTCCATCAAGCACGGCGCCGGCGTTATGGCCGAAGCCCTCGCGCGCAAAAACGGCGCAACGACCATCGCAGACGAACTCGAGCGCCTTCCGGCAGGCAGTGCGGTCCAGGCAACGCCGCACGCCGGATCTTCCTCGGGAACGTGACAACGGCTCGGCGCGGGCGCCTCGAGGAACCGGCGTCGCGCTGTTCGTGGACGAAATGCATGACCGCAGGCACAGACCGCGCACGGGCACTGTTCGGTGCTCCAGCCAGACGCTGTGGCGGCCGGACGCCAGCCATTCCTTCCAGCCAACAGCATGAGACCGCGCAGGTCCGCCTGCTGGCAATTCCCGACGCCGAATCGTCACGACCTGTCCCAAGCGTTCGGGCTCTCAGCTCCCAGCGCCCACCGGGGGCTATAATCGCCTAGCATGGCGGGCTTGTCATGACTTGCACGGGATTCGAGGGTGGAGGTTCTGGCACGTGACCATCAGCCTGACGGGGCTGCGGGCGATCGACAGCCTGGCCACCGAAGGCTCGATGGCGGGTGCTGCGCGGGCGCTGGGTTACACGCCTTCGGCAATCTCCCAACAGATCGCGCGGCTGGAACGCGACCTTCGCCAGGTGCTGGTCGAGCAGCACGGCCGGGTCGCGACGTTGTCGGCGGCGGGCCGGCTGGTGGCCGATGTGGCCAGCAAAATCCTCGGCGAGATCGACGACATGCGCGAGCAGCTGGAGACTGAGCGGAGCACTGTTGCCGGAGTGCTGTCGCTGGCCGCATTCGCGACCGCGACCCGGGGGATCGTGCCGAGCGCGCTGCATAAGCTGCGCGACCAGTGGCCCCGGCTGGAAGCCAGCCTGGTCGAGGCTGACTCACACCGCGCCCTCGCACTGGTCGAAGACGGCACCGTCGATATCGCCGTCGCGCACGACTGGCTGGCCGTTCCGCTTGTGCTGACCGAGGGCCTCAGTGCCCGGCGGCTCGGTGACGACATTTCCGATGCGCTGGTGCACGAGAGTCATGAGCTGGCCGGGCGGACGTCCGTGCGGATGGATGAGCTGAGTGGCGAATCATGGCTGTATGAGCCGGGCTCGGTCGCGCACGACCTGCTGATCCAGTCGTTCTCCCGGACTCCGAACCCGGACCGGTTCGGCCACAGCGTCGTCGAGTACGCGAGTCAGGTGGCCATGGTCGGCGCCGGCCTCGGGGTCGCGCTGGTCCCGCGCATGGGCCGCGGCCCGGTCCCAGATTCGGTCCGGGTGCTCACGATCGAGCCGACGCCAGTCCGCCAGGTCTACGCCGTCTGGCGGTCGGCCACCGCTCGCCGCCGGCCCTGCGCGCGGCGGTCCGCGCGCTGGAGGAGGCCTTTGAAGACTCGGTCAGCCAGGCCGCGCCCCGGCCCGGCGGCGACGCGGAGCCGGCTGGCCCTGCTGACGAGGTCAGTATCCTTTCGCCGGGTCGTAGCGGTTAATCAGCTGCTCGCCGGCCAGCAACCGGGTCGCATTCTGCAGGAAGAGCCGGACCAGGGCCACGTTCTCGGTGGTCAGGGTGGAAGCGGAATGAGGGCTGACCAAGACATTGGGCAGCGCCCATAGCGGGGAGGCCACCGGCAGCGGCTCGGTCGTGACCACGTCGAGCACGGCGCCCCGGATACTGCGGCTAGTCAGGGCCTCGATCAGTGCGTCCTCGTCGACGACCGGCCCGCGGGACACGTTGACCAGGATGCCGTCAGGCCCGAGCGCTCTCAGCTGGGCGCCGCCGATCAGCCCGGCTGTATCAGGAGTCAGCGGGCACGTCAGCACGATGATGTCGCAGGGTGGCAGCAGACTGTCCAGTTCGGCCGTCGATCCTGCCCGGCTGACGACTCCAGGGGCTTCGCGGACATGGCCGGGGCGGCCAGCGCCCCAGACCTCGACGCCCAGCGCGACGAGGGCTGCGGCGATGCTGCGACCGACATGACCGAGCCCCACGACGAGGGCGCGACGCCCCGCCAGGCCGCCCATGGCCATCCGTTCCCAGCGATGCGTAGCCTGCCGGTCCTGCAGGTCCGGGATGTCTTTGACGAAGTGCAGGATCCCGGCGAGCGCCCATTCGGTGAGGGGCTGTGAGTGAATCCCGGCCGCGGTGGTAACAGCAGCGGTCCAGGCGTCCAAGCCGGTGCGTTGCATGAACTGCCCGATGCCGGAACTCGTTGCCTGCAGCCAACGGACGTTCGGCGCCCGGGTCGGCATGGCGGCCGGGTCCTGCCAGTCGAAATCGAAGCACGCCTCGGCGGACCTCAGCAGCGACTGCCATTCGGCCTTCTGATGGGCTTCCAGCCTCCGGGCCGGGCCGTGGTGATCGCATGGGTAACGGGGCAGCGGCAGCAGGTCCGGTGAGTAGAGGAGGTCCACGCCCGGGTGGCTGCCGATCTCCGCCGCGAGGTCCGCGTCTAGGTAGGAGCAGATCAGGACCTTGATTGGGCGCATCACCGGGCAGCGTCCCCCACGTCGCGCGCGCTAGTGCCCGCGCTCATCCCGCCGCCGCGGCCTGCATGGCTTCGGAGAGCTGGAATGCGTTGAACCGCTGTCCGGTAGCAGCGTCCGCGTCGATTCCGGCCAGGTAGGCGAAGGCGGGCGCGAGCCGCGACGGATGCACCATCCCGATCCGCATCTGCGGGGTGTAGTGCGAGGCCGACATCGGGGTGTCGATCGGGGCGCCGGTGGTGATGGTGTTGACGGCAACGTTGAACTCGCGGCCTTCCAGCGCCAGCACCCGCATCAGGCCTTCCTGGGCGTGCTTGGCCGGGGTGTAGGCGGTCTCCTTGACAAACCCGCCGAGTGCGGAACCGGAGGAGACATACACGATGCTGCCCCGCCGGGCCGCTATCATCGCGGGCCACAGGGCGCGGGAGAACTGGAACGCCGCCTGCAAGGTGACATCGACCTCGCGGCGCCAGTTCGCGAACGTGACCTCCGCCATGCTGACCTCCCTGAGCACCGCGGCGTCGTGGATGAACGCCCGCGGGCTCGGGAATGTGGCCAGCGCGCTCGTGATTGCCTCGCTGGTAGCGGTGGCGTCGGAGAGGTCGACAGCAAATGACTTCACCTCCGTTCCTGCCCTGGTGAGCTCGTCGGCCACTTCGGTCAGTTTGTCGGCCTGTACGTCGAACAGCGTCAGCCGGAACCCGGCGCGGGCCAGCTCCCTGGCGATCTCCCGGCCGAGCCCGTCCGCGGCCCCGGTGAGGAATACGACATTGTCAAGCTCACTCATGCGTTTGCCCGTTTCTGTTGGCCGGGATCAGAGGGTCGGTCATCATCGCTCCGCCCTGGCGGCTGCCAGCGTCTGCGCGATCTGGAAGGCATTCAGCCTGTTGCCGGTGCTGAAGGTCGGGTTGATGCCGCCCAGGAAGCGGAAGGCCGGGGCCAGGATCGAGGGTTTCACCATCCGGTCGAGCTCGCCCGGCGAGTAGGTGTCCTTCAGCGGTCCGTCGATCGGCGCTCCAGGGGTGACGCTGTTGACCGCGATATTGTGCTCGCGGCCCTCGAGCGCAAGGACCTTCATCAGCCCTTCCTGCCCGTGCTTGGCCGGCGCGTAGGCTGCTTCGAGGGCGAAGCCGGCCAGCGCTGATCCGGACGACACGTACAAGATGCTGCCGGTCCTGGCTTCCAGCAGGCGCGGCCAGACGGCGTTGGATAGGACGAAGGCGGCTTGCAGCACGATGTCGGTCTCGCGCTTCCAGTCCTCGAACGTCCAGTCGACCATCGGACGCTCGGTGAAGACAGCGGCATTGTGCACGACGCAGTCAGGGGTGCCGAGGACCGCGATCGCCGTCTCGGCCGCCTGGCGCACCGACGTCTCGGAGGCGAAGTCAGCGACCAGCGGAGTGAGATCGCCGCCGCTGTCCTTAACTTGCCGGGCGAAGTCGTCCATGGCCCGATGGTCCTGGTCGATAAGGGCGACCCGCCAGCCGTGCTGGCAGAGCTCGTCGGCGATCGCATAGCCGAGGCTCTCGCAGTTGCCGGCCACGATTGCGGTCGCGGGCCCGCGGCTGGCGTCAGACATTCTCGGCTCCGGTGACGTCGCCGATCATCGCGATGACCTTGCCAGGCGCGTCGATTCGGGCGACGGTAGGGCGGAGCAGAGCCAGGCAGCTGCGCTCGTACGGCGCGGTGAACTCTTCCAATACGCGGCTGCTGACCGGGTCGAGCAGTTCCCCGATGACGGTGCCCCGGTCAACGACGGTGCCGAGGCCGCGTTCCCGGATTCTCGGCTGGTAGATGCCGGCCGAGGAGGTGGAGAGCGCGGCTTTGTCGGCGCCCACGAGCGGGCTGGCGCCGAATTCCTCGACCGGTGTCATGACGCCCGCCCGGCCGAGGGCGTGCCGCAGGCCTTTGGCGACCGCTTCAGTCCGGTCGTCTTCCCACTCGCCGCGGCCGCCGGCCTCGATCCAGATCCCGGTCGCGCCCTGAGACCGGGCGTAGCCGGTCAGGCTGGTGGCGCGGTCCGGTCCATCCAGGATCAGCGGTGTGCGCATCCAGGTCGCTAGTTCCTCGCTGCCGGGGAAGCGGTAGGTGAAGCAGTTGATGTTCCAGCTGCCGCCGCCGTGCACGTCTAGCACGACGCTGGTGCCGTCGATGGCGTGCTCGGCCAGGACGGCGGCCAGCCGCTGGGTGTGGGTGCCGCGGGAATCGCCGGGGAAGGTGCTGTTGAGGTCCAGCAGGTCCAGGTCGGTCTGGCGAGCGTCGGCTGCGGTGGCTAGCGGGTGCGCCACGGGGACAATCCGGAGTGTGCCGATGAGCTCGTCGCGGGTGGCGCGGGCGAGCATCCGGTTCACCGCGAGGGTTCCCCACGGGCCCTCATCCCCGTGCACGCTGGCGATCACCAGGCCGATGGGTCCGTCGTCGCCCGTCTCGCCGATGGTGACCGGCACGCTGCCGTCAGCCAAGCCGGCGGCGATGTCGTAAGTTTTCCAGCTGATCGTCTGGGCGAGTGACTCAGCACTCATGCGGTCCAGCCTCCTGAGGATTGGTAGGGTGCGTGATTCGGTGGGACTGGCTCCGGCTGCTGCAGCGGGAGGGTGGCTTCCGGCCGGGCGTCACTGGCGATCTGCCAGCGTGCCGAGTGCGGCTGCGATCCGGGAGAGCGCGAGATCCCACCGCGCCTCGTCCTGCGCGTAGCAGATCCGGAAGTGCGTCGCACCGGAGGGGCCGAACTGGTAGCCGGGACTGACAATGACGCCGGCCTCGGCTCGCAGCAGCCGGGCGATCTCCAGCGACGAGGTATGTAGTGCTGACACGTCCGGCCACAGGTAGGCCGTCCCGGCGCCGGGTTCCACGAGCACGCCGGGGATCTGGCGCAGCACGCCGACCGTCTTTTCCTGGATGACCCGGAGCTGGCTGACCCGCTCGCGCACGAACTCGGTGTCGTCGTGCAGCCAGCCGGTGAGGATGCTCTGGGCGTAGGCGGGGGAGCGCAGCGCGCTGATGGCGACCACCTGCTCGATCGCGTCGGCGATCTCGGCGCTGGCCACGGCCACGCCGACCCGGTACCCGGTGAGCGACTCGGTCTTGGAACCGCCTAGCAGGGTCACGGTCCTCGCGCCCATGCCCGGCTCGGCGGCCAGGTGCGTGTAAGGGACCTGGTCGTACACGAGCCGGCAGTACAGCTCGTCGAGCACGACCAGGAAGTCGTACCGATCGGCCAGCCCGGCGATGCCGCGGACGGCGTCGCGGCTGTAGACCGAGCCGGTGGGGTTATTCGGGTTGGACGTGAGGAACAGCCGGATGCCGTCGGCGGCCGCTTTGGCCAGCTGGTCCAGGTCCGGGTCCAGGCCCTGTGGTCCCGGCACTAGCGGGATCCGGATGACGTTGGCGCCGAGGAAGCGGAGGATGCGCTCGGCGAACAGGTACTCCGGGTCGGTCAGGGCCACCCGGTCGCCCGCGTCAACCAGGGCGCTCAGGGTGGTGAACAGCGCGCCCTGAGTTCCCGTGGTGAGGACCAGGTTGCGGTCGGGATCGACCTCAGTGCCGAGCAAGGCGGAGACGGCGGCGGCGCAGTGCTCGCGCGGCGCGACGCCGCCGCGATAGCCGGTGTAGGCGTCGGAGCCGGTGCCGGCGGCCTGGATGAAGGCGGCCAGCGCCCAGTCTGGCGGCGGGAACCGCGCGACGTCGAAGTGCGTCGTGTCGACCAGGCCGCGCGAGGCTCCGTCCAGGTGCAGCAGCAGGTCTGCTTCCCGGCCCGAGATGGCCAGGTTAGCCGCGCCGTCGAAGGTGTGGGTGCGACGGACGCGCTCGGAGACGTGGGCGGGTACTGCCGGATTCATAGAGATCCTTTGTCAGCCGTGAGCTGTGCTCCCGGCACGGGCCTGGTGTCCTGGTGCCGCGCGAAGCCAGCCGGGTGGCCGCGCGTACGGGTGATGACGATCACAGCAGGCGGAGCGTCTGCGGGAAGTGGCACGCGACCGGGTGTCCGGTGCCGTGATCGGTCAGGCCGGGGGAGTCGGTCATGCAGATCTCTTTCTCTGGTTCGGTCAGCTCGAGGGCAAACTTCGGGCAGCGGGTCCGGAACCGGCAGCCGGATGGCGGACTGATCGGGTTGGGCATGTCTCCGATGACCAGCCGGCCGCGCGGCCGGCTGCGTTCGATGGCGGGGTCAGGCACTGGCACCGCGGAGATCAGGGCGTGGGTATACGGGTGGGCCGGCTCCTCGAAGACCTGCTGACGGTCGCCGGCTTCCACGATCCGGCCCAGGTACATCACGGCAATACGGGTCGCGATGTGCCGGACTAGCGCGATGTCATGGGAGATGAGCAGGTAGGACAGGCTGAGGGCGGCCTCAAGATCCTTGAGCAGGTTAATCACGCCGGCCTGGGCTGATACATCGAGCGCTGAGACCGGCTCATCCAGGATCAGGACCTGCGGGGAGGTCGACAGGGCCCGCGCGATGCTGATGCGCTGCCGCTGACCGCCGGAGAACTCATGCGGATAGCGCCGCAGATGCGAGGTCCGCAGACCGACGGCGGTGATGAGCTCCCCGGCCCGGGCCATCCGGTCCGGCCGGGACACGCCGCTGACCCGAAGCGGCTCGGAGATGAGGTCGCCGGCCGTCATCCGCGGGTTGAGCGAGGCCGACGGGTCCTGGAACACCAGCTGGGCCGCCCGCCGGAAGCTGCGCAGCCGCTCCCCGCGGACTCCGTCGATGCTCGCGCCGTCGAAGAGCACCTGCCCGTCGGTTGGCGGCACGATCCCCATCAGCAGTCGGCCGACGGTCGACTTGCCGGAGCCGCTCTCGCCTACGAGCGCCAGCGTCTCGCCCGGGAACAGGTCGAGGTCGACTCCGCAGACGGCGTGGACGATCTCGCGTGACGGCAGGATCCCGCCGCGGCGGGTGCCGCGGGCAGGGAAATGCTTGACCACGCCGCGCGCGGCCAGGATCCCGGCGGCGGGTGACGGGTCCGCCGGGCCGGCGGCCCGTTCGGTCAGCCGGAGGTCTCCGGACATACCCAGCGGCGGGAAGAGATCCTCGGGCGATCGGCCGAGAACCTGGCCCGCGAAGTGGCAGGCGGCCAGGTGCCCGGAACCGCCGACGCCCTGCAGTTGCGGCTCCTCGGCCCGGCAGAGGTCCTGGGCAGCCGGGCAGCGCGGGGCGAAGGGGCAGCCCCGGTTGACCCTGAGCAGAGACGGCGGGGTACCGGGGATCGGAGTCAGCCGGCCGCGTGACCCGCCGGCGAGCCGGGGCACTCCGCCGAGCAGGCCCAGCGTGTACGGCATCGCCGGCGAGGCGAACAGCTCGGCGGCGGTCGCCATCTCCACGACCCGGCCGGCGTAAAGCACGGCGACCCGGTCGGCCTGCCCGGCGATCACGCCGAGGTCGTGGGTGATGAGCAGCTGCGCGGCCGCGGAGTTGGCCCGGACGGTCGCCAGCGCGTCCAGCACCTGGGCCTGGATGGTGACATCCAGCGCCGTGGTCGGCTCGTCGAGGATCAGCACGTCGGGCTCGTTCGCGATCGCGATCGCGATGACCGCGCGCTGCCGCATGCCGCCGGAGAACTCGTGCGGGTAGCTGCTGGCGCGCCGAGCGGCGTCGGGGATGCCGACCAGTTCCAGCAATTCGACGGAGCGATCGCGGGCGGCGGCTTTAGTGAGCTTGCCGTGCGCGATCAGCGTCTCGCTGACCTGGTACCCGATGGTGTAGACCGGGTTCAGCGACGCCATCGGATCCTGGAAGACGATGCTCAGCCGGGCACCCCGGATCGACTCCATGGCTGACTCTGAGCCGAGCGGCACGTCCTCGCCGCGCAGCCGCACGACCCCGTCGGTGCTAGCGTTCGGCGGGAGCAGCCCCATGATCGCCAGCGCCAGGCTGGACTTGCCGCACCCTGACTCGCCGACGATGCCGAGCACCTCGCGGTCATGGATACCGAGAGAGACATCGCGCAGAGCCTGGACTCGGCCGCCGCTGGTGCGGAAGGCCACGCTGAGGTGGTCGATGCTCAGGACGTCGGGGCTGTCCACAGCGGTGGCGCCCGTGCCGCCTTCGGTGACGGTCACCGAGACCCTGCCTGGGTGGTGTCAAAGGCGTCCCGCAAGCCGTCGCCGATGAAGTTGGCACTGAGCGCGATAAGCACGATGAATAGTCCGGGGAAGTAGAACAGCCAGGGCTGGGCGAAGATCGCGGACTGGTTCTGGCTGACCAGCGAGCCGAGGTCGGTGTCGGGTGGCTGGACGCCGAAGCCGAGGAAGGACAGCGCGGTGGCGGCGAGGATCGAGGTCGCCAGGATGATCGTGGTGGCGACGATGATCGTGCCCATCGCATTGGGCAGGAGGTGCCGGAAGACCAGGTAGCGCCAGGCTGGCACCGTAGGTGCGCGCGGCAACGATGAAGTCCCGTTCCCGCAGCGAGAGCACCACGCCGCGCACCAGCCGGGACACGTACGGCCAGGTCAGGCCCGCGAGGATCGAGGCCAGGAAGAACCAGCTGTTGGCCCGCTGGGCGAACCGGTTCGCCAGCGCGGCCGCGATCGCCAGTATCGGGAAAATCAGCACGAGGTCGGCGAAGCGCATCATGAGCGTGTCGGTGCGGCCGCCGAAGAGTCCGGCCACCGCGCCCCAGATGCTGCCGAAGGTGCCGGCCACCAGGGCGACGAAGAGCGAAATCTCCAGTGACCGCTGGGTGCCGTGCAGGACCTGGGACAGCAGGTCGTAGCCGGCCGTGTTAGTGCCGAACGGGTGCGCAAGAGACGGCGGCTGGCTGAGTGCGTTGGTAAAAACGTTGTACTGGTAGTGCCAGAGCGGCTCGCCGGCGAAGGCGAAGATCAGCAGCACGGCGAATACGATCAGGCCGGCCACGGCCAGGCGGTGCCTGCAGTACCGGCGGATGAACAGCCGCCGCTGCGACAGCGGCGGTGCGTCGTCGTCGGTTCCGGCTATAGCGACTGGCGCGCTGATGCGCAGAGTCAGCTGTTCGGGATGCACGTCAGCCAAGGCGGACCCTCGGATCGACCACCGCGTACAGCAAATCGGCCATCAGGTTGAAGACGATGACGATCACGGCAACCACCACGAGCCACGCCATGACCGAGTACAGGTCATAGTCCTGGATGGCGATGACCAGGAAGTCGCCCATGCCGCGCCACTGGAACACGGTCTCGGTGATGACGACCCCGGAGAAGATGGTGCCGAGGTCAAGCCCGACCACCGTGATGAACGGAATCAGCGCCGTGCGCAGCGCGTGCCGCAGCAGCACCCGGCGCCTCGGCAGGCCCTTGGCCCGGGCCAGCCGGACGTAGTCGCACTGCAGTACTTCCAGCGTGGACGATCGCACGTACCGGCTCCAGGCCGCGAACGTCGTGAGCGAGAGTGCCAGCGTGGGCAGGATCAGGTGCGCGGCGATGTTCCCGAACGCGGGCAGGGCGCCGTGCGGAAGCGGGATCGACTGCTCGCCCTGGGTGTAGAGCAGTCTGGTGCCGAGCGCCAGGTTGACCTGGATCGCGCCTTGCTGCAGCAGGATCGCGAACCAGAATAGCGGCATGGACATCATCAGGAAGCCGCCGAACGACAAGGCGTGGTCCCAGACCGAGTAGTGCCGGGCGGCACTCACGACACCGACGATGATCGCGATGATGATGGCGACCAGCACCGACACGATGACCAGCCGCATCGTCACCAGCAGCCGCTGCAGGATGAGGTGGCCGATGTCGAAGTGCTCGATCGACGGCCCCCAGTTCCCGGTCAGGATGCCCGCCAGCCAGTGCCAATACTGGCTGAGCAGAGGCTGGTCGAGCCGCAGGTAGCGCTTGGTAGCCGCGATCGTTGCCGGGCTCGGCGGCGGCGTCCGTGCCTCCAGCTGCGAGATCGGGCTCCCGGCGAAGCTCATCAGCGCGAAGGTCAGGAACGACGCGATGAGCGTCACCGGGATCGCGTACAGCAGCCGCCGGATCACTACTTGGAACATGCCGACCTTCCCGGCCTCAGGTGCCCGACCTAGCCGTCCGCGGGGCCTACTTCAGGCCCCACTGGCCGATGTTGGAGGTGATCCCGAAGTACGTCGGGTTATCGCGGATGTTGCCGTACTTGGAGCTGTAGGCCAGCAGGCTGGGCATCTGGTACAGCGGCATGGTGTACGAATCAGCCGCCATCTGCGCGCCAGCCTGGTTGAGGATCGCCGCCGCGGCCCCCGGGTTGATGGTCTGCAGCGCTTGGTTGAACAAGGCGGTGACCTTCGGGTTGTTGTAGGCCCCGAAGTCGAGGCCGCAGGCCGGCACGTACAGCTGGTAGTAGTCAGCCGCCGTGAACGGGGTGGCGAACCAGCCGAGCGCGAGGATGTCGTAATCCTCGCCTGCCTGGTGGGTGATCGTCGCGCCCAGGTTGTTCGTGGATTCCACGTTGACCTTGATGCCCAGGGCGGCGACGGCTTGCTGGAAGACCTCGCATTCCACTTCCTGCACCTGGTCGCCTTGGGTGTAGCGCATGACCAGGGCCGGCAGCGGCTTGCCACTGGGCTCCATCAGCTTGCCGCCGGCGTTCTTGTATCCGGCCGACGTCAGCAGTGCGCGGGCCGCGGTCAGGTTGCCCGAGCCCAGTTGCCCGATGTTGTCGATGTAGTAACTGGCCTGGCCGGGGACGAACAGCATGTTTTTGAGCTGCTTGACGGCTGGGTCGATCTGCCCTTCGGTGCGGGCGATCATGCTCGGGACGTTGACGGCGGTGAACATAGCGCGCCGCAGGTTCGCGTTGTCCAGCGCTGGGTTGTTGAGGTTGAACTCGAGGTTCTGGGTCTGAAGGCCGAGCTCCATCTGATAGTTCACCCCAGACATCCCTCGGATGCTGTCGAGCATGTCCACCTGCGGCTGCGGGTTGATGGCCTGAACCTCGCCGTTCTGCAGTGCGGAGATCTCATCGGTGGAGTCGGATATGACCTGGAACACCAGTCGCTTCAGGTGCACCGGTGCGCCGTACCACTTGGGGTTAGGGACCAGAGTTGCGGCCTGGTCATTGACCCACGACGTCATGATGAACGGGCCGCCGGACCAGTTCGGGAACGAAGTCGCGTAACGGAAGCCGTTGTTGAAGGAGTTTGTCAGGCCCGCCACGGTCCCGTTGTCGCCATTCTGCTGAGCGATGTAAGCGGGCAGAATCGGGCTGAACATTCCCTGCCAGTTCCCGAAAGGCTTGCTGAATGTGACGGTGACCGTCTTGCCGTTATCTGTGCCGACCACAGATTTCACCTGGTCGTATCCGGCGGACGTGGTGTATTCGCACTTGGGGCAGATCGCTGGGTCTGAGGTCTTCCAGGTGTAAATGAAATCCGCGGCCGAGATCGGGCTCCCGTTGGACCACACGGCCTTGGGGTTGATCTTGTATACGACCACTTGCGGGTTGGTGCCGGTGACCGTTGCGCTCTGCAAGAGGTCGGTGTTCATTGACGCTTGGGCCAGGCCCGGGCCGGTGGTGAAGGTCGCAGGATCGAACGCATTGGCGATGTACTGCGTCTCGACCAGGGTGTCGGAGCCCAGCGGGTTCCAGTCGGCAATGTTGCGCTCGATGACATAGGTCATCGTGCCCATGCCTTTCACCGTCGCGCTATTAACGGTGTCGACGTTGCCGGTCGCTTCATTTCCGCTCGCGGCGGTAGCGCTGCCACCTGACGTACCAGGCGAGTTGCTATTTGCGCACGCGGCAACCGTCAAAGTTAGCGCGAGCATTGCGAACAATGACCGGGCTCGGGCGCGATTGAACATCGCAGGTCACCTCAATGTCGTCAGGCAAGATCCGGGAATAGCTCGCCGGATCTCACTAGCTTGGCCCTCCCATTCGCCGCAGGACAAGCGTAAAAGGGTTCAGGGTATCGTTAAGCAGCGCTAATGGGTCATTGCGTGGCCAGGCTGGCGGGCCCCTACAGGCCAGGCGGCCTCGCGGAGCCCGCGAAGTAAGGGTGCCAGTTCAGGGAGAACTGACCTCGCGCTCGCGCTCGCGGTGGCGAATTGAGGGCGCGACCGGCGGCCTGAGTTGGAGCGGGGTCTGCGCGTAATGTCTCCAACAGGCTGGGACTGACGTAAGGTCTCGGCTGGGCCAACGTGGGTCGTTGACCTCTTGGCCTCTCGACGAGATAATCCTCTGTCCTTTGCCAGGATGTTGCTCTCAGTGCTCGGCCTGTGCCCGCCAGAAAGGAGCCGAGAATGAGACGCGCATTCCTCGTGCTCCCGGCAGTAGCACTCGTCCTCACCGCCTGCGGCAGCGCGTCGAAGGCCGGTGCCAGCCGCCACGGGGAGGTCGCCACGGCCACTCCGCCCGCTCCCGCGACTTCTTCTAGCCGGAGCCGGCCGCACAGCCCTACCCCGCTGATCGCTGATACCGCCATGGACGTGGCGGCGTGCCATCAGTTCGCGGCCGAGCGGGCCGGGCAGATGAGCGCTAGCCGGTTCAACGCCTGGCTGCGGCAGAACGGCGGGCAGACGACAATAGGCCCCGACTCGTCTACGGGCCTGGACAACACGCTGAGCACAACCCTAGGCGACTGGTATGTCGTGCTGGCCACGCGACCGAGCGGCGACCTGCAGCCGGCCAGTTATTACGCGGCTGAGGTCGGGGCGCAGTGCCTGTCAATCGGTGCGTAAGCAGCCGCCACCGTCTGCGGCCGCGCGGAGCTGATTAGCCGGGTCTGGACTTTCGCGCCGATGCCGGCGGTCGCGTCGCCCGCGACCAGAGACAGTCAGGGCAGAATCTCGACGTACCCGTCGGTTCCGTGCACGCGGATCCGCTGCCCATCGGGGATCAGCCGGGTGGCATCTACTACACCGACGACGGCCGGCAAGCCGTACTCCCGTGCGATCACTGCGCCATGAGTCATCAGGCCTCCCACCTCCGTGACCAGGCCGGTGATCGCCACGAACAGCGGCGTCCAGCTGGGGTCCGTGTAGGCCGTGACCAGGATGTCGCCCGCATCGAGATCGGCCTGCGCCATGTCCAGGATGACCCGGGCCCGCCCTTCGATGACCCCGGCGGAGACTGGTAGGCCGACCAGGGCACCGGCCGGCACGTCGTCGCGACGGTACGCCCCGGTGATGACCTCGCCGTCCGATGTGAGCACCCGCGGCGGCGTGAGCGCTTGATACGAGCTGAACGCTTCCTTGCGCTCCGAGATGAGCTGGTAGTCCACGTGGTTCGTGCGCGCGACGTCGTGGAGCTCCTGGAACCTGAGGTAGAAGATGTCGTCCTTCTCACGAAGCACGTTGGCCTGCACGAGGCGCTCGGCCTCTTCTAGCAGGGCCTGCTTGTACACGAAGTAGCGGCTGACCATGCCGTACTTCGGGTACTCCCGGTACCCGATGAAAGTCCGCACGCGGTCGATCATCCGCTTGGCCTCTTCGGCTTTCTGCTCCCCGGCCGGCAGGCCCCGCAAGCGCTCCAGCACGTCCTGTTCCTTTGCCCATGCCTCCTGCCGCCCTTGCTCGAAGCGCCGCGCGCCAGCGCCCGGCTCGAAGTTCTTGATGTTGCCGAGGATCACGGGCACGAGCGCGGAGGGGCGCTCGCTCCAACGTGGCCGAGTGATGTCGATCTCGCCGACACAGCGCATGCCGTACTTTTCGAGCCACGCCTCGATGGCGTCTCGCGCTTCCCGCCCGCCCGAGAGCCTGGCCAGCTCGTCCAGGAATCCCTCGTCGTCGACGAGGCGCAGAAACGCCACCACGTCCGGATGCGGGCGGATCACGTCCGCGACGTCCAAGAGCGCCAGCCCCATCTCCGAGGTGACGTTATGGGGAACGGACTGCGTGAGCGTGTCAGCCGCGTTCTTCTCGCCCAGCCACGCCTGCAGCTGATCGTTGAGCCACCACGCGGCCTCCATCGCCGACATGAACACCTGATTGCTCAGCGGATCGAACAGGATCCGCCGCAGCTCCTGCATGTCCGCCTGGATGAAGTCGAGCAGCGCCTCTCCGGACTTCGTCCGGATGTCGCGTTCCGAGCCGGCGATGGATGCCTGGCTGCGCCCGATCAGCTCGGTCACGATGGCCGGATCGGTCTCGATCGGCGTTCGCTCGCCGCCAAACAGTGGTCCGGGGGGACCCTTGCCAGGGAGGGGCCGGAGAAAGCCGTCGCGCTCGAGGATGGTCTGCAGCGCGTCCCCGGTCAGCGGATCGGACCTTCCCAGGACCTCCAGGAGACCGGCGCGGCTCGCCGGCGACGCCAGTCTCTGGGTGACGTCGACGAACAGGCGGCCGCCGGCCTCGGCCATGGGCGCGGGGGTCGTCATCTGCCAGAAGGACATCCCGAGAGGCTTCATGGGGTCGGTCATCATCTGCTGATGACCGACGGACACATAGACGTGGTTCTCCCGGTCGCCGGACTCGGGGATGGGGAACAGCGTCGTGATCGGCCGGCTCTGGACGATCTGGAAGGCACCATCGAGCAGGCACCATTCGATGTCCTGCGGGCGGCCGAAGTGCGCTTCGATCCGCCGGCCGAGCCGCACGAGCCGCACGACCTGCGCATCGGTCAGCGCCGGCTGCTCCTGCCGCTGCGGGTCGATCGGCACTACCTGCGTCCCGCCCGCCAGCAGGGCGGCGACGGCGAGCTGCTTGGTGGCGATCGTCCTGGCGACGACCTCGCCGTCGCGAACCTCAAAGGCATCCGGGTTCACCAGGCCGGAGACCAGGGCCTCACCGAGGCTGAAGCTGGCCTCCACGGTGGCGACCTTACGGTTGCCCGTGACGGGGTCGGCCGTGAACAGGATGCCGGCCGCATCCGGGAAGACCATCTGCTGCACGACCACAGCCATGTGGACCTTCCGGTCGTCGAGGCCGTTCCGCAGGCGATAGGTCACGGCTCGCTCGGTGAACAGCGACGCCCAGCAACTGCTGACGTGCTCGAGGATCGCGGCCGGCCCCACGACGTTCAGGTACGTGTCCTGCTGGCCGGCGAAGGAGGCCGTCGGCAGGTCTTCGGCCGTCGCGCTGGATCGGACGGCGTAGGCGGCTTGCTCGCCGAGCTGGACGAGAGCGCGGGTGATCGCCGCCGCGAGATCGCCCGGGATGGCGATCCCCTCGATGATCCGGCGGATCTCCGCGCTGAGCGTGCTGATCGCTTCCCGGTCGTCCTGGTCCAGCCGCGACAGCTGATCGAGCCGATCGTCGATCGAGCGCGCTTCCGCCATGATCCGCCGGAAGGCGCCCGTCGTCACGCAAAAGCCAGCAGGCACGTGGATGCCGTCGATCCGCGACAGCGCGGCCAGGTGCGCACCCTTGCCGCCAACGACCGCGACCTGCATCTCGTCAACCTCGTGAAGACCCAACACGTACTGCTCGCTCATCGCGACACCTCCGCGGCAGCAGTGCAGCTCGACAACAACACACGCACGTCATGCCCCCATGTGTCTTCGCCCGTTCTTGGTCAGGCCGACGATTCTGCAGCACGACCCGGGGCTTGCCGCAAGCCCCCCAGTCCGCTATACGTTAGAAGTGGCAAGGAGTGCGCAAGGCCCGATCGCCGTCGATCGCGCCCGGGGTGCTCACAGCCGGTCGCGCCAGATCGTGCCGGTGCTGAAGTTGCTGATCCAGAGCGAGCCAAAAGCCACGAGCGGATACCCGCCTCCCGCCAGCGGGTCCGCGGGGAAGCGCCTGAGCAGTGTCCCGGTGTGCGGGCTGATTTCGGAGACCCAGGACGATGATGTTCTGATCCACAGATTTCCCAGGGCCACTGCGATGAAGTTGTCGGTATAGTCCGGCAGCGCCGTCCAGTTCAAAATGGTGTAGATCGTGGCCGCGCCGGTCGTGATATTGACTCGTTCCAGCTTGTCTGTGTCGTCGGCTTTCAGCCACAGCGCTCCCGCGGCGTAGGCCATGAAAATGTCAGTCCCTGTGACGGGGACGTGCAGGACGCCGACGACATGACTGGTTGACGGGTCGACCTTCTCGATGCGGCCGTTGAAACTGCCATCGTACGGATCGGTATCCGCGGCCCAGATAAAGTGGCCGCCAAAGACGTCGGCGGCACCGGGCGCGTTGATGACTGCCTGAACCTTGCCGGTAGACAGGTCGACCCGCTGCAGCTCATCGGCCGCATAAGTAGGCAGCCAGCCGGAGCCGTCCACCGCAACGTTCAGGTTCGAAGAATTGGACACGTCTCCGACCACCTGATTGGTCCGCGGATCTACGGCGATCGCGTTGACGCCGTCAGCACACGGTCCGATCCATACCCGGCCCCCAGCGGCGAGTGGTTCTGCGCAGCCATTCTGGCCGATGCTGATGCGGGCCACAGCGGCAAATGCGAGGCCTGCGGTATGGGCGTGGGCGTGTCTTTGATTGCCGGCGCACTTGTCACCCCGGCGGCAGGGTCCGATCCGGCAGCACTGGTGCAACCGGCCAGGCCGACCAGTATCGCGGCGACTGTGGCAGCGCTCGCGCTGCGGCATCGGGCTGGGCTGTTGATCCTCGCCATGTGTCCGTCCTTTGTGATCACCCCCCGCAAGCGGGCCGATGAGCCAGTGTCCAACCGGGCGGCAACAAGCTGGCAACGGTGCAGTAAACGCGAGTGTTACCCTGCCCACAGGTCCTTGTCGACCGCTGGCGAGGGACGTGTATGACATCAGTTGATGCACCCGCCTCCTTGGAGTTCGGGGTCCTCGGGCCGTTGCTCGTAACGCGCGATGGTGAACAGCTCCGGCTAGGCGGCGCAAAGCAGATCGCGCTGCTGGCTGTGCTGTTGTTCCGCGCCAACCAGGTCGTGCCCACCAGCACCCTCATTGACCTTCTATGGGACAACGACCCGCCGCCGACGGCCCAGAAAACCGTGCAGGTGTTCATCTCGAGGATCCGCCGTGAGCTCGGGACCGATGCGATGTCCGTCCTCGCGACGGAGGGCAACGGCTATGTACTTCGCGTCGCATCCGACCGGGTCGATCTCACCCGCGCCGAGGTGCTGGCGACCGCCGGACGCGCGGCCATCGCGGTGGACCCGGAGGCCGCCGCGAAGCACTTGCGCGCGGCGCTCGCGCTGTGGCGCGGCGAACCACTGTCCGATGTCGCCGCCGAGCCGTTCGCGCGGGCCGTGATCCCGCGGCTGGACGAATTGCGCTTGTCAATCCTCGAGGACAGGCTAGCCGCGGACCTCGCAGCAGGACAGCACGGTCAATTGGTCGGTGAGCTGCGTCAGCTCGTCCTTCACTATCCGCTGCGCGAACGCATGCATGCGCACTTGATGGTCGCGCTCTACCGATCGGGCCGGCAGGCTGAATCGCTGGAGGTGTACCGGCAGCTGCGAGCTCGGCTGGCCGTCGAACTCGCACTTGAACCTGGGCCAGAGCTGCGCCGGCTCGAGCGACAGGTCCTTGTCCAGGATGCCGCTCTTGATCAGTCTCAGAGGACGACAGAGCGCGACGCGCCATCGATGCCAACACGACAGGAACCAAGGCGGCCGCAACGGTTGATCGCGGCCGTGGCAGTGTCCGTGGCCCTGGCAATGGTCGTGGGCATCGTGGTCGCGCTCGCCCTTGCGCCGCGCGGACGTCGGACAGCCGAACCTTCGGCCGGCACCTTCAGGCCTGGTTCAATCTTGGAGATCTCCGCTGGGAGCGGCAGAGTGGTCGCCGACATCCGAGTGGCGGCAGGTCCCGGGCCGATCATCGTCGCAGACGGCGACGTGTGGGTGGGCAACTCGGCCGATCACACCGTCACGGAGATTTCCCTGCCGTCAGGTCAACTGCTCAGGACCTACGGGCTGCCGGACGCACCGCTGAGCCTGACCTCACTCGGCGACCAGATCTGGATCGGCAACTCGTTCGACGGGACCTTGTCGCGGATCCTGGTTCCCTACCAGCAACTGTCCGCGCCGTTTTACCCTGGACCCACGATCAACGGCCTGCTCGCTGTCGCCTCAGATCCCACTGATCTGTGGCTAGGGCTCTCGAAGAGTGAGCTCGTCCGGCTCGACCCGCAGAGCCTGCGTATCACTGCGTCGATGCAGTTGCCAGATCGCGTCAAGGAAATCGCGGTCGTCGCAGGCGTGCCGTGGACAATCCAGTTCACGGATCACTACGTCGAGCGTATCGACGTCAAGAACCACACGGCGGAGACTGTTGCTGGCCTGCGCGGCAGTCCGGAGGCCATCGCGACCGGGCTTGGCTCGGTGTGGGTCGCGACGGTGCAGCCCAATCTGCTGTGGCGCCTCAGCGCGCGCACCGGACAAGTGCTGTCCTCTCTAGGGCTGCAGAACGCACCAACCGCCTTGGCTGTCGGCGCTGGCGCGGCCTGGGTGGCCGAAGGCGACCAAGGCGTCCTGGAGCGTTTCTCCCCCGGAGGCCAGCTCCTGCACGCGGCGCTCGATATCGGTCACGATATCGGTAGCATCGCCGTGACCGGCGGATCAGTCCTCGTGCTCATCACCAATCGCTGAACCGGCAGATGGCTGACCCTGCGGCACCTGGCGGGTAGCCAGGTTCAGCTTGTCGTCATGCTCGACGCTGAGCCGGCCAGTGTCTCGCCTGCCTGCCGACACCCGGCGGGCAAGTTGAGCCGCGCTGTCTTGCCATCAGTGCCGGGCCCGCGATAACGGATCTGGCTGAAGAGCCAGCCACGACGGAAGTCCGCAAAGCGGGCTGCCTCCATCGGCGCCTGGCTGATTGTCTTGTGCCGGAACGGCCTGTTCATCCGGCAGCACAGCAATTGGCGCTGGCGAGTGATCGCAATCACCAGTACTGACCTGGTCCACCACGATACTGACAGCAACGCCGCCGCGGATCCGCAGAGCGCGAGGTCCGCACTGTACAAACCCCGCCGTCCCAGAATGAACGGCAGTACGAGCAGGACGCCGAAGACCTGGCTGGCGACGAGCCACCAGTTCATCGACCAGCCTGTCAGGCCCCAGAGCCGGGCGGCAATCTCGTCGTCAGGCGCGACAAGCTGCTCCAGCTCGCGAAATATTTCCGGGTACGGTCCGGCTGTCTTGGCGATCTTGACCTCGCAAATGCCCGGCGGCGGCCCTCGCTTGCCTTCCCTGAGCGTAACCGGTTGCAGGCACATGATCGGGACCTGGGCGGCGAATACCGGGCAGCCAGAACTCCTCGCTAGATCCGGGCACAGGTGTCGGATCGCGGCAGGGTTGTTCGTAGCGGGGGTGTGGCCGCCCGCACTCATGGCGCTCGGCCTCAGGAACTACTGGGACGGCTACTTCGCCGGACAGGCAGCACCGCTGGGCCGGACACCGGCCGAGGTGGTCCATCTAGCCGCCTAGGTCACCAGTTCGGGTGATCGATGCTGACGGGTGGCAGGTCTTGCACCTGCTGCTTAGTGATGCTGAGCCGGATTCTGTCGTCGACCTCCGTCACCGCGCGGATCGGGATAGCCACCTCCTTGCGGCCCCACAGGTGCCCTTCCTGAAGGAGCACGTGGGTCACATGGTGGCTGCCGCGGTCGATGACCAGTCCCTGCACCCGCCCGATCTCGCCGTCGGTGGCATGGACGCGATCGCCGCGGCGCACTTCCACCTCGCCCACGGGGACGGAGTCGTAGGTGACGGGTTGCGGGACGCCGGCCATGCCGTCAGCCATGCCCGGACCGGCCGCCAGGTCGTAGTAGGCCCAGGAGAGCACCTGGTCTTGGTCGTAGTACGGATCCCCGGCGCTGCCCGGCAGGAACTGCGTCTCCTCGGCAGGATCGAGCATCTCGAACTGCGCCAGGGTGCAGCGGAGCCGCAGCCCTCCTGCCGCAGCGTCAACAAAGTCAACAGGAACAAGCCGCCCGGCGTCAGGCCGGTGCTTCGGCTCGACCACGACATGCGTGATTGCGCGAACGACCGGATCGACGACAACCCGGGTCACCTTGCCGCACCTCCCGTCTGTGCAGCTCGCGTCAGCCCCGATCGTGAACGGCGTCGACTCCGCCATGGCCACCTCCTCGTTTATTCTCCGGGGTCCTGGCGACGCTTGTCATTGACCGTTCTGCGGCGTATCGGTGTCGGTGATGCCTTCAGGGACGACTTTGCCTTGCTCGATTTCCTCGGACAGCCTGGCTTTTGCGGCCAGTGCCCCCTGGTCCAGCACGCCGGATCCGGCCGCACGCGAGATGACGTCGCCCCCGCGGCCCCGGAGCACCATCGCACAGCCGACGGCGATCACCGCGCCGGCAATAGGCCCCGCGACGTATACCCAGTAGCTGGTGAAATCACCGCTGGCCAGGGCGGGGCCGAAGGAACGGGCCGGGTTCATCGAGACGCCGCTGACCGGTGCTGCCCACAAGCCGGCCAGGGCGATGTAGCCGCCAACGCCGAGCGCGGCGACGGCGCCGACGTTCTGCGCGGCCGATGCGGTGCCGAGGATCACGCTGACGAGCAGGGCGGTGAGCACGATCTCCATCAGCAGGGCCTGCCAGTTCCGGTAGCCGGGGCCGGGCAGGGTCGCGCCGAGATGCTCGACATTCCCGAATATCCAGCGGAGGAACAGGCACGCGAGGGTCGCGCCGATGAGCTGGACGATCACGTAGCCGGGGACGCGCTTCCACGGAAAGTCCCCGCGCAGCGCGAAGGCCAGGGATACAGCCGGGTTCAGGTGCGCGCCGGAGACCGCGCCCATGAACAAGATGATCGCCGTCACCATCAGGCCAGGGGCGACGACAGCGGCAGCGAGGCTGATCTGGCCCTTCGCGTGCAGAAGTCCGCCGCCTGCGGCGACCAGGACCAAGGCGAAGGTACCCAGCAGCTCCGAGAACAGGCGCCGCCATTCCTTGCGCGGGTCGTCGAAGTCCGCGCGGTTCCCGAACTCCAGCTGGAGCACGTGATGCGTGCGCGGGAAGACCGGCCCTAGCGCCGCCGGGTCGAGTTTCTGGCCCGCTACGTCGCCCGAAGCGCTGTTCGGCTCGGTAGTCCGAGGTTCCCTCGGACCGTCCTTCCGGTTGGCAGGCACATTCTCCTCGGTCATCTCCCGTACCTTCCCTCAAGAGCGCTGGTCAGCCCCGACTTGGGGGCAAGCATTCGTCCCGCGCACCTTTCTGCGGGCGGCGCCCGAATTGTGAGCCCTCGACTCGGCGCGGATGCCGCAGCCAGCCTGTCGGCGTCACATCTGCCGCTCGCCTGGTGTCACGTAGACGAGGCGGCTGTAAGGCAGCCGATCGCAACAGGAGGTGGACCTCGATGGCACGCATCGCAGGCGTCCCCGAGTCAAAGGCCGGTCCGATGGTAAAGCTCGTCTACAGGTTCGGGCCCAGGGCGATGAGGAAGCTGACGGGCCGCGATCCGCAGACCGGCAACGGGATCGAGCCGATCGAGATCTGGGCGCACCAGCCGAAGATGCTGACGGGCATGGGCAGGTTCAACCAGGCGATCCGCAGCGGCAAGACCGTGAGCGAACGGATCAGGAACCTGGTCGAGCTGAAGGGCGCGCAGATGATCGGATGCGAGTTCTGTGTCGACCTCGGCTCGCAGATTTGCCGCAACTCGGGGCTGTCTGACCAGGAGCTCCTCGCCCTGCCGCGCTACCGCTCCAGCGAGTTGTTCACCGATCGCGAGAAAGCCGCCCTGGACTATACCGCCGCGGTGATGCGCACGCCCGTCGAGGTCAGCGACGAGGTGTTCGCCCGCATGCAGGAGCACTTCAGCGACAAGCAGCTTGTCGAGATCACCGCGCTGCTGACGCTGGTCAATCTGGACCGCTTCAACGCCGCGTTCGGGATCGGCTCGGCCGGTTTCAGCGCCGGACTGGTGTGCGTCCTGCCGGATCGCCCAGACCTTGGACCGCCAGCAGCCACTATCGCCAGTGACTCCGCGACCGAATGACCATGTCGCGCGCCAGATCGTGGAGCAGCTGCGCCACGGGCCGTCTTCGGTGGGTGAGTTGGCAGCCGGTCTGCCGGTCAGCCGTCCGGCTGTCTCCCAGCACCTGACGGTACTGAGGCGCAGCGGTCTCGTCAGCTACGAGGAGCGCGGGACGCGCAACGATCTCTTCGCCCATCGAGGCCCTGCGTAAATCAGTGCTCGTCCCGGCACCACCGGGTCGCGCATTCGAAGTATTCACCGCACGCTTCGGCGACTGGTGGCCGCTTGCGACCCATTCGGTGGGAGCAAAGGAGGCTGCGGGCGTCATCTTCGGCGCGGGGGTAGGCGGGATGATCGTCGAAACCCTGGCGGACGGGAGCACCACTGCCTGGGGCACGAATCACCAGATGGGAGCCCCCTGACCGAGTCGCCTTCAGCTGGCATGCCGGAACTCCCGAAGCCGAGGCTGGCCTCGTCGAGGTCGTCTTCACACCCAGCGGACCAGGCAGCACGCTCGTCGAGTTGACTCATACCGGCTGGGAGAACAGGCCAGACGGCGCCAGCGCCAGGGCAGGATACGAGACCGGCTGGGACCCGGTGATCGAGCAGTACGCGCAGGCTGCCGCAGGGTAGCCAGGCGCCGCGCGACGCTTGGCCGAGGTCCTCCGCCGCCTTCGCTGGGTCAGGGTCAAGCTGGCGCTACAGCCACTCCTTGCGCTTGAAGACGACGTAGAGCACCAGCGCAGCGATGATCATTATGGCGATTGAGGCGGCGAATCCTGTGTGCCGGCTAAAGCCGGGGTACGGCACATTCATCCCGTAGAAGCCGGTAACGAATGTCGGGACTGCGATGATCGCGGCCCAGCTTGTCACTTTCTTGGTGAAGGTCGCGTCGCATCACCGCGTTCACCACTTCGCGCATGGGAATGACGATGCGGCGGAGCAAGACCAGGCTCTTGCGCAGTTCGAAGCTGCGCCGCTGGACCTGGAGGTTCTGCGGAATGGCGGCGAACAGCTGGTCCTCCAGCGTCTCGACGGCGTCGTCCAGGCTCTGGACCGCTTCGAAGTGACCGTCGACGATGTAGTCGAGAAGCCCGTGCAGCAGGTAGCCGACGCCAAATTTGGCCAGATCAGGGCTGGCGTCCCAGCCGTCGACGACGGCACCGATATCCAGCCCGTCGTCCTTCCTGACGGTGATCAGCGCCCTGGCTGTGACGAAGGCGGCGACCTCACTGGTGACAAGCTCGCCAGTGCCGGCATCCAGCTGTGCTCCGTACGCGTTCAGGAACAGGTGACTCCGATAGCGGTCAAGCTTCGGACGCTGCCGCTTATGCACGGCGTCCTCGACAGCTAGCGGGTGCAGGCCGAATTCCTCGCTCAGCACGGCTAGATCGCTGCGGTCCGGATCACGCAGGTCAAGCCAGATGGTGACCGCCTCATCGACCAGGTAGTCACTGATCTCGGCGACAGGGAAGCCCTCAAGCTCAAGTCTGCCATCGCGGTAAAGCCGCGTGCGTGCCTGGCACTTGGTCGGAGTGATCTCGCAGATGGTAGACGTGGCCACGGTACTGGGATTGCTGCCGTGGAAGGTTTGCGTTATCAGCGGCCGGGCCCCGAGCGCGCCGCCAGACGCGCTGTCCTGGCGGTCAGAGCCCTCAGCGTTAGCTGAACCGGATTGCTGCGGGTTCATCTAGTCCTCCTAGCTATCAGCAGCGGCGCTTCGCGACCAGGCACGCCCGATCGGGGCTTCAATCAACCACAGTTGCATGGCGGCCGACGGTGAAGATCACCTATCAGACCGGGAACGGGGTCGTCGTGGGTTGCTCTCATCAGTCCGGGTTATCGTGACTTCATGGCCGAGCGATTGGTGACTGAGCGCCTGGTCCTGCGCCAGTGGACCGCCGATGACGCCGGGGCCGCGCTGAACCCCTACAGCGATGCTGAGGTGGCGCGGTGGCTCGCTCCGGCGATGGACAGGGTCGGCGACGAAGCGGCGATGCGCTTGGTCCTGCAGCAGTGGATGGCCGAGGACGAGCGCATGCTGACGCCGGCCTGGCCGGTGGGCGATCGAGCTTCGCGAGGACGGGCGCCTGATCGGCGGCGCGACCTTGCTGCCGCTGCCGCCCGACGATGAATACGAGATCGGCTGGCAGCTCCAGCAGGATGCATGGGGCCACGGCTATGCCACCGAGGCTGGCCGGGCGCTGGCGGAGTGGGCCTTCGGGCAAGGCCTGGAACAGGTCATCGCCGTCGTGCGGCCAGCCAACACGCGTGCCATGGCGACGGTACGCCGGATCGGCATGGAGTGGATCGGCGAGACGGAGAAATACCACAACCTGCGCTTGCAGGAGTACCGCCTCCGTCCGGCAGACCTTGCCGCGTCGACGCGGTAGAGCGCCCGCTGCGCGCTAGGTCTCGCGCGGCGCTACTGGCGGGCTCCCGGTCGGCTCGATGGCGGCGGAGAACAGATAGCTGGTCGCCAGGCTGCGGTAGGGCCGCCAGTTCTCGGCGATGGCGAGGACCTCTTGCTGAGCCGGGAGGTGGTCGAGCTGGTAGGCGACCCGGACGGCTTTGCGGAGCGCGAGGTCGCCAGGAAGGACGACGTCTTCTCGCTGGAGCGCGACGATGAGGGCGCCTTGCACGGTCCAGGGTCCTATCCCGGGGATCGCGGTGAGCTCTGTCAGGAGCTCGTCATCTGGCAGCCTGCTCAGCACATCCACGTCCAGCCGGCCGTCGGTCAGCCGCTCGGCGAGGTCACGGAGTGTGCTGACCTTGCGCCAGGAGAGACCTGCCTCGCGGAGCGCACCTGGCTCAGCTCCCAGCAACTCCGCGGGTGCGGGGAGACGGCCGCCGAAGAGTGCCTCGATACGGGCAAGGGTCCGGCGGGTCGCCGCGACGGAGAGCTGCTGGCCGGTGACCTGGAAGAGCAGGGCACCGTACAGATCCATCGCCGGGAGCTGAGCAATCCACGCCCTTGGATCGAAGCCCGGCCGGTCGTCGATGAGCCGTGCCAGCACCGGATCGGCGTTGCGAAGGAAGGAGCGTGCTTGCTGCAGCCAGTCGGCGCGGCTGGAGTCCTTGGTCACCGAAACCCGCTCCCTTCACCCGGCTGGTTGCCTGCGTGCCACCATCTTCATGCCCGGGTCTGACAAGCTGCCCGACCGCGGCCCGACTCTCGCGCGATAGTTTCCGGCGAGGGCCCGCTGGGCAGCATAAGCACTCGATGGCTGAGAGAACCGGCTCGGGCCCGATAGTGATCGCTGGTGGCGGCATGGCCGGCGGCAACGCCGCCGTGACCTTGCGGCAGGAGGGCTTCCGGGGCCCGGTCACCCTCATCAGCCAGGAGCCCGGCGTTCCTTTTGGCCGGCCGCCGCTGTCCAAGACCTACCTGCGGTCGGAGGAAGGCCTCGACGGCTGGTACGTCAGGCCCGTCAGCTGGTATGACGAACACGACATCGAGTCAGGCCCGGCCAGCGCGGTGAGCGTTGACGTCGCCGCGCACACGGTCATCCTGGACTCGGGCCGCGAACTCCGATATCAGCGGCTCCTGGTGGCGACGGGGGGACGGAACCGGCGGCTTGAGATCTCAGGAAATGACCTTCCTGGCCTTTATTACCTGCGGACGGTGGCCGACTGCGACGCGATTAAGCGCGAGGCCCGGCCAGGCCGCCGCGCGGTCGTGGTGGGGATGGGCTTTATCGGCTGCGAGGTGGCCGCATCGCTGACGCAGCTTGGGGTTCAGGTCACCGCCGTCTTTCCTGGCAAGGTTCCGCTGCGGCGGGTCCTTGGCGAGGAGGTGGGCACGATCATCGGCGCCATCCACCGCGCGAACGGGGTCGAGTTGCTAGCCGGCGAGCAGATCGCGGCGTTCGAGGGAACCCAGCGGGTGGAGGCAGCCAGAACCGCGAGCGGCATCCGGGTGGCCTGCGACTTCGCAGTCGCGGGCGTCGGGATAAATCCGGCTGTACCTGCCATAGCCGGGATGCAAGTAGCGGTCGACAACTCCGTCCTTGTGGACGAACTGTGCCGGACTAGCGCGGTCGACGTATTTGCCGCCGGCGATGTCGCGAACCACCTCCATCCGGTGTTCGGCCGGGTGCGAGTCGAGCATTACAACAACGCTGAGAAGCAGGGCAGCGCGGCTGCGCGGTCGATGCTCGGGTCAACGGCTCCTTACGACTACATTCACTCGTTCTGGTCCGATCAGTACGACCACAAGCTTGAGTACGTCGGCCACGCGCCGACCTGGGATGAGTTCGTGGTGCGCGGCAGCTTGGAGGAGGGAAGGCTGATCGGGTTCTACCTGACCGCCGGTCAGGTGCAGGCTGCCGTCGGGTTCGACCGCGGCGGCGACCCGGAACTGGACCGCGACTCGGAGATGGCGGCCTGCGCCCGGCTGATAGCCGGGCGCGCACGGCCTGCGCGCGGTCTGCTCACCGACGAGCGGACCGACCTGTGGTCGCTGTAGCTGAGGAGTGAGTCCGGGCTCTAATCTTGCGGCACGTTGGAGAAGAGCGGGATATTCGCTCCGCTCGCCGGGGCGAGCGGGCTGTCGAGCAGCGCGACGATCAAGTTCGCCACGTCTGCGGGGGTCAGGCCTGGCCGCAGGTTGGGATTGGCCCGGCGCAGCATCTCGGTGTCGACAGCGCCAGGGCTCACGCAGATAGCGCTGATGCCGTCCGGCTTGCCCTCCACGGCGATCGCCTCCGTGAGTCCGATGACGCCGTATTTGGAGACGTTATAGGCAGCCAGTCCCGGGAACTTCTCGGTCGCGTAGACACCCGAAAGCGAGCCGAGGGTGACGATCCGGCCGACGCCGCCTGAGCGCATGGCGGGGAATGCTGCACGGCAGCACAAATAACAGCCGGTGAGGTTGATCCCCAACGTCTGGTCCCAGATTTCCGGTGTCGTATCGGCGAACGGGGCGACCGCCAGCACGGCGGCTGCGCACACCAATGCGGAGACGACGCCGATCCCGGCAGCGGCGGCGAAGAGGCCCTTGACGTCCTCGGCGTTGCTGACGTCGGCCGGCGCCGTTGTGGCGCTGCCGCCACCGCTGCGAATGTGCGCCGCGACGACGGCGAGAGCGTCACGGTCCCTGGCCGCGAGCACGACGTGAGCGCCGGCGGCGGCGACGGCCTCGGCGGTCGCCGCTCCGATGCCCCGGCTGGCGCCCGTGACTACCGCCACCCGCCCGGCTAGCCAGTGGCTCCGATCAGCTGCTTGCCGCGGTGCTGGCTCCGCTGACCACTCGCCGGTAGAACTGTTCATGTAGGTCCAGACTCCGTTCCAGGTCGAGGTGGCGCTCGGCGTGCTGGCGGCAGGCCGACCGCGAGATTCCCGTCACCCGCCGGACGCAGTCCGCGGCGGCCTGCAGGTCGTCCGGCGCGACGAGGAAGCCGCTCACACCATCCGCGATCATCGCGCCGAGGCCGCCGCGCTTGAACGCGACGACCGGAGTTCCGCACGCCTGGGCCTCGGCAGCTGCCATGCCGAATGGCTCGTCCCATCGGGCCGGACACAAAACCACCGCCGCGCGGGCCATCACAGTCCAGAGCAGCGTGCGAGGCACTCCCGGGTACACGGTGACGCCGGGCATGTCACGGCGCGGGCCGATCTCCGCACGCACGTAGTCGGGGTCGTACTCGTCGCCGTATACCTCGATCTTCATCCCGGCGAGCCTCGCAATGTCGATGGCCTCGGCGGCCCCCTTTTCCGGACTAAGCCTGCCCGCGAACACGGCGCCGTCACCGGCGGCCGATGACCAGGGTATGGCGCTGGTCGGCACGTACGGGGGCAAGACAGCGTCCACCTTCGCGACCTGGCTCCAGTCGCTCGCCTGGAACGCGGACACGCACGCCACGGCTGGCGGCCGACCGTCCAGCGCCGCGTCGCGTAGCGCGGCAGCGATGGCAGGCTCTGGCGGCAGGTGGAGCGTATGGATCACGGGAACATTGACCGAGGTGGCCAGGCCGATGGCCGGGGCATCAAAGGCGTGATTGTGCACCACCTCGTAGGAGGCCTGCCGGACCATGGAGTAGACGCGGGCAAAAGCGTGCGTAGCCGCGGCCTGGTCGCGCGGCGGCGGGCCAGCGACCCTGTACAACGTAGCCTGTAGCGGCCGGGCATCGACCCCGGTGTCGATCACCGTAACCCCCGGTATCTCCGATCCGGAGGCCGCGTACACGTGGACCTCGTTCCCACGCCGGGCCAGACCGCGGGCAAGGTCGGAGACGAAGGCCTGCGAGCCGCCGCCTTGCGGTTCCCTGATGCGCGACACGAGCGGCGCTACAAGCGCGATCCTCATCGCGCCATTTCCTTGAATGCGAGGTCACGGGGCGGATTCATGCCCAGTACCTCGTAGGGGACTCGCGCGCTGCCGCGCTTCAGGACCTCGCGCACGGCATCGGGGTAGAAGATCTCGGCCATCTCAACCGCTTCCCGGTGGTCCCTGAAGTCGACTGTCATCTGTCCCGCAAAGCTGAGGTACTGGTATCCGCGGGCCGCGAGCCAGTCCAGGTTGTTCGGCCAGATAATGGCGACGCAGCCGCCCGGCCGGCACGCACGCTCCATCTCAGCCAGGCCGTCCTCGCCGCCATGGGCCGTGGCAGGCGTCAGGACCGAGCACGCGATGACCAGGTCGGCGTAGCCGCTCCGGATGGGCAGGTCATCAAAAAACCCGTGCGCTAGTCGCGCACGGCCGCCGTTGACGGCATCGGTGAGCTTGCGCTCCAGAATCCGCCGGAATGGCGCTACCGGCTCGATCGCCAGGACTTCTTGCCCTCGGTCGAGGAGTTCCAAGGTCAGGCGGCCTGTGCCGGCGCCGACCTCGACGATCCGGCGCGCAGACTTCGGCAGCCAACCGAGGATTTCCGGATGGAGATGCTCGGCGACCGCGAGCCGGTCATAGAGCTCAGGTTCAAGCCGGTAGAGCAGCTCCCAGGCCAAGGTGATGTCGGTCTGCGGATCGCCGGCTCCGCGGGCATGAAGCGGCTCGCCTCGTCGCTGCTGAGTACGGCAGTGTCGGCGACTGTGTAGCGGGTGCGCAAGCCTCGTGCCGACGGGGCCGCACCCTCAGACCTGAGCACCGACCTCGGCCCAGTTCTTGTCGGTTTCCGAGACGCGGACCGACCGCAGCAGCCCATCAGGCAGCGCGGCCTTCAGCCGTTCCCAGCAGGCCATGGCGAGGTTTTCGGCCGTCGGGATACGCCCTTTCAGCCACGGCACATCGGTATTCAGGTTGCGATGGTCGACGTCCTGGATGATCTGCCGGCGCATGATGGTAGAAAGCTGCTTCAGGTCCCAGACGTAGCCGCTGGCCTCGTCGATCTTTCCTGCCACCACGACGTCCAGCAGATAGTTATGTCCGTGCAGATTCATACATTTCCCGAACAAGCGCTGGTTCTCGGCGTCTGACAGGTCGGGGTCCCGCAACTGGTGGGCGGCGTTGAACGACTCGCGGCGGCTGATCGATACCGTCAGCGGGCTGCTCATGACCTGTAGCTGTCGACAGGAGTGTCTGCCGCGGATTGACCGTGAATCATGTGATGCCCCCAAGCCCAGGCGCCGCCACTTCCGACTGCCCCCTGCCCACTGCACCGCCCGCTATGCCGACAGCCTACGACGCGGCTATCCGCGCGCCGCTGGACGGCCCGCCACAGGGGTCGTCCCGCCGGGCCTCGCCGGCCCGTGGGAGCTGCGTTCGCGGATACAAGCGCGGTCCTGCGGGCATGCCCCGAGCCTGGGCATAGTTAGAGCGCACAGCTCGAGGTATTGCGCAGGTATGGCAGCGAGCAGGATGTCGGCGCGGGTGATGTGCTGTTTGCCGACGGGACGAGAGTTATGACCTGATCGTGGTGCTCGTTGGCCAGGTTCAGATTGTCGAGAGCCTCGGCCAGCCGGGAGAGACGGTGATCGCGACGTACGGCCCGTCGCGGTTCCTCGGCGAAATCAGCCTGCTCACTGGGCAGCGCGCAAGGCTCAGCTTGAGGGGATCGAGCTCCTCGATAGCGCGAGGAAGACCTCGGCACTGGCGGTCCGTGGCCTGTTCGTGTTCATCGGTGCACGGCCGAGCACCGCGTGGCTTGCGGGCCAGCTCGCGGAGGACAATCACGGATTCCTGCTCACCGGCGCCGGCATCCCGGAAGCTGAGCTCGACGACACCGGCCAGATGCCCCTGTTCCTCGAGACCAGCCAGCGGCCGTCTTCGCCGTCGGCGACGTCCGCAGCGGGTCCGTCAAGCGAGCTGCGACCGCCATCGGCGAAGGCTCGATGCCGGTCCGCCTGGTGTTCGCGACTGCACGCCGCCGGGCGCGGCTACCGCGAGTCGCCGAGCGCGGCAAAGACGCGGAGCGGGTCCAGGTAGTCCCGCCAGTGGATGATCTTGCGGTCCTTGATGGTGACGACTGAGATGTACTGGTTGCCGTAGGGTCGGCCGGTCGCCACAGCCCTGCCTTCCGACGCGTACTCAAGCGTAACGGTGGAGTCGTTGGCGCGGTGGACCCGGAGGTCGAAGCAGCGATCAAGAAAGAACGTGTTCTGGTACCCGCGGTAGAGCTCGATCAGGTTGTCACGTCCCGCGATCTGCCGGGGGTAGTCGGGAACGGTGATGATGAACTCGAAGACGACATTCTCCGCCAGGAGATCAAAGAAGTGGCCGCCGTCGACGAGCCCCGCAAGCCCCTCCTCGATCACCCGGAAGAACGGGTCCAGGGCCTGGAAGTCTTCGATGTTGTCCACTGCCATCGCCGGGAGTCCTCAGTCAGGGGTTTGCCAGGATACTCGCGGGCGTGAAGCCACATCGGCAGTCAGGATCGGCGCACCGGCCGTGTCGGCTGGCAGCAGGCCTCGCTGGTAGGCGAAGGTGACCGCCTGGGCGCGGTCGCGTGCCCCGATCTTCGGGAGCAGATGATTGATGTGGCTTTTGACGGTGCCTTCGCTGACGACGATTTGTGCCGCGATCTCACTGTTCGACATGCCCGCGGCGATGAGTGACAGCACTTCGGCTTCCCGCGGAGTGAGGCCAGCGGGAAGGGGTGAGAGCGGTCGCTGGTCCAGGGCCGCCGATCCGGCGGCGATCGCGTCGACAACATGATGCTGGACGGCGGGGTCGATGACCGCATGGTCATCGAGGACTTGCCTGAGGGCGTCGCGGATCTCCGCGCCGCCTGCGTCTTTGGTCAGGTATCCGCGTGCGCCAGCCCGCAGCGCGGTGAGGACGGATCGGTCATCCGCGTAGGTGGTGAGCACGATGACCTTGGTCTGTGGCAGGAGCTCACGCAGCATGCGGGTGGCCTCGACGCCATCGCAGCGTGGCATCCGCAGATCCATGAGGACGATATCGGGGAGTAGGTCAGCGGCCATGGCGACGGCCTCGTCGCCGTCGGCGGCAGCGCCCACGACCTCGACGTCGGGCAGGAGGCCTAGCACCAGCGCCAGGCCTTCACGGACCACTCGCTGGTCGTCGGCGATGAGAACGCGCATCGGCTGGCTCACGCCGGGACCCGCAACTCCACCCGGAAGCCACCATGCGTCATCGCCGTGGTGAGTTCGCCGCCGAGCAGTTCGGCCCGCTCACGCATGCCGGTGAGGCCGTAACCGGTGCCGTCGTCGGCCGCGCTCGGGGGTTCCCGTTTCATCGCGAAATTCTCGACCGTCAGGCGAGTGCCGCAAGGCTCATAACCGAGGTGCACCTCGACCCGGTCCGGGCAGGCGTGCTTGCTGATGTTCGTCAGCGCTTCTTGCGCTACCCGGTACACGGCGAGCCCGGCCTCTGACGGGAGTTGGTATGCCTGACCGGACACCGTGAACTGGCAAGGGACGCCACTGACCTCCTGGAACTGTGCAGTGAGACCGGCCAGGCGGTCGGGGCAGGGAAGTTCGTCGTCGCGCAGCATCCCGATGGCCCGGCGGGCTTCTTCGAGTCCGGACTTGCCCAGGTGGTGGGCCCGCTCGATGACTCCCGGCAGCCGCGGATCACTGGGATCGTCGGCTGCGAGCATCCGGGCGCCTTCCAGTTGGAGCATGAGCCCGGACAGGGAATGGGCGAGTACGTCGTGCATCTCCCTGGCAAGCCGCTGGCGTTCGGCCAGCCCGGCCGCCCGCGCATGCGCCGCCCTGGTGCCTTCCAACTCGATCAGGAGCCGTTCGGCTTGGTCGTTGGCTTGCCCGAGCCGTCTTGCCAGCAACGTCATGCCAGGGAAACCGACAATCGCGATGGCGCTGAGCAGCGCCAACGTCGGCGAATCGTGGCTCACGGCTACTGCCGCCGCGGCCAGGCACGTGATGCCGACGATCGACAAGCCGATCGGGAAGCGGACTGGCACCCGCGGCGGGAGCAGTACCAGGCCCGCCAGGAGCCCGGCCAGGCCTGGTCCGTCCGGTTGGAGGCCTATGAGCAATGCCGAACTGGCCACCAGCACGACGGCGAAGACGATGCGGACGACGGCGCGCCGATGGCGGGCCGTCAGCGCGCCCAGCGCGCCCAGCGCGAAACCGCCCACCGCGAGAACGGCAGCGACGTCGCGGCCCGGAATCGCCGGCTGCCGGCCTGAGCTGAATGTGACCGCTACTACCACGACAAACAGTGGCGGGACGAGGCGGCGCACCCACCGGAGGGCTGCCTCTTGCTGCGCCCGCGCCTTGCGCAGCGTGGCGAGGGCAGCGCTGCCCGCGGGGTCTGTGCTCATCTGAGGAACACTACGGCCCGGCGCCCTGAGCGGCACCAAATATCCGGGCTGTACGGCCTCGTCTGACGCCGGGTGCAGACGCCTCAACCCTGGGTTGCAAAGTGGCGGACCGGCAAAGGTGCAACCCAGCGCTGATGACGTGCCCGCCTCCTGCCCTGCACACTTGCAACTCTGCCAGGCAACACCAAGGACGCGTGATGTCTTCACCCGCCGCTGTTCGCAGGATCAGATGAACACCATGGCTCTGCCGGATACTACCGACAAGCTGGCCGCCCGAAGCCGCTGGGCGGTGGAGACCCGCGGGCTCACCAAGCGTTTCGGTGCGAATGCCGCCGTGAATGGTGTCGAACTCCTGGTCCCCAGGGGGTCCGCGTTCGGCTACCTGGGCCCCAACGGGGCCGGCAAGACCACGCTCATCCGGGTGCTGCTGGGTTTGACGCATGCGGACGCTGGCACGATGTCCTTGCTCGGTTACCCGGTTCCGCGGCATCGCGATGCAGCACTCGCTCGTATCGGCGCTATCGTCGACGAGCCTCGGTTCCACGGCCATCTGACCGGCAGGCAGAACCTGCGGCTGCTCGCGGCCGCCCGCGAACCGGCCGCGAGGGACCGCATCGGGCCGGTATTGGAGCGAGTCGGCCTTGCTCACCGCGCGGACGACCGGGTCTTGACGTACTCGATGGGCATGCGGCAGCGCCTGGGCGTAGCCTCCTGTCTGCTCGGGGACCCGGAACTACTCATTCTGGACGAGCCGATGAACGGGCTCGACCCGGCCGGGATCGCCGGGATGCGGGACATGATCCTCTCGCTGGTGGCCGAGGGCCGCACGGTGGTGCTGTCCTCCCATCTCCTGGACGAAGTCGAGCGGACCTGTAACGCCGTCGCCATCGTTGAGCACGGCAGCATCATCCGGCAGGGACCGATCTCCGAGTTGCTGGCGGGGGCGCGCGGCTTGCTTCAGATCGAATGCTCAGAACCCGGCCGGGCCGGTGCCCTGCTCGCGGGCAGCGCTCTCGGTGTCGGTCTGCAGACCACGCCGGCCGCGGCTGGCCTGGAGATCACACTGCCCGGCGGCAGCGGCCGGCAGGTCATCGCCGAGGTCAATCGGATCCTCGCTGAAGGCGGAATCTCCGTCTACCGGCTGCAGCCCGTCCAGACTTCGCTCGAATCGTGGTTCCTGCAGGTCACTAGCAGGCTGGGGGACCCGGAATGACCTCTATTCCGGCCAGCGGCGCGGCCACGCCAGATCAGCAGGCGCAGGCGGCACCCGCCAGTGACGCCCGCTACCGTCCTGGCTCTCCGATTCCCACCATGGGCATGATCGTCACCAGGTTCATGGAACTGCGGCGACGGCGCAGCCTCATGGTCGGCGTCGTCGTGGCAGATGTCGGGATCCCTGCGTTGTTCCTCTTCATCCGGCTCCTCCTGCACGCGTTCGCGCCGCGCACCAACCCGCCCGCTGGCAGTTCCGTAATATTTTGCGGTCCTGGCGGCCGGCCTGCTGTACACCTTCGGCTTCATCGCCGCGGCCACGGTCGGCGGCACGGCGGGATCGCGCGACCTCACCGAAGGGATGTTCCGGCACCTGGTGGTGACCGGCAGGTCCCGGCTGGCGCTCTATCTGGCCAGGATCCCGGCCGGGCTGGCGATTGTCGTGCCGCTGGTCGCGATCGGCTACACGATCATCTGCGTGGTCTGTGTCTTCGCCGCGCCGACCTTCATCGACGACTGGAACGTGAATATACCTGCGGGCCTGTCACGGGCAGGTTTCGAGAACTGGTCCGGCGAACACGCGGTGCCGGTCATCTGCAATCTCTATAACGGGAACATTCCGCGTACTGTCACGTGCGTCGGCCCGCCTCGCTGGTCGAAGTCCGCAGTCACCCCTGGCCAGCCCGCGCCTCCCAAAGTCGAGGCGCTGGCCGTCAGAGTCGCGGAGCAGAACTACTCCGGATACACCAGCATTGCCCGCCGTCCGTCGGCCTCCCTGATGATCAAGGCAGGGCTGTGGATCGAGCTTGAGGCGGTCGTCGGATTCATACTCGGACTCGGCCTCGCGTCGCTGATGGGGCAAAGACTCGTCCCGGTGATCTTGATGATCGTTCTCCAGCTGATCCTGACGCCAATCCTGACGTTTGCTTCTATTTCCCCTCTGCAGGGTATGCAGCGATCATTCATCGGGCTGGCCATGGCGCACCTGGAGCCTTCCGGGCTGCCGGTAGTAGCCGGGGTACCGGGGGTAACCGGAGGCGTCGGGGGACCCGGCTCCGCGCTGCTACCCGAGTCGGCCACCCTGGCCATCTGCGTCGTCATCGGCTGGCTCGCGGTCTGGACGATTCTCGGCGCGTGGCGAATGATGACCAGGGACGCCTGAGGGCAGGCAGATTCCTGAGCTGCCATGCTGACAGCCTCGGTAAAAGTGGGGAGCGCAAGCTGTAGACCGGCGACCTGTTCGATGGTCAGGCCGGCGGCCATGCAGGCAGCGGTGCCTCCTCCGGCACAGGTCCTGTGGTCCCCGTGGCGGGGTCGAGGCCCGATGAGATGACCGCGTGGGAACTGCGGCGGTCGTCGTCGTTGATCAGGTGCATGACGGCATTGATGAGCGCGAGGTGGGAGAAAGCCTGCGGGAAATTCCCGAGGTGACGCCCGGTGTGCGGATCGAGCTCCTCGGCGTAGAGGAACAGCGGGCTGGCGTAGGAAAGCAGCTTCTCGCACAGCGCCCTGGCGCGGGTCACCTCGCCGATCTCGGTCAGCGCTGAAACCAGCCAGAACGAGCAGATCGTGAAGGTGCCCTCCTCGCCGGTGAAGCCGTCGTCGGTTTCCTCGACCTGGTATCGCAGAACCAGCTCGTCGTCGGTGAGTTCATCGGCGATAGCCAGTACCGTCTTGCGCACGCGCTCGTCGTCGGGAGGCAGGAATCCGAGCAGCGGGACCAGCAGCAGGGAGGCGTCCAGGGCAGTGGTGTCGTAGTGCTGGCAGAAAACTCCGCGGTCATCGGTTCCGTTGGCGCACACATCGGCGTGAATCTCGTCGGCTGCGCGGCGCCACCGAGCGGCGCGGTCCTGATCGCCGCGCACCAGGGCGAGTTTGGCGCCGCGGTCGGCTGCTACCCAGCAGAGAATCTTGGACGCGGTGAAATGCCTGGCCGGACCCCGGACTTCCCACAGGCCCTGATCGGGCTCGCGCCAGTGCGCGAGGGCGGCTTCGACCTGACGCTGGAGCATCGGCCAGCGGCGCTCGTCCAACTGGTCGCGCGACCGGGTGTGCAGGTAGACCGAATCGAGCAGGACGCCCCACACATCGTGCTGCCGCTGATCCCAGGCGCCGTTGCCGATCCGGACCGGGCGGGCGCCGTCGTAGCCCGACAGGTGATCAAGCTCATGCTCGGTGAGCTTGTGCTCGCCGCCGATCCCGTACATGATCTGCAGCTCGTCCTGCTGCTCGGCTAGGTCGGACAAGAAGTAGAAGAAGTCGTTGGCTTCCCGGTTAAAGCCCAGGGTGTACAGGCCCCAGAGCATGAACGTGGAGTCACGCAGCCAGGTATAGCGGTAGTCGTAATTTCGCTCTCCGCCAGGCGTCTCCGGCAGCGACGCTGTCGCCGCGGCCATCAGCGCGCCGGTCGGCGCGTAGATCAGACCCTTCAGGGCGAGGGCAGATCGCTGCAGGTATTTCCGCCAAGGGTGATCCGGGAAGTTGCCGCGGCTGATCCACTCATGCCAGAAATCAGCGGTGCGGGTGAGCCGCTCATGCGCCTCGGCGAAGGTCTCTGGCGGAACCCCGTCGCCCCACGACAGTGCGCAGAAGGCCTGTTCCCCGGCGTGCAGCCGGCGTCGGGCGATAGCCCGCGGGCCCTCGAAACCTAGGTTCAGATCGGTGGTCAGGCGTACCTGCGGCTCGTCCTCGCCGGGCCGGGCCTCGGCGTGCCCGTAATCGTCACCGGTGTGCCGCCAGGTACCGCGCCGGCGGCCATAGTCGAAGGCAGGCTCGCACTCCAGGACGAAATCAATGGACCCGCTCAGGCAGCGGACGGTCCGCAGCAGCACCCGCTCGGCGGCGTGATCGGCGGGCACCCGCCGGTGGTTGTCGGACCTGCGCGAGTCATGGCGCCACGGCCCGATGAGCAGGACGTCACGGACCACGGCCCAGCCGGTCGGAGTGCCCCAGGTCGTCTCGAGCACGTTGGTGCCTGGCAGGTACCGCCGTCCGGACGGGACGGCGTAATCCGCGGGGCTCAGCCGGAACGAACCGGCGCCACGATCGAGTATCGCGGCGAAAATGCTGGGGCCGTCCATGCGGGGCAGGCACATCCATTCGACGTTGCCGCTTGGCGCGACCAGCGCGCATACCTCGCAATCGGAGAGGAACCCGTAGTCCGCGATGGGAGGGAACGGGCTTCCCTCGAGCGTCGGGTGAGTGCCACGGGCTCGGCCGTTCGCCGCCGCCGGCTGTCCCGCCTGGCGCTCGCCTGACCGGCCGTTCTCCGAGATCCCCATGTCCTTACCCCCGTGGCAACATGCCGTTCCCGCTGAGCGCGACCTGTGCCCCGGATGCGCGCCGTCGGCTCGAATCGGCGACTCTGCGCAGATACCCGCGGCCTTGGGCAGGCAATCCCGGCCGCAAACGGGCCGGCCGGGCGCGGGCCTGGGTGCCCGCGCCGGCTCCTCCTGGAGCACCCGCCGGGCCGCCAGCTGCGTGCCGGGGCCGGATCAGCCCGGCAGGCTCTCGACCGCGCCGGCGGCGATCGCCCTGACGAGCTGGGCGTGATCTCGTTCATTCTGATCGGCGTAGCGGCAGGCGAACTGGCCGATGGCGGCGGCGAACTTGGGGCCCTTGCCGATGTAGCTGTTGATGCTCACCGGGTCGCCGGTGCGGGCATGCGCGCCAGCAAGTGCCTCGCCGCAGGCCGTAGCGAACTCAGCGAGCCGGGGCGCGATCAGCTCGATGGACGGGATGATCTTCATGTCGCGGAACTGCCTGACGTAGTAGTCCCTGCCGTGGAACGAGCCCCACCCGACGAAGATGTCGGTCGCGGTCTGAACCAGCCGCTTGCCTTTGATCACCCGCTCGCCGTGGTTGTGATGCGCGCTCGGCCTGGTGTGCTGCTCGTACACCGACGGCCCGGCCTGCTTGACCTGGAGAAACAACGGGTCGGCACCGCTGCGTCCCTCCAGCAGAACCAGGTAGACCTGCATGCCCACGCTGCCCACACCGACGACCTGGCGGACGGTATCCACCTCGGTGAACCGGTCGAACAAGACCCGGCGATCGTCCTGGAGGGTCAGCCGGTACTCGGCCAGGAGGTGATCGACGAGGTCAGCCTGCTCGCGGTCGCTGATCGTGACGCGGATCGGTGGCTCCGTGGATATCCGCGGACGACCATGTGCCATCGTCGTTAGCTTGGCGAACGCCCCGCGGCTCGTGCGGCGCTTCCGCTTCTTCTCAATGTGAATCGAGATCCGTCCGCGGTCGGCCGGCTCGTAGTAGCTCATCAGCTTGTCGACGCACATACCGTGGTACCAGATGTCAAGCTCAGGCATCGCGGCGTACCGGCGCATGCGCTTGCGGTACGCCTCGACCCCGGCCGTCACCGCGGCGGCTGCGGTAGCCGGCTTGATCCGGTTCTCCCGCGCCGCTACTACCAGGCTGGCGGCGAAGCGCTTGACGTCCCACTCGAACGGCCCTGGCAGCGTCTCATCGAAGTCGCGCAAGTCAAAGAACAGATTCCGCTCAGGCGTGGCCCACAGACCGAAGTTCAGTACGTGGGCGTCACCGCACATCTGCACCTCCAGCCCGCTGTCGGGCTGAGACGCAAGGTCGCCAGCCATGACCGCGGCGGCACCCCGGTAATAGTTCCAGGGAGAGCAGGCCATCCGCTGATGGCGGATGGGAACGAGCTCGGGGATCCGGATCTGGTTCTGGGCCAGGACCGTCTCCAGTGGGTCGTGGCCGCGCTCTGCTTCATCCCAGGACCCGAGGATGCCCCGCTTGGCCCGTGTCCTGGCGTCCTTGCCTGCCGCTCGGCGCTCGCCGCTTGTCGCCGGCAGATCACGCAACATAGCAGGAGAAACCGATGGTGTGGGTGAGCTGGATTCCGTCATGAAGCTCCGCCTCCGACAGCGGGCAGTGGGCGATGCCGAGTCCGGCCCGTCGACTCTACGCGGTGCCCAGATACCGATTCGTCACCAGTCCAGCACAGACAGTCGCGCCCGACGCCTCGTCTCATCCACGACGGGTGAGGCCCGACACTGGCCGGCGTGACATCGTCAGTTGCTGGAGGCTCTACTGCGCTGTCCGTCGGTACTCACTGCTGGTCGCGGACTCGCACGGCGGGATTCCTGCTAGCAGACCCCGCGGCCGGAGAACATCACACTCGCGTTCGCCGGCCTGGCTACGACCTGGCCGCAGCCCGCCGGACCGCCGGACGAGGAGGTGATGACGGTGCGGGCAATGCTCGCCGGGAGGGGCAGGCGCGCCCGGCTTGCGCGGCGACTCGGGCTGGATGCCAACCCCCTTCGCCGGGCGAGCGACCGGGCTGAGGCGTGGGTCCGCCTCTGGTTGCTGGCCGTCTTCCTGGCGGGGGCGCCGCTGGCGGCGATCATGGCGACCCAGTGGGTGCATCACGCCGCGACGATCGAGTCGGTAGCCCAGGCCGGGCAGCGGCACGCGGTCCGGGCGGTGGTGCAGTCGGCTTCTGTCTTCCCACCGAGAACCTTCGGAGCTGATCAGGCCTGGGTGCGGGCGCGCTGGGAGACGCCCAGCGGATCCCCTCGCAGCGGAGTCATCGTGGCTCCCCCCGGTATCCGCGCCGGCACCGTGGTTACGCTCTGGCTGGACGCAGCCGGCCATCCCACCGGTGCGCCGCTTCAGCCCGGCCAGGTCACCGCCCGCACGATCGCGGCAGGCGTGCTGGCGCCGGCAGTGCTGGGGCTTGCCCTGCTCACCATTCAATCTGTGGCCAGGCGCCGCCGCGACCGGCGGCGTCTTGCGGCCTGGGATGCTGCCTGGTCGATGCAGGAACCACTGTGGACCCGGCGCAGGCCCTGACCGGCGCGTCAGCGTCACGCTCGGCAGGGATCTGGACTCTGCCTGGCCGGACTCAGCGACAGCCGCGGATCGCTGCGCGGTCGCGCAAATCAGCCGGACTGCGTGGCGTCCTCAACGGCGAACATCCGCGCGAATCGCAAGGCGGCGCTGCGGTCGCCGATGATTCTCAGCCGGCCGTCACGCTCGGCCTCGGCGGCCAGCTCGCGGCCGAAGGCAACCGAGCGCAGCGTCGCGACATCGGTTTCGAACGTGACCGCAGGCTGCTCGGCACGGCCGCAAGTGATGTCGATCGACTCTCCGGCGACGGTCAGGCGGAACCAGCCGCCGTCGACCCGCAGCGCGAATGTGCCGTCGACCGCCGCGGCGGGAACAAATACGGTCTTAAGCGCCAGGAGCAGCGCGTTCACACTGAGCTCGCTGGTCGTCGTCACTGGCTCCTGGCGGCCCCAGCGCCCTAGCTCAACCATGATGGGCTCGAGCGCTCGGCCGCGGCTGGTGAGCTCGTAAATCGCGACACTGGCAGGCGGGTCGAGCATGTCCTGGCGGACGACGCCCGCGTCTTGCAGGTCACGCAGCCGCTGCGAGAGGACGTTCGGGCTGACCCCGTGCAGGCCGCTGCGCAACTGAACGAACCGCTTCGGCCCGAAGATCAGCTCGCGCACGACCAGCAGCGCCCATCGATCGCCGATGACGTCGAGTGCGCGGGCTATCCCGCAGGGGTCGTCGTAGTGTCGCGGAGTGGCCACGGCGCCAGCATAGCTGACTAGGTTGTGTTTCCATATTCGTCCATCCTAATATAGGACCATGCCGACTGTGCTTCAGCTCCTTCTCGCCCGGTTCTTCCGTGCTCCGTTCGCAGTCGGCCTGGCCCGGCAGGATGCCTGGTGACTAGCTACCTGCTGATTCCAGGTGCCGGCGGCGCCGCCTGGGTCTGGCACCGCATCGTCCCGCTGCTGCAACAGGCCGGGCACGAGGCGATTGCCCTGGACCTGCCAGGCGATGACGCGCTGGCTGGTCTGCCCGAATATGCGCGCCTGGCTGTCAGCGCGATCGGCGGGCGGGACGACGTGGTCATCGTCGCCCTGTCGCTCGGGGGGTTCACCGCGCCGCTGGTTGCCGCGAGCGTCCCGGCCCGCGCCCTCGTCCTGGTGAATGCGATGATCCCGGCGCCTGGCGAGACTCCCGGCGCGTGGTGGGCCAATACCGGATGGCACCAGGCGCGGACGGCCGCTGCCGAGCAGGGCGGCTACGGCACCGCGCTCGACCCCGTCGTGTACTTCCTTCACGACGTCCCGCCAGCGGTCGTGGCTACCGGCGAACAGCATCAGCGAGTCGAGGCTGATGCGGTGTTCGGCTCGGTATGCGCATTTGACACCTGGCCGTCGGTCCCGATCCGGGTCGTGGCCGGATCCGGCGACCGGATGTTCCCCGTCGAGTTCCAGCGCACGCTGGCGCGGGATCGGCTGGACATCGAGGCTGACGTACTGCCCGGCGGGCATCTGATCGCCTTGTCGCAACCGGTCATGCTGGCGGACTACCTGCTCGGCGTGTGACGCCACCTGGCCGGATCGCGGCAGCGGGAAAACCTGACTTCGGCCACGACCTGGCCTTGATCATTCCGGTGGTTCGCTGACCTGCCGACTTCGCAGAACGCGCGCGCACGCCGGACAAACTGGCTAAGTTCAGCCTTGACCTGCGCGTTATGGAGGGGGTCTTGACCATGGCCCACCAAGCTTGGCTCATCCTCCTGTCCACCGTCCTCTGCATCGGATTGGTGTACCACGGTTGGTATAGGTGGCGCCGAACAGCGGCGAATCATGCAATGCGGGCGCAGGCCGAGAAGGACTTCGTAACCAGGACTGCAGCCCAGATGGAAGAAGACGAGCGCCGTTACGGTGTCACCGCGCACGTGCGGGCACCCACCGCCGAGGAGATCGCCGAGGCGCGCAAGAAGTACGGTGTCACCGGGCACGTGCGCGTGCGGGCCGTCACCGCCGAGGAGATCGCGGAGGCGCGCAAGAGGTACGGGCGGGAGGACTGATCCGCACACCGAAGACCGCCCGCCTCAACCGCCTTGTCGCAACGGCCATGCTGGCGGACTACCTGCTCGGCGTGAGACGCCACCTGGCCTGATCGCGGCAGCGTGGAACGCTGCTGCGCACGGAGTTGACCGAGCGCTACGAATTCGCTGCCGGGCCCGGTGGCTCCTTCGTGGACAGGCCCATCGGCACGGTCGAGGCCACGCCCGCTGCGCCGGCCATGGTCACCAAGGTCAGCAGCAAGGCCGGCCAGGGAGTTCCCCAGGTCGGATCCCGATAGCACTGCACATTCCACGCCGTGAAGACCGCACCGACGCTCAGTATGAAAGCGTAGACGCCGTTAACGCTCCAGATCTCTGTGCCGAGATTCACAGCCAGCCCGGTCAGGGGGAGGTTCGGATCCGTTCTCCTGATCAAGAACAGCGTCGTATAAGTCATGCCAAGAAGCGCGAGCGGCACAATACCCGCCGTCAAGATGAACGGAACGGCCTCCGACTGGAAAGCGACACTGACCGGGAGACTGGCCCCCGAAGATAGCGTGGCTCCCGGAAACAACAGCTGACTGCTGTACAACCCCGCAGCGGCGCCAGGTGCCCTGACGCACACTTCGAGCTGATAAGTAGATGTTGCCGGAATCAGGATGGCAACGGCGCTTATGCCGCTTTGCAGATGCGTACCGCCCGGACCGGCTAGCGTCGGTATCGTCTGTGTTCCGTCGCTGGTGGCGAGTGGCTCGGCGAATACCGCGATAGCTGCCGGCAGCTTGACGCCGGGCTGCGGCGTGGCGGTCAGAGTCGATTCGATCGACTGCGTTCCCCGGCCGTATCCGAACGTCGCCTGCAAAGTGCCTGGCAAGCCGGAAACGTCGATCCCTTTCCAGGAACTCTGCCGCGCGGTGGCACCGCAGGGCTGATTGAACTGCCCGACGCCGAGCAGGATCCAGCCGATCAGCAGGCCGAGGCCAATCACGGCTACTGCCGCTGTCGTAATCGTCAGGCCCGGGTTACCGGCGGCCAATTTCTTGGCCGCGGCCAATCTGGAGTGCGCCAGGATGGCAGTCTCAGAATCACCAGGTGCAGTCAACGTCTCCGCCCATTCATTCGTCAACCTTCCGCTGCGTCCTGAGCTCCAGAATGGTTGCCGGCTGCGCGGAAGCTATCGGCAATCATGCTGCAATGACAACACTTAGTGCAGCTTTTCGCACGCGCGTGCAGGCGACCAGAACGACGCTGGCGAGTCGGGTGGATCGGGTAATCTGCGCCTGCCGGGACACGTGCCCGAGGGCAGCCGGGCGCCTCGGTCAGGTGTCCCGCCTCGCGGCGTGTGCGTAGACCTCAAGGTCGGTGGCCTTGACGCTGAGCCACACGTGCGTTCCGGGGGCCAGCGACAGTTCCGCGACGGCTGCAGGAGTGACGTCCGCCAGGGCGGGCGGATGCCCGTCGAGGTCGAGCCTGACGCGGTCGGCCAGCAGGCTGAGGCCGGCAATCCGCGCTGGCCAGGCGTTGCGGGCGCTGCCTCCGACGGGTTGTCGCGTGCTGACGACGACCGCGGACGGGCGGACGGCGACCAGCACGTCCCCGTGCTGACCACGGTCGGGGATGACGAATGTGCCGCCGCCGTCGAGCGCCACCGCCGGGCCATCAGCGCGCCCGGCGTACAGGTTCAGGCCGACGAGTTTGGCGACATATTCCGTGCCGGGCTGGCGGGCAACCTCGGCTGGCGGGCCGGCCTGGACGATGCGCCCGCCTTCGAGGACCAGCAGCTGGTCGGCGAGCACCAGCGCCTCGAGCGGATCATGGGTGACCAGCAGGCAAGGTCCGGTGAAATCCGCCAGGTGACGTTTGAGTTCGGCTTGCACGTCGAGTCGGGTGCCGGCGTCCAGGGCGGACAGCGGTTCGTCCAGGAGCAGCAGGGCCGGCTGCCCGGCCAGCGCGCGGGCGAGTGCCACTCGTTGCGCCTGCCCGCCTGACAGCTGATCGGGCTTGCGCGCGGCCAGGTCAGCCAGTCCGAGTCGGCTGAGCCAGTGACCTGAGGCTGCCTGAGCGGCCTGCCTGCGCATGCCACGGGCACGTGGCGAAAACGCCACGTTGTCGGCGACGGTCAGGTGCGGGAAGAGCCGGTAGTTCTGGAACACGTAACCAACCGGCCGGCCCGCAGCCTCCACGAACGTTCCTGCGCTGGCGTCGTCCAGGACCTGGCCGGCCAGCGTAATGCGCCCTGCGGAGACCGGGGTCAGGCCGGCCACAGCACTGAGCAGCGTGGACTTGCCCGCCCCGTTCGGTCCGAGCACGCCGACGACCTGCCCCGGCGGTACGTCGATGCTGACTGCGAGCACGAAGCCGCCGCGCCTGACCTCGGCATCGACGGCGAGGCCGTCAGCTGCCTCAGTTGTCACGAGACCGGGCCGCGGCGCAGCCAGCGGTCGCGGAGGGACACCAGCACAACGACCGAGACGAACAGCAGCACCAGGCTCAGCGCGATCGCCGCGTCGGGGTCGGTCTCGAGTGCGTAGTACACGGCGATCGGCATGGTCTCGGTCTGGCCAGGGAAGCTGCCGGCGAAAGTGATGGTTGCGCCGAACTCGCCGAGCGCCCGCGCCCAGCACAACACCGCGCCCGCGCCGAGAGACGGCGCGACGAGCGGCACAGTCACTCGGCGGAACACGGTCATCCGCCGCGCACCCAGCGTGGCCGCCGCTTCCTCAAAACCCTGATCTGAGGACCGCAGCGCACCCTCCACAGTGACGATCAGGAACGGCATCGCCACGAACGTCTCGGCCATCACGACCGCAATGGGGGTAAACGGGATCGTCAGCCCGAACCACGAGTCCAGGTACCGGCCGACAAATCCGACCCGGCTGAAGGCCAGGAGCAGGGCGACGCCGCCGACGACCGGGGGGAGCACCAGCGGCAGTGTTACCAGCGCGCGGAGGAGCCGCAGCCCGGGGAAGCTGCTCCTGGCCAGCACCCACGCGAGTGGCACTCCGATCACGAGGGAGATCGCCGTGGTCACCGATGCGGTCCACAGCGACAGAACGAGTGCCTGGGTCGCGTCCGATCCGCTCAGAGCCGTTCCGATGCTGCTCCACGGCGCGCGGATCAGCAGCCCGATCAGCGGTAGCACCAGGAAAGCGACTGCGATCAGTGCCGGCGCCAGCAAAGGCGCCGGCACTGACCGCGAAGCACCGCCTCGTGCGGCCCGCCTGGCTCGTTCTGCTGCCGTCAGGTGGGACGGCGCGGTGCGTGGCACCCGGGCGGCTCCGGAACTAGGGTCAGGGCTTCTCGAACCCAGCAGCCGACAAGACCTTCTGGCCCGCGGGTGACAGCACGTAGGCGACAAATTGCTGCGCGACCGACATGTGCTTGCTGCTGCTGATGGTCGCGATCGGGTAGAGCGTCGAGGCGTTGTCGCCAGCCGGTACCGCGACGCCCTTAACCTTGGCGCCCGCTGACTTCACGTCGGTGACGTACACCATGCCGGCATCGACGTTGCCCAGTTGCACCTGCGTCAGGACGGACTTGACGTCCGGCTGCAGCGTCACCGGCTTGACCTTGATTCCGGCGTTCTTGAAGACCTCCGCCGCCACCACGCCGCACGGCACCTGCGGCTGGCACAGCGCGACCTTGACGGACGACTTCGCCAGATCGCTGACCGAGGTAACCTTCGCCGGGTTGGCCGGAGGTACAGCGACCTCCATGATGTTCTTCGCGAAATCCTGCGGGCTGGAGGCGTCGCCGGCTTGGACTACCGTGTCCATGTTTGCCGGGGCGGCCGAGGCGAAGACGTCAGCCGGCGCGCCGCTGGTGATCTGGGTCGCCAGGCCAGAGCTCGGCCCGAAACTGAATTTGACGGTGTCCCCCGGGTGCGCGGCGTCGAACTGCTGTCCGAGCTGCGTGAACGTCCCGGTCAGCGACGCCGCGGCAAACACGGTTATCGCCGCCGCGGTCGACGCCGAGGCTGGCGGGCTGCTAGCGCTCGGGGACGACGTGTTTCCTGAGCCACTGCTGGCAGTACCACTACTGGAACAGCCGGCGACGGCGACTACCGCCAGCACAGCTGCGAAAACGGCGAAATGCCGCATTGTGAACCCCCCGGTTCGACTTGGTGGTGAGCCGAGATCAGCTGATCTTGGGGATCTCGACAGAGACGTTCGTGGCCTTGACGGCGGCGAAGGCGAGCATTCCCGGTTCCAGCCCGAGCTCATCGGCTGCCTCGCGGCTGAGCAGCGACACGAATCTGTGCGGCCCAGCCTGAATCTCCACCTGAGCCATCACAGTGTCGCGGACGACTCGGCTGATGAGGCCGCTGAATCTGTTCCGCACAGAATGAGCGACCGCCTCTCCGCCTTCCACGTGACTGGCGGACTGAGCCAGCTCCTGCGCGAGCCTGGCCAGCGCTATCCCGTCCACAGCCAGCCGCCCTGAAGCATCCGCGGTTGTGGCGATCCGGCCCCCGTCGGCCCAGCGGCGCAAGGTGTCATCGCTGATCCCCAGTAGGTTCGCAGCCTCCCTGATCCTGAACGTCGGCACCAGGTGACTGTAACTCAGCTGCGTTTTCCGGCCAGCGACCGCCGGCGCATTCACGCCAGTTGAGCCATATCCGCGACGCAACTGCGGTCACCCGGCAGCTGCCGGGCAGCAGCCTCAGTTCAGATGGCTCGCAGCCCAGCAGGTCGCGCCGTCGTGACAGTTCTCCATCCCCGCGAGCGCCTGGACCAGGGCGGGCGGGATCCCGCCGGCTGCGATGTTGTCCAGCTCGTACGGGTCATCGACAGTGTTGTAGTACTCCTGTTCCCCGTTGCTGTACCGGACGTAGAGCGCCGTCGCGGTGCGCACCGCTTCGTAGGACGGCGGATCGCCGTTGACGGCGTTCTGCCGGTCCGGGTCGCCCGGCTGGTCGTCGGGGCCGTGGTGCTCAATGAGCAGCGCCTGGCGCCAGTCCGGCGGATCCTGCCCGTGCCACAGCGCGGCCAGGCTGTGGCCGTCGACGGTGGCAGGGACCGGGACGTCGGCCAGCGTCTCGAACGTCGGGCATAGGTCGATGTTGGAAGTCAGCTGGTTTACCACGTGCCCGGCGGGGACGCCGGGGCCGGTGACGATCAGCGGTACGTGGATGTCGGTGTCGAAGGCCGTTTGCTTACCGGGACCCAGCCGGTACTCGCCCATGTGCAAGCCATTATCGGAGCTGAACACGAAGTAAGTGTTCTTTGCCAGACCCTTGGCCTGCAGTTCGGTCTCCAGGCTGCCGATCATGTCATCGACGGACATGTCGGCCTCAAGCCGCATGTCGTATTCCCTGGTGATCTTGCGCTGCTCAGTCGCCGAGAGCGGCTTGCGGCCCTTCAGCCAGGACGGCGGATTGACCGGCAGCCGGTCGTAGGCCTCGGTCTTCGGGTAAGGGACGCCGCTGTCCGAGTGCGCGTAGCGGGGGGCCGGCGTGTACGGGCGGTGCGGTGCGAAGGTGGACACCTCGAGCATGAAGGGCTTGCCGGACGTGGCTGATGTGCTGATGAACGAATTTGCCTTCGCAGCGAGTACGTCGGTCAGGTAGTCCCGTGCCTCGTGGCCGTAACTGACGAGCCGCCGTTCTCGTTCAGTTGGTAGTTGAATTCTGGGTAGCCGTTCCCTGTCACATCCCAGACGTTCCAGCCCGGCGCGGGAGGGTCCCTAGTGGGCACGTAGAGGTTCAGGTACTTGCCCATCATCGCGGTCTGGTACCCGGCGTTCTGCAGGGCCACCGCGAAGGACCTGGACTGATCGCCATGTGCGTTGTAAGCGTTGTATCCGCCGTCGCGGCCGCTGTTGGTGAAGACGCCGTCGTCGTGCGGGTACTCGCCGGTGAAAATGGCCGACCGTGACGGGCAGCACAGTGAGTCGACCACGTAGTAGCGGGACAACGTAGTCCCGGTCCGCTGCATGGCCAGCACGTGGGGCATATGGCTAATCAGGTTCCAGGACAGATCGTCAGTGAGGACGAAAACGAAGTTAGGCCGCGGAGCATTCGGGTCCGGTGACGCTGTGTGCTGTCTCGGGGACGGAGTGTGTTGTCCTGACGGCGCGACAGGGATTGACGCGCCGCAACCGGCAGCGAGCAGCCCGCAGATAAGAACTGCAATCGCGGTCAGCTGGCTCTTTCTCATCGTCTCCATTCCCTGGTGTCGCTAGACGCCAGGTCTGCGTGACACCTGCCGCCAGGATCGGTCGCCACGATGCCTGGGCCTGCTCCCTGAGCTGTAGTGCAGTGTGGGAGAAAGCACCAAGAATACCCCGAGATCACCGCAGGTCAGGTCGCACCGCACCCGCCTGCCGGTGGAGCGGTGAGATACTCGTGCCCGAGCCTGACCGCCCCGGCCGAAGGGACGGCTTGGTGGCCCGGCGGGCGGGTATCGGGCCTGCGGCGTCCGCGCCGGTCAGTGCCCGCGATCTGGGCGCGGTCTCGAAATGGGGTGCAGGCTATGGCGGGAGCTAAGGTCCGGGTACGCCGCGTGTACGAGGTGCCTGAGCCCGACGACGGCACCAGAGTGCTTGTTGATCGGATCTGGCCGCGAGGGCTGACGAAGGCTAGCGCGGCACTTGATGAGTGGTGCAAGAACGTCGCCCCGTCGACTGAACTGCGCCAGTGGTACAGGCACGACGTGGAGCGCTTCGAGGAGTTCGGCCGCCGTTACCGGCTGGAGCTCCAAGATCGCCTCCGGGCCGAAGCGCTCGCGCACCTTCGCGGGCTTGCGGCGGATCGGCAACTGACGCTGCTCACCGCGACCAGGCAACCGGAGATCAGCGAAGCGGCAGTCCTGGCGGACCTGCTGCGAACCTGAGGCTGGTCATCATCGAGGGCACGCCGCGCCCGGGCCAGGCCTTGCGGGACGTCGATCGGGTCCTGCGGGCGGTGCCGCCCGCAGCCGGTGCAGTCGTCATGGGCCTCGGCATCGTCTGCGTCGATCTGCGCTCCGAGCACCAGCCTGTGCTGTCGTCCATCATGCTCTGGCTCGCATCCGGTGCCTGGATTTTCCTGGCTCTGGTCCTGACGCTGCGCATCGTCCGCGAACGGACGCGCGTTGAGCGGGACTGCACATCGCCCGCCGCCTTGACCGGCGTCGCGGGAACCGCCGTCCTCGGCACGGCGTTCGCGGTGCACGACTACCGCCAGGCGGCCGCGGCGCTGCTGGCTCTGGCCAGTCTCGGGTGGGCACTGCTCGTACTACCGGTTCTCCGCCACTGGACCTGGCCGACAACTGGTGGCTCCTTCGTCCTCACTGTCGCGACTGAAGGCCTCGCGGTTCTGGGCGCGACGCTGGCAGCTACCGAGCAAGCACGCTGGCTGCTGATCGCCGCCGTCGCCGCGCTGGTCCTCGGCCTTGCCTTCTACCTCTGTACGGTCAGCCGGTTCGACCGGCGCCAGTTCCTCAGCGGCCGCGGCGACCATTGGGTGGCCGGCGGAGCGCTCGCCATCTCAGCCCTCGCTTCGGTCAAGGTCAGCGAAGCGGCGCGGGTGCAAGGCTGGGCTTACGCTCAGCGCGAGGCACTCGACATCGCTTCGCTGGCGCTCTGGTGCATTGCCATTCTCCTGCTGGTCTGCCTCCTTGCGGGTGAAGTGCTAAGGCCCAGGCTCGGCAGCGCGGTGAGCCGCTGGGCCACAGTCTTTCCCCTTGGCATGTATGCAGCGTGCAGCTTTGCGGTCGGGGAGGCCAACGGGATCAGCGCGATCAGTGCGTTCGGCCGGGCATGGACCTGGCTGGCATTCGCCGCGAGCCTGGTCGCGCTTGCGTGGCTCTGGCGCTGCGGCTGGCGGGTGCTGTGCCGGCGTGATCCGCGGCCAGATACTCGTGCACCAGCCTGACGGCTGTCGCGCCGTCGCCAACCGCGGCAGCTACCCGCTTCATCGAGCGGAAGCGAGCGTCACCGGCGGCGAAGACACCAGGCACTGACGTCTCCAGCGGGAGCGGAGCGCGATCGAGCGGCCACCGGGACGCAGGCGTGCTGTCGCGCACCACGTCCCGCCCGGTCAGGATGTAGCCGCCATCGAACTGGACGGCGGCTGGCAGCCAACGCGTCCGGGGCTCGCCGCCGATCAGCACGAACACGGCCTCGGCGGCGAGGCGCTCCGTCGTGTCGTGCAAGCGGTCGCGGAGGGTGAGGGCTTCCAGGTGATCAGCGCCGTGGCCGTCGGTAATCTCGGTATGCAGCCGTACCGAGACGTTGGCCGTGGCGGCGATCTCCCTGATCAGGTATGCCGACATTGACCGCGCCAGGCCATCTCCGCGCACGAGCATCGTCACGTGCCTGGCGAACCGTGCCAGGTGCAGTGCGGTCTGCCCGGCTGAATTGCCCGCGCCCACCACGAAGACCTCGCGCCCCTCCATCGCCTGCGAGTCGCTGCCCGCCGCACCGTAGAACACGCCAGAGCCGACCAGCGCCTCCAGACGCGGTACGCCGAGACGACGCCAGTCGATACCCGTCGCGACGATCACGGCCCTGGCCGTGATCTTGCTGCCGTCGCCAAGGATCGCAGCGCGCTCGCCGCGCTCGCCGCGCACGGCGGGCTGGCACGCCAGGCCGGAGATGGGCTGGGAGAACACCATGTGCGCGCCGAACATCCAGGCCTGCTCGCACGCCCGGCGGGTGAGTTCGTGCCCGCTGATGCCGTGCGGGAAGCCGGGATAGTTCCTGATCATCGGGCTGCTGCCGGCCTGACCGCCGGAGACCGTTGCCTCCAGCACGACGGTCTCGAGCCCCTCGGACGCGGAGTAGACCGCGGCTGCCAGGCCGGCCGGTCCTGCGCCGACGATGATGAGATCGCACTCGTCCACATCACTCGAGGTGCTGCCGCCGACGGCCCCGATGATCTGAGCGGGCGACGGCGCCACCACCGTGTAGTCGTCGTGGCGGATCATGACAGGCAGGCGTGATCCGTCCAGGCCCTCGCGGCTCAGCAGCATACGAGCGTGCTCGCTGTCCGCTGGGTCGAAGTGAAACGGCACGTTGAAGCGGGTGAGCAGTTCGCGCACCTGGTGCGTGCAACGATCCCGGAGGCCGCCTATCAGGTGGAAGAGGTCAAACCCGGTCTCCTGATCCTTGGCCCAGTCCGCCAGGAACTCGCTGACGACGCGATACAGATCCTGCTCGAGCAGCCAGGGCTTGGTGATGTGGTAGTCGGCCTGGCCGAGGGTCATGGCCTGCACGACCGGGCTGCGCACCGAGTAGTCGCGCTCCACCAGCAGCACCCGCTTGGCCAGCGGGTGCAGCCGGTGTGCGGACGCGAGGAAATCAACGCCGCGCATCTCGGCCATGTCGTGGTCGACGATCAGCAGCGCCACGGACTGGTGATCCGCGGCTAGCTGCCGCATCGTGGCCAGTCCCGCGCTGACGGACGACTCACCCATGATCGTGAAGTCCTGGCTGAACCGTCTGCTCAAGTCACCGCTGAGCGCGCGCACGACGCCGGTGTCGTCGTCGATGACGAACACGATAGGTAGCGACATACTCTCTCCGTTCCCGCCGGGCCAGGGCAATGACGTCCCGTGGCCCGGCGTCAGGGCGAGGAAACAGCCGCAGGCTGGATGTTCTGGTTGACGTGGAAGGTATTGTCCGGGTCGTACCGCGCCTTGACGTGCGCGAGCCGGTCATAGTTGCCGCGGTAGGCCGCCCTGATCCGGTCCTGGCCCTCGTTCATCAGGAAGTTGACGTACCCGCCGCCCGCCGAGGTCGGGTGCAGTTCCTGCCAGTAGTCCTTCGCCCACCGGGAAATGAGATCGGCGTTGGCGGGATCGGGGTCGACGCCCACGATTGCACTGGCCCACCCGCCATCACGGTAGGCGAAGGCGGTCGCGTCGGCTGGGACGCGGCTCGCGGCGCCGTCGATCGGATACATGTGGATGGTGGAGTGTCCGGTCGGCAGTTGCTGGCCGTACTTGAGGTGCACGTCGATCGCCGCGTCGGAGATCTCGTTGAAGAAGTCGGCCCGCCAGTACCACTGCAAGCCGGCCGGGTAGAGGCCGTCGAACGCGCTCTGCAGCACGCTGAACGGCATCGCCTGGATGCCGACGAGCAGCGGCGAGCCGTAGGTCCTGACCGGCTCCAGTACCTCGTCGGCCCGGTCGTGCGACCCGGTGTAGCACCAGACGATGCCGCATGCCTTGCGTCCCCAGAGGTGCTCAGGGAACGTCGGCACTGGCGGGATGGTGAGCAGCGCGATCCAGCCGCTCAGTTCTTCGGGTAGCGAGGGGAGCAGCTCGCGGTACCAGCGCATGACCTCGGCGGTGTCGGCGAGATCGTAGAACACCGGACCGCCGATGATGGTGCCGCCGTCGCCGATGTCATGGCATCGGAAGGTGAACGACGTGACGATGCCGAAGTTCCCGCCGCCGCCGCGCAGCGCCCAGAACAGGTCGCCGTGCGAACTCGGGCTGGCAGTCACGAAGGTACCGTCCGCAAGCACGACGTCGGCTTCCAGGAGATTGTCCACGGTCAGGCCGAAGCGCCTGGACAAGTAGCCGATGCCGCCACCGAGCGTCAGCCCGCCGACGCCGGTAGAGGCGAGGAACCCTGACGGTGTGGCCATCCCGAACGCGACGGTCGCGTGATCCACGTCTCCCCACGTGCATCCGCCGTCGGCGCGGACCGTGTGATCGACGGGACTGACTGTCGTGCTGCGCAGCAGCGACAGGTCGATGACGAGGGCCTCGTCGGCGACGCCAAGGCCGGCCGCGTTGTGGCCGCCGCCACGGACGGCGATCTCAACGCCGTGCTCGCGGGCGAACCGCACGCAGGCGACAACGTCGGCGGCGTCCCGGCAGCGCGCGATGGCAGCCGGGTGCTTGTCGATCATGGCGTTATATACCGCTCTGGCCTGGTCGTAGTCGTGATCTCCCGGCGCGATCAGGTCGCCGCGCAACATGGTCGATAGGTCACTAACCGGTGCGGTCGTGCTGCGATCTGTGGCGGTGCTCATGCCTCGCTCCCTCGGGTGCTTGTGGTGGCTGTGCCGATATGGCCACGCTAGGTCGGCCGCCGTTCGCGCAGCGTTCGCACACCCACGGTCACGCCGCCGTAGGAGGATTGGGCATGTTTTGCCCGGTCATGCCCAGCTCGTCAAGATCACTTTCGCAGCGTCGCGTGAGCGCTACGCTGCCCTGGGCCGATGCGAGCCCGGCGGCGTCGCGCAACCGGGTGCTGGCGGCCTCGCCCTGGTCATAGCCTGCGCGCATCCGCAGCACCTCGGGCAGCCACCACAGGTCATCTCGTGTCCTTGCCGCGACGACGGCGGCATCCAGGGTTGCCCGCGCGCTGGCCGCGCCGGTGCGGGCTGCCAGGTCGGCAAGCAGCGAGAGCCAGTACGGCATCCGGGCGAAGGCTCCCTGTGACCGCAGGTTGCTGATGCCGCGCCGCGCGAGGCTGGCGCCTGACTCGTCCTGGCGTGACCAGCCGTCCAGGATCAGGACCCACTCCCGGTAATAGGCGAAGGCATGGCGGTCGCACAACTCGCGCAGCTCCGCCACGGTCTCGCGCAGTCCGGTCAGGTCCTGTCGCAGCTGGCAGGTGATCGCGCCGTAGGCCAGCGCCACAGCCAGGCTGTAGGGATGACCGAGAGCCCGCGCGCGCTCGATGGCTGCCAGGCGGCTCAGCCGGGCTTCGTCATCGTGACCAAGCAGCCAGTGCGCGTGGGCGGCCCAGGCGCTCGCGTGCACCTCGGGCCGGGTGCCGACGCTGAGCAACACCGTGCCAGTGGTCAAGCCCGCGGCGAGATCCAGATGACGCACCGCCTCAGCTGGCCTGCCCAGGCTGAGGGCCGACCCGCCGACGGCGAAGTGCGCCAGGCCGCTCTGCGTCGAGCCTGACTCCGTGAGCCCGATGGTGCGCATGGCCGCGTCGTACGCGTCGGCCGTCCGCCCCTGAACAAATCGCGAGGCCCAGAGCCCGACCAGCCCGGCCATCGTGGAGTCTGCGCGGCCCAGCGATTCGGCCAGGGCGATTGACCGCTCGAGCGTGTGCTGCAGGTCGGGGGACGAGTAACCGTACTTGGCGTTGAGTGGCGCTGCCATGGCTTCGAGGACCGCGAGCTCCTGAGAGTCCTTGTCTCTGCCGTCCGGCAGACGGCGGACAACCGACAGCGCCTCTTGATGCAGCCTGATCGCTTCGGCGTAGGCGAACATCTTGGCGGCCACATCGGCTGCCCGGCGGTAGTAGGCGACAGCTCGCGCAGGCCGCCCGCCTCGGGCGTACTGCACAGCCAGCCGGGCCGCGACCGCGTCGGTGTCGCTGGCGTGCAGCAATTCCAGGCTCTGGGCGATGCGCCGGTGCAAGAGCCAGCGCCTCGGCGGGCTTATCTGGGCGTAGGAGGTCTCGCGGAGCAGGTCGTGCGAGAAGTCGTATCCGTCCAGGCGCTCCTGCACGATCCTGCGCTGCCACAGCTCGTCGACAGCGCCCACCACGACGCAGGCGTCCAGGTCGCTGGCCTCGGTGAGCAGGTCGAGGGTAAAGTCCGTGCCCACGGCGGCCGCGAGCCCGGCCACCTCTCGGGCTGCCGCCGTGGCTTGGTGCAGCCGATTGCGCAGCACCGCGGTGAGATCACCAGCAGGCAGCGGCACGTGGTCAGGTCGGCTGATGCCGCGGACTGCCTCGATGACATACAAAGGGAAGCCGCCGGTCGTCGCCTGGAGCAGCTCCTTGTCTGCCGTGCTGAACTGCTGCCCCCTGATGGCGTCGGCGAGGTGCGCAGTGTCGGCCGCGGCAAGGGGACCGAGCCCTAGCTCGGTGAGCAGTCCCGCGGCCCGCATCCTGTCGGTCCAGCCAGCGAGCGTGTCCTGCTCGGCCGGGTTATCGGTGCGAAGCGTCGCGGCCACCAGGATCTGCGCGTCAGGAGCCAGGCCCAGGCAGAAGGCAAGGAACGCCAGGGTTTCCTGGTCGCACCACTGCACGTTGTCCAGGACCAGCAGCATCGGGCGACCGACGGCGTGCAGCGCCCGCGCCAGGCCCTCGAAGAAGCGGTGGCTCTGCCCGGCGTCGGCGAAGGCCGCAGCGCCGGCCGCGTGTCCGCTGCGGCCATCCGCGCCCGAGCCGGACGGCACGAGTCGCTCGACCTCAGCTCGCCAGGTCTCGTCGAGGGTGGCGGTCGCCGACACGACGGCAGGATTGCGCAGCCAGTCCGCTACCGATGCCAGCGCCAGCCGTCCTGACCTGCCGAAGCACTGGCTGCCGGCGACCACCGCGCCATGCTCTTTGGTCAGCTCCGCGAGCTCGGCGACCAGCCGGGTCTTCCCGACTCCGGCTGCACCGCGGACCAGCACGAGACCGGGACGTCCTGCTTCTGCCGCGGCTCGCCAGCGATCCTGCAGGGAGCGCAACTCGGCGGACCTGCCGACGAGCCTGGCCGCAGTCGGCGCCGGGCGCTCGACCGGGCGCTCGGTCGGCGGCGGCCCTCCGCCGGTCTCCGGATCGGCCAGCAACTGCTCGAATGCCAGCCGGGTGGCCGGGTCGGGAATGATGCCGAGCTCGTGCTCCAGGACCGAAGCGCAGTGATGATATGTGCTCACGGCTCCGGCGCGGTCGCCCAGGTCCGCCTGCAGTTGCATCAGCGCGCGGTAACCGGCCTCCTCCAGCGGCTGAAGCTGAATCCGCTGCCGCGCGGCCCGTTTCGCTGCGGCCAGGTCACCCTTGCTCGCGTGCGCCGCGCGGAGCAGATCGCACAAGTCGGCGCAGTGCCGCTCCAGTTCCGCCCTGGCGTCGAGCACCCAGTCGTCGTAGGCGCCGGGCAGCAGCTCGCCCCGGTACTGCGCGACGGCCAGCTCAGCATGATCGATGACTGCATCGCCATCTTCGGCCGCTGCCGCGGCGACAGCGGCCTGACGCTCGACCTCGAAGATACGCAGATCGACGCGGCACGTCGGCGTGTCTCGCCAGCCCATATCTCGGGGAGTCACTACGAGGGACGGCTCACCTGCCAGAAGCTGACGCAGGTGATGCAGTTCGCGGCGCAGGTTGGTCAGGGCCTGGGCATCCGCCGACTCTGGCCAGAACAGGCCCGCGATCCGCTGACGGTTCTGCCGCGACTCCGCGCGCAGCACCAGATAGGCCAGCAAGGCGATGGCCCGTGACGAGCTCATCCGGATGCTCGCCCCGTCGGCGATCGCCTGTTCCCCCAGCAGTGATACCTGCAGCATGTCAGCTACCAGACCAGACCGCGGGTGTGGAGTCGGTGTCGCGAACTGGTGTAGGCGGCGTGGAGAGCGACTGATCCGTCCCGGCCTGACCGGGAGTTGCGGCTGCCATGCCGGGCGGAATTTAGCCCTCTTCGGGTGATGTGCCAGCCCTCATCTCGCCGGATGCTGGTGCCGGGACGGGTGATCGGCCTGAGCTTGCGTTCACCCCCAGCCCACCCGGCGGGTAGCGCCGAGGCCAGACAGCGAAATCTGACAGGGGGATGGACATGGCGATCGGACCGGTGCAGCTCATCGTGCTGGGGTTCAACAAGCCAGAATTCCACGGCGAGATCATCGACGAACTCGAGCGGCTTCGCGAGAGCGACACGGTCCGCGTGATCGACGCGCTGGCTGTCTACAAGGACGCACGGGGAGACCTGGAGGTCGAGCACCTGAGCAATCTCTCCGAGGAAGAGGCAGTCGAACTTGGCAGCAAAGTCGGCGCGCTGATCGGCCTGGGCTTCGCTGGCGAAGAGGGGGCCGAGGCCGGGGCGCTCGCAGGCGCTCAGCAGGCGGATGCCAACGGCGCCCGCGTGTTCGCGGAGCGCCGAGGACTGGGACGTACTGGAGGACATCCCCAATGACTCGGCCGCCGCGCTCATTCTGCTCGAGCACCACTGGGCCGTGCCGTTGCGGGACGCGATCGCCCGCACGGGTGGCTTCCGCATCAGCGACGGCTTCATCAGCCCGCTCGACCTGATCGAGATCGGGCTCGTGTCGGCCGAGGAGGCAAAGGAACTCCATGACCTGGAGACGGCGGCCTCTGCGGGCAGGCGGTGATCATGCCGTGAGCACGTCCACCCGGCCCAGAGCTGCAGCGGGGGAGGTGTGAGATGTTCGGATCCCGAAGGGTCGCCCGACGCACGAGTCGGCGCACCGCGCGGCGCGTTTGCCGACGCCGCAGGTACTGACCGACGCGCGGCCGGGAGAAGACCGCGGAGCTCCGGCGCTGCTGCGGACGCGTGTGCTTACGGCTGCTGAGGTGCATCCTCATGCTGAGGTCCGGTTCTCGCGTCCCCGACCGGGACTGCCTGCCGGGCTGCCGTTTCCCAGTTCCGCCAGATCAGGCGGTAGACGGGGATGAGCCGCGGGATATCGCGCAGTCCGGGGGTGAACGGCACGAGCAGCAGCAGCAGGGTTGCGATGCCGGTGAGATAGACGGCCCAAATGTCGACGCTGGCGGAGTTGCTGAACGGTGCGACGTGGTACCAGAGTTGGTACAGCCATAGCCATGCGAGGTCGCGATGAGGTGCGCGACAAAGTCCGCGTTGGCGCGGCTGGTCGGCCGCGTACTGGCGGCGGTTTGGGCAGCGGTTCGATCGACTTTCGCCAAAGGAACGAGGGCGTTGCTCACGGGCGCCTCCCTGTCCCGAAACGGGACATTGCCTGGAGTTTTCCCCGTATCTCGCAAGCGGCGTGCCGCGCCTGCCGCGAGACTTTCCGAATTCTTTAGGCTCCGGCGCTAATTTGGCCTGGTAAAGGCGTCTTTCGTCGCCCGCAGCAATCCAAAAGAGGCGACTTTGACCAACGCCGGTCCGCCAGATTTCGATCCCTTCCGGCACAGCGGACTGGACCGGCATCGACGCGGCCGAAATCCTCAACTCGGTCGGCGAAGCAGCCTACGACTGGCGCATCGACACCGACGCGCTGCGTTGGTCATGGTTGACTATAACATCGGGTTTTTCGTTGTTAGGCGGGGTCGTGGAATTCCCGTTGACCCACAAATTCCCACAGTCCTTATTTCTGGCAAACTCCCATCGGGAATAAGCTTGCCGTTCCCCGATATTAGTCATCAAATTACGCACGACGAAGAAATCGGAATTCGTAATCAGATGGCTGATTTGTTTTGTTTGGGGAGCGTCCACTATAAAGATGGCGCTGGGAGAATTAGAACTACGGGTTTTTGCCGCAAATTGGATTTGACGAGTAGCATCCTGCGCGTGGGGCGTATGACCTTCCGCCCGTTGAAGATTCCGAATTCGAATATACAGATTAGCGCGCACGGTCAGGGATGACATGCGACAGTTCGCTTTCAGCCTACTCCTAAGTTGCCTTGTCTCAGGCTGTGGCATGACCCAACAGCGGCCCACGCCTCAGGCGATGACAGCCGAGAACGCGCTTGCCGCCGTCAAGCCCGTGACCGACTGCGAGTGGGCCGCCGCCTCTCGCTATGACGACGGTCGCTCTTCGGTCGCAGCACTGGCGGAGCGGATCACGGGGATATGCGGCCCCGAGATACTCGAAGCGGAAAGGGCCTTTCACCTCTCGCCGAACGATCCCGATGTTAAAATGGACGAGCTTAAGCAGGCGATCGAGGCCGTGGAGCACGTCAGGGGAAACAAATAGACCCGATGCCCCGCCGCTTC
>CAVYDE010000017.1:0-161706 GCA_963767215.1 uncultured Actinomycetota bacterium
CGGTCGTCCAGGTCCGCCAGGACCTCATCGGAGACGTTCGGGATGTCCCTGGTGATCTCCTCCGGGCCTAGCTTGGTGTCGCGAGCGTCGACCTCGTGCTCCTCGATGTGGATCGAGGAGAGCACGTCGTCCTGGACCAGTCGCTGGCTCAGGATGATCGCGTCCTCGTAGTTGTGGCCCTCCCAGGGCATGAAGGCGACCAGCAGGTTGCGGCCGAGCGCCATCTCGCCCTGATCGGTGCACGGTCCGTCGGCGATGACCTGGCCGACCTCGACCCGCTGACCCTCCGTGGCGATCGGCTTCTGGTTGAAGCAGGTGCCCTGGTTGGACCGGCGGAACTTGGCCACCAGGTAGTCGGTCCTGGTGCCGTCATCGTTGGCCACGGTGATGTAGTCAGCGCAGGCCTGCTCGACCACGCCGGCCTTCTCGGCCACGATCACGTCGCCGGCGTCGACGGCGGCACGGTACTCCATGCCGGTGCCGACCAGCGGCGCCTCGCTGCGCAGTAGCGGAACCGACTGCCGCTGCATGTTCGAGCCCATCAGGGCGCGGTTGGCGTCGTCGTGCTCGAGGAACGGGATCATCGCGGTCGCGACCGACACCATCTGCCGCGGCGAGACGTCCATGTAGTCGACCTCGTCTGGCTTGATGTAGTCGACCTCGCCGCCCTTGCGCCGGACCAGGACGCGGTCACCGACGAAGCTGCCGTCGGTCTCGATCGGCTCGTTCGCCTGGGCGATAACGTGCCGGTCTTCCTCGTCGGCCGTGAGGTAGTCGATCTGGTCGGTAACCTTGCCGGCCTTGACCTTGCGGTAAGGCGTCTCGACGAAGCCGAACGCATTCACCCGGCCGTAGGACGACAGCGACCCGATCAGGCCGATGTTCGGACCTTCCGGCGTCTCGATCGGGCACATCCGGCCGTAGTGGCTGGGGTGCACGTCGCGAACCTCGAACCCGGCCCGCTCGCGGGACAGACCGCCAGGACCCAGCGCGGACAGGCGCCGCTTGTGCGTCAGCCCGGCCAGCGGGTTGGTCTGGTCCATGAACTGGGACAGCTGGCTGGTGCCGAAGAACTCCTTGATGGAGGCGACGACCGGGCGGATGTTGATCAGCGTCTGTGGCGTGATCGCCTCGACGTCCTGCGTCGTCATCCGCTCCCTGACGACCCGTTCCATCCTGGCCAGGCCGAGCCTGACCTGGTTCTGGATCAGTTCGCCCACCGTGCGCAGCCGCCGGTTGCCGAAGTGGTCGATGTCATCGGTCTCGACCGGGATCATCTCGGCCCCCGACTTCATCTCCTCCTCGCCGACGTGCAGCCGGACCAGGTACTCGATAGTGGAGACGATGTCCTCTTCGGTCAGGGTGCCCTGGTTGATGACCTGAGCCAGCCCGAGCTTCTTGTTGACCTTGTAGCGGCCGACCTTGGCCAGGTCGTAGCGCTTCGGGTTGAAGTACAGGTTCTCCAGGAGCGCCTGCGCCGACTCCTTCGTCGGCGGCTCGCCCGGACGCAGCTTGCGGTAGATGTCCAGCAGAGCGTCATCCTGGCCGGTGGTGTGGTCCTTCTCCAGGGTGGCCCGCATGGACTCGAACTGGCCGAAGCGCTCGAGAATCCTCGCCTCGTCCCAGCCGAGCGCCTTGAGCAGGACTGTCACGCTCTGCTTGCGCTTGCGGTCGATGCGGACGCCGACGGCGTCCCGCTTGTCGATCTCGAACTCGAGCCAGGCACCGCGGGACGGGATCACCTTGCAGCTGTAGATGTCCTTGTCCGAGGTCTTGTCGACCTGACGGTCGAAGTAGACACCGGGCGAGCGGACCAGCTGCGAGACCACGACACGCTCTGTGCCGTTGATGATGAACGTGCCCTTAGCGGACATGAGCGGGAAATCGCCCATGAATACCGTCTGGCTCTTGATCTCGCCCGTGGAGTTGTTGATGAACTCCGCGGTGACGAACATCGGGGCCGAGAACGTCATGTCCTTGTCCTTGCACTCCTCAGAGGAGTACTTGGGCGGTTCGAACCGATGATCACGGAACGAGAGCGACATGGTCCCCGTGAAGTCCTCGATCGGACTTATCTCCTCGAAGATCTCCTCGAGGCCCGATTGCTCGGGGAGGTTCTTATGTCCCGCCTTCTTCTCCGCATCGAGCCGGGCACGCCAGCGCTCATTGCCCAGCAACCAGTCAAATGACTCGGTTTGCAGGGCAAGGAGGCTGGGGACCTCTAGAGGCTCGTGGATGCGAGCGAAAGAAACACGACGGGGACCAGTTGCGGTGGCTGAGGCGCTGCGCGAGGCTGCCAACAGGGGTCCTTCCGAGCTTGTGACGGACGGTGCTACGCGCGCACGCAAAACGCCCAGCGGCTACGCCGCTAGGGGTTTGGGAGCCGAGGACGAGTTAGTGCAGCGCAAATTGGCAGTGTAGTCGAAGGACACACCGCTGGTCAACTGTACGTAACTATGAGGTTCACGGTTGCACAGGAGCATCGCTCTTTAGAAGCGAAACGTCAAGCCCTGGACGCCTTGTGTCGCTACCTGAAGCTACGTGACGAAGCTCACAGTGCCTGCCCGGTTTGGCTGCTGGCAAGAGTGGGTAGGGTGGCCTTTTGCGCAGGTCGCGGACTTCCTGACGATCGCGCCAGCTCATCGGCGGGGGCAGCAAACCTAGGTCACAGCCACCATGCGCGCGGGCGAAAATTCCTCGCGGTAACAGCGAGCGACTGGCCACCTGAGCGAAATATTACTGTCGGGCTCGGTAACCGTGGCGGGTAGTTTCATGTGGTTTACCGGTAATAGCCGCTATCGGCGGCGCTCTTCTCCGCCGCGGAACCGCGTGACTGGCCGCCCGCCGACGAAACAACGTACGCGGGCTCCAGCCATGCCGTTCGAGCCAGCCAGCAACAGCGAAGGCCCGCTGCGACGCGGCGGGCCTTCGTGCTGTCTAGCCTTTGGACTGTCTCCGGGCGCGGAGCAGCCGACGTTACTTGACGGTGACGGTGGCGCCAGCGCCCTCGAGGGCAGTCTTGGCCTTCTCCGCCGCCTCCTTGTTGACCCGCTCAAGCAGCGGCTTGGGCGCGCCGTCGACCAGGTCCTTGGCCTCCTTCAGGCCGAGGCTCGTGAGGGTACGGACCTCCTTGATGACCTGGATCTTCTTGTCGCCGGCAGCCTCGAGAATGACGTCGAACTCGTCCTTCTCCTCGACCTCCTCGGCAGCTGCACCGCCGGCGCCAGCCGCGCCAGGCGCAGCCACGGCGACAGGCGCGGCGGCCTTGACGTCGAAGGTGTCCTCGAACTGCTTCACGAACTCAGAGAGCTCGATCAGCGTCATCTCCTTGAACGCCTCGAGCAGGTCGTCCGAGCTGAGCTTTGCCATGGTGGTTATTCCTCTTCCGTTCTGTCTGTCTACGTATCGCCGGTGGCGGTCCGGCCACCTGCGGGGTTCAGGTCAGGGCACGCGAAGTGCTGAGCCAGCTTTACTCGGAGCCTTCAGTGGCAGGCGTCTGCGCTGCCTCGGGCGCAGCGGCCTCAGGCGCATCTGCCTCTGCGGCTGCCTCGGGCGCGGCTGCTTCTGCGGCCTCGCCTGCGCTGGTCGTAGCCTCCGCCGCTGCCTCGCCGTCGGTGGCCGTAGCCGCCGCGGTTGCCTCGTCAGCCGCCGGCAAGGCGGCGTCCTCGGCCGGGGCATCAGCGGCCGGAGCATCAGCGGCGCGCTTTGCTTCCAGCGCGGCCAGCAATCTGGCCATCTGGGTCGGCAGCGCCGCGAACGTTGCCGCAGCACCGGCCATCGAGGCCTTCATGGCGCCCGCCAGCTTGGCCAGGAGCACTTCGCGTGACTCCAGGTCCGCCAGCTTGACGATCTCCGCCGGCGTCAGCGACTTGCCGTCAAGGACGCCGCCCTTGATCACCAGTACCGGGTTGGCCTTGGCGAAATCACGCAGGCCCTTGGCGGCCTCGACAACGTCGCCCTGGACGAACGCGATGGCCGATGGGCCGGTCAGCAGGTCGATGAAGTCGGGGGTGACGCTTGCCTCGTTGGCAGCAATCTTCGTGAGTGTGTTCTTGACGACCGAGAACGTCGCGTTAGCGCCCAGTGACCGGCGAAGCTCGCCGAGCTGGGACACCGTCAGGCCGCGGTACTCGGTCAGCACCGCGCCGGACGAGCTCTGGAACCGCTCGGTCAGCTCGGCGACCGCGGTCACCTTATCTGCCCTCGCCACGGGCCTCCCTTCTTGGTTCCGGGCTCGCCCGCAAGCGGGCGGGTCCGGCTATGTTCGGCGCCGGCGAGGCCGTGAAATGCGAACGCCCCGTACGCAAGCGCACGGGGCGTGGACCAGGAACGGACGCGATGCCGCTCGCCAGGTCTAGCTCGTCGCCTGCGCGGGCCGCCCGCACTGCGGGCCTTCGGTTATCGCGCTCGGCGCGCGGTAACAGCCGACGGTCTTTGGCAGCCTTCAGCGTACGCGGCTCGTGCCCGACCCGCCAAATCGGTACCGCCGTTAACCGGTTCGCCGACCGGTGCGCTGTTCCGTACCGCGGCCAAGTCGCGCAGAAAGCCCTGAGGCCGCCATCGGGCGAGATGGCGGCCTCAGGGCCTGGCACAAGCTGCGACCGCTCAGACCGCGGCGGCCTCTTCGTCATATTCGCCGGTCAGGCCCCTGGTCAGGCCAGGGTCCACCTGGATGCCTGGGCCCATTGTCGTGGTGATGGCCGCCTTCTTCAGGTACTTGCCCTTGGCCGCGGCCGGCTTGAGCCTGATCACTTCGTCGATCGCGGCCGCGTAGTTCTCCACCAGCGCGCGGTCGGTGAACGAGGTCTTGCCGATGATCAGGTGCAGGTTGCTGTTCTTGTCCACCCGGAACTCGATCTTGCCGCCCTTGATCTCCGTCACTGCCTTGCCGACGTCCATCGTGACGGTGCCGGTCTTCGGGTTCGGCATCAGGCTGCGGGGGCCGAGTACCCGGCCGAGCCGGCCGACCTTGCCCATCAGGTCCGGCGTGGCGACGACCGCGTCGAAGTCGAGGAAGCCACCCTGGACGCGCTCGATCAGCTCGTCGGAACCGACGTAGTCGGCGCCTGCGGCCTTGGCCTCCTCGGCGCGGTCACCGGTCGCGAAGACCAGCACTCTGGCGGTCTTGCCGGTGCCGTTCGGCAGGTTAACCGTGCCGCGGACCATCTGGTCAGCCTTGCGCGGGTCCACGCCGAGCCGGAAGGCGACCTCGACAGTCGAGTCGAACTTGGTGGTAGAGGTGGTCTTGGCGAGCGCCACGGCCTCGGCCGGCGTGTAGAGCCGCTCGGCTTCGACGCCTTCCTCGGCCTTGCGGTATGCCTTACTGCGCTTCATAACTTCTCCTGGATCTGTCGGAGTTCGTGGTCCGCGGGCCAGCGCGTGGCCCTGCCACTGACCGCACCGAACTGGTGCGGCCGGATGTCACGGCTGCCGCGAAGCGGCAGTGAGTGACGTGTCGCGGGTTGTCAGCCCTCGACCTTGATGCCCATCGAGCGCGCGGTGCCGGCGATGATCTTCTCCGCGGCCTCGATCGTGGTCGCGTTCAGGTCCGGCATCTTGGTCTGGGCAATCTCTCGCACCTGAGACTTGGTCACCGAGCCGACCTTGGTCTTGTGCGGCTCGCCACTGCCCTTCTGCACGCCAGCTGCCTTCTTGATCAGTTCAGGCGCGGGCGGCGTCTTGGTGATGAAGCTGAACGACCTGTCTTCGTAGATCGTGATCTCCACCGGAATGACGTTGCCACGCTGGTTCTCCGTGGCAGCGTTGTACTGCTTGACGAAGTCCATGATGTTGACGCCGTGCGGGCCCAGCGCGGTACCGACGGGCGGGGCCGGTGTCGCGGCACCCGCGTTCAGCTGCACTTTGACGATCGCAGCGATCTTCTTCCTTCTCGGAGCCATCTCTGGGTCCTTACCTCACTGTCTGTTCTTGCATCCGGCTGTTGTTGCCTCGGGCTATCGCGCTATGCGGGCCTTGGCGATGGGTCAGATCTTGGTGACCTGCTCGAAGGAAAGCTCGACCGGCGTCTCCCGGCCGAAGATCGAGACCAGCACCTTGAGCTTCTGAGTATCGGAGTTGATCTCGTTCACCGTGGCCGGAAGGGTCGCGAACGGCCCGTCCATCACGGTAACTGACTGGCCAATCTCGAAGTCCACCGCGGCCGCACGGACGGCCTCGGCCTTCTTGGCGGCCTTCTCCTCCGGCACCGGGGCGAGCAGGTTGGCGACCTCCTGCAGGCTCAGCGGCGAAGGACGACTGGACAGGCCGACGAAACCGGTCACGCCCGGCGTGTTCCGCACGGCGGCCCACGACTCGTCGGTGAGATCCATCCGGACCAGGATGTAACCGGGCAGGACCTTCTCCTGGACCTGCTGCCGCTTGCCTGACTTGATCTCGATCACCTCGTGCGTGGGGACCTCGATCTGGAAGATGAAATCCTCCATGTTCAGCGACTGAGTCCGGCTCTCCAGGTTCGTCCTTACCCGGTTCTCGTAGCCCGCGTAGGAGTGCACCACGTACCAGTCACCGGGCAGCGCACGCAGTTCGGCCTTGAACTGCAGGACCGGGTCGGCGTCCTCTTCTGCCTCATCAGCGCTGGCGGCAGCCTCGCCGGCCAGGCCGGTCTCGGCGGCAGCTGCTTCGGCCTGGCCGGTCTCGGCGGCGGCCTCTGCTGGCAGTTCTAGCTCGTCAGCCGGGGCAGTCTCACCCGGCAGATCGGTCTCGGCGGCCGCCTCGGGCTGCGGCCATGCGGAGTCGGCCGCGTCACCCTGCTCGGCGACGCCAGACTCCTCGCTCACCGGCTCGTCGCCTGTCGGCCATTCGGACTCGGACACGATGTCTCTTTCTCCCCTGCGCTCTTGCTGCGCTTCTGGCTGGACCTCAGGACTTCGGCGCAGGCTGGGTCCTAGTGATCATGCTGCCACGCTCTGTGCGCGGCGGAACACCCAGCCGTGAAACCTCAGCCGAAGAGAACGAACACCAGCCTGGTAAAGCCATAGTCCAGGCTCGTGACGAGCCCGACCATGATCAGGATGAAGACAAGAGCGACCGTGGTGTAGGTCACTAGCTCCTTACGGGTTGGCCAGACGACCTTCCGGAGCTCATCCCTGACCTCGGTAACGAACTGGGCCGGAGTAGTCCGGTCCTGCTTCGCCGGGCGGTTGGGCTTCGCGGCCCTGTCCGGGGCCGGGCCTCGCGTCTGTGTTGCCATGTCCTCACCTGAGCGACGATCTTTTGTCGGCTGGCGCCGCCATCTTCCCGCGCAGTGCACGGGCCGTACTCGCAGGGCAGGAGGGACTCGAACCCCCAACCGCCGGTTTTGGAGACCGGAACTCTAGCCAATTGAGCTACTGCCCTGTGACGGCACGTGCGGGCATGCACGGGCCACTGGTGGACCACCACCAGATGCAGAAGTGTACGTGGCCGGCAGCCTGCCGTCGAACTGCCCAGGGTCGCCAGACCATGATCAGCCAGCCTACGCGGCCCGCTGGGATGCAGGGCCCGCCACCGAGGCGGCGTCACGGAGGCGGCCTGTCCGGCTGGGCTAAACTCGCCGCGATGAGCCAGCGGCTGCGTGACCTTGGTCTGAGCGTCGGTTTCGGCACGCCAGGGCACGACAACGCCATCACCGATGTGCCCGGCGTCTTGGTCGGCCACACGACGCTGATCAGCGGTGGCGGGCCGCTGGAGGTCGGCAGCGGGCCGGTCAGGACCGGCGTCACGGTGATCAGGCCGGTGACCGGTTACGTGCGTGAAACCCCGCTGTGCGCGGGCGTGCACACGCTCAACGGCAACGGAGAGCTGACCGGCACCGCCTGGATCGCCGAATCTGGCCTGCTGACCACGCCGATCGCGCTGACCAATACGCACAGCGTCGGCGTGGTCAGGGATGCCCTGGCCGGGCTGGACTCCAGGCAGATCCGGGCCAGCACTGCCAGCCGGGCGCTGTACTGGTCGATGCCGGTGGTCGGCGAGACCTACGACGGCGTGCTCAACGACATCGACGGCATGCACGTCAGCGGCAAGCACGTCGTCGCAGCGTTCGAGTCGGCAGCCGCCGGCCCGGTCGCCGAAGGCAGCGTCGGCGGCGGCACCGGGATGATCTGCCACGGGTTCAAGGGCGGCATCGGCACCGCCTCCCGGTCGCTACCTGAGCAGGAGGGCGGCTGGACCGTGGGGGTGCTGGTTCAGGCGAATCACGGCGGCCGCGGCGACCTGAGGGTCAACGGTGTTCCGGTCGGCCAATTCCTTGCCAGCAACGTGGTCCCGACGCCAGATGACTACTTCCCTGGGCGGCTGCTGGACCCGGGGACAGGATCGATCATCGTGGTCATCGCGACCAACGCGCCCGTGCTCGGCGATCAGTGCCGCCGCCTGGCGCAGCGTGCCAGCATCGGAATCGGCCGCGCTGGCGGCGGCACTTCGGACTCAAGCGGCGATATTTTCGTCGCGTTCTCGACGGCGAATACGACGGTGCCGCCCGAGTACTTTCTCCCGGGCGACCGCGGCCCGGCCGCGATCGCGCTGCAGGCGCTCCCGCACGGCAGCCTCACCCCGCTGTTCGCCGCCGTGGCCGAGGCAACCGAGGAAGCCATTCTCAACGCGCTGCTGGCGGCCGGGGACATGACCGGCCGGGATGGCATCACCGCGCACGGTCTGACACCGGCCCACCTTTCTCTGGCTTTCCGGGCTGCCGCCGCCGAACTTGCGGCGACAGCTGATGGCCTCGGCGCGCCGCCTGGCGGCCAGGAGCGAGTCTGACGCGAGCGGGAGGCACGGTCAGGACTGGCGAGCGGGACGGCCAGGCGGCCGACGCCCGTCGGCCGCCCGCTGCCGCGCCGACCTGGTCAGGCCTTGGCGGCGGCCAGCGCTAGCCCACTCGCCGGGTCGAAGAAGTGCAGGCTTGACGTATCGACCGCAAGTTCTAGCCGATCACCGGGCTGGACCCGGCTGCGCGCGCTCACCCGTGCCGTCCACATCGACTTGCCGGCCGCGAGCGGGATGGTTTCCTCATCCGCAGGCTCGTCGGCGGCAGCGACGGCGTCCTTGTGCTCGACCGGCGGCGCGTCGACCTCGAAGATCACGTGCACCTCGCTGCCGAGTTCCTCGGTCACGCTCGTGATCACCGGCAGCCGCGCCCAGCTGGCCTCAGCCAGCCTGGCGTCCTCGAAGTCGGAAGGGCGGATGCCCAGGATTATCTCGCGGTTGATGTAACTGGCCAGGTCAGGCCGTCTGGCTACGGCGCTCGGCGGGATCGCCAGCTGGTGCCCGCCGAACGAGACGGTTGCCTGGTCGCCCTCGGCCGTCAGCCTGGCCAGCACCAGGTTCATGGCGGGCGAGCCGATGAAGGCGGCGACGAAGAGGTTCACCGGATGATCGAACAGGTTCTTCGGCGTGTCTACCTGCTGGAGCAGTCCATCGCGCAGCACGCAGACCCGGTCGCCGAGAGTCATCGCCTCGATCTGATCGTGGGTCACGTACACGGTGGTGACGCCCAGCCTGTCGTGTAGCTGGGCTAGCGAGGCACGCATGCCGACGCGGAGTTTGGCGTCCAGATTCGACAGCGGTTCGTCCATCAGGAAGGCCTGCGGCTCACGGACGATCGCCCGGCCCATCGCGACCCGCTGCCGCTGCCCGCCTGACAAGTTGGCGGGCTTGCGGTTCAGGTACTGGTCAAGGCCGAGGATCTTGGCCGCCTCAGTGACGCGCCTGTTGATCTCTTCCTTCGGCGTGTGCCGCATCTTCAGACCGAAGGCCAGGTTCTCGGCCACTGTCATGTGCGGGTAGAGCGCGTAGTTCTGGAACACCATGGCGATGTCCCGGTCCTTGGGCGGCAGGTCGTTCACGACCCGCTCGCCAATCTTGATCGATCCCCCGCTGATCTCCTCGAGGCCCGCGATCATCCGCAGCGCGGTCGACTTACCGCACCCGGACGGCCCTACCAGCACCATGAACTCGCCGTCCTTGATGTGCAGGTTCAGGTCGCTGACGGCCGAGACACCGCCCGCATAGGTCTTGTCCACCTGGTCAAGCAGGATCTGTGCCATGGCGTCGCTCCAAACAGCTAGCTGGGTTCGGTCGGGTGGGGCGTCCGCCGTGATGGCGGCAGGTCAGGCTGAACTTGGGCGGTGCCGGCTTGGTGTCCTGGCGGAGCTGAGCTGCCGCGCGCGATGAGTTCGACCGCGAGTTCCTGGCGCTGCGGCGTGACTCGCTCGCCGCGCAGCAACGCGCACAGCCGCCTGGCGCCTTCGGCGCCGCTGCGCGCGAGCGGCTGGCGTACGGTACTCAGCCCGAGCAGTGCGGCCGACTCGATGTCGTCGAAGCCGATGACCGACAGTTCCTCGGGCACCCGCAGGCCGAGGCGCTCCGCGGCAGCCAGTACGCCGATAGCCTGCGTGTCGGATGCGGCAAAGATCGCCGACGGACGCTCGGCCAGTTTCAGCAGGTCCGCGGCAAGTTCGGCGGCCGTGGCCGGGTCGTGCGAGCCGAGCCGGACCAGGCCGGGCTCACTGCGCAGGCCGGCCGAGCTCAGCGCCTGCTGGTAGCCGCGCAGGCGGTGCGCCGAGGAGGTGAACCCTAGGCCCGTCGGCTGCGGTAGCACCTGGTCGCCGACGAAACCGATACGCCGGTGCCCGAGCGACAGCAGGTGCTCGGTGGCCAGCCGGCCGCCGGCGACATCATCGGTGAATGTGAGCGGCAATCCGGCCGCCAGGGCATCGACCATCACGAGAGTGACGCCGGCCCGCCGGAACTGAGTCAGCTGGTCCTTGGCCAGCGGCAGCGAGATAGCCAGCACGCCGTCGGCGCGGTGAGTCGGCAGCAGTGCCGCCAGGTGCCGCTCGCGCTCCGCGGGCGAGTCGACGTTGCACACGATCGTGTCGTAGCCCTGCTGATCTAGCACCGCCAGCGCACCGGCCACCCTGACCACCGCCGACGGCCTGGTCAGGTGTGCTACCAGCACGACAACCGTCCGCGGTGTGCCGCGCACGAGCGTCGCGGCCGCATGACTTGGCCGGTAACCGAGCCGGTCGATGGCGGCCCGGACGGTCTCGAGGGTGGCCGGGCGGACTTGAGTGCTCCCGTTGAGTACCCGCGACACGGTGCCGACGCCGACGCCAGCCGCAGCGGCAACGTCGGCGATGGTGACACGGCGCGTAGCGGGCAACCTGTCTCCTCTCGGGCCTGCCGGCCCACCGTGGAAACGCTTCCACATGGAAGCGCCCTCATTGTCATTTCTGCCCGCCGCGTCGTCAAGACCCCGCTCGTCAGACTCATCCGCCGCGGCAACGCCCGCGGCGGACGGCGGTCGCGCTTGGAACAACCCGCCGGGCAGCGGCCTGGTGCTCCCGCCGGCCCGCAGGACGGCAGGCACGACCTCGCCAGGTGCCGAGGGGGCGCCGCCAGCTACCTCGCGCAGCACCCGGTCCAGCACCCGGCGGGCAATCTCCTCAACCGGGATCGCGACGCTCGTCAGCGTCGGCCGCATCAGGCCCGCCGTCACGCTGCCGTCGAAGCCGGTGACCGCCAGGTCGTGGCCGACTCGCAGACCGAGGTCCGCGGCCACGTCGTAAACGGTCGCGGCCAGCCGATCGCTTCCGGTCACGAGGCCCGATGGCCGGCGCTTGGCCAGCAGCGAGCGAATCTTTCTGCGTGCGGTCGCGTAGTCGACCAGCAACACCTCAGCCGCGGCCGGATCGAGGCCGGCGACGGCGAGGCCGGCGGTGAATCCGGTCAGGCGGTCAGCGTCCCAGCTGCTGTCAGAGTTGTAGCCGACAAAGCCGAGGCTGGTCCGGCCGCCCGCCACCAGATGCTCGACAGACATGCCCGTGGCCTGCTGATTGTCAATGTCCACCCAATGCTGTGGCAGACCTGGACCGGTCCGGCCGAAACAGGCGAACGGGATCCCGGCGTCGGCCAGCAGGGCGACCCTGTTGTCCAGCGGCGCCAGTTCTGACAACACGAAGCCGTCGACGCTCCGGCTGCCGATCAGGCGGCGTAGGTCGGCCAGGGGGTCGATGCCAGGCACCACGATGAGCACGCCGTAATGCCGCCGCGCGGCGGCCGCCGCGAGCGCCTGGACGAAGTGCTGCATGATCAGGTTCGAGGGTTCCAGCTGATCTCGCGGCATCACGTAGGCGACCTGGTGGGTGCGCCTGGAGCGCAGACTGCGCGCACCCTGATGCGGTTGGTAGTCCAGGGCCGCAACTACCTGCAGCACCCTCGCCCTCGTCTGCGCGCCAACCCGGCCGTTGCCGGTCAGCACGTTCGAGACTGTCTGCCGGCCCACCCGAGCCAGCCTTGCGACGTCGGAGATGGTGGCCTTGCGGCCCGGCAACCCGGCGCCGTCGACCGCGCTCGCGTCCATGCCAGACCCGGCGCCGTCCGTCTCGTCATTTCGCGCTGGCAAATTTCACCTCTTGACAGCGCACCCGCGGCACGCTTGCATGACTGATGGATCGTTCCATCAGACTAACCGAGCTATATCTGCAAAACCAGGGACGTTCTCGCGCCGAAAGGGAGCGCCAACCCGAAGTGGCAGACCCTGCCGGTGATCCAGAATCTGTTCCAGAGTCAGTTCTCGGCGAACTACAACATCGCTTTCGCTTCCTACCTGATGGCCATGATCCCGACGCTCATCGGCTACGTGATCGCACAGCGATGGATCATTGCCGGCATCATGCGCGGCTCGATCAAATAGGAGCTGGCAGCACACCGCGGCGCCATCGGGGCACCCTGCACCTGAGGCTGTCCCCGTGGCGCCGCCCTGACGAAGCAGACCGGCCACGGCGGGCCACGTTCCCTTTCAGGAGGTCTTCTTGAGCAGCACCGACGCGTCCGGCGCGGACTGGTGGCGGCAAGCCGTCGTGTACCAGGTCTACCCGCGCAGCTTCGCCGACTCCGGCGGCGACGGCATCGGCGACTTGCCGGGGATCATCGCGCGCATCCCGTACCTGCAGTCGCTGAGCATCGACGCGGTCTGGCTGAGCCCCTTCTACCCATCCGGGCTCGCCGACGGGGGGTACGACGTCGACGACTACCGTGACGTCGACCCGCGGCTCGGCACTCTTGCCGACTTCGAGGAACTGGCTGCCGGGCTGCATGCAGCGGGGATGAAGGTCATCGTCGACATCGTGCCCAATCACAGCTCGGACCGGCATCCGTGGTTCGCCGAGGCGCTGGCCGGCGGCCGCGGGTCGGCCGCCAGGGATCGCTACATCTTCCGCGACGGCGCCGGGCCGGACGGAGGCGGGCCGCCGTCGGACTGGGAGTCGATCATCGGCGGCCCGGCCTGGACCAGGGCCGCCGACGGGCAGTGGTACCTGCACCTGTTTACCGCGGAGCAGCCCGACCTGAACTGGGCCAGCCGCGAAGTGCGCGACGACTTCCTGGCGACGCTGCGCTTCTGGTCGGACCGCGGGGCCGACGGGTTCCGCGTCGACGTAGCGCACGGACTGGCCAAGGACCTGGCTGAGCCGTTCGCGCGGCAGCAGCACCTGGCCGCCAGGTCGGCGTTCCCGCCCGGCACCCATCCGCTGTGGGACCGGGACGAGGTACACGAGATCTATGCCGAGTGGCGGCGAGTCTTCAACGAGTACGACCCGCCCAGGACGGCCGTCGCCGAAGCCTTCGTGCAGCCGGCCAGACGGCCGCGTTACGCCAGCAAGCACGGCCTCGGCCAGGCCTTCAACTTTGACCTGCTCGCAGCGGACTGGAACGCCGCGCAGTTCCGCGCGATCATCGCCGACAACCTGGCGGCGGCCGCGGAGCACGGGTCGTCGTCGACCTGGGTGCTGTCCAACCACGACGTCGTGCGGCACGCCAGCCGGTACGGACTGCCCGCCGCGCCGGGCGACACGATCGCACTGGCCAAGAAGTGGCTGCTGAGCAACGGCACAGCGCCAGAGCTCGATCGCGACCTCGGCCTGCGCCGGGCACGGGCGGCGTCGCTGCTGATGCTGGCCCTGCCAGGGTCTGCCTACCTCTACCAGGGTGAGGAACTCGGCCTGCACGAGGTCGCCGATCTGCCCGCCGAGGCGCTCCAGGACCCGATCTACTTCCGCTCAGGCGGCGCGGAGAAGGGCCGGGACGGCTGCCGGGTGCCGTTGCCCTGGACGCCGGACGGGCCGTCGTTCGGATTCGGCACCGGGCCCGCGCACCTGCCGCAGCCGCCATGGTTCGGGCCTGCCAGCGTGGCCGCAGCGGAGTCGCAGCCGGATTCCACCTTGCTGCTGTACCGGCGGGCGCTGCGCTGGCGCCGGGCGTTGCAGACCAGCGAGGAACTTGACTGGGTAACTGATCCCGCTGGCCGTGATGGCGACGCCGGCGCGCGGTTGCTGCATTTCCGGCGGCCGGGCGGCTGGCAGTCGGTGACGAATTTCGGCGACGCGCCGGTGCCGCTCCCGCCGGGCGTGGTGATCGCCGCGTCCGCGCCCTCCGACGACCGCCTGTTGCCGCCTGACGCGACTGTCTGGCTGCTCGACGAGACCCAGTAAGCGGCATTTCTCCGGTTCGGTGGTACGTCCCGGATCAGCGCGCCGGCCCAGGATGGGATCATGGGACACATGGCTCACGCTGCGACGAGAATCTCTGCCCGGATCGCTGGTATCGCCGAGTCGGCCACCCTGGCCGTGGACGCCAAGGCGAAGGCACTGAAGGCGGCTGGCCGGCCGGTCATCGGCTTCGGCGCCGGGGAACCAGACTTCCCCACGCCCGGTTACATCGTCGAGGCTGCGCAGCGAGCGTGCGCGGAGCCGAGATTCCACAAGTACACCCCGGCCGCCGGACTGCCCGAGTTGCGCGAGGCGATCGCAGCCAAGCTGGCCCGTGATTCAGGCCTGGTCGTCCAGGCCAGTCAGGTACTGGTGACCAACGGCGGCAAGCACGCGGTGTACGAGGCGTTCGCCACGTTGCTGGATCCCGGCGACGAGGTGCTGCTGCCGACGCCGTACTGGACTAGCTACCCGGAATCGATCGCACTGGCGGGCGGCGTCCCGGTCCTGGTGCACACCGACGAGACCAGCGGTTACCTGACCAGTGTCGAGCAACTGGAAGCGCACTGCACGGACAAGACCAAGCTGCTGCTGTTCGTCTCGCCGTCCAACCCGACAGGCGCGGTGTACCCGCCCGGGCAGGTGGCGGAGATCGGCCGGTGGGCGGCCGACCGGGGCATCTGGGTCGTCACCGACGAAATTTATGAGCATCTGGTCTACGGCGGCGCGCGGTTCGTGTCGATGCCCGTTGTGGCGCCAGAAATCGCCGACCGATGCCTGGTGCTGAACGGCGTGGCCAAGACCTATGCCATGACCGGCTGGCGGGTCGGCTGGATGGCCGGCCCGGCGGACGCGATCAAGGCCGCGACCAACTTGCAGTCGCACGCCACCTCGAACGTGTGCAACGTGGCGCAGGCCGCCGCCCTCGCCGCGGTGTCTGGTGACCTGTCCGCGGTGGCGCAGATGCGGGCCGCGTTCGACCGTCGCCGCCAGGTGATGACGTCCATGCTGAACGACATCCCCGGTGTGCTGTGCCCGCTGCCGGACGGTGCGTTCTACTGCTACCCCTCGGTCAAGGGCGTGCTGGGCAAGCAGATCGCCGGACAGCGCCCGGCCACCTCGGCGCAGCTGGCCGAGCTGCTGCTCGACGAGGCAGATGTGGCAGTCGTGCCGGGCGAGGCGTTCGGAACAGACGGATACTTCCGGCTGTCCTGCGCGCTCGGCGACGCCGATCTGGAGGAAGGCGTCTCCCGGATGGCCAAATTGCTCAGTTCGGCACGCTGACTCGTCTGCACGTAAACAAATGCATCGCCGGCGGTCGAATTGTTTACCCGCAGACGCGCCCGGCCCCGACGCGCCGGGGCTGGCAGACTTGGCTGATGCCACGGCCGATCGCCGCGCTGCCGAAGGCGCACTTGCACCTGCATTTCACCGGGTCGATGCGGCACGCCACGCTGGTCGAGCTGGCTCGCAGTCATGGCGTGCACCTGCCGGAAGCGCTCGCGGCAGAGTGGCCGCCGCAGCTGTCCGCGGCCGACGAGCGCGGCTGGTTCCGGTTCCAGCGCCTGTATGACATCGCCCGCTCGGTGATCAGGACGCACGACGACGTCAGGCGGCTGATCACCGAGGCCGCGCAGGACGAGCGCGACGAAGGCTCAGGCTGGCTGGAACTGCAGATCGATCCGTCGGGTTACGCCGGCCGGTTCGGCGGGCTCACCCCGATGCTCGAGCTCGTACTGGCCGCGGCGGCAACGGCCGCCCGCGAGACCGGCGTCGGCATCGGCATCGTCGTGGCCGCGAACCGGACAAGGCACCCGCTGGACGCTCGGACACTGGCCAGGCTCGCGGCCGCTTACGCAGGTCATGGCGTCGTCGGTTTCGGGCTCAGCAACGACGAGCGCCGCGGCACGGTGGCCGACTTCGTTCCGGCGTTCCGCATCGCGGCCAGGGCCGGCCTGCGCTCAGTCCCGCACGGCGGCGAACTGGCCGGGCCGGCCAGCGTACTGGCCTGCCTGGAGGAGTTGCACGCCGACCGGATCGGACATGGCGTCTCCGCCGCTGCCGACGGCGCGCTGCTGGCCAGGCTCGCGCACGCCGGGACGACGCTTGAGGTCTGTCCGACCTCGAACGTGTCGCTCGGGGTAGCCGCGACGGCCTACGACGTGCCGCTGCGACCGCTGCTGACGGCGGGCGTCCAGGTCGCGCTCGGCGCTGACGACCCGCTGCTGTTCGGGCCGCGGCTGGCCGCGCAGTACGAGCTGGCCAGGCAGGTGCACGGGCTGGACGACGCCGAGCTGGCCGGCCTGGCTCGGATGTCGATCCTCGGGTCCGCCGCACCGGACAGCATCAGGCGCACGCTGCTGACGGGAGTGGATCAATGGCTGGCCACGGCGCCGGCCAGCGCCGTCGCGCCCGGCTAGAGGGCGACGCCCACAAGGACAGGTTCGTTCTCCAGCTCGACCCCGAACCTGGCCTGCACACCGGCCCTGATCTGCCTCGCCAGCCGGATCAGGCTGGCAGTACTGGCCTCGCCCGGGTTGGTCAGCGCGAGGCTGTGCTTGGTGGAGACCCGCGCGCCGCCGGGATCGGCGGGCAATGCGTATCCCTTGCTGAAGCCGGCGTGCTCGATCAGCCACGCGGCCGACACCTTGACCCGGCCGTCCGGCTCCGGCCAGCTCGGCACGGACACCGCTGCGCCTGCCTCCGCGGCGACCTTCGCCGCCAGGTCGGCGTACTGCGCGGGCCCGAGCACCGGGTTGGTAAAGAAAGAACCGGCGCTGCGGGTATCGAGATCGGACGGGTCAAGCACCATGCCCTTGCCGCGGCGCAGCGACAGTACCGCGGCGCGAGCGTCGGCGAGCGGCACCTGACCGCCGTCTGGCACGTCCAGCAGCCGGCTCAGCTCGCCGTACCTGACCGGCGCAGACACCTGGCTAACCGGCAGCCGGAACGTCACGGCCAGCACGACGAACCTGCCAGTCGCGGCCGCCGGGTTCAGCGCGGCGCCCCGGCTGGGGCTGGCCTGCCGCTTGAACACACTGGTCCGGTAACCGAAGCCGCAGTCTGCCGCGGGCATGTCCAGGACCTGCTCGGTCAGCCGGTCATAGACCCGCACGGAAGTGATCGTATGCGCGACGTCCTGGCCGTAAGCATTGACGTTCTGGATCGGCGTCGCCCCGGCCCGGCCAGGAATCCCGGACAGGCACTCAACGCCGGCGAGCCCGTCGGCCACGCACCGCTGCACTAGCTCGTCCCAGTCGTGCCCGGCTGCCGCCGTCAGGGTGGTCGCGTCGCCGTCGGCGGCGAACTGCAGCCCGGCGCAGTCTGCCAGCACCACCACGCCGGGAAAGCCCTCGTCGCCGACTACCAGATTGCTGCCGCCGCCGAGCACCAGCACCGGCTCGGCCGCGCGGTCGGCCGCCCTGACCGCCTCGACCAGGTCCTGCTGCGTCACCGCCCGGACAAAGCGCTCGGCCGGGCCGCCGAGGTGCAGCGTCGTATGGTCGGCCAGGCTGACTTGCTCGGCAGATATCACGGCGGTAATGGCTCCAGGACGGGAACGTGGCGCGCTGAACCCAGTCCGGCTCGCCCGCTGGCGGTAGTTCGGGGACGCCGGCAAGCCGACTCGGCTTCGCGGTTCCCCGGCATGCCAGTCAACCACGCCGCGCCCCGCAGGGGCAGCGGGCGGCGGGTCCAACCGGAGCCATCGCCCCGGCCTGAGCCACCGGTTACTCGCGCAAAAGGGAGCCGGCCAGTGCCATCGCCCCGGCCCGGGCCGCCGGTTGCCACGGCAAAACGGGTCCGGCCGGAGCCATCGCCCCGGCCGGACCCGCCAGTTTAGGCCCGCAGACCCCGCGCTCTAGGCGAATGCGGCTACCCCGCGCAGGTCAAGTTCGACCTGCGCCGCGCTGTCGAGATCGGCATCCAGCTCGGCCAGCTCAGCCTCGAGAGAGGCTTCGGCGGCGGCGGTCCTGGACTTCAGGCAGCGCTCGTAGGTCGCGATGGTCTCCCGCGCGATCCGGTCGATGCCGTATCGCGAACTCGCGCGGTCGGCGGCCGCGATCCCGTATGCCTGGAGCAGCGCCGGCTTGCTGAGCAGGTGGTACAGCCGGTGGGCGAGCATTGCCGGGTGCCGCGGCGCGACGAGCAGGCCGTTGATGCCGTCGACCACGGCGTCGCGGTGCGCCCCGACGCCGGCGACGACGGCCGGCAGTCCGCAGGCCATCGCCTGCACCGCGGCCAGCCCGTCCGGCTCGTGCGGGGCGGCGCTTGCCATCACGTCAGCTGACCGCAGCAGGGCCGGCAGGTCGGCGGCATCCGGCTGACCGGCGAAAGTGACCCGGCTCCTGATCCGCAGCGCCGAGGCGAGCTTGGCTAGCTCACGGAACGGGCCAGACTTCGGCAGGTGCCTGGCATCCGGGCCGCCGACGATGACGAGCTCGACACCGGGCAACTGCGCGATCGCGCGGATGACACTGTCCACGCCGGCCGCATCCGGCACCGAGGCGAAAGTGATGACCCTCGCCTTGGCACCCTTGCGGGCTGCCGACTTCACGCGGGCTGAACAGCTCGGTATCAATGCCGCACGGCACGATCCTGACCGCGGACTTCGGCACCGACAGCCTGGCCAGGTCGGCGGCCTCATCCGCGGAGCGCGCCAGCACGGCGTCGGCGGCGCGGCCGATCGACTGCTCCAGCTTGACGCGGCACGCGGACACCGCCGCGCTGGCGCCCGTCCGGCGCTCGGTGACACCGAGCGATCCGAAGGTCTGCACCACGGGAATGTCGGTGCCGCGCACGGCGCCGAGCGCGGCCAGGCCGGCCGTCCAGGTGAAGGCGTGCACGACGTCGGGTCGCCTGGTCCGCCAGCGATCGGCAAGGCGGGCGGCGAGTTGGGGCATGTACGTGGCGGCCTGCTCGGGCTCGAGCGGCCTGGCCGGGCCCGCAGGGACGAACTCGACCGACACGCCGCCGCCGAGTACCGCGGACCCCGGCCCGGCCTGCTCGGCGCGGCAGTAGATGGTGACCCGGTGACCGTTCGCGGCCATGGCGCGGGCTAGTGCTGTCTCGTGAAGCGTGCTGCCGCCTGCGGGGCTAAGCGGGCTACGTGCGGTAATGAGGGCGATCCTCATGGTGTCTGGCCTCCTGGGGTTAATCGCTGAGGTCAGGCGCAGTCACCAGGGGCCAGTACGTAACAAAGGCACACCCTCGATGACCGCACCACCACATTGCTCTCGCAATGCGATTGCGCTTACGCCAGCGAACTGACGTGAGGGCGTGCCTGCTTCGTAGACACAGCTGTCTTAACTTATACCCGCGGGCGCCACCTGGCAACCATGTCGTGGCGCCCGCTTGAACTGCCTATTCCTCGATGTACTGCTCGATCGTTTCGCTCTCGACCGGCGCTTGCACCGTCGTGGTGTCTGAGTCGCGGCCTTCGGTAATCAGGCCGCCGGGGACCAGCAGGCGGTTAAAGCGGTGCTGCCTGATGTCGACGTCCTTGCGCTGGGCGCCGGTGTTCAGCACCAGGCGGCGGCGCAGCCAGCCGTAGCCGCGGCGCGGGATGAGCGCGCCTGCGACGCCAGTCAGCATGAGCACCCACCCGGCGATGTGGAAGCTGAAGAATGTCGGCTGAGCCGTCACGGCGAAGGCGAAGATGGCGCCTACCGCCGCAATCGTGATGGCCGTCGCGGTTCTCATCGGCCGGTTCCCTTCACTACTGCCAGATTCTGCGTTAACTGGTGCGCGCTCATGCCGGCACCGACTCGACCAGGTGCTGGCGCAGGCATGAGAGCGCCTCGGCCAGCAGCCGGGACACGTGCATCTGCGAAATGCCCAGCTGCTCGCCAATCTCGGACTGGGTCATGTTGCCGTAGAACCGCATGAGCAGCAGCTGCTGCTCGCGGTCGGGCAGTTCGTTCCAGTGCGACCAGACCGCCTGCATCTCGATCACGTGCTCGAGTTGCGGATCGTCGCCGCCGAGCAGGTCGGCCAGGCTCGCCGCGCCGTCCTGCGCGGTCAGCGGCGAGTCCAGGGAGGCAGCCTGGAAGGCAAGGTCGGCCTGGCGTGCCTCGCGCACGTCCTCAGGCGTGATGTTCAGGTGCTCGGCCAGCTCGGCGTCAGACGGCATCCGGCCGAGCTCGTTCGTGAGGTCTGACGCCGCGTTCCGCAGCTCGAGCCGCAGCTCTTGCAGCGATCGCTTCACGTGTACCTGCCACCGCTTGTCGCGGAAGTGCCGCTTTATTTCTCCGCTGACGCACGGCTGGGCGTAGCCGGCCAGGCTGGGGCCGACGCGGGGGTCGAAGTTGTTGATCGCCTTCAGCAGGCCGACATACCCGACCTGCATGAGCTCTTCTTGCGGCTCTGTGCTGTTCTTGTACCGCATCGCGCAGGACCTGACCAGCGGCCGGTAGCGCAGCACGAGTACCTCGCACGCGGCGTCCCGCAGGCTGTCGCCCCTCGGCCGGGACTGAATGAGCGTCAGCAGGTCGGCATCGCCGAGCTCATCGAGATCGCCTGGTTGCGTGGCGGTCACTGATAGCGCCACTGCTTTCATGTCCACTCCACTCACTTGGCGCAGCAGGCCGGGGGGACCTGCTGGCGGCGGGCCCGGGGACCCGCTCGCTTGCCGGTATGCCCTCGGTGCAGCGCTCAAACATCGAATTTCCCGCGGCCGGCCCCCGGTGGCGGCAGGCCGGGGCCGTGACGTGCTGCGCCTGGGCCGGTACAGTGCGCCCGTGATCTGCGACGTCTTCCTGGCGTGGCGGCATGAGCTTCGCCCTCAGCACTTGCGGCTGCTGGACGCACCTGAGCGCAGCAGGTCGGCGCTGTTCGGCCGGCGCGGCGACCGGGACAGGTTCGTGCTCGGCGCTGCGCTGCTCAGGCTCGCTGCGGCGGCACAACTCGGTGTCGCCGCGGCCGGCCTCCGCGTCGACCGCCGCTGCGGCAGGTGCGGCGGTCAGCATGGCCGGCCGGTATTGCCTGGTGCAGGGCTGCATGCCTCGGTATCGCACGCTGGCGACTGCGTCGCGGTCGCACTGACCGGCGCCGGGCCGGTCGGCGTCGATGTCGAAGCGGTGGGTGAGCTGGACTACGGCCCGCTCCTGGCATCGGTGTGCACGGCGGATGAGCAGCCGCAGGTGCGGACGGTGGCCGACTTCTACGTGTACTGGACGAGAAAAGAGGCAGTGCTGAAGGCAACTGGCGAGGGGTTGCGGCGGCCGATGGCGGACCTGGCGGTGACGCCGCCGGATGCCGCTCCGCGGCTGCTCACGCTGGCTGGCGGCCCGCCTCCTGACTTCCAGCTGACCGATCTGGCAGCCGCGCCTGGCTACCGGGCGGCGGCGGCGGTGCTGGGCAAGGGCCTGATCAGCTTCACGGTGAACGACGCCAGCGGGCTACTCGCGGCGCCGCGCTGAGACCGCCCTGACCGTCAATGCGGGGTAAAGAAATTCCCTGCCCGACCTGCAGCGGGCAATAACCGGGGCTGGCTTTGTTATGGATTCTTCCTGATCTGAAGTCCCCTGGCACCATGGCGAATCTGCTGAGCGTTGAGGTTCTCGGTCGGGGTGCGGCGCCACGAACCGCCGCGGCAGCGCGGGTGACTTCAGAGCGAGGGTTGATGGCAACGGGCTCGGGTCCGCAGTGCGGAGCGGTCGCGACGGCGCAGGCGATCGGGGGCACGACTTGCTAGAGCCGCAGAGCACGCTGTTCTTCATCGTGCTGATCCTTGGCTTCGCCGGGCTGACCTGGTGGCTGCTCAGAACGGGGCGGGTCGCCACGAAGGTCATCGCCGCGCTGCTGTCCTTCGCGACGGCCATGACCTTCGGCGTCCTCGCGGTCAACAAGTACTTCGGCTACTACCAGACCTGGGGAGCGGCGATCGCCGACTTCTCCAACCAGAGCCCGAACCTCGGCCCCGAGGAGTCGGGTGGCAGTCTGCTGGTGGGCATGCGCAACCCGGCGTTCGACGCGAATCAGATCAACGTCAGGCTGGCCAGGTTGCAGGGCTACACGACGCGTGTCACGGTGACCGGTCCGCTGAGCCACATCACGAGGATCGTCTACATCTACCTGCCGCCCCAGTACTTCGAGATGCAGTACGCCAGCTACAGGTTCCCCGCGATCGAACTCCTGCCCGGCCAGCCAGGAGAGCCGCAGGACTGGATCAACGTGGCCGGTGTCGAGGTCACGCTCAACAACCTGATCGGCCGGGGGCTGGCCAAGCCTGCCGTGCTGGTCATGCCTGACGCCAACGGCAGCCCCAACGTCTCGCTCCAGTGCCTGAACCAGGTCGGCGGCCCGCAGGACCTGACCTACCTCGCGCTTGACGTGCCGAACGCGATGGCGAAGATGCTCCGCGTGCAGCCGCCCGGCCTCGGCTGGGGCGTGGCCGGCTTTTCCGAGGGCGGCTTCTGCGCCGCCAACATGGCGCTGCGGTACCGCGCCAGGTACGGGTTCTCCGCCTCGCTGAGCGGCTACTTCGTCCCCATGCTCAACAAGCTGGCGGGATCGAACAAACTGGTCAGCCCGTTCGGCACGAACCGCCAGCAGCGGCTGGCCAACACGCCGACCGACGAGGTGCTGAAGCTCGCCCCCGGCGCGCAGCTGCCGATGTTCTGGCTGGGTGCCGGCACCGCCGACCGGATCGATGTAGGCGACGCCCAGTACTTCAGGCAGGAACTGCTAGTGCACGAGGCACCGGTGCCGCTCGACGTGACTACCGGGGGGCACAATTTCGCCGCCTGGCACCTGGAAATCCCGCCGATGATCGCCTGGATGACCAACGGCCTGGCCGGTGCCATCGTCAACATGGCCAGGGTCGCCGCCTTGCAAAAGCGGCGTGCGGAGCTCTATCAGGAGCGGCTTGCCGCCCCGCACCCTCGCACCAGGGGTAAGAAGAAGGCGCCGGTCAAGCACGCGGCGGTCGAGCAGCGGCTGGGCGGCGTCTGATCGGCGCGTTTAACCTGGCCGCGCCGAGGTAGCTTCCGGCCGGTCACGTTGCAGTGACCAGGTTTCGGGCGATCACGGCGATCGCCACCTGACCGGAGGCGTCGATGAGGATCATCGGAATATTGCTAGTTATCTGGCTGATAATCGGGCTGTTCGCGGGACTGCAGCGGCATTACTACACCGGCGCCGTCAGCTGCGCGAAGGCCGGAACTGTAGCGGCGACCATCGCCGCAGGACCGCTGAACTATGTAGGCGCGAACCCGAAGGTGCACTGCGCGATCCCGCAGCCGACACGATGATGTGCTGAGTCATCAGGAACCAAGCCCGGCAGCAGCGCCGCTGCCGGGCTTTCCTGTTGCCGGTGACGTCGGAACCCTTACCTAGCCGACGACTCCGTCGCGGACACGGCGGCGGCCTGGCGTCGGGCTAGCGGAACGTGGCCGATGGTCACGCCGCTGCCTGAGGCCAGGCCGCCGGGTCGCAGCAGGCTACCAGCGATACCAGCGCCGGCGCGGTGGCCTGGCTACGGTCTCGCCGACCCGCAGGAAGAAGCCCAGAAGCCAGATGATCAGCGCGATCAGCGCGATCCACCACAGCACGTGCAGTGCGAAGCCCAGCCCGCCCAGGATCAGGACGATCAGCAGGGCGATGAGGATGACAGGCATCACATTTCCTCTCTCGAATGACGCTCATCCGGCTACCCGTGCAGCGTCCGGCTCCGTCTACCCGCGTAGCGTCCGGCAAACATCACCGCGGCGGCACCCGGCCCCGGCCGTCCGCGCGGCGTTTAGCCGCATCGGCCACGGACACCTCAGCCAGATGATCGACGCCTGGCAGCCGCGTGTCCTGCGCGAGTATTCCTTCATCGCCGACGGTGAGCGCGGCGCCGTCATCGGTCCCGACGGCGCCATCGTCTGGCTGTGCATGCCTACCTGGGACGGCCAGGCCGTCTTCTCGGCGCTGCTCGGCGGACAGGGGGGCTACGCGATCACCCCGGCCGATCCGCGCTATGTCTGGGGTGGCTATTACGAGCCGGGCAGCTTGATCTGGCGCAGCCGCTGGGTGACGAGCGCATTAACCGAGTGCCGCGAGGCGCTGGCGATGCCCGCCGACCCGCACCGCTGCGTACTACTGCGCCGCGTGCAGGCTCGCCGCGGCCCAGCCAGGCTGCGGGTGGTTCTCGACCTGCGGAGCGCCTTCGGCCGGCGGCCGATGAGCGAGCTCAGCCGTGCGCACGGGATCTGGGCGGGCCGTAGCGGCAACATCCGATTCCGCTGGTCCGGCGCCGACCTGGCACGTCCAGCCGAGGACGGCCGGCTGGCGCTGACACTGAATCTGGCGGCTGGTGAGCAGCACGACTTCGTGCTCGAGATCAGCGACCGCCTGATCGATGGCACCTGCCCGGATCCTGACCAAGCCTGGCAGTCGACCGAGGAAGCCTGGTCTGCTGCCGTGCCCAGCTGCGACGACCTCATTGCTGTCCGCGATGCGCAGCAGGCTTACGCGGTGCTGACCGGGCTGACCGCCAGCAGCGGAGCGATGGTGGCCGCCGCCACAACCTCGCTGCCCGAGCGGATGAACGGAGTCCGCAACTACGACTACCGGTACGCCTGGATCCGGGACCAGTGCTACGCCGGGCTCGCGGTTGCCGCCCACGGTCCGCACCCGCTGGTTGCCAGCGCCCTGCGTTTCATCAGCGAACGGCTGCACGCCGACGGTCAGAACCTGCGACCTGCCTACACCACTCGCGGCGGCCTCATCCCGTCCGAGCGCAACCTCCGGCTTCCCGGCTACCCCGGCAGCACCGTCAGAACCGGCAACAGGGTCAACGAGCAGTTCCAGCTCGACGGTCTCGGCGAGATTCTGCAGTTGCTGGCCGCGGCGGCTGGTCACGACATGCTGGCAGCCGAAGACTGGCGGGCGGCGGAGATCGCGGCGGCTGCCATCGAACAGCGCTGGGCCGAGCCCGACGCGGGTGTCTGGGAACTGGATGACAAGCGATGGGCGCATTCGCGGCTTGCCTGCGTCACCGGATTGCGCGCCATCGCCGCCGCGGCCGACGGGACGCCGGGAAGTCACGGCAGCAGGCAGGCCGTGAACTGGACGTCGCTGGCCGACAAGATCCTGGCCGACCTAGCCGACTGCGTTCATCCGTCCGGCCGCTGGCAGCGCGCGCCGTCAGATGAGCGGCTAGACGCGGCACTGTTGCTGCCCGGCGTCCACGGCGTGCCAGGACCCGGCGACCCGCGGATGAAGGCCACCTACCAGGCTGTCATCGACGAGTTGGCCGAGGACGGCTTCGTCTACCGGTTCCGGCAGGACTCGCGACCACTGCACAAGGCCGAGGGCGCGTTCCTGCTCTGCGGATTCTGGATGGCGCAGGCGGCGAGCGCCTGCGGTGACGCGGTAACGGCGGCGCACTGGTTCGAGCGCAGCCGCTCGGCTTGCGGCCCGTCCGGCCTGTATGCCGAGGAGTACGACGTGCACCAGCGCCAGCTGCGCGGCAATCTGCCGCAAGCCTTCGTGCACGCCGGAATGCTCGCCAGCGCCGCTCGCCTGTCCGCCGACGGTGCCGGCTCGCTGGGTGGCTGAGCCTGGCGCTGGAGCTAGCCAGACGAGCAGGAGAGAGGATAGCCGCATGACCAATCCGGAGCCGCCGGGTCAGCAGGACGTCCGGGCTGAGTCCGAGGCGACCCGTGACGACCGCAATCTGGCCGAGCTGTTGCAGGAACTGCGGGTGGCCGGCCTGGGCGTCCAGGTACTGTTCGGTTTCCTGCTCGCGCTGCCGTTCAGCAGCAGGTTCACACGGCTCACAGCGACGCAACGCGACCTGTACGTGGCCGACCTCGTGCTGGCTGCCATCGCGACCGCGCTGCTCGTCGGCCCGGTCGCCTACCACCGGCTGGTGTTCCGGCGGCACCTGAAGGAATCCCTGGTGCGCGCCGCCAACGTCATGGCGATCTGCGGACTGGTCAGTGTCGCGCTGGCGATCTCAGTCGCCGTGCTGCTGATCGTCAGCTTCGTCGTTCCCGGAGCGCCGGCGATCGTCATCAGCTGCTGCATCTTCTGCCTGTTCGGCGCGCTGTGGCTCGTGCTGCCGCTTGCCAGGCGGGAACGGCCGGAGTCATAACTCCTGGCACGGCGTCGGAGAAGCACCGCGGGAGCTGCGCGCAGCCGCATTCGCGATCCGCGCTGACTTTTCCTGGCTATTGCCCTGTTTGCGCAGGTCCGAGTACATCGTCTCGTCCTAGCCGCTGGCGGCGCCACGTCGGCGCGCCAGCTGGCTGCACTCAGCAACTCATGTCCTGCCACCCAGGCTTTCTCCAGGTAGGCGGGCAAGTTTCTAGCCAGGTCAGTTTGGCTTGCTCCGCACCGGGAAGCGGCCTGCTCATGCCCGTTCGGATGGCTCGCCGACTGCCGACCGCACAGACCGCCGGTTCTTGCTCTTATCTGCCAGCTGATAGCTGGGAATGAGGGACCATGGAGAGGTGGCACGAAATGGGACTGGACGTCGGCCCGCCGGCCGCTGGTCATGTGCGGTGTCACCAGCTCCTAGCCTGCCCCGGCGGTGGCCCGCGACTCGGCGAGGTCGCCGCGTGACCGGCGCAGAACGCACGCCGCCGCCAGGGCCCTGATGAGCATGCTCTACATAGCGGTCACGATTGTCGCGGCGATGCTGTGCGGCTTCGGTTTCGTGCTGCAGCAGCATGCTGCGGAGCAGGTCCGTGCGGCCAAGTTCCTGAAACTCGGCCTGATCGCGAGGCTCGTCCACAACCGCCGGTGGCTTCTTGGCATCGCCGCGCTTATCGTCGGCGACCTGGCTTCAGCCTGGACACTCGGCCACCTCGACCTGTCGGTCAGCGAGCCACTGCTGACCACCAGCCTCATCTTTGCCTTGCTGCTGGCCGTGCCGCTCTCGGGTCAGGCGCTGCGCAGGACCGAAATCATCGGCGCGGTCGTGCTCAGCGCCGGGGTTGCCGCGCTGTCGGCGACCAGGTCGGTCAAGGCAGCCTCCGAGTCGTTCGGCTCGTTCTCGCACTGGCCAGCCGCCGGCGCCATCGCGATCGCCGCCGCCGGGCTACTGTACCTGGGCCTGCGCCGGACTAACGGCGGCCGGGCTACCTTGACCGGTGCGGCCAGCGGACTTGTGCTGGGTATCGCCGATGCTTTGACCAGGCAGAGCGTCCAGATTCTCGACGGTCATCACCCGCTGAGCTTGCTGACGAGCTGGTCTGGCTACGCGACAGTAGCCGCTAGCCTCGTCGGCCTCTGGCTCATGCAGAACGCCTTCAGCGCCGCACCGCTGCACTCTTCCCTGCCCGCTATTACGGCGGCAGAGCCAGCAGCCGGCATGGCGCTCGGTGTGCTGGTCTTCGGCGACGTCATCCATGTCACGCCGCTGCTGCTGGCCGTGCAGTCCGCCGGCATAGCCGCCATGGTCGCCGGCGTCATCCTGGTCGCTCGGGCGCCAGTGTTCGCTGACCTGCACCTGCGGCAGCTGCCGCAGGTTGCGCTTGAACGCATCCAGCAGCATTCCGGCCAGCATCGGATCTTGCACCTGCATGTGCTGCCGCCGCGTCAGGTCGCCAGCATGCCCGCCGGCAGCACGCCAGCCGCGGGCCTCCGGCTCGGCGTTGGCCCGCAACTCCTGATCGGGCCGCCCGTCGAGCGCCCGGCTGACACCGCTGGGCGCATGGCTGACACCGCCGAGCGCCAGGCTGACACCGCTGGGCGCATGGCTGACACCGCCGTAGCGCCTGGCTGACGCCACCGAGCGCCCGGCTGACACCACCGAGGCGGACGACCAGCCGGAGCGACCGGAATAGGAAAGCTGGCCTTGGCAAGACGAAGAGGAACCGTGCCGGTCAGCGCCGCACCCGGCGCCTGGCCGCCGCAAGCGCGAGCACGAGGAAGGCACCGACAGCACCCAGCACCCCGGCGGTAGCCAGCGGACGCGGTGCGGCTGGCCTGACGAGATGTTGTTCCGGGTACCGGGCAGGCAGGCTAGCCGCGGCGGCGAGCAGTTCGGCCAGGTGCATGGCCTCGCGGCCGCCGCTGTCCAGCTCGTGGATCTGGGTCCGGCAGCTGAACCCGTCAGCCAGGACGACCGCGTCGGCGGGTGCCGCACGGAGCCGCGGCAGCAGCACCTGCTCGGCGCAGGCCACGCTCACCTCATGGTGGCCAGGCTGGAAGCCGAAGTTACCGGCCAGCCCGCAGCAGCCCGAATCCAGGTGCTCGGGCGCCGCACCCGCGGTTTTCAGGATCTGCTCGTCGGCGTCCCAGCCCATGACGGCGTGCTGGTGACAGTGCACCTGGGCCAGCACCTGACGCGCTATCGGCGGCGGCTCCCAGCCAGGCGAGTGGTCGGTCAGCAGCTCGGCAAGCGTCACCACGTGATCGCGCAGCCGCAGCACGTCCTGGTCATCGGGGAATAGCTCGGCTGCGTCCGCGCGGAAGACGGCGGTGCAGCTCGGCTCGAGGCCGACCACGAATCCGCCCGCCCTGACATGCTCGGCGAGCCTGGCGACTGTGCGGGACAGCACTCTTTTCGCGGTGGCCAGCTGACCGGAGGATATCCAGGTGAGGCCGCAGCACAGATCACCTGCTGGCAGCTCCACCCGCCAGCCGGCGTCTTGCAGCACCTGGATCGCCGCGATGCCGACGTGCGGGTGGAAATGATTGGTGAAGGTATCAGGCCACAGCAGCACAGTGCCGCGGTGACCGTCGCCCTGCCCGGCCTGCCCGGCCTGCCCGGCCTGCGCGGCGTGCCATTGCTGCAGCGTCTGGCCGGCGAACAGCGGCACCTCGCGCGGCTGAACGCCGGCCAGCAAGGCGCCCGCCTGGTGCAGTACCGGCGTGCGGGCGAGTGCATTAACCAGGCCAGCCAGCCTGAGCCTGGATACGACCTTGGCCGCGACCGGCAGCCAGCCGAGAGTCAGGTCCGATCGCGGGCGCCGCCATTGCCGGCCTTGCCAGTGATGGCTCAGGAACTCAGCCTTGTAGGTGGCCATGTCGACGTCCGCCGGGCAGTCCTTCTTGCAGCCCTTGCAGGCAAGGCAGAGATCCAGCGCATCGCGCACGGCATCCGATCGCCAGCCGTCCCTGATGGTGGAGTCGCCGTGCCCGTTGAGCATCTCGAACAACAGCCGGGCCCGGCCGCGGGTGGAGTGCTCCTCCTCGCGGGTCACCTGGTACGAGGGGCACATCACGGCGCCACTTGGATGCTCGTGCTGCCGGCACTTGCCCACGCCGACGCAGCGGTTGGCCGCCTGGGCGAAAGAGCCGCCGTCATCCGGGTAGCGGAAGAACAGGTCCTGCGGTGCCGCCGGAGACCAGTCACCGCCGAGCCGCAGGTGCTCATCGAGCTTTGCCGGATGCACGACCTTGCCCGGGTTCATCATGTCGTCAGGATCGAAGATGCACTTCAGCTCCCCGAACGCAGCCACCAGGCGCTGGCCGAACATCCTGGTCAGGAGTTCGCCACGCGACTGGCCGTCGCCGTGCTCACCGGACAGCGAGCCGCCGTGCGACACCACCAGGTCCGCAGCGCGTTCCATGAAGCTGCGGTACTTGGCCACGCCTTCGGTCGTGTACAGGTCGAACGGGATCCTGGTATGCACGCAGCCCTGGCCGAAATGCCCGTACAGGCTCGGCATCAGATCATTGGCATAGTCGAATTCCGCGTACAGCTTGTTCAGGTCGCGCAGGTAGTCGCCAAGCTGCTCCGGTGCGACCGCCGAATCCTCCCAGCCCTCGAAGGTGTCCGGCTGGCCGGGCAGGTGCGCCGTCGCGCCGAGCCCGGCTTCCCTCGCCTGCCAGAGCTCGTCCTCGAACCCTGGCTCGTCCATGAACTTCACGTCAGGGTCGTGCTCGGTGTCGTGCAGCGCGGCCAGCATCCGCTCGGCGGCGGCGTCGACCTCCTCCTTGGTGTCGGCGCCGAACTGCACCATCAGGTACGCCGTGCCCTTGGGCAGGTCCTGCAGCGCCCGGGCGTTCATGTGCTTGGCGTGCTGGTCACGGATCAGCCGGTCATCAAGCCCCTCAAGGGCGATCGGCTGGTGCGGCAGGATGGCGGGAACCGCGTCGGCCGCCTTGTCCACGCTCGGGTAGCCGAGCACTACCAGGCTGCGCTCCGCCAGCACGGGGACTAGCTTCAGCCTGGCGCGCAGCACCGTCACCAGGGTTGATTCGCTGCCGACGAGCAGCCCGGCCACGTCGAAACCGTGCTCGGGCAGCAGCGAGTCGAGGTTGTAACCAGACACCCGCCTGGGTATGCGCGGATAGCGAGCGCTGATGTCCTCGCCGTACTCATCCCGCAGCCTGCGCAGCCGCCGGTAAATCTCGGCCCGGCGGTCGCCGCGCCGCTCGATCCTCGCGTAGGCGTCGTCGTCGGTCGGCCCGCACCAGAGTCTGGTTCCGTCGTACAGCAGCACCTCGAGTTCGGCGATGTTGTCGACCACCTTGCCGGTCCGCTGCGCCGTAGCGCCGCAGGAGTTGTTGCCGATCATGCCGCCGATAGTGCAGTTCATGTGCGTGGCGGGCTCAGGCCCGAACCTGAGCTTGGCCGGAGCCAGCTGCTTGTTCAGCATGTCGAGCACGATTCCGGGCTGTACCACGCAGGTGCGGTGCTGCTCGTCGAACGATTCGAGGTGATGGCAGTACTTCGACCAGTCCAGGACCACCGCGGTGTTCGTGCACTGACCGGCCAGGCTGGTCCCGCCGCCGCGGGACAGCACGGGAACGCCGAAGTCCCGGCAGACCGCGACGGCGTCTGCCGCCGCGTCCGGGTTACGCGGCACTACGACTCCGATCGGTACCTGACGGAAGTTCGAGGCATCGGTGGAATACGCGGCCCGGCTGCCGTCGTCGAACCGCACCTCGCCGTCGACCCTGTCGCGCAGCGCGCGGCTCAGCATGCCTGCGCTGGCCTGGTCGAACGGTCCGGCCGCGCCGGGTGCTCCGGTAACGCCGGCGGCGGCGAGCTCGGCTCGTAGCTCAGCTGGTGAAGTCATCAGATCACGTCCCATCGACCAGGTAGCGGCTCGCACCAGGCACCGGCTGCCCAGGACGGGGCCGCAAAAACATCAGCGCCTGGCACCGCCCTGCCGGGCATCGGGCGCCGCCTGCGTCGGGTCGATGAAGACGTGCGGCACCACCGGCAGCTGCCTCGCCAGCTCGGCGTCGATACTGTCCGCGAGGTCCTCGGCCTGGTCCGCGCTGATCTCATCGTCGAGCGCGACCCTGGCCGCGACGATGAGATGGTCGGGTCCCAGGTGCATGGTAAGGAGCTCGAGCAACTCAGCGACGCCCGCCGTCGCCTTGATCTGCGAGGTGATGAGCTTCAGCTGATCGGGAGCCGCAGCCCGGCCGATCAGCAGCTCGCGGTTGTCCGCGCCGAGCCTGATGGCCACCGCGATCAGCAGCGCGCCGATGGCCATCGACGACGCCGCGTCGAAGATCTCAGACCCGGTCAGCTGCCGCAGCACCAGGCCGGCCAGGGCGAGGAGCAGCCCGATGATGGCCGCTGTGTCCTCGAAGAACGCCGCCTTCACCGTCGTGTCGGCGCTGCTGCGGACGTGCGCGATCAGGCCAAGATGCCGGTCGCGAGCCTGCTCTCTCGTCTGCCTGGCGGCCCTGACCAGCGAGACGCCTTCGGCCACGCCGGACAGCGCGAGGGCGACGTAGGCAACCAGCACGCTTTGATGGCCAGGGCTGCGCCCGAGCGCCAGGATGCCCTCGAACACCGAGAAGCCGGCGCCGGCGATGAAGATCCCGAAGGCCGCTAGCAGCGACCAGAAGTAACGCTCCTGCCCGTAACCGAAGGGGTGCTCGCGATCGGCCGGTCGTTCTGCGCGGTGTACCGAGGTGAGCAGGAAGGCCTGGTTCAGGGTGTCGGCGACGGAGTGAGCGGCTTCGGCCAGCATCGCGCTGGACCCGGCGAGAACCCCGGCTACCAGTTTGACCACGGCGACGAACAGGTTAGCCGCGCCCGCGATCAGCACCGTGCGCCGCGTCTGCCGGCTGGATGTCGGTCCGCCCGGCTGCCCGGCTGAAGATCCCATCCGGCCTTGCTGCCCGCTGCACGGCCGCCAAACCTGGCGGCCGCCGGCACCACCAGCGCCCTGGACGAGAAGGTCGGCCCCGTTTGCGAGCGAGCGGTCAGGGCAGCTCCCATCGGGCCCGAGTTGCCACGAGGCGGAGGTGCGGTGAACCCGGTCGAGAAGGTAGTGCGCCGGGTAGATGCGGTCCAGCAGCAGCACACCGCTACCGCGTTCCTCTTCGCTGTACTGAAGAAATTCGGCGACGACAACGGCGGTGTCCTGGTCACCAACCTCGCCTACGCGGCGTTCGTCTCGGTGTTCCCGCTGCTGCTCATCCTGGTGACCGTCCTCGTGAACATCGCGGCCGGCGACCCGGCGCTTCGCGCGCAGGTGATCAGCGGCGCAACGGCCCAGTTCCCACTGATCGGCAGGGAACTCGCAGGCAATATTCACGTGCTCAGGCGCGCGACGGCCGCCAGTCTGGTGGCCGGGCTGCTGCTGCTGGTGTGGGGCGTGACCAGGCTTGCCCAGGCTGGCCTGTTCACGATGGAGCAGGTGTGGAACCTGCCAGGCCCGGCCCGGCCCGGTTACCTGCCGCGCCTCGGCCGCAGCGTGGCGTTCCTTGGCCTGCTGGCGCTCGGCGTGATCGTCAGCACGCTGCTGGCCGGACTGGTCACCTACGGACAGCACGCGCTGGCGTTCCGCGCGCTGGCGCAGGTGCTGGCTTGCCTCGCCAACATCGCCCTGTACGCAGGCGGCTTCCGGATCCTGACCCCGACGGGCGTGCGGTCGCGCCAGCTGATCCCAGGCGCTGTCGCCGGCGGTGTCTTCTGGACCGTGCTGCAGGCGGTCGGCGCCTACCTGGTGCACCACGACCTGCGCAGCGACTCTGTCTACGGCGTCTTCGCCACCGTTCTCGGGCTGCTGGCCTGGATCTACTTCAGTGTTCAGGGCGCCGTCTACGCAGCCGAGGTTAACGTGGTCGTGGCACGCCGCCTCTGGCCACGGGCGCTGGTCCAGCCGCCGTTAACCGAGGCCGACCGGACGTCGATGGCGCTGCAGGCGCTGCAGAACCAGCGGCGCGCCGAGCAGCACGTCGAGGTCTCGTTCAGCGACCGTCCGGCCGGGGCCGAGGTACCCGCGCAGACCCCGCGCACGCCCGCCGACGTCGCGCCACCGGCCGAGGTCGCGCCACCCGCCGACGGCGCGGCACCGGCCGACATCGCGCCGCCGCCCGACCACGCGCCGCGGGCCGACTCAGTGACCGAAAGGACCTCATGACAAGCACCTCAGCGTGGCCAGGCAACAGTTACCCGCTCGGCGCGACCTACGACGGCGTAGGCACGAACTTCGCGATCTACTCAGAGGTCGCCGAGCAGGTTGACCTGTGCCTGCTGGATCGTGACGGCAGCGAGGAACGGGTGCGGCTGCGCGAGGTGGATGGCTTCGTCTGGCACGGCTACCTCAACGGAACCGGCCCTGGCCAGCGTTACGGCTACCGCGTGCACGGCAGTTACGATCCGCCGGCCGGCGTCCGGTGCAACCCGGCCAAGCTCTTGCTCGACCCGTACGCCAAGGCCATCGAAGGAGCAGTCAGCTGGGGGCAGCCGGTGTTCGGCTACCACTTCGGCAGCGAGCAGGAGCCTGACCCGACCGACTCAGGCCCGTTCGTACCGCGCTCGGTGGTCTCCAGCCCCTACTTCGACTGGGGCAACGACCGGCCGCCGCGCACGCCCTACCACCAGAGCGTGATCTACGAGGCACACGTGCGCGGCCTGACCAAGCTGCACCCGGGGGTGCCCGACGAACTGCGCGGCAGCTACGCCGGGCTGGCTCATCCGGCGGTCATCGACTACCTGCTGGACCTGGGCGTCACCGCGGTCGAGCTGATGCCGGTGCACCAGTTCGTCCATGACGGTTTCCTGACCGAGCGCGGCCTGTCCAACTACTGGGGCTACAACACCATCGGTTTCTTCGCGCCGCACAATGCCTACTCCTCCGCCGGCCAGCTCGGCGAGCAAGTGCCTGAGTTCAAGTCCATGGTCCGCGCGCTGCACGATGCCGGGCTGGAGGTCATCCTCGACGTGGTCTATAACCACACGGCCGAGGGCAATCAGCTCGGCCCGACCCTGTGCTTCCGCGGTATCGACAACCCGAAGTACTACCGGCTGACAGACGAGCCTGACCGGCAGCACTACTTCGATACCACCGGCACCGGCAACAGCCTGCTGATGAGCAGCCCGCACGTGCTCCAGCTGATCATGGACTCGCTGCGCTACTGGGTGCTGGAGATGCACGTCGACGGATTCCGGTTCGACCTGGCGGCCGCGCTGGCGCGGCAGTTCCACGACGTCGACCGGCTGTCGGCGTTCTTCGAGCTGGTCCAGCAGGACCCGGTGATCTCCCAGGTCAAGCTCATCGCCGAGCCCTGGGACGTCGGTGACGGCGGCTACCAGGTCGGCAATTTCCCGCCGCTGTGGACCGAATGGAACGGCAAATACCGCGACTCAGTCCGTGATTTCTGGCGCGGTCAGCCAGCCGCGCTGCCGGAGTTCGCCTCCCGGCTGACCGGCTCTGCCGACCTGTACGCCAGCGACAACCGCCGCCCGATCGCCTCGATCAACTTCGTCACCTGCCACGACGGCTTCACCCTTGCCGACCTGGTCAGCTTCGACCACAAGCACAACGCGGCGAACGGGGAGGACAACCGGGACGGCACCGATGACAACAGGTCATGGAACTGCGGCGCCGAGGGCACGACCGACGAGCCGTCGGTGCTGGCGCTGCGGGCCCGCCAGCAGCGTAATCTGCTCGCCTCGCTGTTGCTGTCGCAGGGCGTGCCGATGCTGCTGGCCGGCGACGAACTCGGCCGCACCCAGCTCGGCAATAACAACGGCTACTGCCAGGACAACGAGCTGAGCTGGGTGCACTGGCCGGCTGACGGTGTCGCGCCGCCAGCGCCGGCACCGGTATCGATCAGGCAGGAACGTGGCCGTCGGCGCACTCCTTCGTTCGCTCGCTGATCCGGCTCAGGGCTGCTCATCAGGTGTTCCGGCGCCGGCGGTTCTTCACCGGCGAGGTAGGCAGGGGCGCGGCCGATCATCTGTCCGACATCTGCTGGCTCACGCCGGCGGGCACTGAGATGACCGACGACGACTGGGCTGCGGGTTTCGCCAAGTCGCTGACCGTCTTCCTGAACGGCGAGGCCATCACCGAGCCAGATCCGCGCGGCGAGCGGGTCAGCGACGACTCGTTCCTGCTGTTGCTGAACGCGGCCGAGCATCGACCTGGACTTCGTCATCCCGCAGCCGGCTACGGCGACCGGTGGGAGCCGGAACTGGATACCGCCGACCCGCAGCCGCCACCGGGCGAGTCCGCTGTGGTCAAGGCGGGTGACGTGCTGACGCTGACCAGCCGCTCGCTGCGATTGCTGCGCCGTGCCTGACCGGACGGCAACCATCGTGCGCGGGGTTCCCTGCTCGACCTACCGGCTCCAGCTGCATTCCGGCTTCGGGTTCGATGCCGCCGCTGGCCTGGCCAGCTACCTGTCGGGCCTCGGCGTCACGCATGCATACCTGTCCCCGATCCTGCAGGCGGTGCCTGGCTCCAAGCACGGCTACGACGTGGTCGACCACTCGCGGATCTCCGCCGATCTCGGCGGCGAGGACGGCTTCCGCCGGATGGCGGCCACGCTCGCCCGGCACGGCATCGGCGTGGTGGCCGATATCGTGCCCAATCACATGGGCATTCCGGCACCTGAGTACCTGAACGCGCCGCTGTGGTCGGTGCTGCGCGACGGCGAGAAATCAGCTCGCGCGCACTGGTTCGACGTCGACTGGGCCGCCTGCGACGGGCAACTGCTGCTCCCGATCCTCGCGAGGCCGCTGCGGTACAGCCTCGACGACTTGCAGCTCAGCAGGCTGAGCGCGGTAGCCGGCGACGCTGTCGCTGACGAGTTGTCCGACACCGGCGCGGACCAGCCCGTGCTGCGTTATCAGGGCCATGTGCTGCCGGTGCGGCCAGGCTCCGAGCGGCTGCCGATGCCGGAACTGCTGGCGGCGCAGGCCTACCGGCTCGCCAGCTGGCGCGCGGCCGCGACCGAGCTCAACTGGCGCAGGTTCTTCGACATCAGCTCCCTGATTGCCATCAGAGTGGAGGAGCCGGACGTCTTTGCCGCTACCCACGGCCTGATCCTGGGCCTGGTCGCCGAAGGCCTGATCCAGGGGCTGCGGATCGACCACCCCGACGGCCTGGCCGACCCGCGGCGCTACCTGCACCAGCTGGCCACGGCGGCGGGAGGCTGCTGGCTCGTGGCCGAGAAGATCCTCGCGGTCGGCGAGGAACTACCGCAGAACTGGCCGTGCGACGGGACGACTGGCTACGACGCACTCGCGGCCGTCGGCGCGCTGTTCACCGACGACGCCGGCATGGGCGAACTCGGGCGGCAGTACCAGCGGTTCGCCGGCGGCCCTGCGGACTTCGCCGCGGCGGCCTGGGCCGCGCGACGTGAGGCCGCCGGGCAGTCGCTCAGCGCCGAGGTCGCCCGGCTGACGCGGCTGCTGCGCCGGATCGCCGATCCCGACATCGCGGCGGTGCCGGCCGAGGAGTTGCGCGCGATTCTGGCTGAGCTGCTGGCCGGCTTTACTGTGTACCGTGCCTACGTGGTGCCAGGCGAGATGCCGCCGCCAGGCAGCCGGGCTCAGATCAGAACCGCTGCGGCGCAGGCCAGACGGCGGCTCCCGGCCCGGCTGCATCCGGCCGTCGATCTCATCGCCGCGCTGCTGCTCGGCCGCGCCGTGCAGGCAGCAGGCAAGCAGGCGCGGGACGAGTTCGCCGTCCGCTTCCAGCAGACGTGTGCGGCGGTCCAGGCGAAGGGCGTGGAGGACACTGCCGCCTACCGATGGACGCGGCTGATCTCGGCCAACGAGGTCGGCGCCGATCCTGACCGGCCTGGCCTCAGCCCGGCCGGCTTTCACTGCTACGCCAGCCGGATGGCCGGGGACTGGCCGGCCACCATGACCACACTGTCCACGCACGACACCAAACGGCAAGAGGACGTGCGAGCGAGGATCGCCGTCTTCGCTGACCGCCCGCAGGACTGGCTCGCCGCGGTGACGAACTGGCATAAGCGCGCCGCCGCGCTGTCGGGCACTCCGCCCGACCCGCCGACGGAATACCTGCTCTGGCAGACACTCGTCGGCGGCTGGCCGGTCGATGACGACCGGCTGACCCAGTACCTGCGCAAAGCCATGCGGGAAGCGAAACTCAGTACCTCCTGGACCGAACCAGAGTCCTGGTATGAGGCCGCCGCTATGGCCTTCGCCCGGCGCGCGCTGGCGGATCCCGAGATCGCAGCAGGCATCGCCGAGTTCGCGGAGTCGATCGGAGCTGACGCGCAGGCGAATTCGCTCGGTGCGAAGCTCGTCCACCTCACCATGCCGGGCGTGCCCGATGTCTACCAGGGCTGCGAGCTGACCGGCCTGGCGCTCGTCGATCCGGACAACAGGCGGCCGGTTGACTTCGACCGCAGGCGGGTGCTGCTAGCCGCGGCCGACGAAGGCATGCTCGGCCCTGCCGCCGGGCTCGGCCTGGACGCGGCCAAACTGCTGGTCACGTCGCGGGCGTTGCGGCTACGCCGAGAACATCCCCACTGGTTCGCCGGCGACTACCGGCCGCTTCAGGCCAGCGGTCAGGCGGCAGCCCACGTGATCGCCTTCAGCCGGGCCGACCAGGCTCTGACCGTGGCGACCAGGCTTCCCGGCGGACTGCGGCGCGCCGGCGGCTGGCAGGACACCGCGCTCGCAGTTCCGGCCGGCCGCTGGCGCGACTTGCTGACCGGCGCGGAGCACGGACCAGGGCACATCAGGCTGGCCGACCTGATGACAGAGCTGCCGGTGGCCCTGCTGGTGCGGGCAGCCGACCGTGCCCAGCCAGGCCAGGGCGTCCGGACTCTGCAGTGACCGCATTCCGGGTGTGGGCCCCGCGCGCGGGGCTGGCCGAAGCTGACGTCTGCGGGCAGCGGCACGCCATGTCGGCGCAAGAGGGCGGCTGGTGGTCGGTCACGGTGCCCGGCGCGCCGCCCGATGCCAGGTACGGCTTCCGGCTCGACGGCGGAGAGCCGCTGGCCGACCCGCGCTCGGTCCGCCAGCCGGACGGTCCCGACGGCCTGAGTCAGCGCCATGACCAGGCCGCCTTCGGCTGGACCGATGACGACTGGCACGGCGCGACCCTGTCAGGCGCTGTGCTCTACGAATTGCATATCGGCACCTTCACCGCCGAGGGCACCTTCGACGCCGCCATCACCCGCCTGGACTATCTGCGCGACCTTAGCGTCACCGCGGTGGAGCTGATGCCGGTAGCCGCGTTCCCCGGCCGGCACGGCTGGGGCTATGACGGCATCAGCCTGTGGGCGGTGCACGAACCCTATGGCGGTCCTGACGGACTCAAGCGGTTCGTGGCCGCGTGTCATGCCAGGAAGCTCGCCGTCGTGCTCGACGTCGTCTACAACCACGTCGGGATCGGCAACAGGCTCGCCGACTTCGGGCCTTACTTCACCGACGCGCACGTGACGCCGTGGGGCCCCGCGGTCAACCTGGACCAGCCAGGCTCGGACGAGGTCAGGGCGTTCGTCATCGCCAACGCCTTGCTGTGGCTGCGCGACTACCACCTCGACGGCCTGCGGCTGGATGCGGTGCACGCGCTCACCGACAACCGCGCGCTGCACCTGCTGGAGGAACTCGCGACCGAGGTAGCGGCTCTGGCAGCGCGGCTGAATCGCCAGTTCCTGCTGATCGCCGAGTCAGATGCCAATGACCCCCGGCTGGTGTCCAGCCGGGAGGCTGGCGGCTTCGGCCTGACGGCTCAGTGGAACGACGATTTCCACCACGCCGTGCACGCGGCCGTGACCGGCGAACGGCACGGTTATTACTGCGACTTCGGCTCGATGGCGGTGCTCGCGAAGGCACTGACTCGGGTGTTCGTGCACGACGGCAGCTGGTCCACGTTCCGCGGCCGCTCCCACGGCCGCGCCGTCGATGTGTACCGGCTGCCGGCTGACCGGTTCCTCGGCTTTCTGCAGAACCACGATCAGGTGGGCAACAGGGCAACCGGCGACCGCATCGGCGCCGTCGCGCCGGCAGCTCTGGTCAAGGTCGCGGCGGGGCTGCTGCTGACGGCTCCCTTCACGCCCATGTTGTTCATGGGCGAGGAGTGGGGTGTTACCTCGCCCTTTCAGTACTTCACCGACCACGACGACGCAGGCCTCGGGCATGCGGTAGCCCGCGGCCGCCGGGCCGAGTTCGCCAGGCACGGCTGGCGCGCGGACGACGTGCCTGACCCGCAGGACGAGGCGACCTTCCTGCGGTCCAAGCTGGACTGGTCACAGCTCGGCGAGGCACCGCACACAGATCTGCTCGGCTGGTACCGCGAGCTCCTCGTCTTGCGCCGCGAGTGGCCCGAGCTGACTGACCCTCGCCTTACCGCCACGCAGGTCGGCTTCGACGAACAACGGCGATGGCTGATCGTCAGCCGCGGTCGGTTGCGGATCGCCGCCAATCTAAGCGACGTCCGGCGCCGAATCCTGGTAGACGCTGCTATCACCGAGGTGGTCGCCGCGTCCGCGGACGGCGTCGCGGTGGAAGGGAAGAGGGCGCAGCTTCCGCCGGGCTGTCTGGCGGTGCTGCTGGTCAGCGTCCTGCCCGCCGTTTACCAGCGCGAATAGCTGGTATCTAGGCGGAACCGGAGGCTGGGAGGGGCGCAGTGACACAGGTGGCGAGCCGGCGGATGAGCCATGAGCTGGCGGCACGATTTGAACAGGAAGCGATCCCTTATCGCGGCGCCTTGCTGCAGGCCGCGCTCCGCCTGACGCGTCACCCGCAGGATGCGGAGGACTTGGTGCAGGACACCATGGCGAAGGCCTGCGCCGGCTTTAGCGGATTCACTCCTGGTACGAATCTGCGTGCGTGGCTGCACCGCATCATGATGAATACCTTTATCAATGGCTACAGAAAAAAGCAGCGCGAGCCATTCCTCGTCGTTGCGCCTGGCGACCAACTCCAGCTCGCGACGCCCGCACGAGAGCTGCCGGCCTTCACCCAGTCGGCGGAGGAACAGGTGCTGGCCAGAATTCCGGCGCAGGAAATCGTGACTGCGCTCGGGGAATTGCCCGCAGAGTTCCGGCTCGCTGTCTACCTGGTCGATGTCGAGGGATTCAGCTACCGCGAAGCCGCGGCCGCGATGGGCACACCGCTTGGCACCGTCATGTCGCGCCTGCATCGCGGCCGCACCTGCCTGCGATCGCTCCTCCTGACTCCCGCCGCCTAGCCAGGCATTTCGGCAGCTGCGGCCCGTTCTGGCGCCGTTCCACCCGCTGGACGTGCGCAATTGTTTGAAGGGCCGCATTGAGGGGAGCGGGAGGGGACCGACTAGCAGGAGGTTCCCAATGTCAAGCGGAACTACAGCAATCGTCGTCGTGGTCGTCATCGTGATCGTCGTCGCGTTCGCGGCAGTTGCGCTGATGACACGGCGGCGCAGGCTTCAGCAGCGATTCGGGCCCGAGTATGACCGGGCTGTCGAAGACCAGAACGGCAGGCTGCGCGCCGAGGCCGAACTCACCGATCGCCAGCGCCGAGTACGCAAGTTCGACATCAAGCCGCTGACCGAGGAGGCCAGGAGCCGGTACACCGCCGACTGGATGGTCATCCAGGAGCAGTTCGTCGACTCGCCGCAGTCCGCGGTGTCGGACGCTTACGCCCTCGTCACGACCGTGATGAAAGACCGCGGGTACCCGATCGAGGACGACGAGCAGGTGATGGCGGACCTCTCGGTGGAGCACGCGAAGACCGTCGGGCACTTCCGCTCCGCGCGCGCTATCACCATGAACGCCGCTGCCGGTGACGCGGCTACCGAGGACCTGCGGCAGGCCATCATCCACTACCGGGCGCTGTTCGCCGACCTGCTCGGCACGTCCGCGGTAGGGGAAAGCGCCGCTGTTGCTGACAACGCCGTCCAGGCGGACAGCACGGCTCCGGCCGAGAACTCCTATTCGCAGACCACATCGCCGGTGGTGGCCAACGGTGCAAGCAACGGCCGGATCACCGAGACGGCGCCCGACACCGACCCCGATGGCCTGGTGATTGACCGGCCGACCGAAGACGACGCAGACGCACCCCAGCGGTATTAGCCGAGCTGTAACAACGGAGGTAGGCAGTGACAACTCAGTCCGACTGGCCGGAGGCCAGCAGCAGGTCCCACGCGACCAGCGACGACACCACGATGCCAGAGGACTCGAGGGCGCCGATGACTGATCAGACCGAGGACTCAGATTCCGGTCCGGTCGAGGACGCCGATCCCGACATCATCGTCGTTTCGACGCACGCCGAGCTGGACGACGACGATCTGGACGACGACGATCTGGCAACTGCCGACCTTGCCGACGACGAACCCGAGGATGACGACGTTGACATCGTGCTGGCCGAAGTGGTCGGAGACTCTGAGCTAACCGACTCGGCCGAAGACTCAGAGCCGGTGTCAGAGCCCACCGTGTCAGAGCCGACGATGTCAGAGCCCACGGTGTCGGCCCACGGTGTCAGAGCCGACGATGTCAGAGCCCACGATGTCAGAGCCAGGTGTCAGAGCCGACGATGTCAGAGCTTGCGGCGCCGGCAGCCGCGGCCAGTACCGGCGGTAGGGCCGGCCACGCAGGGCTGGGCCAGCAGTGGCATGACATCCAGGCGCAGTTCGTCGATGACCCGCGCGGTTCAGTCCAGCTGGCCGCGGCGGCGGCGGATGAAGCCGTGAGCGAGCTCATCGAGATGCTGCGCCAGCGCACGGCCGACCTGGTGCCGGCCGATCGCGCTCAGAACGACCCTGGCAGTACAGAGCAGCTACGTGAGGCGCTGCGCAGCTGCAGGCTGTTCTGCGAGAACCTCGCTGACATCAGCCACCGGCTGTCGCAGCCAGAAGCAGGTGCCCGCTGATAGATCCGCGCAGGCCGGGCGCGTCGTCAGCGCCCGGCCTTCGTCTTGCCGCCGCTTGCCTGAGTTCGCGGGCTCCTGAGTTCGCGGGCTCACCTGAGTTCGCGGGCTCCTGAGTTCGCGGGCTCGCCCGATTTCGCGGGCTCGCCTACGTTCGCGGCCTCGCCGGCCAACCGACTAGCTGTCAGATTGTCGCCCCGCGGGCACGAGCAGCACCGGGCACCTGGCGTTATGCAGCACGTACTGGCTCACCGTTCCCGGCAGCAGCGCGATTCCTGACCGCGCGGCGAGAACAATGAGCTGCGCTCTGGCCTCACGCGCGGTATCCACGATGACGCGACCAGCAGGCCCTGGCAGTGCCTGCACCTTCAGGTCGACCTGGCACTCTCCGGCGCCTAACACGTCCTGCACGGCAGCACGAAGCGCCGACTCAGCGGCCGCTGCTTCGTTGGCTTCGGCTGCCTCGTTGGCTTCGGGGACCGCGTTGTCGGCTCCGGTGACGTGCTGCACGGGAGTTTCCCGCGAGGCCGGCGCGCCACCTGGACGGTCAGCCCGGTAGGCCGTGACAGCTATCAACTGCGCACGTCGCCAGGCAGCCTCCTTGGCTGCCAGCCGGATGGCATTCCACGCGCCGGCTGAATCGTCGACCGCGACTACCACCGTCACCGCAGGTCTCCTGTCCTGGCACTGCGAATCCTGGTCTGGGCTCCGCTACTTGCCTGACCACTCACTTGCCAGGCCAGCTTGGGATGGACATGCCTGGCCTCGCGCGGCCGTAACCGCCGAACCACGTGACATTCGCTGGCTTGCGCAACTGGGCGCCCGGGTAAAGCTTCCGATCAGCACGGCGATCAGCGCGAACGCGATCGCGACCTGGCTGACAACCAGCACCCGGCCCCAGTGCCTGGCGCGTGCCGTCCGGGCGTGGCCCGCACTCCAGATGAGCCCGGTCAGCCAGGCGATCGGCGCAGCCTGCGCCTTCAGTTGCTCCCGGAGCGGCGGGGCTTCGCCCTTGCACAGCCGGGTGAAGATCGCGAACATACCCGCCAGCCTGGGTTCAGTTGCTTGCAGTGACGCGCCAATCCGGTCGAGGACGCGCTGCTGGCATGCTGGCAGACTCATGGCTGACTCCAAGCCGCTCGTAAGTGCTGCTCAGCAGCTACCCGAACATTGCCGGGCAAACGCGCGCACGCGATTTTTGTGACCACCGCCTGGGCGCGTCAACCGCGCCGGTGCATGCTCAGCCTGACGGTAGTGCCGAACTCGCTGGTCCTGATCTCTGCCAGATCGCAGACCTGATTGACCAGCCACAAGCCCTGTCCGCCTGGCAGGTCCAGAGCCGGCCGGATGTGCCCGGCAAGCGGATCGGCAATGTGCCCGCCGTCCTCGACCTGGCACAGCACCTCATCATCGGTCATCCACAGCCTGATCACGCCGCCGCCGCTGGTGTGCCTGAGGGTGTTCGCGGCGACCTCGCTGGCCGCGATGACCAGGTCAGTCCGCCGCTGCCCGCTCAGTCCGGCTTCGGCGGCGAAGGTATCCACGAGCGCGCGCACCGGCCGCAACCCGCGGTGGTAGGGCAACTCCCGGGCGCGGGCCGGTGCTAGCAGCGGCTTGTCCACGCAGGCTGGCATCTCCCCCGCACCCAGGTAGTCGGGGTTGGAGTGCTCGGCCGCGTCGCTGACCAGGCTCGGATGGGTGCTGCAGGCATCGAGGACCGCCGACGGTGGCAACCCTGCGGCGTTGTACAGGCACAGCATGCTGAGCTGAGCCTCGGCGAAGGCGACGTTCAGCAGCGCGTCATGCCTGGCCGCCTCGCGCAGCTCGGCAGGCCGACGACCTGGCCAGGTGGCCTCGCCCAGGTACCTGATCCGCTGGCCGGCGTGATCAGCGGCGAACGAACGGAGAGCCGGAATGATCCTGGCCGGGTTTCCGCCGAGCTCGCGCATATCAGCGACGGTGGCCTGCGGCCAGCGCGCGGCGGCCAGCCCGGCCGCGAGCTGATCTCCTGGCACCGCCACGAACACCGGCTCGCGCCGGGTCAGGCCGGCCTGCACGAACCTGTCAATTGCCACCACGTAGTCGCTGGATGTCCGGTAGAAGCTGGCAGCGTGCCGAAGGCCGGCACCAGCCCCATCCGGGCCCATCTCACTACCCCCAAGACCTGAGCTGCGGGTCGGCGCTTCGGGTAATGGGGGCTGCTGGAAGCTCGCCGCCGCTCCCGCCCTGAACTAAGAGCCGAAGCGCCCAGCCGACCGCGCACCGTACATTCCCGCCAGATTACGGTGTATGCAGGGCGCCAGGAACGATGTGCGCTTCTACTATGGGCCGGTATAGCGTCACTGGGACAGCCGAATATCCAGGGGTGGCATGTGGACGAAGGTTGGCTCTCCGCCGACAGCCGTGGTGACAGCATCGTCATTACCATCCATGGCGATCTGGATATTGTCACCAGCCCGCAGCTGGACGTGTGCCTGACGCAGGCCCAGAGCACCAATGACAGGATCATTCTCGATCTCGCTGACGTGGATTTCCTGGATACCAGCGCGCTGGCCGTCATCGTCGGCCACTGGAAGAAGGCCGAGGCGGTCGGCGGCATGCTGGGGCTGGCCGGAGCGCGTTACCGCTACACCAAGACGCTGTGGATCACGGGTCTCGCGGACAAGCTCACGCTCTATGAGACAGTCGAGCAGGGACTGCTCGCGCAGGCTCATGCCGGGCGCGAGCCAGGACGCTAGCGGGAGGCGGCAGGAGTGCCCGGCTCTGATCTGGCCAACCGGGCGGCGGCGCTGCTCAGCCTGTCCGCCGCTACTGAAGAACGATCTCTCAGCCAGCTGACCGCGCTCGCCGCGAGCCAGGTCGCCGGGTGCGCAGCTGCCTGCGCAGCGGTCTTCCGCGATGGCGAGCTCGCGAATATGGCGTCCAGCCACCCGGAGCCACCAGTGCTGATCGGCGTGCAGGTCGCCAGCGGGAGCGGCCCGATGGTGGAATCCATGGCGCAGGACGCGCCCGTGAGCTGCCTCGATACGCTCACCGAACGCCGCTGGCCGGAGTTCACAGCGGCGGCGCTCAGGATTGGCGTGCGCAGCTGCGTCACGCTCAGCTACCGAGGTCAGGCAGTAATCGCGCTGTCGCTCTTCGGCATCCGGCCGCGAGCCCTTGATCCCGACCAGCTGCAGCTGGCTGAGCTGCTGGTTGCTTACGGCGGCGCGGTCGTCGGGGCGGTGTCAGAATACGGCGACTCCCGGCGCACGGCCGATCAGCTCCGCGACGCGGCTAGCGCTCGTGCCGTCGTCGACCAGGCCAAGGGCATCTTGATGCACGCTCTTGGCTGCACCGCCGACGAGGCACTCGAGCGGATGCGCCAGGTGTCGCAGCGCAGCAATATCCGCGCGACTGACGTCGCGCAGCGCGTCATCGACGCGCACCGGCCGGGCCGCTCGGGCCGAGACGGGCTCAGTCAGCTCGCCGAGCTGACTAAGCGGGACCGGAGAACCTCCGGGTGAAGGTGTCGCAGAAGGTCGGCAGGTCGCCAGGACCCCCGCAGGTAATCAGAGCGTTTGGTCCGTCCTCGCAAGTCACGACGTGATCCGCGACCCAGATAGCACCGGCGTTGCTCAGTTCGCCGCGCAGGCTGGGCCAAGACGTCAGCCGTCTGTGCCTGACCACGTCTGCTTCGATCAGCAGCCAGGACGACTGGCAGATCGCGGCCACTGGCAGGCCGGCCGCGAAGAAATCACGGACGAAGCCGACAGCCAGCGGTTCGGACCGCAGCTGGTCGCCGTTCATGATTCCACCGGGCAGCACGAGGCCAGCGAAACTGGCCGCGGTGGCGTCCATGACCTGCACATCGACTGGCATGCTGCCAGCGCAGCCGCCCTGGCTCAGGAGTTCGACCTCGGCGCGGTCATGCGAGACCAGCACCGGCTGGCCGCCCCTGGCCAGAACTGCCTGCCAGGAATGCGTGAATTCGGCGTTGCCTGTGCCGTAGCCAGCGGCCAGGAAGGCTACCGGCGCCGAGCCGATCTGGGATGCCACCGTCATCGCCTCCATTCGCCTCACTACCCGGGCAGCGGCTGGCAAACGAGACCCTCGCGGCGACCTGGGTTGCCGATACGATGGAAGGCCTGACCTCGAAGATTGGTAGCAGCATGCCGGCGCCCGATCGATCAGCGTCCGGCGGCGGTATCGCCGAGCTGAAATCCCGTGCGGCCGCGCTGCGGCAGGCCGCGAGCCTGCCGCAGGGTGAGCAGCGGGCCTTGCTGGATGCTGCCCTGGAGGAGCTGGACGGAGCCGTTGCCGCGCTGGCCGAGGCTGGCGGTGCGGCAGAGGGCGGCGGGACCGGCCAGGGCCTGAGCGGTCTGCATTCCGAGCGTCGCCTGCTGCATGCGGTGTTCAGCTCAGCGCCAGTGCCGCTGTTCATCGTCGATCGGGACGGCACCGTCCTGCGGGCCAACGCCGCGGCGGGTGCCTTGCTGGGCGTCGGGCCCGGCTACGCAACGGGTAAGCCGCTCGCGACGCTGATCGAGCCGTCGGGACGAGCCGCCTTGCGCTCCCTGCTGGCCGGAGTTACCAGGACCGGCAAGATGGCGCGCCTGCGGAGCGGTCTGCTGGCCGATGCCGGCGCCGTCCGCTGCAACCTCACCATCGGGACGGTCAGCGTTCGCGGCGACGCCGACCGGCTCCTCGTGACAGTCAGCCGCGACGCCGACCCTGAGCACTCGGCGGTCACGGTCGCCACGAGCACATCGGGCCCAGCCGACCAGCCCGCCGCCGACGATGCGGTGGTGGCGACGGCCTACCGCCGGCTCGACCTGCTGGCGGCAGCCGGCCGGCTGCTACTGGAAAGCGCGGGCATCAGCGAGTCTGTGCTGCTGCAGCGGTGTGCCCGGCTGCTCTGCGGCAATCTGGCCACCTGGGTCATCATTGACGTCCGCCGCAGGGGTCAGCTGCGCCGCCAGTACGTCGCAGGTCCCGACGATCCTGAGTCCACAGGACTGGTCCATGCGGTCGCGAACGCCTCTCCCGGCCCCGGCTCAGTTCCCGACCAAGTCTTCGATTCAGGCAAGGCGCAGCTCATCACCCACGTCGACGACGAGACCGCTCTCGGCTCGAGCCCGGATCGCGCGCCGTTGCTGGCGATGCTCGGCGCTGCCTCCCTGCTGTCGGTGCCGATGAGCGACGGCCCGCGGCCCTACGGCGTCATGACCTTGGTCAGGCGCGGCGACGACGGCCAGTTCAGCCTCGCCGACGCCGCCCTGGGCGAGGAGATCGGAGCGATGCTGGGACTGGCCGTCTCGGCCCGCCGGACGCTGCGGCAACGCACCGAGACAGCGGACGCGCTCCGGGCGAGCTTGCTGCCATCTGCGCTCAAGCCGGTGCCTGGCATCGAACTCGCGTCGGCCCACCTGGTACCAACCCGAGGTCGCGAAGTCGGCGGCGACTTCTACGACGGCTACCCGACTCCCGGCGGCTGGGGTATCGCCATCGGGGATGTCTGCGGCAAGGGCGATGACGCCGCGGCGGCGACCGCCGCTGCGCGGCATGCCATCAGAGTGCTCGCGCACTCCGATGCCGACCCGGCCGCGGTGTTGCGCGGCGCCAACGACATCATGCTGGCCGAGGAATTCGGCGGCAGGTTCGTGACTGCCTGCGCGGCGAATCTGAGCTGGCATGACCGCACGCTGAAGATCCTGCTGGCCAGCGCCGGGCACCCGGGTCCTGTGCTGGTCAGGCCTGACGGCAGCACTCAGCAGATGCCGGGGGGAGGCGTGCCGCTCGGCATCTTTCCTGATCCCGAGCCGGGGACGCTAGAACTCGAACTGACCGAGGGTGACGTCCTGTTCTTCTACACCGACGGGCTAGCCGATGCACGCAGCCCCCAGGCCACCTACCTGGAGGACAGCCTGGCCGATAGCCTGGCGCAGCTGGCGGGCCGCCGGGCCGCTGAGATCGTGTCGGACATGCGGTCGGTCGTGCTGGACTTCAGTGAGAACGTGCTGCTGGACGACCTAACCATGCTGGTGCTCAGGGTCGGAGTCCCGCCCGGCGCGTGAGCAGGCCAGCTGCCGGTGGCCTACCGCGCGGAAAGCCGCGCTCGACCTGGATCCTTGCTCGTTTCGAGCGCCACCGCTGCGGTAGCTAGCGTGCGTGACGAGCCCGAGCCCGCGGATGCAGATGCCGGACTACACCGCGCCCATGGCAGCGGACAGCGGGCCGGAGTTGGCAGCGGGCACCCAGCCTGCCCGCAACGGCGGCGACGACAAAGTAACCGAGGCGGTGGCCGAAGCCGAGCAGACCAGCGGGCTTGGCCGGCTGGGGCGGCCGCTGGACCGGCGCTCGCCCTTCTTCATCGGCATGGCGGCCGCGGCGGGCGTCGCAGTGACCTACGGCCTGGTCGAGGTCCTGATCAGGGCGCGGTCCGTGCTCGTGCTGATCGGCCTCGCCTTGTTCATCGCGGCCGGCCTGGATCCGGCCGTCAACTGGCTGACCAAACGGCGGCTGCCACGCTGGGCTGCCGTGCTGACGGTCATGCTCAGCGCAGCTGTCGTGCTCGGCGCCTTTATCCTGGCCGCGATCCCGCCGCTCACCGCGCAGACCACAGCTCTGGCACATCACCTGCCCCAGTACTTGCAGTCGCTCAACGACCGGCACTCGGAACTCGGCAGGCTGAACGTCCGCTATCACGTCCAGCAACGGCTCACCGACCTCGTCACCAGCCGCGGCGGCTCGATCGCAGGCGGCGTCCTCGGTGCGGGCGAGGTAGTGCTGAGTGCCGCCACTTCGCTGCTCGTGCTGGCCGTGCTGACCGTCTACTTCCTGGCAGGCCTGCCACGCATCAAGCTGTTCGTGTACCGGCTGGTGCCGCACTCGCGCCGCACCAGGGTCATCCTGCTCGGCGATGAGATCATCACCAAGGTCGGCGGCTACCTGCTCGGCAATGTATTGACCTCAATGGTGGCTGGAGCCGGCACCTACCTGTGGATGCTGGCATTCGGCATCCCCTACCCCGCGCTACTGGCCCTGCTGGTGGCTCTGCTTGACCTAGTCCCGGTCATCGGCTCCACGATCGGCGGGGCTGTCGTCACTCTGGTCGCGCTCACGGTGTCGGTGCCGGTCGCGGGCCTGACCCTGGCCTTCTACATCGGCTACCGGCTGGCGGAGGACTACCTGCTGGTGCCAAGGATCATGGGGCGTACGGTGCAGGTGCCAGCCGCCGTCACGATCGTCGCGGTACTGATCGGAGCGGCTTTGCTCGGCCTCATCGGCGCGCTGGTGGCCATTCCCGCCGCCGCCGCGATCCGGCTGCTGCTGCAGGAGGTCACGTTCCGGCGGATGGACAGAACCTGAGCGGTAGCCGCGTCACCGGCGCCGCGCCGCCTGGAGACCGGCGGCCGCAGCCGACCCGGCCAGCACGACAGATCCCGCCGCGGCAACGACCAGCCGCGCATGCTGCGACAGCCATAGTTGGGCCGAGCGCTCGTGCGAGCGGTCATCGAAACCACCGTGCGCGCCGTGGTCGGTGCCGGCCTGGCCGTCTACCGGCTCCTGCAGGTTGTCCAGCCGGCCCGCCCTGGCCGGCTGGCTGGTTTGCTGCGCGGAGTACCCGGTCCTGGCGAGATAGCGGTCGAGCAGCCCGGGAACTACCCGGTTGGCCACGATCGTGGCGGCGGTCGTGCCGCCCACCCAGTACTGCCTGCGCTCGGGATGGTCGGCCGCGAAGACAATGCCACAGGCCGCGACCTCCGGCTGGTAGATCGGTGGCACCGGCTGAGGCTGGCGCGGCAGCCTGGACCGCACCCAGCTGAATTGCGGTGTGTTGACCGCCGGCATCTGCACGACTGTCACCTTGACGTTCGACCTCTCGTGCCGCAGTTCACAGCGCAGCGACGAGGTGAATCCGTTGATAGCGTGCTTGGCTCCGCAGTACGCGGACTGCAGCGGGATGCTGCGCTCCCCGAGCGCGGACCCGACCTGCACGATCACGCCATGGTTCCGCGGCCGCATCCGGCCGAGAGCCGCCATCGTCCCGTAGACGAAGCCCAGGTAGCTCACCTCGGTCACCCGCCGGAACTCAGCCGCGCTGATTTCCTCGAACGGCGCGAAGACTGAGGTGAAGGCGACGTTGACCCAGACATCGATCGGGCCTAGTTCGTCCTCGACCTGATCGGCGGCGGCGACCACCTGATCGAAGTCGGCGACATCGGCCTGGATCGCCAGCGCCTGGCCCCCGGCTCGGGTCACGTCCCGCGCCGCAGCGGCAAGACCTGCCTGGCCGCGCGCGATCAGGCCAACGCTGGCGCCACGCTGAGCGAAGAGCCGCGCCGCAGCACGGCCGATGCCCGCGCTGGCTCCGGTGATCACGACGGTCTCAGCCACTTTCCCTACCTTCTGGTCGCCACCAGGGCGAAGAACTCCACCTGCCTGAATCGTCCGAAGCCATCCGACGCACAAGGAGCCAGCCAGCTAGCTCGCCTGGGACACCAGGTCCACCTTGCTGGCAACGACCGCGCGGCGTTCGTCCTCGCTCAGGCCACCCCACACGCCATGTGGCTGCCTGGTTCTCAGGGCATAATCAAGACAGCGGCCGCGAATCACACAGGACGCGCAAACCGCTTTGGCTCGGGCAATTTCAGCAAGCGCTGAGCCAGCCGTGGAGATGGGAAAGAATAGCTCGGGGTCAGCGGTCTGACAGGCAGCCAGATCCCACCAATCGCCGACGGCGGCCATGTCGGTCATAGCAACACCTTCCATCCGGGATGCCGTGAGCTGCCCTGCGCCCCCCGGTTTACACCTGTCCACACCGGGAACTGCTAGGCCGACCCTTGATGATGAGGAAGATGCAGATCAACGGCACACCGCCGGCGAACCCGGCGGCCGTCGTGCTTGGCGGCGGCGGAGTGCTCGGAGCCACCCAGGTGGGCATGCTGCGAGCCCTGCTGGAGACAGGCTTCCGGCCCGGCCTTGTCGTCGGAACCAGCGTCGGCGCGCTGAACGGCGCGGCCATCGCCGCCGACCCTTCCCCGGTCGGCGTGCAGGCGCTGGCGGACCTCTGGGGATCGCTGGCGGATGTCGGGATGTTCTCCGACACCATGCTGGCTAGGGCGAGCACCCTGGCTAAGTACCGCACCCACCTGTACTCGGCGGCACCAATGCGCAAGCTGCTGGCAGCCCACTTGCCTGCCACCTTCGAAGAACTCCAGATCCCTTTTCAGTGCGTCGCGGCCAGCATCGAGAAGGCGGGCGCGCACTGGTTCAGCAGTGGCAGTCTGGCCGACGCCGTCATGGCCTCCTCAGCAGTGCCCGGCCTGTTGCCGCCCGTCGTCATCGACGGCGAGCACTTCCTGGACGGCGGCCTGGTGCACTCCATCCCGGTTGGCCGGGCGCTCGCACTCGGCGCGACCGAGATCTACGTGCTGCACGTCGGCCGCATCGAGCAGCAGCTCAAGCCGCCCAGGTCGCTGTGGGACGTCTGCCTGACCTCCTTCGAGCTGGCACGCAGGCACCGGTTCGTCGAGGAGATGGCCGACCTGCCGGTAGAAGTACGAGTCCATGTCTTGCCAAGCGGGGAGGACAAGCTGCCGCTGATGTCGATGCGGCAGCGGCGCGCCAACAGCGTCGCCACCAGGATCCAGCGCGGTTATCAGGCCGCTGCCGAGTACCTGTCCGGATTGCCGGATCTGGCGTGAGGCCCCCGCCGACCGTCGTGCGCCGCGCCTTGCTCGATCCGGTGTGGCCGGTACTGGCCGCGGCGATGGCGGCAATGTTCCTGCTCGTAGCCGCGATCGGCGGGCTCGTCGCACCGCTGACCCGGCGCCGCCGGGCGATGCGGCTTGCGCTGTTCGCTGCGCTGTACCTGCTGCTGGATGCGACCCTGCTGATCTGCTGCGCTGCGCTCTGGCTACGGTACCCGCTGCCGGGCCGCCGCGATCAGGCCCGCTGGTCGAAGGCACACCAGGGTTTGCTGCGACGGGCACTGGGGTTGCTGGTTGCCACCGCCAGGCCACTGTTTGGCTTCGCGGTCGAGGTACAGGAACCACCAGGCAGCAGCCAGATCACCGGCAAGCCGCTGCTCGTCGTCTCCCGGCATGGCGGGCCAGGCGACTCTTTCGCGCTGGTGGAGATTCTGCTCTCCCGGTACGGTCGGCGCCCGCTCATCGTGCTCAAGGAGACGCTGCGCTGGGACCCCGGGCTGGATGTGCTGCTCGGCCGCATGCCGTCGTGTTTTGTCCGCAAGGGCGACGGCGCCAAGGTGGCCAGCCGGCTGACGGACCTGGCCGCTGCCATGGCCGCCGACGACGCGATACTGCTCTTCCCTGAGGGCGGCAACTGGACTCCGCACCGCCATCGCCGGGCGATCGCCAGGCTGCGCCTGGCCGGCCGCCGGCAGGCCGCCGCCGATGCGGCAGGTAACCCGAACGTGCTGCCGCCCCAGCCGACCGGGCTGCTTGCCTGCTTGCAAGGACGGCCCGGCCTGGACGTCGCCGTAGTCGCACATACCGGACTTGAGGACCTGGTGGGACCTGCCGAGGTGTGGCGGGCCCTGCCGCTGCGCGACCGGCCGATGGTCGTGCGCTGGTGGCATGAGCCGGCCGCCAGGCTGCCAGGCAGCGAGGAGGGCAGACGTGAGTGGCTGCGGTTGCAGTGGGCGATCGTCGATGCCTGGATCGATGCGAGAAAGGCAGCCAGAGACGCTGGCGGCCAGGTGCTCGACGACGCCGCGCTGGACGGCGCGGTGCTCGACGAGGCCGCGATCGACGCCGCGCTAGATCACGCCGCACTCGACGAGGCCGTGCTCGACGAGGCCGCGATCGACGCCGCGCTAGATCACGCCGCACTCGACGAGGCCGCGCCGGACCACGCCGCGATCGACGCCGCGCTAGACGACGCGGCGATTCCGCCGGTGCCTGAGCCGCTAGCCGGACCCGTAGAACTCTGAGGTGACGGCTGCGTGCCGCCTGCCGAACTGGAACTTCCAACCGCGGGCCTGGTCACTGGCCAGCCACGGCGTGAACACCCACCACAGCACGAGCGCAACGCCGGATCCCACCAGCAGGCTTTCCACGGTGTCGCTCAGCCAGTGCGCCCTGAGGTAGGTACGGCAGAATATCATCAAGAGCGCGGCGGCTGCCACGCTTGCCAGCGCGATGCGCCGGCGCCGTCCCTGGCTGGTCAGGGCGGCCGTCAGTGCAAGTCCGACGCCGAGCGTCGTGATGACATGCCCGGACGGGAACGAGCCAATATTCGCCATGACCAGCGGATGCGGCGGCCGTAGTCGCAGGACGAAGTGCTTGATCAGGTCGGAGCAGGTGGACCCGCAGGACTGCACGAGCGCGACGAACAGCGCCGTCCGCCAGCGGCGAGCCAGCACCAGCAGCACGGCCAGCAGCGAGACGACGATCGTCGCGCCGGCCGGACCGCCGATCAGGCTCAGTACCTTGAATGCGTCGGTTAGCGGCCGGTCGCGCAGCTTGGTGACATCCGCCAGCCAGCCGCGATCTATGCCAGCGAACGGCAGGGCGGACAGATCACGGCGGACCAGGACGGCGGCGCAAGCCGCGACCGCCAGCAGTGTGATCCCTGCGGCCAGCAGCGGCAGCCGCCGGGAGACCCGATCAGTGGCCGAGCACGCGTCCTGCATGCGGCGGCTGCTGCCCCCGCGCGGCCACCTCAATCATTGCCTGGCGGGCAGTTTCGATCGAAAATCCAGCCGGCCAGGGTCCGGGGGCTAGGCAGGTGCTGACCCGGGCTGAATGTGTAGCACCGGCCGGCCGAGGTAGTTCCTGGCCACCCAGGAACACCCGCCTGGCGCTAGCAGCACCCCCAGGCTGGAGGCATTAGGTGGGAATAGGCCGCAAGATCACGGCCACCGACCAGGCGATCATGGCACGAGTTGCGGCGATCGACTCGGTCGTCCTTGACCGGGTGCTGCCCAAGCTGAGCGTGGCTGCCAACAGGAGCATGCTCTGGCTGGCGATTTCTGCTGGACTGGCCGTTACCAGGAGCAAACGGACCAGGCGGGCAGCGCTGCGCGGGGTGGCCAGCATCGGCATCGGCAGTGTCGCGGCCAACCAGGTGGTGAAGCGGCTCAACAGCCGGCTGCGGCCGACAGAGGAGATCGCGGTCGGCAGGCGGCTCGTCCAGGTACCGCGAAGCACGTCCTTCCCGTCGGGCCACGCCACGTCCGCGGCGGCATTCGCCACCGCGGTAGCGCTTGAGGTCCCCGTCCTCGCGGCGCAGGCCGGCCTGCTGGCCGCGGCCGTTGGTGCATCGCGGGTTGTCACCGGCGCGCACTATCCGACCGACGTGGTGGCAGGCTTCGCGCTCGGCAGCGCGGCCGGCCTGATCACGCTGCGCTGGTGGCCGCGCCGGCCAGGCGCCCCGGCAGCAGCCGTGCGGCCCCGGCGCGACGCGCCGGCCGCGCCGCGTGGCGGCGGGTTAACTCTGGTCGTCAACTTGCGCGCCGGCACCGCCTCCGCTGACCTGGAAAACTACCTGCGGGAGGAGTTGCCTGACGCGCAGATCGTGGCGGCCGACGACGGCAGCGACCTGGAGAAGATATTCGCCGAGGCAGCCACTGAGGCCCGCATCCTCGGTGTTGCCGGCGGTGACGGATCGGTAAGAGTGGCGGTCCAAGCGGCAATCGAAGCTGGCTTGCCGCTGCTGGTCGTGCCGGCGGGCACCTTTAATCACTTCGCTGCCGAACTCGGCGTGGGATCACGCGACGCTGCGCTTGCCGCCTTGCGGGCCGGCGCCAGCGTGCGAGTCGACGTCGCGCTCGCCGGCCAGGACGTGTTCATGAACACCGCGAGCGTCGGGGCTTATACCGAGCTGGTCAAGGCGCGCCGTCAGCTGGAGACAACGCTAGGGAAGTGGCCGGCCGTGCTGGTCGCGCTGGTCCGGGTCTTGCGGGACGGCAAGCCCATCGAGCTGAAGGTCGACGGCAAGCCGCGCAGGCTCTGGCTGCTGTTCGCGGGCAACGGCCAGTACGAGCCCCAGGGCGCCGCGCCTACCTACCGGCCCGACCTCGCGGACGGCCAGCTGGATGTGCGCGTCATCGACGGCACTCAGCCGCTGGCCAGGACGCGGCTCGTCGCGGCGGTGGCCCTGGGCGCGCTCGGGCGGTCCCGGGTCTACCGCACCTGGACCGCCAGATCACTGCACCTCGCGGCGGCAGACGGGCAGCCGGTGGAATTGTCCCTGGACGGGGAGGCCACCGAGTCCGACCGCTCGGTGGTGGTCCGCAAGCTGCCGGCCGAACTGCTGGTCTACCGGCCGGACGCCGACCAGTCCTGATGAGTTTGCCGCATCGCGCGCCGGGCAGTTCGGGGCAGCCTAGTCGCCCGGCGCGTCGCCGCCGCGGCGCTGACAGGAGGTCACGATGGTTGCTCACTCACTACGCAGGCGCTCGGGCCGCGCGCGCTCGACCGGTCAGCGTGCGGCGGGCAGCTCCTTGATGGCCGGTCTCGCTCGGGCCGGCCTGGCCGCCCGCGGCGCGATGTACATCCTCGTCGGCATCATCGCGGTCCAGATAGCGGTCGGCTCGACGCACCAGCAAGCCGACCGGGCGGGCGCTGTCCGGCTCGTCGCCGCCACGCCATTCGGCGCTGTGCTCCTGTGGGCGCTTGTCGTCGGCTTCGCCGGCATGACGCTCTGGCGGCTCTCTGAAGCGGCGTTCGGTGCGGCGGGGCAGGATGGCCGCAAGGCCAGCAAACGGTTCGCGAACCTCGCCCGCGGGATCTTCTACGCTGTGGTGACCTACGGAATCTTGAAGTTCGCGCTCGGCGTCGGGGCGCCGTCCTCGAGCGACAAACAGTCACGCGACCTGACGGCAACGGCTCTGCACCATGCCGGCGGCCGGATCCTGGTGATCGCCGTCGGCGTCGCCGTGGTGTGCGGCGGCGTCTACGTGGCGTACCGCGCGTTCGAGGCGAAGTTCCTGAAGCACCTGCGCATGGCGGGTACCTCGCCGGCCACGCGCAAGGCCGTGGAACGCCTCGGCCAGATCGGCGGGGTGGCGCGCGGCACCGTGTTCTGCACGGTCGGAGTCTTCCTCGTGATCGCGGCCCTGGATGACCAGCCGCACAAGGCTAAGGGCATCGATTCGGCACTGCGAGCGCTCGCGGGCACCGCCCTCGGCCCATGGCTGCTGATTGTCGTGGCGGCCGGGCTGGTGATCTTCGGGATCTACTCGTTCTGCGAAGCGCGGTGGCGCCAGGTGTGAGGTTCGGCCCCATCGCTGGTCCGCCTCGCCGGTGCTCAGCCTCGCCGCTGGTCAGCCGCGCCGCTGGTCCCTGATCAGCTTTTCCAGCTGGTCCAGCCGATCGGTCAGGTCGGCCGTGGTGACCATATCGGCGAGCGAGATCCGGACAGCAGAGAGCTCTCTGGCGAGGAACTCAGTGTCGTTCTGGATCCGGTTCGCTACGTCCCTGTCTCGTTCGATGCTGGCCCGGTCCCGATCATCCTGCCGGTTCTGCGCCAGCAGGATCAACGGTGCGGCGTAGGCGGCCTGGGTGGAGAAGGCAAGGTTGAGCAAGATGAACGGGTAGGGATCCCAGTGATGCACCACGGCCAGGGAGTTCAGGATGATCCAGCCGATGACGAGGACAGTCTGGCCGACCAGGAACTTGCCGGTGCCAAGGAACCTGGCGATGCCCTCAGAGAACCGGCCGAAGGCATCTGCGTCGTAGCGCGCGCCCATCCGCGGCGCCGTGCCCCTCGGCACAGCGAGCTCGGCCCGCTCGGCGCGCTCGGCAGAACGCTTGGCTGGCTGCATGTCAGTCTCCTTGCTTGCGCCAGTTGACCGGCAGCAGGCGGTCGACGATGTCATCGACGGTCACCGCGCCGACGAGCGGCCCGCGTCGTCGCAGACGGCGAGCCCGACCAGGTTGTAGGCCGCGAACCTGGTGGCGACCTCCCGGTCTGACAACTCAGGCCGGACAAAGCTGCTCTCCTCGATGCACTGCGCTATCTGGACTGACGGCGGCTCGCGCAGTAGCCGCTGGAATCCGACGGTGCCGATGAAGCGGCCGGTCGGCGTGACAGCGGGCGGCTCGCAGACATACACCTGAGCGGCCTCGGTCACCTCCCTGGACGGCTGCCTGATCCGCGCCAGCACCTCGGCGACCGGGGTGTCAGGCAGCACGATCAGCGGCCGGGAGGTCATCAGCCCGCCAGCGGTGCTCGCGTCGTAGCTCAGCAGCCGGCGCAGATCCGCGGTGCGGTCCGGCTGCATCGCGGCGAACAACTGATCGCGTTCGGCCGCCGGCATCTCCGACAGCAAGTCCGCCGCGTCGTCGGGTTCCATCTGCTCGATCACATCAGCGATCCGCTCGATGCCGAGGCCGGCCAGGAAGCCGATCTGGTCCTGCTCTGGCATCTCCTGCAGGACATCGGCCAGCTCCTCGTCGTGCAGCGCCTCGGCGAGCTGGCGGCGCCCGGCCGCTGGCAAGGATTCGACAACGTTGGCGAGGTCGGTCGGGTGCATATCACGCAGGCCGGCAATCTGCTCGCCGGTCTCACCGGACTCGAACAACTCGGGGTATTGCTGCCACGGCACGATACTGCCGGCGTGCCGCAGCAGGCCGCGGCGGTGCCCGATGGCAAGGACCGAGACATCCCAGCCGCCCCGGCGGCGCTCGGACCTGGCGATGCCGATGTCGAGCACGACACCGCTGCCGGCCGGCTTGTCGTACACCTCCGACGCCAGGATCTCCCCCGCCCGTACGCTGAACCGGCCGAGGTCGACGCTGCTGCCCTCCAGCGTCACGCCTTCGACCGACATCTCCGCGATCCGGCCGAGGCTCACGAAGATCTGCCGCCGCTGCACGGTGACGACCAATCCGAGCGCGCGCGGCGGATCGTTCTGGGTGGCCTGCAAGATCACCACGTCGCGCACCCGGCCGAGAGACAAGCCGTCGCTGCCGAGCAGTCTGCGGCCGCTGAGGCGGGAGGTGAACACCGGTCCTGCTGACATTCGCGGCCTCCTCGCCCGTCGCTGCGTGGTCGTGTTAGTCCCGCCGTCGCCAGGCGCGGGTGAAATGCGAGCTTACGGTCCTGACCGAGCAGAGGGAAGCCCAGCTACCCAGGCCCTGACCTGGCATGCGTCGCCGCCGAGCGGCTGACCACGGTCGCGGCCCGGTGCACAGCGCGGCAACCGGCCAGCCCGGCCACGACGGGTCGCGGGCCGGCACAATGCGGGCGGCCGTGCATACCCGCAGCGCGACTGGGCAGTTCGTCCGGCCAGCACGGGAGTTCGCGCTCCCGCCGCACGCGGCTACTGCCGCTCAGTGACGACACCTTCGAAACGACGGAGTGAGGTCTGCAGTGCTCGCAGCGCTGGTGCTAGCCGGGATCATCGCCGCCCCCGTCGGCACTGCCGGGTTGCTCATCCAGGCACGCCGGCGGAGCAGAACCTCGGGAACGTGGCCCGCGGTCAGGCGATTCAGCCTGGCGGTCGGTGGCACGCTAGTGCTCGCCGTCGTCGTCGTGGCGGCGCTGCGGCTGCTTGGCGATTCCGAGCACTACGCCATCGACGGCGCGGCCGGCCTGGTCCTGGCGAGCCTGGTCTGGCTGCCGGTGACGAGGCGGTGGAACGCCCGCGGGCACCTCTGCTGGTCATCGACGATCTTCCTGTTCGTCGTCTATCTGGCGTTCGTGCTGCAGTGGACCTTCGACAGCCACCTCGGCGCGGCCAGCACCGCTGGCGGCCTGCTGCTCTGGCTATTCGAGCTCTTCGCCGCGCTGCTGGCCTGCGCTTACCTGTGGGAGATCTGCGACGCGCTCGGATCCGAGCACTGGCGCAGGCGGCTGAGCAAGGCCGAGCCTGACCGCGCCATGGACCGCGAGCTGCCGTTCGTCAGCCTGCACGTGCCCGCCCACAACGAGCCGCCTGACATGGTGTTGGATACCCTGCGGTCGCTGGCCAGGCTCGACTACCCGAACTACGAAATCATCGTCATCGACGACAACACCGACGACGAGGAGCTGTGGCGGCCGGTCGAAGCGTGGTGCGCCAGGCACGGCGCGAAGTTCAAGCACCTGGAGAACTGGCCAGGCTACAAGTCAGGCGCGCTCAACTACGCGCTGCGCGAGCTGACAGACCCGCGGGCCGAGATCATCGGCGTCGTCGACTCCGATTATCAGCTCAAGCCGGGATTCCTGCGCAGGTGCGCGCCGCTGTTCGCCGACTCCTGGGTAGGTTTCACCCAGGCGCCGCAGGACTACCGTGGCTTTGAGCGGTCCCCCTACTACCGGCGCCTGTACTACTCCTATTCGTACTTCTTCGCCGTCTCCCAGCCGTCCAGAAACGAAAGGGACGGTGCCATCTTCGCCGGCACGATGGGGCTGATCAGGCGAGTCGCACTCGAGCAGCTCGGCGGCTGGGACGAGTGGTGCATTACCGAGGACGCCGAGCTTTCGCTCCGGCTGCTGCGGGCCGGCTGGTCCGGCCTGCACGTCGACGAATCGTGGGGACAAGGCATCATGCCGCTCACGTTCGAGGCGCTGAAGGGCCAGCGCTACCGGTGGTGCTTCGGCGGCATCCAGATCCTGCGCATGCACTGGCGCTCGCTGCTGCCGGGCCGGTCCTCGCCGCAGAACCGGATGAGTACAGGGCAGCGCTGGTCGTACCTGGCTGGGGCCGTGCAGTGGTACGGCGACCTGCTCGGCCTGCTGTTCCTGGTATTCCTGCTGGCGGGCGCGCTGAATCTGGTGACCGGAGGCGGCGAGCTGTTCCGCAAGCTCACAGCTTTCCTGGTGGCGACGGTACCGGTGCTGGTCCTGCTCGGCCTGGTCCGCGCGGTAGCGCTGCTGCGCCGCGGAACCGGCGCGTCCTGGCGGGACGCGCTCGGCGCGTTTTTCATCTGGCAGTCCACCTCCCTGGTCGTGGCGCGCGCCTCGGTGCTTGCCCTGTTCGCCCGCAAGGCCGCGTTCCTGCGCACTCCCAAGACCAGCGAGAAGCAGAAGTGGTGGGAGGCGCTGCGGGCTAACTGGGCAGAGTCGACGCTTGCGCTGTTCGGTTTCGTCGGCATCGGCGCCGCCCTGACCAGGTCCACCGAGCTGGCCGGCCCGCTGCTGGCGGGCCTGCTGCTGTTCCCGACGCTCGGCATGGCGGCGGCGCCGGTGAACAGCTGGGCCGCGCAGCGCGCCGCGCTGCCGCCGGCCATGCGCGAATGGCGGACCCAGGAATGGCGCAGGACCCGCGACCGGCGCGCGTTCGTCCGCGGCGCGGCGGCCGGCGGTGTCGTGACTGTCGGCGCGGTGATCGTCGCGGCTGTGGCGCTGATGCTGGCGCCCAGCAGGCATCCGGTGCAGACACCGCAGCTCACCACGCCTGCCCGGGCGACGTCGGCGCGGCCGGCCAGCAGCACGAGCCCGTCGCCGAGCCCGAGCCCATCGGCCCCGCTCACAACGCCAGCGAGCAGTTCGCCGGCGGCGTCCTCGTCGAGCCCGGCTCCGTCAAATTCACCTTCGACAGCACCGTCGCCGAGCCCGAGCGGCTCGCCCTGACCCTGATCGGCCGCAGCGCCATGTTTGCTGCCGGATCTTCGGGACAGGGCAGTCCCGACCCTGCCGGTGAACAGTACTGACCCGGCCGGTGATGAGCCAGCACGCCAGCAGAAGGGAATCCTGCCATGAGTCAGATCGCGTCGGAGGCACTGATCGAGCGCCTGGCTGACTGGGGCGTGGATACCGTATTCGGACTGCCAGGCGACGGCATCAACGGGATCATGGAAGGCCTTCGCCGCCATCAGGACCGGGTCAAGTTCGTGCTCGTGCACCACGAAGAGGCCGCCGCGTTCATGGCGACCGCGTATGCCAAAGCCACCGGCAAGATCGGGGTGTGCCTGGCCACGTCAGGGCCTGGCGGCATTCACCTGCTGAACGGCCTGTACGACGCCAAGCTTGACCACATGCCGGTGCTGGCCATCACCGGCATGCAGATGACCTCGGTGCTCGGCACCGGGTACCAGCAGGAAGTCAATCTGGACAAGCTCTTTGCTGATGTGGCTGAGTACGACCAGATGATCTACAACCCGGCGCAGCTGCCGAGCGTCGTTGACAACGCGATCAGGACCGCGTACGCCCGCCGCGGCGTCGCCCACATCACTGTGCCGAACGACATCCAGGTGGCGGACGCGGACGCCGATCCCTGGCAGCATGTCGCCCCGGCCAGGCCGCCGAAGACGGCACCGATCATGCTCGGTGCGTCGGGGCGTCCCGCCGAAGCGGACATCCAGCGGCTGGCCGACCTGCTGAACGACGGCGAGAAGATCGCGATCCTGGTCGGCGCCGGTGCCCGGCACGCGCGCGCGGAGGTGCTGGCAGTGGCCGAGGCGCTGGCCGCGCCGGTGGTGAAGACGCTGTCCGGCAAGGCCGTTATCCCCGACGACTCCCCCTACACCACCGGCGGCATCGGGCTGCTCGGCACCAAGCCGTCGGAGGATCTCATGGAGGAGATCGACACGCTGTTCATGGTCGGCACCAACTTCCCCTACACCGCGCACCTGCCGGCCGGCGGAAAGGTCAGGGTCGGCCAGATCGAAGCCGATCCGGTGCGGGCCGGCGGCCGGATCCCGACCGAGGTGCCGGTGGTGGCCGACGCCAGGCAGGGGCTGGCCGAACTACTGCCGCTGCTGAAGCGGCGCGCCGACGCCGCCTTCCTGGAGAAATGTCAGCAGGCGATGGGCAAGTGGCGGGACAGCATGGCCGCGCTGCAAAATGCCGACCGCGACCCGATAGCTCCTCAGTACCTCGTCTCGGTGCTGGATGAGCTCGCCGCTGACGATGCGGTACTGACCTGCGACAGCGGCACCATCGCCACCTGGGCGGCCCGGCACTGGCACATCCGCGGCGGCCGTGAGTTCTTCCTGTCCGGCAACCTGGCCACGATGGCACCCGGCATGCCGTATGCGATCGGCATCCAGCACGCCTTCCCTGGCCGGCAGGTGATCGGTTTCGTCGGCGACGGCGGATTCGCCATGCTGATGGCCGAGTTCATCACCGCGGTCAAGCACAACCTGCCAGTCAAGATCGTGATCAACAACAACAACGCGCTCGGGCAGATCCTGTGGGAGCAGATGGTGCTCGGCTATCCCGAGTACGGCGTCAGGCACAGCGAGCCGTACGCCGACTATGCAGCCTTCGCGACCGCCAACGGCGGCCTCGGGCTGAAGGTGCGGGAGCCGGCGGCGTTCGCGCCGCGATCCAGCAGGCCCTGCAGCATGACGGTCCCGCGCTGGTCGACGTCAACGTCAACCCGGACGAGCCGCCGCTGCCCGGCAAGGTGGAATACCAGCAGGCCAAGAAGTTCGCCGAGGCGTTCCTTCGCGGCCAGCCGCGGAAGGCTACTATCGCGACCACGCTGTTCCAGGACAAGATCCAGCAGCTGAAGTCGTAGCCAGGCGATGCAGGCCAGCAGGTGCGCTACCTGCTGGTACCCGGCCCGATCCGGCGCAGCGCGATCATCGCGACGTCGTCTTCCCGCGGCCCGAACAGCGCCATCAGCTGGTTGGCAAAGCCCTCGACCTCGGCGCCGCCCGCCTGCGCAGCAGCGAGTCGCAGCTTCTCCAGGTTGTCGTCGAGGAAGATCCGGCGTTCCTCGACCAGACCGTCGGTGACCAGCAGCAGCGTGCCGCCGGCCGGCAGCACCTCGTGGTGCAGATACGGCTCGTGGAACGGCAGGCCGAGCATCAGGCCGCCCTGGCCGACGTAAGCGGCCGTCCCGCCTGCCACGATCAGCGGCGGAATGTGCCCGCAGTTGACCAGGTCGAGTTCGCCGGTGGCCGGATCAAGCAGGGCCAGGCACAAGGTGGCGACGATGCCCGGGTGGTAACGCTGCAAGACATCGTTGACCAGGCCGGTAATGGCCAGCGGAGGATGCCCCTCGCTGGCAAATGCGCGCAGCGCGTGCCGGAGTTCGCCCATCACCGTGGCCGCGTGCAGGGAGTGGCCCTGCACGTCGCCGATCGCGACCAGGACCTTGTCCTGCCAGGCCAGTGCCTCGTAGAAGTCGCCGCCGATCTCGGCCTGATCGCTGGCCGGGATGTAGCGCACGGCCATCGCCAGGCCGGGTATCGACGGCAGCGCCGACGGCAGGAAGCTTCGCTGCAGCGTCATGGCGACCAGGTGCTCTTCCGCGTAGGACCGCAGCGCCTCCACCGCGAGCGCGACCGACTGCACCAGCTGACGCTGGATCTGGCCTTCCTCGGCGCCGGGCACGCCAGCTCCGGCGACGACCAGCCCGACCGGCGGCCGCACCGGTTTGGTCCTCGCCATCGCCAGGCTGACGTCGGTGCGGATCGTGCTGTCGGGCACAAGGCTCAGCCATTCCTGCTGGTCCAGCCGCGCGACAGCGCTGATCTCACCGCGCTCAAGCAGCCGGTCGGCCACCTGCTCGGCCAGTTCCACCGGGCCGCCGCGCTGGGCCGGCACCAGCTGTCCTGGCGAGGACGACGTCCGGCGAAGCTGGCCGTCTGGCTGGACCAGGATCAGCAGCACGGGAGCGTTGAAGATCCGCGCGGCACCTGCGGCCGCGGCACGCGCCAGGCCGTCGAACGTCTGCTCCGCGTTGATGTCCAGGGTCACGCTGGTCAGCTTCGTCAGCAGGGAGGCGGTCAGTTCCGCGCGCTGCCTGGCCCGGTAGTAGCGCAGCGCGGCGGCGACGGTGGCCAGCAGTTCCTGGGGCTCTGTCGGGTCGATGAGGTAGGCGTCGGCACCCTGGCTGAGCCCGTGCGCGCGGTCGGCGACCTCGACCGCCGTGGCCGATACCTGGATCACCGGGATCGCCGCGGTACCAGGATCGGCCTTGATGATCCGGCACACCTCGAATCCGGTCATGTCCGGCAGGTTCACGTCCAGCAGCACAATCTCGGCACCTGCCACCTTGGCAAGCGCCTCCGCGCCGGTGCCGGCCTCCTCGACGGTGTGCCCCGCGCGCCGCAGCCAGGTACCGAGGACGTAGCGCTTGGCCAGGTCGTCGTCCACGAGCAGCACCCGTGCCAGTTCGTCGGTCATTGCGTGTCCTTGCTGACCCGGCGGATAGCGAATGCCAGCCGGTCCTGACTGAGCTCATCCTTGCGCAGCAGCGCCGCGGCCCTCGCAGGCGGCTCGATATCGAGTCCGGTAATGACGATGGCCGGTACCTCGGCTGGCGTTTTCGCCAGCAACTCCTTGCCGTCCAGGCCGGGCATGAGCATGTCGGCAAGCAGCAGGTCGACGTGCTGCGCCGACAGCACTGCCAGCGCCTCGCGGCCATCCTCGGCCTCGAGGATCTCGGCGGCGATGCCCGCGAGCATGGCGCGCAGCACCGAGCGGAAGGCGGCATCGTCGTCGGCGATCAGCACCGTGCCGACCCTGGCCTGGCCGTGCGGCAACGTGAGCAGCACCGTGGTTCCGACCTCCGGCTCGCTGGTCAGCGTCAGGTCGCCGCCGATCAGCCCGGCCAGCCTGCGCGCATACGGCAGGCCGAGCCCGGTGCCGCCGCGGCGGACACCGGGCACCTGGTAGAACTCCTCGAACACGTGCTCCTGCAGGCTGGCCGGGATGCCGATGCCGGTGTCGGTGACGCTGATCTCCACGGCCGAGCCGGCCGTCCTCGCCGACAGCCATACCTCGCCCGCCGGCGTGTACTTGATGGCGTTGGACAGCAGGTTCCTGAGGATGCCGGTCAGTACCAGCTCATCGGTCAGGATGGATTGCGGCGCGCCCTCGTCGCTGACGGTCACCTGGACCGAGCTGGCCTCTGCCATCGGCCGGACCAGGGCGCGCAGGCGCCTGAGCAGTGCGGGAAGGTCGACGCTGGCCGGATCGACCTGCAGCCGTCCAGACTCCGCCTTGGCGACGTCGAGCAGGTCGTTCACCAGGGCCAGCAGCGTGGTGCTCGAGTTGCGGATCAGCTCGACCTGATACTCCTGCTCCGCGTCCAGGCTGCCGGGCGGATCGGCCAGCAGCCTGGCGAGCCCGATGATGGAGTTCAGCGGCGTGCGCAGCTCGTGGCTGACGTTGGCCCAGAACCTGTTCTTCGAATCGGACGCCGCCCGCAGTTGCTTCGACGTCTCGTCCAGCTCGGCGTACAGCGCCACCACGCCGCGATTAGTCTGCTCCAGCTCGTCGGACAGCTGCCCGTAGAGCGCCATCACCCCGCTATTGGTTTCCTCCAGCTCGGAGTTGAGCCTGATCAGCTGCTCCTTCTGCTGCTGCAGGTCATCAAGTGCGGCGATCAGGTCCTGGTTCTGCCGCCGCATCTCCTCAAGCGCCGGGGCCGGGAACAACGCGGCGAGCCGCGTCTTGATGGCGCGGACGTCGGGCCGCGGCCCGACAGGCCGCCGCTTGGCCAGCGTCACCCCGTTCCCGGCAATGGTGATCTTGTCCATCAGCCGGTCGGCGGCGGCGATGCCTTCTTCCGGCAGGCCGCCGTCGAGGGAGACCGTCACCAACAGATCGCCCGCGTCGAAGCCGAAGACGATCGCCGCAGGCTGGCCGGCCTGCACGGCGCTCCTGCACACTTCGCTCAGCGCGGTGGCGACGCGCACCTGGTCCTGCCGCTCGAGTCCGAGCTCGGCGGCAACGCTGCGGCCTAGCTGACGCGCCGCGTAGACGTCGGCCTGATCGCGGACCTCGAGCCTGGCCAGCTCCGTGCTCATGGCCGGAGCACCAGGATGCCCGCGTCGTCGCGGTGCACGCCGGCGGCGGCCAGCAGCACCGCCGCGATGAGCAGCGGATCCCGGCCGGAAAGACCAGGCATGACCTGCGGGTCCCACCGGCTGGACAGGCCGTCGGAGTGCAGCACGATCACCGCGCCCGGCGGCACCTGGTAGTCGAACTGCCGGATGGAACGGGCCTGGTGCCCGGCAATCCCCGGCACCGACAGCATGCCAGCGCGTGAGTCCTCGGCCAGGATCCAGGCCGCGATGTTGCCGAGGCCGGCGAACCTGGCCGCCCGGTCTGCCACCGACACGATGCCCACGGCTCCGCCGCGCGTGCGGCCAAGCCGCCTGTGCACCCGCTCGAGCAGCGCCGCGGGCTCGCCTGACGGCTCCGCCAGCACGGCCGCGATGGCCTCGCGCGAGGCGGTGGCGGCCAGCGGGCCATGCCCGAGACCGTCAGACATCACCGCAGTGAGCACGTCGCCGGTGCGCACGGCGGCGAACGAGTCACCGCATTCGGTCTCGCCGGAGATGGGCCTGAGCAGGCCAGCGCAGCCTGGCGCGGGTTGTGGCGGCCCGGCCGAGAACCGGGCTACCAGGGCGGTGCAGAGGCCTGGTACCGAATACAGATCGCAGAACTCGGCCAGCCGCCGGATGGCACCGAGGCCAATGCCCAGCGTTCCCGCGGTCGAGTGGCCGTCGCGCATGGCCGCGGTGACGTCACGGAAGCCGGGACCCGAGTCGATCGTGACGAGCTCAAGACCCGGCGCCTGCGCGTCCCCGGCGAGGCGCAGCAGCACGGCTCCCTGCTGAGCGTGCTTATGCAGGTTGGAGGCTGCCTCGGTCACCGCGAGCGCGACCTCCGCGATCTTGGCCGCGGGAAAGGAGAGCTGGCTCGCCATCGAAACTGCGACGTTCCGGCACGCCGCTACCGCGCTGGTGTCCTCGACCCGGATCCAGCGCGCGTCGTTGCCGGCCGCCGGCCGCAGCGGCTGGCTCAGCGTGACCACTTGGCAACCACGATGCAGGTGCCTTCGCCCGGCTTGGAGGTCAGGTCGAATTCATCGACCAGGCGGCGCGCGCCCGACAAGCCGAGGCCCAGCCCGTCCCCTGTCGTCCAGCCGTCGGTCAGGGCCAGGTCGAGGTCGGCGATGCCTGGTCCTTCGTCGGCGAACGTCACCCTGATGCCGGTCCGGCCGGCGCCTGAGGTGACGGTCTCGACGCTCGCGACACCGCCGCCGCCGTGGATTAGCGCGTTGCGTGCCAGCTCGCTGGCCGCGGTGACCAGCTTGGTCTGGTCGACCAGCGACAGGCCGCCAGCCGCTGCTGCGACCCTGACCAGCTGACGCACCCGGACGACGTCATCGCCTGAGGAGATCGGGACCTCATCCATCGCGAGCTGCCAGCAGGCGCAGGCCCTTCTCGGCGTTCAGTGCCGTGCGGACGCCCTGCAGCGACAGGCCAAGCTCGGTCAAGGTGATCGCGACGGCTGGCCGCATGCCGACCAGGACGGTCTCCGCGTCGAACAGCCGGGAGATCGACCCGATCATCGTCAGCATCCGGCCGATGAAGGAATCTACGATCTCGACCGCGGTGATATCGATGATGACGCCGTGGGCGCCGGTCGCGACCAGCTCGTCGGCCAGGTCTTCCTGCAGCTGCAGGACACTGGCGTCCTGCAGGTCGATCTGAATCGACACGAACAGCGTGTCCCCGATTTTCAGGATGGGAACGCGGTCCATCAGGCCGGTCCGATTTTCAGGCCAGACTTTCGCAGGGCGTAAGCCAGCGCGTCGGCCAGGGTCGCCTTGGTGGCAATGTCACCGAACTCGATGCCGAGAGACACGATGGTGTGCGCGATCTGCGGCCTGATGCCCGAGATCGTGCACTCGGCGCCGAGCAGCCTTGCCGCCATCACCGTCTTGAGCAGGTGCTGCGCCACTTCGGTGTCGACAGTCGGCACGCCGGTGATGTCGATGACCGCGTGGTCGGCGCCGAGGGCTACCAGCGCGTCGAGCATCTTCTCCATCACCAGCTGGGTACGAGCCGAGTCGAGCGTCCCGACGAGCGGAACAGCGATGATGCCGTCCCAGAGCCTGACCACCGGGGTGGACAGCTCGAGCATTGACTCTGCCTGGTCGGCGATGATCTGGTCCCTGGCTGCCGAGTACGTCTCGAAGGTGTGCAGGCCGAGGTCATCGATCATGCGAGAAAATGTCAGGAAGTCCGGCACCATATCGCTGGCGCCGGCCAGCAACTCGTAGACGGCGTCCTTCAGCGCGAACACGCTGCTCGCCGTCTCGGTCGGCGTCGCTCCGCTGCGAGCGCGGGACCTGGACAACTCGGCCAGCGCCGCGCGCAGCTCGCCGAAGGCTGACTCGTCTGCGCCGGACGTGGCCCGCTCGACGGCGGTGTAGATCTCGGCGAGCTCGCGTCTGACCACGTCGGTGCCGCTCCGGCCGGCGCCGCTGGCGGTGACTATCTCGCACCAGCGGGCCAGGATCTTGTCATGGTTCTCGCGCAGGAACGCGGTCATCCGCCCCTGGCTGCTGTCTACATCCATCTGCGGTGGCCCCATATCTCGTGAGCGGCAGGACAAAAGGTAATGACTACGCAATCTAGGCGTTTGCTGCCGGCAACCCCGAGCCCAGGCTACAACCGCCTGGATCGGGCAGCACAGGCGTACCGCCGGGCCGCCGGGCGCTAGGCTGAGCTGACACGTGGCCTTGCCTGCGCGGAGTAACCGCCCGTGTCCTGCGCGTTTCGGACGCTGCAGCCGGGTAGAGCGCATGCGGCGAAGTAGGAGGCTGCATTGGGGCAACGCGCCGACGAGGGCGACATGCTGAGTGCAGTCGTCGGTGATGCCGCCGTGGTCAGGGACACCTTCGACCAGATGCCCGTGATCATGATCTCGCTCGCCGGGCCCGACCGTCGCATCGCCGCGGTCAACAGCGCAGGCCGGGCGTTCCTCGGCCGGTCGGACCTGGTCGGCCGCCCTGTGGATGAGGTAATGCCTGAGCTCGCCGAACAGCAGATCTCGGCCTTGCTGCAGCGCGTCTACAGCACCGGGCAGGCCGAGACTGGCCGGGCGTGGCGGGTCCAGCTCGGCCGCGGCGACGGGGCATCGGTCGAGGCCTACGTGGACTTCACGGTCCAGCCGTGGCGCTCAGGCGACGCGGTTGTCGGGCTGCTCGCGGCCGGGACCGACGTCACGGCCAGCGTGCTGGCGCGGCAGGCGGCTGAGCAGCACGCCGACCGCACGGCGCAGCGCTACCTGACAGCGCGCGACGTGATCACCGGACTCCAGGCGGCACTGCTGCCGACCGCGCTGCCGGTACTGCCGCAGGCGCGGATCGCGGCGCGCTACCTCGTCGCGGGTCAGGACCAGTCGGCCGGCGGCGACTGGTTCGACGCGATCGCCATGCCCGACGGCACCGTGGTGCTCATCGTCGGCGATGTGGTCGGGCACGGGATCAGCGCCGCGGCGGCCATGGCGCAGCTGCGCGCGGTGCTGAACGAACTCCTCGTCGCCGAGCCCGACCTCGACGCGGTGCTACGCCGGCTGAACCTGTTCGCCTCGAGGACGCCAGCGCTGCGCGCGGCGACGCTGGCCATGGCCGCACTGGACCCGGCTGCTGGTTCGCTGCGCTACGTCACGTGCGGCCACCCGCCGCCGCTGATCGTCGGCAGCGACGGAAGCGCCAGATTCCTGCCGCCGACGCCCGGCGGTCCGCTCGGCACTGGCGCATCGCACCAGGTCGCGACCGGCTCGTTGCGGCGCGGCGAGCTCGTCCTGCTGTACAGCGACGGCCTGGTCGAGCGGCCAGGCCGGACGCTGCGAGCCGGCCTGGCTGAGCTTGCCCAGGTGGCTGCGGACGCCGCGGCGAACCGGGTGCTGCCAGCCGGCGCGGCGCCGGCCGCTGCCGACCGGGTCTGCCAGCTCACTGTCGAGTTGCTGACCCGCACCGGGTACGCCGACGATGTCACCGCTCTCGCTGCCGAACTCACCGAGCCGATCCCCGAACTGCACCTGGACCTGCCCGCCGAGGTCGCGAGCCTGACCACGATCCGGCGCGAGCTGCGCGGCTGGCTCGCCAGGCTCGATCTGCTGCCAGACGATCAGGACGGCGTGCACATGGCCGTGGTCGAGGCCGTGACGAACGCCATCGAGCACGCCTACCCGCCCGATCACCGCGGCACGATCGAGTTTGATCTGTGCGTCCATCCCGACGGCCAGTTGGAGTGCCTGGTCACCGACCACGGCAGCTGGCGCGCGCCAGACCCGGCAGCGGCCGACCGCGGCAACGGCCTCATGGTGGCTGAGCACATGGTCGACCAGCTGCAGATCAGCCACCCCGCCAGCCCGGACCGCGGGCCGGCCGGCGCGGCCGGCACCGTGGTGCGCATGCTGCACAGGATCGGGCGCCCGGCGATGCTCGCATCGCCAGTCAGCGCTGGCGGCGGCATCGCGGGTGCCGGGGAGGTGCCGTTCGCGGTCACCACCGAGCAGGACGGCAGGCTGGCCCGCGCCTGGGTACGCGGGCACGTCGACATCACCACCGCCGACGAGTTCGGCCGCAAGCTGCTCGCCGCGTGCCGGGGCGGCACGCTGCCGCTTCGGCTCGACTTGTCTGGCGTTACCCGGCTGGCCAGCGCCGGGGTGAGCGCTCTGTATCACCTCGTGCGCCAGCTCGCCGATCATGACAATCAGCTGCAGGTGCTGGTCCCGGTCGGCGGCGCGGTGCAGGACGTACTGCAGGTCACCGGACTGCCCCATACGGTGACGGCGGCTACCTCACCCGGCGCCTGATCACCGGTGCGCCTCGCCGCGGGCCGGCCCTGATGATGCCCGCCTGGCCCGCGCTTCGAGCTGGCTCAGGCAGCCTTGAGCGCGCGATCGAGGCTGTCGTAGATCTGGAACAGGCTGCCCACCCCGGTGACGGTGAGTATCCGCTGCAATGCCGCCCCGCGGACCACCAGCCGCAACTCGCCGCCGTCCGCGTCGGCCTGCTTGAGCGCCCTGACCAGCACGTTCAGGCCGGTGGAATCGCAGAACTCGGTCCCTGTCATGTCGACGACCAGGACCGGCTGGCGGGTCGCGACGGCCGCCAGCAGCGCCTCGCGGAGCAAGGCCGCGTTGCCGATGTCGATCTCGTCTGGCGTGGTCACGACGATCTGGCCATCGAGTTCAGTGACGGGAAAGCTTGAGTCGGACACAGGAGGTCTACCCGGCTTGCGGAGGGGCCGATATGTCAGGCTCAACTTATCGTTGTCGGTGATCGCTGACTAGGTGCCTGGCACCCGCCGTTGCCGCGGTCCGCGGCTATCCCCTGCTCGCTGACCTGGCAGCGGCCCGGCTAGCCGCAGCGGTACGGCGCGGCCTCTGCCGCCCGGAGTTCCAGGCCGAGCCCGAGTTCGTCAGACTCTGGCGTCAGGGTACCTGCGGCCGGTGCCAGCGCGCCGTCGAACAACAGCCGCTCGATCCGCTGATGATCATGAAAGTACTCGACGTGCCGCAGGTTGGCGAGGCCGGCCGCCGCGCGTGCGTGCAGATTAGGCGCGCAGTGGCCGGAAACGTCGAGCCCGTGCTCGGCCGCGAGCTGCGCGGCGCGCCTGAACCCGGTGATGCCGCCGCACCTGGTGACGTCGATCTGCAGGCAGTCCACCGCCCTCGCGCCGATCAGCGCCGCCGAGTCCTCCAGCGTCCAGCTATACTCGCCCGCGGCGATGTCCGGGTCGAGCTCGGCTCGCAGCGCGGCAAGACCGATCAGGTCGTCCGACGACACCGGCTCCTCGAACCAGCTGACCTGATAATCGGCCATCTGCCTGGCAACCTCCGCGGCCTGCAGCACGGTGTAGCCGCCGTTCGCGTCGACGTACAGCGCGGCCTCCGCTCCGATCACGCCGCGCGCTAGCTCGATCCGCTGCAGGTCCCTGTCCTGCATCGTTCCCCAGGACTCGCCAATCTTGATCTTCACCCGCGGGATCTGGAGATCGCCAACCCAGCGAGACAGCTGGTCGCGCAGTTGCTGATTGTCGTAGCTGGTGAATCCGCCACTGCCGTAGATCGGGACCGGCCCGGCGCCGCCGAGCAGGGACGTCACCGAGGTGCCGAGCAGCCGGGCCTTGAGGTCCCACAACGCGATGTCGGCCGCCGAGATCGCGGCCGCGGCAATCCCGCCGCGGCCGAGATTGCGCACCGCGCGGTACATGGCCTCGTTGCTGCCTGCCACATCAAGGGCAGGCCGGCCCGTCACTACCTCGGCCAGCACCCCCGTGACCACCTGGGCGGCAGCGGCGGCGGAGTACGTCCAGCCGGTCCCCCGCATTCCGCCAGCATCCGCGTGCGCTACGACCATGACCGTCTTGTCCCAGGTCAGGGTGCCATCGGCCTCAGGTACCTCGGTGGCGATCTGGTAGGCGGCCGCGTGCAAGCCGCGCACCGCGATCTCATCTGTCATCTGTTCCATCTCCTCGTCGCCGCGATCAGGCCGGCGGAGGATCAGGTACCGGGCGCACCGGTGACCAAACGCCGGGTGCCGCCTGGTCGCGCTCGCCGGGCAGCCCCTTGCGCGGCGCGGCGCGCTCGCGTACTGGCGCCACGATGTTTCGCGGCGGCCCTCGCGGTTACCTGGACTGCGGGACAAGTTCGTGACCTCCGGAGCGACGACATGGCACTGCCACAACTGGCGCGGCTGCCGCTGACACGACCGCAGCTGACACGACCGCAGCTGATACTGCGACAACCGGCGCCGGAGCGCCCGGCCTTGCGGGTAACGACAGGCCTCACTTTGACCGCGACTGGCGCGATCTTGCTGTTGGCCGTGCACGTCAGGGTGCCATTCCTGGATTTGCCCGTCACCGGCTTGATCCTGATGATGGCCGGCCTGACCTGGCTGTGGATACCGGTCCGCGGCAAGCGCGCGCTGGTTCGGCGGCACTTTGACCGGGCGATGAGCTATCTGCAATGGGGCGCCGACGAACTCGTTGAGGCACGCTGCTCGCTCAATGAACTGCTGGCCGAGGGCGGCCAGACGGCAGCCGGTGTCCTGCTGGCGGCTGGCAGCGCGGCGCCAGCCGACGCGACAGCCTCCTCCCACTCGGTAGCGGAGGGCTAAGCACCGACCAGGCGGCGGCATCTGCCCGCTCTTGCGCCCGCCGCCGGCCTAGTGCTAACTCTTACCTAGCGGCGCGCTAGGTACGAGCAGGTAGCGCCGTTGCGGGGTCAAAACGCGGCCCGGCCTGGTCCCCAGCAGGTGCCGGGAGAGCTAGCCGTGTCGAAGGACAGAGACAAAGGACGACGGCCCGTCGCCCGGCGCCGCGAACGGGCCGCCGAGAGCACCGTCGTGCGGCTGCCGGCCGAAATAGACCTGGCCAACGCGGCGATGGTCGCCGCGGAGCTGCGCGCGGCGGCCAGCCAGGGCAGCAAGGTCGTGATCGCGGACATGAGCCATACCCGGTTCTGCGACTGCGCCGGCGTGGCGGCTTTGCTGTCGGTCGGCCGCGACGCGGCCAGCCAGGGGTCAGAGCTTCGCGTCGCCGCCAGCGCCAGGGCAGTGCTGCGGGTCTTCGAGCTGGCCGGAGTGCTGACCGCGCTGCGCGTCGAGCTGAGCATCGCCGACGCGGCCAGCGCGCCGCAGTCCGGCCAGGCGAGCCCGCCGCCTGGCGCGGAGGTCGTCTGGCTTAGCCGTCGTCGCGGAACTGGTGCCGCGCCGTCCGCCCCTCGACCAAGTCCGCCGCAATGTCCTTAACTTTCCTGTTGGTGTTCTGCGACATGACGCTCAGCCGCTTGAACGCCACGTCGGGTGAATAGCCGTACTCCGCCACCAAGATGCCCTTGGCCTGCTCGATCACGGCCCGAGACTCGAGTGCCACGTGCAGGTTGGCTACCAGCTTCTGGCAGTTCGAGTACAGGGCTGCATTACGGACGGCTACCCCGCCCTGCGCGGCGAACAGCAGCGCGATGTCGTGATCTGAGCCAGCGAAGGCGTCCGCCGCCCGGCTGTACAGGGCCAGCGCGGCACCTGGCCGGCGATTAGTGCGCAACGGCAGAACCAGGCAGCTGAGCAGGCCGTGAGCCGACATCGCCGCGCAGACTTCTGGCCAGCGGGGCTCGGCGGCGGCGTCATCAATCCGCCGCGCCTCACCGAAACGCAAGGTTTCAGCGACAGGTCCTGCACCGGTCTGCATCTGCGACTGGTGCAAGTCAGCGATGCTCTCATCCGACTCGGCGTAGGCCCAGGAGCTGTCGCCTGCCGCCACCACGCCGGCGCCCGCGCTGGCCGGGATGAGCTCGCAGGAAAGCTCGGTCAGCTGTCGCAACGGCCCGTCCGAGTCGTCGTCGGACAGCACCAGCTCCGCGACGTTAGCGATCCGCTCGGCAAGTTCCTTGGTGACCGTGACCATATCGGTGCCTTCCTGTCCGTGCTCGGGCACAGCACCTACCCCGGATGGTTTCAGTTGCACATCGCCGGGTACCTGGCTGCCGGACCTAGCGGGCCTGGCTCATAGCGCGGGCCAGGATCTGACCTTCATGGCCGCTCAGGACCGTCAGGATGCGAGCGGCTCTGCAATACCGCCGGAGCCGGTGCCAAGGGGTGACCGGTGTGCGAGCGGTAGCCAGCCTGTCCGATCAGCTATGCGCCGACCGCCGCCGGCTCGGCAGGTTGTTCCGCGGCGACTGCGCGGCAGGCGTCGCCGCCAGCCGGGTCGCGAACCACGCCGCGGGAAGTCCGCGCTGGTGGGCAGCAGCTCGGAGTCGCCTGGTAACAGCACGAAACGGCGAGCCAGGGCGGCCGCGCTGAGTACTTTTAGCGGTGAGTGCGTGCGCGGCCCCGGATCAGCTTTATGCTGACTCGGTCCTCAGATCATTACCGGCAGCTAGTACGAAATCGAACGAGCGGATAGAGATGGTGGCAGAGAGCCTTAGTTCGGGCAGCACGGCCAGCGGGCCGGTGCCCGAGCGGATGCGCATCCTGCTGATCGAGGACGACGACGGTGACGCGCTGCTCGTCGACGAGATACTCCTGGACGCTGGGGCACCGTTTACCCTGAGCCGGGCCAGGTCGCTCGCTGAGGCGAGCCGGGCGCTGGCCGGCGCCAGCTGCGTGCTGCTTGATCTCGAGCTGCCAGACTCGCGCGGCCTGCAGGGCGTCAGATGGCTGCAAGAACAACACCCTGGCCTCGCCGTGGTGGTGCTGACCGGTATTTCCGACGAGCACCTCGGTCAGGAAGCCGTCGCTGCCGGCGCGCAGGATTACCTGGTCAAAGGCCAGGTTGACGGGTTCTTGCTGCAGCGGGTCGTCCGCTACGCGGTCGAGCGGTGCCGGGCCGAGGAGGCCCAGCGCCAGCTCCGCGAGGCACGGCTGTACGCGGCCGAGAACTCCAGGCTCGAGCGCGGACTGCTGCCCTCGCCACTGGTCTCCGACCGGCGGCTGTCGGTCGCGGCGCGATACCGGTCAGGCGGGCAGCAGATGCTGCTCGGCGGCGACTTTTACGACGTCGTCGAGGCTCCGGACGGCTGGGTGCACGCGATGGTCGGTGACGTGTGCGGCCGCGGCCCGGATGAGGCCGCGCTCGGAGTCTGCCTGCGAGTGGCCTGGCGCACGATGGTGCTGGCCGGCCGGCCGACGGCTGAGATTCTCGCTGCGGTGCAGCAGGCGCTGGAAAACGAGCGCCATCACGACAGGCTCTTCGCCACGATCTGCATGCTGTCGATCGCGCCGGGCCGGGCCAGCGGCCGGCTGTACCTGGCCGGGCATCCGCAGCCGCTGCTCATCACCGCGGCCGGGGTCAGTGAACTGCAGGCGCCGGTCAGTCTGCCCCCCGGCATCAGCCACGCCACGGACTGGCCAAGCGGCCAGGTCGAACTCGGCGCCAGCTGGTCGGTGCTGATGTACACCGACGGGCTGATCGAGGGGAAGGTCGGCGCCGGACCCGAGCGGCTCGGCAGCGACGGCCTGCTCAAGCTGATCGAGCAGGAACGCACTCAGCTCATGCCAGGCTCCGCCACTGACCGGCAGAGCACCGAGCGGCTGATCGACGCGGTGATTACCAGAGCGCGCGAGTTCAATGGCGGAGAACTCGACGACGACCTGGCCGTGCTCGTGGTGAGCTGCTCGCCGCCAGCGGGTCCATGACAACGGATCCGGCCAGCACGGCTGCGACGCCGCCAGCAGGCCAGGACGCGGCGGGCGGACCCCCGCCGCGTCGCCGCCCCGCCAGTTCCGAGCCAGTCAGGCGGCTCGCGGCGTCGGCCGAGGACGTGGCCGGACGGTGGCCGCTCGGCCGGATCATCGCCGTCGGAATGCTCCTGCTCGGGCTGGTGCTGGTCGCCGCCATCGTGGTCGGGACGGTGGCACTTGGCAACCTCACCACTGACCGCAACCGGGTCGTCAACACCATCGACCCGGCGGCCTTCCACGGGTCTCAGCTGTACGCCGCGCTGCTCAACCAGGAATCAGGACTGCGCGGCTACCTGCTCAGCGGGCAGCAGTCGTTCCTGCAGCCCTACGCCCTCGGGCTGGCCAGCCAGCGCACCGAGGTGGCCCAGCTGGACACGCTGCTGGCTCAGCTCCCGGCCGGCCGGGCTTACCTCAATCAGGTACTTGCTGAGGTCAGCACCTGGCGATCTGTCTACGCCGAGCCTGCCATGCGCCAGGTCGCGGCGACCGGCAAACCGCTCGTCGGCGCCAACATCGCGACCGGCAAGGCCGACTTCGACCGGATCAGGGCTCCGTTGTCGCAGTTCCAGGCCTACCTGTCGGCCCAGCACAAGCAGGCCGAGGGCCGGCTGCGCAGCTCAGCGACGGTCGTGGATGCGACCGGCATCGCCATCGCCGTGGTGCTGCTGGTCGTGGTGCTTGGCATCGGAATCGGGCTGCGGACCGCCGCGATCAGGCCGATTACCCGGCTGGCCGGAGACGCACGGCAGGTGGCGGGCGGTGACTTCGCGCACGAGGTCGACCCGAGCGGCCCACGAGAAGTCCATACGCTGGCCGTCGATGTGAACAGGATGCGCGAGCGCATCCTGCAGGAACTGTCGGCCGTCCGGGCCGCGAACGTCGCCCTAAAGTCCCGTGCGCTCGACCTGGAGCGGTCCAACGCCGAACTCGAGCAGTTCGCCTACGTGGCCTCCCACGACCTGCAGGAGCCGCTACGCAAGGTGGCGAGCTTCTGCCAGCTGCTGCAGCGTCGCTACCTCGGCCAGCTCGACGCCAGGGCAGACCAGTACATCGAATTCGCTGTCGACGGCGCCAAGCGCATGCAGGCGCTGATCGACGACCTGCTCGCTTTCAGCCGGGTCGGGCGCACCGACCGTCAGGTGATCCTGGTGTCGGCCGCCAGCGCGCTGTCCCAGGCCCGTGTCAATCTGGCCGCCGAGATCAAACGGACTGGCGCCACCATCGAGACCGCCGAGCTGCCGGTGATCAGGGCTGAGTTCTCGCTGCTCACCTCCCTGTTCCAGAACCTCCTCGGTAACGCCATCAAGTTCCGCGGCGAGCAGCCGCCGCTGATCCGTATCGCGGTCGCGCGGACCGCGGATACCTGGGAGTTCGCCGTCACCGATAACGGGATCGGCATCGAGCCACAGTTCGCCGACCGGATCTTCGTGATCTTCCAGCGCCTGCACGACCGCGCCAGCTACGCGGGCACTGGCATCGGCCTGGCCATGTGCCGGAAGATCGTCGAGCACTTCGGCGGCACGATCTGGCTGGATACTGGTTACACCGGCGGCACGAGGTTCTGCTTCACGCTGCCAGTCGCACGGCCTGACACCGAGGAGAAGCCGGATGAAGCCCATGAGTGAGCGTTCGGCCCTCGAGGCCGTGGACGTCCTGCTGGTCGAGGACGACCCTGGCGACGTACTCATGACCAGGGAAGCCTTCGAGCACTACCGGATCAGGAACAATCTCTACGTCGTCGGCGACGGCGAGCAGGCGATGCTCTTCCTGCGCAGGACCGGCGAGTACGCCGAAGTCCCGAGGCCCGGCCTGATCCTGCTAGACCTGAACCTGCCGCGGCGCAACGGCCTGGAGGTGCTGGCCGAGATGAAGGCAGACAGCGACTTGTTGTCCATCCCGGTCGTGGTGCTGACCACCTCGCAGGCCGACGAGGACGTCCTGCGCAGTTACTCACTGCACGCCAACGCCTACATCAGCAAGCCCGTCGACTTCGAGCGGTTCATCGAGGTGATCGGGCAGATCGACAACTTCTTCCTGACGCTGGTGAAGTTGCCGCCCAGCCTCAATTGAACCTGGTGGAGCTGCGCCACTCGTCATAGACGGCATCGCCCTGCAGCTGAGCGCTGCCGGCCGGGCGCCTGACCGACCTGGCCGCGACCCCGCTGAGCAGGGTGCCGATGGCGATACCCAGGACCAGGTCCACCAGGGCGGTGGCGACCTTGGCCTCTAGCGGCGCCGCCGTGCTGAACGGCAGCAGTACCGCGAGCACGGTCGCGAGGGCGACGATCCAGCCGAAGAAAGTCAGCGGCCGCGGCGTGCTGAGCAGCAGCAAGTGCGCCAGGCCAGTCGCCAGCAGCGCGGCAGCCGCGGCTACCAGGACAAGGTCGGTGGTGTGCACGTCGCCGTAGTATCCGTCCTGCTTGGGAGCAAGCAGCGGGATACCGAAAAGCCACCGGCTGACCAGCACCCCGACCAGGGCCACCAGGCCAGCTACGACCGCTGTTGCTATACCGCCTGGCCATAGTTTGCCGGCATCGACTCGCGACCGTTCCGGCCGCGGCGGCTCCTGGCGCGCGGGCATCTGAGCGGTTGACATCTGATTACCTGCTTTCCAGCCACTCCAGCGTTGGCTGCCTGCTAACTCACCACCTCCGCCAGTCTCAAACCTCCGGCGAAGCAAGGCGCCGCCGTCAGCCGGACCGCAGCAGGCCGAGGACCCGCCGGTAGTTCCGCCGCGACTCGGCATCCCGGTAGTCCTGGTCACTGTCGTGATAACCGCGGTGCCTTGCCTGCCGAACTGGCAGGTCCCCTGGCGGCACGACGAGCGTCCCTTCCTGCCCGAGGCGCAGCGAGAACTCCAGGTCGGCGTTGCGGTAGAACCGCGCTTTGGCAGGTAGCCCGCCGGCCTTCGCAGCTGCGTCGGCGCGGACGGCGAGCAGGTAACCGAGCAGCGCCGTCACGTGCCCTGGTCCGGCGTCGTGGAAGCTGCGCAGGTCAGGGTCGGGATCAGCACCGCGCCAGCCAGCCGCGACGACGCCGTCGTGGGCCAGCGCGGCCAGCAGCGGAGTGATCGCATCGCCGGTCAAGATCGTGGACGTCTCCATCAGCACGTGCACGGGTGCCGGGTCGGCCCGCAGCAGCGCGTTGCGTGCCCGGCCCCACCCGGCGCCCGCGGCGACGTGCCATTCCTCGATCCGGCCAGGGTTGGCCACGGCTAGTTCATGCAGCACGTCACCCGCACCGTCGGCATTGCCCACGTCAAGTCCGCTGATCACGACGCCGGCCCGTGCGCCAGCACAGCGGCCGCACATTCCCGCAGGTCGTCGGGCCAGCCTTCGATCAGCAGGCCGACCGTGGCCAGCCGGCCCGCCCCGCTGGCCGGCACCGCGGCAGGGATGGCGTCAGGCCCGCTCAGTACCTGGTACCTGCCGGTGTCTGGTACTCGGCCGCCAGCGTCCCCGGCCTCGGCAGTAGGCCCGGCGGCTGGACTCAGCGCGTAGCCGCCCGGTGCGTCGGTCACGATCCAGCCAAGCTCGCGGATCTGGTCACGCAAGGCATCGGCTGCCGCGAAGTCCTTGGCCTGCCGCGCGGCGACCCGGCCGGCCAGCTCACGTACGTCGGCCGGCGCCGCGGCAGCCGGCTGGTCCGGCACCGGGGGGCTCATCAAGGCAGCCTGACGACCGCCCTGGCCCTGGTCAGCACCTTCGTGCCGGCCGACCTCGCCGTCAGTGCCACAGCCACGCGGTTGCCGTCGAGTTTCTCTGCTACCTGGCCGCTGACCTCGATCGACGCGCCCTGATCGTCGTCGGGCACCACGACCATGGAAGAGAACCTCACGCCGAACTCGGCCACCACGGCCTGCGGACCCGCCCAGTCGGTGACGTAGCGTCCCGCCTGCGCCATGGTGAACATGCCGTGCGCGATGACATCAGGCAAGCCAACGGACTTGGCGATCCGCTCATTCCAGTGAATAACGTTGAAATCGCCCGATGCGCCGCAGTACTTCACCAGGCTCAGCCTGGTGACCGGGTAACTGACGACCGGCAGCTCGGCACCGACCTCGACGCCGTCGTAGGTGACCTGCTCGCTCACGCCGCTGTCCTTCCTGCGCAGACCCTCGGCCTAAGCGCCGCGCTCGACGATGGTGGACAGTGCGGTGCAGACCAGCTCGCCGCCGACTGTGGTGATCTTCGTGCTGGTGGTCAGCATGACGTTGCGGCCCGCCTCGCGGATGTCGGTGAGCGTGACCTGCGCCGTCACCACGTCTCCTGCCGTGATCGGCCGCGCGTACGAGAACTGCTGCTCACCGTGCACCACCATGGCGTAGTTCAGCCCGAGCCCGGGATCGGCAAGTGCCGCGCCTGACCCGGCCATGCTGATCACGATCGCGAAGGTGGGCGGCGCGATGACGTCGGCGTACCCGGCTGCCCTGGCGGCAGACCGGTCCCGGTAGAGCGGGTTGTAGTCGCCGATCGCCGCGGCGAACTCGGCGATCTTCACGGCCGAGACCTCGTAAGGTTCCGACGCCGGGAACGTGCGCCCGGCAAACTCGCGGTTGATGGCCATGCTTCTCCAGCCTCACGGGACGGGCAGGCAGGACGTCCGGACCGGCCGGATCCCGAGGAATCCGTCGCCGGGCCTAGCCCGCCAGCAGGTCAACAGCCTGCGGGAGCCTGGCCCGGCCACGGACCGCCGCTAGCGCGTCTCGCGGTGCGGCTGGTGCTTGCGGCAGTTCGGGCAGTACTTACTCAGCTCAAGCCGGTCGGGGTCGTTCCGCCGGTTCTTGCGCGTGATGTAGTTGCGGTGCTTGCACTCCTGGCAGGCCAGGGTGATCTTCGGCCTGACGTCAGTCGCAGCCACGTGGCGCGCCTTTCTCTCGTTCTGTGATCGGAAGCCAGCCGGCCGGCCAGCGGACCTGTCTTTGCCCGCGATGCCGGCGTGATTCCGTAGCGGAGGCCGGACTTGAACCGGCGACACAGCGATTATGAGCCGCTTGCTCTGCCTGACTGAGCTACTCCGCCGCCCTGCCCGCCAGGCTCAGACCAGACCAGGAAAGCACCGGTCAGACACCCGCCATAGCCCTGGGGCTGACCTAGCTTACCGGGAAAAGGCCGAGACTGGGATTTGGGCACCCGCTGCCCGCCGCTAGCCGCCCCGGCCGGGCTTCTAGCTGCGGATCAATCCCCGATTCTAGCGGTCACGCCAACGCTCGGGGGCCCGCCTTCATTCCCGGCCGTCTCGCTGGCCGGGCAGTCGAGCTGACCGGCCGTGCCCTGGCCCGGCTCAGGCGCGCAGAAGAGGCCGGTTTCAGGACGTTACCTATCTGTCATTAAACCCGTGAGTCTGCCGTTTCAGTGATCAGAACCGGGTAGATTCCCCTATGGTGCGCGGGCCGCGAACGCCTAGCCAATCGGCCATCCAGGCCGGTCATGCACCGGCGGGTGTCCGGCAGAGAACCCCGGCCTGCGCCGGTCTGCGGTTCTGCCCCAGGTTGACGCACATCCGCAGGCTGCGGGTTGTACGGTCAAATAACGAGTTTGGCCTGCCGGCGGTAGTAGCAACGTTGTAGTAAGTGATGCACGCGAATGATGTCGGCGAGTCCAAGTTTGCGGCTATTGTGGACCGTCATAACCGTTCGGCCGGACTGGGAGAGACGACGCAGATGCCGAGGCGAGAGCAGGCAGCCGATGTGGCGTATCACGGTTTGCGAGAGGCACCGGATACCTCAACTGTCACCAGCGCTGCTGGGCGGGCGTTCGCGAGTGCTTACCCCGACCTGAAACTGCAGCCGCTGGTCGTCGTCATCGCCGCGTACAACGAGGCAGACAACATTGCCGCCGTGCTCGACGAGGTGCCTGCCCAGATCGCCGACGTGCCGGTGTCGCTGCTGGTAGTCGACGACGGCAGCACGGATGAGACGAGCAAGGTAGCCGAACTGCATGGCGCCCTCGTCTGCACGCTCGCCGCCAACCGCGGCCACGGAGTCGCGCTCCGGCTCGGCTACAAGATCGCCAGGGATGGCGGCGCCCAGTACATCGCGACGCTGGACGGCGACGGCCAGTGGGACCCGGCAGACCTGCCGGCGATGGTGACGCTGATGGAGGCCGGCGACGCGGACTTCGTGATTGGCTCCCGCCAGCTCGGCCAGACCGAGAACACCGACACCTTCCGAAACGTGGGCGTCAAGTTCTTCGCCAGAGTGATCAGCACCCTCACCAGGACCCACCTGACCGACACCTCATCCGGCCTGCGGCTGATGCGGGCGGGCCTGACCGGCACCGTCACCCAGACCCAGCCGCAGTACCAGACCTCCGAGCTGCTGATCGGGGCGCTGCTGCAGGGCTACCGGGTCGCCGAGGTGCCGACGGTGATGCGGCAGCGGCTGTCAGGGGAGAGCAGGAAGGGCCGCAATCTCGCCTACGGCCTGCGCTACGCCCGCGTGATCACCGGCACCTACCTGCGCGAACGCCGCGCCGCCAGCCAGCTGAAGACCAGCCCCGCGCAGCCGCAGCAGCCGGTCAGCACCAAAACGCCTGAGTCCGACGAGGCGCGGCAGCGGGCCTAACCGTGGCCGACACCTGCTGAGGACCACCCGGACCTGGCCGACGGCGCCGCCAGGATCGCGAACCTGAGCCAGCCCGCCGAGCGATTTGTCGGGCTCAGCACTCGATGACATTAACCGCCAGTCCCCCACGCGCGGTTTCCTTGTATTTGACCTTCATGTCGGCGCCGGTCTCGCGCATCGTCTTGATGGCCTTATCCAGCGATACCTTGTGCTCTCCGTCGCCGCGCACTGCCATCCTGGCCGCGGTGATCGCCTTCACCGCGCCGATCGCGTTGCGCTCGATGCACGGGATCTGCACCAGGCCGCCGACGGGATCGCAGGTGAGCCCGAGGTTGTGCTCGACGCCGATCTCGGCCGCGTTCTCCACTTGCTCAGGCGTCCCGCCCATCACCTCGGCCAGGCCAGCCGCGGCCATCGAGCAGGCGGACCCGACCTCGCCCTGGCAGCCCACCTCGGCGCCGGAGATCGAGGCGTTTTCCGTTGGTCGGCGCGGTCACCACCCGGCCGCCGGCCGCGTTCTCCTCGTTCACTGCCAGCGCGTACAAGGTGACCCATTCCATCGCGTACAGCGGGTCTGCGGTGTCCCCGGTCTGCTCGAGAATTTGCTGCAGCGCCCGGGCCCGGCGCCTGACCTTCAGGCCGCCGGGCAAGACCCCGCCGGCCGCGCAGCCGTTCGCGACGCACTCCTGCATCACTGCCCAGATCCGCAGCAGGCCAGCCTCGACCTCGTCCTCGCCGAGCACGAATCCGCCGCCGACCGAGTAGTAGGTCCGCGCCGACAGTTCGGCGCCGGCCTGGTCAAGCGCCGCGAACCGCATCGCGTTGGAATGGAACTCCAGCCGCTTGCGCCGGTGCAGGATCACGTCATCGTCCACGCTGAACCTGATCGGCTGCCGGCCGAGCAGTCGCAGCATGCCGGAGTCCCTGACGGCCGCGACGGCCGGCCCGGCGGCCGCCGGGTCCACGGTCTCTGGCTGCTCGCCGGACAGGCCGAGCACAACGGCCGGCACGCTGCCGTGCCCGTGCCCGGTCGCGCCGAGCGAGCCGAACAGCTCGGCCCTGATCCCGCCGACCTGGTCGAGCAAGCCGTCGGCCGCCAGCGAGCTGGCGAACTGAAACGCCGCGCGCATCGGGCCGACCGTGTGCGAGCTGGACGGGCCGATGCCGATTTTGAAGAGGTCGAAAACGCTGACGGTCATCGGGTTCTCCTCACCGGACGACATTGTTCGGCTGGCTGCGGCTGACCGGTTACCCGGCAGGCCCTGGCTCGTGCTTGCCACCGCGACCGGCTCGTGGTCTGCCGGGAAGCGCAGGGCGGGACTCACCCCGCGGGTCCACGTTCCCGGCCTTAATCTTGGTGCCCGCCGGATCATAGGGCGCCCTGAGTCCGACTACCGCGCTCACGAGTTGCCCGCCGACGTTGACCTCATACCGCCCGGACCTGGCAAAGTCCGCGGTCACCTGGTCGCCTGCCGGATTGCGCAGGTAGCCAAGCCCGACGGCTGCGCCGAGCGTCTCGCCGAACGCCCCCGAGGTGAGCTGGCCGGCCGGCGCGCCGTCGCGCAACAGCAGTTCGCCGCCCCACATCATCACGTCAGGGTCGGCCAGCGCCACGCTGACCAGGCGCCGCCGCGGCCCGTCCGCCCTGGCTTTCTCCACGGCCTCGCGGCCGAGGAACCCGGTGCGGCCTGCCAGCTTGCAGGCGAAGGTCAGGCCGGCCTCGACCGGGTTGTAGTCAGGGGTGAGCTCGCGGCCGAACGCGCGGTACGCCTTCTCCAGGCGGAGCGACTCGATGGCGTAATAGCCGGCGTTGGCCACCCCGAACTCGGCGCCGGCGGCCATCAGGTCCTGGTAAACCCCGACCGCGAATTCGGCCGGGACGTACAGCTCCCAGCCGAGCTCACCGACGTACGTGAGCCGGGTCGCCCGGACCGTGGAGTAGCCAAGGTCGATCAGGCGGCTGGAGCCGAACGGAAACCCGGCCTCGCTCAGATCGGCCCGGCTGAGCCGGGACAGCAGCGCGCGCGACGCCGGGCCCATCACGCCGTAGACGGCGTATGCCGAGGTCACGTCCGTCAGCGTCGCCTGCGCGCCGGCCGGCATCTGGCGACGGATGTGATCGGCATCCCGCTCGGTCGTCGCGGCGCTGGCGACCAGGAGGAACTCGGTCGCCGACAGCCTGGTCACGGTGAGGTCAGACTCGTAGGTACCGCGGTCGTTCAGCAGCCCCGTGTAGACGGTACGGCCGGGCGGCACCGCGACGTCGTTAGTGCACAGCCACTGCAGCGCTGTCTCCGCGTTCTGGCCGGTCACCAGGTACTTGGAAAACGAGGTCTGGTCGTAGACGGCGACCCGCTGCCGCGTCGCGAGCTGCTCGGCCGACGACCACGGCTGCCAGTTCTGCTTGCTCCAGGAGTAGTCGATGACCGGCTGTTCCCCCGCCGGGGCGAAGAAATTCGCCCGCTCCCAGCCCATCTTCGAGCCGAAACACGCGTTCGCGCCGGCCAGCAACTGGTGAGCAGGTGAGCGGCGGAACGGCCTCGCGGTCTCCAGTTCCCTGTTCGGCCAGGCGATCGCGTAGTGCAGGCCGAGCACTTCACCGACCCGGTCGCGCAGCCAGCGGGAGTTGCCGTTGAAGGCCGCGAACCTGCGGATGTCGACCGCGGTGAGGTCGCCATCAGGCTGCCCGTCGACGATCCATTGCGCCAGTGCCAGCCCGGCGCCGCCGGCCGAGGCGATGCCGACCGAATTCAGCCCGGCAGCGACGAAGAAGCCGCCGAGTTCGGGCGCCTCGCCGAGGATGAACTGGTTGTCGGGGGTGAAGCTCTCCGGGCCGTTGTAGAACTTGCGGATCCCCGTCTGCGCCAGTACCGGCAGCCGGTGCAGCGCGCTGTCCATCAAGATCGCGAAGTGGTCCCAGTCCTCGTCGAGCAGCTGGAACTCGAACGGGTAGGGCAGCTCGTCGGGCGATACCCACGGCTTGGCCTTCGGCTCGAAACCGCCGACCACCAGCCCGCCAGTCTCCTCCTTGAAGTAGGTGTAGCCGTCCGGATCGCGGAGCACAGGCAGGTCCTGGTGCACGCCGTCGATCTGCTCGGTAACGACGTAGAAATGCTCGGCCGAGTGCAGCGGCACGGTGACCCCGGCCAGCGCGCCCAGCTGCTTGGCCCACTGCCCGCCGCAGTTGACCACGACCTCGGCCTCGACGTCACCGAGCTCGGTCTGCACGCCGGTTACCCGGCCGCACCTGGTACTGATCCCGGTCACCCTGACCCGCTCGCGGATGGAAACGCCGCGCTGCCTGGCGCCGCGGGCCAGTGCCATGGTCAGGTCGACTGGGTCAGCCCGGCCGTCGCCGGGCAGCCAGATCGCGCCCAGCAGATCGTCGGTATTCAGCAGCGGGTACCGCCGCGCTGCCTCCGCCGCGCTGATCAGCTCGCAGTCGATGTCATAGGCCTGCGCCGTTGCTGCCGTCCGGCGCAGCGTCGTCATCCGGTCACTGGTGCGCGCGACAGTCACGCCGCCGCAGCGGCGAAATCCCGTGGCCTGGCCGGTCTCGGCCTCGAGCCGCTCATACAGCCGGGTGGAGTACTGCACGAGCCGCGTTCCAGCCTCCGAAGCACGTAGCTGACCGACAAGCCCGGCCGCATGCCAGGTCGTGCCGCACGACAGCTGGCCCTGTTCCAGCAGCAAGACATCGGTCCAGCCGAGTACGGCCAGGTGGTAGGCCACGCTCGCACCGATGACGCCGCCGCCGATGATGACCACCCTGGCCCTGGCCGGCAGCGGCCCTGACGCCGGGGCGGGGGCGGGCGCGCCGGCGGTCGCTGAGCGAGGTGCCTTGGTCATGCCATTAGTCCCCGTCCTGCGCGACGCCGAGCAGCCGTCCGAACTCGGGGCTGGCGAAACCTGCGGCCGCAGCCTCGAAGCGTTCCATCGCCCACGACCAGAAATCAAAGTCGAGCGGGCTCGTGGCATGCTGGATCGCGCCCCACAGCGTCCAGCCGTACCTGGCGACCAGGCCGAACAGTTGCGCCCTGGCGATCCGGCTGCGCCGGGCCGCGCCGTAGTAGGCGGTCACCAGCGCGGCCAGCGCGTCATCGTCCAGTCCGCACTCGCCGGCGATGTTGCCGAGTTCGAAGCACGGATCGTTGTTGCCCGAGTACTCGTAGTCGATCAGCCAGAGCCACTCGCCGTCGTCGATGAAGTTCGCTGCCAGCAGGTCGTTGTTGCACGGCACCGTGCCCTCGGCGCTGGCCGCGAGCACCTGTCCGGCGGCGGTGAACGGGGCGAGCAGCCGGTCATAGCCGGCCGGAATCCGCATGCCCGCGCCCGTCGCCGTGCGGTAGTAGCCCGCCTGCACGGCGAACATGTCGAAGTCCCTGGCGAACCGGCCGGCCCCGTGCAGAGTGCGGCAGGCGGCAGCGATCCGCACGAGCATGCTCGGCTCGGCCACATCGGCGTTGGCCAGTGTTTTGCCGTCGACAAAGCCGAGCACCAGCAGCCGGTCCTGCGGCCGGTATTCGATGACCGGCGCCCCGACTCCGGCTTCGGCGGCCAGCACTGAGTTGCGGTACTCGTTCTCTCGGTCGATCGCCAGCAACTCGCCGCCGCCGGAGAAGACCCTGGCCACGAAGGCCCCGTCGGGCGTGGTCACCTTGTAGTTCTGGTTGGTCAGGCCACCGGGCAGCGGGGTGACCTGGCGTGGCGTCCCGGCCAGGCTCGGCACGCTGGCCAGCAGCGCCGCCAGCCGATCCTCGGCCCGCCCGGCCAGCCGGGCGCTCTGCCTGAGCTCACTCGCCACGTTGGCCGCGTCCCCCCTCGCCTCTCGCCTTCCTGCTGGCACGGTCCCTGCTGGCACGGTCCCTGCTGGCACGGTCCCTGCTGGCACGGTCCCTGCTGGCACGGTCGTGGCTAGCACCGTCATCTCGCAGGCTACGAGTGATCCACTGTAAAGGTCTAGACACAATTCCCGCCGAAATACGCTCGCGGGTCCGTTATCCGGGTTTCCCGGCCGCGAATTCGTCGTCTTAGGGTCTGGACAGTTAACGGGCAACGCCCTACGATCCTGCCACTGAGTTCAACGACGAGCGCAGTGGACGAGCACAGTGATCACGTCCAGTCCGGCGAGAAGTCAGCCGGCCCGCAGGCAAGAGGAGCCGTCGTGAGCGCACCTCAGGAAGTCAGCAGCGGTCATGACCGCGACGCCGCTGACCTCGCCAAGTTTGGCTACCAGCAGGAGCTGAAGCGATCCCTTGGCACCTTCAGCTCCTTCGCCGTGGCCTTCAGCTACATCTCGCCGTCGACGGGCATCTTCACCCTGTTCGCTCTCGGCCTGACCACGCTCGGCGGCGTCTTCATCTGGACCTGGCCGGTCGTGGCGCTCGGCCAGTTCATCATCGCGCTGAACTTCGCCGAGGTGTCGAGTCACTTCCCGCTGGCAGGCTCGGTGTTCCAGTGGTCGAAGTACATGGCGAACCGGGCGTACTCATGGTTCACCGGGTGGATCTACCTGTTCGCCGGGATTCTGACCGTGACGGCCGTGGTCGCCACCTTGCCGATCGCGCTGATCCCGGCTCTGAACGGGCTCGGCTGGGACGGCCTCGGCAAGGGTGACTCGGCCACCTACCTGCACACCTCGCTGGTCATCGCGCTGATCACGCTGATCGTGATCACAGTGCTGAACATCTACGGCGTGCGGCTGGTCTCCATCATCAACAACACCGGCGTGCTGTTCGAGATCCTCGGCATGTTCGTCTTCGCCATCGTGCTGATCGCCTTCCACAACCACCAGGGCTTCCACGTGATCAAGAACAGCGGCGGCCTGCACGTCGGCGCGAACACGTTCCTGGTAGCCATGTTCATGTCGCTGTTCGTGATCTACGGCTTCGACACCGCCTCGACCCTGGCCGAAGAGACCCGCGACCCGCGCCGCGCTGCGCCTAAGGCAGTGCTGTTCTCGATCATCGGTGCCTTCGTCATCGGCGGCGTGTTCCTGCTCGCCATGCTGATGTCGATCCCGAACCTGCACGCGGCCATCACCGGCAACGGCGGTCTCGGCTTCGGGCCGCAGAACATCATCGAGGCGAACTTCTCCCACCCGGTGGCCACGCTCTACCTCTTCGTGGTGTCCGCGGCGATCTTCGTCTGCTGCCTGTCCATCATGGCGGCCACCATCCGGCTGTCCTTCGGCATGGCCAGGGACAACCAACTGCCGTTCTCCAAGCAACTGTCCAGGGTCTCGCCGAGCCTGCATACTCCGGTCTGGACCTGCGTCGCAGTCGCGGTGGTCGCGGCCATCCCGTTCCTGCAGTACTCAGGCGCCGGCATCATCGCGATCGCGGCGACGGCGATGATCTACCTCAGCTACTTCCTTGGCAACCTCGCCATCCTGCGGGCCAGGCTGGCCGGCTGGCCGAAGACCGACGCGCCGTTCAAGCTGCACCGCTGGGGCCTGGTCGTGAACATCATCGGACTGGCGTACGGCGGCGCGATGCTGGTCAACTTCGCCTGGCCGCGGCCGCAGAGCAATCCGACGCCGAAGCAGGAGGACCTGCTGCTCAATCTGCACGTCGGCTTCCTGAACGGCGTACCGATCCTGTGGTCGGTGTTCATCTTCGTCCTGCTGATCGGCGGGATCTACTACGGAGTCACGGGCCGTCGGAAGGAATTCGCGGCGGTCACGGTGCCCGCCGACGAGCCGGTGCCGGCGGGCGGGGCCGCCTAGCGCCCCGCGTTAAGCCGGATGGCGCGCCGTAGAGCCAGGCCGGGTCTGACCCGGCGACGGCGGGGAGGACGGCGCGCCATCCCCCGGGCGGCGGACTGCTGCGGGCCGCACGGCACGCGGCGTCCGCCGCCCGGACCTCAGCAGGATCCGGGCGGGCAGCACCTGGCGGACAGCACCGGCCGGAAGGAACGGCCGGGCGGGCGGCCTGCACCGTCGGCGCGCACCCGGCGCACCTGGCGCAGAACGCTCCTCGGGGGAGGGAAAATAGAACACATGCAACGAAGGCAGCACTCCTGGCGCGGCGCCACGGTCACAGAGCCGGGGTCGCAGCCGGCCACGCTGCCGAGGCAGCCGCCGCGGATCATCCGGCAGCCGGGCAGTACCGCGCACGCGCAGATCGAGGACTGGCTCGCCGACGCCATCGCGGCCGGCCAGCTAGTGCCAGGCGACCGGTTGCCCACCGAGCATCACCTGGCGGCCTGGCTGGGCGTCAGCCGGATGACGCTGCGGCACGCGCTCAGCGAACTGGCGCAGCGCGGCCTGGTCACGAGGACCGTCGGCCGGGGCGGCGGCACTTTCGTGGCAGAGCCCAAGCTAGAGCAGGATCTGACCACGCTGGCCGGGTTCTCCGAGCAACTGCGCCGGTACGGCAAGGCGGCAGGAGCGAGGGTGCTGGCCGCCACGCAGATTCCGGCATCCGCGGCCGCCGCCGCCGCCCTGGAGCTAGCCGAGGGTGATCCGGTCCACGACGTGCGGCGGATCAGGCTGGCCGACGGCCGGCCTATCGTCATCGAGCACTCGCAATTCCCCGCGGCGCTCTTCCCCGATCTGCTGGACTGCAGGCTCGACGGCTCGCTGTATGAGCTGCTCGCGGAGAACTACGGGCAGCGGCCGCACCGTGCCAAGGAATCCCTCGAGCCGGTCGTGGCGGGCGTGCGCGAGGCCGAGGCACTCGAGGTCGACGAGGGCACGCCGCTCATGCTCGTGGAACGGACCGCGTATTCGCTGGCCGGCCAGCCGCTGGAATTTGCGAGGGACCTGTTCCGCGGCGACCGGACCAAAGTCGTGGTGTGGACCTCCGAGCTCGGCGGCAACCTGTAGCCAGCGGCTGCACAAGACCTCGTGACAGTGGCCGCCGATGACCGGTAATGTCCCGATGCATGACCGTCAAACTGGTAGTTCTGTACTCGCAGCCTGATGATGCTGCGGCCTTCGACCAGCATTACTTCGGCGTACATATGCCGCTAGTCGCCACAATGCCCGGCTTGCAGCGAACCGAGACCGGCAAGTTCACGGTCGCCCTGGATGGCGGCGAGCACGTCTACTACCGGATGACGGAGCTGTACTTCGCCGATCAGGCCGGCATGGACGCGGCGTTCGGTTCGGCCGAGGGCGCAGCCACCGCCGCTGACTACGGCCAGATCGCCCCGCCAGGCTCGCGGATGTACATCCAGCCGATCGAGGACTAAGCCTCATGCCACATCGGGTTCACGGCCGGCCTGCCATAGCGGCCGTAGTCGGCCTGCTCACCTTCGCGGCCACGGCGGCTGCCGCCAGCACGGCGACAGCGAGCGCCGCGGCGGCAGCGAGCGCGAGCACCACCGCCGCGGCCGCAAGCGCGAACACTGCCGCCACCCCGAAGTACTGGGTCTCGGCCACCGCGACCTCGACCTCGAACACCAGCTGCGCGACTGCGGCGTACGCCACAGTCCAGTCGGCGGTCACTGCGGCGGAGGCCTACGAAAGCGCGCACCACAAGGTCGTGCCCGCGATCGAGATCTGTCCTGGTACTTACTCCGAGCAACTGACCATCAATGCCAGCCTGGTGCTCAGCCGAGCGAACGTACCCGCCAGCCAGGGACCTGCGGTGATCCAGCTGCCCGCCGCAGTGGGCAACGGCCAGAACCCTGGTGTGGCGGCCACGTACTGCCAGGACGACGACGCAGCGACCGGCACGCTGATGCCGCAGTCGGTCATCCAGATCTGCGCAGCGCGCCCGGGCGGCGCCAACACCACCGGCGTCGCGGTGTCGGTCAGCCACCTGACCGTGCAGGGCAACTGGCTGTTCACCAGCTGCGCGGTCAATATGTACGGCATCTTGGTCGAGGGCGGCGCCAGCCTGTCACTCGCCGACTCGATCGTGGCGCAGATCGGCGACTTCCCGCTGCAAGGCTGCCAGTCCGGCGTGGACATCGAGGGCGGCAGTTCAGTAACTCACCAGATCGGCCACCTGACTCTGACCGGCGACACGATCGAGAGCTACCAGAAGAACGGGATCGTTGTCGATGGCCCTGGCTCGACCGGCAAAATCTCCGGGGTCACCGTCACCGGCGGAGGACCGACCAGAGCCATCGCGCAGAACGGCATCCAGATCTCGCTCGGTGCCACGGGTTCGGTGACCAGGAGCAAGATCACCGCCAACAACTACACCGGCAGCGGCGAGGCCTCCGCCGCGGGCATCCTGGTGTTCGGCGGCGGCGGCAAGGTCTGCGGAATCGGCTCGAACTCACCGCTGGTGCGCAGGGCGAGCTTCACCGGCGACACGCTGATCAACAACGACGTCGGCATCGCGTTGTTCAACGTCAACAGCGGCTGCAACAAGTCGGTGCGAACGCCCACGCGGATCGTGGCCTGCCGCAACTCGATCAGGAACACCCACGGCTACCGCGGCGGCGTGGCGTCGGCGGACGCCAACGTCAGTGGCTACGTCACCGCCAGGCACCGGGCGATCGGCGACCAGGCGGGCATCAGCGACTCTGGCGACCGCGACGTGATCTGCCACAACTGGATCAGCGGCGCGGGCTACGCCCAGCGAGACAGGACGCGTACGCTACCGAACCCGGCGGCGCCCGCCTGGGTCCGCCCCATCGACCTGTTCTCCTTCGCCCCGCCCGTGCGTCCCGATGTCTACCGCAACAAGTTCGACGGAAAGGCCTATACACCCCATTAACGGAACGCGGCCAGACGCGCCGGCTGTCCCTGGCCCATCTCCGCCACCGTCGAGTCGGCTGAGACCGCCTGCCGGTCTCAGCCCGATCTGGCTGGCCTGGGCGTCCTGATGACCTCGATCGAGACCGGTTCGAGTCCGGTGATGTCCCACTGGCCTTCGCCAATCTCGACGGCGAGCCGGGACTTGCCCACCCGCAAGCCGCTGACCCGAAGCGGCAGGTACCGGTCGGGTACTTCGGGCGCGCACCAGAGCTGGCCGCTGGCGACCTCGGGCGCGAACCTGAGCAGGCTGTGCAGCAGCAGCAGCGGAGCGCCCGCCGCCCAGGCCTGCGGCGAGCAGGACGTCGGGTACGGGACCGGCGCGGCGAACTCGTCGCGGGCGAAGCCGCAGAAGAGCTCAGGCAGCCGGTAACCGAACGCAGCCGCCGCGTCGATGACGGCGTTGGTGACCCGCTGTGCCTGCTCGACGAAGCCGTAGCGCATCAGCCCCGCCGCGCAGATGGCGTTGTCATGCGGCCAGACTGAGCCGTTGTGGTAACTCATCGGGTTGTAGGCCGACATCGAGCTGGCCAGCGTCCTGATCCCCCACCCGCTGAACATCTCCGGCGACATCAGGTGCCTCGCGAGCGCGCCCGCCTTGTCCTTGTCGGCGATCCCGGTCCACAGGCAGTGCCCGATGTTGCTGGTCAGCGAATCGATAGGCCGCTTCTCGGCATCCAGGCCGACCGCATACCAGCCTCGTTCCGGCAGCCAGAACCGCTCGTTGAAATCCCGCTTGAGCTGCTTGGCTCGCTTGCGCCAGTGTGCCGCCGTGGGCTGATCGCCGAACTGCCTGGCCAGTTGCGCCCTGGCGCGGTAAGCGGCATAGACGTAGGCCTGCACCTCGGCCAGCGCGATCGGCGGCTCGGCGATCGTGCCGTCGGCGAAGTTGATCCCGTCGAAGGAGTCTTTCCAGCCCTGGTTGGCCAGCCCGTGACTGGTCTTCCTGCAGTACTCCACGAACCCGTCGCCGTCGGCGTCACCGTAGGTTTCGATCCACTCGAGCGCACGGTCGGCATGCGGCAGCAGCGCCGCGACCGCGCTGTCCTTGCCGGACCAGCGCTGCAGTTCGCCGAGCAGCATGACGAACAGCGGCGTGGCGTCGGCGCTGCCAAAATAAGCGCTGTGCCCGCCGAGCGCGAACGAGGCCGCGGGGCCGAATCTGACCTCATGCAAGATCTTGCCTGGCTCCTCCTCAGATCCGGCGTCAAGGTTGCTGCCCTGCCAGGCAGCCAGCGTCCGCAGTGTGCCGAGGGCGAGCCCCGGGTCCCACGGCAGCAGCATCCAGGCCGTCAGCAGCGAGTCGCGGCCGAACAACGCCATGAACCAGGGCGCGCCCGCCGCGACGACCGGCCAGCGCGGATGCTCAGGGTCGAAGATGCGCAGCGCGCCGAGATCTTCCACGCTGCGGCTGAGCACCTGGGCCAGGTTGCGGTCCGGGGTGCGCACCTGCGGGCCGCGCTGCCGCCACTTGCGCAGTCGCTTGGCGGGCAGCGTCCGTTCGAGAGCCTGCCCGCGCGGGTGCCGCAGTTGCATCGCGACGCCATCGTCGACCGGGACCGCCTCGACGGTGACCATCCGCTCGGCGTGACCCGGCACCGTGATCCGCCAGGCCAGCTCGCCATCGTCGCTCACCGACGGGTTCTGATCGCCGGTGATCTGCAGCTCCTGTCGCCGCTCACGGCGGCCGCTGGTGATCACCAGGCCGGCGTTGGCGATGGCCGCGCTGGAAGCGGCGCGCGGCTTCGACCGGCCCTTGACCTCGAACAGATCCGCGAAGTCAGCCTCGGCAATCAGCGTCACCATGAACCGCTTCGACTTGGCCGAGGTGTTGCGCAAGGTGATGTCCTCGCGCATGCCGTCGCCGACATACCGGCGCCGCACCACCAGCATCGTGCTGTCGGCCTTGCCGGCCCGCGGCGGCATCCGGCCGAGAAACGTCGCGGCATACGGCTCGGCATGCTGCACCGACAGCGGCTGCGGCTCGATCCCGTCGACCCGCAGCTCCCAGCGCGACAGCATCCGGGTATCACGGACGAACAGGCCGTGCGAGCGATCGGGCACAATGTCGCCACTCGGCTCGCTGATGCAAAAGGTCGATCCCTCGATCAGCGTAACCGGGCTGCAGGCCGCGTCCATGCCTAGCGGCAGTTCGCCCGACGACCAGGGCTCGGTCATATGACGGCTCCATGCTGGAACACTGGCAGGCGAAGGACTGTCTCGTGCCTGCGGCGGATTGTCACTCGCCCGCGGAGGACCGTTAGTGGCCTCCGCACGGCGCTGCGCGCGGCCCGCAGGCCGCGCGCAGCGATGTCGTCGGTACTAGGCGCTGATGAGCCGGCGGCCAGCTGCCGGGATACGGCGGATGAACCGGGATTCCCGGTCCAGGACCCGGCGGTAGACCCTGTCGTGCTCGCGCGCCATCCGCTGCAGCGAGAATCGCTCTGCTGCGGCATCTCGGCAGTGGCTGCGCCGAAGCTCGCCCACCCGGTCAATTGCGCTGATCATCTCCCCCTCATCGCGGCAGAGGTACCCCGTCCTGCCTGGATCAATGATCTCCGGTGCGGCCCCCTTTGGGAAGGCAAGTACCGGCGTGGCGCAGGCCAGTGCCTCGGCCATGACCAGGCCGAACGGTTCCCGCCAGGTGATCGGGTTGAGCATGGCGTCTGCGTGCTGCAGCAACTCGATCCGGCGGCCGAGCGGAATCTCCGACGGCACCTCGTCGTCCGGGTCGAGCAGCGGCCTGACCTCCTGTTCGAAGTAGGCGACCTCGAGGTCCTCGCGCATCTTGGTGGACAAGATCAGCTTGCGGCCCGCCTTCTTGGCGATCCGGACGGCGAGGTGCACGCCCTTGTCCGGGGACATCCGGCCGACGAACATGAGATAGCCGCCGCCGCCCTCGCCAGGGGTGTACAGGTCAAGGTCGATGCCGTGATGAATGACGCCGGCGATCGGCACCCCGCCGTACTCCTGCGCCTGACGCGCCTGGGAGTGCGAGATGGCGATGATCGAGGCATGCTCGGCGATCCTGGCCAGGACCGGCTGCGTCTCGCCGTTGAACGGCCCGTGGTTGGTATGCACCACAGGCGGCCGCCGCATGCCGCGCAGTCCGGCAATCAGCGGCCCGAGGAAGGTGTGGTCATGGATGATGTCCATGTCCGCGAGCGATTCGTAAGCGGCCAGTACGTGTGCCGTCTCTGGCACCGTACCGCCGATCGGCGCGATGGCCTTCGGGTACAGGAAGTCGGTCGGAACAGAGCACTGCGACTCACCCACTGTGAACAGCCGGACGTCGTGGCCGAGGGCTTTCAGACCCCTGGACAGGTTGTCGATGACGACCTCGGTCCCGCCGTAGGCTGGTGGTGGTACTGGAACCCATGGCGGGGCAATCAGGCCGATCCGCATCTGCACTGCCTCCTCGTGTCGAGCCGCGTGACCATCACGCTCCGCCAGTGCCGGCAAACGGCGCCAGGCCCTGGCGATGGGTGCGCTGTCGGCCAACTCGACGCCGGCCTGGCGAGGTTCTCGCCTGGACGGCACGAGTACGGCCGCACGGGGACAGCTCCGGTACAAACCTGGCCGTACCGGCCAGATCCGGCTCCCGTACCTCTGCGCACCCGCGGGGAAGTGCCAGAGCAATGAACGAGATGCCATTACCTTGCGTATCGCACCGATAACCGAAAGCGATGATCCCCGCCGGAAAGGCGCGGCAAACGTCATCTCGCCGCGAGGATGATCATGAGCGGGCGCCAGGCATGGCCTCTAGCTGGCCTTGCCTGGTTCCGAGCAGCGGCTCCGGCCGGGCGCTGAAAGGACCCGATCGCCATGTCATACCGGTCATCGGGAGGCAAACCTCAGGCCGGCAACTGTCCGCCGCGACCATCCGGCTGCCTGAACCTGTTCCCCTGGCGCCCACCCGGTGCAGACTGCGGCTGGCCTGGGTCGGCGCCTCCCCCGTCCCTGCGATTCATCCCGATATGTACGCTCGGACTGCCCGATGTTGAAATTGTCACATTTACCTGGCCCAACCTCCCGAGCAGCAAGATGCGCCCGGTACCGGACATCTGCGGAATCGCGGGCGTGACGGCCGATCTGCGTTCCACGGCCACGTATGGGCCAGCCAAAGTCAACGCGACGGCAAATCAGTGCAGCCAAACCGGAATGAGGCTGACCACGGCAACAGTCGCTCTCGCGCACGGGCAGTGGGCGGCCGCGGCCAGAACCAGCCCCCCGGCGTACCTCGTCGCGGCTCTCGTCGTCGGCACCACACCGGTGCTGGCAGCGCGAGTGGCGGGCGCACGTGCTGATGGCTTCCCTCGGCTGGACCGCCTACAACCGGTGGTACATGGGCGGCACGACCGGTCAGTCCCTGGGCAAGAAGGTGCTGAACCTCAGGCTCGTCAGCGAGGACACCGGCCAGCCCATCGGAATGCTGATGGCCTTCGTCCGCGACCTGTGCCACATCATCGACGCCGTCATCTGCTACGTCGGTTTCCTGTTCCCGCTCTGGGATGCCAAGCGGCAGACTCTCGCCGACAAGATCATCACGACGGTCGTCATCCCGGCCTGACCAGCGACGTAACCCGAACCGACGGGCCCGAGGCGCTCTGCCTCGGGCCCGCTGGCATTCGGGGGAAGTCAATTACCTAATGCAATAACTAGCCAGCCATTCTTTGTCATTGACGCTAGGTCATGACGGTGATAATCTCCCGAATGGCTTAATATCGGCGCAATTGTATTGAGAAACAGGAGGCGACGTGCTGAGCAGGCGCGTACTCACCGGCCTCGCGGCGCTGGTCCTCGGCGCAGTGCCGCTACTGGCCGCATCGAGCATCGCCCAGGCTGCCCCCGCCAAGCCGCACCCGGGCGGACCGCCGCCACCGCCGGGGAAGGTGAAGTCCCACAAGAAGAGTTACACCGAGACTTTCACCTTCAAGGACAAGTCCCAGCGCAGGTGCGTGACCTACACCGTCAAAGGCGGGTTCACCTGGGATACCCAGGTACAGGAACCGTCAGGTGACGTGTCCTGGACGAAGCAGAAGCTCAGCCCGCAACCTACCTTCCGTGCCAGCGTCCACGCCTACGGCGGCGGCAGTTGCATCGGTCCCGCGGTGCTGTTCAAGATCTCGATGACGCAGCACTGGTCCGGCTATTCCTGCGGCTTCAGTCCGTCGGTCAGCTTCGCGGTGCCCTGGGGCGTAGGCGTCAGCTTCTGGCCGAGTTGCGGGAGAAAGGGCCAGGTTCACTACAGCTCGTCCTACGGCCGCAATACGCACTACACGCAGTACACCAACGGCGTGCCGCCGGTCGAGTTCGAAGGTTACGGCGACTTCGCCGACGCCCCGCCCTGCTACGGCGTCTATGTCAGCTCGCAGAACTACGTAGCCAACAACAGCTCGAACATCTACCAGTCAGGCAGCAGGAAGATCTGCTTGCCTGCCTGACGAGGCCCGCGGAGCGCCCGGGTGCCGCGCCGGGCGCTGCCAGCCAGCTGCTCCCGGCGCCTGCGCGCGACCCTGGCTGGCCGTCGCCGCGGCGAGGTAGTTAGCGTGGGCAGGTACTGAGCGCAGACAGGAACGCACGATCGCACCGTGCCAGCTCGAAGGGAGGTGCCGGCATTTCCGGCGACACGCATCCCGGCGTCGACATCTTGCTGATCGAAGATGACCCGGCGGATGCCCTCATGATCCGCGAGTCGTTCGCGCAGGCGCGGCACCTCAGCAGGTTCCACGTCATACCAGACGGGCAGCGAGCGCTGCGCTTCCTGCGCCAGGCCGAAGAGTACGCGCACGCGCCAGTGCCAGCGCTCATCGTGCTGGACCTCGGCTTGCCAGACGCGCACGGTCTGCAGTTCCTTGCCCAGGTCAAGGCCGACCCCGAGCTCCGCGTCATCCCGGTCGTGGTGCTGTCGTCCTCACAGCGCCCGAGCGACATCCGCCGCGCCTACGGCCTGCACGCCAATGCCTACATCCTCAAGCCAGCCGACTACGACGGCTTTGCCGACGTCGTGCGGCAGATCGACGCGTGTTTCCTGGCACTCGCGCAGGTTTAGCCCCGCGCGTTACCGTCAACATCGGCCGCTCTGCAGAGGAGCGCCCGAGGACCTGTCGTCCCGCTCAGGTGCCGGCCGGGCACGAGTAGAACATCTTGCCGTTGAGATCCACGTCGAACTTGACCGCGGCAAATCCCCACGACGGCTCGTACACGGACCGGCAGAACGTGGCGAATCTGCGCGGTCGCGGACAGCTCTTGCCCGGACTGCACACGTACTTATCGGCGTCGTACTCCGCCTCGCCTACCCATTTGCCCGTCGGCTGCCGGCTGGTCTTGTCGGTGCTGAAGTCGTCCCAGCCGCACGGCGTGCGGCCGGACAGCGCCGTGCAGGTGATGCCGTACTGTGCGCTGCCGCGCAACTGCGCGGCCGTGCACTGCCGGTAGACGTAGCACTCCTCGACGATCGCGCCGTCCGCGTACTTGCGGCCCCACCAGCTCAGGTACGGCGAGTTCTTCCACAGCCCGGTCATGCCCAGCCGGTGGATCTCATTGAAGGCGTAGGCCAGGAAGTTCTGCGCGTCGCCTGGCGTGAGGTGAAAGCCGGTCGTTGACGGCGGGTCGAAACTGTCGATGTCATCCAGTTCGACAGCATCGAAGCCCTTGCGCGCGCACATCTCGAGCCGCTCGTCCAGCATCGGCTTCAGCGCGTCCAGCTGCCGGAAGTCGAGCCAGCGCTCTTGGGAAAAGCCGAAGTAGATGTTACCGAGCGTGTCAGCGGGGAAGACGCCGCCCGGGCTGCCGTCCGGACGGTAGTCCTCCCAGGCCAAGTCCAGGTAGCAGATTGCCTTGGGATGCGGCAACGTCGCGGCCTGCCAGCTGGAGGTGATCGTGTGCACCTTGGCCGAGGTGGTGAGGAAGCCGTCGATGTCGTAGATGTCGACGGCCCTGGCCCCGGTCCGCTGCAGCGGCGTGACCCTGCCGATCTGCCAGTCCCACCGCATCGGCTTGCCTGCCGAGTTCAGGTGCGGCGGGTACCAGCACGCGTGCCCCGGCCGCGACTTGCAGGCGACCGGCGCCGGCATCGGCACGACCCGCCAGCCGAAGCCGGCGGTCGATACCCCGGCGCCGTCCGAGGTGCGCACCTGCACCCGGTGCCACCCGGTCTTCAGCTTGCCGGTGTAGAAGACCCGGCTGGCTGGCATCGGCTGCCAGCTGCCCGCGTCGACGCGATACTGCAGCATCGCCGTTCCGTCAGCCGCGTTGTAGTGCGGCGGGTCGACGCTGAAGTACTCCTCGGCGGACGCGGTCCGCCGTTCTGGCGTGCCGTCGACGAACTCGGTAACTGGCGCGCGCCCGGCTGGGTATGCGCCGACCGCACTCGTCGTGGTGTAGCTCGCCGAAGCGTGCACGACGCTGAACGCGAAGGTGGCCGGGTCGGTCTCCACCACCTCGGTCGCCGTCTCGGTGACCCTGAGCTGCTTGCCGGTGTCGGCATGACCGACGATGTACCGGCGGGCAGCGAACGGGGTCGCGGTGGTGTCGGCAGCCGCTGCGCAGGTCGCCGCGCACGACTGCCAGGCGTAGCTGACCGCGAAGCTCAGCAGCTTGTCCTTGGCAGGAAGCTGGCCGGCCCGCCAGCGCAGCCCGGTGGCGCGCACCGTGCGCCCGTCGCCGAGCGGGCCCGCGATGCGGACCCGTCCCCGCCCGACTGGCGCCGGAAGTGCTGCCACGGCCGCGCTCGTGTCCGCGGCTCCGCCGGCTCGCGCGGCTGCGCCAGCCCGCGCGGTTACGTCAGCGCTGGCCGGGTGAGCGCTCGTCGGCCACGTTCCGGTGATGCCGAACATGACGGCTGCCGCCGCGATCACGACAACTGGTCGGGTTGCGCGCATGAGTTGTGCTCCTTAGACCAGGCCGGGCGGCATCAGCGGTGCGTGCGCGGCCAGCAGTTCGTCGACCATGGCGACCGTCTGGCCGGTGGTGAGCGTGGCTGAGGTGTTCGGGTCGAGCAGCGCGGCCTGGTAGACGTGCTCGCGGTTGCCGGTCAGCGCGGCGGCCACGGTCAGCTCGACCACATTGAGGAACGTGCGGTTCAGCGCGGCCAGCTGCGGCGGCAGGGCGCCCACTGCTTTCGGTGTGGCGCGGCCGAGACGCAGGTCGCACGGCACCTCGACGCAGCAGTCGTCCGGCAGGCTGGAGATCAGGCCGCCGTTGCGCACGTTGACGTAGATTTCCCGCTCGGCACCTGTCTCGACCGAGTGGATGAACTGGGAGGCCAGCTCGTCGGCGGTCTCGAGTTCCAGGTCGGTACCGGCCTCCAGCTGCGCTTGCAGCGATGCCAGCTCCGCCAGGTTCTCCCTGGACCTCGCCAGGTAGTCACCGACGAAGATCCGGTACTGCTCGACCTGGTCGTCGTGACGCATGAACCAGGGCAGGTACTCGGCCGAGTGCTCGCTGGACTCGGTCGGGAAGTAGCCGAACCGCCGGTACAACTCCACCCTGACCCTGCGCTGCAGGTCCGGCGAGTCCTCGATGATCTTGTTCAGCCGGGGGTAGAGCGACTCACCGTTCTGCTCGAACCGCAGCACGAACGCCTGATGGTTGAAGCCGGCGGTGACGAAGTCCACGCTCGCCCGGTCCGCGCCGACCAGCCCGGCCAGGAAGGCGTGCGTGTCGCTGACCGAGTGGCACAACCCCCACACGTTGGTGAACCCGGTGCCGGCGTACACCGCCCACGGCAGCATCGCCATCGGATTGGAGTAGTTGAGCAGATAGGCCTCCGGGCAGTACTGCAGCATGTCGCGGGCGAGCGCGGTGACGACCGGGATCGTGCGCAGGCCGCGGAAGATGCCGCCGATGCCGATGGTGTCGCCGATCGTCTGCCGTACCCCGTAGCGGGCCGGGATCTCGAAGTCGGCCAGCGTGGAGGTGTACCCGCCGACCTGGACCTCGTTGATCACATAGCTCGCGCCCGCGAGCGCCGGACCTCGCTCGGCCGATGCGCTGACAGTCGCCTTCGCGCCGGTCTGGGCCACGATCTTCCTGGTCAGCGCCTCGGCGAAGGCAAGCCGGTCGGGGCTGATGTCGTGCAGCGCGAAGTGCAGGTCAGGCCCGAGATCCGGGTGACTGCACAAGTCAGTCACGACGTTACGGGTGAACTCGATGCTGCCGGCGCCGATGAACGCAATCCTGGTCACAGCTCGACAGTGTCGCATTCAGCTCAGTAATGAGCAAGAGTGCGCAGAGTAGTTTGCAGTAGTTCGTGGGGTCTCAATTCGGATCAGTTTGCTCTAAGGGGTTGACACCACCACGGACTAACGCGCAATCATGTCGGAAACATGCGCGATCCGCGCAAGATTAATCGTTTCTCGTCGCGAAGAGGTCGGTCATGAAGTCTAAGTGGCTTGGTGCAACAGTGGCATCCGCACTCCTCGCGTTCGGGCTGGCCGCCTGCGGCACGGGGACCCCGACCACGGGCTCGACTGCGAGCGGACTGCAAATCTGGGAGGGCTACACCGGCGCGGAAGCGAAGGCGTTCACCCACCTGCTCGGCGTGTGGAACAAGGCCCATCCGACCGAGCAGGTCAAGTACCTGTACGTGGACAACGACGACTCGCTGCCCAAGCTGCTGACCGCGGTCAAGGGCGACAGCCAGCCGGACATCGCCTATGTCTACGGCTCCTGGGCGCCGAACATCGCGCAGATCCCGCAGGTCGTCAACCTGACCAAGGTGGTGCAGCAGCCCGGCGTCAACTGGAACGACTTCTGGGTCGGCGAGCGGGACGTCGCGACCGTGAAGGGCAAGGTCATCGGCATTCCGGCGCTGGTGGACAACCTGGCGGTGGTCTACAACAAGACCTTGTTCGCGAAGGCTGGGCTGCAGCCGCCGACCGCGGACTGGACCTGGAGCCAGTTCGAGTCCGACGCGCAGAAGCTGACGATCCCCGCGAAGAAGCAGTTCGGCACCGCGTACGTGACGCCCGGCAACGAGGACACGGTCTGGCACTGGGAGGCGCTGCTGTGGGAGGCGGGCGGGGCGATCCTGAACTCCTCCAACACCAAGGCGGCCTTCGACACCGCGGCCGGGCTGCAGGCGCTGAACACCCTGCGCACCATGGCCGTCACCGACAAGTCCATGTACCTTGACCCGAGCGACTCCGAGTACGCCAACCTGTTCAACTCCGGCCGGATCGGCATGCTGGTGACCGGACCGTGGGACCTGTCCGGCTTCCCCAGCGCCAAGTACGGCGTGCAGATCATGCCGTCCTACCCCGGCGCTTCCGGCGGCCACCAGACGATCTCCGGCCCCGACAACTGGGTGGTCTTCAACAACGGCTCGGCCAGGGTCGCTGCGGCTGAGAAGTTCCTGCTGTGGATGACGGACACGGCGCAGTCCACCTACTTCTCCCTGGCCACCGGGGACCTGCCGATCCGGGCCTCGGTGCAGAACTCGCCAGGGTTCCTGCAGAAGATGGACACCGCGCTGCCGGGCGTGGACACCTTCGTGACCAACCTGGCCAACGTCAAGCAGGCCAGGCCGCAGCTGGCCAGTTACCCCCAGATCTCCACCATCCTCGGCACCATGATCGTGTCGGTGCTGCTGAACAAGAGCCAGCCGGCCGCGGCCCTGGCCACGGCGGCTCAGCAGGTCAACGCGGTGCTGGCCGGCTCGGGGTCCTGACGTGACACTTCTACCGAGGGCGATGCGCCGCATCACCGGGGCCGGGCCGCCAGCGGACCCGTACCGGCTCCGGAGGCGGCGCCCGGCGCGGATGCGGGCAGGCCGCGCGGGCCGGATGCGGCCCGCCGAGCAGGCGGCGGCCTGGGCCTTCATCACGCCGGCCGCGGCTGTCATCCTGCTGTTCGGGGTGGCCCCGATCGTCTGGTCGGCGGTCCTGTCGTTCCAGCGAAACGACCTGTTCTCGCCGGGCACCCCGTTCGTCGGCCTGGCCAACTACCGGCAGATGCTGCACGACCCGGTCATCAGCCAGGCGATCGAGCACACAGTCGTCTACACCGCGCTATTCGTGCCAGGCACGATGATCGTGGGCTTGTTCCTGGCCGTCGCGATGAACCGCAAGATCAAGTTCATCTCGGTCTACCGGACCGCCGCGTACGCGACGATGGCGATCTCCGCGATCAGCGAGGCACTGGTCTTCATCTGGCTGTTCGATCCGTCGTACGGGATCGTGAACTACGCGTTCAGCCTCGTCGGCATCCCGCAGCAGCAGTTCATCAACTCCACCTCGCAAGCGCTCTTTGTCATCGTGATCATGACGATCTGGGGCTGGACCGGATTCGCCGTGGTGATCTTCCTGGCCGCGCTGCAGGGCGTCCCGCAGGTGCTGATCGAGGCGGCCCAGATTGACGGCGCGAGCCGGTGGTCGACCTTCCGCCGGATCACACTGCCGCTGCTCAGCCCGGCGACGCTGTTCCTGATGGTGTATCTCACGATCAACGCGCTGCAACTGTTCGACGAGGTGTACCTCAGCACTAAGGGCGGTCCGCTGGAATCGACCACCGTGCTCGTCTACTACCTGTACCAGGAGGCGTTCGGCGGCGCGAACTTCAACTTCGGCTACGCCTCGGCGATCGCGTACTTCTTGTTCGTCGCCATCATCGTGGTTACCGCCATCCAGTTCCGGGTGGGCCGCCGATTCGTCCACTACAGGTCCTAGCCATGGCCGCACAGACTGTTGCTCTTGCCGTTACCCCGGCGCGCCGACGGCTGCGACTGCCGTTCAGCGGCTGGCACCTGGTGCTGATCCCGGCGACGATCATCTTGATCTTCCCGTTCGTCTGGATGCTGCTCACCTCCATCGAGACGCCGTCAGAAGCGCTGCATTTCCCGCCCGTCCTGATCCCGCACCAGATCGATCTGGGCAACTACTCTCAAGCGCTGCAGGCCGCGCCGTTCGGCCAGTTCTTCCTCAACAGCACCGTCGTGGCGGTCCTCACGGTGGTGTCCAACCTGGTCTTGTGCTCGGCGGCCGGCTACGCGTTCGCGCGATACCGGTTCCTCGGCAACACTGCCATGTTCGCCCTGATCATGACCACGCTGATGGTGCCGTTCCAGGTGACGATGATCCCGCAGTACCTCATCGTCCAGTGGCTCGGCGTGCACGTGCTGGCGTCCGCCGGCATCAACCACCTCGGCGCGCTGATCGTGCCGAATGCCTCCACCGCGTTCGGCATCTTCTTCCTGCGGCAGTTCTTCCGCACGCTGCCGATCGAGTACGAGGAGGCCGCCAGGGTCGATGGGGCCAGCCGACTCGCCGTACTGTGGAAGGTCGTGCTGCCGCTGTCCGTCCCGGCGCTGGCGACGCTGACCGCGCTGACGTTCCTTGACTCGTGGAACAACTTCCTCTGGCCGCTGATCGCGATCAGCCAGACCAGCAAGATGACGCTGCCGCTCGGCCTGGCCACCTTCCAGAGCGCCCACACGATCAACTGGACGCTGCTGATGGCCGGCAACTTGATGAGCATGATCCCTATGCTGATCATCTTCTTCGGTGCTCAGCGGTACTTCATCAGGTCAGTAGCGGCCACCGGCCTGGCGGGCACCTGATGCGAACCGCGATCAGCCGGCGCCGGGTGGCGGCCGGGCAGACGGCGGCCGGGCGGCCGCCGGAGAGCACGAGGAATGAACTGGTGGAGGAGTGAGCGTGACCGAGCGGGCTGATGTGTTCCCTGGCAGCACCGAGGCAGAGATCGCGTCGCAGCCGGCCTGCTGGCGGCGTGCGGCGGAGCTGGCGCCAGGGCTGAGCGGGAACGGCGGAGCGGACCTGCTGCCGGCCCCGGGCGAGCGGGTCGCGGTCGTCGGCTGCGGAACCTCGTGGTTCATCGCGCAGTCCTACGCGGCAGCGCGCGAGGCGGCCGGGCTCGGCGAAACCGATGCCTTCGCCGCTTCGGAGATGCCGGCCGGGCGCCGTTACGACCGGGTACTCGCGCTCTCCAGGTCGGGCACCACCACCGAGATCTTGCAGTTGCTCGCCGGACTGTCCGGCACGGTCAAGACCGTCGGCATCACCGCCGATGGCTCGACACCGGTCGCGGTGGCCGCGGATGCCGTCATCGTGCTGGACTTTGCCGACGAGCAGTCGGTGGTGCAGACCAGATTCGCGACCACTGAACTTGCGCTCCTGCTGGCCGCCCTTGGCCAGGACATCGAGCCGATGGCCGCGGCGGCCGAGGCAGTGCTGGCCGCCGACCTGCCCGCCGAACTGCTCGGCGCAGAACAGTTCAGCTTCCTCGGCTCCGGCTGGACGTACGGGCTGGCGAACGAGGCCGCCTTGAAGCTGCGTGAGGCTGCCGGGCTGTGGACCGAGTCCTACCCGGCGATGGAGTACCGGCACGGCCCGATCGCGGTGGCTGCGCCCGGCCGCGTGGTCTGGCTGTTCGGCCGGGCCCCCGACGGCCTGGCTGACGAAGTGGCTGCGGCCGGCGGGCTGGTCTGGCAGCCGGACGCGGCGATCCTGACGCCGCTCGCCGAGCTGGTCAGGGTGCACCGGGTCGCCGCGGCGATCGCCCGTGGCCACGGGCTCGACCCCGACCGGCCGAGGAACCTGACCCGCTCGGTCATCCTGGCGCCGCGCTAACGCCAGTGATCCTCGTCGTCGCTCTCAACCCAGCGCTGGACATCACCTACCGGGTCGGCCTCGTCGACTGGGCCGGGGTGAACCGGCCTGACGCGGTGCACCTCAGCCCCGGCGGCAAAGGGCTGAACGTCGCCAGGGTGCTGCGGGCGCTGGGTGCGGACGTGCTGCTGGCCGGCCTGGCCGGCGGCAATACCGGGAACGTGGTCAGATCCGCACTCGGTGACTGCGGCATCCCGGCCGTCCTCGCACCGACCGCGTCGGAAACCAGACGGACCTTCGCGGTCGTCGACACCGGACGGGCCGAGACCGCGATCTTCAATGAGCCGGGCCCGCACGTCACAGGGGACGAGTACGCGGTCTTCCTCGACAGCTACGCGGATGAGGTCGCGCGCAGCTCGGCGGTGGTGCTGTCCGGCAGCCTGCCGCCGGGGCTGCCGGCCGGCGCCTACGCGGACCTGATCCGGCTGGCGGCCGACGCCGGCGTGCCCGCCCTGCTGGACACCTCGGGCGACGCGCTGGTACAAGGCGTGGCGGCCGGACCTGCCATCGTGAAACCGAATCTGGCCGAGCTGGCCGCTGCCGTCGGCCGGGCGCTGGCCTGGACCGGAGCGGACGACACGGCGGCGGTGCTGGCAGTCCTGCAGGCCGCCAGCCAGCTGCGCGGCGCGGGCGCTGGCTCGGTGGTCGTGACACTCGGCGCCGGGGGCCTGCTGGCGGTGACCGCCGGCGGGTGCTGGCACGCCGCGGTGTGCCCGGTGAGCGGGAACCCGACAGGAGCCGGCGACGCGGCCGCCGCCGCCCTGATTGACGGGCTGACCGCCGGGCCCTGGCCGGACCGGCTGGCGCAGGCGGCCGCCCTCGGCGCCGCCGCGGTGGCGGCCCCCGTCGCCGGGCAGTTCGATCCGGCGGACTACAAGCTGGCCCTGGCCAGCGTCCGGGTCACGAGCTGGGAGCTCGGGTAATGCCGCTGGTGTCAGCTGCTGAGATTGTCAGCCGGGCGCGCGCGGCCGGCCGCGGCGCCGGCGCGTTCAACGTCATCAGCATCGAGCACGCGGAGGCCATCGTCGCGGGCGCGGAGGCCGCCGGCGCCGGCGTTGTGCTGCAGGTGAGCGAGAACTGCGTCGCCTATCACGGCAGCCTGGCGCCGATCGGCGCCGCGGTGCTGGCGATCGCCGGCGCCGCCGCGGTGCCCGCTGCCGCGCACCTGGACCACGCGACCAGCGAGCACCTGGTGCGCGAGGCCGTCGGCCTCGGATTCGGCTCGGTCATGTTCGACGCGTCCGCGCTGCCGTACGCGGAGAACGTCGCGGCCACGGCCAGCGTCGCCGCGTGGTGTCACGACCGAGGGGTGTTCGTGGAGGCCGAGCTCGGCGAGATCGGCGGGAAGGACGGCGTGCACGCGGCTGGTGCCAGGACCGATCCCGGTGAGGCTGCGCAGTTCGTCGCGGCGGCCGGCGTGGACGCGCTGGCGGTGGCGGTCGGCAGCTCGCACGCGATGCTGACGAGGGACGCGGTACTTGACCTTGACCTGGTGCGGCAGATCAGGGCGACTGTGCCCGTGCCGCTGGTGCTGCATGGCTCCTCCGGTGTGCCCGATGAGGCCCTGGCTGCCGCCGTCACGGCCGGCCTCACGAAGATCAACATCGCCACGCAGCTGAACAAGGTGTTCACGGCCGCGGTCCGCGACCGCCTCGGCGCTGACGACGCGCTGACCGACCCGCGGCGTTACCTCGCCGCGGGCCGCGAGGCGATCGCCGGTGAGGTCGCCAGATTGCTCGGCGTTATCAGCGCGGACCCGGGGAGCAGCGGGTGAGCCGGTACAGCCGCTGGAATCAGCTGCTTGAGCTGCTGGCCGCCGAAGGCCAGTTGCAGGTCGAGCACGCGGCCGCGGTACTCGGCGTGTCCGCCGCGACCATCAGGCGGGACTTCGACGACCTGGCAGGCCAGCAGATGCTGGCGCGCATCCGCGGCGGGGCGGTGGCTCAGGGCGTCACGTACGACCTGCCGCTGCGGTACAAGTCGGAGCGCTATCCCTCGGAGAAGCAGCGGATCGGGGTGATGGCCGCTGGCCTGGTGCAGCCAGGCCAGGTGGTCGGGCTGAACGGCGGGACGACGACCACTGAGGTGGCCAGGGCACTGGCCGTCCGCACCGACCTCGGCACCGCCAACGGCTCACCCGCTTGCACGGTCGTCACGAACGCGCTGAACATCGCGACTGAGCTCGCGGTGCGGCAGCACATCAAGATCGTCGTCACGGGCGGCGTGGCGAGGCCGCAGTCGTACGAGCTGACCGGACCGCTCGCCACCGGGGTGCTGGAACGGGTCAGCATCGATGTTGCCTTCCTCGGCGTCGACGCCATCGACCCGGTCGACGGGGCCATGGCGCAGCATGAAGGCGAGGCCAGCACCAACCAGCTGCTGGCCAGCCAGGCCGGGCAAGTCGTGGTGGTAGCCGACAGCTCGAAGATCGGCCGCCGTGCCTTCGCCCGGATCTGCGCGGCCAGCAAGATCGACGTGCTGGTCACCGACACCGGCCTGCCTGCCGAGGCGGTGGCCAGGTTCATCGAGGCCGGAGTGCGGGTGATGCAGGCGTGACCTCCCGTGACCTAGCCGGCGCTCGAGGCGCGGCCGGCGAGCACGCCGCCGGGCAGCCTCCGGCCGCTGGTCTGGACCTGCTGATCATCGGCGACTGCAATCCTGACGTGCTGGTCCTTGGTGACGACGTGGTGCCGGAGTTCGGCCAGCAGGAAAAGCTGGTGGGCAGCATCTCCCTGGTCATCGGCGGCTCGGCCGCGATCACCGCGGTGGCCGCGGCACGGCTCGGGCTGCGGGTGGCGCTGGCGGCGGCCATCGGCGCCGATCCGGCCGGCCAGTTCATGCTGACCCAACTCGCCGCCGAGGGCGTGGATACCTCAGCCGTGCTGACCCGGCCAGGCATCGCCACCGGCATGACCGTCGCGCTGTCGCACGGCAGCGACCGCGCGATCATCACCGCTACCGGGGCCATGACCTCGCTGACGGCGCAGGACGTGCCGGATAAGTTGCTGAGCCAGACCCGGCATGTGCACGTGAGCTCCTATTTTCTGCTCGAGCAGTCGCTCGGGCCCGGGCTGGCCGACCTGTTCAGGACCGCTCACCGGCACGGGGCGACGACGTCGCTGGACACCAACTGGGATCCGGCCGGAGGCTGGGGCGGCGATCAGCTACGGTCGGCGCTGGCGCAGACCGACGTGCTGCTGCCGAACGCGGAAGAGGCCAAGCACCTGGCCGGGCAATCTTCGGTGGACGCTGCCGCCGGCGTGCTGAGCCAGGCGGGGCCAAGCCTGGTCATCAAGCTCGGTGCGCACGGGGCACTGGCGGTCAGGGACGGGCAGACAGCCCGGATCAGGCCGCCGGCCGGGCCCGCAGGCCAGTTCGTGGACGCGACCGGCGCCGGCGACTGCTTCAACGCCGGCCTGATCGCCGGCCTGCTGCGCGGCCTGGACCTGACTGCCGCCGCCCGGCTTGGCTGCGCGGCAGGCACGGCCTCGACCAGGGCGGCCGGCGGCACGGCGGCCGCGCCTGACCTGGCGACCGCGCTGGCGCTCGCGCGCACGCTGGCGTAGTGGCCCGGCTGGCGATGAGAGCTGCCGGAATACTCTGGCAACTTAGTTAGTTCGCATAAAGCAAGTAACCTGTAGCGCCCTGCGCTGGCCGCCGTCGTCCGGCAGGCCGGCTGCGCCCGAAAGGATTGCCATGCCGTCCGCTCTGGATGAGCCCGCCAGCCGGTCCGTCGCTTCCGCGCCCCGGCGCGCCGAGGTTCATTACAAGTGGATAGCGCTGTCCAACACCACGCTCGGCATGCTGATGGCGACTATCAACGCCTCCATCTTGCTGATCGCGCTGCCTGACATTTTCCGCGGCATCGGCGTCGACCCGCTGCAGGCTGGCAACACCAGCCTGCTGCTGTGGCTGATCATGGGCTACCTGGTGGTGACTGCCGTGCTGGTGGTGAGCTTCGGCCGCCTCGGCGACATGTTCGGCCGGGTGCGCATGTTCAATCTCGGTTTCGCCCTGTTCGCCTTGTTCTCCATCATGTTGTCGGTGACCTGGCTGCACGGCATCACCGCGGCCTGGTGGCTGATCGGCATGCGGATCTTGCAAGGCGTCGGCGGAGCCATGCTGATGGCCAACTCCAGCGCGATCCTCACCGATGCCTTCCCGGCTAACGAGCGCGGCCTGGCGCTCGGCCTGAACCAGGTGGCCGGCATCGCGGGGTCGTTCATCGGCCTCGTGCTCGGCGGCATTCTCGGCCCGATCGGCTGGCGGTACGTCTTCCTGGTCTCTGTTCCGTTCGGCGTGCTCGGCGCGATCTGGTCGTACCTGAAACTGCAGGAACGCGGTATCCGCAAGCCTGCCCGGCTGGACTGGGCGGGCAACCTGACTTTCGCGGCCGGGCTGATCGCCGTCCTGGTCGGCATCACCTACGGCATCCAGCCGTACGGCAGGCACACGATGGGCTGGACCAGCCCGCTGGTCCTCGGTCTCATCGGCGCAGGGCTGGCCGTTCTTGCGCTGTTCTGCCTGATCGAGACCAAGGTCAAAGAGCCGATGTTCCACCTTGCCCTGTTCCGGATCCGGCCGTTCACGGCCGGCAACATGGCGAGCCTGCTCGCCGGCCTCGGCCGCGGCGGCCTGATGTTCACGCTGATCATCTGGCTGCAAGGCATCTACCTGCCGATTCACGGATACGGCTTCAGCCAGACTCCGCTGTGGGCTGGCATCGCCATGCTGCCGCTCACTATCGGCTTCCTGATCGCCGGGCCCGTCTCGGGCTGGCTGTCGGACCGTTTCGGCGCTCGACCATTTGCTACCGGCGGGATGCTGCTCGCGGCCGCCTCCTTCATCCTGCTGGAGTTGCTGCCCATCAACTTCGCCTACTGGGAGTTCGCGGTAGTCCTGCTGCTCAACGGAATCGGCATGGGCCTGTTCGCTTCCCCGAACCGGGCCGGGATCATGAATAGCCTGCCACCCGAGCGTCGCGGTGTCGGAGCCGGAATGAGCGCCACGTTCCAGAACTCGGCAATGGTCCTGTCGATCGGCGTCTTCTTCACGCTGATCATTTTGGGTCTCGCGTCGTCGCTGCCGGCCGCGCTCAACCACGGCCTGGTCGCGCAGGGCCTGCCCGCCGCCGACGCCGCGCGGATCGCCGCGCTGCCGCCGGTGTCCATCATGTTCGCGGCGCTGCTTGGCTACAACCCGGTCCAGACTCTGCTCGGGCTGGCCATCGGCAAGCTGCCGGCCAGCCACGCCGCTTATCTCACGGGGCACACCTTCTTCCCTTCGCTGATCTCGGCACCGTTCGAGCATGGCCTGGCGATCGCATTCGACTTCGCGATCGCGGCCTGCCTCATCGCCGCGCTCGCCTCGCTGCTGCGCGGCGGCAAATACGTGCACGACCTGCAGGAGCCGGGGGCGAGCCAGAACGGCTCGGCGGCCGCCGTCGGAGCGGCGACTGCCCCGTCGGTGCCGGCCGGAGCGGCAGCCGCTAGCCGGTAAGCGCGTCGATCTCTGCCCGCCACGGCGGATTGGCGCCGCTGCGGCTGCAGGTGATGCCTGCCACCCGGCCGGCCCCGACGGTGTCGGAAACTGAGCTCTGCCCTGGTCCACTGGTAGTCGGCTCCGCCCAGCGAGAACTGATACCTCGCCTGGCCGCCGGACAGTTCCACCAGGGCGATCGTGCTGGGCTCTGTCGGCGGCCACCAGGTCGATCAGCGCCTCGCCCACGACCACGAAGCTGAGCCGCTCGTCTGCTGGCACCTTCGCACGCTACCGAACACGGCGGGCCCGACGGTAGTTTCTGCACATGACCCGGTTGAGCGCCGCCACCATCAGCCAGCTCGGAAGCAGTATCGCCGTCCCCGGCTACGACCGTAGTCAGGTCCTGGCCGGCATCGTGCACATCGGCACCGGTGCCTTTCACCGGTCCCACCAGGCGCTCTATCTGGACGACCTGATGAACGCCGGACTGGCGCTGGACTGGGGCATCTGCGCGGTCGACGTGCTGGCGGCCGACCGAGCGAAGGCGGCCACGTTCGCCGCGCAGGACGGCCTCTATACGGTGCTGGTGAAGGATGCCGACGGCAGCATCAGGCCACGCGTGGTGGGCTCGCTCACCGGGTACCTGTTCGCGCCCGACGAGCCCGGCCGCGTGCTGGACCGGCTGGCCGACCCGGCTACCAGGATCGTTACCCTGACCATCACCGAAGGTGGCTACAACATACATCCGGTGACGTCCGAGTTCGACCCGGCCGACCCCGCGGTGCGGCGCGACCTGGCCACCGCTGGCTCAGCCCCTGGCACCGTGTTCGGCCTGGTGACGGAGGCGATCCGCCGCCGCCGCGCCGCCGGGATCCCGCCGTTCACCGTCGCATCGTGCGACAACGTGCAGGGCAACGGCGATCTCGCCCGCTCGGTCTTCGCGGCCTTCGCCGACCTGCGCGAGCCAGGACTCGGTGACTGGGTCCGCGCTGAGGTGGCGTTCCCTTGCTCGATGGTTGACCGCATCACCCCGGTGACAACCGACAGTGACCGGGAGAGGCTCACTGCCGAGTTTGGCATCGAGGACGCCTGGCCGGTCGTCTGCGAGCCGTTCCGGCAGTGGGTGCTGCAGGACGAGTTCCCGGCCGGACGGCCGGAACTGGAGGTCTGTGGCGTCCAGCTAGTCAGCGACGTCACGCCGTACGAGCTGATGAAGCTGCGGCTGCTCAACGCGGGCCACCAGGCGATGGCCTACGCCGGCTACCTGGCTGGCTACCGGTACGCGCACGAAGCTATCGCCGACCCGGTCTTCGCTGAGTTCGTGACCGGGTACATGCAGGCTGAAGCGCGGCCGACGCTGCCTGAGGTTCCCGGCGTCAACCTGGACGACTACATCGCCTCGCTGGTGACCAGATTCGCCAACCCGTGCATCGGCGACACCCTGGCACGGCTGTGCGCGGCGACATCAGACCGGATTCCCAAGTTCGTGCTGCCGGTGATCCGCGGCAATCTGGCGGCTGGCCGGCCTGGCCGAGCGCTCCGCCGCGATCGTGGCCAGCTGGGCCAGGTACGCCGAGGGCGTCGATGAGGCAGGCACCGCCGTCGAGGTGGTGGACGCGCTGCGCGAGGACCTGATGGCCCGTGCCCGGCGCCAGGGCGCCGAGCCGCTCAGCTTCGTGGCCAACGAGGGCCTGTTCGGCGACCTCGCGCAACAGCCATTGTTCGCGGACGCTTACCTGCGTGCCCTTGACTCCTTCCGCAGGCACGGTGCTCGCGCGACGCTGGCGCGCATCAACGCCGACCTCAGCCGGTAACAACGCCACCCGAGCACCGGATGCCAGCTCGCCTGGAACTCCGGATAACGCGGGAACCCTCGGGACCACCGAGGCTTGCGTTTCGCTCGCCGCGACGCGGGCAGCTCTGCGCCATCCGTCGAGCTGATTGGTCCGGTGATTTCGATGACCTGTGGAATCGCCTCCCTGCACGGCGTGAGCCGGGCATGACCGAGCACGCTGCTGGCGCGGCGCCGGCCGCGACTGCGGGCTTGGCCGAACCCGCTGGTGTCACGCGCGGTAGCCGCGAATCCGACGGCTCGGAGGCGCTGAGCAGGCTAGCCGCCATCGTCGTCAACCCGACGAAGCTTGACGACAGCGCGGGCTTCAGGACAACGGTGAGCCAGTTCCTGCGTGAGCACGGCTGGCACGAGCCGATCTGGCTGGAGACCACGACCGACGACCCCGGTCGAGGACAGGCCAGTCAGGCCGTGGCGTCCGGCGCCGACATCGTGCTGGCGTGCGGCGGCGACGGAACGGTGACCTCCTGCGCGGAAGGAGTAGCCGGCACCGGCGTGCCGCTTGGAGTCGTGCCGATCGGAACCGGCAATCTCCTGGCCCGCAATCTCGGCCTGCCCGCGGACCTGAGCGCGGCGCTCGAAGTCGCTCTCACCGGACGCGACCAGCCCATCGATGCCGGCACGGCCAACGGCTCGCTGTTCGTCGTCATGGCCGGTCTCGGCCTGGACGCGAGGATGCTGGGTGATGCCAGCGAGCCGCTGAAGAAGCGGCTGGGCTGGGCGGCCTACGCAATCTCGATGATCAGGCATCTTCGAGACCGGCCGGCGCGAGTGACGTTGACAGCGGACGGCGGACGGCCCGTCCGGCTGCGGGCCAGCGCACTCATCGTCGGTAATGTCGGCTGGCTGCGCGGCGGGGTGCCGTTGCTTCCCGACGCGCGTCCGGATGACGGAATGCTGGATGCCGTCGCGCTGCGGGCACGCGGATGGGGCGCCTGGATCGCGCTGGCGGCGCAGATTCTGGCGCGGAAGGACGCGATCAGCCGGGTGACGAGGCTCGTGTTCCGTGAACTCGTGGTGGAGTGCAGCACCGAGCAGCCGTGGGAACTGGACGGCGAGATCATGGGGTTGACCAGGCGCCTGGTCATCGCAGCGCAGCCCGGCAGGCTGCTTCTCCGGCTGCCAGCCGATCGCCAGTGACGAGCCGCAGTTCCCGCTGCCGGCTAGTTCGGGTCACGCACCGGAACTGGCGCTTCGGCCGTCGCCGTCTTGCCGCGGGCCACGCGGCGCCACCGGAGCAGGGTGATCCTCCGTTCGGCCAGCTGCTGCGTGTGCTGGCTGAGCCACAGGCAGACCGCAGCGAGCGGGAGCTCGACGGCGACGGCGAGCAGAATAGATTCTGCGCGCTGGCTCGCTGGTGTGGTCATCACGTCGAACCAGGCGTCAACCACGAGCAGAGCCGCTGTCGCGGTCGCCGCGCTCGATAGCTGCCGGGACCGCCGCAGCGCGAAGTACGCAGTGCAACCGAGCGCAGCAAGCAGCATCACGTCGAAGCCGGCCCAGGCGGCGTCATAATGCGGCGACACCTGCCGGGACGGCAGCGACTCGCCGACGTAAACGGTCCATGGCACCATGACCAGGGCGAACAAGGCGAACAGCGGCCCGGTCCACCGGACGATGCGCGCCTCGTCAACGAGCACTGCGTTCCCCTGCTCCGGCGCAGGCTCGACGAGCGCGTCGACTTTGCTCAGTAGATCCGCGGGCTCGCCAGGACGCCGCTCGTCATCCAAGGCCGGATTCATGGCTGCCTCCGTGCGCTAGTACTCAGGGCCAGCGCGCCGACCTGAGAACGACGCGGCTCGCGCCCGCGCAGGTGCCCCTGACCTGCGCGCCCAAACGCCGGCTCTGCTCCGGGCCCCGCGATTCAAGCCACGTCAGGCACGCTGACGGCCAGCACCGCGGTGTCGTCGGTAACGCCATCCCCGAACGTGCCTAGCAGCCGGTAACGGCGGAAGCCACGGCTCGGGCAGGTGGCGCTGTCGCGATCCGCGTTCCGGCCGCCATCTATCCTGGCGTAGTGCGCATCGTCTCCCTGCTGCCCTCGGCGACCGAGATTGTTTATGCCCTGGGCCTAGGTGAGGACCTGGTGGGCGTCACGTTCGAGTGCGACGAACCGCCTGCCGCCCGCATCGAGAAGACCGTGGTGGTGGCGGGCCGGGACACCAGCGGGATGACCCCCGGCGAGATCGACGCCTACGTCCGCGCGCAGCTCGACGCCGGCGCCGATCTCTACACCCTTCATGCGCAGGCGCTAGCGCGGCTGGCGCCCGACCTGATCCTCACGCAGGACCTGTGCCGTGTCTGCGCCATTCCGTCCGGCGATGTCGAAGATGCGCTGGGCTACCTCGGCTGCCACGCCGGCGTGCTCTCACTTGACCCGCATTCACTCGATGACGTGCTGGATTCGATCCTGGCGATCGGCGAGGCCGCCGGTGTGCCTGACCGCGCGGCTCACCTGGTAGCCGGGCTGCGCGCTCGCATCGGCCGCGTCGCGGAGCGAGTGGCAGGCCGGCGTCGTCGGAGGGTCGCCGTCATCGAGTGGGTCGATCCGCCGTTCACGGCGGGGCACTGGATACCAGACCTCGTCAGCGCGGCCGGCGGCCAGCCGGTCGCGGCCCGGCCAGGCGAGCTATCTGTCAGCACGACGTGGGCCGACATCGCGGCAGCAGCGCCGGAACTTGCGATCGTCGCGCCGTGCGGCTATCACCTCGCGGGCGCTGCCGGGCAGGCTCAGCTGGTCGCCAGGAAATTGCCAGGCGTGCAGGTCTGGGCGATCGATGCCGACGGCATCGTGGTCAGGCCAGGGCCGCGCCTGGTTGACGGCGTCGAGGCCATCGCGGCGATCCTCCACCCGGATGCTGTGCCTGCCGCGCCCCCTGACTCGGTCGCCGCAATCTGGGCTACTGCGCCCTAGCGCGGTCGCACGAGCGCCGTAGCCGTCAATCGGAGCGATGCAGACGATCGGCCTGAAGTTGACCGAGAGCACCGATCAGCCTCGTGATGGCGGAGGAGGGAACGATCCAGGACACGACCTGGCCGTTGGCGGTGACGGCCTCCAGCCGGCCACCAGCCGTGCCCTGGCTCGGCGTCAGGCGCACATCGGATAGCTGCCGCCAGGTCAGAGTTGTTTCGCCCGACAGTTCTCGACTCCGTGACGGGGTGAAGGACACTCCGCCCTGCGTGAGCAGCAGTTTTCCCGGACGAAGTCCTCTTCGAGCTGATGCCGGTCCGCTCACCGCACCGGCCAGCGTTCCCACCTGGCGGACATAAGAAGCGAATAGCGTGCCTGCGGGAGATGCGCTGAAGAGCCGCTGCTGCCGGCGAGCGAAGGCTCTGAGTATGAGCGCCGTCTCGACGGCCACAATGACGGCCGCTATGCCCAGCACCGCAAGCCCCAGTCCGGCGGCCTGGACGTAATTGTGGCTCCTCTCAGCCAGGAGGGCCAGGTATCTCAGCGGCTCAGGGATCCCTTCGCTGCTGAGCGCCGCGCGGCTTCAGTTGTCGGTCGAGTTAATAAGTACCGGCGGGCCGTCATGGCCATCGATGTCGTCGTACACCCCGGGCGCGGTCTGGAACACGCCGCTCGGGTTGTGGTGGAGATGGGAATTTTTGAGCGTCAGCGTGCCCCAGCCTGTGTCGACGACGTAGAAGACGGCGCCGCCGCCCTGCCTGGCGGTGTTGTTCCGCATGACAGTGCCAGCGATCAGCGTGTTGTAGTCAGTGCCGTCGTTGTAGATGGCGCCGCCGCTGCCACCGCCCTGAGTGCCGGACTGCGCCGGGTTAGCGCCCCAGCCGATTGCCTTGTTGCCGGTGAACACGCTGTTATAGACGTCCCACTGCACGCTGATGCTGCTCAGCGCCGCGCCGTTGGAGCAGCGGCCGCCGGTGAAGGTGTCGTTAGTGATGTAGACAGGGCGGTTCTTGTACTGAGCCAGGGCGCGGATCGCGCCGCCGCCGAGATCGGGTCCGTACCGGTAGCAGCGGTTGTCGATGAACCTGGAGTTGACCGCCTTGAACTGGCCGCCTTCGGCGTAGATCGCACCGCCACCGTCGACGCCGCCATACCAGCACGCCGGGATGTTCGCCGTACAGGTCGCCTGGTGCGTGCCGCTGTAGCCGTCCTCGAACGTGATGTTCTGCACCACCAGCCGTGGATAGGGCTGATTGACGCAATCGTCGGTTGACCACGTCCCGGCACAGGTGTCGGAGTACAGGATCCGGCGCTCGCCGCCCCCGCTCAGGGTGATCTTGCCGCCGCCGTCCAGTACCACGCGGTGGCGCGTCTTGATCACAGCAGCGGTTTGCGTCATCACGATCGTGACCGGCTTCTGGCCGCAGTTGAACGTGATGATGCCGCCCTTGGCGACGGCCCGGACTACGGCGGCGGACGTGCAACTGGCTGGCGTCCCGTGCCCGATCACGTGGTTCGGGTGGCTGGTGTTGACAGCACGGCCGGGCGCGGGCACTGGCACGTGCCCGTTCGGGTTGCCGAAATTCGCCACGGCTGCCCCTGCAGTCGAAGCGGAGGCCACCACTGTAGCTCCGCCGTGGCTGCCTAGCATCGCCGCGATCAGGCTCCACGCGCTGACCAAGGCGGTGATCAAGGCTCCGAAACCACCCATCTGTCGCATGGCGATTGATGTTAGCCGCTACCCGATGATCAGACCGTGAGATTGACGCGATGCCCCGGGTCACCGGACGCCGCGGACGCGCCGGGCGCCAGTCCGGCGACATCCGCCCGCAGATCGCGAGCTGGCAGCGGGGAAACTAGCCGCTGGTGTGCCTGCCTGCAGGTCTGGGTATCTAGGCCGAGTCATTCGGCAGTATGCCGAGCGGCAGCTGGCCCGCCGAACCGGACGCCTGGCGTCACCTCGTTCCTGCTCGGTCGCGGGCCATTGCGGATCACGGACGGCGAGCGAGGACCTTAATGCTGCTGGAGGTTCATGAGCGGGATGCCGCCGACGTTCTCGAAGGCATGGCCAGAGAGCTTGGCATGCGTTTGCAGCGCGGCAACCTCGGGGCTCAGTTTCTGGCGCTGGATGGGGGCGGCCGGGCCGAGACGTGGCGCGAGGACAACCCGTACCCCGATCGGCTCGGCAAGACTGAATACACGGTCAGCAAGCGTTCCCTGCAGATCGAATTGCTCAAGTTGCAGCGATCGGTCAAGGTGTCGCGGCGGCGCCTGGCTATCGTGTTCGAGGGGCGCGACGCGGCAGGCAAGGGCGGAGCAATCAGGTGTTTCACAGAAAACCTCAGCCCCCGCGGAGCACGCGTCGTCGCATTGGTGCCGCCGGTCGGCAAAGAGCAGGGCGATTGGTACTTCCGCCGCTATCTCCGGCAGATGCCCGCTGAGGGCGAAATCGTGCTGTTCGACCGGTCCTGGTATAACCGAGCCGGAGTCGAGCGGGTCATGGACTTCTGCACGCCGCGTGAGTACGCGGAATTCCTGAGCGAAGCGCCGGAGTTCGAGCGCAGGCTGGCACGTGACGGAATCACCCTGATCAAGTTCTGGTTCTCGGTGTCTCGCGGCGAGCAACTCCGGAGGTTCGTCCGGCGCCAGGCCGATCCGGTCAAACGATGGAAGCTGAGCCCGATCGACCTTGCCTCGCTCAACATGTGGGATCAGTACACCCAGGCGAAGGAGAACATGTTCGCCTGCACCGACCTCGACGAAGCTCCCTGGGCTGTGGTCAAGAGCAACGACAAGAGGCGGGCCCGGCTGGAGGCCATGCGCCACGTGCTGGCCAGGTTCTCCTACCAGGACAAGGACGAGCAGGTCGTCGGCCAGCCTGACCCGCTGATCGTCGGGCCAGTTCACCTCGATGGCCCGTCAGTGGCTGACACGGCGAACCTGACGCCGCCGGCCGCGGCGCAGGATTGTGGCGAGGTTGCGGTCGGCCACGTTCCAGCGCTGAGGGCGGTGGAACCGCACGGGTCACGCGGTGAGCACGGCAGCCGTACCTAAGCCTCAGCAGAGATCCGCCTGGACGTCCGGCGCCCTAACCACTGAACACGACGGGGCTCGTCGTCTACGGTGGCTGCGTGAGCGATGTTTGCATGCAGGACGCCGTTGCCATCGCGGGGATGCTGCGGCGCCGGGAGGTGTCCGCGCGCGAGGTCGTGTCGGCGCACATCGCCAGGGTTGAGGCGTACGACCCGGTCATCAACGCGATCGTCACCCGGACTTTCGAGGCGGCCATGGACCGCGCTGCGGCCGCCGACGAGGCGATCGCCAGCGGCCGGGCGCTCGGCCTGCTGCACGGCCTGCCGGTCGCGCATAAGGACCTGGCTGATACCGCCGGAGTCCTGACCACGTACGGCTCGCCGCTGTTCGCGACGAACGTGCCGCAGCGCGATGCGCTGGTCGTGCAGCGGATGGCGCAGGCGGGCGCGATCAGCCTGGGGAAGACCAACGTGCCCGAGTTCGGCGCCGGCTCGCACACCGTCAACCCGGTCTTCGGCGCGACCCGCAACCCCTACGACCGCGGCCGGAGCGCGGGCGGTAGCAGCGGCGGCGCCGCTGCAGCGCTGGCCGCACGCATGATCGCCATGGCCGACGGGACTGATCTTGGCGGGTCGCTGCGCAACCCGGCCAGCTTCTGCAACGTCGTCGGGCTCAGGCCCAGTCCTGGCCGGGTCCCCGGCTGGCCGCTCACCGACGTCGCCGACATGTTCAGCGTGTCCGGCCCGATGGGACGCACTGTCGCCGACACCGCGTTGCTGCTCGCCGTCCTCGCAGGCCCGGACCCCCGCGTCCCGCTGGCACTCGACCAGCCGCCGCCGGACATCACCGATCCGGCGCAGGTCCGCGCGCTGCTCGAGCGGGACATGGCAGGGACCAGGATCGCCTGGAGCCCCGACCTGGGCCTGCCGGTCGAGCCCGAGGTGCTGGAGGTCCTGGCTCCCGCCCGGCAAGTTCTCGCCGGACTTGGCTGTCAGGTCACCGACGCGACGCCCGACCTGTCGGGCGCCGATGACCTCTTCCGCACACTGCGCGCGTTCGCCTTCGCCACCTCCCGAGCCAGTCTGCTGGCCGCCCATCCGGATCTGGTCGGGCCCAACGTGACCTGGAACATCCAGCGCGGCCTGGAACTCACCACCGAGGATCTCAGCCGGGCGACCGTGCTCCGCGCCGAGCTGGCCGAGCGGATCAGCGCATTCTTCGCCGACACAGACGTGCTCGCCTGCCCGGTCAGCCAGGTCACGCCGTTCGACGTGACACTCGACTGGGTGCACGAGATCAACGGCCAGCCGCTGCACACTTACCTGGACTGGATGGCGTCTGCCTACCTGATCTCGGCGACGGGCCTGCCGGCCATCAGCGTGCCCGCCGGCTTCACCCCCGCCGGCCTGCCCGTCGGCCTGCAACTGGTCGGCAGGCGCCGCGGTGACTGGGATCTGCTGGCCGTGGCGCACGCCTTCGAGTCCGCGACCCGCTGCGCGGCCAGGGTGCCGGAATCCGCGCCGTCCCTGACCCGGCTCTCCTGAAGTAGTGCCGGACGGTGGCGGTCGTACTCGGCGGCGACGTCGTCGAAGACCCGGTCATTCATCCCGGTGGACTGTGGCGAGCGTGAAAGCCGGCACGCAGACTGAGATGTAGTCGGCGCCGTCGTCGCCCGGAGTGCTGTAACGCACCCATTCGCCAGCTCTGGCATGAACTGCCTGCCCGGCCGTGACTGTTATCCGGCCTTCTTCTGAGTCCACGCTCAGTTCCCCGCGCAGCACAACGGTGAATTCGTCGAACTCAGGCCGCTGCCCAGGCTCAGCCCAGCCGGACGGGCTGCGCATATGCGCGATGCTGACGCTGTGCTCGCCCGTGCTCACCCGCCCGACATACTCATCGATGAGTTTGGGCAGCTGGCCAGCCGCCGCTATCCGGCTCGGCTGCTGGATCAGTTCAGGCATGACCGCAAGTATCCCGCAACTTCTCTCCGGCGTGGCCGGCTAGATCCGCTCCAGCGCCGCGCCGTCGAACAGCGGCTCGATCCCCTGCCGCTCCACGTCGGCGGCCATCTCCTCGTCCGCCGGAGCCGGCCCGCCGGCGGCGGCCGCCTCGAGGGTTGGCCTGAGGAGGCGGGAGTCGCTCGAGGAGTTGAGGAACAGGCCAGGCCGGCCAAGGACGTACTGCACCGCGCGAGCCAGCGCATCTTCGTCAGCCAGCGGCTCGTACCAGCTGAACTGCGGCTCCGTTCCTTGCGGCCAGCGCCGGCGCGCGACCGACTTGATCGTCTGCACCGCCACGCCGCGCTGCTCGCAAACCCCGAGCAGCGTTTCCACGTCAGCGCGGTACCGCTCGTCGGACATCACCGAGTAGTTGTACGGCAAGAGCACCGAGCTGAAGTCGAACCGCTCCAGGCTCCGCAGGTGCATGCCCGCGATCCGCAGTCCGTGCCCGGTCACGCCGATGAACCTGACCAGACCCTCGTCGCGCGCCCTGGACAGGGCCTCGATCGCGCCACCGGGGCCGTGGGCCACCTCCCATTCATCCGGCTCGACGAGATTGTGGAGCTGGATGAGATCGACGGAGTCGACGCCCAGGCGGGTCAGCGACAGTTCGAGGCCGGCGCGCGCGCCATCGCCCGAGCGCTCTCCCGTCTTGGTGGCCAGGAAGAACTGTCCCCTGTGTGCTGGCATCCACGGCGCGATCCGAAGTTCTGAGTCGCCGTAGGACGCCGCAGTGTCGATGTGGTTGACGCCGAACTCGAGCAGCGTCGCCAGGACCTGGTCGGCGCGCTCCTGCCGCATCGACCCTAGCGCCGCAGCGCCGAAGATGACACGGCTGCTAGCATGCCCGGTCCGCCCGAAGGGCGCGTGATCAGTCATAGTCGAACACTACCCACGCCCCCCAGGCCTCGGGCCTCAGCACCGGGCGTCCACGGATGCCGCCGCGGAATCCAGGCACGGACGGCGCGCCGGTAATCGCCGTACTCGGCCCCGAATTTGCGGGCCAGGGTGGGTTCCTCATAGAAGCGGACGGCGGCTGCGCCGATACACCAGGCCACCACCGCGTATTCGAGCAGCCCTCTCGAGCCGAACAGCAGCGCCTGGCCGGTCAGGATGACCAGGAACCCGACGTAGATCGGGTTGCGCACGTAGCGGTAGGAGCCAGTCACCACGAGGGATGGCGGCGACGCCACCGGCACCGGAGTTCCCGCCGCGCTGATGAACTCGATGAACGACTGAACTACAGGGACAAGGCCTGCGCAGATGAGCAGTACTCCGGCCGCCTGCGCGACCAGCCAGTAAGGCAGCGGCCGGTGCAGGTGCCAGTCGCCCAGCAGGTGCGGGAGCAAGCATCCGAAGGTTCCGCCGACCGCCACGCCCCACGCGATGCTGACGACCGCCGCTGCTGACTTGCGCATCACTGCCTCCGGGAATGTCAAGCGCGGGCGGTTTCGTCCGGCCTGCCTCGCACCTTGATAGCACCGCTCGCGATGAGGCCCGCTGCCTGGTCTCGCGCTGCGCATGCATACCGGACACTAGAGGAATGACGCTGCTCGAACGGGAGTCGTCGCTGGCGTTGCTTGCCGAGTACGCCGCAGAGGCGCGCAGGGGCGAGGGACGGCTCGTGTTTGTGCGGCATCGGCGGTCTCGATGTCCTTGAGAAGTGACGGCGCGCTGCTACACCGACTTGGCGATGAGCTCATCCGCGACCCACCGCGCGACGCCGGCCGGGTAGGGCGGCGTCGGCAGGCCGAGGGTGATGTGCCGGAAGCCGGCGTCGAGCGCTTCGCTGATCGCGTCTTCGGTGGTGTCGGGCTGATCGTACGACACCCCCAGATGGATCGAGCGCGTGATGGCGGCGGGATCGCGGCCGATCTCGGTGCAGTAGCGGTCCAGCAGCGCGCTGCGCTGAGCGGCGTCGGCGGTGTCGCCGCCCGCGATGTTCCAGAGGTCCGCGTGCTCGGCTGCCACGCGGAGCACCGCGGCCGACCGTCCGGCCACGAGGATCGGCGGGTGCGGGTGCTGGACAGGCTTCGGGTTGCCGAACGCGCCGGCGAGGTCGAGGTGGGCGCCGTGGAAGTCGAACGGCTCGGTCTCCGTCCACAGCCGCCGGATGACGGTGCAGGCGTCGGCGAGGTCCTCCACCGAGCGACGAAAGTCGTAATAAGGCAGGCCGTGTGCGGCGTATTCGCGGCGGCCCAGCGGATGACTGGGGCGCGAGCCCGCGCCGATGCCGAAGTCGAGCCGTCCGCCGGAGACGATATCGACGGTCGTGGCGATCTTGGCCAGCATCGCGGGCGGCCGGAACCTGTTGCTCGTAACCAGCAGGCCCAGGCGCAGCCGCTCAGTCTGCGCGGCGAGGGCCGACAGCAGGGTCCAGCCCTCGAAGATCGGCCCGCTCGGGTCGCCGGCGATCGGCATGAGGTGATCGAACAGCCATGCATGCTCAATTTCCGGGATGCCGTCCGCCTCGCGCCAGACCCCCAGAATCTCCTGGTAGCTGACGTGCATGGGAGCGGTCGTGATCCCGAAACTCGGCAGAGGTGCTTGCGGCATGGGGTTCTCCGTGAGGCGAGGCGAGTCTGGCAGGCACGGCTTGGCGACGGCGGGCCGGATCTGGCATTCTGAAGAAACGGAACTGTGTTCCGGTAGAAACGATACGGAACCTCGTTCCGGCTGGCAAGTCGCGCGATGGAGGTAGCTGGGCAGTGGCCGACGGAGACAGCGGATCGGGGGCAGCGCCGCGGAAGCGGGCCGATGCCAGGCGGAACGAGGCGGCGCTGCTGGACGCGGCCGCTGCAGCGTTCGTGCAGTCCGGCGTCAACGTGCCGGTGCGAGACATCGCGGCCAGGGCCGGCGTCGGCCTCGGCACGATCTACCGGCACTTCCCGACCCGAGCCGACCTGATCGTCGCCGTCTACCGGCACCAAATCGAGGCCTGCGCCGAGGCCGGCCCTGTCCTGCTGGCTGAACGCGACACACCGCACCGTGCGCTGGGCCGCTGGATCGGCATGTTCGTCGACTTTCTGGTCACCAAACACGGTCTGGCGGAAGTGCTGAGGTCCGACGCCGCCGCCTTCGAGACGCTGCACGCTTACTTCATCGACCGACTGGTCCCCGTGTGCGGGCAACTGCTTGAGGCCGCCGCAGCGGCCGGCGAGATCCGTCCAGGCCTGGATGCCTACGAACTGCTTCGCGGCGTCGGGAATCTGTGCGTCGGGGCGGCCAGCGACCCGCGCTACAACCCCCGCCACCTGGTCGAACTTCTCATCGCGGGACTGCGAATCGAGTAGGCGACTCCGGGATTCGCACATCGGGCGGCCGGCGCGTTCAGCTGTAGATGAGCGTCCCGTCGGCCAGGTCCGCCCCGGGCAGGATCTCGCGCTCCTGTTCGTGCTCCAGCAGGTGGGTCCACGGCTCGCGATCGCCCTGTTTGAACATGATGTGCTGCGAGCGCATGACGTATCCCGCGTTGAAGTTCTCCGGGTCAGACCAGGGCCGCAGCTGCATCTCGCTGTCCTCGGCCCGGAGGGTGGGAACAACCATCGTGGCGCCCTGGTCCCGCATGCGGGTCAGCAGCCTGCCTACGAGGTCGCAGACGAGGTCAACGCGCAGTGTCCAGCTGTGGCGGAAGTAGCCGAAGACGTACGCCATGTTCGGCAGGCCGTTGATCATGATGCCGCGCCAGGTGACGTGCTCGGTGAAGTTGACCGGCTCACCGTCGACGGTGAAAGCCACGTCACCGAGGACCGACATGTTGAACCCGGTCGCGGTGACGACGACGTCGGCCGGGATCTCATCGCCGGAAGTGACCTTGATCCCGTGCTCGGTGAATGTCTCGATGGTGTCGGTGACGATCGAGGCTGTCCCGTCGCGCAGTGCCGTGAACAGATCGCCGTCGGGAACAACGGCGATGCGCTGCTGCCACGGGCGGTAGCGCGGCGTGAAGTGCTTGTCGACGTCGAAGCCTTCGGGCAGGAGCGGGCGCAGGGACTCGATGAGCAGGGTGTGCAGGTCTCCTGGCGCCTCTCGCGCCGTCCGCGCCAGCAAGTCGGTCTGCGCGATGTACTGGCGCCGCAGGATCTCGTGCGTCCACTCCGCCGGGATGTCCAGGGCGCGCAGCGTCACGGCCAGCTCGTGCGTCGTGGGCGGGGCGAAGAAGTAGGAGGGCGAGCGCTGGAGCATCGTCACGTGCTTCGCCGTCTCGGATATCGCCGGGATCAGCGTCGCGGCCGTGGCTCCGGAGCCGATCACGACGACGCGCTTGCCCGCCAGGTCGAGGCCCTCGGGCCACTGCTGTGGGTGCACGACCAGGCCCTGGAAGCGGTCCACTCCTTCCCATGAGGGTCGGTAGGGCTTGGCGTGGTTGTAGTAGCCCTGGCACATCCAGAGGAAGCCGGTGGTGAACCGCAGCTGCGCTCCGGCGTCGCCAGCGGTGACATCGACGGTCCACACGCGGTTCTCAGTGGACCAGGTCGCGGCGGTGACTGTGTGCCGGTAACGGATGTCCTGGCCGAGGTCGTCCTCGTCAATGACTTCGTCGAGGTAGGCGAGGATCTCCTCGCCCGCCGCGATCGACGGGCCGCGCCACGGCTTGAACCGGTAGCCATAGGTGAACAGGTCGCTGTCGGACCGCACACCCGGGTACCGGTGCGTCCACCAGGTGCCGCCCCGGCGGTCCTGAGCATCGAGAATGACGAAGGTCAGGTCGGGGAACTGGTCGCGCAGGTAATGCGCCGCGCCGATGCCGGAGACCCCGGCACCGACGATCAGGACGTCGACGTGACCGGCGTCCTCCACGTCATCGGAGCCCTGAGCGGGAGCCATCGCAGCTGAAGTCGTCGTCAAGGCTCAAACCTCCGCACCGCGCGCTGATGCCGCTAATACTAGTTCCGGCACTTATCGGGAGCACTTCGTCGATCTGAGCGCCGAGTGACGGCATCGCCGCCGCGGGCCAGCCAGCCAGCACGCACACGCGCCGCGCAGGCGGCCATCGAGGTGATGGCCGCCTGCGGTAGGCACGGAACTGCGCCCGCTGCTAGCCGGTGACCGGCGGTGGCAGCGGGAACGGCCCGATGACTGCGTTGGCGTTGTCGCCGTAGCTCAGCCAGCTGCCGATCGGCCGCTGCTGGCCCACACCCCGCCGGTTGTAGTCGCACACGCCGGACGGGAAGGCCTGGCGGAGCTCCTGCTGCTCGGCCGCCGTGAAGGTGACGGGGTAGTTGCGGAAGTTCAGCGGCCGGAGGCTGCACTTCAGCTGCGTCATGGCCTGGCCTTGACCCGCCACCATGCGGGGGTTCGATGCGACCGGGAACTGCGTCGCGCACTGGCCCGTGGCTGGGTCGGTGAGCGTCTGGTGCACCAGGTCGGTGGCCGACAGGAAGCAGCCGTCAGTCAGCCCGGCTGGCTTGTCGGCCAGAACCTTCTGCTGCGCGCTGCGATGCGAGTGGTCGTTGTTGATCGCCGTCAGCCAGGCATCCATCTGAGCCAGCTCGTAGGTGTTGGCCGCGGCGACCTCGGCCGCGGTCGGCTGATTCTCGATGATGACCTGGTTGCCGGCGGTGCCGTTGGCCTCGAGCAGCCGCGCGCGCATCACAAACGACCAGTCGGTGGTGTGGATGTCGTTCCCGAAGCCGGCGAAGTCGAGGTCATCGCGCTGGTCGATGACCGGTGTGGTGCGCAGGCCCAGCGACGCGCTGTTCGTCAGGTCATCGGCGTAGACGGCGCGCAGCGCCTGGATGCTCGCGTCGGTACGCTGCGGCACCTCAGCGCCGGTGAAATCGATGCCGCCGATGTCTGCGTTGAGCGCGGCGAACTGGGCCGGCGTGATCGCCCCGGAATCCAGGGCTGCCAGCCCGTACTGAACCCCGACGTTATCGAGGGCGCTGTTCGGGAAGCCGGTTGCCGGGTTGGTTCCCACCTGATTGACGATCTGCTCGTTGGCATTGCAGATGATGCCGTCCGGATTGGTCACCGCGTTCCACTGGTCGGCGAGCGGGATTGCCGAGTTACAGCTGCCGGTGGCAGTGGCCCGGTTGGCGAAAGTGAGGTCCCAGGACTGACACGTGGTGTAGTCGTTGTAGCCCGCGATCGCGGTCTTCTCCGCGGTCGAGAAGGTCGAGCCAGGTCCGCCGAAGAACGAGTCGAGCAGCCGGCAGTCGGTGACCGGCGCGCCGGTCGTGATCGGGTCGGGGAACGAGATGCTCGGGATGATCCCGTCCAGGATGCCGGGGTAGGAGTCGGCGATCTCGTACTGCTGGATCGCGCCGCCGGAACCGCCCCAGCCGATGGTGAACTGGACCGGCCCGTAGGTGTCGATGAAGTGCTCCTTCACCATCATCGCGGCCTCGGCCGAGATGATCGTGGAGCAGTTGTTGTCCAGCACGTTGAGGGTCGAGGACGCAACCGCGTAGCCCAGTGACAGGAACTCGTCGTCCAGGACGCCGCCGGTGCTGTTGCCCTGGTGGAAGCCGGCGTCACAGCCGCCGCCGAAGGTGTAGACGAGCTTTCCGTTCCAGCTGGTGTCGGGACGCAGCGGCGTCGGAGCCTGACCGTCGTAGAGCGCCGCCGTCTGGTACACGGCGCGGTCGATCGTGCCGGTCTCTACCCGCACGATGTACGGGACGCTCTTTCCGTTCACGGTCGCCATCGCCAGGTCGGCCGGCATGACTGTCGGATCGGCCAGCGGCACGAATGACCCTGACGTGCTCATGTACTCGAACGCGACCTGCGTCGGCGCGGCGCAATCGGGCATCTGCGCGGCCGCCAGCCCGAAGGCCGTCGTCTGACAGAAGAACGGCAGCTGCTGCTTGCCGGAGAAGACGGGGCCGTTGATGGAATGATCAATGACGTCCGTCGAGGTGAACTGACCGTCTGCCACAGCGACCAGCCGGTTGCGGCCCAGCTGGAGGCCGGTGACCAGCCCGAGCAGGCTGCCATCGGACTGCTCCTGGAAGCTGGCGGTGACGTCCTGACCGTCGGCGATGACCCGGACGCTGGCCGGCGAGGTGTGCCGCGGCACGTCCACCCGGACCAGGACCTCGTCGCCGCTGACGAGCTCAGGACGGGGGTTGGAGATGGTCACCAGCGCCAGCCGGCCTGGCGGCCCGCTATTGGCCGGGCCGGCCGCCTGTGCAGCGGTAGGTACGGTGATGAGCGCGATCGCCGAGATGGCCGCCAGCCATCCCAGGGGCCGGCCTTCGCATCAGCTTTGTCACTCAGATCCTCCCTCAACCCGGCCCCCGGGCTCGTCCGATGACGTTCCCTACACGGGTATATCACCGGGCCAATCGGCAGAATAGGGGTCCGCTCATTCCAGGAAGGGAACGCGGAGTCCTGGAGCTGTTCTTAACCGGGCAGCGCGCGCCGACGGGCGATGAGCACGATCGACGGGACGCCGGTGACAACAGTCAGGTTCTCAGGGCCGCTCGATAGCACCGAGCACAGTTCCAAGTGCGCGCGGCTCGCAGCTCGCGATCGCGAGCCGCACGCACCGACCTTCGGTCAGGGGAGGTAGTACATCGGGTTGGGGATCTTGACCTGGTGCCCTGCGTCGCCGCCGAGCAGGTCGCTGAACTGGTCGCCGAAGTCGGCGACGATCGAGTAGCCCTCGCTGGAGATGAACTTGCGGGTGCCGGACTTGTACTCGATCGTCGTGCAGCTCGGCGCCTTGGCGCAGTGGAGGTAGGACGGCGGGGCCGACGGCTTCAGGAAGAGGTGCCCGGCCGCCGGCGCTGCATAGCCTGCGCTGGTCAGGTCCGTGATCGTCGCCGCGGTCTGGGACTGCGGCCGGCCGGTGATGAAGAAGACCGAGTAGCCGTGGTCGGCCGCGAAGGTAACCAGTTGCGGCATGTAGAAGACGGCCGGGAACGCGGCGTTGTCGATATAGATCGCGTTGCTCGCGGGATCGAAGCCGAATTGCTCGGCCAGCGTGTAGTCGTAGGTGTTGAGCAACGTGTCGTCGATATCGAACACGACGGCCGGCTTGCCCGCCCCGTGGTGCCGGTGCGCGGCCGCGGCGAGGAATGACTCGGCGCGATCCACGATCTGCTTCATCTGCTTGGCATAGTTGCTGTCACTGGACGGGATCGTGACAGTGCCGACGACCGGATAGGTCGCGCTGGCGGAGCCGTAATAGTGCTCGATCTGGTCCTCGAGCACGTTGACGTTCATCTCGGCGTTGCCGTTCACCGGCGTGTGAGCGTCCTCGGCCCGAACCTTGGCGGCTTGCTGAGCGATCGACTCGTGGTGCGAGTGACCTGGATGCGCGCTGGCCGCAGTCAGCGATCCGAACGTCAGGCCGCCGGCGGCGATCGCAGCGCCGACCAACACCGGAATGGAGCGGACGAGACGGCTGCGCTGCCGCGCGGGCGCATCGGTTGGGGATGGGCTCAAGGCATGTCCTCCTGGCACGAGTCGGAACCGGCACATTAACAAAAACTGAACGACACATTAACAATGTCGGACTCTGACATGAACGAGCAACCGCCGCCCGAGCTTGATCCGCCGGGACCTGCAGAGCTCATGCGGGTATCGACTCTGTCGTTGCGCCGTCGGTGAAAGTGACGGTGTTGGCGGCGATACCGGCAATGCGCGGGCCCGGCAGGATGATGCCGGTCAGGTTCAGCGGGTCTGCGGCGCTGATGCTGACCGTCTCGCCTGCCTGATGCGGCTTCCGGACTGCGCGGAGGACGTCGAGCGCGTCGGGGTGGGCGTACTGCTCGCCGCTGAAGCCGGACACGAAGCGGCCGCCGCGGATCGTGCCGCGCGCTTCCATCCGGCGCAGGGCCCAGATGATGTCGCGCCAGGGAACTGCGAGGTTCTCGCGAACCGCCAGGTCGCGGAAGACCACGCCCCATCGGGCGGTGAGTTGCTCGGCGATCGCCTCGGCGAGCTCGTCGCGGTCAGCGTCGGCGGCAGGTTCCGGCAGCAGGGACCAGCGGCCGGACGAGCCCGTGGTGTTGCGCAGGCCACGGCGAAGGCCGCGAGTCGGGGCGTAGCGGGAGTCCAGAGTGCGGCGGCGCAGCAGCGAGCGCACCGCGCGGAATCCGTCGGCCGTGACCAGCCCGCGGGCCACGGCGTCCCAGAGCGCATCGTCGATGTCGTCGGGCAGGCGGCCGGTCAGCCTGGTCAGGTCGGTCCGGAACAGAGCGCCGTGCTCGGCGAGCGCTTCCAGGACATCGGCGGTCCGTCCGACCGGTGGCTCTGGCCGGGCGCTGGTCGCCGCGGGCAGCGCGCAGCAGCCAGGGCAGGTCGTCCCGCAGGACCAAGGTGATGGGGGTCGCCTTCGACGGGGCGCCGCCGCGCTTGGGCGCCGCGTCCGGCTCAGTGTCGCGGACCGACAGCCGGCCCCAGGCTACGTGCCCGGCCATGCACAGCTCGTCCAGCCATTCCGGCCGGTAGTCCTGCACCCGGGCGGCCAGGACCGACCTCTCCCAGGCGCCTGTCGCGACCTCGAAGCCCTGCAGTTGCTCGACGACGGCCAGGACGCCCAGCCGGCCTTCGCGCCGGGTGCCATCCGCGACATGCTGCCAGCGCAGCAGGAACCGCATGAAGTCCCGGGCGGTCACCGGCTCGATCTCGCGCCGGCGGCGCTCGCGGGTATAGACGTGGATCCGCGACAGCAGCCGCCGGGAGCACCACTGGGCGTCTTTGCTGTCACGCGGAGGTGAAATGGCCCTGGAGCGCGAAGCCTTCCGCCTCGAGCGCCGCGAGCGCGCGGATGATCAGGCCCTCCCCCAGGCCGACCGTCTCGGCCAGCTCAGCAACGGTGGACGGGCCACGGCATTCCAGGTGACCGCGCAGCAAGTCGGCGGCGGCGGCTTCCTCATCGGGCGGCGTCGCGGGGATGGGGCAGGTCCTGGCCGGCTCGACCGTCGCCTTCGGGTAGAGCGCCTCGATCGCTGGCAGCCGCTCGACCGCCGCCCAGAACGGGCCGCCTGCGGTATGGACGACGACCGCGCGGCCGGCCCCGATCAGCGCGTCGAACCATTCCTGCCAGTCCGGGTCCGGCCGGACGGTGATCAGGTTAAGCAGCAGGTCGTGCAGTTCGTGTTCGTCGCGGGGCGCTGGGCGCACTTGCTCGGCCACGCGGTGGATCGCGTCCGGGTCCAGGGTGCCTAGCTCGTGCGGTTCGACCGGCAGGCCGCGGCGCAGCGGCACGGCCCGGCTGCGCCGGTCCTCGGCGTCGTCCAGGATAGGTGAACGGCCGGCCATTCAGGATCTCATGCGCCAGCACCGACGGCTCGGTCGTGTCCCGGACCACGACCGTGACACGCCCGGACTCGATCCCGGAGATCAGCTCGGTCAGGCCGTCGATGTCCATCGCCTCGCGCAGGCAGTCCGCGAGGGTCTGCCGGACCAGCAGATGGTCCGGGATCTCCAGCGGGCCGGGTGCCACGTTCTCCTGGCAGGCGGCGAGCGTGGGGAACACGGCGGCCATCAGGTCGTCGGCTTCCATCCGCTGAATCGCCGGCGGGTTCTTCCTGCCGTTCCGCATCCGGAGAACGGCCAGCGAGGTGTTCAGGTTCCACCGCCAGCGGGCCGCGAACATCGGCGAGGTCAGCACGGCCTGGCGGACAACCTCTTCAACGTTTCCGGCCGAAAGAAACCGCGGGACCGCATCGAGCGGGAAGCTGTGCTGCGGCCCGAGCGACAGCAAGATCGCGTCGTCGCTGGCCGCCGCCTGAAGCTCGAAGTCGAACGTCACGCAGAACCGTTTGCGCAACGCCAGGCCGAACGCCCGGTTGAGCCTTGCGCCGAACGGGGCATGCCCGACCAGCTGCATGCCGCCCGCGGGGTCGAAGAACCGCTCCAGCACGATCGTGTCCATGGTCGGCAGCACGCCGAGCTGCGCCAGCGCGGCGCCAAGGTAGTCGACGACCATCTGGGCGGCCGCCTCGTCCAGGCCGCACTGCGCTTGCAGCCAACCGACGGCCGCGACCCGGCCGTCCTGGCCGGCCAGCTTTCCGGCGACCCCGGAGCGGATGGCGCTGACTTCCTCCGACAGTTCGACGGTGCGGCCGGGCGCCTCGCCGAGCCAGAACGGCACCGACGGCGGGGCGCCTTGCGCGTCGACGACGCGGACGACGCCCGGCTCGATCCGGCGGACCCGCCACGAATGCGTGCCGAGCAGGAACACGTCACCCGGCGCGCTCTCGATCGCCCAGTGCTCGTGGACGCTGCCCACCACGGCCTCGTCCGGCTCGGCCAGCACGCGGTAGTCCCCCAGCTCGGGAATCGCCCCGCCAGAGGTCAGCGCCACCATCCGGGCGCCGCGCCGGCCGCGCAGCTCGCCGCTGACCTGATCCCGGTGCAGGTAGGCTGCGCGCCGGCCGCGCCCGGTCCTGATGCCTTCGGACATCAGCTCGGCCACGTCATCGAAATCAGCATCGGACACCGCCGAGAACGGCGCCGCGCCCCGCACCAGGGCCAGCAGCTCGGTCTCCTTCCATTCCACCGCGGCGCACTCGGCGACGACCTGCTGGGCCAGGATGTCCAGCGGGCCTTGCGGGATGACCAGCGCGTCGAGCCTGCCGCGAGAGCGCGCCCCGCATGAGCGCGGCACATTCGACCAGCTCATCGCGTGTGGTCGGAAACAGCAGCCCGGCCGGGATCCCGTTCCGCGTGTGATTGGATCGTCCGACCCGCTGCAGGAACGTCGCGAAACTGCGCGGAGAGCCGATCTGGCAGACCAGCTCGACCGGTCCGATGTCGATGCCCAGTTCCAGCGAGGCGGTGGCGACCAGCGCGCGCAGGTCCCCGGCTCGCAGCCGGGCCTCGACCCGCTGCCTGCGGTCCTTGGACAGGCTGCCGTGATGAGCCGCGACCTGGCCGTCGCCGAGCCGCTCGCCAAGTTCATGCGCGATCTGCTCGGCCATCCGACGGGTGTTGACGAAGACCAGGGTGGTCTTGTGTTCTTCCACGTGGCCGGCGATCAGGTCGTAGATCTCGGCCATCTGGGCCGTCGTGGCGACCGCGCCCAGCTCCTCGCTCGGCAGCTCAAGCGCCAGGTCGAGCTGGCGGCGGTGGCCAGCGTCGACGATCGAGCAGCGCGGCGAGCCGTCGGCTTCCGACCGGTCCTGGCCCGCGCCGACGAGCAGCCGGGCCACCGCCGTTATCGGGCGCTGGGTGGCCGACAGCCCGATCCGCTGTACTGGCTGCCCGGCGACATGCCCTAGCCGCTCCAGAGTCAGGGACAGATGCGATCCGCGCTTGTTTCCCGCGACAGCGTGAATCTCATCCACGATCACCGTGTCGACGGCCCGCAGCATAGCCCGCGGCTTGTCGGCCGTGACCAGCAAGAACAGCGACTCTGGCGTAGTGATCAGGAAGTCCGGTGGCCGCCTCAGCATCGCCGCGCGCTCGGCCGCGGCGGTATCCCCGGTCCTGACCGCGACGCGGATCGCGGGAGCGGTCAAGCCCAGCTCAGCCGCGATGCCAGCGATCTCGGCGAGCGGGCGCTCGAGATTCTGCCAGATGTCGACCGCGAGCGCCTTCAGCGGCGAGACGTATACCACCCGCGGCCCGACGTGCTCGGCCGATTCAGGGCGCCCGGCTGGCTCAGGAGCCTCGGCCCGGCCGACAGTGTCAACCTCCGCCGTCTCGGCGAGCGCCGCGGCCGCCTCCTGCGCACGATAGAGCCGGTCGATACAGACCAGGAACGCGGCCAGCGTCTTGCCGGATCCGGTCGGCGCGGCGATCAGCGTGTGCCGGCCCGCCGCGATCTCGGCCCACCCCCGCGCCTGCGGCTCCGTCGGCCCGGCCGGAAACTGCCGCTCAAACCAGGCACGGATAGCCGGATGGAACGACTCGAGCATCACGCCACACTAACCCGCGGCGCCGACAGGCAGGATTGCCGCAGCCTCGTCCATTCTGAGCGGATCGCGCTACCTGGCGGTCGATGATGTCCTTATCCTCATCAAACTGGCTCGGGATCGCTCCGCGGCCGATGACTGACATGGACTCCTGCGTCGGGCTGCAGGCGTGTGGCGGCGATCGCGGCGACGATCGCCACTACCGACAGGACGGCGAAGGCGATCGCATAAGGACTTCGCGGGCCCGGAAACACAGCGCCAAGCGACTGGCCGGCGTCGCAGGAGAATGGCCGCCGCGGCGACAGCAAATCCCAGCGAAAGCTGCTGGGCCGTGGCGGTGAGTGAGTTAGCGTCCGCCAGCTGGTCTGGCGTCACCTCGCTGAGCCCGACACTGATGTTGGCGGTGAGCGTCACCGACCGGGCAACTCCGCCAGCCAGGCAGATGATCGCCGCGATGGCCACGGGAGTGCTGCTGCTGATCAGCGCTGCGGCCAGGACCGTGGCCGCCAAGGCAACGGTCGATGCGACGAGGATTGTCCGGAAGCCGAAACGGCGCAGCAGCGGAGTAGTGGCAGGTTTGATGCCGATGTTGCCCAAGAATATGAACAGCACGACGGCTCCGGATTTCAACGGGCTCCAGCCCAGTACTGTCTGAAACATCAGGGGCAGCAAGAACGGCGTGGCGCCGATCACGATCCAGCACAGTGAACCGCCGCCGAGCGACCAGCGCAGGGTCGGAACGCTGAGTACCCGGAGATTCAGGAGCGGATCATCGATCCTCAGCATGTGCCGCACTGCTGCGGCCAGGCACCCCAGTGACAGCGCGCAGATGACGGCCACCTCAGCGACCGCGAAGCGCGGCAGGGACAACAGATGCGCGGCAACGACAAGCCCGCCGAGGCCCGCGCACGTCAGGATGACTCCCGGCCAATCTAGCGGGCCTGTTGCCACCTTCGGTCCTGGCCGAATGAGGCGGGACGCCACGGCAAATGCAGCCAGGCAGAGCGGAATGTTGATCAAGAACAACCAGCGCCAGGACGCGTAGGTCGTGATGATCCCGCCAAGCAACGGCGCGATCACTGGAGCCAGCAGAGCGGGCCAGGTGATATAGGCGATGGCGCGCAGAAGGTCCCGCTTATCGGTGGCACCAAGCACAACCAGCCGGCCCACCGGCACCATCATGGCTCCGCCAACGCCCTGCAGTACCCGCAGCCCGACGAGCTCGGGCAGCGACCTGCTCGCTGCGCAGGCCGCAGAGGCGACGGCAAAGATACCGATCGCCGACAAGAGCACGTGCCGTGCTCCGTACTTGCGCGTCATCCAGCCGCTCAGCGGAATCAGGACAGCAACGCTGAGAAAGTACGCCGTGACGACAAGCCCGATCTGCGGGGCCGCAACACCGAGCGAAGCCGCGATTCTCGGCGCAGCCGTGGTCACGATCGTGCCGTCCAGATTTTCCATGAAAAAACAGCCTGCGACGAGCAGTGCAAGACTGCGCTGCGGTCCCCTGATCATTTCGCGGCTGCCTTGCGCCGGACCCGGGCCAGCGACCGGGCTAGCTCAGGGTTAGAAGCTCGGAGAGCAGTTCCAGGTGATCCAGATCACTGAGGTCCATCACCTGCAGGTAGACGGTCCCCGCGCCAGTCGCTGCGTACTGCGCGATCTTCTCGCCGATTTCCGCCGGGCTTCCGGCCAGACCGTTCGCGTGCAAGTCTTCCAGCTTGCTGCCGATCGCGGCCGCACGCAGGCCGAGCTCTGCGTCGTCCCGGCCGCAGCACACCACGTGCGCTACTGAGAACGTCATCGAGGACGCCTCCCGGCCAGCGGCAGCGCACGCGTCCCGCACGCGGCTGAACGTCGCTGCCGTGTCGTCCACGCTGAGGAAGGGCGCGTTGAATTCGGTGGCGTACCTGGCGGCCAGGCGCGGCGTTCGCTTCAGGCCGCCCCCGATCAGCAAAGGCGGGCCGGGACGCTGCACGGGTTTGGGTAGAGCGGGCGAATCGGTCACGGTGTAGTGCTTGCCGGCGAAGTTGAAGAGCTCCCCGTCCGGTGTCTCCCACAAGCCGGTGATGATGGCCAGCTGCTCCTCATACCGCTCGAATCGCTCACCAAGGGCAGGGAACGGGATCGCATTGGCAGTGTGCTCCGCTTCGTACCAGCCCGCACCGAGGCCAAGCTCGACTCGTCCGCCGCTCATCTGGTCGACTTGGGCAACCGAAATCGCGAGCGGGCCAGGGAAGCGGAACGTGGCGGCGCTCATCAGCGTGCCGAGCCGGATCCTGGATGTCTCTCGTGCCAGGCCGGCCAGGGTAATCCAGGCGTCGGTCGGGCCGGGCAGGCCGCTCGCGTCTCCCATTTTCAGGTAGTGGTCCGACCGGAAGAACCCGTCAAAGCCCAGGTCCTCCGCCGCCTTGGCGACCGACAGCACAGTCGCGTAGTCGGCGCCCTGCTGCGGTTCAATGAAGATTCGCAGTCTCATGCTTACCTCCTTGCACGCTCGGCCGGGACCGCTGGCGCGCCTAGGTGAACCTGCCTGAACCGGTCTGATGATGTGGCAGCGGTTATCACGCTGGCGCCTCCTTGGGCGGCCAGCTGCCCAGGCCGTAGCGATTGAGGAACTCGCGCGTCCGGACCGCTATCGGAAACGGGACGCTGGGCGGGCAAGGGTAGAGATCCTGCTCTGCGATCACGAACAGTGGCACGCCGAGCGATGCGAGCTCAGGAATGATCGCGGCCGGCTGCAGGAACGCCGGCGGGCAGCTCCACGAAGACACCACGTTTCACGGCCTCGCCAAATGAAAGTGACTCCTCCTGCACCTGGACCAGAACGTCTGGATCGGCTTGCTTGAGGTGGACGTAACCAATGCGGTTGCCGAACCTGCGGATCAGGTCGATGTTGTCCCCGCCGCCGTAGGCGACATGCCCGGTGTCCAGGCACATCCAGACAAGCTCGGGATCGGTGCCCGCCAGAAAGCTCTCGATCTCCTGCTGGCTCTGGATGTGACAGTCCCCGTGCGGATGCAGACACAGCCGAATGTCGTAGTCGGTCAGCAGAATCCGGCCCAGCTCGTTGGCCGCACTGCACATACCGCCCCGCTGCTCGTCGGTGAGCTGCGGTGACTCGGTGTACTCTCCGGTCCGCTCATCGCGATACAAAGGCGGGACCAGCACCAGGTGATGGGCGCCCATCGCGGCGGTCAGCGTGGCGACGTCGCGGATTTCGCTGAGCATCCGGTCCCAATCCCCCGGCCGGTGCAGCGCACCGAATGCCAGGCCGCCGGACACCTGCAGGCCTCGCTGGTTCAGCTCAGCGCGCAGGAGCTGCGGGTCGGTCGGAAGATATCCGTAGGGGCCGAGCTCGACCCACTCATACCCGGCTGCGGCGACCTCGTCGAGGAACTGCGGGTACAGGATCTGCTGGTCGTCCTCGGCAAACCAGATGCCCCAGGAGTCCGGCGATGTCGCCAGGCACAGGCCGGCTGCCACTCTTCCGGCTGTCTTCTCGGGAGCGTCACTTGCCACGTCGTGCCTCCTTGGTCCTCGGACTGTGCCGGATTCGCGCGGTCATGTCAGATCAAGCCGGCCGTCGACGCGGCGCGGCAGGCGCAGCGCCGCAGGCGGCTCGTCGGCGAGTTCAGGCGGCACCAGCGCCTCGGGCACGTTCTGGTAGGCGATGGGGCGGAGCCAGCGCCGGATCGCACTCGCGCCGACGGAGGTATGTAGAGCGTCTGTGGTCGCTGGATACGGTCCCCCATGGTGAGTAGCCCAGGCGACCGCTACCCCGGTCGGGAATCCGTTCCAGATAATCCTGCCGACACGATCGGTGAATTCGTCGATGAGTCGCTGCGCCATAGCCATGTCATCCGGCTGAGCGTGGACGGTAGCGGTCGAGCCGGCCCTACCTTGCCCAGCAATTCGAAGAGCCCGTCTTCCGACTCGTAGCGGACCACGACAAGAACCGGCCCGAAGCACTCCTCGAGCACGGCACCGGACAGCGCGGCCGGCTCGGCCAGCAGCAACTGGGGTACTGCCCACCAGCCACGGCCGTTCGCTGATGCCGCTCCCTCGCCGAGCAACGTCACTCCCGCGGATCGCAGCAGCCCGGCACTCCCCGCGGTAAAGCCAGCATGGACGTTAGCGCTCAGCATCACGGCGCTGCGCGTGGCCGCGACCTGACTGGTGATAGCCGCCACCAGCTCATCGCCGCTAACACCCGCAGGAATGAACGCCAGGCCTGGCTTGGTACAAAACTGGCCGACACCGAGCGTGAAGGAGCCCACAAGTCCGGACGCCAGCTCATCGGGCCCGCTGGCGGCCGCACCAGGGCACACCACCAGCGGATTCACCGCGCCAAGCTCGCCGTAGAACGGGATCGGCGAAACCCGGGACGAGGCCACCTGCGATAGCGCGCGTCCGCCGGCCAGCGAGCCGGTGAAGCCGACAGCGCGGATATTGGGGTCGGCCACCAGGTCCACCCCCGCCGCCCGCCCGACGACGAGTGAGACGACATCCTCGCTCTGCCCGGCTACTGCGGCGCCGCGCCGGAGTGCAGCCGCGCACCGCACCGACGTGATCGGGTGTGCCTCGTGGCCCTTGATCACGACAGGGCAGCCGGCGGCGAGCGCGGACGCCGTGTCACCGCCAGGGACGGAAAACGCGAAAGGGAAATTGGACGCGCCGAACACGCCAACCGGGCCGATCGGCCGCAGGACCCGGCGAAGATCAGGACGAGGCCCCATCGCGGTGTGTCCCGCATGGTCGATCGTCGCCTCCAGGTATGCCCCGTCCTCGATCACTTCGGCGAAGAAGCGGAACTGGAAAGTAGCGCGGGTCAGTTCCCCGTCCAGGCGGGTCGGGCCGAGCCCGGTTTCCTGGTCCGCCGTCGCTACCAGCACGTCACGCTCCGCGTCGAGCGAATCGGCCATGGCACGCAGCATCGCGGCCCGGCCCGGCCGGCCGGCCGCATTAAGCCCGGCCGCGGCCTCACCGGCAATGACGCACTGCCGGGCCACCTCTGCAGCCGTCGTCTCGGTCGCGACCTCCGCCACGGCCGTCGCCGTTCGAGGGTCGAAGCTGCTGATCACGGCGGTAGCTCCTGGCTGTGGTCGGTATGTTCCTGGCCGCGGGCTGTCGCTCAGCCGAGTTCGATGCTCGTCCAACTGGCCGGGGAACCCGCCGGCGTGATGGCAAGCAGCACGCGGCCCTCCCCGGCGAGTTCGGCAAGAAACACCTCGTCGTCCGGCAGTTCCACGCCGTGCTTCAGTTTGATGGCCCTGAACAGCGGCAGTTCGGCCGCCAGGTCCTCGCGGATTTCGACGGTTCCCTGGACGAACAGAGCCCGGTGGCCGGTCGAGTCGTCGTCGACGAGAAGCTGCACCCGCGGATCGCGGCGGAATATCGCGTACTTCACCCGGTCCCGTGTCGTCGAGACGTAGAAGCGGTCACCGTCCCAGTAGAACCAGTTCGGGCTGATGTGCGCACGGCCGTCCTTGCGGACACCCGCCAGGACCACCGTGCGGGGCTCTGCCAGGAAGTCCGCGACCTGATCCGATGACGTCATATCTTCCGTTCTCCTTCGCTAGCCGTAGTGGTGGTAGGCGGTCTTAACCTGGGTGTACCGCAGCAGTCCCCACTTGCCGTCCTCGCCGCCGATGCCGGACTCGCGGTAGCCGGCGTGGTGAGCGTGGATGGACTCGCCGAGCGTGCGGTTGATGTAGATCTCGCCGAACTGCAGTTCGTCGGCTGCGCGCATGACGGACTGGTAGTCGCGGCTGAATACGTAAGCGGACAGGCCGTAGCGAGAGTCGTTGGCGAGGCCAACGGCCTGCTCGAGCGAGCTAACCGGGAGCACTGGGGTGATCGGCCCGAAAGTTTCCTCGCGCATGACGGTCATCTCCGGCCGGACGCTCCGCAGCACGGTCGGTGAATACCAGTAACCCTGACGTAGCTCCTCGCCCGCGGGCGCCGAGCCGCCGGTGATGATCTCGGCGCCCTCCGCCACCGCGGTCTCGACGGCCTGCTCGGTCTTGGCGAGCTGCTGGGCGCTGGCCAGCGGCCCCATGTCGACGGGACCGGCCGGGTGGCCGATGGTCAGCTTCTGGACCGCCTCGACGTAAGCATCCAGGAATGGCTCGTACAGGTCGTCGTGCACGAAGACGCGCTCGGCCGCGGTGCAGACCTGGCCGGCGTTGGTGTGCCGCGCCGCGACGATTGCGGGAACGGCCACATCCAGGTCGGCGTCCCGCCAGACGATGGCCGGCGCCTTGCCGCCGAGTTCCAGCGCCACCCGGGTGAGGTTCCTAGCAGCCAGCGCCATGATCGTCTTCCCGGTGTCGCGGTGGCCAGTAAAGGAAATCATCGCCGTGGTCGTGTTCTCCACCAGGGCCTGGCCCGTGGCCGCGGCGCCCGTCACCAGGTTGAGAACGCCGGGCGGCAGCTCCAGCTCGCGGTCGATCAGGCGGAAGAGCTCGATCGTGCTCAGCGGCGAGACCTCACTCGGCTTGACTACGACCGTGTTGCCCGTCACTAAGGCCGGGCCAAGCTTGCGGCACAGCACTGCCAGCGGGAAGTTCCACGGGCAGATCGCGGCCACGACGCCGAGCGGGGCGTGAGTCAGCTGAATCACCTCGCCGGCCACATCCCCCGGCAGCAGCTCGCCTTCAAGGCGGCGATCCCACTCCGCGTTGTAGCTTAGGAACCCGACGGCGAAGTCCAGCTCATCAGCCGCCTGCCGGGCAGGCTTGCCGACCTCGCTGACGATGAGATCGGCCAGGCGGTTCTTGTTGACCCGCACCAGCTCGGCCATCGCCCGCAAGTACTGGCCGCGCACGACCGACGGGGTACGCGCCCAGCCCTGCTGTGCGCCCTTGGCCGCGGACAGGGCTTCCTGTACCTCCGCGCCAGTGGCGCTCGGCACGCTCGCCAGCACCCGCTCATCGGCCGGATCGAACACGTCAATCAGCTCACCGGCGGAGCGCCGCCAGGTGCCCCCGATGTACAGGGTCTCCTCGAGCCGCACTTTTGTCGTCGTCATCGTGACTTCATGTGCCTTTCTCAGCTGGCTTGATCTGCTCTCACGCCGGGCGCTCGCCGCGGCCAGCACGGGACGGCGAGTCCGCGGCGTCCTCGCCCAGGTAACTTGCCACGAGGTGCTGGGTATCGCCGCGCAGCTTGTCTGCATCGCCCTCGAGCACGACCTCGCCGTGCGCGAGGACGTATCCGCGGTCCGCAACCTGCAGTGCGAGGTGAATGTGCTGCTCGACCAGGAGCACCGCGCAGCCGGAATCCTCGGCGTACCTGCGCACCACCGGGAGCAGTCGCTCGACGATCACCGGGGCGAGTCCGAGGCTGAGCTCATCGAGGAGCAGCAGCTTCGGCATCCGAGCCAGTGCCCGTCCGAGCGCGAGCATCTGCTGTTCGCCGCCGGACAGGAGCCCGGCCCGGCGGGACCGGAGCTCAGCCAGCGCGGGAAAATATCCGTACGCGACGTCGGCATTCAGCCGCTCGCGCGGATGCGAAAGCCGGAAGTGCTCCGCCACCGTGAGACCGAAGAAGATGCCGCGCCCCTCGGGAACGTGCGCGATGCCCATCCTTGCTCGCATGCTCGGCTGCACCTGCGCAAGGTCGGTTCCCATGAAGCTCAGTTGGCCGCGCATGGGCTGCACCAGGCCGGAGATCACGCGCAGCGTGGTTGTCTTGCCCGCTCCGTTGGGACCGAGCAGTGCGACGATCTCTCCCGGCGCGACCTGCACGTTCACGCTCCTGATAACAGGTGCGCTCTGGTAACCCGCCGTCAGGTCGGTCATGGTGAGTGCGGGTGCGGCAGCCCCCTCGGCCGGCTGATTCTGATTCACAGACCTGCTCCGTTCTGCAGCTGGTGGTCGGAGACGAGGTCCTCAGCCGCCGGCGAATCCAGCTCCCCGGCCCCGCCGAGGTAAGCCGCGACGACACGCGGGTCGCGGCGTACGTGCTCACTCGATCCGGCGGCGATCACCTTGCCGAACTCCAGCACCACGACGTGGTCCGAGACCTCAAGCACCAGGCTCATGTCATGGTCAATCAGCAGAATCGGGGTGCCGGCCTGGACGATCTGACGCAGCCGCTGCCCGAGCAGGGTGCTCTCGTGGGTGTCAAGCCCGGCCGCGGGCTCATCGAGGCAGAGCACGCGGGGCTGAGCCACCAGCGCCCGCGCGATGCCCACTAGCTTGCGCTGCCCCTCGGACAGATCAGCTGCGTTCGCGTCAGCGAACTCCTCCAGACCGAGCAGTGACAGCGCCTGCTCAGTCGCCTCGGTCGGCGCACGCAGCCGGCCGAGGAGTTCACCGACGGTCCGCCAGCCTCGCACGCGGCCAGATGCGACGGACAGGTTCTCGCGGACGGACAGATCGTCGAAGAGCTCGATCGACTGCCACGTCCGCGCCAGGCCGAGCTGTGCGCGCTGATGCGGAGCCTTGCCGGACAGATCCCTGCCGTCGAGCTGTACTGTGCCCTGATATCGGACGAATCCTGATATCGCATCGACGAGCGTGGTTTTGCCTGCCCCGTTCGGCCCGATCAGCGCCACGAGCTGGCCCGCCGGAACGTCAAGATCAGCGTCGGACACCGCGCGGACTCCGCCGTAGGAGACAGATAGGCCGCGGATGGACAGCACGGGCGGCTGCTGGGCGGTTTCCATCACAGCCCCGCCTTTCCCGAGCCAGCCGGTGTCGGCGAGGACGTCGTCGTGGCGGCTGCTGCCGGTGCCAGACCGCTCACCGCACCGCTGGTATCCCGCCGCACGGCTCCTACCACTTTTCTTCGCAGTCGCCCGACGTCTCGCCGGGTGGCCAGGCCAACCCCGTTGGGCGCGAAGATGAGGTTGAAGACGAGGAAGAAGCCGCCCACCAGCAGGGCCCACGAGCCTGAGATATGCAGGTAGGTCTGGAACACGTAAGGCACCAGCGCTTCTGTCGTGATCAGGCCGCCTGCGATTGCCCCGGTGATGGTCGTGATCCCGCCGACGTAGGCGAACGCGACAATGGCGAGCGAGGACAGGGCGTCGTAGTTATTCGCCGACACGGAGTTGTAGTTGTAGGCAGCCATGACGCCGGAGATGCCGGCGATGAATGAGCTGATCCCGAACGCCATGAGTTTGACGGTGCTTACCGAGATACCCGCGCCGGCCGCTGCCCGCTCGTTGGCGCGCACGGCGAGCATCTGCTGCCCGAGATTGGTCCGTCGCAAGTTCGCCACGAACAGGCCGACGACGATCAGGATGGCAAGGAAGAGGAACCCGAGCATCGGGCTCGGGATCTGACCGTCAATGCCGCGGAATCCGGCGAGGTTGCCGAGGTCGAGGCCGAAGACCTTGGGCTCGGCGACGGGATTACCCGTGTTCGACTCGCCCCAGACGGTATTGGTGAACCAGAACTGCTCGATCGCCACCGCGGCAGCCAGGCTGACGACAGCCAGCTGCACGCCCCGGACGCGCAGCGCCGAGGCACCGATGAACAAGCCGACCGCCGTCGCCGCGAATACGCCCAGCAGCGGCCCGAGCGGAAAGGCCAGGTGCCACGCCGCGCCGAGATGAGCCATGGTGAACCCGGCAACGCCGGCCAGCGGCAGCTGGACGATGGAGATCTGGCCCACGTAGCCGGTAATCACGACGATGGAGAGCATCAAGACGATGGCAACCTGGCTGGTCAGCAAGGCCTCTCGCCAGCCGAACGGCAGGAAGATGAGCGCTACGACCGTGACGATTCCAAGGCCGATGGTCGGCCGCAGGAACCGCTCGGGCAGCGGCACGCTCGGCAGGCGCTTCTCGGTGACGGCGCTGCGGCCAGGGAGCCGGGATCCCATCACGAACAGCGCGATGACCACCAGCAGGAACTCGAGCAAGGGATCGAGCCCGGGCAGCGGCGTTCCCTGATCCTTGGGGAACCAGGTCTGAACCGACGCGTAGTACACCAGATTCTCGACCACGCCAACGGCAAGACCGACAAGGCAGGCAGTGATCGCAGAGGTGAAACGGGCGAACAGCGCGGCGGCCAGCGCCGGGACGACGAGCAGCGGCACTGTCGTCGGATTGAGCGAAGTAAGCGACCCTGCGAGCACGCCGAGTATTCCCACGACCAGAGAGGCAAGCAGCGTGTTCGCCATGGCCAGCCCGTTGGGCGACAGGCCCGCCAGGACACCCGACACCTCGCTCTCCGCGGTGGCGCGGGTTGCGAGCCCGAATCGGGTGAAGCGGTACAGCACTGTCAGCCCGATAGCCACCAGGACTGCGGCGCCAGCCACGATCAGGCCTGACTCCGGCACGCCGATGCCGACAACGCTGACGTTCCCGCTCGGCAGGATAGAAGGCTCGTTCACCGGCTGCGGCCCGAACCACAGCGTGAACCCAGCCGCCAGGAAGAGCAAGATTCCGAGCGATGCCACCAGCTTGGCGACCGGAGCAGCAGCCCGAAGCCGGCGGAACGCAAGGACTTCCATGAGGGCGCCGAGCAGCAGCACGGCCACGAGTGCCAGCGGCACGGCGAGCCACTTGCCAATGACGAAGCCGAACTCGCCCGAGGTAAATCCCCAGAAAGCGTATCCAGCCACCATGGCCTGAGCGCCCATGGCGAGGTTGATGATGCCGGAGCCGCGGTACATCACGACAAGGCCGGTGGCTATCCCCGCGATGAACGCTCCCGACCCCAGGCCGAGCACCGCAAAGAGGAAGATTTGTCCCATAAAGCCGCCTGCTCTCGCATCATCTGCAGGTTGATGAAGAAATGCAACGTACCAGCACGAAATTTCGAATTATGGTCTGCCAGCGCGCTCGCGGCCATGCTGCGGGTCCAGCCGTCTGTGACGGCTGGACCCGCCTGCACCTCGGACTAGCGCTCATGCGAGACCCGTCAGTTGCTGGGCGTTGCCCGCGGCATCACTTGCCCGGCAGCAACCCGTAGTACTTTTCGAGTCCGGGCGACGGCTCGATGTATCCGGCCACCTGGCCGGGGCCGCCCGTGCCCGTAAAGGCTGAGTACTGAGTGCCGCCGTCGTAGTGGAAGAAGAACGAACCGTCGGCGCAGTCAGCTGGCAGCTGTGAGTACTTGTCACACTCGATGATGGGCGGACCCATGGCGACCGGGCCTCTGAATGCCGCAGCCTTGCCCTCGAGCAGAGAAGCGCTGTTCGGACCGGCGACGCCGGCATAACCGATCTCGTTGAAGAACCGGTCATCGGTCATAATGCCGGCGAACTCGTTGACCCAAGCGTAATTCTCGAAGTCCAGCAGGGTTCCGCCCATGCCGGTCACGACGGCCTTGAAGTTCAGCCCGGCCTGGGTATAGGGCAGCAGCAGGTCGTCAAGCGGCTGGCCGCGCTGGTACCAGATCTCCGGGTAATGGCCTCCAGGCAACTGGGATGTCACCGACTGGCCGTACGACGTGCAGTCGGTCTGCCCGATCATCTTCGACTGAGGGATGTTCAGGTCCTGCGCGGCCTTGTAGAAGGCAATGCAGTTCGCAGCCGTCGTGAGTGACGCGGTGATCACGGCCTGCGCCTTCTGCGCGCCAGCGGCGGCGAGCGCGCCCAGGACGTTCTCGGTTGTCTCGTCGAACCCGACCAGCTTCACGGTAGCGCCGGCCTTGGACGCACCGAGCGCCTCGCCCTGAGCTACCGCTTCCGAACCGGCCACCTGGGGATAGACGATGACGACGCTCTTGGCGTGCAGAGGCCCGTCGACAGCGAAAGTGCCGATGGCGTTGCCGGAGAGTTCCCCGGTCGCACCGAGGACGTAGGTGTGCGGGCTGGTGTTGTCGGCCCCGCCGAACGTGAAGGGCATGATGATCGGCTTCTTGCCGGCATCGACCGCGTCCTCAGTTGCCGAGCCGACTGCCAGTGACCCGTAGTCGATGGTCTTGACTGCCGCCGTGTTCAGGAACTGGTCCATGCACGCGGCACCCTCCTCTTCGGAGTTCTTGACGTTGCACACCACTACCCCGATCGGATGCCCGTCCACGCCGCCCAAGTAGTTGTTGATGTACTTCACGAACGTTTCGACAGCCGTCTGGTCCTCGCCGCTGTCTTGCGGGGGGATGGAGCCGCCGCCGTCCATGGAGAACCCGATGTCGATGGGCGCCAGGCTCATGTTGGCCTTGCCGGGTTTGGAGCCGGTGTAGGTAGCGTAGGTGTTCAGCGCCGTCTGCCAGCCGGCCACAGCCGGAGCCTTAACGGCAGCGGCCGTCTTCGTCTTGTTCGCGCTAGTGTTGCCGCCCGACGAGCAGCCGGCGGTGACGGCCAGCGCGAGCGCGACCGTAGCAATCTGCTTCACTCTGGTGGTCATTAGCCGGGCGCCACTATGGGGCGGCGATGGCCTCCGCTTGACCGAATTCATTACTCCTCCTGTGGGCAGGCTTTCGCCCGTCAATGTGCCTATACCGTGATCTTGGTGAGTTTTTGCAAGCCACGTAGCTGTGGCGGTCGTGGAACGTCGGGGAACCGGATCGGCCAGGAGGTGTACGCCACCTCGCCGACATAAATGTCGCCGCGCGAATCCACGGCCATGCCGTGTGGCGACAGGAACTGCCCTGGCTCAGTTCCGGCGGACTGTGTCAGCCCCAGCCGGGCTAGCAGGGCGCCGCGGCTGGTCCAGATACTCACTCTCGGGCCGAGATTGGGTGCTTCCCGGCTGTAGTCATAGGTCGGGCCCGCCTCGCCGACATAGCAAAGCGAATCCGCGGTCTGGAACAGGCCGCTGGGCCGGTGCACGCCGTGCCACTCGGCCTCGAAGCGCCCGTTCCCGTCGAAAACCTGTATCCGGTGGTTCTCCCGGTCGGCGACATAGACCCAGCCATCGGCGTCGCAGGTGATGTTGTGCGGCAGGTTGAACTCGCCAGGCTCGGTGCCGGAACGGCCCCACGACAGCAGGTGCACTCCCTCCGGCGAGTACTTGTGCACGCGCGCGTTCCAGTACCCGTCCGATACGTAGATGTCTCCCGCTGGCGATAGGGCAGTATGCGTGCACCGGCAGAACGGTTCCCCGCTCATGTACGGGGCTGGCTCGCCCGGGATACCGAGCTGCATCAGCACCTTGCCGTCCAGACTGCACTTGCGAACGGTGTGGTCGCCGTCGTCAGTGCAGTAGATGGCGTCCTCCGGGCCGATGTGAGCCCCGTGCGGATGCGAGAAGATGCCCTCGCCCCACGAAGTCAGGAATCTCCCGTCCCGGTCGAAGGTGATCATCGGATGCTCGCTGCGATTGAAGACGTAGACCCGGTCGTCCCGGTCGACGGCCACGCCACCGACGTCGTCGATCACCCAGCCCTCTGGCAGCTCGCCCCATCCCTCGGCGACCTCGTAGGCATACTTGCCGCTGCCCAACTGAACGCTAATGTCATGTCCTCTCGTGCGCCGTGAATGCTGGCCACGGCCTCCGGCAATCGCCTGAACGGCGAGAGCGGCTATCGCGGCCGACGACGGGGCGCCTGGCCGCCCAGTAGAGCGGCCAGTCAGCCCTGGTATTGAAGAGCGAACAGGCCCCTGTCGAGATCAGTAACGAAGCACACGCCGTCGGCTGTCACGAAGACATCTACTGAGTGCAGCGGAATGCGCTCGCTGGCTGGCGTACTGGGATCCTGCTCGGGCGGTGCGGCGACGAAGTACGCCGTCTGCCTGGGCCGGTACTGGTCGGTGATGTCGAACGCCCGCAGGCCGGCGTTCTGATACGTCACGAAGACTGTCGATGAGTCTTGCCAGGCCCCTGCCCGGTTCTCGTAGATATTGTGGGGGCCGAACGGGCCCGGCTCGGCAAAGAAGTCACGCTCGGCCGGCGTCGGCAGCGTCGAGACGCTAACCGGCCGGGAAGGCTCGCGAACGTCGAAGATCCAGGTGTGCTTGACCTGATCCAGGCTCCGTTCCCCGGACGCCTCGTCCACGACGACAACGAGCTGGCGATCCGGCAGGCCGACGCAGTTGTGAGTGTTGCCGCCGAAGGGCGGACACCAGTTCGTATGCGAGATGAGAGTGGGGCTGGCGGGGTCGTGCACGTCCAGCATCACCATGCCGCCGTCGCGCCAGGAACAGTACGCGACGTCGTCCTTGACTATCGGGTGATGCAGCGCATAACGACCGGGCCACGTCGGCTTCTCGCCGCCGTCTTCCCACATGCCGGGAACCCACCACCGGCCAACCTCGACCGGCTGTGCCGGATCTCTCATGTCGACCGACAGGAAGATCGCGTCGGTGTAGCCGTCCAGGAAGGCCGATACGAAGGCATACCGGCCGCCGTCGTACCACATCCGGTGCACACCGCAGCCCGCCACCGGCATAAAGCCAATCTCGCGCGGCTTGGCACGATCGGCGATGTCATAGACGCGCATCCCAGCCGAGAAGTCCGTGCCGGCCTGGCCGAACATCGACTGACGCGGGCTCGATGCCGGGAACAGGCCGTTGTCGATCTCCTCGTTCACCAGCAGCAGGTCTCCATGCACCTGCAGGTGACCCGACCAGGTCTTTGCGCCGAGCACGGCCCGATGGAATACCGGCGAAATCGCGCGCGGATCCCTGACGTCGAGCACGGTCAGGCCCTGCGACTGCCCCAGATACGCGTAACCATCTGCCACCATCACCTGAACGGCTTCCGGGCGCCCGCCCTGATCTGAGTGGCCGAGGTACTCGAATCCCTCATAACTCGCGCCGTCCAACGGATGCTGAGCCATAAACCGACACCTCGTCCATCTCACTCGTTCAGCAAGAGCTTGATTGTTAACGCGATGGCAACGACTAGGCGCTTGCCATTGCCGAGAATCCAGCTCACCATCATATTGGTCCCGCGACTGAGGAGGGGGACATGAGGACCGTCCAGCAGAACTACGAATCCTAGCTTCCGAAAAGTGAATCCCGAAGCGCCCACTGCATTTCCCATCCACTTCAGCCGGTGCCTGGACTCTAAGACTCTCCAATCGAACTGTCAATACTGCCGACTTGCTAATCGCCTTTCTTTCTGTAGCCCTGCCGTCGGCCTTCGAAGAGCAGGCCGCTGACCTGCGGAATCTCTTCCTAGCGGACGCGAGATTCATGTTGTCGGCAGCATGTATCTAATACGACCGGGGCCCGCCAGAACGCCATCGGATGCGAGCCGTTAGCTACAGGAAGTAGATATCTTGCATCCATCAAAGAAACCGGACCGGCCGCAGGCGGACCGCCAGGCTAATAATCCAGTGCTCTTGGCGCTGTCGTTTACAGGAATCGAGGTTCAAATTTCAGTGACCGAGACGGCTGATAAATACAAGTTGCCCACAACAAGAAGGGTTGTCACCAGGCCTAAACGGCGTTAGTGTCTCCGCTATTACACGTCGTACGCTTCTAGCTCTCGGCTGAGCATGTGAGGCCCAGGTGAGCGTGCCAGATCTCCTAAGGCTCGAATGCAGGCTGCGAACGGATCAACAATGGGCCAGTTCACTCGCCAACCAGAGGTCATGTTCGATGCGACCAGTTACTCCAGGCTTTCGTAGGTGCGCAGGTTCAGCTAGTCAAGCCCTGGCGCATTTCGCGGAGCTCTGCGCGCGCCGGCGACTGTCTGGTCCCACGATGAGCCCGCCGTCAGGCTTCATCGGCGGAAAGGGCACGCGCGATGTCAGCTGAGGAAAGAACCGGGGGTCAGCTGATCGTCCAGGCCCTGGAGCGGGCGGGCGTCCGGCACTGTTTCGGGGTTCCCGGCGAGAGCTTCCTGGGCGTCCTGGACGCCCTGTACGACTCCGCGATCAAAGTCGTATCTACTAGGCATGAGGGCGGTGCGTCGTTCATGGCGGCCGGCTATGCCCGGACCAGCGGAGAGATCGGCGTCTGCTTCGGCACCCGAGCGGTCGGCACCGCGAACATGGCGATCGGCATCCACAACGCCAGGCAGGATTCGCTGCCGATGCTGGCGTTCGCCGGTCAGGTCAATCGGTCCTTTGCCGGCCGGGAGGCATTCCAGGAGGTCGACCTCGTGGCTGCCATGAGACCACTCAGCAAGTGGGCGGTCGAGATCCCCTCAGCGGATCATGCGCCAGAGATCATGGCGAGAGCTGTCAACATAGCCACCTCCGGCCGCCCAGGGCCTGTCTTCCTTTCCATTCCGCAGGACGTCTGCGATGAGCTGTCCGCAGCTGTCCCCAGGGCTCCGACGCCGGTCGCAGCCGCATATCCCGACCCCGCAGCGATTGCCCTGCTGCTGGATGCCCTGCTCGCAGCGGACCGGCCGTTGATATTCGCCGGCGGCGGCCTCTACAACTCACCGCGGGCGCTCGACCTCCTGGTGCGGTTCGCAGAGCTCACCGAGATCCCGGTCATTACCAGCTGGCGGCACCACGACGAGTTCCCCAACGACCACCCGCTGTTCCTCGGCTGTACCAGCCTCGGTACGTCGCCGACGGTGTGGGAGCGTCTTCGCGAGGCCGACGTGATGCTCGTGCTGGGCAACCGGATGCAGGAGACGAGCACGAACGGCTACACGCTTCCGCTGACCAGCACCCAGCTGTTCCAGGTGGACGTCGATCCGGCAAGCTTTGTCAACCATCGCTCCCCAGAGCTGGCCGTACTGGCCGACGCGGGTGCCACCCTGTCGGCGTTGATCCACAGGGCCCCTCAGCTTGCGCCGCGTCGTGATGAGCACCGCAGTCGCAACCGAGCTGACCGGCGGCGATTCGAGAAAGCCACCGTCGTCCCCGAGGCGCCGCTGGCAGGAGATGGTGTCCCGTACGCCCACGTCATGCGCACGCTGGCCAGCACGCTCAGCGCGGATACGATCATCGCCACCGATGCCGGTAACTTTTACGGCTGGTTGGCGCGGTATTACCGGTTCCGCCAGCCTCGCACCTATCTAGGCCCTGCCTCGGGTGCCATGGGCTTCGGCCTGCCGAGCGCCATCGGCGCGAAGATCGCGCTGCCGGAGACGCCTGTCGTGTCGTTGTCCGGTGACGGAGGCTTCCTCATGACGGCAGCTGAACTCGAGACCGCAGCGCGTTATGGTGTGGCCGTGGTCGCCATCGTGCTGGATAACGCGCGGCAGGGCACGATCCGGATGCATCAAGAGGCGCAGTTTCCCGGCCGCGTCATAGCCACCGACCTCGGCGTGACCGACCTGTCCGCAGTCGCCCGCGGCCTCGGAGCCGATGGTTACCTGGTCGATGACAGCAGCGATTTCGGGCCTGCCCTGCAGGCAGCTCTGGCGTCTGGCGCACCATCTGTGATTCAAGTACGGATGGACCGGGACCAGCTATCGGTGCAGAAGCGACTGCCGACCGGCAGGATGTCGCTCGAAACACAGCCGCTGAGCCACACCGAGCTCATCGCGAACGTCTGAGACCGGTACCCGGGAATGCAGATGAAGAGGAACCCGCTGAAGGCGGCCCTGGCTCAAGGAACAGTCCAGCTAGGCACATGGATCAATATGATCCGCACGCCAGCTGTCCTGACCCTGCTGCAGAGCGCCGGGCTCGACTACGCCCGGATCGACATGGAGCATTCGCCGCCGTCCATGGCGACGATCGCGGACATGGCAGCACTCGCCCGAGCGCTCGACTTCCCCATCCTCGTCCGCCCTCCCTCGGCCGATCGCGAATGGGTGACGCGGCTTCTCGATGCAGGCGTCTGGGGGCTGCATATCCCGCAAGTCGATACGCCAGAGATTGCCAGGGCGGTAGTAGAAGCCGCCCTGTACGCGCCCGCGGGTATGCGCGGAATGGCGGGTATAGGCCCGCACAACGACTTCACGCCGGGCGCGTCACTCGCCGAACTGAACGATCAGGTACACATCACCATCATGCTCGAATCACCACAGGCCTTCGAGCACCTCGACGAGATAGTCGCTACTCCTGGCGTCGACGCGGTCACGCTTGGCCCGTCGGATCTCGCCCAAGAGCTCGGCATCCTCGGCAAACCGGACCAGGCCAGCGTCATCGACGGCTACCGGCAGCTGATGATCGCCTCTGCTCTACGGCACGGCAAGGACGTGGCCATGCTGTGTGACACGCCCGCGGAAGCCAGCCGCTGGATAGAGTCCGGGGTAAAGATCATCGTGCTGTCCTCAGAAGTGGCCGTGCTGCACAGCGCCTACAGCTCCATGTGCGCGCGACTGCGTGCGGCCGACCTCAGCCGACCCTGAGCTTGAGCTCAAGGGCGTCGCGGTTATGACCGATGTGATCCCGCACCAGGGCCGAAGCCAGTTCCGCGTGGCCGTCGGCGATCGCGGTCGTGATGCTCTGGTGCTCGGCGTGAATCCGCTCAGTCCGACCGCGCATCGATCCCAGTGCAAGGATTCGAAGCTGGCGGTCCCGCAGCGATCGGTAAAAGGCAGTCAGGTGCGTGTTCTCGGTCGCTGCCACGATCGTTTCGTGGAACTTCCGGTCTGTCTCGTGGTAGCGCAGCGGCTCGTCGGGGAGCAGGACCTCATTCATCTCGGCAATGCACGCCTCGAGCAAGCGCACGGTAGGAGTTCTGTCCGGTGAGAGCGCCACGACGGCTGCTGCCCATTGCTCGATCAAGAGCCTGGCCTCGATCACGTTGCGCATCTCTGCAGAAGTGACCGGGACGACAAACGCCCCGCGCTTAGGGAAGAGCTCCAGGATCCCCTCGGAGGCAAGACGCAAGAACGCCTCACGGACAGGGGTTCGCGACACTCCAACCGACACCGATATGTCGCCTTCGCTGATCATCTCACCGCTAGCGAAGGTTCCGTCAAATATTCTGTCCCTAGTCCACAAGTAGGCGCGATCACTTGCGGACGGACCTCGCAATGCCGTCATCGGTACCCAACGCTAGCACAATCCCACTCACGGAAGAGGTGTTAGAAAACTCGACAAAGCGCAGATGGGAAGCCTGGCAGGCCCCTGCGCAGCGTCTCAATCCTGACTCACGGCGCGCCGTCGCAGGCAACACGACCGCCACCCGGACGACGCCATGAACTGCCGAGGGCCAGCGCGCGGCGAGTGTCTCCAAGTGTCCCAGCCAGCACTCGCGTTACAGGCGCTAGACGCACCGGCTCAGACCTGACCGGCCCATGACAGCTCACCGGCCGACGGGATCCGGCGTATCCTCAGCGCCGAGCGCTGAAGAGTGGAATTTAGCGTAATGCTGTGCAAGCAGAGCCTTGCCGTAGTCATTCCCGTTCGGTTCGCGAATGATGGTGTGCACATGGAATCGTTCGGGCTCATCATACTCAAGAAATATTCCGGGGTGATTGTCATACTCAATGATGACTACCGGGGAGTGCACACGATAATAAAACGCGCCGAATTCGTCGTGCCTGCCACGCCACGCAAAGTAAGTCTCGTCGAGGCAGTCGCGGATCTGGGCACGCTTCAGGTCACCGTGCCCGGACGGTAGGCGGCCAAGGTAATTATCAATAATGGCCAGCAACAGCTCATGCTGACCAGCTGTCAACTCGGTGCCGACGATTCCTTCGTAAGGTATGACAACATTGTCGGCTCCAGCGCCCGTGAGGTGCCGGCCATTGTAAGGACCCGCGAGCTCCGCAGGAAGGTCTGCCGACAGAATAGAAGACCCCAGTTCAGCGGACGTTACCTGTTTCTCAGTCAGTGACCGGCGCAGCGCAAGTCCCTGTTGCGTTTCGTTGTCGAACATCCGAGTACCCGCGTAGGTGCCGTGCGTCGCAGAGGTCGGCTCGGCCCCGAGAAATACCGGCGCGAGCACGAGCTGACTCCCGACAAAGACGCAGTTCACGTCCACATGGTGGCCCATGAGCTGCCACCCCCACGGCTGGTCACCGGATCGGCCGGACGGGTCCCCGAAGATAGTCATCCAATACGTGAACTCCTGGAGAGTCTCCCGATAGTCGTCGACTAGCTCGCCGAGCGCACCGTTCAACCGCATAGCGTCGCGCACGGCAGCAAACCCGTCCCTGCTGAGGCTTACCTTGATAAGGTCAAGCGCAGCGCCGCGCTCTCCATCCGACATCCGGCCAAGCTGCAATCCCTTGGGGACCCAGGCCGGAAAGGCGTTCGTCCAGCGACGCCAGTTAGGCGAGTCCATCGGGAGGAGTGCTGCGGTTCGGTAGTGCGGCCGTAGAGTATCCAAATATGCGGCCGCCGCGTCGGCCGCGGCCTTTCCGGAAATTCCGGTGTCCATAAGCGAATACAGCCCTGAGACCGGAACGCCGTCGGTAGTGACGCCGACATAGGGAGTCTTGTAGTTCCGATCGGCAACTGTGAGCTCGTGCGCGGCCTGGGGTGGCAGCAGCTCAACATGCATGGTGCCGTCAATGAACGGGTATAGGCCCTTGCTCCGAACGCGGTAGCCATGATCGGCCGTCGTCGCCATTGGGTCTCCCCCAGCGGTCTCAGTGTCAAATTCGGCTCTGGCTACGGCCCTCGAACCCGACCACGATGCTAGTGTCTCGTATAGCGAGATGTGATCTCGTGATGCGAGTGACAGTAATCGTAGCGCGACGTGAGCGCAAGCAGGCTGAGATGACGAGCGGAAGTGACCAAGGTCCGGGCACCTAACAACGCCGGCAACGGCGAGCAGTCAGCGGGGTCACGCATTGCGGTGATCTCCAAGGCGGCGCTAGTGCTTGACGAGATGTTGCGGTTCCCCGGTGGGGCAACGCCGAGCGAGGTAGCCCAGAGCATCGGCACGAATCGGAGCACGGCCTTCAGGCTGCTGACATCTTTGGAGTGCACCGGCCTCCTTGACCGCGATGTGGCAAGCGGCCGATACAGACTCGGCGTGAAGCTGCTTCGTTATGCCGATTCGGTGCGGGAGAACCTCGGTCTAGCTCGTGTTGCCGAGCCGGTGATGCAAGGTCTTCGCGACGAGACCCGTCAGAGCGTCTACCTTTCCGTTCGCGAGGGCTGGGGTGCGGTGTGCCTGCATCGGGTCCCGGGCCCTGATGTAGATGTACTCGCCTGGAAGACCGGCCAGTGGATTCCGTTCCACGTTGGCGCCGGACCCACTGCCCTGCTGGCCGCGACATCGGATCAAGAGCTCGGCTATTACCTCGCCACAGACGAGCGCCGGACCACACGAAACGGCGAGCTCAGTCGCACAGACCTCGAACGGATGATCGGCGAAACGCGCGCGCGGGGATGGTCCTTGAACAGTGAGGGCCTGACCCAGGGTGTCTCATCGCTGGGTGCTGTGGTCCGCGACGAGTCCGGAGTGGCGCTATGCGCTCTCTCCGTCGCCGGGCTCGTCCGCCACTATCGCGGCCCGAGCTTGGACCGAACCGCCGCAGCCGTGCTGCTGGCGGCCTCGGACCTCGCGCGCCAGTTCGGGCGCTGCCAGTGAGCACGTTCCGGACTCACGAAACTTCAGCAGGGGCAGGCGCAGGAGCGCGCGATCGCGGCCAGCGACGTGAGTGCCCTCGTCGGTGATGTCGCGGAGCCACGACCGTGGCGCTCCTGTTGGCTGGCGGCTAGTGGCGCTGATCGGCACGATGTCGATCTTCGGCCCGCTGTGCATTGACATGTATCTGCCAGCGTTCCCGAGCATCAGCCGGCAGATGCATGCGAGCGCTTCCGCCGTCCAGCTGACGCTGACCGCATGTCTCATCGGCATCGCTGGCGGGCAGCTAGTGCTCGGTCCCGTCAGTGACCGCTTCGGCAGGCGTCTGCCGCTGCTGGCGGGTCTGGCCGCGTTCGTCGTCTCGTCGCTCGCCTGTGCGGCTGCGCCGAATATCTACGTGCTGACGGCGCTTCGGCTTGTCCAGGGTGCCGGTGGCGCCGCCGGCATTGTCATTTCCCGCTCCATAGCGCGCGATTTGCATTCAGGAGTGGCACTGGCCCGGTTCTTTTCCACGCTCATGCTCGCGACCGGCCTCGGTCCGATGCTGGCGCCTCAGTTCGGCAGCTGGATTCTGGCCCTTACCAGTTGGCGGGGAGTGTTCGTTGCACTCGCGCTGCTGGGCGCTCTCCTGATGCTCGTAGCCTGGTGGCGGGTTCCGGAGACGCTCCCGCCTGCGGCGCGTTCCCCTGCCAGCATGCGTTCCGCTCTGGGCGCGATGGCAACCATCTGCCGCGATCGGATGTATCTCGCCTACGCTCTGGCCTGCGCACTTGCTAACGGTGCCACGTTCGCCTACGTGGCCGGGTCGTCCTTTGTCCTTCAGAACGTGTACCGGCTCTCACCGCAGCTCTACGGGCTCGTGTTCGCCCTGACCGCCTGTTCCATGGTGGCCGGGGCCCAAGTCAGTGCACGTCTTGCCGTCCGATACGGCCCGGCAACCCTGCTGGCTGCCGGTCTGGTCACCATGGCCGCGGGCGGAGCACTTCTGTTTGTCGTGATAGTCGCGCACGTCGTGGGCCTCGCCGGCGTCATCCCAGCTCTCATGCTGATGCTTACCGGGTGGGGCCTAACCGCATCCAATGCCCTGGCCCTTGCTATCCACCGATATCCGGAATCGGCAGGTGCCGCTTCAGCGATTGTCGGCTGCCTGCAGTTTCTGATGGCCGCAATTGTCGCGCCACTGCCCGGCCTCGGAGGCGATGCCGACCCGCTGCCGATGGCCATCCTCGTCCTCGCTTTCCCGCTGACAGCTATCGGCACCTGGCTTTTGCTGGCGCGCGGCGCAGACTCCAGCGAGCCAACTCTCGACAATCTCCTGGGCCACGCCGGCGGCCCGCGCTCGACTATTGAGCGCATTCCATCACGGCCAGCGCCGAGCAAGGCGATCCCTTCGTGACCGGTATGCCTAGGACGCAGCCGGCTTAGGATCGTTCTGGGGCGGAGGAGGTGTCTGAGAATGCCTCGAAGTCCCTGGCATGCGCGCGGGCTTCTGCTCGTGCGCCGCACGTCGTCCTTGGCTGCTGCCTCGCCATCCCGGCCAACGAGCGTTTCGGCAGAACTGGCGGATGTAGTACGGGAGTGCCTGCTGCTGCCCCCGCAACCGGGCAGCCTTCACGTGGCACACTCTGGCGTGCCCGAGGAAGGCTCTTCCGGCGGGTCCGGGCGGCCCATCGCCTCGAGCCGTGGGAGGACCTCATTGCCATGTGGCAGTGGGCACCGGTATCTGGGCTGTTCCGCGCCACGCCCAGCGGCCTGATATTCACCGGCAAGGGCCTTCTCATCGCCGAGCCGCGGCTCCTGCTGAGCATCGGTTACGAAACGTTTGGCGACTACACCTTCAGCTACCAGTACCTTCCCGGCGGCCGGACTGGCCCGGACGTCAGCCAATTGGTGATAGCTGGCCCCATAGCTTGGTGCTCGCCCAGCGCAGACCAGACAGCCGAATTGATTGCAGACGATCTCACCCGAATTAAGGACCGCGTGACACACCACCAACCGTGACGGGGCTGCTCGCGGCCCCGCCCCTTGCTTATGCCGCTGGTCGTTCCTGCGGTGTACACAAGCTCGGCATTCGCAGGCGCGCGTGTGCCTGGCGGCGGCCGCTACCGACTACGGAGGCCGCGTGCTGTGACTCCCGGGGCTCTGCTCCTCCTCCTCCCCGCCCGGCTCCCCGTGGCCCAGGCGGCGGTGCGCCTGCAGCCGGGCGTCGTAGAACCAGCGCCCGAACAACTGGCCGGCGTAGACCACCCAGCCGACGCCGATCAGCCACGACTGCACGATCAGGACGGTGCCGAGCGCGCCGTAGCTGACCGCGTTCGTGACAATGAGCGGCTCGAAGACCAGGCCGGAGAAGGCGCGGAGGCCAGCCAGGCCCACCAATGTCGCCACCGCGCCGGGCATCGCCGCCAGATAGCTCACGCGGCCGCCGGTCAGGAACCGCAGCCCCCACCAGAAGAAGGCGATGCCGAGCACCACCGCCACCGCCACCCGGCCCACTGTCTCGGGCAGCCCGCTGTTCGTCACCGACCCGACGGTGGCCGCCGCGTAGATGTAGGCGATGAGCGCGGCCAGCCACACCGCCTGACGCCAGATTTTGTGCCACGGCCCGGCGAGAAGGCCCCAGATCCTCTCGAATCCGGCCTGCACGCTGCCTGCCAACGCCACCCCGGACACGCTCAGCACCAGAGCGCTGAACACGCTCGTCGTGCCCAGCACCCGGCCCGGCGCCGAGAACAGCCGTGTCACCGAGTCGCCGGAGGAGCCGGTCAGGCCCATGCCGTAGACCACCCACCCGGCGAGGCCGCGGCGCGGGGCAGGGCTGGCAGCGGCGACGAGGATGAGCAGCGGGACCACCGTCAGGATGGCCAGAGCAGCGAAGCCCAGAGCCCGCTGCATGAGCTCAAACTCCTTGCTGCTCCGGTAAAGGCTCGTGAACCGGAGATCGCGCCACACCCGCTCGGCGCTACGGAGCACCGCCCGGTACGGTCGCCCGCCCATCATCAGCGGACACGCCCGTCGCGCCGCAGCCGCGCCGCGCTACCGCCGGCTGGACAGCGCCTGGGGCCGCAACGGCCGGCTCTCCGGCAACATGAGCGTCGCGTCATCACGAGTTCATTCCCCTGGTGGTCCAGGATCACCTGAATCAGCAGGCCCAGCTCGCCGCGTGTCTCCGCTCGATTCCGAAGGGGATCGCTGAACCCATAGAGCGTGGCCATGGGCAACCAGTGGCTTGGCTCTGTTATCTCGAAGGACTTGACACATGCCGATATCAAAATATGTTAGACCCGTGGCCCGTTCTTCCACGACGTCGGACGTCTTTAACGCCATCGGCGATGTGCACCGCCGCGAAATCCTGGACGCCCTGATCGCTGGCGAGAAGGCGGTAGGGGCGATCGTGAACGACCTCTCGATGTCCCAGCCTCAGGTTTCGATGCACCTGCGAGTGCTCAGTGAGGTGGGACTCGTCAGGTGCCGGGCGGACGGGCGTCACCGGTTGTACCGCCTGGAACCCGCGCATCTTCGCCCGTTGCACGACTGGGTGGCCAAGTACGAGCAGGCGATGAACGACCGACTGGACCGGATGGACGACTACCTCCAAGAGCTACAACGACAAGGAGAGCGGCAGTGACACCTCATCGGCATGGGTCGGCAGTCATCGAATATCCGAGTGATCTCGAGATTGTCACCACTCGAGAGTTCGACGCTCCGATCGAACTCGTCTTCGACGTATTGACGAAGCCGGAGCATGTGCGCAACTGGTTCGCTCCCTTTGAGGACAAGATGACGGTGTGCTCGATCGACCTGCGCGTCGGGGGGAGTTACCACATGGTCTTCGTGACCGACGACGGAACCGAATGCTCGTTTCGCGGAACCTACTTGGAGATCGGACGGCCGACCCGGATCGTCGACACGTGGCTGTTCGAAGGTTGGCCGGACGCGGAGGCGGTCGAGACGGTAGACCTGCATGAGACTGACGGCGTTACGAAGGTGAGGATGAATCTCGCGTTCCGTGACCAGGCCGGCCGTGACCACATGACCAAGACCGACGGCCAGGAAGACAGCTGGGACAAGATGGAGGATTACCTGAGGTCACTCGTGGCGAGCGGGCCTGTCTCTGGTACCTGAGTTTCGGGGCGATACCGCACCGGCTGGTCGGTGAGCGTGCCTGCAGCATTCCAGACTGCCGACGAACGAGGTGCCACTGAGCTGGCCCAAGACATCTGCGCAGCTCCTGGCGGCTTCGGTGATCTTCATCGTTACGGGCCAGTGACTTGCCGCATCGCCTGCCCCGCCTGCTGCGATGCGTCCGCGGTCGCCTGCGAGTTCATCATCGGCAGTTTGGCGCAGAGCGCGGCGCACCGGGCCAGCGGAGGCAGCAGCCACAGTGAGCGAACTCGATGCCCGTGGTCAAGGATTGCCGGACCAGCTACTGGACGCCCGCCCAGGTGCGTTCGTCGCCGCGGACGCGCTGGTGCCGAAGGTTGCTACGCGGCCGCGTCGTCAACGTCCACGGCCGCCACCAGATCCGCCGCCCCCGGAGCCCGCCGCCGGCAACTTCTCTGAACGTTCTCCTCAGCCACCGGAATTGAGGTGGCCGGCGCGATTAGGGGGCCGCTCCCAGGACAACTGTCGGGTATGACGACTTCGAGCGAAACCGCAGACTCATCGGTTCAGGCTGAGCCGGCCAACATGAGCCTGCAGACCGACGAGGCGAAGGCCACGGTCGAGGAGATCAAGGCCGACAACGCCGCCTTGAAGGACGCTGACCGGGCCGCGGAGGCACAGGCAGAGGTGGTCGTTGAGCAGGCCCAGCAACTGGCCGAGGTGGCGGGGGAAGTGCTAGAGGAGCTGAAGGAGATCATCTCCGGAGCCGACCGGGCTTGATCAGACCATCCTGAGGGCAGTAGCCGCGCCAGCAATTCTGGATGACCACGTTAGTCTGCCTGGGCGGCAGGCGGCCAGGCCGAGTGCGCCGTCGATCTCGTTCTGGTTAGTGAACCGTTACCCGCACCGTCACCGCGGGAGCGCCAGGCATAGCGTGCGGACTCGCTAGAAGATGTCCTCCGGGACCTCTATGGGAGCGCTCGCGCGAGCACTCTGGCGCGCCGCTGGCGAACGACCGTCGTTCCGTTGCCGCACCGACGACCTACCGGCGCAACGCGGCTCGGACGAAAGCTGCAGCGGAGCTGAAGTACTCTGGCGGCGCCTCTCGTTGAATGTCGAGCCGTTGGCGATGGCGCGTCGGTAGCGGAAACAGGCGAGGTACCATTGTCCGGATTTACTTGACCGCATCGAGACCGGCACGCACGACGGCACGCGCGCTGGCGCGGATGAGCTATTTCTTGCCGGACTTCTTGATCTTCCTGCCAGCGTCCTTGACCTTCTCACCGGCGCCTTTGATATTGCCCGAGACTTCGCCACGCTTGCCTGCAGCCTCCAGCGACCGGTTCCCCGTCACCTTGCCGACCTGCTTCTTGACTTTGCCCTTGGTCTTCTCGCCACTGTCCTTAGCCTTGTCCGCAGTACCCATGAGGCCCCTTTCCCTGACTGAGCTGGCCGCCCTTCGGAAATGCGTACGATGGCCGGCGTTGGCAAGCTCGATGCAGCCGGGTGCCAGTCAAAGCAGAACCCAGTCCACGGCGCTGACGCTGATTCGATCATTTTCTGACCGCACCCACCGCAGCTTTCAACTACCCGTTTCAGCTACCCGCTCATCATTCGCAAACGTCAGCGCCGAGATTTCGCCTACCGCCGGGCCGGGGTGCCCGGCCGCTGCTACATCTTGTCGGTCAAGACGCTCAGGTCGAGGACCTGGTCGCATCGCTCGGCGACCTCGGGATCGTGGGTGGCCAGCACCAGAGCGCAGCCGCCGTCGACTGCCTCGAACATCCGGGTGAGGGCGACGGTCCGGGCCTCGGGGTCGAGCTCGGCGGTCGGCTCATCGGCGATCAGCAGCCGAGGCTGAAGGGCCAGCGCACGCGCGACGGCGGTCCGCTGCTGCTGGCCGCCCGACAGCTGATGGACCAGCTGCCCTGCCTGCGGCAAAAGGCCCAGCAACTCCAGGGCGGCCAAGGCCTGGCTGCGAGCGGCCGCCGGCGGCTGGCCTGCCGCCCACAACGCCACCTCGACGTTCTCTGCGGCGGTGAGCAGCGCGACGAGGCCATAC
>CAVYDE010000018.1:0-75606 GCA_963767215.1 uncultured Actinomycetota bacterium
CATGCTGATGTCGGTGCCCATCGCGATCGTCACGCCGCGCGAGATGGCCAGCGCCACGGCGTCGGCATGCGTCCCCGCCAACGCCGTCAGCTTGGCCGCCGCGTAGTCAGGCACGGCATCCAGGTTCGACAGGATGGACTCGATGATGCTGCGCGTCGGTACCAGGATGGTTCCCCTGTCGGCCATCGCGTCGCAGGCCTCCTCGTCCAGGTAGCTGCCATGCTCGATCGTCGCGACGCCAGCCTCGATCGCGGCCATGATGCCGGGCTTGCCGTGGCAGTGCGCGGCAACGACTCGGTCGGCCAGGCCGGCGATCTCCACTATTGTCCGCAGCTCGGCGAGGGTGAACTGCTGGTGGATCGGGCTGTCAAGCTCCGACAGCACGCCGCCGGAGGCGCACACCTTGATGACCCTCGCGCCCCTGCGCAGTTGCTCCCTTACGGCTCGCATGCAATCCGCGGTGCCGTCGGCGAGCCGCAGCGTGCCGTCGTCGCGGGCGAAGTCCTGCATGAAGGACAGCGGATAACAGTGCAGGTCACCGTGCCCGCCAGTGGTGGACAGGATGGCTCCGGCCGGGTAGATGGCCGGGCCGTCGAGGATGCCCTCGGCAACCGCCCGAGCCAGGTGCACGCCGAGGCCGCCGACCTCGCGCACGGAGGTGATCCCGGCGTTCAGCGCGTTCGTCAGGTCGCGGGTGCACCGCGCGGTGCGCAGCGGCGTCGGTTCTTGCGGCAGCCTGGCCAGGTCCATCGTCCTCGCGCCCATGAAGTGCCCGTGACAGTCCCACATTCCCGGCATGACAACGGCGGCCGGGGTGACCTCGGCGCCCGGAGTGGCCGGAGCTGCCGCTGCCGGGCCGGCGTAACTGATCCCGCTGCTGTCGGCGACGAGCACTGCATCGTTCACCGGCGCGCCGTCGCCGGGTATCAGCAGCCCGGCCTCGATCCTGAGCATCCTCGTTACCTCCGCGTCGCAGTCGGCCGGCCGGCGGCACCGCATCGCGGCACCGCGCCGCTAGCTTGCTGGGCGGCCTAGCAACTGGTCAAGACCGGCACCCGCAGTTACTGCCGTCATGCAGCCGGCGCGTCCGTCCCGGCTGCTGTCACCAGCCCAAACCCCGCGATAACCTGCAATCGGGCCACGGACAATGGCCGATTCGATCGCGCAGACGGGAAAGTGACGCTCGTTGCCCTCCGTTCAGCAGCCCAGCAGAGGCCGGCTTTCGCGCGGCACCTGACTTCCCGCTGCCGAATGGAGTCGGTAATGCGCTATACAGGTCTTCACTGCAAGGGAGCGAGATGGGGTCAGTAGAGCAGCAAACCTCCCCGCCCGGTCGCCAGACCGTGCAGGGACTGCTGACCCGTATCCGTCAGCTGGTGGCGGCCGCGCCGCTGCCGGTGAAGGTCCTGCTGATCATCCTGATCTGCCTGCTCGCGGCTCCCGCCATCACCATCGGGCTGTTCGCCTCGCTGATCTACGCGCCGTACGCACTGTGGACCGGCGAGCGTTCGGCGCTCGGGACGCTGTCGGTCGCGCTGTGGGGGATCGCCGTCACCGCAGCGCTGGCTCACGGCGCCGACGAGCCGAGATACCTGCTCTTGCTGCTGTCCCCGGCCGTTGCGCTCGGGGCTAACGCCGGTCTGCTCGGCCGCTGGCCGGTCCCGTGCCGCACGACGGCCTGGGCGCTGCTGTGGTCGCTGCCGGTCGGCATCATCTTGTTCCGGATCTGGCGCAGCCAGCCCTACCTCGGGCCTGGCGCGGCCTGGATGATCGCGCTCGTCGTGCTCGGCTGGCGGCTGGCCAAGGCGCTGCAGGACAGCCGGGAGCACGCGCGCCGCGCTACTGCGGGCGGCGCGCTCGCTGCTCCGTTCGGTGTCGCTGCGGCTGGCGGCCAGGCGCCCGGCGCGCCAGGCGCCGCACGACCTGGCGGCGGGCGACCAGGTGCCGCACGACCTGGCGGCGGGCGACCAGGCGCGGCGCGAGCTGGTACCGAGCGACCTGGCGCGGGCGGTACCACTGCGGCTGGCGGCCAGCCCGGCCAGCCCGGCCAGAACGGTCACAACGGCCAGCCCGATCCTTCGGCCGGCGCGGGCGCGGTCCGTGCTGCGCAGGCGGTCGCCGGGCTCAGGAACGTGGACGCGGGCAAGTCGCCGCGCTCGGCACAAGCGGGTGCCGACTACCCCCCGATCACCGTCGACGAGGCGATGGCCGAGCTCACCGCGATGGTCGGCCTGACCGCGGTGAAGGACCAGGTCCGCTCCATCGCGGCGTCGGTCGAGGCAGCCAGGCGCCGGGCGATCGCGGGGCACGGCACCGAGAAGCCGATGCAGCATTTCGTCTTCCTCGGCCCGCCCGGCACCGGGAAGACCGCGGTGGCCAGGATCATCGCGAAGGTCTTCTACGCGTTCGGGCTGCTGACCTCGCCGACGGTGGTCGAAGCGCAGCGTGCCGACCTGGTCGGCGAGTACCTCGGGGCGACCGCGATCAAGACGAACGATCTCGTCGACTCCGCGCTCGGCGGCGTGCTGTTCATCGACGAGGCTTACAGCCTCGTCAACGACGGCGACGGGCAAGGCGACAGGTTCGGCAACGAGGCCGTCCAGGCGCTGCTCAAGCGCGCCGAGGACGACAGGGAGAGCCTGATCATCATCCTGGCCGGCTACGAGCGGCAGATGGAATCTTTCCTGTCGTCCAATCCTGGCCTCAACTCGCGGTTCGGCGTCCGGATCAAGTTCCCCAGCTACGCGCCCGCCGAACTGCTGGCGCTGGCTGACCTGGCGATGCAGGGCAAGGGCGAGTTGCTCGACCCGGACGCGCGGCCGGTGCTGCGGCGGATCTTCGATGAGATCGGCCGCCGCCGGCTGGCCGACGAGCTCGGCAACGGCAGGTTCGTCCGCAGCCTGCTGGCCAGGGCCGGGCACCAGCGCGACGTGCGGGTGATGGCAGGGCAGGCCGAGCCGACCGCGGCGCAGCTGGTCACCTTGCTCGGCGCCGACATCGAACTCGCCTACGCCGAGCTGACCACCCGGTTCCGCGGTTACACCGACACGCCGACCGTGGAGAGCGCGCTCTCCGAGCTGGACGCTCTGGTCGGGCTGGAGCCGGTGAAGCGCCAGGTGCACGAGATTGTCGCTCAGCTGCAAGTAGCCAGGCTCCGCGACCGGCAGGGGCTGGCCAGCCAGCCGCCGTCCCGGCATTTCGTGTTCACCGGCCCGCCGGGCACCGGCAAGACCACCGTGGCCAGGATCGTCGGCCGGATCTTCGCCGCACTCGGGCTGCTGGTGCGACCCGAGGTCATCGAGGCGCACCGCGCCGACCTGGTGGGCGAGCACCTCGGCTCGACCGCCATCAAGACCTCCAAGCTGGTCGACTCGGCGATGGGCGGTGTCCTGTTCATCGACGAGGCCTACGCGCTGCATAACGAGGCCTATTCAGGTGGTGACGCGTTCGGCTCGGAGGCGATAGCGACGCTGCTCAAGCGAGCCGAGGATGACCGGGAACGGCTGGTCGTCGTGCTCGCCGGCTACACCGCTGACATGGAGCGGTTGCTGCGCAGTAACCCGGGCCTGGCATCCCGGTTCAGCACCAGGATCGCGTTCCCGAGCTATACCGCGGCCGAGCTCGGCCAGATCGCGGAGGTGATCGCGGCGCAGGCGGGCGACACGTTCGACGCCGAGGCGCTGCCGGTACTGCAGTCGATCTTCGCGCAGGCGGTCGACACGGGCCGGATCGACACGCTCGGCAACGGCCGCTTCGCCCGGTCGCTCTTCGAGCGGGCGTGCGCTTCCCGCGACGTGCGGGTGTCGGACCACGGTGACGAGGCGACCGCGGCAGACCTGACCACGGTGCTGGCCGCCGACCTGCTCACCGCCTACCGGGGACTTGCTGGCTGAGGCCGAACCTGACCTGCTGGCCGGGCCGAAGCTGGGCAGCGCTGGCGAGGTCGGCAGCGATGACGACGGCGATCACCGGGTAGCCGCCGGTCACCGGGTGATCAGCGAGCAGCAGGATCGGCTGACCGTCGTGGGTGACCTGCAGCGAGCCGGTGGCGAGGCCTTCACTCGGCAGTTCATCCTGGCGCGCGCGAGCCAGCGGCGGCCCGGCGAGCCGGAGCCCGGTGCGGTCGCTGGCGGTCGTGACCAGATAGCTGCCGGACGTCAGCGTTCGGATCGCGTCGGCGGAGAACCAGTCGTCCCGCGGGCCGGCGATGGCCTGCAGCCTGACCTCGCCGCCTGGCGGGGCGAGCGGCGGCCGGCTAGGTCGCGGCCGCACTGACCCGCGATTCTCCGGCCGGGAACGTGGCCGTCCGGCTCGCAGCCAATCGCCGGGCCGCAGCGGCGCCTGGCCGAGACCGGACAGCAGATCGGCCGACCGGCTGCCGAGCACCGGCGGCACGTCGAACCCCCCGTCGATGGCCATGTAGGCGCGCAGCCCGGCCAGCGAAGCGCCGAGCCGCAGGACGGAGCCGGCCGGCACCGGCGTGGCCGCGTCCATGGACAGGTCCCGCTGCTCGCCGTCGGCTGTCGTGAGCCGGGCAGGCATTGATGCGCCCGTGATCGCGACGATCGCGTCGCAGTCGAATCGCAGCGCCAGCCGGCCGAGCGTGACCTCCAGGCAGGCGGCGCCGTCGTCATTGCCGGCCGACCGGTTGGCCCGGCGCAGGCTGGCAGCATCGGCTGCACCGCTACCCGGCACCCCGAGGTGAGCAAGCCCGGGCCTGCCGAGATCCTGAACGGTGGTGAGCGGACCTGGCTGCAGTACCTGGACGAGCCGCGCGCCCTGGTGCGCGCTGTCGACGGCGGGCACCTGACTGGCTGGCGGGCTGGCGCGGACCGGCGGGCTGGCTGCTGCCGCGACCGCAGCCGCGGCCGTAAGGTCACGCGGCAGGCTGTCCAGTGCCCTGAATCGCACGGTCATGCCAGCCGCCAGCAGCGCGGGCGGATCCGCGCCGGCGTCCCACAACCGCGCTGCGCTGCGCCCGAGCAACTGCCAGCCGCCTGGCGAGGCGGCCGGGTAGACCGCGGCCAGGCCGCCGGCGATCGCGACTGACCCGGCAGGCACCGCCAGCCTCGGGCTGTCGCGGCGCGGCACGGCAGCAAGGACCGGGTCGAGCCCGGTCAGGTACCCGAATCCGGGGGAAAACCCGAGCCAGCCGACCCGGTAGCGCGCCCGCTGATGCCGTTCGATCACCTCGGCCTCGGTCAGCCCGGTAACCGAGGCCACCAGAGCCAGATCCGGCCCGTCGTAGACGACATCGATGTCGGCGTGCCCGGCTCCGGCCAGCGCGGCGGCTTGCTGCGGCTCAATCCGGTGCAGATCCCGTGCCAGCCCGGCCGCGCTGGCGTGCCGAGGCTCGAAGCTGACCAGGATCGTGCTGGCGCCGGGTACCACGTCGACGACGCCCGGCAGGTCCGCGGCCCTGATCGCGGCCGCGAGCGCAGCCGCCTCGTTCCCGTCCTGATCGCGGTCGGCTACCTGAGCGCCCGTCACCAGCAGCAGCGCCGCATCGCCGGCGCTCTTGATGGTGATCACGCAAACGCGGCCAGGATCACGCCGGCCTGCTCCAGCGCCGCGCGGACCGCGGCGGCCAGGGCGGCGGCGCCCGGCGTGTCGCCGTGCACGCAGACCGAGCGCGGGCTGAGCTGCAACTGGCCGCCGGAGACCGTCTCCACGCTGCCCCTGGTGACCATGGCGGCGACCCGGGCCGCGACCTGATCAGGATCGGCCAGTACCGCGCCAGGCTGGCCGCGCGGCACCAGCGACCCGTCGTCGCGGTAGCCGCGGTCGGCGAAGGCCTCGGTCACCACCGGCAGCCGCACCTCGACGGCCGCTGCCTCCGTCGCCGACCCGGGCAACGTGAGCAGCGGCAGGGCCGGGTTGTAGCTGACGATCGCGGACACCACCGCCGCGGCCTGCTCGGGATCGGCGGCTGCCCGGTGGTACAGGGCGCCGTGCGGCTTGACATAGCTGACCCGGCCGCCTTCTGTCCTGGCGATCCCGTCCAGCGCGGCCAGCTGGTACAGCACCTCGGCGGTGAGTTCCTCCGGCGGCACCGTCATCTCCCGGCGGCCGAATCCGGCCAGGTCGCGGTAGGAGACCTGGGCGCCGATCGTGACGCCGCGGGCGATCGCGGCGGCGCAGGTCCTGCGGATCGTGAGCGGGTCACCCGCATGGAATCCGCACGCGATGTTAGCGCTGGTCACGATCTGCAGCAGCGCCTGATCGTCGCCGAGGCGCCAGGCACCGAAGCTCTCCCCGAGGTCGGCGTTGAGGTCGACGACGGCTGTCATCGGGACTCCATGCTCAGCTAGGTTCCACCGTTGCCAGGCGGCTATGCCCGCTGGGTGCGCCCGGCACTAGCCGGGCTCCTCCGGCGGCAGGTCGGCGAGGGCGGCGGCGATTTCGGTCTCGCGCGGCCCGGCCGCGTCGATCGCGCCGATCAGCGAGTGCAGGATGTTGTGCCGGTCCTCGCCGAGGTCAAGCAGCCGCTGCGCCGCGTCCCACAGCTCTGGCGGGTCACCGCGCCAGAGCCGGTCGGCAAGCGCGGCGTGCCGGTCGACGTGCTCGGCCCCGCTGTCGTGCAGATTGGCCGGATCGTCGTGATCGGCTGCCAGCAGCGTCGTGCGGTCGGCGGGCAGCGCCGGGTTCAGCCCGCCGAGGTCGATGCCCCGGTAGCTGCCGCTCAGCAGCGGGAAGGCGAAGATGCGCCTGGCCAGTGCCTCCAGGTCGCCGTCGGGCAGCAGCCGGGCGGCCATCTCCGGCTCCAGGCCGAACGAGGCGGGGTCCTGGTAGACATTCGGGAACGCGCGCATCGCGTCAAAGACGGCCTCGAGGGTCGCGGCCAGATTCGGCGCGGTCATGCCTGACTTCGCCCCGGCCCAGCGCACCCAGGCCAGCAGCACGTGCGGCATCGCGTCCTGGTCGGCACGAGTCAGGACCACCTTGCGCGGCAGCCAGTCGAGCAGGAAGGTCTCGACCTTGGCCGGGCTGACCCGCAGCGGCCGCCCGAAGTCCCTCGAGCAGCCATAATCGACGATGTGGTCGGCGCACCGGCTGGCCGCCTCCCGGTCGGACAGGTCCTCGGCGTCGTCGGATGCCAGGAACTCGGCGATCAGCATGGCCTGGCGGTCCCTGCGCCACAGCGCCCGGCGGGCCGGGGCCGTCATGGCCGGCGCGGTCGGTACCACGTTCAGGCTCACTGCCCCTGCTGCCAGCACCGGCGGCAGGGTGCGCGCCCTGGCCCTGATGAAGGCGTGGTAGGAGGGGAACGAGGCGCTGACCGTGGGGTCACTGGCCGCGTCGGTCGCGGCCAGCCCGGCCGCCAGGATGCGGCGAGCCTGCGGCGGGTCGATCTGGACGAAGCTATGGCCGGACCCGCTGCCGTCCCTGCAGTAGTCAAGCAGCTTGCTGACCTGGGATGTCACCCAGCCGTCCCTGGCCAGGCCGCCGGCGTTGTAGTCCACCACCACGACGAGTGCGTGCTCTTCCTGGCCCGCGTAGCTGAAGACGCAGACCACCTCGTCGCGATCGCCGTAGGCGTCGGAGTTCACGTAGCACTCGGTGGCCGCCACCGCGCCGACGTGCTCGGCCCAGGCCGGGCGCGCCACGCCGCGGTCCATCAGCGTCAGTGCCGCCTGCTCGGCCAGGATCGCCTGCCGCGACGTGCCCAGGCAGGCGACGCCGGAGAGCAGCGCAAGCGCGGCCGGACTGCCCTGCTCCGCCGCGTAGGTGACCAAGCCCTCGCCGACTAGTTCCTCGACCTCGGCGCGACGGCTGGCCCCACGGCCGCGCCGCCCTGCCTGCTGGCCCCACCAGGTGCCCAGCAACTCGCTGACCATGAGCTCGGCGTCCAGCGGGCTGCGCACAGCGAGTAGCTCGCGGGCGGCGCGCAGCATCTCGGCGAACAGGGCATTGGGCGGCGGACCAGCCAGCCTGCCGGTCCGGCGGTGCCCGCCGGCGGCCTGCCCCGCTGATCCTGAATGTCCCCTATCGCCCGCTGGCTCACGGCGTCGGCTCTCCGGGGTCACACCTCTAGCTTCGCAGATTTCCCGACCGAGCACGCCAAGCCTCGCCATGGTGGCTGCCCGATTCTTGGCCTCCGGCCTGATTCGCCGGAATCAGGGTGCGCCGAACGCGGGTGCTTCCACCCGTCTATCCGGCGAAAGACTAATTAGTCCGGTAGCGTCCTACTGGGCAAGCTTGCCGGCGGTCCGGCCGTGTCTGCGGTCGGCCTGCGAGCCCGCAGCGGCCAGCTGCGGGAGAGGCCTGGTCGGGCAAGTCCGGCACATAAGTAATAATTAGCTCTTTGACGGCCTAAGACGTAAATCTGAGCCTCCAGAGCAGGGCAGCCGCGCGATCGGCGGCCTGCTGGCGCTCTGGCGGCAGGAGAGGGACGGCGGTTCGGAATGCGAGCACGACTGGCAGCGATGCGTCGGGCCCGGAGTCTTCAGGGCCGCGCCCGCCGGACCCTGGGTGCCGGCTGCGCCGTGGCCGGCCTGGCTGTCCTGGTGGCGGCCTGCGGCCCGGCGTCCAGCGCTACGACAGGCGGGACCACGCCAGTCAGCGGCGGCACTGTGACCTATGCCAATGCCCCGCAGTCGAACGCGAACTACATCTTCCCGTTCATCGACGCGATCACCGGCGCCTATAGCGTCACCAATCTCGACAACTTCCAGTACCTGATGTACCGGCCGCTGTACTGGTTCGGTACCGGTACCGAGCCGTACATGAACGGGGCCGAGAGCCTCGCCTCCCCGCCCGTCTACTCGGGCCAGAAAGTCACGATCCGGCTGAAGCCCGGCTTGAAGTGGTCTAACGGCGAGCCGATCGACGCCAACGACGTCAAGTTCTGGATGAACATGATGGTCAGCCAGAACGGCCAGAACCCGAACAACGTCTGGGCGGACGACACCTCTGCTGGCCTGCCCAACGACGTGGGGAACTTCCAGGCCAGCGGCGACACGTTCACCATGACCATCAAGGGCAAGTACTCGCAGCTCTGGTTCACCGACAACGAGCTGAGCCAGATCACGCCGATGCCGATGGCCTGGGACCGGACGGCCAGCGGCCCGAGCGATTGCCGCAGCAATGAGAACGACTGCATGGCCGTGTACAAGTACCTGGCCAAGGCCTCGACGAACAACGAGCAGAGCTGGCCGAGTTCGCCGATCTGGAGCATTATCGACGGGCCGTGGCGGCTGTCGGGCTTCACCAGCCAAAGCGTCGTCACGCTGACCTACAACCCCAAGTACACAGGCCCCGTCTCCTCCCACCACATCACGACGCTGGTCGAGGACCCCTATACCTCCGAGGCAGCCGAGTACAACGTGCTGCAAGACCCTGGCAGCGGCCAGACGATCGACGTCGGGTACCTGCCCACCGTGGACGCGCCGGTGCCGCCGGCCGGCGCAACCTCGGCGCCAACCCGGACACCATGTCGGACTACGACCTCAGCGTCGTCTACCCCTGGCAGCTCAGCTACTTCCCTTACAACTTCAAGAACAAAACGGGCCAGGGCGCCATCTTCGCGCAGCTGTACTTCCGGCAGGCGTTCCAGGACCTGGTCGATCAGGAAGGTGTCATCGCCGGGCCGCTGCACGGCTACGGCAAGCCAACGATCGGCCCGGTCGGCGACTACCCGATCACCAGCTACCTCTCGCCGACGCTGGCCAAGGCGGGCGACCCGTGGCAGCTGAGCATTCCTAAGGCCAAGAGCATCCTGCGCAGCCACGGCTGGTCGCCGGGCGCCCACGGCGGGCCGGACGTCTGCACCAATCCTGGCAGCGGCCCGGCTCAGTGCGGGGCAGGCATCAGGGCGGGCACCGCGCTGAAGTTCAGCCTGGAGTACGCGGCCGGCACGGACTGGATGGAGTCAGGTGCCAGAGAGCTGGCGTCCAACGCCTCGCTGGCCGGCATCGGCCTGCAGGTGACAGCCCTGCCGTTCAACACCGTCATTGACGACGCGTTCAGTTGCTTCGAGGGCCAGGGGTTCGCCAAGGACTGCCGCGACTGGCAGCTGGCCGAATGGGGCTCGTGGACGTACTCGCCTGACTACCTGCCCACGGGCGAGACGCTGTTCAGCACGGGCGCGGCCAACAACGGCGGGCAATACGAGAGCGCGAAGAACGATCAGCTGATCAACACGACGGTCACTGCCACGGACGGTCCAGGCCCAGTTGACAACGCGATGTACACCTGGCAGAACTTCCTGGCTGCGCAGCTGCCCGTGGTGTACCAGCCGGACGCGCCTGAGCTGATCGAGACCATCAAGGGCCTGAATATCGGCGTGCAGAACAGCGCGCTGACGCTCACGCCGGAAGACTGGTACTACCTGAAGTGATGCGCAGCAGGCCCGGCAGGCCAGACCCGTGACGGCGTACCTGGCCCGCCGCGTGCTGCAGTCGGCCGCCGTGGTGGCTGCTGGTGACGCTGATCGTGTTCGCGCTGATCAAGCTCGCGCCGAGTTCGGTCGACCGCCGCGGTGCTGGGTGCCGGGTCGGTGCACCAGGAGTTCCTGGCTCAGTACCTGACCTGGCTCGGCCGGGTGCTGCAGGCGGCAACCTGGGTCCTCGGTCCGGCTGAACCAGAGCGTCGGCTCGGTGCTGGCCGAGAGCCTGCCCCGAACCCTGGTCCTGACCGGAAGCGCGACGCTGATCGCGCTGGCCGTGGCGATACCGCTCGGCCTGGTCCAGGCGGTACGCCGCAATAGCGCTGTCGATCAGGCACTTCGCGGCCTGACCTACGTCTTGTACAGCATGCCGAGCTTCGTCCTCGGGTCGCTGCTCATCCTGTTCCTCGCCACCGGCGGCCTGCACCTGTTCGGCGCCGAGGGCCCGCAGGCGCCAGGCGTGACGGCGGTGCTGACCGACACGCGCGACCTGACGCTGCCGGTGCTCACGCTGTCACTGGCCACGATCGCGATCTTCGCGCGGTACATGCGCTCGGCGGCCATGGACAGTCTGGCGCAGGACTACGTCGAGGCGGCCAGGGCTCGCGGCGCCGGGCAGCGCCGGGTCCTGGCGCGTCACGTGCTGCGTAACTCGCTGGTGCCGGTCGTGACGCTGATCGGGCTGAGCTTCCCGCAGATCATCGGCGGCGCCGTCGTGGTCGAGAGCCTGTTCAACTTCCGCGGCATGGGCTGGCAGATCTGGCAGGCCGCGGCCAACCAGGACTTCCCGGTGACGCTGGGCTTCGCCCTGGTGATCGCCATCGGCGCGACGGTCGGCTCATTGCTGGCCGACGTCGGCTACGCGCTGCTGGACCCGAGAGTCAGGTACACCCGGCCATGACCGCGAGCCAGGCAGCAGCCGGCCAGCCAGTGCCGGACCAGCCGGCGGTCATCGAGCCGGGAGTGCTCGGCCGCGCGGGCGGCGGGCAGGCCGGAGCCGATCAGCCGGCCCGCGGCAGCCGTGGCCGGCACGCGGGACCGGTCGCCGCCAGTCAGCAGGGCGGGCTCGTGCAGCGGGCCGCCGTTGCCAGGGTGCTGCGCCTCGCCCTGGCCGCCTGCCTGGCCAATCCGCTGGCGACGGCCGGCGGCCTGGTCGTGCTGGCGATGGCCGCGTTCTGCTTCCTCGGGCCGCTGGCGTACCACACAGATCAGACACATGTGTTCCTGTCCCAGGCGAATCTGCCGCCAGCGGCGGGCCATCCGCTCGGCACCGACGGTGACGGCGTGGACGAACTGGGCAGGCTGATGGCCGGCGGGCAGATCTCACTGGAAGTCGGCGCGAGTGCCGGTGTTCTTGCCGCGCTGCTGGGCGCGATGTGGGGCGCGACCTCTGGTTACTTCGGCGGCGTGGTCGATGCCGTCATGATGCGGATCGTCGACGCGGCGATCGCGATCCCGGCGCTGGTGCTGCTGCTGCTTGCTGATCTCCATCGTCACGCCATCCACCACGGTGCTGGTGCTGGTGATCGCCGCCACCTCATGGCTGAGCACCGCCCGGCTGGTCAGGGCCGAGGCGCTGACGTTGCGGGTGCGGGAGTACGTGCAGGCAGCGCAGGTGATGGGCGGCAGCGGGCTGCGTGCCATCGTGCGGCATATCGCGCCGAACGCGATGGGCACGATCGTCGTCAACGTGACCTTCCAGATCGGCAACGCGATGCTGATCCTGGCCACGCTGAGCTGGTTCGGGCTCGGCGTGCAGTTCCCTTCGGTGGACTGGGGCGACATGATCGGCGCGGCGACGCAGACGATCTCCGACGGGTACTGGTGGCAGATCGTGGCGCCGGGCGTCGCGATCATCGCTGGTAGTGGTGGCGTTCACGATGCTCGGCGACGGCCTGCGGGACGGACTGTCCGCTCATGGCTAGCCCGGCGCAGGGGACGGTTGTGCTCGAGGTCACCGGTCTGCGCACCGAGATCAGGCTCGCAGCAACTCCACTGTCAGGGCCGTCGACGGCGTCAGCCTGACAGGTCGCCGCCGGCGAGTGCCTCGGCCTGGTCGGCGAGTCCGGCTGCGGCAAGACGATGACGGTGCGCTCGGTCATGCGGCTGCTGCCGCGAGGCGGCGTCATCACCGTCAGGTTCGGTCGTGCTGGGCGGCACCGAGCTCACCCAGCTGTCAGAGCGGGACATGCAAACGATCCGCGGCAACGACATCGGGATGGTGTTCCAGGACCCGGCGAGCTGCCTGGACCCGACGATGACGATCGGCCGGCAGATCGCCGAGTCGGTGGTTGTGCACCGGGGCGCCGCCGGCAAGGCGGCGGCGGCCGCGCGGTCGAGATGCTGGGCCTGGTCCGGATGCCGGAGCCGGAGCGCGTCGCCGGCCAGTACCCGCACCAGCTATCCGGCGGCATGCGGCAGCGGGCGATGATCGCGGCCGCGCTCGCCTGCGAGCCGCGGCTGCTGATCGCCGACGAGCCGACGACCGCGCTGGACGTGACAATCCAGCGCGACATCCTTGAGCTGATCGACGACCTGCGGCATGCAACTGGGCATGGCGGTCATCCTGGTCACCCATGACCTCGGCGTGATCGCGGGCCGGACCGAACGGGTCGCGGTCATGTACGGCGGCCGGATCATCGAGCAGGCGGCTACGAGCGAGTTGTTCGCCGGACCGCGGCATCCCTACACCGAGGCGCTGTTCGACGCGCTGCCGGAGCTGGCCGGGCCGGAGCAGCAGGCCGCGGTCGCCTGTACAGCATTCCCGGCCGTCCGCCGGACCTGAGCGTCGCAGGCGCCCGGCTGCAGCTTCGCGCCCCGGTGCCGCCATGCCCGAGACTGGTGCGCCAGCCACGAGCCCGCTCTGGACGGCGACCACCCTGGCCACACTACGCCTGCTTCTTCCCGTTGGCTCTGCCTGGCGGGGCGGGCGCGGCTGGCCGTGCGAGCGGCCCGGTCAGCGCCTGGGCTGCCGGTCAGACGGCTCGCCAGCGCCCGGCCGGTGCGGTCCGCCGCGGGACCGGTTGCGCGCCAGAGCCGCTGCTGCGGGTGTCGGGGCTGGTGAAGGACTACCCGGTCAGCGCGGGTGCTGCGGCGCCGGTCAGGGGCGGTCAGCGCGGTCGCCGGCGTGAGCTTCGAGCTCGCGGCCGGCCAGACCTTCGGGCTGGTCGGGGAGTCTGGCTGCGGCAAGACCACGATTGCCAGGCTGCTGGTCGGGCTGGAGCGGCGCGGACGGCGGGCTCCATCGTCTTCGGCGGCAGCCGACCTGGCCGCGCTGTCGCCGCGTCAGCTGCGCGCGCACCGGTCAGGCATCCAGCTGATGTTCCAGGACTCGTTCGCCTCGCTCGACCCGCGGATGCGGGTCGCGTCGATCCTGCGCGAGCCGCTGGCGATCCAGAAGACGGTCCGCCGCCGCGGCACCGGCGGCAGGTAGCCAGGATCCTGGACGAGGTAGGCCTGCCGCCCGATGCCGCCGGCCGGTATCCGCGGGAGTTCTCCGGCGGCCAGCGGCAGCGGCTGGCGCTGGCCAGGGCGCTGATCCTGCGCCCGGCCCTGATCGTGGCGGACGAGCCCGTGTCCGCACTGGACGTGTCGGTGCAGGCGCAGATCCTCAACCTGATGCGCAAGCTGCAGCGGCAGTACGGACTGAGCTACCTGTTCATCTCGCATGATCTGTCGGTCATCAGGTACATGGCCGACACGATCGGCGTGATGTACCTCGGCAAGCTGGTCGAGATCGGGCCCGCTGAGGACGTCTGCGCTGCGCCTGGGCATCCTTACACCGCGGGGCTGATCGCGGCGGTACCAGCCGTGCCGGTCAGCGGCAGGCAAGCCCGGCCAGGCGCGGCACGGTCCGGCCGGGCTGTGGCGGCCGCCGCCGCCAGCTGCCACCGAGCCGCCGTCCGGCTGCAGGTTCCGCACCAGATGCCCGCTGGCCCAGGACATCTGCGCCCAGCTGGAGCCGCCGTTGCACCCGCACGGCGCGGCGGGGCAACTGGTCGCCTGCCATTTCCCGCTGGGCCCGGCTGCCGCGACAAACCGCCGGGCAGGACATTGCCGAGCATTGCGTGAAGTCGATGTCTGGACTATTGTCCGGCTGCCGGTACCCGGTGCTGGCATTCTCGGCCATATCGGCCCGGCCGCATGGCGTTCGCGCTGGCCAGCAAGGCGCTATGCCGGGCCAGTTCCTGCAGCGGCGCGGCGGCTAGGGGCGGCGTTTTCGCTGCCGAGTTGTGGCTGCGCTCCTTCTTGCACTCGTTGTTGCCGCTAGCCTTCTTGTGTCCGCAGTGAGCAGGAAGGAGCCGTTCGATGGCGCGCGGTCGGCCGGGCGGGAGGTGCCCGCGGTGAGTACCGGCATGTCCGTGCCCCGGCCGCGGTTGCCGGGCCTGGATGTTGCTGACTCGGCGCTGCTTGCGAGTCTTGCTGCGACGAGGCGCCAGTCGGCTTCGCCTTCATCGGCCTTGATGGCCGCGTTGCTGCGGATGAACCAGGCGATGGCCGGTCTGCTCGGACGTGCAGGCCGGCCAGAAGCCGCAGCGTGCCCGGCGCAGGACGGCTCGCGCCGGTGCGCGCCTGGCCGCCGACCTGGCCGAGGCCGCCGAGTCCGCGGTCGGCCGAGTGGCGGCGGGCGACAGGCCGGTGCCGAGACCGAGCACGCGGTCACCGGCCGCGGCCGCCTGAGCGGCCCGGAGCCGCGCCGTGCGGTACTGGGCGTTTTCCTGGTTCCCGTCCAGGGACGGCGACGTCAGCGGGGTCGCGACAATCGCCGTCGACGTGACCCAGCAGCACGACGCGGCCGAGGCGCTGCGGCGCAGCGAGGAGCGGTACCGCTCGCTGGTGCAGGCGGGCGCGCAGGTCGTCTGGGTCACCAGGCCCGACGGCGAGATCGCCGAGGACTCGCCCGAATGGCGCTGGATCACCGGCCAGACGACGGAGGAGTACCTGACCAAGGGCTGGCTGGACGCTATCCACCCCGACGACCGGGAGCGAGTCGAGGCGTCCTGGCGCGACTGCGTCCGGTCCGGCAAGGTCTTCGACAGCCGGTACCGGGTCCGCAGCCGGACCGGCTCCTACCGGCACTATGACGTGCGCGCCGTGCCGATCGAGCGAGACGGCAAGATCATCGAGTGGATGGGCGCCAGCACCGACGTCACCGCGCAGCGCGAGGCCGAGGAGATGCGCGGGCGGCTGACCGAGCAATTGTCGGCGGCAGCGCTGCGCACCGCCCGGCTGCAGCAGGCCACCTCGATGCTGGCCGAGGCGCTGACCGTCGAGCAGGTAGTCCAGGTCATCACCGAGGTCGGCCGGTCGGCGATCGGGGCCGAGCGGTCGGCGGTGGCGATCGTGGACACCGAGCGGCTGCGGCTGCGCACGGTCAATCCCGGCGGCCTGCCAGACAGCCCTGGCGCGCCCGGCGGCGATATCCCGCTGTCCGTCCCGAGCGTGATGACCTCCGCGATCACCACGCGCCGCCCGGTGCTGATGGAGAGCCCCGAGGCGTTGCGCAGGTGCTTCGATGCCGAAGGCGTCGATGTCAGCCTGTTCCTCGCGCACAGCGACGAGAAGGCGTGGGTCGGCCTGCCGCTGCTGTCCTCGGGTGCCTCGCTCGGCGCGCTGCGGTTCTCCTTCACCAGGCCGCGTCAGATCACCGAGGAGGAGCGGGTCTTCCTGGAGGCGCTGGCTGGCCAGTGCGCGCTGGCCCTGGAGCGCGCCACGCTCTACGAGCGGGAGCACACCACCGCGGAGACGCTGCAGCGCAGCCTGCTGCCCGACACGCTGCCGACGGTTCCCGGCATCATCCTGGAGGCCAGGTGCATGCCGGTCACCAGGAACATGGAGATCGGCGGCGACTGGTACGACGCCTTCCGGCTGCCGGACGGCCGGCTGGCGGTGGCGACCGGCGACGTCATGGGCAAAGGCCTCACGGCGGCGGCCGGTATGGGCCGGGTGCGCAATGCGCTGCGGGCGCTGGCGCTGAGCGACCCCCGGCCAGCCGCCGTGCTGTCCGGTCTTGACCGCCTGTTCCTGGCCACCGAGCTGGCCGAGCAGGTAACGACTGTGGCCTATCTCGTCGTGGACCCGCAACCGGGGACGGCGTCGCGGCCAACGCTGGTCACCTGCCGCCACTGCTGCTGTCGGTCGACGAGCCGCCGCGGCTCGACACCACGGAGGCGGGCACGCCGCTCGGCTGGGCGAGCCCGCGCCAGCAGTACGCCTTCGCGCTGCCGCCCGGCAACACCGCGGTGCTGTATTCCGATGGACTGGTGGAGAACCGCAAGCGTGGACTGGATGCTGGCCTGGACGAACTTGTCGCGGTGGCAGCGGAGGCTCCGGCCTCGGTGGCCGCAGATCCGGCGCAGCTGCTGAATTACCTCGTGGACAGGATGCTGGCCGGGTACGAGCAGGACGACGACGTCACCGTGCTGGTCCTGCACGTGCCGGCCGACGGGCAGCGGTCGGGCGGCCGGCAGGCGGGCCGGTTCATCAGGAAGGGGAGGGCATGAGGAATGCGGGTAACATTCCCGAGGTTGTGCTCTCAGCTCGGTCCGGTCAGCAACGGCGCTGGCCCGCAGCGGTACGACCTACCCGAACACAGCACCTAAGGTGGTGGACGGGAGAGAACCTCGGGCTGTGACGTGCTTTCTTGCGGCGGTTTCCCGGCTTCTGACACGGTCGGAGGACGTGGATTCAGGCGGTAGGGTCCGATGCTCACCACGAGGTTTCGCAGGAGGTCTGGCTTGTCGCCAGCTAGTTCGATCAGGCAGCGGCTTGACCTGGCATGGCAGACAGTCATCCAGCTTGGGAAGGGGTGACCGCGGTGGCTAGCGCTGCAGGCTCGGCGGCGCGACGGCAGTCTCGGCCGTCGGCGCAGGGTGCACGCGTTCCTCAGCAGGCCCGAGGCGGTTCTGCCGAGGGCAAGGTGCAGCGACCAGCCGGTAGCCCTCGTTCCGGGTGACGGCGCCGCAGGCGGCAAGGGTGTGCCGGCCGCCAGGCGGCCAGCTGGCAGTCGCGGCCGCAAGCCGGCGCGGCGCTGCAGGTAGCGCCAACGGCGCGAGTACCGATGATCATGTACCAGCAGGTAACGGCCGCAGCCGGTCGTCGGCTGGTGTTAAGGGCAGGCAGGGAAAGCAGGCATCTAGTGAGCTGCCGGGTAGGGGAGAACATCGTGACAACGGGAGCAGCGGCGTGACAGCCGATGCCGACCTGGCCGCGGAGGCCAGGCTGAACACCGAGGACCCGGAGCTGGCAGAAGGCGGCGGCGTGGAGGCCGATGCTGACCCTCGCCGAGGTGCCGGACATCGACGGCGACCCTGATCTCGCTGACGTGAGCTTCCTCGATGTTGACGCCGAGCTCGAGGAGCTGGAGAGCCTCGACGGCGAGGACGTCGAAGAAGCCGAGGAGGCGGAAGCGGAGGACGAGACCGCGGACGCCGAGCTGACGGAGGCGAGTCAGCCAGCGAGTGTTGCCGATGCCGATGCCGATGCCGAGGCCCCGGCCCCGGCCGGCGCGGTGGCTCAGGCCGCGGCCGCCGAGGACAGCGAGGACGAGACGTTCGTCTACGGCGACGATGACGAGGACCTGCCCGCCGCCCAGGTCGCGGTCGCGGGCGCGACGTCTGACCCGGTCAAGGATTACCTGAAGCAGATCGGCAAGGTTCCCCTGCTCAACGCCGAGCAGGAGGTCGAGCTGGCGAAGCGGATCGAGGCCGGCCTGTTCGCCGAGGAGAAGCTGGCCGACAGCGCGGGACTTCGGCCCGACACCAGGCTCGACCTTGAGTGGATCGCCGATGACGGCAGGCGGGCCAAGAACCACCTGCTGGAGGCCAACCTCCGGCTGGTGGTATCGCTGGCCAAGCGCTACACCGGTCGCGGGATGCTCTTCCTTGACCTGATCCAGGAAGGAAACCTGGGGCTGATCCGGGCGGTCGAGAAGTTCGACTACACCAAGGGCTACAAGTTCTCCACGTACGCGACCTGGTGGATCCGCCAGGCCATCACCAGGGCCATGGCTGACCAGGCCAGGACCATCAGGATCCCGGTCCACATGGTCGAGGTGATCAACAAGCTGGCCAGGGTGCAGCGCCAGATGCTGCAGGACCTCGGCCGCGAGCCGACTCCTGAGGAGCTGGCCGTCGAGCTCGACATGACCCCGGAGAAGGTCATCGAAGTGCAGAAGTACGGCCGTGAGCCGATCTCCCTGCACACCCCGCTTGGTGAGGACGGCGACAGCGAGTTCGGTGACCTGATCGAGGACTCCGAGGCCATCCAGCCTGGCGAGGCGGTCAGCTTCACGCTGCTGCAGGAGCAGCTGCACTCGGTGCTCGACACCCTGTCCGAGCGGGAGGCCGGCGTGGTCTCCATGCGGTTCGGCCTGACCGACGGCCAGCCCAAGACCCTGGACGAGATCGGCAAGGTCTACGGCGTGACCAGGGAGCGGATCCGGCAGATCGAGTCCAAGACGATGTCCAAGCTGCGCCACCCGTCCCGGTCCCAGGTCCTGCGGGACTACCTGGACTAGCTGGCGCGGCTCGCCGCAGCGTGCGGCCGGGCGCACACGCGAAGGCCCCTGACCAGAATCCTGGTCAGGGGCCGATCAGCTGTTGGAGGTCAGGAAGCCGCGTTGCCTGGCTTGCTCGCAAGCCTGCCGGTCTCGTCCTGGATCTCAACTGCGATCTTGGCGAGAGCGTCGGCGTGCTTGCGGTTGTGATGCGCGCAGAACAGCAGCTCACCCGAGCCGGGCAGCACCACGCGTACGTATGCGGGGGCTCCGCATCGGTCACACAAGTCAAGGGCGTTGAGCGGCCTCGTTGGGGCAATTGCTCCGGACATAGTCGCCTCCTCGCCTCGAGGACGGTGTCCGGCACTCCGTCGCCGGGTACTACCCGGTCCGGGTGCGCCGGTCCGGCGGCTTCATCGCCGACAGCCCGTCCAACCTGTGATCTCCTACGCATCACAACACCCTGGCAGGTCGTTTGTCATCCCCTGCCGGGCACGAGTATGCCGAGGGCGAACAATCGGCTTTGCCCGACGGCTGTCAGCCGTAGGTATTTGCGAAGTAGTGAGTTGTTTAGGCGATAGAGCGACATATGTCGCTCGGCGTGGTAGCGCGAGGCTGCGCCGACAGCCAGCTAATCTGCCTGCAGGGCCGTGTCTGGCGTGCGTTGCCAGGCCAGGCCGCTGCCGCATCCGTCTTGCCCAGGGAGCCGTCGTGACCGCCCTCAGCGCCGAACCCGCCGGTACCGCGCCTGCTGCCACTGGCAGCGGCAGCACGGCCTCAGGCAGCCGTGGGCGCGCCAGAGCGGCTGCCGCGGGCGACGGCTACACCGCGCGCCATCTGACCGTCCTCGAGGGCCTGGACGCCGTCAGGAAGCGTCCTGGCATGTACATCGGCTCTACCGACGGCCGAGGGCTGGCCCAGTGCCTGGGGGAGATCTTCGATAACGCTGTCGACGAGGCGCTGGCCGGGGCGTGCAGTCACATCGAGGTCACGCTGTACGGCGATGGCTCGGCCGAGGTCATCGACAACGGCCGCGGCATCCCTGTCGACAACGAGCCAAAGACCGGCCTGCCAGGCGTCGAGCTGATCATGACCAGGCTGCACGCCGGCGGGAAATTCGGCGGCGGCTCCTACACCGCCTCGGGCGGCCTGCACGGCGTCGGGGCTTCTGTCGTCAATGCGCTGTCCGGCCGGCTGGATGTCTCCGTGCAGAAGTCCGGCTATGAGTGGGAGATCAGCTTCCGGCGGGGAGTGCCCGGTGTGTTCGCCGGGCCGGGAGCGCAGGCCGAGTTCACCCCGGCTTCTGGCATCCGCAGGGGCAGGAAGGTCGCGAGGACCGCGACCGGCACCAGGGTCAGGTTCTGGCCTGACCGGCAGATTTTCGTGCCTGGCGCCGGGTGGAAGTTCTCCTGGCTGGCCCAGCAGGCCAGGCAGACTGCCTATCTGGTGCCGGGCCTGGCGATCAAGATTACCGACGAGCGGCCGCCCGGCGAGCAGGCCGACGACGGCCACGCCGAGGACGCGGTCGCGGCCGCGGCTGAGGACCAGCCGGTGCGGTCGGCCGAGTTCAGGTTCGCCGGCGGCATCAGCGAGTTCTGCGCCCACTTGTCGTCCGGCGAGCCGGTCACCGACGTGATCAGAATTACCGGCAGCGGCAGGTTCACCGAGACGGTGCCGGTGCTGGACGAAGCCGGTCACCTGACACCGACCGAGGTGGAGCGCGAACTCGAAGTCGACGTGGCGCTGCGCTGGGATCGGGGCTACGACAGCACGCTGCTCTCGTTCGTCAACGTGATCTCCACGGCCAAGGGCGGCACGCACGTGACCGGCTTCGAGCGCGCGCTGGTGAAGACACTGAACGAGCAGCTCAGGGCGTCCCGGCTGCTCAAGACCGGCGAGGATCCGGTCATCAAGGACGACGTGCTCGAGGGCATGACCGCCGTGGTGTCGGTGCGGCTGCCTGAGCCCCAGTTCGAGGGGCAGACCAAGGAAGTGCTGGGAACGCCTGCCGCTTCGCGGGTCGTGTCCCAGGTCGTCGCTACCGAGCTCGGCAACTTCCTGGAAGGCCGGGTCCGCGGCAGCAAGCTGCAGGCCAAGGCGGTGCTGGACAAGGTCATCTCGGCGGCCAAGACCAGGGTCGCCGCTCGCGAGCACCGCGAGAACCAGCGGCGCAAGTCGGCCCTGGCCACCTCCGCGCTGCCGGCCAAGCTCGTCGACTGCCGGTCATCCGATGACCGCAGCGAGCTGTTCATCGTCGAGGGCGACTCAGCGCTCGGTACCGCGAAGAACGCCAGGGACTCGGAGTTCCAGGCATTGCTGCCGATCCGCGGCAAGATCCTCAACGTGCAGAAGGCCTCACTGGCCGACATGCTGAAGAACACCGAGTGCGCGGCGATCATCCAGGTGCTCGGGGCCGGCTCGGGCAATGCCTTCGATCTCGACTCGGCCAGGTACCAGCGGGTCATTTTCATGGCTGACGCCGATGTGGACGGCGCGCACATCAGGACCCTCCTGCTGACCCTGTTCCACCGCTACATGAAGCCGATGGTCGAGGCGGGCCGGGTATTCGCGGCGGTGCCGCCGTTGCACAGGATCGAGCTGACGAACCCGCGCAAGGGCCAGCAGAAGTACATCTACACCTACAGCGACGGCGAGCTGCACCGCACGCTGCTTGAGCTGGAGCGTAAGGGGCAGCGGTTCAAGGAGCCGCCGCAGCGCTACAAGGGTCTTGGCGAGATGGACGCTCATCAGCTAGCCGAGACGACCATGGACCCGCGCCGGCGCGTGCTGCGGCGGATCAGGATCGAGGACACCGATGCCGCCAGGAGCATGTTCGACCTGCTGATGGGCAGCGAGGTCGGGCCGCGGCGTGACTTCATCGTCAGCGGCAGCCACCGAACTCGATCCGTCCCGCATCGACACCTGATCATCGCCGCCGCCGCGGCGAACTGGCCGCCAGCCAGACGGCCCCGGGTCGCCTAGCCAGGCAGGCGCCGGCCGAGACGGCCGCCAGCCAGGCAGGCGCACGCCGCCGTCGAAGTGCGCCTGCCTCGCCGACGAGCTACTCGAAACGCACGCTCTCCGTTGCGGTGACGCGGCCGAGTAGCGGCAGCGACGCGAGGATGACCAGCAGGGAGCCGACGAGGCCAGCCGCCATGGTGACGTAATAAGCCTGGCCAGGGACCGGCGCTGGCGTGCCGGCCGGCGCGAACCTGCTCACCGTGAGCACCGCGAAACCGTAGGCGATGCCGATAGCCAGGATCGTCGCGGCCAGCAAGGGCAGCAACGCCTCCAGCAGTACGACCCGGTAGAGCGTCGTGACCGAGGTTCCGGTCAGCCGCAGCAAGGTGAACGGTCGCTTGCGCTCCACAATGCCGCCGCCCACGGCCACGGCCAGGCTGCAGCCCGCGACGATGATCGTCAGCGCGACGGCGATGTAGATGAGCCGCTGGACGGTCTCGGCGACGCCTGCGCGCGCGCCGATGGTCTCGCCGAAGGTCCGCGGCGCAGTGCCTGACGCCGACTCGGCGGTATGGGTGACCAGGTAGGTGCGGACTCGCTCCAGGGTCGCGGCACTGTTGACCTTGACCAGCAGCGCTTGCAGGTACAGGCCGGTGAACTTATCGGAGGCGGCCGGGCTGGCGGCGTCGGCGATCGGCTGGGTGCTGAATTGCGGGTTGTCGCCGAACAGGTTCTGCGCCTGGATCTGGACGGCGCCGCGGCCAGGCGCGCACTGGCCGAGGCCGGCCAGTTCCCGCAGGCCTGCGCAGCTTATGACGGCAACCGGGGGCAGGCCGGCCAATCCTGGCCCGTTGACGTTGCCGCCGGAGCCTGGTCCGGTGGAGTTGACGGTGTTGCCTGGCCCGGACCCGCCGCCGGTGCTGCCTGATCCGCTCGGCGGCAGCGAGTAGACCGGGACGGAGGTCGCGCCGCTGATCTGGCTCAGCCCGGTCAGCAGCGCGGCCGCAGCCTGCGGAGGCAGCCCCTCGATCGCTATCCGCTGCTGCAGTGCGCTGGCTCCTGCCTGGGTATCGCCAGGCCCGAAGCCGCCGCTGCTGCCGTTGCAGTTGACGTTGTTGCCGCAGATCGGCGCTGAGGTAAACCCGTCGAGCAGGATGCTGTTGACGGCCCTCGCGCTCGGCCCTGCGTCCAGCCGGTCGACGGCAGGCAGGAGCCCGGCCAGCAGCGTGCCGAGGAAGACGGCCAGGACCAGCCCGCTGACCGACCGGAAGGCGATGCGGGGGTTGTCATCCAGCCGCCGCGTCGCGAGCAAGGCCGGCGCGCTGCCGGTGACCCGGCGGAGCAGGCGCGCTGCCTGCGCGGTGAGCCACGGGCCCGCCACGACCAGTCCGACCAGGACGAGGATCAGCCCGGGGAACAGCGGCACGCCGATGCGCTGGCTGTTGGTGAGCACCAGGCCGATGAGGAACAGCGCGATGCCGAAGAGCAGCGGCAAGGTGCGCAGCCGGGTCGGCGGCCGGCGGGGTGACGCGCCGGCTGACGCCGAGGGGTGAGATCCGCACCCGTCGCAGCGACATCAGCGAGGCAATGGCGGACGCGGCCGGCACGCCGATCAGCACGGCGAGGTAGCCCCAGGCAGTAGGGGTGACCTGGTCGGCGAAGTATCGCTCGCTGGTGATGGCGGTAGCGGCCAGCGCCGGCTGCAGCAGCAGGAAGATCCCGATGCCGAGGATCGCGCCGAGCAGGGCGCCGACAATGGCGTCGACCGAGGAGATGATGCTGACCTGCTGCGAGGTCGCACCGACCAGCCGCAGCGCGGCATAGCGTTCTTCCCGGCGCGCGGCGGCCAGCCGGGTGGCGGTGCCGACCAGGATGAGGATCGGGAAGACGAACGCGATAGCGCCCGCGACGAACGCGTCGCGGAAGTAGCTGGTCCAGATCTGGTGTCCCGGCGCGGTGGTGATCGCGTTCACGACCATGGTGGCCGGCCGCCCGGCTAGCTGCTGCGGCTGGTAGCCAACGTAGATCACCAGTTCGTCAGGTCCGGTCAGCGCTTGCTGGCCGATGACGCCGGCCAGCGTGCCGGGGAACCTGTCGGCGAGCTGGTCAGCAGGGACGGTGCGGATCAGCCTGGCCAGGGCCGGGGAAGCGTAGTACTGGCCGCTCCGCGGCAGCTGCGCGATGCCGGGGGGGACGGGAGCCTGGTGCCCGAGGCCCGCGACATCGAGCCGCTCGATGGTCTGGCCCTGGTAGATGTCGTTGCCGTAGTTCCACAGCTCGGCGCGAGGGGCGGCCGCGTAGTTCCGCGTGACCGGCTGTCCCTGCGTGGACTCCCAGGATGGCCGGTGGTTGGTGGTGTCGAAGGCGTGGAAGTCCGCGATCACGCAGAGCATGATCGCTACGCCGAGGGCGACCGCGACCGCGGTGACCAGGAGCCGGACGAACGGCTCGCGGCCGCTGCGGAGGGTGAGTTGCAGGCCAAGGCGGTACATTACCGGGCGACCTCTACTTCCGTGTTGGCCCGGTCGATGATCTTGCCGTCGCGGACCATGACTTCACGGTCGGCGTACGCGGCGACCCGGGCGTCGTGCGTCACCAGCACGACCGTCGTGCCTTCCTCGCGGGCGATGCTCACCAGCAGGTCCATCACGACCTCGCCGGTGAGCGTGTCCAGCGATCCGGTCGGCTCGTCGGCGAACAGCACAGCGGGTTGTGCCACCACCGCGCGCGCCAGCGCCACCCGCTGCGCCTGACCGCCGGACAGCTCGCCGGTGCGCCGCCCGCCGAGACCCTCAAGCCCGAGACGCGGCAGCCACGACTCTGCCTTGGCGTAGGCGGTCCTCCGCCCTGCTTTGTTGAGCAGCAGCGGCAGCGCGATGTTGTCCGCCACGGAGAGTTCGGGCACCAACTGGCCGAACTGGAACACGAAGCCGAAGTCCGTGCGGCGCAGTTCGGTGCGCCTGGTGTCGGAGAGCGTGTCGAGCCGATTGCCGTTGAACCACACCTCGCCTTTGTCCGGCGTGAAAATTCCGGCCAGGCAGTGCAGCAGCGTGGACTTGCCAGAGCCGCTCGGGCCCATGATCGCCAGAACCTCGCCGCGGGTCACGGCCAGGTTGGCGCCGGCCAGGGCGGGCGTCTGGCCGAAGGAGCGATACACATCCCTGGCCTCCATCACGTAATCGCTCTGGCGGACTCGCAGGTTCACGGAGTTCATGAGGTACGCACCATTTCCGCCAGGGCACCGAGCCTGGCTGACGTCACATCGATCCATCGAAGATCTGCTTCAAGGTGGAACAGGCCATGGTCGGCGAGCAGGGCATCCATCAGACCGCCTGACCGCTTGGTCTCGGTCAGGTTCCGCATGCGCTGGAGATGGGCAGCGCGCTGCGAGTCGAGATAGGTCTCCGCCGACCGGCCGAGCATGAGCGCCAGCACGACCTTGGCGAACAGCACCGTCTGCAGGTGCGGCTCAGGTTCGATCGGCTCGGCCAGCCAGGTGTCGAATTCGCGCGCGCCGATCTCAGTGATGGCGTAGCGCTTGCGATCTGGCCCGGCGCCAGGTTCGGCGTCCCAGCCGGTCACCTTGCCATCCCTGGCGAGCCGCCCGAGCGTCGCGTACACCTGGCCGAACGGCAGTGGCTTGCCCCGGCCGAAGTAGGTGTCGTAGTCGCGCTTGAGGTCGTAGCCATGGCTGGGCTCTCGCTCGAGCAGGCCGAGAAGAGTGAGGGGAACGGTCACGCCAGTGAGCATACACCGAAAGTAGATACGGGGTGTATACCTCGAGAAAATCCGTCTCCGCGGCGAGTTCGGTGGGTGCCGCGCGACCGCGAAGGTGCGTGTCTTGTACCGATGGCACAAAGGCCGCGGCGAGCCGACGTCAGGCTACCGCGTGACCTGCAGCGAGTGCGTGATCCAGTTGTAGTTCAGGTCGGGGACCGAGTGCCTCGACGACGCCTCGACCGTCCAGCCGCCGATCGCCGCGAATAGCAGCAACGGCACACCGACGACCTTGGGTGAGAATACGGCCTTCACGTACACCCGCACGACGGGATGACGACCGCCGCGGGGTGGCACGATCAGACCGCAGTGGCGCGGCCCGAAGTGGTAGTCGCCGACCGGATCGACGTCCCACGGCCTCCTCCACTTGCCCTTGGTGAGCCTGTCCTTGTAGGACAGGCGCGCGTCGCGGACCGTGAAGCCGGCGGGGTCCGCGTGCGACCAGATCGAGATTACGACGTCACACGTGTCGACGTAGTAGCGCGACGTCTGGCTGATGTTGAGGTGGAATCTGACGACGTGGTCCGCCGGAACGGAAGCTGGCAAGCCTGCGATGTTGATGTGCAGCCTGCCGACCAGCCGAGTCTTCACCTGCGGCACACGCGGCTGACTTGCCAGCGCCTGGCCGGTCGAGAGCAGCAGGACGGCGGTAACCGGTACCGCAAGCACCGCAGCAACCGAGCACGCATCTATCCTCCTGCGCCTTACTCAGGCGAAGTCGTGCCGCCGATCGCGGCGAGCGGATGGCGGACCCGTTCGCCGGACCCGTCCCGCCGGCCGACCGGCGGCGGCAGGTCGACCGGGGTACCCGCCGCAGTCGCGCCCCGAGCGGGCCCTGGACCGGCCCAGGCGAGCACGAGGATGTCCTCGCCCTTGAGGAACCGATGGCAGCGCACGCCGCCGGTGGCCCGGCCCTTCGGCGGGAACTCGGCGAACGGCGTCACCTTCACGGTCGCCGACGCGGTGCCAGGCAGCGCGCCCGCGGCGCCCGCCACGGTCACGACGACCGGCCCGGAGGCCGGGCCTTCTGATCCGGCGTCCTGGACCCCGGCTGCCGGATCGACAGCGCCGAACCAGATCACGCTGTCCCGTGGCGCCAGCCGGACGCCCGCCATGCCGCCCGCCGCCCGGCCCTGCGGCCTGACCGACGAAGCCGGGAACCGTAGCAACTGCGCGTCGCTGGTGATGAAGGTGAGCTCGGTGTCCTCATCGGCCAGCTGCACCGCGCCGACGACGCGGTCTTTGTCCTTCAGCGTGATCACGTCGAACTCCTGGGCGTTCTGCGGGTAGTCGGGGGCGACCCGCTTCACCACGCCCTGGGCGGTACCGAGCGCCAGCCCCGCGCCGTCGGCATCCGCCGCGACAATCGCCACGACGGTCTCGCCAGGCCCGGTAGTGACGAACTCGCTGACCGGCGCGCCGCCGGACAAGGCTGGCGAGTGCGCGCTCGGCGGCAGGGCCGGCAGCTCGAGCACGCCGAGCCTGATCAGCCGCCCGGCTGAGGTGAGGACGCCGATCGTGCCGCGCGCGGTCGAGCTGACCGACGAGACGATCGCGTCGTGCGCGGCCCGGTGACCCGAGCGGGCCGGCGACCGGGCTGGCGGCGAACCACGCTCGGTGTCCTGGTCATCCAGCGGGAGCGTCTCCGCCGCGGCGGCAGGCGGCCGCGCAGCCGTGCGGGCCAGCAGTCCGGCCGAGGACAGCAGTACGGTGCACGGCTCGTCGGCGACTTCGAGCGGCGCCGCGGCGGTCCTGGTCGCGCCGGTTCCCTCGAGCAGCACGGTGCGGCGCGGCGTGCCGAACTTATCGGCGACAGCGCCCAGCTCGTCCGACACCAGCTCGCGCAGCCGCTGCTCGGAATCCAGGATTGCGGTGAGCTCGGCGATCTCGGTCTGCAGCGTCTCGCGCTCGCGTTCCAGCTCGAGCCGGTCGTACTTGGTCAGCCGCCGCAGCGGAGTGTCCAGGATGTACTGCGCCTGGATCTCGCTCAGGTCGAAGATCGACATGAGCCGTTCCTTGGCGTTCGCCGCGTCCTCGCTGGTGCGGATGACCTGGATGACCTCGTCGATGTTGAGCAGCGCGGTGACCAGGCCGTCGACCAGGTGCAGCCTGGCCTGCCGCTTGGCCCGCCGGAACTCGCACCGCCGGCGCACTACCTCGATCCTGAAGTCGACGTAGATCTGCAGCAGCTCGCGCAGGCCGAGCACCTTAGGCTGCTCGTCGACCAGGGCCACGTTGTTGATGCCGAAGGTCTCCTCCATCGGCGTCAGCCGGTACAGCTCATCGAGAACCGCTTCCGGCACGAAGCCGGACCGTACCTCGATCACCAGCTGAAGCCCGCGCTTCATGTCGGTGAGGTCCTTGAGGTCGGAGACGCCGGTCAGCTTCCTGGCCTGGACCAGGTCCTTGATCCTGGCGATCACCTTCTCCGGCCCGACGCCGTACGGCAGCTCGGTCACGACGATGCCCATCCGGCGCGGCGTGAGCTTCTCGATCCTGGCCACGGCTCTGGTGCGGAAGAGCCCGCGACCGGTCTCGTACGCCTCCCTGATCCCGTCCAGGCCGACGATCTTGCCGCCGGTCGGCAGGTCAGGACCTGGCACGAACCGCATCAGCGTCTCGAGATCGGCATCGGGGTAGCTGATCAGATGCCGCGCGGCCGCGATTACCTCGCCCAGGTTGTGCGGCGCCATGTTGGTCGCCATCCCGACCGCGATTCCGGCCGCGCCGTTGACCAGCAGGTTCGGGAACGCGGCCGGGAGGACCGCGGGCTGGGTCTCGGTGCCGTCGTAGTTGGGGATGAAGTCGACGGTGTCCTCGTCCAGCGAACTCGTCAGTTCCAGCGCGGCCGCGGCCATCCTGGCCTCGGTGTACCGCATCGCGGCCGGCGGGTCCTCGCCGCCGAGGGAGCCGAAGTTGCCGTGCCCGTCGACCAGCGGCAGCCGCATCGCCCACGGCTGGGCCATCCTGGCCAGCGCGTCGTAGATGGCGCCGTCGCCGTGCGGATGCAGGCGGCCCATCACGTCACCGACGACACGGGCGCTCTTGACGTGAGCCCGGTCGGGGCGCAGGCCCATCTCGCTCATCTGGTAGAGGATCCGGCGCTGGACCGGCTTGAGTCCGTCCCTCGCGTCCGGCAGCGCGCGGCTGTAGATCACCGAGTAGGCGTACTCGAGGTAACTGGCGCGCATCTCGTCGGTGACGTCGATGTCGACGATGTTTTCCTCGAACTCGGCATCCTCGTCGGAGCCGTCGCCGGTGCCGCGGCCGCGGCCGCCGCTGGCGGGAGATGTCGTGGTGCGTCTGGCCATGACCGCCATTGTGCCGTCCCGGCGGCCACCATGCTCAGCGGCGCGCCTAGGGCCCGGCATGGCCGCCAAGCCGTCGCGGTGCTCAGTGATCGAGATTCTCAGTCGTGGGAGCCGACTTCCTCGATCAATGGCGAGATCGGCCGAAGTTCAGGTGGCGGAGAAACCGCCGTCGACCCGGATCATCTGCGCGGTCACGTAGTCGCTGGCCTGACTGGCAAGGAACACAGCCGCGCCGGCGAAATCGGCTGGCAGGCCGTTGCGGCCGACCATCGTCCTCGCCGCCAGCGCGGCGCGCCTGGCCGGGTCGGCGGACACCTCGGCGGTCAGCGGCGTCACCACGAAACCTGGGCAGATGGCATTGCAGCACACGCCGTGCCGGGCCCAGGCTTCCGATTGCGACCTGGTCAGCGACGCGACGCCGCCCTTCGCCGCGCCGTAGCCGCCGCTGTTGCCGAAGGCACGGTCGGCCTGCTGCGAGGTGACGTTGATGATCTTGCCCCAGCCGCGCCGCGCCATCAGCGGGCCGAACTGCTGCCCGAGCAGGAAGGGCGCCGTCAGGTTGACCGCTATCAGCTCGTCCCACTGGTCGGCGGTGAGGTCCGCCAGCGGCGGCCGCAGGTTCAGCCCGGCGCAATTCACGAGGATGTCGGGTGGCCCGAATGCCTGCTGGGCCGCGGTGGCGGCACATGCGACAGCGACCCGGTCGCCGAGATCCGCGCTGACCCAGGCGGCCCGGCAGCCGGCCGTCTTGAGCTCGGCCGCTGTCTCGCGCAACTGGGCCTCACCCCGGCTGATCAGCACGACGGCCGCGCCGGCCTGGCCGAGGGCCAGCGCGATCCCGCGGCCGATGCCGGAACTGCCGCCAGTGATGACTGCCACCCGGTCGCGGAGCGTGAAGAGCTGATCGAGATAAGTGCTCATGTCCTCAGGTTCAGTTGCGGGAACGTGGTGACCCTGGCCGGCCATAAGCCAGGACCGGCTCGGACCGGGCAACCAGGCTATTCGCCAGCGAGATGCGGTGACCGGCCCGCCCGGGCGTTGGTGGCCGGCGCGACCGTCGGGGCACTGACTTCAGGCGCGCGCACTTCATCGCACCGACATGATCAGTTACAGTCGATCAAGAGCATGCCGAGATGTCCGGACACGGGCAGGACAGCAAATGCAACTGCGGCGGAGTTGGTTACTGCCAGCCAGCCTGATCGCGCTGGCTGCCTGTCCGGCTGCCGCGCAGGCGAGCATCGGGGTAGGCATTCAGGCCGGCCCGGTGAAGCTGTCGGCTGCCGCGCATCCTGGCGGTTCTTACGCGCTGCCGCCGGTGTACGTCGTCAACACCGGCACCCAGCAGGAATCGCTGAGCATCACGGTGCAGCGCGTGTCCGCAGGCGCCGGGCAGGCGGTGCCAGCGTCCTGGATTCGCGCGCCGGGAACCGCAGTGCAGCTGGCGCATAACCAGGCGGCCAGGATCCCGCTGCAACTCGTCATTCCAGCGACGGCCCGCCCTGGCGCCTACTCCAGCGACGTGATCGTCCGTGGCTCGGCGGCAGTCCCGGACGGGAGCGCACATCTCGGCGTGGCCGCGGCCACGAAGCTGGAGTTCACCATCGCGCCTGGTGCTGCCGCCGGATCCTGGTTCAGCGTGCCCGGCTGGGTGCTGTTCGCGGCCGCGGTGATGGTGCTGCTGGCAGCGGCAGCGCTCCTGATGCGCAGAACGGGCTTGCGGATCCGGATCGAGCGGGACCTGGCCGACGCCGGGCCGGCAGGAGCGGAGGGCGGCAATGTCGGGTAACGGGCGCTGGCCGGTGCTGGTCACAGCGATCGTCGCCACTGCCGGGCTGGCTGGCTGCGGCATGACCCCCGCGCCGCCAGCGGATGCCGGTAAAGCTGCAAGCATCAGCCTGGCCCTGAATACGGTCCCGGTCATCAGGTCGGTCACGGTCTCGCCCGCCAAGGCAACGTTCAGCAACTGCAGCGGCGGCGACCCCGCCAACAACACCGGCTCCACCACGGGCAAGCTCGGCTACCCGAACGGTCATTGCTGGTACGGCAAGCCGGAGCCGGGCGGCAGCTTCCCGATCACGATCAGCAACACCGGGATCGCCGCGCAGATCGATGTCGCTGGCTCGGCCGCCTATCCCGCTGACAACGGGACAGAGTGGCGCTTGTGCAACGCCGGCGACAACCCGGTGGTCACCTGCACCGGCCACGACAAGAGCGCACCGGGCGTGGATCAGTACCTGGTCGTCAACTTCAGCCCTGACAACAGCCAGAACGCTGCCGGGATCGCGGACACCCCGCTCTGCGACCATCAGTTCGGCCAGTCAGGGAGTTGCAAGGCGGTCCAGGGCTCCTTCCAGACCGAGGGCCTTGAGCTGATCGGACCAGCGTCGACCTCCGACAACTCCACCGGCTGGACGGTGACGGTCACCTGGATGCCCGTGCCGCCGTGACCGGTGCGGTGACCGGTGGCGGACCGCGGCTATACCCGCGCAACCAATGCGGCAGGCGGCCAGAACGGCAGGCGGCCAGAACAGCAGGCGGCCAGAACAGCAGGCGGGCAGAACAGCAGGCCGCTAGAGCAGCGGCCTCGCGCCGACCAGGCCGAGTGCGCGGGCTGCGAGCCGGCAGCCGCTGGCCAGGGCCTCTCCCGCTGGTTTTTTGTCCAGCCAGGCAGGCAAGAACCCGGCGACGAACGCATCCCCGGCGCCGGTACCGTCCACGATGTTCTCGACCAGCTGAGCGCCCACCCGGATCGGGTCAGGCCGGCCACCCGAGTAGATCATCGCGCCCTCGGCTCCGAGCTTCATCACGACGAACGGATACCAGGCGTTCAGCACCCTGGCGGCCTGACCAGGATCTTCGCGGCCGGTCAGCACCTTGCCCTGGTCGGCGTTGACGAACAGCAGCGTCGCGCCGTTGGTGAGTTGCAGGAAGGGCTCGGCACCGACGCGGCCGAGCGGCGCCGACGAGGCGCCGTCTACGGAGATCGTCATGCCTGCCCGCTGTGCGAAGCTCAGCGCGGCCAGCACCGCCTGCCGTGAGCCGGTGTTCAGCAGCGTGTAGCCGGACACGTGCAGGTGCCCGCCGGGAGCGAACAGATCCTGGGGCAGGTCATCGGCGGCCAGGGCGGCGTTGGCGCCGGGATCGGACAGCATGGTGTGGTCACCCTTGTGGGTGATCATCACCACGCAGGTACCGGTCGGCCGTTCCGGGTCCATCACCAGGCGCGCGTCGACGCCGTAGCCCATCAGCTCCATATCGCGGTTCCGGCCGGCGATGTCAGCTCCGCGGCGGCCGACGAAGGCCACCTCCGCGCCGTCAACGGCAAGCCAGGCCGCGATATTGGCGCCAGAACCGCCGCCGTGCATCGATACCGTGGCAGGTGTATCGCTGCCTCTGGCCAGGGGAGCGGTCGCGTGCGCGACCGTGTCCGTCATGAGGTCACCAACGACGACAACGCGCGTCAATGTCGTCACCACCTTGATCACGAGGCTGAGTCAGGCGCGGGGCGGGTGATGGCCTGCTCAGTGCTAGCCCATAGAACTTAACAGCTTCCAGGACCTATCTCGTGCCGTTCGCGCTCGCAAGCTGTAGTTGGTCATAGTTCGCCCCGGCCTGCGAGAGTTGTCACCTGCCCTGCCACTACCAGCAGATTCAGCTCCGATTCGGCGGCCAGCCGCTGGTTCAGCCAGCCCAGCTGATCCCGGAAAATCCGGCCAGAGCGATAGCCGGGAACAAGGCCGGAACCTACCTGATCGGTTACCGCCACCACCAGCGCACTGGTCTGCCGCCAGGCGGCGATCAGCTCGTCGATCCGGTCCGCCACCGCAGCCTCCGCGCCTGCCCGGCCAGCCCAGCCGCCCGCCTCGTCCAGCACGCCAGCGAGCCAGGTTCCGATGCCGTCGACGAGCAGCGGGCCGGCCTGCTGGCCGAGCTGCCCGGCCAGGTCCAAGCTCTCCACGGTCTGCCACCAGTCCGGGCGGCGGGCCCGGTGCCTGGCGACCCGGTCCGCCCACTCGGTGTCCGGCTCGCCGTCAGGTCCGGTCCAGGATTCCTGGCTGGCGGCTCCCGGATCGCCCGCGGTCCCTGCTGCGAAGGGACCGGCGGCCAGGTACGTCACTCGCGGCTCGCCGGCCAGCCGGAGTTCTGCCTCTGTCGACTTGCCTGACCTGGCGCCGCCAACGATCAGCGTGCGGTGCGGCCGCACCGGCGGCGCGGCGGCCGTCACCAGACCGCTGATGAGCTGCCCGTCGCGGCCTGCAACTGCCGACCAGAGCAGGCAGCGCCTGGCGAGTTCTGGCTCGGCGCGGATCCGGTGGTCGGCGTACAGGGCGACGACGGCTGTCCGCGGCTGCACCAGCCCCGCTGCGCGTAGCCGGCCAAGCTGAGCCGGGCTGGAGAGCAGGTCGAGCAGCACTATGTCGTACGGCCGCGCACCAGGCGCGGGCTCTGGTTGCTGACCAGCGCCGCCGGCGAGCAGCAGGCGACCGCCGTCAGGACCGGTGAGATCGAAGCCGCCTGGCAACCGCGCGATGACGTGAGCCGAGCCCGCGGAGCGCCACGTTCCTGTCCCGGGATCGCCGCCGGCTCGGTACTCGAGCGTGCCGTCCACCAGGATCCGGCCTGGCTGCCTGCTCAGTCCCGCGGCCCGCGCCAGCATGCACGATGCGCAGCGGCATCCCGGCTGTGGCCAGCCGCTGCCGCCGCCCGAGCCGATGAGGAGCGCGTCCACTGCCAATCCAGGTGGTAGCTGTTGGTTACGATGGGGCCGCCGAGAGCCGGCCTTGATCCTAACTACCGAGGTGTGCGATGACCTGGACGTGGCAGTTGGAGAAGGAAGACGGCGCGGTGGTGTCGCCCAGGGAACTGTCGAAGGAAACCTTCCCCAGCCAGGGCGACGCGGAGAGCTGGCTCGGCGAGAACTGGCCCATGCTGCTGAAGGCCGGCGTGGACCAGGTGACGCTCACCGAGGAAGGCCGGGTCGAGTACGGCCCCATGAGCCTGCACCCGGCGAAGGAGTAACGGGCAGGCCGCCTGGCCGTTACCCGTGCGGGTCAGGGGCGGTTACGCGGGCTTGCGGTATAGGCCGAGTCGGTGACCACCTGGTCGCCAAGAATCTGGTCGATCTGGGTCAGGATCGCCTGATCCAGCGTGACACCCGATGCCTGGACGTTCTCCCTCACCTGTTCCGGCCTGGTCGCGCCGACGATCGCCGCTGACACGTTCGGGTTCTGCAGCGTCCAGGCGACGGCGAGCTGAGCGAGCGTCAGGCCGGCTTCCGCTGCGACCGGCCGCAATTGCTGGACCTTGCCGAGGATCTCGTCGGTCAGGTAGCGGGTCACGAAGCCAGAGCCGCGCTCGTCGGTCGCCCGCGAGCCCTCGGGCGGAGCCGCGCCCGGCACGTATTTGCCGGTCAGCACGCCTTGCGCGATCGGCGACCAGACTATCTGGCCGATTCCTTCTTGCTCAGAGAGCGGGATGACCTCGGACTCGATCACCCGCCAGATCATGTTGTACTGCGGCTGGTTGGAAACGATTCGGTCAAGGCCGAGCTCGCCGGCGATCTTGACTGCCGCGGCGATCTCCTCGGCCCGCCATTCCGACACGCCGATGTAGAGCACCTTGCCCTGGCGGACCAGGTCATCGAACGCGCGGAGGGTTTCCGCCAGCGGCGTGTGGTGGTCAAAGCGATGGGCCTGGTACAGGTCGAGGTAGTCGGTCTGCAGCCGGCGCAGCGAATTGTGGGCCGACTCCATGATGTGCTTGCGGGACAGGCCGCGGTCGTTCGCGCCGCCGCCGGTCGGCCAGAACACCTTGGTGCAGATTTCCAGCGACTCGCGGCGGATGCCGTGCAGCGCCTTGCCCATGACCTCCTCGGCCTTGGTGAGCGCGTACACGTCCGCGGTGTCAAAGGTGGTGATGCCCTCGTCCAGGGCGGCCGCGACACAGGCGAGTGCTGCGTCCTCTTCGACCTGGGATCCGTGGGTGAGCCAGTTCCCGTAGGCGATTTCACTGACTTTCAGGCCGCTGCGGCCGAGATGACGGTGCTCCATGAGGAGTCAACCTAGCGGCAGGGCCGGCGCTGAGTGAGGCGGGGTCAGACCGGGTCGCCGCGGTTCACCCTCGGCTTGGGCACCCGCAGCCGGCGCAAGCTGATGTTGCGCATCATGGTGTAGACGACGACGCCCCTGGTCGACTGGCCAGGATACCGCTCCGCAGCCAGCCGCTTGATTTTGCCGCCGACGAGCCAGCCCTCCAAGACCAGGACCGTCAGCAGCACCACGACGATGCCCTCAGAGATGATCTTCGTCGTCGTCCCTGGCAGGACAAGGAGCACGATCATCAGGACGACGATCACCATGTAGTACTCGCCGATGCTCCGGCGGGCGTCCACCACGTCCCTGGCCAGCGCCCGCACGGGTCCCCGGTCCTTGGCCGGCATCGCCCAGTCTTCGCCGCGCTGCACCGCCTGCGCGCGCCGCTGCCTGTTGGTGTTGTCACGCTGCCTGGCCTGCCGTGCGGCTGCCTTACGGTCGGCCGGTGCCTGAAATGCCTGCTGGCGGCGGTTGGCCTCGGCCGCGCTGCGCTTGGGCGTGGGAGCGCCCTTCTTGGGCGTCTGGCCAGGCTTGGCAGGTACACCAGAGTCATCTGCGGCGGTCCCTGGCTGGTCAAGCACCTCGGGGGCGTCGCTGGTACGTCGTCGGAACACGGACCTAAGACTACCGGGACGAACGGCGCAGATATGTATGGCAGCACCGCGCCGGGCGCACCGGTTCACGGCCGGCCTGGACGGGCAGGGGTAAAAATGCCATAACCGCCGGGCCGGAATGGCCTGTCCGCCGCCGGTCCGTGATGACGGTGCCTGCCGCTACGTCGTAGGCTGGTGGCAAGATCTGCCTGCAAAATGTCCGTTGCTCTCGTCGGCGGGAGCCCGAGACCCCGGGCGCGCTGCGGCAGCGAGACTTCCGATTGAGGGGATGGTCGCGCCCATGGGCGTCATGAAGAGGGTCACTATGGTCTTCCGCGCCAAGGCGAACAAGGCGCTGGACCGGATGGAAGACCCGCGGGAGACGCTGGATTACTCCTATCAGACCCAGCTTGAGCTGCTGCAGAAGGTGCGGCGGGGAGTTGCCGACGTGGCGACCTCGCGCAAGCGGGTTGAGCTTCAGGTCAACCAGCTCCAGCAGTCGGCGGACAAGCTCGACCGGCAGGCCCGCGACTCGCTGGCGGCCGGGCGCGAGGACCTGGCACGCGAGGCGCTGACCCGCAAGGCCGGCTTGCAGTCCCAGCTTGCGGATCTGCAGACGCAGTACGCGGCGCTGCAGGGCGAGGAAGAGAAGCTGACCCTGGCATCGCAGCGCTTGCAGGCGAAGGTCGACGCCTTCCGCACCAGGAAGGAGACGATCAAGGCGACCTATACCGCGGCCGAGGCCCAGACGCGGATCAACGAGGCCTTCACCGGCATCTCCGAGGAGATGGGCGACGTCGGCCTGGCCATTCAGCGGGCCGAAGACAAGACAGCTCAGATGCAAGCGCGAGCCGGTGCCATTGACGAGCTGATGGCCTCTGGCGCGCTGGACGACATGGTCTCCGGTCCGCATGACGACATCCAGGCCGAGCTTGACCGGATGGGCGCAGGCCACGGTGTCGACAATGAGCTTGAGCGGATGAAGGCAGAACTGACGCAGGGCAGCGCGCAGCGGCAGATCGAGGGCGCGCCGAACGGGGCGAGCGATGGCAGCGCAGCGCAACCAGCAAGCGCGGCCTCCGCCATTGAGCCCGGCCAGGCGGGTGAACCGGAATGATCGTCCGCATCCTCGGCGAGGGTCAGCTCGAGGTGCCGGAATCGGTGGTCGAGGAGCTCAACCAGCTAGACGGGGTGCTGGAGTCCGCGGTCGAGCGGCACGACGAGGAGAGCTTCCGGCCGGCCCTGGCCGCGCTGCTTGCGCGGGTCAGGGCGGTCGGGTCGCCGACCGAGGCAGACGACCTGCGACCGTCCGAGCTCATCCTGCCGCAGCCCGATGCGACCATGGCCGAGGTCCGCAAGCTGCTCACCGACGAAGGCCTCATCCCCGGCTAGGACTGAGATCCTGGCTAGGCCCGGCCACGCGAGGCCCGGCGGCCGTGAGGCTCCGGGTCGGCCAGGCAGATGCCGGCGGCCGCGCCGGAGACTGAGGTAATTCCGTCGCAGGCCAGAGGATTGCGAATGCCGGTAGCGGGCATTCAGGCTAAACGCCATTTTTCGCGGGAACGAGCCGCATGGTCTATGCGTTGTCGTAGTGGACGCCGGCCCGGCCGGCGGCCCGGCTGGCAAGTCCGGGGCAGGGCGCAGACCCTGCCCTGAGTACTGCCGGGCGTGCGGTGTAATGAAGTAAGAGGGCGGCTGAGTAGCTGCCAGGAAAAGGGAGGCGGCGCCGATGGCGCGCACTCGCTATGCGTCTGACCCGGGTCTCATCGCCCGGATGGGCGCGACCATGTTCTTGCTGGGCGTGGTTTTCGTCGGATTCGCGGCGGGCCTGGTGGCCCTGATTGCCTGGTACAGCTCGAACCGGCACGGTGGCGGCGGGCCGATTAACGGCGACGCGATCATCTTCTTCGCGCTGGTCATCGGCATCGGCAGCGCCCTGGCGTCTTACTACTGGTCGGACAAGATCGCGCTGCGTACCTCCCGTGCCAGGCTCGTCACCCCGAACGACGGTGAGCAAGCGGCCAGGCTGCATGCCATCGTCGACCGGCTCTGCGCGCTGGCGGACATGCCCAAGCCCAGGGTCGCGATCGCGCCCACGCAGATGCCGAACGCCTTCGCGACCGGACGGAGCAGCAAGGTAGCCGTGCTCTGCGCCACCGAGGGCATCATGAACAAGCTCAACAACGAGGAACTTGAGGGCGTGCTGGCGCACGAGATGTCGCACGTCGCGCACAAGGACGTCGCGGTGATGACAATCGCGTCGTTCCTTGGCATCGTGGCCGCGCTGATGGTCAGGATGGCGTTCTACGGTGAGCTGTTCGGCGGCGGCCGTCGCGGCGGGAACAACAACAACCAGGCAAGCGCGCTGCTCATCCCGATCATGATGGTGCTGAGCATCGTGACGTACGCGGTCAGCTTCCTGCTGATCAGGCTGCTCTCGCGGTACCGCGAGCTATCCGCGGACCGGTCGGGTGCGCTGCTGACCGGGCAGCCGTCCGCCCTGGCCAGCGCCCTGGTCAAGGTCACCGGCGACATGGCGCGGATCCCGATGACGGACCTGCGCAAGGCCGAGCCGCTGAACGCGTTCTACTTCGCGCCGGCGCTGCGGCCTGGTCAGAACCTGGCCAACATCTTCTCTACCCACCCGTCGCTGGACAAGCGGCTGGCGCAGCTGGAGAAGATCTCCAAGCAGCTCAGCCAGTAGCGATATCCGCAGGAGGTAGCTGGTGGGGTTCCTGGACACCCTGCTCGGCCGGACAAAGCCAGTTCCGCCGAACCTGGACGAGCTGTTCGCCTTGCCCGGCGCGGCGCTGACGCTGCAGGCGGGCACGGACTTCACGGCCACCGGCTCGGGCTCGGTCTGCTTCAGGGCGGCGGAGGGCAAGGCCTTCAGCGACATCGAGAAGGATGTCCAGGACCTGCTCAACATGGGCAAGGACACCACGCCGGTCGAGGTGACGACGGACTCCTACCGGTTCACCTGGCTGGTCTGCAAGCACTCGGCCGGCGACCCGGAGGGCCTGGTCACCGATCTGCACGCGGTGAACTCATCGCTGGAGAACGGCGGGTTCGGGCCGCAGTTGCTCTGCACGATCATGGCGTTCCGCGATCCCGGCGGGCGCACGCTCGGGCTGGTGTACCTGTACAAGCGCGGCACCTTCTACCCGTTCGCGCCGCTGTCCGGCCAGCAGCGCGATAACTCGCTCGAACTGCAGATCAGGGGCGTCCTCGGCGCTGACCTGAAGATCGAGCCTGACCTCGGCCGGTGGATGCCCATCTGGGGAGCGCCCGGCCTGTAGCAGGCGCTGCCCCTGCGGTCACGGCAGCGCGAGCATCCGCTCCAGGGCTGCCCTGGCCTGGCCCGCGGTCTGGTCGTCGACGGTGATCTGGTTGACGAGCTGGCCGCCGGCCAGCGACTCCAGCGTCCAGACCAGGTGCGGCAGGTCGATGCGATTCATCGTGGAGCAGTAGCAGACGGTCTTATCCAGGAAGACCACTGTCTTGTCCGGGTTTGCAGCCGCGAGGCGTTGCACCAGGTTGAGCTCCGTCCCGACGGCCCAGGCCGAGCCAGAAGGGGCTCGCTCGATCGCCCTGATGATCTTCTCGGTGGAGCCGACCTGATCAGCGGCGAGTACGACTTCATGCTGGCACTCGGGATGCACGATGACGTTGACACCAGGGACACGTTCCCGCACCTCCGCGACGCACGCGAGGGAGAACCTGCCGTGCACGGAGCAGTGCCCGCGCCACAAGATCATCGTTGCGTCCCTGAGCTGCTCGGGCGTGAGGCCGCCTGTCTCGCCCGGCGCGTGCGGATCCCACACCACGCAGTCGCCAAGCGTCATGCCCAGCTCCAGCACCGCGGTGTTGCGGCCCAGGTGCTGGTCCGGCAGGAACAAGACCTTGCTGCCCTTGCTGAGGGCCCAGGTCAGCGCCCGGCTGGCATTGGATGAGGTGCAGACCGTGCCGCCGTGGCGGCCGGTGAAGGCCTTGATGTCGGCGGACGAGTTCATGTACGTGACCGGGATCACCTCATCGGCGAGGCCGGCATCCTCCAGCGCTTCCCAGCACTGCTCGACCTGGCTGTAGGTGGCCATATCAGCCATCGAGCAGCCGGCTGCCAGGTCCGGCAGCACGACCTTCTGCCGTGCGGAGGTGAGGATGTCGGCCGACTCGGCCATGAAGTGGACCCCGCAGAACACGATGAACTCAGCGCCGGGCCGCGCCGCCGCGTCCCTCGCCAGCTTGAAGGAGTCGCCCGTCACATCGGCGAACTGGATGACCTCGTCCCGCTGATAGTGATGGCCGAGAATGAAGGCGCGGTCGCCAAGGGCCCGCCTGGCGGCCCTGGCTCGGCTGACGAGCGCCGGATCGCTGGCCGGCGGCAGTTCGCCGGGGCACAGGACGCCGCGCTCGGCGTCTGGGTCGGAACCGGCGCCGAGCACGAGCAAAGGCAAGCTGCGGCTGGTCCTGGTTGCCTCGGCGAAGCCGGCCTGGCTGGGCGACATGGTCATAGCACCCCGTCCGCTGATACTTATCGTCTGAGTGACGATACCTATCGTAGCCGGCCAGGCTCGGTCGCAGGCAGGCCGGGGCGGGCGATCCGCCGGGTGATCCCGGCAGGATGAGGGCTCGGGCCTGCCGCTGGTCCCTGGCGTCGGCGGCGCGGCGATAATGTCCCTTTAGTGAAGTTCGGCGTCGGCTTTCGCCGCTTTTAGCCGCTCGGCCCGATGCTCCGGGGGACTGGCAGCAGATCAGCCTGCCGAGGTCCCTGCCCAACCGGAATCAGCAGCCGGGGATTATCGTTAACAAGGCAGTACGGTCACGCCGGCACGGCGGCGGCCATAAGGTATTCCCGGGCTACCGACGCAGGAGCTAACGCAGATGACAGTTCAGAACGAAGCAAGCATCCAGAGCATCGTTCTCACCGACGCAGCGGCGGTCAAGGTGAGCGGCCTGCTCCAGCAGGAAGGCCGCGACGACCTGAGGTTGCGTATTGCCGTTCAGCCCGGCGGTTGCTCAGGCCTGCGCTACCAGCTCTACTTCGATGAGCGCCAGATGGACGGCGACGTGGTCAGCGAGTTCGGCGCGGTTCAGGTCGTGACGGACAAGATGAGCGTCCCCTACCTCAGTGGCGCGACGATCGACTTCGTCGACACCATCGAGAAGCAGGGCTTCACGATCGACAACCCGAACGCGACTGGTTCCTGCGCTTGCGGCGACTCCTTCCACTAAGTCGTTAGCTGCAGGTACTGACTGCCGCCGCGCGCAAGCCGCACGGCGGCAGCTGCGTGCCTGCGGCCATGGCAACTGGCCATGACCCGCGGCCGTCGGCCGCGGAAGGCGGCACGTACGCGGCCAGCCTTTCGCATCAGCACCAGGGTTGTCGGCGTCCATAGTTCCTCCGGCGGCTAGCCGGCGGACCAGGCCACAACGGCCAGTGATCTGGCCACCGCCTCCATGACCTTGCCGCGGTGCGTCAGCATCGCGGCAGAGCCGCCACGCTCGGCCCGCACGCCGCGATCGGCCAGCAGGTACAGGACCCGCAGCGTCCTCATCGTGTTGCTGGCAAAGGCGGGCACCGGCCCCGGCTGGCCGGTTGCGAACTTCGCATCGACGAGGTCGAGCCAGCCAGTCGACTGCCCGGCCGTCAGATCGGATCTGGTCAGGATCAGCGCAATAGCATGACCGAGCCTGTCGTCTTCCTGGTCCCGCCAGACAAAGCTGGTGTCGGCCAGCATCCGGCGCGCCGCCAGGTCCAGCATCCGCTCGGGCCTTATCTGATCAGTACAGCCGAGTACGCCCAGCAGATCCGCGCCATGCGCGACGGCATGCAGCCAGCCCAGGTCTTCGTCGAAGCCGCGCAGGTCAGTCTCTGCGGGATACCAGCGTTCGAACGCCGCGGTCCAGTCCTCGTCGAAGGCACCGGCCTCGATCACCCAGCTGAGCACCAGGGGTGCGAACGTCCTAGCCTGAATCTCCGGCTCATCGAACCGCGTCGCCGCCTGTGAGCCAAGCCAGCTGAGCTGCGAATCCAGTTCGCCGCGCTGGATCCAGGTGGCCAGCACCGCGTACGCTGCCCCATCCCTGATCCGCGGCTCCCGGTGTGCTAGCGCGGCGGATAGTTCCGCCGCTAGCACTGTCAGGTCGGCGCCAGCCGGAATAGCGAAGTTGGTATCGGCGACGTGCTGCCAGTCAGTCACCGCTGGCACTCTAGCGGCCGCTGGTGGAACGAGACGGAACGGGATGGACCGCCGCTTCGGTGTAGAGCTGGCTAGCTTAGTGGGGGGAGAACAGTACGTGACTACTGCCCGCATGGTCCGCAGTGCCGTCGCCGGATTGATCGCCTTGTTGCTCGCGCTGATGGCTGTAGTCGCCCCGGCGGCGCAGGCAAGCCCTGCGTCACCACGCGCCGGGCTCGGCGCGGTGAGCTACAAGTTCACGCTCAGCAAGATCGCATTTACCGGATCACATATCGTGATCGCCGCCACTGACAGTCATGGCGACCTCTACTTCTTCTGGAAGCGACAGGGCACGAGCACCTGGCATAAGCAACTCGTGGCGAGGGGCGGGCACGGCAAGTCGGTCAGCAAGCCGTCGATCGCCTGGACCGGGCATGCCCTGCTCATCGTGGCCCTGGACAAAGCAGGTGACCTGGTCTCCTACACCCAGCACAGCGGCAAGTCGGCCTGGAAGTACCAGCGGGTGGCCAAGGCGCATGGAGGTCATTTCAAGGCCCCCTCGCTCAGTGTGGCCGGCAACGGTGCGGTACTCATTGGCACCGGGACGGCCGCCCGGCTGCTGTCGTTCGCGCGAGCACCTGGCGGGAGCAGCTGGAGCCGGCTCACCGTGGCGTCCGGCACGTTCGGCGCGCCTACGGTCCTCACCGCTTTTGACAGTCACGTCTCGGCGTACCTCGGGCTGATCGTCGCGACGAGCAGCAACAACAGCCTGGCCTTCTGGTGGGAGCGGCTGGATGTGCCAGGCTGGAACGAGGAGATCATCGCGCCCGCGAATCCTGGCGGCAGTTTCCGGGGCGGGTCGCTCGCGGCGACCAGCAGCCACCTGCTGGTCACGGCCACCACCACGGCCGGGTCGGTGGACGAGTGGTCGCAGGCGATCGGCGGTTCCGGCTGGGCGCAGCAAACCGTGGCGTTTTCAGCCGGTACCACCTACTCGCATGCGCAGATTGCCTGGACCGGGCCGGTCGAAGGCGGGTCGTTCTCGTTCGACGTGATCACGGCCACCTCGCAGTCCGGCAGGCTGGCCTACTGGTGGGCATTCGACGGGGGAACCGTCTGGACCCGTGAGACGGTCGCAGCGCCCAGCAAGCATGTCGCCTACGCCAACCCGGCAATCTCGCTGTCCGGCACGTCGGTCATCATCACGGCGATCAACACCAGGCTCGGCGACGTGCTCTACTGGAATCAGGCATTTGGCGCAACGCCGTGGCACAAGCAGGTGGTGGCGAAGGGCTAGCCGCAGCCCTGGCAAGGGCAAGTTCAGCCTCGGCAGCCTGGCGGCGGCCGAGGCTGAACTGCGGAGTGCGGGCGTGTAACCTGTGGCCCGCCAGCCCGGCAGACTAACGGAGTCCATCATGCGCATAGCAGTTACCGGTTCGATCGCCACCGATCACCTGATGACCTTTCCTGGCCGGTTCGCTGGCCAGTTGCTGGCCGACAAGCTGGACAAGATCTCGCTGTCGTTCCTGGTCGACGGGCTGGAGATCCGCCGTGGCGGCGTAGCGGCCAACATTGCCTACGGCCTTGGCAGCCTGGGATTGCGTCCGATGCTGGTCGGCAGCGCCGGGCCGGACTTCGCCGAGTACCGGGCCTGGCTGGACGACCACGGCGTGGATACCAGCCGGGTCGGTGAGTCCAGCGAGTTTCAGACAGCCAGGTTCGTCTGTACTACCGACGCCGACCTGAACCAGATCGCCTCGTTCTATCCGGGCGCGATGAACGAGGATGTCAGCATCGACCTGGCTGGCCTTGCCGGACTGGCCGACCTGGTGCTCATCGGCGCCGGCAACCCGGCCGCCATGGCTGGCATGACGAGTCAGTGCCGGGAACACAAGATCCCGTTCGCCGCCGATACCTCGCAGCAGCTGGCCACGCTGGACGGAGACCAGATCAAGGAGCTAGTAGCCGGTGCCGCCTACGTGTTCAGCAACGACTACGAGGCATCGCTGACCGAACACAAGACCGGCTGGAGCGCCGAGGAGGTACTCGGCCAGGTCGGCATCCGGATCACCACGCTCGGCGAGGCCGGTGCGCGGGTGGACCAGCGCGGCCACGACCCGGTGACTGTCGGTCCGGTGAAGGACGTCAACCCGGCCGACCCGACAGGATCCGGCGATGCCTTCCGGTCGGGCTTCCTCGCCGCGGTTGCCTTCGGACTGAGCCTGGAGCGAGCCGCGCAGCTCGGTAACCTGCTGGCCGTCTACGCCCTGGAATCGCCGGCGCCGCAGGGGTATGAGGTCGACGCTCAGGAACTGCTGACTCGCTGCACCGGCTCCTACGGCGAGACGGCCGCCGAGGAGATCGCCGCTCACTTGCGCTGACCGGCGGACGCAGCTGACCGCGGCGGTCGGCGCGGCACCCGCGCGAGCGGCAACGCCAGCCGAGGCGGTTGACGCGACGCCGCGAGCCGGGCGGGCCGGCCTGCGCGGTAGCGTGTCGGCATGCTCGCAGCGCTGGCTTCCGGTTACCACGGCCCGCCGGAGCTGACGATCTCACGGGCGTTCACCTCGTGGACTCTCGACCCTTGGTCGCTGGCGGCTGTCCTGCTGGCCGCCGGGCTCTACCTGGCCGGCCTGCGGCACGTCCGGCGCAGCGGCGGGACCTGGCAGGCAAGCCGCGCGGTCTGGTTCTGTATCTTCGGCCTCGGATTCGCGGTCATCGCCACCATGTCGTCGGTCGGCGTCTACACGCCCGTCTTGTTCTACGTGCGCTCGGTGCAGACGGTCCTGCTGCTCCTGGTCGTCCCGCTGTTCCTGGCGCTAGGCCGGCCGCTGTCGCTCATTATCGCCACCGTGCCGCGGCTCGGCCCGTGGCTGGACACCGCGATCAAGAGCCGAGCCGCCAGGCTGGTGACGTTCCCTGCCATCACCACGTTCGTGCTGGTCGTGACGCCGTTCCTGGTGTATTTCACGCCCTGGTACGCGGCCGGATTCAGCTCAGTTCTGGTGGCGCAGCTGACGCACCTGGCCCTGATGGTGCCTGGCTTGGTGTTCTTCTGGACGTTGCTGCGAGTCGACCCGGTGCCGAAGGCCTACCCGTACGTGGTGGCGCTGTGGATCACCGCGGCCGAGGTGATCGGGGACGCCGTACTAGGTCTTGCGGTAGTCGCCGATACGAGCCTTATCGCGGGCCACTATTACCAGGCGCTCGCGCGTCCGTGGGGACCGAGCCTGGCTACCACGCAGGTACTCGGCGGCGGCGTGCTCTGGATCTTCGGTGACATCGTCGGCGTGCCGTTCCTGGCCGCCCAGCTGATCCAGATGATCCGCGAGGACGAGACCGATGCGCAGGTCATCGACGCTGAGCTGGATGCCGCGGAGGCTGCGGCCGGCGCTGCAGCCGGCGCAGGCGCGGCGGCGGCCGGGACGGCGGCGCAGTCCGGTGCTGCCGAGCCGCGCAGCGCTCAGCGGCCCTGGTGGGAGACCGACCGGCGGTTCGCCGACCGGTTCCGCGGCGTCGACGAGGCCGAGCGGGGCTAGCTGGCGGTGCCGAGCAGGCCTGGCGGACCTGGCCTCGCGATCAGGCCCTGCGGGCATGGTGGACAAGGGCACGCGAGCGGGATCAGCGGCCCCGCATGTCAGTAACTGCGGCGAACCAGGAACGACCAGCCGGCCGGTCCGCGGCGCGAACGAACTCCTGGGACTTCAGCCCGCACCAGGCGGGCAGGTCGGTCTTGGCCGCTGGGTCATCGGCGAGCACCTCGATCACCTGACCGATGGCGACGTCGCGGATGCGGTCGGCCAGCATGATGATCGGGATCGGGCACTTCTTGCCGAGCGCGTCCAGCGTCAGCGCCGGGGTCTGCGCGGCCGGCGGCACGGCGGAGCCGGCACCGCCAGACGCGGCGGCTGCCTTGGCTCGCGGGGCAGCGCCAGCAGGGCCAGGACCGCCAGCAGGGAGCCGGCGGCGGCCGGTACCGAAGCCTCGCTGCGGCGGGGTCACGCGGTTACCTCCACGGCACTATCACTGTGCGGGCGGCTTGGCGTTGCCCGCCCTGACAGTGTCCCGCACCGACGCCACGATCGGTGGCAGGACCTCAAGGAACCGCTCCACTGACTCGGCGCTCACCGCACGCGGAAGCGATACCCGGACGTTGCCATGGGTAAGCGCGCCCATGGCGGCGAGCACGTGGCTGGGCTGGCGGGTGTCGGCCACGCACGCGCTGCCCGACGACACCGAGAACCCGGCCCTGTCCAGTTCCGTCACCAGCGTCTCGCCGTCGACATACAAGCAGGAGAAGGTCACCAGGTGCGGCAGCCGCGCGTCGGGATCGCCGTGCACGACGGCGTCCGGCACCGTGTCAGGTACGGCCGCGCGGATGCGCCCGGTCAGAGCGCGCAGCGCGGTGTCCAGGCGACCGCGTTCCCGGCCCATGGCAGTCAGGGACGCGGCGGCTGCCAGCACCTCGGGCACGTTCGGGAAGCCAGGGACCCGCCGGTTCTCCCGGTCGTCGGCCGGGACCGGCTCGCGCCAGCGAGCGTCCCGCCGGATCGCGAGCATGCCGACGCCGGCCGGCCCGCCCCACTTGCGCGCGCTGGCCGTCAGCAGCGACCAGCCCGCCGGTACCGGCATCCGGCCGGCCGACGCGCCGGCGTCAACCAGCAGGGGAACGTGGTGCGACCGGCACTCGGCCGCCGCATCCTCAACCGGCTGCAGCGTGCCCACTTCGTGGTTGGCGGACTGCAGGCAGGCCAGCAGCGTCCGGTCGCGGCCGACGGCCGCGGCGAATTCGGTCAGGTCGGCCCGGCCGAGGCTGTCCACAGCGGTAATGCTGACCTGCGCGCCGGTGCCGCGGGCCAGCCAGTCGGCCGCGGTCAGCACGGCTGAGTGCTCTACCGCGCTGGCGACCACGTGGCCGGGGCCGCGGGCGGCGGATTGCCTGGCCTGCACGGCACCGAGGACGGCCAGGTGCACGGCTTGGGTGCCTGAACCGGTGAACGACAGCTCGTCCGGGCGGCAGCCGAGCTCGGCGGCCACAGACTCCCTGGCCTGGTCGAGCAGCAGCCGGGCTCGGCGGCCTTCGCGGTGCAGCCTGGCCGGGTCGGCCCAGCCGTCGTCCAGGGCGGCGAGCAGGGCTTCGCGGGCGCTCGGGTGCAGCGGCTCGGCGGAGGCTGCGTCGAAGTAGGCCACGTTCCGACTCTAGGCGGGTGCGGTGCAGGCGCCAGGATCCAGGCTCGCCGGCTACCGCGCGGCTGACCGCGGCGCCTTGCCCGCGGCCGGCCGGATAACGAAGTCGCGCCGGACGCCGGGGGTACCCCGTAATGCGGCAGGCTGGCGTTGTACTGTTTCCACGACAGGCTGTAGGACGTCGAACTTCACCGGCCGCTGAAGCCGGGACTTAACTGCTGGGAAGGCCATCTGTGAGTCCCATCCGCCGTGCCGAGGAGCACGGGGCCCCGCGTCGCGGGCCGAGGGTGCGGCGCATTCGGCGCTGGCTGCCGCGTGCTGCCCTGTTCCTCGTACTGGCCACGCTGACGGCCGGCTGTAACGCCACCACCGTCGAGCGGCTCGGCTTGCGCAATCCGCTGACTACTCAGGCCAAGCTGGTCGTGAACCTGTGGCAGGGCGCCTGGATCGCCGCGCTCGCGGTCGGCGCCGTGGTCTGGGGCATGATCTTGTGGGCGGTGATCGTCTACCGCAAGCGCAGCGACCGGATCCCGCACCAGGTCAGGTACAACCTGCCGATCGAGATCATGTACACGGTCATCCCGTTCATCATGGTCGGCGTCCTGTTCTACTTCACCGCACGGGACGAGAACAAGATCGACTCCCTGTCGTCGACCTGCACGTATCCCACGTGCGTGGTGGTCGACGTGACCGGCTTCCAGTGGAGCTGGGAATTCCAGTACCCGCAGTTCGCGGCGAAGAACTCGGCCGATGGCGTGACCGAGGTCGGCGCCGAGTGGAACGGCGAGATCGGGGCCGGCAACAACGAGAACCAGTTGCCGCTGCTGGAGATCCCCGACCACGAGCAGGTCCGGTTCAACCTGGTGTCCAAGGACGTCGTCCACTCGTTCTGGATCCTGCCATTCGACTTTAAGCGCGACGTGCTGCCCGATCACCCCAACCACTTCGAGGTGACGCCGACAGCGACGCTGTACAGCGGCCCCGATACGATCGGCCGCTGCTCTGAGCTGTGCGGCCTGTACCACAGCCGGATGCTGTTCCGGATCAAGATCGTGACCCCGGCTCAGTTCCAGGCCTGGGTCACCGCGCAGCAGTCGCTGCAGAACGCATCTGGGGGTGCTCAGTGACCACGTTCAACGAGCCTGCTCCGGTCGGTACTGTCCGGTCGCAGGTCCCGACGCAACGCGGTTACCGCAAGGGCTCGATCCTTGCCGACTGGCTGTCGTCGACCGACCACAAGGTCATCGGTCACCTGTACCTGATCACCTCGTTCATCTTCTTCCTGATCGGTGGCCTGATGGCCATGATCATGCGGGCACAGCTGATGGGTCCCAACAACCACATCGTGTCCGACCAGCAGTACAACGAGCTGTTCACCATGCACGGCACGATCATGCTGCTGCTGTTCGCCACGCCGCTGTTCGTCGGCTTCGCCAACGAGATCATGCCGCTGCAGATCGGCGCGCCCGACGTGGCGTTCCCGCGGCTGAACCTGCTCAGCTATTACATGTTCGTCTTCGGCGGCATCATCCTGCTGGTCAGTTTCCTGACCCCCGGCGGCGCTGCTGCGTTCGGCTGGTACGCCTACGCGCCGCTGACGAGCGCCACCTACTCGCCAGGCGTCGGCGGCGATATGTGGATCATGGGCCTGACGCTGGCCGGCCTTGGCACCATCCTCGGCGGCGTCAATTTCGTCACCACGATCTTGTGCATGCGCGCCCCCGGCATGACGATGTTCCGGATGCCGATGTTCACCTGGAACATCCTGCTCACCTCGATGCTGGTGCTGCTGGCCTTCCCGGTGCTGGCCGCCGCCTTGCTGGTGCTGGAGATCGACCGCAAGCTCGGCGCTCAGGTGTTCGCCGCCAACAGCGGCGGTGCCATCTTGTGGCAGCACTTGTTCTGGTTCTTCGGCCATCCCGAGGTCTATATCGTGGCCTTGCCTTTCTTCGGGATAGTCACCGAGGTCTTCCCGGTGTTCTCCCGCAAGCCGCTGTTCGGCTACAAGGGCCTCGTGGCCGCCACGATCGGCATCGCGGGCCTGTCGCTGACCGTGTGGGCGCACCACATGTTCACCACCGGCGCGGTGCTGCTGCCGTTCTTCTCGTTCATGACGTTCCTCATCGCGGTGCCGACGGGGGTGAAGTTCTTCAACTGGGTCGGCACGATCTGGCGCGGCCAGATCACCTTCGAGCCGGCCATGATCTTCGCCCTCGGGTTCCTGGTGGTGTTCCTGTTCGGCGGGCTGACCGGCATCATCCTGGCCTCGCCGCCGCTGGACTTCGCGGTGAGCGACTCCTACTTCGTAGTCGCGCACTTCCACTACGTGCTGTTCGGCACCGTGGTGTTCTCGATGTTCTCCGGGTTCTACTTCTGGTGGCCGAAGTGGACGGGCAAGATGCTGGACTACCGGCTCGGCCAGTGGCACTTCTGGGCCGTGTTCATCGGCTTCAACATGACGTTCCTGGTGCAGCACTGGCTCGGCCTCATGGGCATGCCGCGCCGGATCGCGAACTACCCGTTCCTGCCGCACCTGGCGACCACGCTGAACGACATCTCGTCGATCGGCTCGTTCATCCTCGGCGCATCGACGTTCATCTTCCTTTACAACATCTACAAGACCTGGAAGACGGGGGAGACGGTCACCGCGGACGACCCGTGGGGCTTCGCCAACTCGCTGGAGTGGGCCACCTCCTGCCCGCCGCCACGGCACAACTTCACCTCGATCCCGCGGATCAGGTCAGAGCGCCCGGCGTTCGACCTGCACTACCCGCACATCAGGTCGGGCCGTGACTATCACCTAGAGCAGCAGCGCCAGAACTCGATCGGAGCGGGCTCGTGAAAGTAGAGGCATATCTGTTCCTTGGCTGTGCCGGGTTCTTCGGTGCCTCTGACATCGTGTACTGGCACTTCTCGCACGATCCGACGGGGACAACTGCGCTGGCGCTGGCGGTCTGCCTGGCGTTCCTGACCGGTTTCTACGTGCTGTTCACCGGGCGGCGCCTGCCCGAGCGGCCCGAAGACAGCCCGGAAGGCGAGATTGACGAGGGCGTCGGCGAGCTTGGATTCTTCAGCCCGCACAGCTGGTGGCCGCTGTTCGTCGGCCTGGCCGCCGCTACGGCAGCGCTTGGCGTGGCGATCGGCTGGTGGATGTTCCTCATCGGCGCGCTGGCGACGTTGCTGGCGATGATCGGCTTCGTCTTCGAGTACTACCGCGGCCACTACGCGCACTGAGGTGCCGGGCTCGGCCGGCTGGGGTGCCGCGCCGGGCGGGGCCCTCGCTGGCGGGCCGGCGGGCCGGAGGCGCTTCGGCGTTAGCTATCGCCGGTCCTGGCCTGGAACCGCCGCAGGTGCAGGCTGTTCGCGACTACCAGCACAGAGGACATCGTCATGGCCGCGGCCGCGATCAGCGGGTTGAGGAAGCCGAGCGCGGCGAGCGGCACGGCGGCGACGTTGTAGCCGAACGCCCAGGCCAGGTTGCGCCTGATGGTGCGCAGCGTAGCCCGCGCCAGCCGGATGGCGGTCGGTACCACCATCAGGTCATCCCGCAGCAGCACCAGGTCGGCCGCGCCGATGGCCACGTCGGTGCCGGCCCCGACGGCTATGCCGAGATCGGCGGCAGCCAGGGCGGGCCCGTCGTTAACGCCGTCGCCGACCATCGCGACCCGGCGGCCGGCCGCCTGCAGATCCTTGATCACGGCCGCCTTCGCGGCCGGCAGGACGCCGGCGATGACCTCATCGATGCCGACGGCCGCTGCCACCGCCTGTGCCGTCTGCTCATTATCACCAGTCAGCAGCACGGCTTTGAGTCGCAGGCGCCGCAGTTCGGCCACGGCGGCGGCTGCCGACGGCTTGATCGTGTCCGCCAGCGCGAACGCGCCCTGTACCCGGCCCGCCCAACCGACCAGCACGGTCGTCTGGCCGGCGGCCTCCCACCTCGCGCAGCGGCCGGCCAGCTCCTGGTCGATGGTGAGCCCGCGGTCGCGCATGAGTCTTTCCCGCCCGACGATGACCTCGCGCCCTTCCACCACGGCCCTGGCGCCTAGGCCTGGCAGCGCCTGGAACCCGTCAGCCGCGGCCAGGGCGGCCGCTGCGGGCACGCCGGCCGGCGGCCTGATGCCCGGCACGCTAGCCGGGCTCCGGGCGGCCAGCGCGGCCCTGGTGATTGCCATGGCGATCGCGTGCTCGGAGGCGTGTTCGACGGCTCCGGCGTTGCGCAGCAATTCGGGCTCGCCGGTTCCGGCCGCGGTGGCGACGTCGCTCACCGACATCAGACCGGTTGTGACGGTGCCCGTCTTATCCAGCACGATGGTGTCGATCAAGCCGGACGACTCGAGCGCCTGATGACCCTTGACGAAGATACCCAGCTGCGCTCCGCGGCCGCAGGCAGCGACCAGCGCCGCCGGAGTCGCCAGGCCGAGCGCGCACGGGCAGGCGATGATCAGCACCGCGAGGCCTGCGCTGACGGCGTGCTCGGCCCCTGCGCCGGCGGCAAGCCAGCCGGCCAGCGTGAGTACGGCGGCGGCCAGCACGAGCGGGACGAACACGGCGGAAACCCGGTCGGCGACACGCTGGACCCCGGCCTTGTCCGCCTGAGCCCGATCGACCAGCCTGATCAGGTGCGCGAGTTGCGTGCCTGACCCGACCTGGACGGCCCTGACGACGAGCCGGCCGGTAAGGGCGATGGTGCCGGCCGATACGGCATCACCGGCCGCGGCCTCGGCCGGGACCGACTCGCCGGTCATCATGCTGCGGTCAAGCGCCGACTCGCCGAAGAGCACCTCACCGTCGGCCGCGACCTTCTCGCCTGGCCGGACGACGAAGGTGTCACCACGGGCCAGCTGTCCGATGGGAACACGGCGCTCCTGGCCGTCGGGCCCGAGTACGCAGACGTCTTTCGCCGCCGCGGCCGCCAGTGCCCGCATGGCCTGCCCGGCGCTGCGGCGCGCCCGAGCCTCATAAAATCGCCCGGCGAGCAGGAACGTCGTCACCGCTGCCGCGACTTCGAGGTAAATGCCGCCGCCGGATGCGTGCGCCAGTTCCTGCAGCGGACTGATGCCGGACTGGCGGTCGAGCCGGAACATCGCGTACAGCGACCAGCCGCACGCAGCGGTGACGCCCAGGGAGACGAGGGTATCCATGGAGCAGGTGCCGCGGCGCGCGAGCTTGATGGCAGTGCGGTGAAATGGCCAGGCGGCCCAGCCCGCGACCGGCAGCGTGAGGCCGACCAGCAGCCACTGCCAGCCCGCGAACCGGTCGGCCGGGTACAGCGACAGCAGGACTGACAAGTCACTCAGCGGGACAAAGAAGATAAGGGCGACCGTGAGCCGTCGGCGCAAGTAGCTGACCTGACCGTCGTCGGGTGGCACGGTCATGCCAGCGCCGGCGGGGATAATCTCGGCCGAATACCCGGCAGCTGAGACGGCATCGACCAGCGCCATTTCCGGTACCGCCGCGGGCGCCGAGACGGTGGCTATCTCGGTCGCAAAGTTAACCGAGGCGGTCACCTGGTGGGCCACCATGGTGAGGCTTCTCTCGACACTGGCCGCGCACGCAGCGCAGGTCATGCCCCGGATCGCCAGTGCTACCTCGCGGCTGAGGGCGGGCTCGGAGTTGCCGAGCTCTGCCTCCGGCGCTGCCCGCAACCTGCCACCTCATCTGCTTGGAGAGCCGTTAACCGTGACGTTGACAACGTCTGCATGCCAAATCGTGACAACGGCATACGGGCCGCAGTGCCCAACGTTATTGTGCGGCATAAGCCTAGAAAGTGAGTGACGAGCGGCAAAGCTGCCCAATCCGAAATTCTGCGGTCAGCTTGGACGCGCGTGGATCCGGTCCGACGCCGGGGAAAACGAGCCTGGCACTCCGCCCTTGGCGCGGAGCTGCCACCTGCCCTGACCCGAAGGCGTGCCTGAGGCGGACGGCACAGGCTCCGGTGCAGCATCGCCCTAGCACAAGCGGAGTTTCCCTCATGGTCCACGTCAATGACTTCTCCTACGGCGCGCTCAACCCGGCGCTGGCTTACCTGGTGTCGTGCGTCGGCTGCTTTCTGGGCTTGCGGTGCACCACCCGGGCCCGCGCGGCGGCCGGCCGGTCGCGTGCCAGCTGGCTGCTGCTGGCGACCTTGTCCATCGCGACCACCGGCGTCTGGGTGATGCATTTCATCGCGATGCTCGGATTCACCATCCAGGGCGAGTCCATCCGTTACAGCGTGCCCATCACGATCGCGTCGATGGTCGTGGCCTTCGTTGTGGTGGGGATCGGGATGTTCATCGTCGGCTTCAGCCGTGCGGGCGTCTGGCCGTTGCTCGCAGGCGGCACGATCTTCGGGCTAGGGGTCGCGAGTATGCACTACATCGGCATGGCGGCCGTGCGCGTGCAGGCCTCGCTGGCATATAACCCGACAGTCGTCGGAGCATCAGTAGTCATCGCCGTCATCGCGGGCACCGCCGCGCTGTGGGCCGCGCTCCGCCTCGACACGGTGTGGTCGACGCTGGTGGCGGCCCTGATCATGGGCGTCGCAGTCAGCGGGATGCACTACACGGCGATGGCCGCGCTGCGTGTCCAGTCGGCACCGGATTTGTTCGTGAACTCCAGCGCCACCGCCAGTGCCGTCGCCTTCCTGCTGCCGCTGATCATTGGCATCAGCACCGTCGGATTCATCCTCTCTGCGGTGATCTCGCTGTCGCCGACGGCGGCTGAGATGGTGGCCGAAGCCAAGCTGATGCAGGGCATGAACATTGCTCAGAACAATCACGTGGTGGCGCCGCGATCGCACCGGCGGGTTGACCACGAGCCGGGAAGCCTGTTCCGCGACAACCGCGGCGCCCGGCGGGACGAGTAACCCGCCCGCTGGAGGCGGCGAGGGTGCACGCGGCTGCGCCGAGAATCAAGTGCGGGCCCCGGCAGCTGCCATGGCCCGCACTTCGTTGTCGTGGGCCGCGGCCTAGCTGTCCTCCTCCTCGTGCCCGGCAGTGCCGGCGGCGTGACTGCCAGAGGTGACGGCTGGGTGCCCGTTGCCCTCGACGGCGTGGCCGTTGCCGTGCCCGTTCCCTTGCCCGTTGTGCTGCTCGGGCATGGGCGCGCTTTCGGTGACGACGTTGTACAGCCGCTCCCTGACCTTGCCAAGGGCGCCGCGCATGCCGAGGGCCGGACCTCAGACTCGGCGGTATCGGCCGCCGACAAGGCTGGCAGGTCGACCCGCGCGGTCAGCACGGCGAGCCGCTCCTCGTCGACCGGCCTTGTCTCCTCGATGAACTCGCCGCCCGGCAGCTGCCTGATGATGCCGGTCTCGACGCCGTGCTCGATCAGGTGGTTGTCCTTGCGCTGCAAGCCGATGCAGATCCGCTTGGTGATCAGGTAGGCGATGACCGGGCCCACGAAGATGCCTACTCTGGCCGCCCAGGTAGTCCAGTAGAGCGGGATGTTCAGCTGGTCGGCGATGATGTCGTTGGCGCCCTCCAACCACAGAACGCCGTAGAAAGTGATCACCGCGATGCCGAGCGCGGTCCTGGTCGGGGCGTTGCGCGGCCGGTCGTTGACGTGGTGCTCACGCCTGTCGCCGGTGACCCACTGCTCCATGAACGGCCAGAGGGCGGCGAGAGTGAATACCAGACCCAACGGCACCAGGGCGGGAATGAACACGTTGAAGGCGAACGTGTGCCCGAAGACGACCCATTGCCAGGCAGGCATCACCCGCAGCGCGCCCTCGAGCATGCCCATGTAAAAGTCGGGCTGCGAACCTGCCGACATGGCCACCGGATTGAACGGCCCGTACAGCCAGATCGGGTTGATCTGGGCGAATGTCGAGGCCAGCGCCAGCACGGCGAAGACGAAGAAGAAGAAGGCGCCGGTCTTCGCCATGAAGTACGGATACAAAGGCGCGCCGACGACGTTCTCGTTGGTCCTGCCTTTGCCCGGCATCTGCGTGTGCTTCTGGTGGAACATCAGGAACAGGTGGGCGGTGACCAGGGCCAGGATCAGGCCGGGAATCACCAGCACGTGCAGGATGTACAGCCGCGGGATGATCTGATTGCCGGGGAATGAGCCGCCGAACAGGAAGAACGCCATGTAGCTGCCGACCAGCGGGATTGACTGGATGACGCCCTCGAGGATCCGCAGGCCCGCACCGGAGAGCAGATCGTCCGGCAGGGAGTAGCCGAACAGTCCCTCGAGCAGGCCGAGGGTCAGCAGCACGATGCCGATCAGCCAGTTGATCTCTCGGGGCTTGCGGTAGGCGCCGGTGAAGAACACCCGGAGCATGTGGGCAAAGATCCCGGCCATGAACAGGTCGGCGGCCCAGTGGTGGATCTGCCGGATGAGCAGCCCGCCGCGGACATCGAAGCTGATGTTCAGGGTGGAGTTGTACGCCTCGCTCATCCTGACGCCGCGCAGCGGCAGATAGGCACCGTGATAGATGACGTCGGTCATGCTGGGCTGGAACCACAGGGTCAGGAACGTCCCGGTGAGCAGCAGGATGATGAACGAGTAGAGGATGATCTCGCCCAGCAGGAACGACCAGTGGTCAGGGAAGACCTTCCGGAGCAGCACCCGGACACCGCGCGCTCCGTGCAGCCTGTCGTCGAGCCACCGGCCGGTGCCTTCAAGCGCTTGGTCTACGCTCACTTCCGCTCCCAGAAGCTCGGGCCGACAGGCTCCTGGAACGGGCCGGTGGCGATGAGATAACCCTGCGCGTCCACACCGATCGGCAGTTGCGGCAACGGCCGGGTGGCGGGCCCGAAGATAACCTTGGCACCCTGATTCGCGACGAAGGTCGACTGGTGGCACGGGCACAGGATGTGATGCGTGGTCTGCTCGTACAGGGCTGCGGGGCAGCCCACGTGGGTGCAGATCTTGGAGTACGCGACGATGTCGTTGACCGTCCACGGCTGGACGACCTTGCCGCCCACGGCGTGGTTCTCCGTGGTGTAGTCCACCTCGCCCGGCCGGAACTTGATGATGACCACCGCAGCCTTGGCCATAGCGTCGTCATTATCAAGGAAGCCTTCCGGCCCGACGCTGATGATGGAACCGGGGGAGCTGAACTCGGCAGGGGTGATCGGCCGGTTCGTCCCGTAGACCATCAGCCGCAGGCCTTTGCGCCAGACCGTGGTATCCAGGTTGGTGCCGGGCAGCGGGCCAGTGTCGCGAAGCAGGAAGATCGCCATCAGCCCCAGCGGCAGGGTGGCCAGCATCAGCGTCCGGCGCAGCAACGGCCGCTTGACGAACTGGCTGGTGTCGGCGCCTTCCAACCAGGTCTGCTTGAACGCGGCACGGTCGGCCTCACTCGAGCGCAGGAGGTGCCGTTGCTCGGTCAACTCGACTTCGGGCATGAGCTGCCTGACCCAGATGGTCGCGCCGATGGCGAGCAGCAGAAAGGTCAGCGACAGCGTGCCGCCGAGGAAGAGATTCGAGTGCAGCACCCTGGTGAGGCTCCCGACACCGATCAGGGCGTACGCAACGAGGAAACCAAGGCCGGCCAGCGTGGCGAGGATGAAGCAAGCCGCCACGATTCGCTCGAACTTCTTGGCCCTGACCTCGTCAGCCGGGCCGGGCGGCAGCTCCCGGGCAGGAGCCTGCCCGCCTCCTGCGGCCGCTGGAGGCAGCATGGTCCTGGCCTCGGCCGGCGGTGGTGTGCCGATCACCCGGCGCGGTGACTCAGGCTGGCCTGGTCCGGACCCGATGGCGCCGGAAGCACTGGCGCCGGAAGCACTGGCACCGGAAGCACTGGCACCACCTGCGGTGCCCGCGTGGCGGCCCTGATCGCCGCTCAGGTACTCAGGCCAGCTCGTCTCACCTGAGTCGCCCGAGCCTGGCAATCCTGGGGAGTTGGTGTCACTCATGAGCCTTCCCATGCTTCGCAGTGATCCAGAGTGCCGCCAGCACCAAGAACAGCAACAGGCCGAGGAACGCCACCAGGCCCTCAGTCACCGGCCCGACCCGGCCGAGGCTGAAGCCGCCCGGGTTGGGCTGGGCTCTGACCTCCGTGACGTAAGCGATGATGTCCCGCTTCTCCTGCGGGGTGATGGTGAGGTCGTTGAACACCGGCATCGCCTCGGGACCGGTCAGCATCGCCTCGAAGATCTGCGTGGGCGTCGAGCCGGTCAGCGCCGGCGCGAACTTGCCGTAGGTCAGCGCACCGCCCGCGCCGACGAAGTTGTGGCAGGCCGCGCAGTCGGCCACGAACAGCTGCTGCCCGAGCCCGACTTCGGCGCCTGCGGTACTGACCGCGGCGGCCGACGGAATCGCCGGCCCGCCGCCCAGCGACGCGATGTAGGCGGCGAGCGCGTTGATGTCCGGCCTGGTGAGAAGCACCGGCTTGCGCACGTTCTCGGCACCGAGTTCGGCGGCCGGCATCCGGCCGGTGGAGACCTGGAAGTCCACCGCCGCGGCGCCGACTCCGATCAGGCTCGGCGCCTGTCCCGGGTTGCCCTGGGCGTACAGGCCGTGGCAGCTCTGGCAGTTGGCAATGAACAGGTTGCGGCCTTCTGCCAGTTGGGTGGCGTTAGCGGCGACCGGCGCGGACGCAGACGCATTGCCGCTGGTGATGACGGCGTACCCGGTGCCGATCAGGACAAGCACGAAGGCCACGACGGCATAGCCGGCGGCCGGGTGCCGGCGCCTGGCGGTGATCCAGCTCACAGCTATCCCCAGTTCCCGGTCAGTGGATCAAGTAGATCGTGGTGAACAGCCCGATCCAGACCACGTCCACGAAGTGCCAGTAATAGGACACGACGATGGCGCTGGTCTGCTGTTCGAGCGTGAATCTCTTCGCCGCGAATGTCCTGCCGAGCAGGAACAAGAACGCGATGAGACCGCCGGTGACGTGCAGTCCGTGGAATCCGGTGGTGAGGAAGAACACCGAACCGTAGTTGTTGGACGACAGCGTCAGATGCTGCTTGCGGATCAGGTCCAGGTACTCATAGCCCTGCCCGCTGACGAAGTACAGGCCCATCAGGAACGACAGCACGTACCACTCGCGCAGGCCCCACTTGGGGAAGTTCCAGATCCGGCCGCGGCGCCTGATCTGATGCCGCTCGACTGCGAACACGCCCATCTGGCAGGTGACGCTCGACAGCAGCAGCACGATCGTGTTGGCGGAGGCCAGCGCCAGGTCGAGGTGCGCCTTCGGCCAGGCCTGGCCGAGCCCCTTGTCGACCGAGCGGATGGTGAAGTACATGGCGAAGAGAGCCGCGAAGAACATCAGCTCTGACGACAGCCAGATAATCGTGCCCACGCTGACGAGGTTGGGCCGGCTGGTAGCTCCGCGCGGAACTACCTCAGTAGATGCTGTGACCACGAGGTCATTATTACGACACCGCGTAGGCGTTCGTAGCCCGACCCCCCGGGTCGGTAGCATCCTGTGCCATGAAGGTTGTCGTGTATAGCCATGATGCCGACACTCGGGGCAGGGTACGGCTCGCCATCGGCCGCCGCCCGGCCCCCGATGTGCCGGAGGCGGAGATCATCGAGGTCGCCACCGAGCCCATGTTGTTCCGGCTGCTGGACGCGGCCGGCGCCGATGTCTTGGTGCTCGACGGGGAAGCTCAGCCGCCGGCGGCATGGGCGTGTGCCGCCAGGCCAAGGACGAGATTTACAACTGCCCCCCGGTGCTGCTGATCATCGGCCGCCCTGATGACGGCTGGCTGGCCACCTGGTCAAGGGCCGAGGCCGTGATCAGCCACCCGATTGACCCTGTCGAGCTGGCCAGGGAGTTGGCCGGCCTCATGCGGCAGCGCGCGGCCGGCTCGGCGGTCGCGGGCACCGGAGCCCATTAGCCCGTGCGGCCGCGGCCGCACCTGGCAGATGCCGCATCGGGCCACGTTCCTGAAAGGATGGGAACGCATAGCCCGGCTCTCAGCCGATACCGCCATTGCCCCGGATCGAGGTGGTCCCCGATGGACCCGCGCACGACCTGGCCTGCCCTGATCGGCGCGCTGATCAGGCGCGAGCAGCTGTCCGCCGAGGAAGCCGCCTGGGCCATGAACGAGATCATGGAGGGCGCCGCGAGCCCGGTCCAGATCGCCGGATTCGGCGTGGCGCTGCGGATGAAGGGCGAGACAGCGGCCGAAGTTAGCGGCCTGGCCGAGTCGATGCTGGCGCACGCGTCGCCGATCTCGATCGGCGGGCGCACGGTCGACCTGGTCGGCACCGGTGGCGACGGCGCGAAGACCGTCAACATCTCCACCATGGGGACGATCGCGGCGGCGGCGGCCGGCGCGAGGATGGTCAAGCACGGCAACAGAGCGGCGTCATCGGCGTGCGGCACCGCGGACGTGCTGGAAGAGCTCGGCGTGGTCATCGACCTGCCACCGTCGGCTACCGAGCAACTGGTGGCGGAGATCGGGGCTGGTTTCCTGTTCGCGCCGCTCTACCACCCGGCGCTCCGGCACGTGCTGGTGCCGCGGCGCGAGCTGGGCGTGCCCACCGTGTTCAATATCCTCGGCCCGGTGGCTAATCCGGCCCGTCCGGCGGCGCAGGCGCTTGGCGTCGCCGATCCGAAGGTAGGCCCGATACTGGCCGGCGTGCTGGCTGGCCGCGGCTGCTCGGCGCTGGTATTCCACGGCGCGGACGGGCTCGACGAGCTGACCACCACCAGCCCCTCGACTGTCTGGATAGTGCACGACGGCACCGTCAGCCAGACCCAGTTCGACCCGGCTGACCTCGGCATCGCCCGGTCAGAGCCGGCCGACCTGCGCGGCGGTGACGCGGCGCACAACGCCGGGGTGGCCAGGGAGTTCCTCGCCGGGCGGCAAGGCCCGGTGCGCGACACGGCGCTGCTGAACGCGGGCGCGGCGCTCGCGGCCGAAGCTGGTGTGGCCGGGCCGGAGTCGCTGCCCGCGGCGCTGGCCGAGGGATACCGGCGCGCTGCCGAGGCCGTGGACTCCGGCGCAGCCGCCGACCTGCTCGACCGCTGGATCGCGACCAGCCAGCGGCTGGCCGGCAAGTAGCCTGGCCCGGCTTACGCCTCGGAGTACCCGAGCGAGAACGCGGCCTCCAGGTCATGCCGGGAGTACGTGCGGAACGCGATGTGCGTCTCGGTGTGCGTCACGCCGGGGACCTTGTTGACCGTGCCGGGGATCACGTCGCCGAGTTCCTCATGCCCGCGGACCCGCACCATCGCCACGAGGTCGAACTCCCCGGTCACCGAGTAGACCTCGCTGACGGCCGGGATCTGCGCGATCGCCTCGGCGGTCTCGGGGATGCGCGCCACGTCGGCCTTGATCAAGACGATTGCGGTGACCATGAACTAGCCTCCTCGGCGCCGGGCTCCCGTGCCTGGCCGCGGCAGTAGCGTACCGCCGCGATCCTGAGCGCTGTTGTCAGACTCCGGCTCGGCTGCTGGCCGTGGATCTGCGCTGGCGCATCGGCACCGGTCAGGGTCCCGGCAACGGCAGGGCCACGCCGCTGGTCGCGGCGGCAGGGCCACGCTGCCTGGCCGCAGCGGCCTGGTCAGCCGGCTGTGACCAGGTCCCTGATGGCGAGCCTGGCGGGCCGCGTCCTGGCCGACGCCGCCAGGCCGAGCAGCCCGGCCAGCACGTCGGCCGTGGCCCGTGCGTCCGCCAGCGCTCGGTGGCACGGCACCGTCGCGGCACCGAAGTACCCGGCAAGCGTCCCCAGCCTGCAGTCCGGCACGTCGTCAGGGCCAAGCAGCAGCCGCGCCAGCACAGCCGTATCCAGCACCGGCACGGCTGGCCACCGTACCCCGCTCGCCACGGCGGCCGCGGTCAGGAATCCCAGGTCGAACGGCGCATTGTGAGCGACCAGCACGCTGTCGCTGGCAAAGGCAAGGAACGCGCGCAGGGCAGAACCGGCCCGCGGTGCCCGGCTGACCATCTCATCAGTAATGCCGGTCAGCGCGGTGATGTCGGCAGGGATCGGGCCGGCCGGGCCACCAGGGACGAGAACTCGCCGGTTAGCTGCCTGCCGCTGAACCGAACGGCGCCGATCTCGGTGAGCTCGGCTTGCTCGTGCAGCCACCCGGTCGTCTCGACGTCGACCACCACGAGGGTGAGGTCTGCTAGCGGTCCGAGCACGATTTCACGCTAGGACCAGGTGCCGACAGTAAGCGAGCGTCGCGGCCGGCAGCCCGGGCGGCAAGTCGGCCGCCGGCGATGACGGTCTCCGCGGATTTCCGCGTTTCCGGCAGAAATCAGGCCTTTTCAGGCGCGCCAGAACTAGTGACCGGCAGGCTGAAGTGGCCGCGATGACGCACGTGGCTAGCGGGCGTTATGAGCTTGTTACCGACGGACTGGCCTGCCCGGACAACCAGTACTTCTGACGGGAGTGCGCGAAGTGGTTGAATCTACCGCGCCGTCTTCACTAGTGTCAGGCAGCAGCCGTACCGCTAAGTAGCCACCATCCGGTGGCGGCGGACAGCAGCCGAGTCTCTTGAACTCGCTGGCAGCGAGGTAGAGAACCGGGGACCCAACCGGCGGTACGCACAGGTGCGGACCGCCAGGGGTGAATCGGCCAGGACTTATGCCTGGCCGTAGGGCGGACTTCCACAGCCCGAACCCGTCAGCTCACCCGGTAGGCAGACAGTGGGAGAAGGAGCGTGTCGCGCAGGTGCATACGCCGCCGTCGGTTCGCAGGATCGTCAGGCAACGTGTCGCGGCTATCACTTTTTCGGTCGTTGCCGCCGGCCTGCTGATGGGGGTGACGGGCAGCGCTGGCGCAGCGCCGGCCCCTACCGTTAGCCAGGTCCAGGCCAAGCTCGGCAAGCTGCAGGCCCAGCAGGACAAGCTGGACCAGCAGTACGACCAGGTGCAGCAGCAACTGCAGAGCACCAATCAGCGATTGGTTCTGGTCGACCAGCAGATGGCCGCCTACTCCCGCAAGTTCAACTCGATGCAGCAGGAGATCGCCAGGATCGCTGTTACTGCGTACGAGGACGGCAATCTCAATACGTCACTCGCGCTGCTGACCTCAGGCGACCCGCAGCAGATCCTCAACCAGTCGTCGATCTTGCTGGAGCTGTCAGACACCGACAACGCGCAGATCAGTGCGTTTCTGTCGGTCGCGCGGCAGCTCACGAGCACCCAGGAACTCGCGCAGCGGACGAAGGCGGGCATCGAGCAACTGAAGTCTGGCCTGGCCAAGCGCAGGTCGGCAATGAACACGCTGGTCAGCCAGCAAAGAACCTGCTGGCCGAGCTGACTCCGGCGCAGCAGGTGGGCGTCACCTCCGGCGGCGGATCGCACGTCGGCATCAAATACACAGGTCCGACCTCGACTCAGGCCGAGAAGGCCGTTCAGTTCGCCTACGGCAAGGTCGGCTGCCCGTATGTCTGGGGTGGCACGGGCCCGTGCGGCGACGGATACGACTGCTCTGGCCTGACCATGACCGCCTGGGCCAGCGCCGGGGTGTCGATACCGCGGACCAGCGAGTCGCAGGAAAGCGAACTGCCACAGGTAGACCTGGCCTCGGGAGACGTGACCAAGTACCTGCAGCCCGGCGACATCCTGGGCTTCATCGGCAACGCGCACGTCGGTCTTTATATCGGCAACGGCAAGTTGATCGATGCGCCGCAGACAGGCGAAGACGTCGAAGTCGTCTCGCTCACTGGCTGGTACCTGGACAATCTCGACGGAGCTGTCCGGCCCTGATGTCCGGCATGCCAGGCGGTCAGCCGGGTACGATCTGAGTTCTCGTCCGCCTGGTGGCGTTTCGCTGACCTGACAGGGCCCTGGCGCCCGGAAACAGATGAGCAAGGTACTGATCGTTACGAACGACTTCCCGCCGCGCAGCGGCGGGATTCAGTCGTTCGTGCACGCGCTGGCGACCCGGCTGCCCGCCGATGGTGTCGTGGTCTACGCGCCGTCCTTCGAGGGCGCAGCGGCGTTCGATGCGCGGCAGTCGTTCCCGGTCATCCGGCATTCTGGCTCGCTGATGCTGCCGCTGCCGTCGGTCGGGAAGCGGGCGGCCGCGCTGCTGACCGAGTACGGCTGCGACACAGTGTTGTTCGGCGCTGCCGCGCCGCTTGGCCTGCTGGCGCCCCGGCTGCGCAAGGCCGGCGCCGGACAGATCGTCGCGCTGACGCACGGGCACGAGGCGGGCTGGGCCGCATTGCCAGGCGCCAGGGCCCTGCTGCGCCGCATCGGCGACGAGGTAGACGCGCTGACCTACCTGGCTGAGTATTTCAGGATCCGGCTGGCCAGGGCGCTGTCGGCGGAGGCCGCCGCGCGGATGGTGCGGCTGGCGCCGGGCGTGGACCCGGCCGAATTCCGTCCTGGCGCAGGTGGCACCGAGGTCCGCAAGCGGCTCGGCATAGACCAAGACCGCCAGGTTGTGGTCTGCGTTTCCCGGATGGTGCGGCGCAAGGGCCAGGACACGCTGCTGGCAGCCTGGCCGATGGTGCGCGCGCAGACCGGAGCCGACCCGTTGCTGCTGCTGGTGGGCGGCGGACCGTACCGGTCCAGGCTGGACCGGATGGCGGCCACGTCGGGAGCCGGAGACTCGGTTCTCTTCACCGGCCCGGTGTCATGGGATGACCTGCCCGCCTATTACGACGCCGGCAACATCTTCGCGATGCCATGCCGGACCCGCCGGGCGGGCCTGGATGTCGAGGGCCTGGGGATCGTCTACCTGGAGGCCTCGGCCACCGGCTTGCCGGTCATCGGCGGCGACTCGGGCGGCGCGCCTGACGCCATCCTCGACGGCGAGACCGGCTACGTCGTCCCCGGCCACGACCCGGCGGCGCTGGCCGAGCCGGATTGTCCAACTGCTCGCTGACCCGGCGGGCGCCGCCGCGATGGGCGACAAGGGCCAGGCGTGGATCGATCGCGAGTGGACGTGGGACCTCGTCACCGAGCGGCTCCAGCACATTCTGGCCGGGAAACTCGGATAACGGTGTTGCCGCCGTGACTCTGCACGGGTTTCGGTCGTCAAACAGCGACGATTTGCACGTTATGTGGAACCAATCTCCATGAAGGGCCGGCGCTGGGGCTCCAGCCGGGCCTACCGCGTGTAGAGCGCCTCGATGTCAGCGGCGAAGTCCTTCGCCACCAGGGCGCGCTTGACCTTGAGTGACGGCGTCAGGTAGCCGTTCTCGACGGTGAAGTCGTCGGCGAGCACCCGGAACTTGCGGATCGACTCGGCGCTGGAGACCGCCAGATTGGCATCGTCGACCGCCGTCTGCAGGTCCGCGAGCAGATCGGGGTCACTGGCCAGCTCGGCCGGGGTCGCGCCGGCTGGCTTGCCGTGCTGCTGCTTCCAGTGTTCCAGCGTCTCCGGGTCGAGCGTGATCAGGCAGGCGATGAACGGCTGGTTATCGCCGACCACCATGCACTGGCTGATCAGCGGGTTGGCTCGCAGCCGGTCCTCGAGCACGGCCGGGGCCACGTTCTTGCCGCCGGCGGTGACGATGAGTTCCTTCTTCCGGCCGGTGACGCGCAGGAAGCCCTCGTCGTCGAGCGCGCCGAGATCGCCGGTGTGCAGCCAGCCCTCGATCGTCGAGCGGCCTCCTTGGTAGCCGCCTCGTTCTGCCAGTACCGCGCGAAGACGATGCTGCCGCGCAGCAGGATCTCGCCGTCGTCCGCGATCTTCGCGTTGGTCAGCCCGGCATCGGCTGGCCGACGGTGCCGATCTTGTTGCGCTCGGCTTGTTAACGGTGGCCGCCGCCGAGGTCTCGGTCATGCCGTAGCCCTCCAGCACGGTGATGCCCGCGCCGCGGAAGAAGTGGCCGAGCCGCTCACCTAGCGGCGCGCCGCCGGAGACCGCGTATATCACCTTGCCGCCGACGGCCGCCCGGAGCTTGGCGTAGACCAGGCGGTCGAACAGGGCGTGGCGCAACTGGAGGCCCTGCGCCGGGCCGGCCGGCATCTGCGCGCCCGGCTGCTGGCGATGGCGGTCGCGGCCGCGGCGGCGAAGATCTTGCCTTGGCCGGGCTGGCCGAGGCCTGCTGCTGCGCCGTGTTGTAGACCTTCTCGAACACCCGCGGCACGGCCAGCAGGAACGTGGGCCTGAACTCCCGCAGGCCCGTCGGCAACCGTGCCCGATGTCGGCCCAGTGGCCGAGCACGGCGCCGGACTCCAGGCAGCCGATCTGGATGATCCGGGCGAAGACATGCGCGAGCGGCATGAACAGCAGGGTCGAGCCGCCGCGCTGTCTCGAATACCTCCAGGCAGCGCGCCGTGCACCGCGTTGCGGACGGCCGCCAGCAGGTTGCGATGAGTCAGCTCGCAGCCCTTGGGGCGGCCGGTCGTGCCCGAGGTGTAGATGATCGTGGCCAGGTCGCTGGCCCGGCTGGCCGGCCCGGCCTGACGCAACTGGTCGTCGGTCACGCCGGCGCCGCCCGCGGCCAGCTCATCGAGATCCGCGACGCGCCACACCTGCCCGAGGTCGGGCAGCCGGTCCCTGACCCCGGCGATTATCTCGGCGTGCTTGTCGCTCTCGGCGATCGCCGCGCGAGCACCGGAGTCGCCGAGGATCCACTCGACCTGCTCGGCCGAGGAGGTCTCGTACACCGGGACCGTGACCGCGCCTGCCGTCCAGATCGCGTAGTCGGCCAGCGTCCACTCATACCGCGTCCGCGACATCAGCGCGACCCGGTCGCCGGGCTGGATACCCGCCGCGATCAGGCCCTTGGCCAGCGCCGTGACCTCGGACGCGGAACTGCTCAGTGGTCACGTCCAGCCAGCTGCCGCCAGGCGTGCGGCGGCGCAGCATGACCTCGGCCGGGTCAGCGGCCGCGCGGCTGAAGACGACATCGGCGAGGCCTGCGTCTTCAGGGATCTGGATCAGGGCAGGGATGCCAAATTCGCAGCACTGCGCCTCCTGCGGCCACGTTTCCTATCCGATCTTCGGTGACGTTACAGGTCCGCCGCGGCAATCGGGCCGGACGGGCCGGTGCGGGCCTACTCGCCTCGACTTGCCTACTGTAGGTGGATGCGGGTCCACGTGGTGAGCGACGTTCATGGCAGGTCTGACGCGCTCGCGGCCGCCGGCGAAGGGGCTGACGCGCTGATCTGCCTCGGTGACCTGCTGCTGTTCATAGATTACGCCGACCACAGCCAGGGCATCTTTCCCGACCTGTTCGGCGCCGACCGGGCGCGCGAGCTGGTCGAGTTGCGGGTGGCGCACCGGTTCGACGAGGCGCGCGCGATGTCGGCCGCGTTGTGGAGCCAGCTCGGCGGAGATCCGCGCCAGCACATCGAGGCGGCGGTCGCGCGGCAGTACGCCGAGCTATTCGCGGCGATGCCGGTGCCGTCCTACCTCACCTACGGCAACGTGGACCTGCCGAGGCTGTGGGCAGAGCACGTCAGGCCCGGCCAGCTGGTGCTGGACGGCGAGCGAGCCGAGCTCGACGGATGGACGTTCGGCTTCGTTGGCGGCGGATTGCGTACCACCTACCGGACGCCGAACGAGATCGACGACGAGGAATACGCGGCCAAGGTGGAAGCGATCGGCGAGGTTGATGTGCTGTGCGCGCACATTCCGCCGGCCGTACCCGAGCTGCTGTACGACACGGTAGCCAGACGGCTGGAGCGGGGCAGCGATGCGCTGCTGGCGGCTATCAAGAAGACGCGGCCCCGGTACGTGCTGTTCGGGCATGTGCACCAGCCACTGCAGAGCCGGATCCGGATCGGCGGCACTGAGTGCATCAACGTCGGGCACTTCCGCGCCCGCGGCACGCCCTACGTCCTGCAGTGGGGCTAAGACCAGGCTGACAGCGGTCCGGCGCTACGGCGAAGTCGGTCCCGCCAGGGACCGCTGGCGGCCGGCGTACCGGGTACGCTCCGAGGCATGGCGGACAGGACTTCATCGAGCATCACGGTCGCAGCCGGCCAGGCCGCGGTCATGGGCGTTATCGCCGACTTCGGTGCCTACCCCGGCTGGGCGACCGGGGTCCGGTCAGCGGACATCGTCGAGTCGGGTCCGGAAGGCGGCCGCTCCTGGTGCGGTTCGGGCTGGACGCCGGGATTATCAAGGACAGCTATGTGCTGACCTACGACTGGGACGGCGACGCCGCGGTTCGCTGGGAGCTGGCGGAGCGAGGCTCGATGGTGACTGAAATGTCCGGTGCATACCGGCTCGCGGCTGACGGGGCAGGTACCAAGGTCAGTTACGAGCTTTCTGTTGGTACGAAGGTTCCGATGATCGGGATGCTCAAGCGCCGGGCGGAAAAGACGATCATCGATACCGCACTGAAAGGCCTGAAGTCACGGGTCGAGGCGGTTCAGGATGCCGGGCGCGGCTAAAACGTGGCGGGACGACGGGTAGATGGTGACACCGATGACAGAGCAACCAGGACAACAGGATCCGGACCGGTCGCGCGAGGGCACAGCGCGACCCGATCGCGGCGACGGCACCAGAGGCCGCGGACAGGATCGGTCGCGGCAGAACCTGCCTGGTTCTGAGCTGCTGACCGACTTCCAGCGCTGGCTGCTGCGGTCGGGCGCCAAGAGCATGCGCAAGGAACTCAGCGGGCAGGTTCGCAAGACGCTCGGCGGCGGGCGCCAGGACAACACTGATGTCTGGGACACCGCCACCACCGAGATACCGCCCGAGGTAGGCGAGTCGCCTGAGTGCCAGTGGTGTCCGGTCTGCCGGGCGGCGCGCCGGATGCGCGAGTCAGGCCCGGGCGTCGGCGGGCAGCTGGCCGGCGCCGGGGACGCTGTCGCGTCGGCAGCCGCCGATGTCATCGGCATGCTCGACTCCTTCCTGGCCAGGGCGGGCGGCGGGAACAACCAGCGTGACCGGGATGGCAATGGCGCGGGTCGTGACGCCCCGGGTCGTGATGCCGCGGGTGGTGATGTCGGCGGGGGAGACAGCACCCGGCGCGACAGCGGCCCTGACGGTGGCAGCGGTGGGAGCTCGTCCCCGGCGCAAGCTGTGGTTACGGCAGATGTCCTGGCGCATGATGCCTTGGCCGACGGCATCCTGGCGGAGGACGTTGCCGCCAGGGAGGCCGGGGCCGGGGAGGCCGCATCCGTTGACGAGGCCACGACGGTCCGTGCCGGGCAGGACGAGACCGGGCAGGCCGGAGCCGGCGAAGACCGGGAGGGTCGGAGCCGGCAAGGACGCGACCGGGACGGTCGGAGCGGCGAAGGACAAGGCCGGGACGGTCGGAGCCGCGAAGGACAAGGCCGGGACGGTCGGCGCCGCGAAGGACAAGGCCGGGACGGTCGGCGCCGCGAAGGACAAGGCCGAGAAAGGCGGAGCCGGGAAGGCCGGAGCCGCGAAGGACAAGGCCGGGACGGTCGGAGCCGCGAAGGACAAGGCAGCGAAGGCCGGAACCGGACAGGCCGGGGGCGAGGGCCCGACCGCGGGTTTGCCTGCCGCGGATGCCGAGGCCAGCGAGTCGCCGGCGCCCGGCTGGGAGCCTCCGACGTGGAAGCCGCCAGCTTGGCAAACGGCCGGATGGAGCCCGGCTTCGCCGACTGTCACGGCGGCCGATGGGAAAGAACCTGATCCGTGGAGAGAGGCGACGAGCGCAGACGGTGGCGGCCAGGCCGGCCCGACCGATGAGAGTGCATGAGCCTGACGATCGGGGTTGACGTCGGCGGAACGAAGGTGGCCGCAGGAGTCGTCAACGAACACGGGCAGATCATCGAGAAGCTGAAGCGGTCAACTCCTGCCGCCAGCCCGGACGCGACTGTCGGCACGATCGCGGACGTCGTCAACGAGTTGCTGGCCAGGTACGAGGTTGAGGCGGTCGGCATCGGGGCGGCGGGCTTCGTGGACGAGGCGCAGGCGACCGTGCTGTTCGCGCCGAACCTTGCCTGGCGCGATGAGCCGGTGAAGAAGCGCGTCGAGGAGCTTATCGGCCGGACCGTCATCGTGGACAACGACGCGAACGCCGCGGCCTGGGCCGAGGCAAAGCTCGGTGCCGGGCGCGGGCAGAACGACGTGGTGCTGATCACGGTGGGTACCGGCATCGGCGCTGGCATCGTGCTGGACGGCGCGCCTCTATCGCGGCCGGTTCGGCTCGGCCGGTGAGCCAGGGCACTACCGCGTGGTTCCCGATGGCCGGGTGTGCGGCTGCGGCAACCGCGGATGCTGGGAGCAGTACGCCAGCGGCAGCGCACTTGTTGCCGAGGCGCGGGAGTTCGCCAGGCGATCGCCCGATGCCGCGGTCAGGCTGCTGCAGCTCGGCGGCGGAAAGGCGGACGGTATCGACGGCCCGGTGGTCACCGCGGCCGCGCACGAGGGTGACCCTGGCGCGATCCGCTGCTTCGACATCGTTGGCGGCTGGCTCGGAGCGGGCCTGGCCGACCTGGCCGCGATCCTTGATCCGGGCTGCTTCGTCATCGGCGGCGGTGTCTCTGAGGCGGGCAGCCTGCTGCTCGACCCGGCACGTGCTGCCTACCACCGCGGGCTGACCGGGAGCGACTTACCGCCGTTTCGCCGAGGTACGGCTAGCGGAACTCGGGCCGGACGCGGGCCTGATCGGCGCGGCAGACCTGGCCAGGATCGGCTAGAGCGCCGGCCTGTCGGGCTAAAGGACGGCGCCGTTGTCGTCGTCGTCCGCGTGGGTGATCACCGAGCTTCATGACGAGGGTGGCGAAACCGCCCACGAATGCCGCGACGGCCACGAAGGCAGCGACGGCCGAGATTGACCAGTGCATGATCAGGCTGGCCACCAGCAGGTAGCCAGGTCCGCCGATGACGCCGACCCAGGCTGCCTTTGGCGATCGAGTCGAGCTTGGCCGGCGGCGGGAGCGGCGCGGGAATGTACGGTTCGTCCTCCTGCTCGGCTGGCGAGTACGAGCGCGGGATCGGCTGCTTGCCGGACGATGCGGGCGCGCTCGGACGGCTCGAGCAGGCTAGCGGGGTGGCTCGGCTGCCTCATCATCGGCAGTGACCGCGTCGGAGAGCGCGGTGGCTTGGCCGTCGGGCAGGCTCTCCCTGGCTGGCCACGGACTTTCCTCGGCCACCAGGTCTGCTGGATTATCAAAGCGCGCGACTAGGTCACGCCAGGCAGCCTCGTCGCCGCTGACCTCACCGTCGATATCTCCAGGTCCGCTCATCGCCGTCATTCCCCGCCTGTTGGCTCGTTGCCGACTCCGCTTATTGATTCCCGGCTTACCTGGCTGTGCATGCGCACAAACTCCAGGCTCCCGGTAAAGATGGCCTCGGCATCATTGTCCAGGGTTGCCACGTGATAGCTGTCCGCGCAGTCCCGAATCTCGAGCTGACCTGCCGGCAGCGCATCGTGAGCAGCCGGATGCTCGCGGGCCCGACGACGTGATCGGTCGTGCTCCGGTAGACCAGCACCGGCTGGGTCAGCTCGCTGAGGTGCTGCTGCGTGATCCGCCAGAGACCGGGCAGGGTCGCTGCGGCCTTGACCGGGGTCCGGGCGTAGCCCAGCTCGGTGCGCCTGCTCGTTCTTGATGTCGCTGGCGATGCCCTTGAGGGAGGGAACGAAAGCTTCAGTACCGGGGCCAGCGCGAACAGCCGCGTGTCCGCCGTCACCGACGGGTTGACCAGCACCAGGCCGCTGATCGCAGAGCCCCGGAGCTCGGCCAGGCGCAGGGCTAGGCAGCCGCCCATGGACAGGCCCATCACGAAGATCTCGTCTGCATGCGCCCGAAGCTGGTCAAAGGCCCGGTCGACCTCGGCATACCAGTCTTCCCAGCGAGTGCTGGCCATCTCCTGCCAGACGGTGCCGTGCCCTGGCAGCCGCGGCAGCGAGACGCTCAGCCCCGCCCTGGCCAGGTACTCCGCCCACGGTCGCAGGGACTGCGGGCTGCCGGTGAATCCGTGGCAGAGCAGGACGCCGGTAGTACCGCTCTCATGGCTGTAGGGCTCTGCCCCTGGCATGACTGGCATGAACTGGGTCCTCTCGGCGGCGCCGGCGTGCGTCTGTTGCATCGTCGCATGTCCATCGCCGGTGCGGCATCACGCCGTGCCAGGGCGCAAGCAGTCTCGGCCGTGGCTGATCTGCGCAGCGGCGATCACGTGGGAACATGTGATGTTCTACTGGGTAGTGAAGGCGATTCTCGGGCCGATCCTTCGGATCGTGTTCCGGCCGTGGTCGGACGGCGCCGAGAACGTGCCGCGTGAGGGCCCCGCCATCCTGGCCAGCAATCACCTGTCCTTCTCCGATCACTTCTTCGCGCCCTTGCCGCTCCCGCGCAAGGTCGTCTTCCTCGCGAAGTCCGAGTACTTCACCGGCCGCGGGCTGAAGGGCCTGGCCAGCAGGGTCTTCTTCAGCGGGGTAGGCCAGATTCCGATGGACCGGGCGGGCGGCGAGGCCAGCCAGCGGGCACTGCGGACCGGGCTGCGCGTGCTGGCCGCAGGGGAACTGCTCGGTATCTATCCTGAGGGCACGCGGACGCCTGACGGCCGGCTGTACCGGGGGAAGACCGGCGTGGCCAGGCTCGCCCTCGAGGCCAGGGTGCCGGTGATTCCGTGCGCCATGGTCGGCGGCTTCGAGTTCCAGCCGCCGGGGAAAATCGCCCCGCAGCTTCGGGTCCGGCCCGGCGTGAAGTTCGGCCAGCCCCTCGATTTTTCTCGTTACTACGGAATGGAAAACGACCGGATAGTCCTGCGGGCGGTAACTGACGAGATCATGTACGCGCTCATGAAGCTATCCGGCCAGGAATATGTCGACGAGTACGCCCAGCGGAACAAGGCCAGCCGGGCCCGGCTGCCGGCATCCGCCGCTCGCACGGGCACGGGCACGGGCACGAGAAGGCGGGCCGCCCGGCGAGCCGGGTCGCTACGATCGGGTGATGGTCAGGCCTGATTTTCCGCTCAGGACTTCCCGGCTGACGCTCCGGCCCTACCGCACGGACGATCTCGATGGCGTACTCGATATCCAGTCACGGCCGGAGGTGATGCGATACCTGCGGTCCGGTCCCCGCGACCGGGACGAGGTGCGCGAGTGGCTGCACCGCAGGATCGAGGCGACGGCGACCGAACCAGGCAGCGAGGGCGGCACCGTATCCCTGGCCGTGGTGCTACCGGAAACCGGCGCGATCATCGGAAACGTCGTGCTGTTCACGCGGAGCCGGGAGCACCGGCAGGGCGAGGTCGGCTATGTCTTCCACCCGGACCACAGCGGCCAGGGGTACGCCACGGAGGCGGCCGAAGTGATGCTGCGGCTGGGCTTCGAGGAACTCGGACTGCATCGCATGCCGGCCGCCTCGACGCCGAAACGCCGCCTCGGCGCGGGTCCTGGAGCGCCTGGGCATGCGCCGTGAGGCCGCTTCCTGCAGAACGAGATCGTCAAGGGCGAGTGGGCCGACGAGATGGTGTACGCGATGCTCGAAGACGAGTGGCGAGCGCGGCACCCCGCAGGCGGCAGGTCATGATCGCGCTCGGCGGCCACCGCGGCCAGCCCGCTAGCGGGCCCATCCCTTGGTGTGCTCCACGGCGCTGCGCCAGCGCGCATGGCCGGCTCATCCCGTTGGCCCCGGCTCGAACCGGCGGTCCAGCCGCCAGGTCGCGGCCAGCTCGGCCTGCGATGACCACACTCCGGTCGCCAGCCCGGCCAGGAAGGCGGCGCCGATCGCCGTGGTCTCGGCGATCGCCGGCCGTTCAACCGGGAGCCTGCAGCTGATCGGCCTGTATCTGCATCAGCAGGTCGTTGGCGCTAGCGCCGCCATCGACCCGCAGCGCGCTGCCGCGCCGCCTGCTGGTGTCCCGCGCCGCGGGCCGCTCCGGCCTCGGCCGCCATCACGTCGAAGCCACGTCCCGGACCTCGAACGCGATCGCCTCCAGCGTCGCGCGGATCAGGTGCGCCCTGGTCGTGCCCCTGGTCAGGCCGAACATGCGCCCCGCGCGCTCCGGATCCCAGTCCGGCGCGCCGAGGCCGGTCAGCGCGGGAACGAACACGACGCCGCCCGCATCGGGAACCGACCGGGCCAGGGCCTCGCTCTGGCCCGCGTGGTCGAGCAGGCCGAGCCCGTCGCGCAGCCACTGGAGGCGGCGCCGGTCACGAAGACCGAGCCCTCCAGCGCGTAGGTCAGCCCGCCTGAGCTGTCCATCCAGGCGACTGTCGACAGCAGGCCGGCCGGGGACCGCACGATCGAGGCGCCCGTGTTCGACAGCACGAACGAGCCGGTGCCGTAGGTGCACTTGCCGGACCCTGGCGAGAAGCACGCCTGGCCGAACAATGCCGCCTGCTGGTCGCCCGCGATGCCCGCCACGGGCAGCGACAGGCCGAGGAACGCGTCCGGGTCGGTGTGGCCGACCACGCCGGTCGACGGCACCACCTCCGGCAGCGCGTGCGGCGGCACGCCGAACAGCTCGCACAGCTCGCTCGACCACTGCCCGGCCTCGATGTCGAACAGCAGCGTGCGCGAGGCGTTGGAGGCGTCGGTGACGTGACGGCGGCCGCCGGTGAGCCGGGCGATGAGGTACGAGTCGACAGTGCCCGACCGCCAGCGAGCCGTCCATGACCCCGGCCCACACCGCGGGGTCGTTCTCGGCGAGCCAGGTCAGCTTCGTGGCGGTGAAGTAGGGATCGATGCCGCAGCCCGGTCAGCTCCGCGACCTCTTCCTCGGCCCCTGCCGCGCGAAGCCGGCGCGCAGATCGGCGGTCCGCCGGTCCTGCCAGACGATCGCCCGCCGCGGCGCGGCCAGGGTGGAGCGGTCCCAGATCACGGCGGTCTCCCGCTGGTTGGTGATGCCGACGCAGGCGATGGCCGGGTCGCCGCCGGCCGACGCTCAGCGCCTGGCCGCAGGCCGCGAGTGCCGCCTGCCAGATGTCTTCCGGCAGATGCTCCACCCAGCCCGGTTCCGGGAAGTACTGGCGGAATTCCTGGTATCCGCGGCCCGCCACCGTGCCGTCATCGGTGACGATAAGGCGGTCACGCCAGTCGTCCCTGCGTCGATCGCGAGGACACTCATGGGCACTAGTGTGGCGGGCAACAACGCGAAGGGAGCACTCATGCGAGTCGGAGTCCTCACCGGAGGCGGCGATTGCCCCGGCCTGAACGCGGTGATCCGCGCGGAATTGTGCGTACCGGCGTGGCGGAGCCGAGATGGAGTTCATCGGATTCCGTGACGGCTGGCGCGGGCCGCTGGAAGGCGACACGATCATGCTGGACGTCCACGCGGTACGCGGGATCCTGCCGCGCGGCGGCACGATTCTCGGCTCCTCCCGGACGAATCCGCTGGGCGAGTCCGCCACGGTGGGCGGCAAGTCCGGGATCGAGCGGATCAGGGAGAACCTGGACAGCCTCGGCGTGGACGCACTGATCGCGATCGGCGGCGAGGACACTCTCGGCGTCGCCGGCAAGCTGCACGAGGCGGGCGTGAACGTCGTCGGCGTGCCCAAGACGATCGACAACGATCTCGGCGCGACCGATTACACCTTCGGTTTCGATACCGCGGTGAACATCGCCATGGAGGCGATCGACCGGCTGCACACCACGGCTGAAAGCCATCACCGGGCCCTGATCGTCGAGGTGATGGGACGCAGTGCCGGCTGGATCGCGCTGCACGCGGGGATAGCGGGCGGCGCGAACGTCATCCTGATCCCGGAGAACCCGTTCGACATCGAGCAGGTGTGCGCCTGGGTGGAGCACAGGTTCCAGACCAGGTACGCCCCGATCGTCGTGGTCGCCGAGGGCGCGCACCCCAAGGCCAGTGACGAGTCGGTCAGCCGCTGAGCAGCTGGACGCGTTCGGTCACGCGCGGCTGGGGCGGGGTCGGTCAGATGCTGGCCGGCGAGATCGAGCGGCGGACCGGCAAGGAAGCTCGCTGCGCCGTGCTCGGCCATATCCAGCGCGGCGGGACCCCGACGGCATTCGACCGGGTGCTGGCCACCCGCTTCGGCGTGCACGCGATCGGGGCGGTCAGGGATGGCGCGTACGGAATGATGGTGGCCCTGCGCGGGACCTCGATTGTCCGCGTGCCGCTCGCCGAGGCGACCAGCCAGCTCAAGCTGGTGCCGCCCGAGCGGTATGCCGAATCGGAGGTATTCTTCGGCTAACACACGCGCCTGGTCGCGGGCTCGGACCGGGCCCGGGCTGACCGGTACCGGGCCAAAAAAAGGGTCACCCCGGCGGGCCCGGAAGGCCGCCGCCTTCACCCGGTTCTGGCATGTCGTCGAGCAGAACCGGCGGGTGCCGTTGCGGGACACGTCGGCGTAGACGCGGTCGCACCTGGGGGCCGTGCACACGCCCAGCCGGCAGCGGGGCGAGGACAGGCTGCTGTGCGGGGTGCTGCCCGGCGCCGAATGACCCCGGGGGTCAGCGGCTACGAACAGCTGACCGCCGACGGCTGGTAGTCGTGCGGAGGTGTCTGGATGAGGTACCGGTGATCCTGCTTGACCAGGTAGAGCGTGATGCTCCACGCCGTGCAGGCCGACTTCGTTGGGCTGCTTGCCGCCTGCTGGTGACTGGTGAAGCTGACGATCGCGTCTATTTCGCCCGGACCCGTCACGCTGATGCTGCGCAGCACGATGTGCGAGTCGTGCGAACTGCCGTAGCCACTGACGAAGGCCGACTCAGACAGCCCGCCGCGCAGCCCAGCGCTGAACAGATGCTGATACTTGAGGTAGTTGTGCTTGTTGATCGCGGAGAAGTACTTGGTCAGGAATGTCACGGTAGCGGTGGTGTCCGGTGACGGCCCGACAGACAGCGCCGTCGTCACCAGGTGACGGTGGGCCGGCGCAGTGCCGCCGGTGCTCGCGTGAGCCGACGGCTTCGCCGCCGCTGAGG
>CAVYDE010000019.1:0-88531 GCA_963767215.1 uncultured Actinomycetota bacterium
CCGACGAACCGCGGCTGGAACGTGCCGGGGTGCGACTGCCTGCCGATACCCTGCGCACGCAGCTGGCCGAGCCGGTAAGAACCTTGCTTGCCGAGTCGCTTGAAGTCAGCCGTCATGGCAGCAGCTCCCAGACGATGACGCCTGCTGGCGCGTCGGCCGTGATGGCGGCGGGAAAGCTGGCCGATGGTGTAGCCGATGCCGACGACCCGGCGGCGGACCTCGCGCCAGCGGCGGGGCTGGCGCCGTTGCTGCCCGTTGTCTTCGCTGCCACCGAGGTCGGGCTTGCCGGTCGCGACCCCAGCCTGACAGCGACGCCGCTGCCGCCTGGCGATGGCATCGGCAGGTAGGTCCCGGCCCACCAGTCGGCGACCATATCGGAGTACCAGGGTGAGGCCGGGTTCTCGCTCTGGCCGCCCGGGTAAATGCCGTCAGCGACGGGAGCGCCCGTACCGCTCCAGGCCACGACCATCCGCCAGCTGGGACCGACGACTGAGTTCATGCCGCCTTCGGCGGCGTCGACGGTCCACAGGTCTCCCCCGCTGGCCCGCGGCCCGTAGCCGAGAGCGGCGGCGCCGGTGAGCGACGGGAACTGGCGGGTGTGCAGCGCCCCCCACGTCCATCCCTGCGGACTCTGGTGCAGTGTGTCCACGAGTTGCCTGACGGTGGCGGCGAAGGCAGTCCGCATCTCGGTCACGGCCGTACGCCGCCTTGTACCAGGCGGGGTAAACGCCGCGTTGTGCTGGTCGTGCAGCGTCCACGTCTCGAGATCCTGGTCCAGGCTGAACTGGCCGGGGCCGATCGACAATCCGGTGGCATCCAGATACCGGCACCTTCGCCGCAGTCCACCAGGGCCGGAATACGTCCGACAGGTAGTCGGTCCAGAACGTCCACCAGATGGCCGCGCCGGCCGAGGTGGCGTCCATCTGCTTGTTCCACGAGGCCAGCACCTGGCGGCACTGCTGCTGAGCCAGTGTCAGCTGCGCCGCCGCGCAGGGCAGCCCGTAGTTTCGGCAGGATCGCGGCCGCCAGCTGGTCGCTGAGGATGTCCTGCAGCGCAGCGAAATCTGACGGCGTCATCGACCGGTGCGCGCGCAGGTAGGCGTACTCGGCGTCGGCCCGGTAGCCGGGATCGAAGAAGATCCGCCGTCGTCCCGAGGTAGTACGGGTAGGAGGGGCCGACGGGGCGCTGGTTCGCCGTCGCGATGACGTGCGAGGGCGGGTCGTACACCTGCGGGACCGCCGCGTACGGGATGACGCCGGCCACGTCGTCGGCTCCGGTTCCCGGCAGGGGCAGCCACGGGTCGCCGTGCCGGACCTGCGGGTAGTACCCGGCCGAGATCGCGCCGATGTTGCCGCTGGTGGTCGGCGTAGACGAAGGTGAGCGCGGGCGACCGCCAGCTCGGCCAGCGCGGCCCTGAACTGGCCGAAGTCGCTGGCGCGGTCGATCGCCAGCATCGCCGCCTCATCCGGGGAGCCGAGCGCGCCCATCCAGTCGACCGCGACCGTCTGGCCTGCCTGCGTCAGCACCGGCCCGTGCACCGTCAGCGGCACGTAGATCTGCCTGGCCGCGCGCGCCGCGAACCGGGATCGTGTAGTGCAGCACCTGCATCTGCCGCCACTGGCCGTCCCAGAAGTACTCGCGCGGCCTGGCCGCGCTGGTCTGCTCGGCGTAGAACAGCGCGGCCTGGCTCTGGGTATCGGTCAGCGACCAGGCGATATGCGCGTTGTGCCCGATCAGGATCGCGGGCAGGCCGGGCACGCTGACCCCGGACACGGCCAGGCCGGGCGCGGTGAGCGCCGACCTCGAACCAGATCGAGGGCAGCGTCTGCGGCAGGTGCGGATCGCCCGCCAGCATCGCGCCGCCGCCCGCGACCCTGCGGGCCGTTCGCGGCCCAGGCATTGCTCGCCGGCGCGCTGTAGAGCTGGCCCGCTGGCAGCGCGTCGCCTCGGCGCAGGATTGCCGCCGCCGCACGCGGCGAGGCCGCCGAGACTGGGAACGGGGTTGCGGTCACCCGCGGCCGCATGCCGGGCCGAGCCGACCGGGGCCGCTGCGAGCGGCCGCAGCCGTCGAGCCGCCGAGCCGACCGGGTCTGCGGGGACAGCGCGAGCGGCCGCGGCCGACCGCACGGCGGTCGTCTGCGCTCCGCCATCGGCGCGAGCGGCAGCTTCCGGTAGGGGCCAGGATCGTAGGGGTTCTGCTTGTCCGGCGGCAGCACGGGGAACCAGCTCATCGTGCGCGCGGCGCCGAGCGAGCGCTCGAGCACCGCGTAATCCAGCGGCGTGGTGGTGAAGTCCAGCTCCTGCGTCAGGTCGCCTTGCACGGCCAGGCTGTCCACCGGAGTCCAGTTCGCCGGGTAGACGCCGGCGAGCGAGAACACGGCCGGCCATTGCCCGCTGGCCCGCAACTGCGCTAGATAGTCGTTCACGCCGCGGGAGTAGGCGACGAGCGCCTGCGCGGCCGGGCTCGATCTTCGGCATGCTGCGCCCACTCTTGCTGTGCGGTGCGCAGCAGCCCGAGCCGCAGTTCGAATTCGTCCGAGGCGACGCCTGGCGGGCCGGTGAGCTGCGCCAGCCGGCCCTCGGCGACCCGGCGGTCGCGGTCCATCTCGGCGAGCCGGAACTCGGCCTGCACGTACCCGAGCGCCAGGTAGGCATCGCTTGTCGATTGCGCGCGTGATCGAGGGGACGCCCTGCGGGCTGAACGACACCTGCGCCGGCCCGGTCAGCCCGGCCAGCCGTGAGCGTCTGCGACAGCGGCAGCTGGGCGCCGGCCGCCGACGCCCAGGCGCCATGGCCGGGCAGCAGCGCAGGGCCGAGCGCCGGCGTCGTCGCCGAAGCCCGGCCCGAGCGCGCCGAGCAGGCAGGCTGACACTGCCAGCGCGACCACCCCGTTCCCGGTATGGAAGATCTGGCGGGCGCGCCGCGCATCGCCTGTATCATCCGGTCATCCCGTGCCCCCGCATCTGAGGTGACCTCCGGCGTCGGCTCGCCGGTACACCGGAATGCTAGGAGTTCCGGCGCCGAACCGCCCGCAGGCCCGGCCGGCCGGCCGTCATCGGGGCGTTAGCCGCCGGACTGGTGCAGCAGGTCGAGGAACTTCGCCACGATCGGCCCGTCGGTCGGGCCGCCTTCGCCGCCGTTGACCGTGACCATGGCGAACGCGATGTCGTGCGAACACGTTGTTGAAGCCGATCAGCCAGGCGTCGGTCGGCAGCGGGTTGCCATGACCGTACTGCGCGGTGCCGGTCTTGGCGTACGTGCCGGCCGGCAGGCCCTTGTTGGCCGCGGTTCCGGTGGCGACGACCTGCGCCATCAACTTGTGCAGGTCGGTGACGACATGGGCAGGCAGCGTCGCCGGCGGAACGCCGTCGTCAGGCGCGCCGGCCACCAGCCGGGCCGCGCGACCTGGCCGGTGTCGACGGCGGCCGCGACCATCGCCATGTCCAGCGGCGACACCAGCACCTGGCCCTGCCCGATCGTGGTCGCGGCCAGGTCAGCCTCATCGGACGGCTTCGGGACCGAGCCGGCGAACGCAGGCAGGCCGAGCTGCGGCGCCGTGCCGAGCCGGTACAGGGCCGCGGTCCTGGTGAAGTCGGCCGCGGTGAGGTGCCGCGTCGCCAGCCCGATGAACGCGGTGTTGCACGACTCAGCGAACGCGCGCAGCAGGTCGCTGGCCGGCCCGGTGCCCTCCGCGTTGTGGAAGACCTCGCCGTCGACGGTGAGCTGCGGCGGGCAGCTCGCGGGCGAGGACGGCGCCAGTCCGTGCTCGATCAGCGCGGTCGTGGTCAGCACCTTGAACGAGGAACCTGGCGGGAACGCGCCGTCAAGCGCGAGGTTGAACCCGCTGCCGGCCGGCACGCTGACGGCCGCCAGTACCTGGCCGGTGGCCGCGTTGACCGCGACCAGCGCGGCGCTCCTTGTGCATGCCGTCCAGCGCTTTCTCTGCGGCGCGCTGGACGACCGGGTCGATGCTGGTTCGCACCGGCGTGCCCGCCTTGGGGCTGAGTGTGGCGACAGTGCCGACGGCGCCCCGGCCGCGTTGACCGCCGTGACTGTGGCGCCCGGCTGGCCGGCGAGCTGCTTCTGATAGGCTCGCTCCAGCCCGGTCTGGCCGACCAGCTCTGCGGCGCTGTACGGCGGGCCTAGTTCCTGCAGCTGCTGCGCCGTGACCGGGCCGACCGAGCCGACCACGTAGCCAGGCCGGGCGTGACCGGCGTGCGCTCGTGGATGGTCTGGAACACGGTGCCAGGGACCGGGTAGATCTTCGGCGCGAGCTGCTGGTAGCGCCGCCATGCTGACCGTGAACACCGGCTCGAACCAGGTCGGCTCCGACTTCGCCCCGGTCAGCGCCGGCTCGACGGCCTGCCTGGCCGCGCCGGCGGCCAGCAGCGCGGCGCGCACCACTGCCTGCTTCTTGATCCGCTGACCCTCGACGCCGATCGTCACCATCGCGCGCCTGGGTGGTCAGCGGCGTGCCGCCGGCGCCGAGAATCTGCGCGCGCGGCGGCCAGGTGACCTGCAGCGACAGCCGGTCGCCCGGCTTGGGAGCTGCGGCGCGATCGTGGCCGATGACCAGTCGACCAGCCAGTTCCCGGACGCTGTTGGTGAGACGGAGCGGGTCTTCGAGATGACGGTACCGACGCCGGCGATAGTGATGTGCTCGGTCACTGGTTCGCTGGCCGAGTTGCCCGGTCGGATCAGGCAGCCGGGGTGGAAGCTGGCCTGCTTGGCGCCGAGTGTCGGTGAGCGCGGCCGCGTTGACCGAGGTGAAGTCGGCGGGCGGGCTGGCGACCAGCGCGCGCATGGCTGGCCAGTCCTGAGCGGTCCAGGCGGTCAGGTAGGCCTGGCCACGTCCTGCGCGCTCTGGCCGCTGGAACAGGCAGTCAGCACGGCGCACGTCGTCACGATCGTGGTCGAGAGGCCGAGCCAGACCCGCGCGCCGCGCTGTGCCGTTGTTGCCAGCCCCATAACAGACGACTGTAGGCACTGACCGCTGCCGGGAGTGTCGGTTTGCCACGAAATTTATGCATAGCGGATGCTCAAGACCGCAGTGTTCGCGCATCAGGCGCCGGCGCCGCGGCAGGCTCGGCTGCCGTGCTGCCTTCGAGTTGCATGTTGGGCACGAACCTGTCCAGCCAGCCAGGCAGGTACCAGGCGTGCTTGCCGAGCAGCGTCATCACGGCCGGCACCAGGATCATCCGGACCAGCGAGGCATCGATCAGCACGGCGAACGCCATCCCGATCGCCAGCATCTTCACCGTCGGGTCCGAGCTCAGCACGAAGCTGGAGAACACGACGATCATGATCGCCGCCGCGGTGGTGATGACCCGCGCGGTGCCGCCGATGCCCATGGCAACCGCCCGGTGCGCGTCCCCGGTCGCGATCCACGCTTCGTGCACGCGCGACAGCAGGAACACCTCGTAATCCATCGACAGCCCGAAGACGATCGCGAAGACCAGCATCGGCACATAAGCCGGGATCGGCAGCGTGGTGTGCAGCCCGATCAGGCTGTTGCCCCAGCCCCACTCGAAGATGGCGACGATGACGCCGTAGGCAGCGCCGATCGACAGCACGTTCAGGATCGCTGCCTTCGTCGCGATCACGATGGACCGGAACGCCACCGTGAGCAGCACGAAGGCGATCGCGATGACCGCGAGCACGAGCCAGATCAGCCGCGAAGTGATCTTGTGGGTGAAATCGACGGCGCCGGCCGTGGCGCCGGTGACATAGGTAGTGGCTTTCTGCTTCGGCAGCACATCGTCGCGGAGGGTGTTGACCAGGCTGGTGGTAGCCGCGGCCTGCGGCCGGGTGACCGGGATGACGTTGAAGACGGCGGTGGTCATGGCCGAGTTGATAGCGGCAGGACCCACCGACACCACGCCAGGAGTGCCGGACACGGCCGAGCGCATACTGCTCAGCAGGGAGTTGTCGGCCGAGCTTGACTGCTTCGGCAGTACGACGACGACGGCCAGCGGGCCGTTGGTGCCCACGCCGAAGCCTCGGGTGATCAGGTCATAAGCCTGCCGGCTGGTGTCGCTCGTCGGGTTCGTCCCGTTGTCTGGCTGACCCAAAGTGATCGAGAAGAACGGGATAGCCAGGATGCCGAGCACGGCCACGCTCAGGACCGCCCACGGCCACGGATGCGCGCTGACCTTACGGCCCCAGCGCGCGAAGGCCGAGTGCTCATGCTGCTCACGCGTGGCGGCGGCGGTCCGCCTGGCCTGCTCGCGAGCGCTCTCGCCGGCCTTGTGCGCTCGCCACCTGGCCGACAGCGCCCGCACGTTCGATTTCGCCGCGCCCATGAAGGCAGGCACGAGCGTGAGCGCGGCCAGCATGGTGATCGCGACGGTTATCGCTGCCGCCAGGCCGAGCGCGCCGACGAACGCGACGTCCGAGATGTACAGGCCGAGGATCGACACCACGACGGTGCTGCCGGCTACCACGATCGCCGCGCCCGAGGTTCCTTCCGCGTGCCGGGCCGCACCGACCACGTCCATGCCAGTGTCCAGTTGCTCCCTGTGCCGCGCGACCAGGAAGAGCCCGTAGTCGACGGCGACGCCGAGGCCTAGCAACGTGGCGATCGTCGGCGCGGTAGTCGGGAATGTCATCACCGAGGCCAGCAAGCCGAGCAGTGACAGGCCGGCCCCGACGCTGAAGATGGCCGACACCAGGGGAATCGCTGCGGCCACTAGCGAGCCGAACATGAACAGCAGCAAGATCAGCGCGCAGCCCAGGCCGATGGCCTCGGAGGAGGTGTCCTTGGTTACCTGGCCGATCTGCGACGCGCCGGCGCCGTAGGCGACTTGCAGGCCTGCCTTTCTGGCTGGCGCCACTGCGTTGTTGAGCTTCGTCAGGTACGCCGTGTTCAGCGAGTACGGGTTCACGCTCCACGACACGCTGGAGTAGGCGATCGTCCCGTCCTTGGACACCGCGCCAGTCGATGCGGAGGAGAACGGGCTGACCGCCTTGCTAACGTCGGGCAGGTTGCTCACGTTGGCAGTGGCCTGGTTCACCGCCGCGGAGTCGGCGGCGACCGTTCCGCTCGCCGCGTGGAAAACAATCTGGCCGGCATAACCACCCTGGTCAGGGAACGTGGCATTGAGCCGGTTCAGGCCGTCGTCAGACTGGGTGCCCGGCACGTTGTAGTTGTTGACGAAGTCGCCGCCGAAGGCTTGCCTGGCAGCGAGCAGACCCCCCAGGATCAGCACCCAGGCGATGATCACGATCCAGTGCCGCCGGGCGGCAAAGCCGCCAAGCCGTTCCAGCCAGCCATTCACCCTGCGTCGCTCCCCCGCCGTGCGAGCCCTGCTCCCCGGGCCCGGCTGCGGCGTCCCCGTGACGGCCGTTGCACGCGCCGTGACTGCGCCGTCACCGCGGCCGCCGTAACCGCGCTATCCCCCGCGCGGCTGCAGTTCACGCGCAGCCAACGATAAGTCTCTTAACTACGGTTAGATCGCTTCTTGCTATACTTCGATGGTTTTCATCGCGCATTCCACTGGGGGCATCGTGATCAGCAGCAATCTACGGAGCGCCGCCGTCCTCGCAAGTCTGACCGGCGCCGTGCTGGCAGGCCCGTTCCTCGCCGCATGTAGCTCGCCAGCGCCAGCCACCTCGTCCGCGCACGTATCAGCAGCGCCGAGCGCGCCCGCCATGCCAAGCAACGCGACCCTGTTCGCGGACATGAAGGCGGCGGCCCAGCAAGCGACTTCGGTACACGTCTCCGGCACGGTGAACAGCGGCGGCCAGCTCGCCAGCATCGACATGACCCTGGCCGGGAAGACGTCCCTGGCCGGCTCAGCCTCCTCCGGTGGCAAGAGCTTCACGATTCTGTCCACGGACGGCAAGGTCTATATCAAGATCAACAAGCTTTTCCTGCGCCTCGCGAAGATCCCGGCGAAAGCCTGCGCGACGGCCTGCGGCAAGTACCTGGCGATCCCGGCCAGCGAGGCGGCGAGCCTGGCCGGCGATATCAGCATGCCGAAGCTCATCAGCCAGGTGACGAGCTTCAAGGCCAAGGACATCAGCAGCCTGAAATTCGTCCCGGCGACCTATCAGGGCCAGGCGGTTTACCAGGCCACGGATTCCGCCGGCCAGCGGCTGATTGTGTCCAGGTCCGGCTACCTTCCGCTGTCCATCACCGACGGGACAAGCGGCTCGCTGACCTTCTCCGACTGGAACACCGCTGTTGTCCCCGGTCCTCCGACGGCCAGCCAGAGCGTCACCATCGCCCAACTCGTAGCGGATTCACTGGGGTGAGTCCGCCGCCGGCCGCTGGCCAGAGTGTCGCGCTCGGCCGGACGCGGTTGGCGACCCGGTTACCAGATCGGCGGGTGCTTGTCCTTCCACGGCCTGGCCCTCTCGAGCTGCGCCGAGAGCGAGATCAGCGTGCCCTCGCCGCCCATCTGGCCGGCCAGCATGATGCCGATCGGCAATCCGTCCGCATTCCAGTGCAGCGGCACGCTGACGGCAGGCTGGCCGGACAGGTTGTACAGCGCTGTCCACGGGGTGAACTGAGTTTGCCTGACGAAATTCTCGCTCGGCTCCACCTCGTCGAACCAGCCCACCGGGCGCGGCGGCAACGCCACGGTCGGGCTGAGGATCGCGTCATAGCCGCTCAGCGCTGCCATCGCCGGGCGCGCGCTGCCCTGCAGGATCGCCTGATGCAGCAGCAGGTCGGAGGCCGATAGCTCCATCCCCTTGGCGCGCAGGTAGCGGGTCAGTGGCAGCAACTCGCTTTCCTGCTCGGCCGCGATCGGTGCCAGCGTCGCCATCGCGAACCACAGCGCCAGGAATGACGGCACCGCTTCCTTCGGGAACGGCAGGTCGATGTCGACAACGTCGTGACCGAGCGAGGTCAGCAGCGCGGTGGCGTCCTCGTAGGCTGTCACGCAGTCCGGGTGCACCTCGGCGCCGTCGATCAGCGTCGTGAGTGACCTGGCAATCCGCAGCTTGCCAGGCTCGCGGCCCGCGTACCCGAGGAAGGACTCGCCGGCCGGGAGCGGCGGCAGCGTGTACATGTCGCCCGGGTGATTGCCAGTCATCGAGTCCAGCAGCAGCGCGGCATCGGCCACCGTGCGAGCCAGCGGGCCGTCGGTCGACAGGCCGACCAGGTCGGGCATCATCGGTCCCTGGGAGATCCGGCCTCTGGTCGGCTTGATGCCGAACAGGCCGCAGACGCTGGCCGGGATCCTGATCGAGCCACCGCCGTCGCTGCCCTGCGCGGCCGGGGCCAGGCCGGCCGAGACCGCGGCGGCCGCGCCGCCGCTGGAACCGCCCGCGGATCTGGTCAGATCCCACGGCGTCCGCGCTGGCGGGCCGATCTTGGTCTCGGTATAGCAGGGCAAACCGAACTCGGGCGTGGCCGTCTTGCCGGTGATGACGATGCCGGCCGACTTCAGGTGCGCCACGACGTAGTCGTCGGTGTCGGCGACGTTGTCGGCCAGGATCGAGCTGCCATAGGTAAGCCTGACCCCGGCGACCATGTTCAGGTCCTTGATCGGGATCGGCACGCCGGTGAGCGGCGGCAACCCCTCGCCGTCCTTTCGGCTCGCCGAGGCGGCCTTGTCTGCGGCCGCTGCCTGTTCCCGCGCTAGCTCGCCGGTCACCGTGTAGAAGGCGCCGACCTGGTCGTTGAGGCGGTCGATCCTGGCCAGGTAGTGCTCGGTGATCTCAGCGGATGACATCTCGCCTGAGCGGATCGCCGCAGCCTGCTCGGTAACTGTCAGGTCATGAATCTGGGTCACGTGACCGAACAGTAGGGCGCCGAACTGGCCAGCCGGAACGGCAAGACGATCGGCCTCGGGGCTCGCTGACGGTTACGGCGGTGAACGCTCGGTTACGCTGTGAGACATGGACCGGGAAACCGGGCCCGACACAACGTCAACCGGTCCCGCGGCACCGGTTGAAGGCGCACGGAACCTTCCTGTTCCGCCGAGAGCCATCATGGCCGGGCTAGCCGCCGACCCGCGAGTGCCGATCTGGATACGCCGGGCCGTCTTCGCGCTGGTCGTCATGCTCCTTGTCACGTTCTGGCTCAGCTGGCGGATGGGGCTGACAGCGGCGGTCATCGTGGCGATCATCGACACCATTTACCGTTCCAAGACCATGTCGCTGATTCCGGCGGCCGCCAGAGTCTCCTCCGCGCAGCGCAAGACAAGACGCCGTCTGATCATTACCAGGGCCTCCGGATACCTGGCTTTGCACGGTCGCGGCATTCCCGGCACTGATTCGATCGTGGACCACCTGGTGATCGGTCCTGGCGGCGTTTTCGCCGTGGATTCAGAACGCTGGGACCGGCGGCTGCCCATCGGACGGTGGCCAGCGGGTCGGCCTCGGGGCCGGTGCTGTATCACGGGCCCTTCAGCCAGAAGAACAGGCTGGCGCACGGCCGCTGGGAGGCGGCCCAGGTCGCGCGGCTGCTCGGTGCCGAGCTTGGCTCGGAGGTCACGGTCCGGCCAGCCATGGTGATCTACGGCCCCATGGTTCCGTGGACGGTGGCGCAACTGCGCGGCGTCGACGTGTTCGCCGGCCGCAATGTCGGCAAGTACTTCAGAAGCAGGAAGCGCGCCAGCCCGACGGGTCCGCTCACCTGGGAGCAGGCCGGGGAGATCCTGGCTGCCGCGCATCGCATCCTGCCGCCGACCTGACCGCCGGGACAGAGCCGGCCGCGGGTTAGTCTGTGACATTCCAAGAACCGGTAAGGAATGAACAAGTGGCCGACCTGCGGACCTGGGTAGCTGGCGCGCGACCGCGGACGCTGCCCGCCGCCATCGTGCCCGTGGCGGTCGGCTCGGGAGTCGCCTTCGGCTACGGCAAGTTCTCGCTGTGGCGCGCGGCTCTGGCCCTGCTGGTCGCGCTGGCGCTGCAGGTCGGCGTCAACTACGCCAACGACTACAGCGATGGCATCAGGGGCACCGACGAAGTCAGGGTCGGCCCGGTCCGGCTGGTCGGCTCTGGTCTGGCCACGCCGAGGCACGTACTGACAGCGGCCGTCGGCTGTTTCGGTATCGCGTGCGTCGCCGGCCTGGTGCTGGCGGCAGTCTCGTCGTGGTGGCTGCTGGCGGTCGGCGCCGCTGCGGTGGCCGCTGCCTGGTTTTACACCGGCGGCAAGCATCCGTACGGGTACCGGGCCTTGGGCGAGCTTTCCGTCTTCGTGTTCTTCGGCCTGGCGGCCGTAGCCGGCACCGCCTACGTGCAGATGCTGACGCTGGCCTGGCTGCCGGTCATCGCGTCGGCCGCGGTCGGCCTGCTCGCCTGCGCGTTGCTGGTGATCAACAACCTGCGCGATATCCCCACTGACAGCCAGACCGGCAAGCGGACCCTGGCGGTCGTGCTCGGCGATCACCGGACCCGGGCAATCTACGCCGGCTGTGTCCTGGTCCCGTTCTGCACCGCGCTTGCACTAGCCCCGGTCCGGCCGCTCGCGCTGCTGGCGCTGGCCGCATTGCCGTTCGCGTTCGCGCCGGTCCGCCAGGTCAAAGACGGCGCAGCCGGGCGCAGCCTGATCGTGGCGCTCGGCCAGACCGGGCGGTTGCAACTCGTCTACGGCGCGCTGCTCACGGTCGGCCTGGCCGTCAAGTTCTGATCGCCGACGTCAGCCAGGCCCAGCCGAGCCGTTGGCACTGGTCGGATCCTGAGTATCGACCGCTTCCACCGGCGCGAGCTCTGCCAGCGCCTCCACCGGCGCGAGCTCGGCCAGCACCGCGGCCGCGTCCAGATCCCCTGCCCCTTCCCGTGCCGTCGGGATCTCGGTCAGCGCTGCAGCCAGCTCAGCCCGGCCTGCTGGGCCAGGCACCGGGGTCTGGCGGTCTGCCGCCCGGAAGTCGGCCCTGCCGCCCGCTGCCTCGTCAGCTGCTTCGCCGTCCTTGCCGCCGAACGCGTTGCTGACTGCCTTCAGCGCGGTGGTCAGCTCGCTCGGGATCATCCAGACGGTGTTGCCCGGCGCCGAAGCGAGTTGCGGCAGCGTCTGCAGGTACTGATAGGCGAGCAACTTCGGGTCAGGGTCGCCCTCGTGGATGGACTGGAACACGACCTTGATTGCCTGGGCCTGGCCTTCGGCCCGCAGGATCGCACTCTGCTTATCGCCCTCGGCGCGCAGCACCTGGCCCTGCTTGTCGCCTTCGGCCGTCAGGATCTGCGACTGCTGGACTCCTTCGGCGTTCAGGATGGCAGCGCGCTTCTCGCGCTCGGCCCGCATCTGCTTCTCCATCGCGTCGATGACGCTCTTGGGCGGGTCGATCGCCTTGATCTCTACTCGGGTGACCCTGATCCCCCACTTGCCTGAGGCGTCGTCGAGCACCCCGCGCAGCATCGTGTTGATCTTGTCTCTGGAGGTCAGGGTGACCTCAAGGTCCATCGACCCGATCACGCTGCGCAGCATGGTGGCCGTCAGCTGCTCGATCGCCACGATGTAGTTAACGATCTCGTAGTCCGCGGCCCTCGGATCGGTGACTTGGAAGAACAGCACGGTGTCGATCTTGACGACCAGGTTGTCCTCGGTGATGACCGGCTGCCCGAGGAAAGACACGACCTGCTCGCGGAGGTCGATCAGCGGCTTGACGCGGTCGATGAACGGGATGATCACGTTCATGCCCGGCTCCAGTGTCTTGCGGTATCTGCCGAGCCGCTCGACGTTCCTGGCTCGTGCCTGCGGCACGATGCGGACAGACCGGAGCGTCACCAGCGCGACCAGCAACACGATGATGGCCGAGATGACCGGAAGAAGATACGCATCCATGGGCTACTCCCGCGGGTAAACAAGGGCGGTCGCGCCCTCGATATGCATGACATCCACGGTCTGGCCGGCCGGGATGATCTGGGTCTCGTCATAGGAGCGCGCCGACCAGACCTCGCCGCCGATCCGCACCCGGCCGCTGTATGGCCCGACTTCCTCCAGCACGATGGCGGGCCTGCCCACGAGCGCAGCCGTTCCGGTGCGCAGCAAGGGCGGCTGCCTGACGTGGCGCATAGCAAAGGGTCGGGCAATCCCGAGCCCGACGCCGGAAGCGAGAATGAAGGCCCCGAACTGAATGGCGGCCGGTCCGCCGAGAAAGCCGGCACCGGCGGCGATCAGCGCGGCGATGCCGACGAGCCCGAATGCGAGCGTGGTCGTCATGATCTCGGCCGTTCCGAGCACAGCAGCGATGATGAGCCAGATAATCCAACTACCCATCGCGACGCTCCGAAGCGGTCGGCTTTCATCATTGACAGTAGCCCCGTCCGGCGCTGAGCGCATCTCGCCGGCGCCGGCGCCGTGTTATGGCTTTTCTGCCCGGCTGCTGGGCGGGCCCGCCTCCGCCTTCCCACAACCAGGCGGGAGCGGGGAATATTGAGGTCCAAGCAAAGAAAGGCCAGCCATGCCGTCAGTCAGCCAACTGTCCTACAGCCACGGAGCCGCGCAGCAGCCGCTGCTCGGCGAGACGATCGGCGACAACCTGCGCCGGATCGCGGTCACCTACCCGGCGAACGAGGCGCTGGTGGATGTGCCGACCGGGCGGCGGTGGACCTATGCGCAGCTGGACAACGACACCGACACTGTCGGCCTCGGGCTGCTGGCACTTGGCATCAACAAGGGCGACCGCGTCGGGATCTGGGCACCGAATTGCGCTGAATGGGTAGTTCTGCAGTACGCGACCGCCAAGATCGGAGCGATCCTGGTCAATATCAACCCCGCGTACCGCAGCCACGAGATCGCCTTCGTGCTCCAGCAGTCCGGCATCAAGTTGCTGGTCAGCGCCGAGAACTTCAAGACCAGCAACTACCGCGGCATGATCGACCAGGTGCGCGGTGATTGCGACGCGCTCGAGCGAGTGATCTACCTCGGCACCGCAGACTGGGACAAGTTGCTCGAGGCCGGCGCCGTATCGAATCGCGACGCACTCGCCTCGCGGTCAACGTCACTGACCTTCGATGACCCGATCAACATCCAGTACACAAGCGGCACCACGGGCTTCCCCAAGGGCGCGACGCTCTCCCATCACAACATCCTGAACAACGGCTACTTCGTCGCGGCTGGCTGCCGCTACACCGCCCAGGACCGCGTCTGCGTGCCGGTGCCGTTCTATCACTGCTTCGGCATGGTGATGGGCAACCTGGGCTGCACGACGCACGGAGCCTGCATCGTGATCCCCGCGCCGGGTTTCGACCCGGCCGCGACGCTGGCAGCCGTGCAGCAGGAGAAGTGCACCTCGCTCTACGGGGTGCCGACGATGTTCATCGCCGAGCTCGGGTTGCCCGATTTCGCCAGCTACGACCTGTCCAGCCTGCGCACCGGGATCATGGCTGGCTCGCCTTGCCCGGTGGAGGTGATGAAGCGGGTTCTGTCCGAGATGAACATGACCGAAGTGACGATCTGTTACGGGATGACCGAGACGTCGCCGGTCTCGACGCAGACCAGCGCTGACGACGACATGGACCGCAGAGTGTCGACGGTCGGACGAGTCCATCCGCATCTCGAGGTCAAGGTGACAGACCCGGAGACGGGTCTGGTGCTGCCCCGCGGCACGCACGGTGAGCTCTGCACGCGCGGCTACTCGGTCATGCTCGGCTACTGGAACCAGCCAGACAAAACGGCAGAAGCCATCGACGCCGGCCGCTGGATGCACACTGGTGACCTCGCCGTGATGGACGAGGCCGGCTATCTCAACATCGTCGGCCGCATCAAGGACCTGGTCATCCGCGGCGGCGAGAATATCTACCCGCGGGAAGTCGAGGAATTCCTCTACACGCACCCGGACATCGAGGACGTGCAGGTGATCGGCGTTCCCGACGTCAGGTACGGCGAGGAGCTGTGCGCCTGGGTCAAGCTGCGCCCGGCCAGCGACGTCACCGCTGAGCAGGTCAGGGAGTTCTGCGTCGGCAAGATCTCGCACTACAAGATCCCCAGGTACGTCCGGATCACGGAGGACTTCCCGATGACCATTACTGGCAAGGTGCAGAAGTTCAAGATGCGTGAGACCTCGGTCGGCGAACTCGGCCTGCAAGCGGCCGACCAGACGCGCACCGCCTGACCCGGCCCGCCGATCGCGGCCCCGCCTGCCAGCCCTGCACTCAGCGCGGCTTCGGTCTTCAGTGGGTCACGAACGGCAGCCAGTCGCTGGCCCGCTTATCTTGCCGGCCCTCGGCGACCGCTGCCGGTCCCTGCGACCGCCAGCCGAGGACGGACCGCCGGGACAGCGCAGACAGGATCGAGCCTGAGCTGGCGGCGGAGAAGATCGAGAATGCCGCCGCGACGCAGCCCACCGAGCCGATCGACAAGATCGATCCGGCCGACCCGATCGACAAGATCGAGCCCGACGAGCCGATCGACAGTATGGAGCCGCTCGACCCGATGGACAGGATGGAGCCTGACGAGCCGTCCGCCCGCATGCCGCGCCGGTTGGTACCCATGCCGGTGATTCTTCCACCCGGCAGTTCCTGGTCATGCCCTGGCCGATCGCTAACCGCCAGCCGGCTGCTGACAGCTGTCGGCGGGCCGGCCCGCCGACAGCGCCCCTATCGCGCCGCGCGTCCAGCTCCACGTAACGCAGCCCGATAGCTGCGGCCGCCAGGAATGCTTCGACCGAATTCTCCCGGTAGGCGCCTTGCTGACCTGCGCCGAACCCGCGGTGCCCGACGATGGTCGGCTTGCTGTCGAAGATCACGCGCACTCCTCGGGCATCGCTCGCCCGTCGGCGAGGCAGGCCTGCGCGGCGGCGGGCTACTGACGTGCGTAGGGTGGCAGGGTTGGAGGGACCGGTCCGATTATCCGATGTCGTGGGGGGCCAGATGGACCAGGGCGAGGCACGGGAGCGGCTGACAGCCGAACGCGCTGAGGTATTGCAGCTGCTCAAGGACGCCCAGTCTGCGGGCGTGCAGGACCGCGAGGTCGAGGACGAGCCCGGCGACTACGCCGACGCGGCGCAGCCACTCACCGCTGAGGGCATGGACGACGCGCTCGCTGCCGGTTTCGAGAACCGGCTGGACGCGATCGACCGGGCGCTGAAGCGGCTCGACGACGGCACCTACGGCAAGTCAGTCCGCAGCGGGCAGATCATCCCGCATGCCCGGCTGGAAGCCGACCCGGCGGCCGAGCTGACAGTCGAGGAAGCCGCCGCAGACCAGTAGCCGCTGCGCTCGCGCTGATTCACGCGCCAGCGTCTCGGCTGGCAGCGGCCCTGATCTGGGCAGCCTCCCGGAGCGCGGCGGCCCTGATCTCGTCAGCCTCGAGCTTGGCATCGGCAAGGATGCGCTCGGCCTCGGCCACGGCCGCGTCTGCGGTCTGCTCAGCCAGCTCCAGCACGCGGGCAACCTGATCCATCGCGGGGCCTGTTCTAGGGCTCCTTTTGGACTGATTAACCCGGTCTCTAAACATTCATCTATTGTGGCCGGCCGATCAGCTGCCCGTCACGTCCAGCGTGATCGTTGTCCCCGCCAGCGCCTTGCTGACGGGGCAGCCGGCCTTGGCGTCGTCGGCAATGCTGGCGAAGTCAGCGGTGCTGACGCCTTGTGCGGAACCGCTGACCGACAGCTTGATGCCGCTGATCCTGAAGCCTCCGGCCGGGTCGGGCCCGAGCGTCACATCCGAGCGGACGTCGAGCGACTGGTCGCTGCCGCCCGCGGCGCCGAGCAGCGCGGAGAACTGCATCGCGAAGCAGCCCGCGTGCGCTGCGGCGATCAGTTCCTCGGGGCTTGTTGTCCCGTCCGCGTCGTCGGCCGCGCGCTTCGGGAAGCTGATCTCGTAGCTGCCAAGACCTGAGCTGACCAGGGTGACCGTGCCGGTACCGTCTTGCAGGCCGCCGGTCCAGGTCGTGTGCGCAGTGCGGGTAGGCATCGAGTGCTCTCCATTCGGGTCAGGGCTTGCTCGGTGGTGCCGGGTTCAGCCTGCCACGACCGCGGCCCGCATTGGTGCGCGGCGTCCAGATGCCAGCCAACCTGAGCCGCCACACCGTACCTCTGCGATGCGGCGCCATGCCATAGTTGGGCACAACTGGCGGCGCGCAGCCGCGGGAAGGACACGGCATGATCGGGCACAGGTGGCAAGCCGCTGAGGGCACGGTCGTCGCGACGCGCACCGAGCAGATGCAGCTGCCTGGGCGGCCGGGAATGCACTGGGTCAATGTGCACGACGTCGACGTACGGGCGCCGGATGGCGAGCAGGGCCGCGCCAGGGTCCTTGACCCGGACAGCGACACACTGCCCCCAGGAACTGTCGTGCGGCTGGAGATCAACGACAAGACCGGGGAGATCCGGCTGAATCCGCACCGGGACAAGCGGATCATCAGCCTGGGCCACGGCGGAACCGGCCCCGGCGACTTCAATCCGCCGGGTGCCCGCCGGATGCCCACGGTGACGATGACCGGGCCAGGCGGCGCGAACTTCGCGCAGCTGTTCGCCAACGGTCCTCCTGTCATGATCGGCGGGACCGATGCGTCCGACATATTGCGGACGGTGATGTCCGGCGATCCGGCCGAGCGGGCCGCAGCCAAGGACCGGCTGCGGGAGCTAGCCCAGTCGCAGGGCGGGAGCTTCGGCCCGGCTGTCAGCTTCGGCGCCGCGAGCGATGCTCCGGCGAGCTTCCCTGACGGCGCGCCAGCTGCGAGCTTCACCAGCGGTCCGGCGAACCCGTCTGACCGGCTCGCCGCGCTGGCGCAGATGCTCGAACGCGGTCAGCTGAGCCAGGCCGAATTCGATGCCAAGCGGCAGCAGATCCTGGACCAGATCTGACTGCGCCAGGCGGCCTGACCCGGCAAGCGGTCGCCGAGGTCGAGCTGGTTATCGGGCGCTACGTCCGGCGTACGCCGGTGATCACGATCGACCGGGCTGAGCTCGGCGTCACGCCAGCCGGGCCGCTGACGCTCAAGCTGGAATTGCTGCAGCACTCAGGATCCTTCAAGGCCAGGGGCGCGTTCGCCAACTTGCTGCTGCGCGATATCCCGGCGGCCGGGGTCGTAGCCGCGTCGGGCGGCAATCACGGCGCCGCGGTGGCTTACGCGGCCGGTGTCCTCGGCATCCCGGTCAAGATCTTCGTTCCTGAGGTGTCCTCCCCGGCCAAAATCGGCCGGATCCGCGGCTACGGCGCCGACCTGGTCGTGACAGGCGATACCTACTCAGAAGCGCTGGCCGCCAGCCAGGACTGGGCGGCCGGCAGCGGGGCGCTGCAGATTCACGCGTTCAATCAGCGCGAGACAATCCTCGGCGCCGGCACCGTCGGTCTCGAGCTGGGCCAGCAGATCCCGGACGTCGAGACCGTGCTGACCGCGGTCGGCGGCGGCGGCCTGCTCGCTGGCACCGCGACGACGCTGGCTGGAACAGTGCGGATAGTCGGCGCGGAGCCTGAGGGCGCACCCACGATGAGCCGGGCGCTGGTGGCTGGCCGGCCGGTGGACGCGCCGGCTGGCAGCGTCGCTGTGGACTCGCTGGCGCCGCGACAGGTGGGCGACCTGACTCTGGCCGTCGCCGCGGCGCTGGTCGACTCGGTCTGCCTGGTGAGCGACGACGCGATCCTCGCCGCGCAGCAATTGCTGTGGGAACGGCTGCGCGTTGTCGCCGAGCCCGGCGCCTGCGCGCCGCTGGCTGCCCTGATCAGCGGCCGCTACATGCCCTCGGCGGGCGAGCACGTCGCGCTCGTGGTCAGCGGCGCGAACACCGTCGCGGTGGAATTCGCCCGCTAACAAGCTGGCTTACGCGCCTCGATCAGGAATCGCTGCGAATGGCAGACGAACGAGCCGCTGGCCTGGATGTGCTCGTGCATCCGCTCCAACGGCGCGGCGAACCCGGCAGCGGTGAACCCCGGCACGGTCCACAGCACCTTCCGCAGGAAGTGCACGACCGCCGCGACGTCGAAGAACTCGACCTTCAGCGCCTGCGCACGCAGGTCGGTCACCTCAAGGCCGGCGGCTGCCGCCTGCCTGACCGCCCGCTGGGTACTGTGGCCCTGATGCACCGGCTGCGGTCCCATCATGAAGTCGGTCAGCTCGCGGTTGGTGCCGGCGCCGATGGCCTGGGAGAAGTAGCTGCCGCCTGGCCGCAGTACCCGCGCCACTTCCGGCCACCGCACCAGTGTCGGATGCCGGCTCACGATCAGGTCGAAGCCCTCGGCGGCGAAAGGCAGGTCTGCCTCGTCGGCGACCAGTTGGACGGTACCGCCGAACGGGGCGAGGACGGCGCGGGCCAGCTCCGCGTTCGGCGGCCACGATTCTGTCGCCGCCAGCAGCGCCGGCTGGTGCTCGCAGCGCCGGAGCGCGGTCGCGGTGACTTCGCCACCACCTGTCTGGATGTCGAGCACGGCGTCCGCCTTGCCCAGCCGCTCCGCCAGCATCGTGGCGTAACCCCACGGCGGCCGTTCCTCGGTCGCCCGCCCGTCGAACCAGGAGAAGTCCCATCCGTCCAGCGGAACGGCGTCCCCTTCGGCGATGAGCTCGTCATATGTCGGTTGCCAGGACACATCCGACCATGCTTCCCGAACGTCGCGGACCAGGCAACTCAGTTGCCGGGCAGGGCGCCGTCATCAGCGGAGGGCTTTCCGCAGCCGGGGCCAGCGAACGGCGTCCGCCGCGCCGAGCTAGCGCACGTCAGCCAGGATCGCGATGACGGGGCGATGGCGATACCCGGCCCCCGCGCGCTCCTCGGCAGCGATCCTGGCTTCGCTGGCCCGCAGCCCGCTGGACACCTACACCGGCCTCGCCGCCCGCTACGGCGACACCGTCCGCGTGCCGCTCGGGCCGCGGAGTGCCTGGTTCCTGCTCAGCAGGCCCGAGCACGCGGAGCACGTGCTGGCCGCCAGGCAGGACAACTTCGTGAAGGCATTCACCTACAGGCCGCTCAGAGCGCTGATCGGCGACGGCCTGCTCACCAGTGAGGGTGAGACCTGGCGGCAGCACCGCAGGCTCACCCAGCCGCTGTTCTCCCGCCGGGACGTGACCAGATTCGGTCCGGCCATCAGCGACGCTTCCCGCGCATGCTGAAGAAGTGGGCGGAACTGCCGGGCGGGACCCAGGTCGACCTGGCTGCCGAGCTGAGCGCGCTCGCGCTTGATGTAGTCGGCGCCGCTCTCTTCGGCACGGACCTGTCGGGCGAGGCTGCTCAGATCAGCCGGGCGCTGGCAGCCGGGCAGCGCGTGGCGATGATCTCTACCTTCCTGCCGCTCAGCTGGGGCCCGCGGTCGGTCCGGGCGGTCAACGCGAGCGCCGCCGGCTCAGCCGCACACCAGACGGCATCGATGGTCCTGTCGGCCGGCTGATCGCGGCCAGGCGATCGCAGCTGCTCTCCGGCCGCCGCGAAACAGAACCCGGCGATCTGCTGGACGTGCTGCTGACCGCGCGGACCGAAGACGGGTCGCTGCTGCCAGCTGATGCGGTCGAGGCCGAGGTGACGACGTTCCTGCTGGCCGGCATGAGACCAGCGCCATGGCCCTGTCCTCTCGTGCGCGCTGCTGTCGTCCTATCCCGCGGCCAGGGCCCGGCTTGAGGAAGAGGTCGACTCGGTCCTCGGCGGCCGCGATCCTGCGGCGGCGGACGTCCAGGACCTGCCCTGGACGACGGCGGTGATCAGCGAGGCCATGCGGCTCTACCCGCCAGCGTGGACCATCGAACGGGACGCGGTCGCGGCGGACAACGTGGCGGGCGTTCCGGTGCCGGCCGGGAGCCTGGTAGCGGTCCCGCTACCTGGTGCACCGCAACCCGGAGTTCTGGCCCGACCCGGCGGGCTTTGACCCGGCCAGGTTCCTGGCGCCTGCCGACCGGCCGCGCTATGCCTACATCCCGTTCGGCGGCGGGCGCCGGGCCTGTGTCGGGCAGTCGTTCGCCGAGCTTGAGACGGTGCTGGTGCTGGCCGCGATCGCTCAGCAGTTCCGGCTGGAACTCACCGGCGCGGGGTTGCCGAAGCCGGCCGCCTACATCACGCTGCGGCCGGGCCGCGGCCTGCCGATGCGGCTAACCCGCCGCTAGCCCGAGCAGGCCGTCCAGGCCGACGGTCAGGCCGGGCGGCAGGCTGCCGATGCCGCGCACCGCGAGCAGTACGCCGGGCATGAACGACGCGCGGTCCAGCGAGTCGTGCCGGATCGTCAGGACTTCGCCGTGCCCGCCGAGCAGTACCTCCTGATGGGCGACAAGGCCCGCCAGCCGGACCGAGTGCACATGCACGCCGTCTACCTCGGCACCGCGCGCGCCCTCTGCCGCGGTGGCGGTCGCGTCCGGCATCGGACCGGCTCCGGCCGCGGACCTGGCCGAGCTGATCATCGCCGCGGTGCGGCCCGCCGTCCCGGACGGCGCGTCCACCTTGCCCGCATGATGCAACTCGATCACCTCGGCCGACTCGAAGAACGGCGCGGCTATCGCGGCGAACCGCATCATCAGCACCGCGCCGACTGGAGAAGTTCGGCACGACCAGGGCGCGGCTGCCCGGCTGAGCCTCGAGCCAGCCGGTCACCTCGGCCAGCCGGTCAGTCGCCGAATCCGGACGTCCCGACGACAGCTGGCGAGACCGCGGCCGATGCACCAGCGCACGTTGTCCATCACCGCGGCGGGATGGGTGAAGTCGACGACCACGTCGACGCCTGCCAGCGCTGTCCAGCGAGTCACCGATGTCGACCTGCGCGGCGAGCTCCAGGTCATCGGCCGACTCGACGGTGCTGCACACCTGCGAACCCATGCGCCCCTTGGCGCCCAGCACGCCTACCTTGATCATGGTGCTCCCTTTACCCCCGGTGCCTAGGGACTGGTGCTTAGCGAGCAGCCTAGCGACCGCCCGCCGACAGCTACCGCAGCGCGATGCGGTAAGAAGGGCTGCGAGATCCGCAGAGACTTAGCGCTGAAGCCGCGCGGCCTGCGACCCGCGCCGCTGTACGCCAAAGGGGAATGTCATGACGGAGTGGAACTCGTTCAGCAACAGACTCGCCCCAGGGCGGCGTCACCAGCGAGGTGATCACCTACCCCGGCGGCAACGGCGATCAGATCCACGCCTACGTCAGCCGCCCGACCGGCGACGCCATCACGCCTGGCGTCGTGGCGGTGCACCACATGCCCGGGTGGGATGAGTTCTACCGCGAGTTCTCCGACCGGCTGGCCCGCCATGGCTACACCGTCATCTGCCCCGACTTGTACTGCCGGTTCGGCCACGGCAGCCCCGACGACATCGCGGCGAAGGTCCGCGGCGAAGGCGGCGTGCCCGACGACACCGTGGTGGCCGACTGCGCAGCGGCCAGGGAGTGGCTGCTGGCGCAGCCGACCAGCAACGGCAAGACCGGCATCATCGGAACCTGCTCGGGCGGCCGCCATTCGCTGCTGACGGCATGCAGGACGACCGGCTGGAATGCAGTCGGCGACCTATGGGGCGGCGGCGTCATCATGAGCGCCGAGGAACTCAGCCCGGCGCGCCCGGTCGCGCCCATCGACTACGTACCGGGCCTGTCCGCTCCGTTGCTCGGCCTGTTCGGCAACGAGGACAAGTACCCGACGCCGGAGCAAGTCGACCAGCTCGAGGCTGAACTCGTGCGGAATGGCAAGGAGTACGAGTTCCACCGGTATGACGGCGCCACGCACGGCTTCTTCTACTACTTGGCGCCGATGTACCGGCCTGAGGCGACGATGGACGGCTGGGAGAAGATCTTCGCCTTCTTCGGCGAGCAGCTGGCCAGCTGACGCAACGACCTGCCGACATCACTCGCGCCGGTCCGCGGTGCGGAACGTAATCGACAGTTGCATTGTTAACATCGTTAACATGCAGTGGCCGACCGGTCCGGGCGTCCTGGTCAGGGTTGGCGGCCTGGCACGATGGACGCACCATGACACTCACCGATCAGCTACCCGACGGCGCCGAGCCAGACGAGGTATTCGCCGCTTTTGCCGACTGGACCGCCGGGGAGGGCTTCAGCCTGTACCCGCACCAGGAGGAGGCGCTGATCGAGATCGTCTCCGGCGCGAACGTCATCCTGTCCGCGCCGACCGGGTCGGGCAAGAGCCTGGTCGCGACCGGCGCGCACTTCACCGCGCTGGCTCGGGACGAGCGGACCTTCTACACCGCGCCGATCAAGGCGCTGGTCTCGGAGAAGTTCTTCGCGCTCTGCGACATCTTCGGGCCCGACGAAGTCGGCATGATGACCGGCGACGGAAGCGTCAACCCGGACGCGCCGATCATCTGCTGCACCGCCGAGGTGCTGGCCAATATTGCGCTCCGTGACGGCGCGGACGCCGACGCCGGCCAGGTGGTCATGGACGAGTTCCATTACTACGCTGACCCGGACCGGGGCTGGGCCTGGCAGGTGCCGCTGATCGAGCTGCCGCAGGCCCAGTTCGTGCTGATGTCAGCGACGCTCGGCGATGTCAGCCGGTTCGAGCGCGACCTGACGCGCCGGACCGGCCGGCCGACCGCCGTGGTCACCTCTGCCGAGCGGCCAGTCCCGCTGTCGTTCTCGTTCGCCATGACGCCGCTGCACGAGACCGTGTCCGAACTGCTCGCCACGCACGAGGCGCCGATCTACATCGTGCATTTCACCCAGGCCGCGGCGATCGAGCAGGCCCAGGCGCTGATGAGCGTCAACGTATGCAGCCGGGCCGAGAAGGACGCGATCGCAGACCTGATCGGCAACTTCCGGTTCGCGCCTGGCTTCGGCAAGACGCTGTCCCGGCTGGTCCGGCATGGCATCGGCGTGCACCACGCCGGCATGCTGCCCAAGTACCGGCGGCTGGTCGAGACCCTCGCCCAGGCCGGGCTGCTGAAGGTCATCTGCGGCACCGACACCCTCGGCGTCGGCATCAACGTGCCGATCAGGACAGTGCTGTTCACGGCGCTGTCCAAGTACGACGGGACGAAGACCCGGCTGCTGATGGCGCGCGAGTTCCACCAGATCGCCGGGCGGGCCGGGCCGGGCCGGGTTCGACACCATGGGCCGGGTCGTGGTGCAGGCGCCAGAGCACGTGATCGACAACGAGCGGGCGCTCGCCAAGGCGGGCGACGACCCGAAGAAGCGGCGCAAGGTGGTGCGGCGCAAGCCGCCGGAGGGCATGGTGTCCTGGGGCCAGCCCACGTTCGACCGGCTGGTCGCGGCCGAGCCAGAGCCGCTGAAGTCCAGCTTCGCCGTCAGCCACGCGATGCTGCTGAACGTGATCAGCCGGCCTGGCGACGCGTTCGTCGCCATGAAGCATCTGCTGACCGACAACCACGAAGAGCGGCCGGCCCAGCGCAAGCACATCAGCCGGGCCATCGCGATCTACCGTGCGCTGCTGGCCGGCGGCGTGGTCGAGCGGCTGCCGGAGCCGGATGCAGAAGGGCGCTGGGTGCGGCTCACTGTGGACCTGCAGGAGGACTTCGCGCTCAACCAGCCGCTGTCGCCGCTGGCCCTGGCGGCCATCGGACTGCTCGACCGGTCGTCGGCCGACTACCCGCTCGATGTGCTGTCGGTGATCGAGTCCACCCTCGATGATCCGCGCCAGGTGCTGTCGGCGCAGCTGTTCAAGGCGCGCGGCGAGGCCGTCGCGGCGATGAAGGCCGACGGCATCGAGTACGAGGAGCGAATGGATCTGCTCGAGGCGGTCACCTATCCGCAGCCCGCAGGCCGACCTGCTGGAGGCCGCCTACAACATCTACAAGCAAGGTCACCCGTGGGTCGCCGACCACGCGCTCTCGCCGAAGTCGGTGGCGCGGGACATGTACGAGCGGGCGATGACGTTCACCGAGTACATCAGCTTCTACGGGCTGGCCCGCTCTGAGGGCCTGGTGCTTCGCTATCTCGCCGACGCCTACAAGGCGATGCGGCAGACCGTGCCGGAGGAGGCCAGGACCGAGGAGCTGACCGACCTGATCGAGTGGCTGGGCGAGCTCGTCCGGCAGGTGGACTCCAGCCTGATCGACGAATGGGAGCGGCTGCGTAATCCGGTCGAGGAAGCCGAGCATCTCGCCGCCGACCGGCCGCCCGCGGTGACGGGCAATAAGCGGGCATTCCGGGTGCTGGTCCGCAACGCGCTGTTCCGCCGCGTTGAACTCGCCGCGCTGCGGCGTTATGAGGAGCTCGGCGAGCTGGACGGCGAGGACGGCTGGGATGGTGAAGCCTGGGCCGACGCGCTGGCGGCGTACTTCGACGAGCACGACGAGATCGGCACAGGGCCGAACGCCCGCGGCCCTGCCATGCTGATCCTCGAGGAGCTGGCCAGCACCTGGTCGGCCCGGCAGATCTTCGACGATCCGGAGGGGGACCATGACTGGGGCTTCTCGGCCAACGTCGACCTCGCCGCGTCGGACGAGGCAGGTGTCGCGGTGATCAAGGTCACGAGCGTCGGCCAGCTCTGACGGCCAGCGGGCCGGCGGCAGCAACAGAGCTGGCAGGCGGCCTGCCGGTCAGCCGGCAGGCTGTCGGCCATCAAGCGGTCGCGGGGGCGCCAGACGCTGGCCACCGCCCGACCTGGCCCGATGCGTGGTTCTCACCACGAGACTCCGCTGGGCGGGTTACCCGCGTCGCCGCCGACTTGCCAGGTCTGCCCGGTTGCCAGGTCCAGCCGGGTGCCGATCGCGTGCGGCGAGATGTCCGAGACCATGAGGTACCCGCCCGTGGGCACGGCGCTGACCATGCAGGGCGCCATGTGCACGTTGCTCCAGGTGTGCAGGGCGCCCAGCGGGCTGCCGGTGGCGACAGCCAGGGCGGTCACCGTCGCCGTATGCGCGGCCGGCGAGCCCGCGCCCGCTTCGGTGCAAGCAAAGAAATAGTTTCCGTCCGGGGTCATGGCCACACTGCCGTCCGCGCCGACGCCGGAGCCGCCAGGGACCACGATCCTGGCGACACGCGAGAGCGGGCCAGGCCGGGCACTGGTCCGCAGGACCTGGACAGAACCGTCGCCGCCGTAGACCGTGCTGTCGACGTACAAGACGAGCCGGCCGTCCGCCGACATCGACAAGCTCCACAAGTCCTCCGCGTCGGCCTGCCAGGTCTTGATCGTGCGGCTGCGCAGGTCGATGACGCTCAGCCAGCCCTTGCCGCCCCCGCATCCGTTGGCCGTGTAGGCGACGGTCTGGCCGCCCGCGCTCGCGGTGAGCCCGCTGGGCGGGATGATCTCGCCGTGCACCTCTTGCAGCGGGACCAGGCTGGCGACTCCGCCCGCCGCGGTCAGCGTCAGGCGGTAGAACCACGTGCTGCAGTGACCAGGGCCCGGCTCGGCGGTCACGATGAACGAGAGCACATTGCCGGTTGGCGCCGTCGCGCTGAACGTCAAGCCTCGTTCAGGCGGGCTCACATGGCTGACCATTCGCCCGGTCCTGGCGTTGTAGATGCCGACGTCAGCGGCTGATCCTGGGACGTCGTAAGCGCCGATGAAGTACGGCGGCTGCCGAGTGCCAGCTGTCGCGCCGAAGAGGGCACTGCGCGTGGCGGCGGAGATCGGCTGCCCGGCCTGATCAGATCCGGTCATCAGCCGTGGAACAGCCACCGCGGCGGCAAGCACGACGACGAGAACCGCGGCGGCCGCCGCGGCCGCCGCCAGCGACTTCCTGGCCGTCAGGATCGATCCGGCACGGTGAGGGCTCCTCGGACCTGACGCGAGCGGTGGCACGGACTCCGCCTGTACCGTCTGCGCCTCCGCGTGGAAGGCGTCCGTCAGCAGGTCTTCGATGGCACTCACAGGTGCTCCTTCAAAGTAATGCCGAGAACGCCGAGAGCACGGGAGGCAGTGGAGGAGACCGTGCCGCGGCTGATCCCGAGCGCGGACGATATCTGCGCGTCAGTCAGTTCGAGGTAGTAGCGAAGCACCAGTACCTCTCTGGCCCGGCGGGGCAGCCGCCCGACGGCATCGAGAACGGCCTTGCGGTCTTCTCCGATCATCGCCGTGTACTCCGCCGATGATGCGGGCGGCTCATGCTGCACGGGGCGCTCGGCGGCTCGGCGGCGCCCGCGCAGCTCGGTCCTGCAGCGGTTGAGGACGGACGCGCGCAGATACGGCAGTAGCTCAGCGTGGTCAGAAAGTCTCGGCAGCGCGCGGTACAAGCCGAGGAAAGCCTCCTGCACCGCGTCCTCGGCAGTTGCCTGGTCCCGAACCAGCAGCCTGGCCAGCCGGATCAGGGCCAGTGCATGGGTCAGGTACAGGTCGTGAATGATCTCGTCCGCTGACCTCGTGCTGGCAGGCTCGGGGTCGCGAGCGGCGAGGCTCACGCCAACCCCGGCGGCCTGCTCCGGCGCAGCCGCAGAGTAGGCCGTACGGTGGGACGCCACGCTGGCCGTCACGGTGCCCGGCGGGCAGCCGGCGGCACGGCCGAGCCTCGTGACTCTCTTCATGCAGTTACCACGTCCGAAATACCAGATTGCTGAGTCAGGCGCCCCGCCCGCGTGCAGAGAATAGACCCGCGGTCGCTCTCGCCCGTCCGCAGCGGGATCTGCTCGCCCTGATTGGTAGCCTGACCACCTATGGAACAGGTCGCTGGGCCGCTGACCGGACTTCTCGTCGCAGACTTCTCCCGGGTGCTGGCCGGGCCGTACTGCACGATGATTCTCGGCGATCTCGGCGCCGAGGTCATCAAGGTAGAGGGTCCGGGCGGTGACGACACACGGCACTGGATGCCGCCGGTCCGCGGCGGGATCTCCACGTATTACCTGTCCATCAACCGGAACAAGCGATCCATCCAGCTGAATCTCCGCGACCAGGCGGACCGGGACGTCGCGGCGGAACTCGCCAGGCGTGCCGACATCATGGTGGAGAACTTCAAGCCGGGCGGGCTGCGCCAGTTCGGTCTCGACTACGACAGTGTCCGGGTCGGCAATCCGTCTTTGATCTACGCGTCCATCACCGGTTTCGGCGCCGGCGGTGGCGCCCATCTGCCCGGCTATGACCTGATCGTCGAGGCGATGTCCGGCCTGATGAGCCTGCAGGGAGACACCGACGGGCCGCCATACCGGGCCGGTGTCGCCGTGTTCGACGTGATCTCCGGCCTGCAGACCGCGATCGGCATCCTCGCCGCGCTCGACCACCGCAACCGCACCGGCGAAGGCCAGCTGGTCGAGGCGAACCTGATGTCGGCTGCGCTCGCCGGCATGGTCAACCAGACAGGGGCGTACGCCTCTGCCGGGGTCGTGCCGCACCGGATGGGCAACTCCCATCCGAGCCTCTTCCCGTACGAGCCACTGCCGACTGCCGACGGAGACCTTGTCATCGCAGCAGGCAACGACACGCAGTTCCGCAACCTCTGCGCCGTACTCGGTGCACCGGAACTCGGCACCGACGAGCGGTTCGCCGCCAACTCTGGCCGCACCGCCAATCGCGATGAGCTGCGCCCGCTGCTGGTGCAGCGGCTCAGCGAGCGAACGGCCGCTGAGTGGTTCGGCGACCTGATCGCGGCCGGCGTGCCGTGCGGCCCGATCAACAGCGTGGCCGGCGGCGTTGCCTTCGCCGAGCAGATAGGCCTCGACCCGGTGGTGCTGGCCGGGCACGGCGACGACGCGGTGCCCGGTATCCGCAATGCGCTCACCTTCTCGGCGACGGCGCCACGCTACGACCTCCCGCCGCCAGCGCTGAACGAGCACGGCGAGCAGATCAGGGCCTGGCTTGCTGACTCCTCGGCGAAGCTGCCGCCACCGCCGCGCTAAGCACCGGGCACCGGGCACCGGGCACCGGCGACGCTAACCCGACGTTGCCCGCTGTTCGGCCTGCGCGGCGATCCGCAGCAGCCTGGCCCGCTCTGACGGCCGGCAGCTAGGATCCTCGGTGCGCGCGCGCGCGACCCTGGCGATGTGCGGCATCGGATCGTCGCGTACGCCAGCCAGGAAATAACGGAACAGCGCGGCGCGCAGGCCGCCGATCACCGGACGCAGCAGCACAGGGATGAGATCGGTCTCCGCGGTTGCCATGATCAGGTACGCCATGGCCACGTCGGCCCCGGCCGCGCCGGCATGCGCATTGCTCCAGTCGATCACGACCGGCCCGCGGCTGCTGAGCATGACGTTGGCGGGATGCAGGTCCAGATGCAGCACCTTGTCCCCGGGACCGAGCAGTTCTGGCAGGTCAGAAGGCGCCTGGATCTGATGCAGCCGGTTGTGCAGGTCGGCCAGCGTCTTGCCGTGCCGACCGATCGTCCACGGTCTCTTGCCGAGGTCGGCGAGCATGTCGCGGCCGTCCAGCCGCTCCATCACCAGGTCCCGGCCGTCGGCGTCGTAGACCTTCGGCACAGGGAAGCCGGCCCTGTCGAGATGCAGCATGATCTTCGCTTCGGCCTCCACGCCGATCGGCGACCGATAGCGCCGCAGCACCCGGTCCTGCCCGAGGGCGTAGACGTCGGCACTTCGGCCACTGCCGATCAGCGGTCCCGGCGGCTGGCTTGCTGACATGAACAGCAAGTTACTGCATATCGGGCAGGACACCCCGCGTTCGCCGCCGGGAACGCGGCGCAGGCGTGGAGCGAGAATGGCGAGTACGCGGCTTGCCGGAATCGCGAGCAGCTCGGCAGCATTGCTCACCCGGGCGCTACTGGGCCTTGCACGCGACGCCGGTTCCCGGCCCCGCCTGGCCAGCCCACCGGGGCATCGATCAAGTGCAGCTGATTGTGCATTTCGGCAAGCAGCCGACCACGCTGCCGCGCCCGCCACGCCTTGCTGCGCAAGTTACTGCATTTCGCTGTATATCGCGGCGGCGCGCACGTCACGCCTGGCCGCATCAGGCCGCGAGTCCGTTAGCTGGCCAGCGCGGCGGTGAATGCGTCGTCGGAGTCGAACGGCCCGACGACCGCCAGCGCCTTGGGCTGGCCGAGCACAGCGGCCGCGACCGCGCGCACCTGGTCGTGCGTGACCGCCTCGATCGCCGCCAGGATCTCCTCGACCGGCTCTAGCCGCGGATACACAAGTTCGGACTTGCCGAGCCTGCTCATCCGCGACGAGGGATCCTCCAGCCCGAGCACGATCGAACCGCGCAGCTGGCCCTTGCCGCGTTCTAGCTCCTCGTCGGTCAGCCCTGAGCCGATCAGCTTGGCGATCTCCTCCTGGCAGATGGAGAGAACCTCTTCGGTCTTGGCCGGCAGACAGCCGGCATAAACGCCCCACTGGCCGCATTCCGCGTGCTGCGAGCTGAAGCTGTAGACCGAGTAGGCGAGGCCGCGCTTCTCCCTGATCTCCTGGAACAGCCGGGAGGACATGCCGCCGCCGAGCGCCGCGTTCAGCACCCCGAGGGCAAACCTGCGGTCATCAGTGCGAGCCAGTCCGGCGCAGCCGAGCACCACGTTGGCCTGTTCGACCGGCCTGGTCACCAGCCGCACGCCGGTGCCGGTCGCCGCGCCAGCCTCTGATCCGGTGAGCCGCGGGCCGACCGGGTCGACCCGCCCGGCCAGCGCCGCGCCAAACGCCGCCTTGGTCAGCTCGACGACCTTGTCGTGGTCCAGATTGCCAGCCGCGGCGATCACCAGGCTGTCCGGTCTGTACCTGGCCCGGTAGTGCTCGGCGATCCTGTCCCTGGAGATCGAGTTGATCGAGTCGACAGAGCCGAGGATCGGCCGGCCGAGCGGCGTGTCGCCGAACAGCTGAGCGGAGAACGCCTCGTGCACGAGGTCGGACGGGTCATCCTCGTTCATGGCGATCTCTTCGAGGATCACGCCGCGCTCGGCCTCCACTTCTTTAGGCTCGAGCAGCGAACTTGTCACCATGTCGGATAGCACGTCGATGGCCAGCGGCAGGTCGGCGTCCAGCACCCGCGCGTAATAACAGGTGTACTCCTTGGCAGTGAACGCGTTCAGCTCGCCGCCGACCGCGTCCATCGCCGCGGAGATATCCAGCGCGGTCCGCCGCGGCGTGCCCTTGAACAGCAGGTGCTCCAGGTAGTGGGTGGCGCCGGCGTGCGCGGGATCCTCATCCCGCGAGCCGACGCCCGCCCAGATACCGAAAGCCGCAGAGCGGACCGACGGCAGCGACTCGGTGATCACTCGCAGGCCGCCAGGCAGCACAGTGCGCCGGATACCACTGTCGCTGCCGGTCAGTCGCCCGGCCTCAGCCGTCATGAAGAGTGCCGTCGGCGATCAGGAGTTGCCGGTGGTGGAACCGGCAGCGCCGCCGCGGCTGCGCTGACGGCTGCGGTGGTGATCGCCGCCACGGTCGCCGCCACGGTCGCCGCCGCGGTCGCCTCGGCCGTCGCGGTCCCGGCCGCCGCGATCGCCGCGGTCACGCGGCTCCTCGTGCCCGCCGAGGTCCTCGCCTGCGGCCTCGCGCTCGACGACCTCGACCGGCACCAGCGACAGCTTGCCCCGGTCGTCAACCTCGCGGATCTCGACCTGGATCTTGTCGCCCACCTTCACCACGTCATCGACGTTGTCGATCCGGGCGCCGCCATGCAGCTTGCGGATCTGGGTGATGTGCAGCAGGCCGTCCCGGCCTGGCAGCAGCGAGATGAACGCGCCGAACGTGGTCGTCTTCACCACCGTGCCGAGGAACCGCTCCCCCACCTCGGGGATGTGCGGGTTGGCGATCGCGTTGATCGCGGCCCGCGCGGCCTCCGCCGAGGCGCCGTCGGTAGCACCGATGTAGATCGTGCCGTCGTCCTCGATCGTGATGTCGGCGCCCGTGTCCTCCTGGATCGAGTTGATCATCTTGCCCTTAGGCCCGATGACCTCGCCGATCTTGTCCACCGGGACCTTCACCGTGATGATCCGCGGCGCGAAGACGCTCATCTCGCCCGGTGCGTCGATGGCCTCGCGCATCACGTCCAGGATGGTGAGCCGGGCGCCGCGTGCCTGCTTCAGCGCCGCGGCAAGCACCGAGGCCGGGATTCCGTCGAGCTTGGTGTCCAGCTGCAGTGCGGTGATGATGTCCTTAGTGCCGGCGACCTTGAAGTCCATGTCTCCGAAAGCGTCCTCGGCACCGAGGATGTCGGTCAGCGTGACGTACTCGCCGCCCTCGTAGATCAGTCCCATCGCGATGCCCGCCACCATGTCCTTCAGCGGGACGCCCGCGTCCAGCAGCGCCATCGTCGAAGCGCAGACCGAGCCCATCGACGTCGAGCCGTTGGACCCGATCGCCTCGGAGACCTGGCGGATCGCGTAGGGGAATTCCTCGCGCGCCGGCAGCACCGGCAGCAGCGCCCGCTCGGCGAGCGCGCCGTGACCGATCTCCCGCCGCTTGGGCGAGCCCACCCGGCCCGTCTCACCTGTCGAGTACGGCGGCATGTTGTAGTTGTGCATGTAGCGCTTGGTGCGCTCAGGGTTCAGCGTGTCGATCATCTGCTCCATCCGGAGCATGTTCAGCGTGGTGACGCCGAGCACCTGCGTCTCGCCGCGCTCGAACAGGGCCGAGCCGTGCACCCGCGGCACCACGCCAGCCTCAGCGGACAGCTGCCGGATGTCGGCCAGGCCGCGTCCGTCGATGCGCATGCCGTCGCGGATGATGCGCTGCCTGACCAGCTTCTTGTTCAGCGACCTGAATGCCTCGCTGATCTCCTTCTCGCGCCCCTCGAACTGGGCAGCGAGCTTCTCGGCAGCTAGCGCCTTGATCCGGTCTGTCTCGTTGCCGCGCTCGGTCTTGCCGGCGATGGTCAGGGCCTGCGCCAGGTCGGCGCCGACCTCGGCCTCCAGCGCGGCGAACACGTCGTCGCCGTAGTCGGCAAACGTCGGGAACTCGGCCGTCTCCTTCGCCGCGTTCCTGGCGATCTCCAGCTGGCCCTCGCAGAGCGCCCTGATGAACGGCTTGGACGCATCGAGCCCGGCAGCCACCGTCTCCTCGGTCGGCGCCACCGCGCCGCTACCGGAATCAGCGATCAGCTTCAGCGTGCTCGTCGTCGACTCGGCCTCGACCATCATGATCGCGACGTCGCCGTCCTCGAGGAGCCGGCCAGCCACGACCATGTCGAAGGTGGCATCCGCCAGCTGCGAGTGCGTCGGGAAGCCGACCCACTGACCCTTGATCAGGGCGACGCGAACGCCGCCGATCGGGCCGGAGAACGGCAGCCCTGCGAGCATCGTCGACATCGACGCTGCGTTGATGGCGACCACGTCATACAGGTGATCAGGGTTCAGCGACATGATCGTCTCGACGACCTGGACCTCGTTGCGCAGGCCCTTAACGAACGACGGCCGCAGCGGCCGGTCGATCAGCCGGCAGGTCAAGATCGCGTCCTCGGACGGCCTGCCCTCGCGGCGGAAGAACGAGCCGGGGATCCGGCCAGCCGCGTACATCCGCTCTTCCACGTCGACCGTGAGCGGGAAGAAGTCGTAGCCTTCGCGCGGGCTCTTGCCCGCGGTTGTAGTGGACAGCACCATGGTGTCGTCGTCCAGGTAGACGACGGCTGAGCCGCCCGCTAGCTTGGCGAGCCGACCGGTCTCGAACCGGAGCTTGTGCACGCCAAATGAGCCGTTGTCAATGGTGACTTCGGCGGTGTAGACACCCTCCACGGGTGACCTCCTTGACTGAGGTCCCGCGCGCTGTCCGCCGCATAATTCGGAGCGCCATGGCCGGCCGGCTGAGCTGCCCGCAGTAAGGGGCCTCAGCCTATCGCCGGGTTCTTCGGCTGCCGGCCGGTCTTCGATCGAAGCCCTCGGCCCTGACTGCCCGCTGCTTGGCGGGATGCCATGACCCGAGAACCACTACCGAGGACCGGCCCGTTGGGCGCTGCTAGCGCTCCTGGCCGGAGCCGCGGGACGTTTCTACGTCTACGTTATCTAGTTGTTCCAGCAGCGGGACGGCGCCACGCCGCCCCGCTCGGCCGAGCTACCGGCGCAGACCGAGCCTTTCGATCAGTGCGCGGTACCTGCTGATGTCCTTGCGGGCGAGATACTGCAGCAGCCGCCTGCGGCGGCCCACGAGCAGCAGTAGCCCGCGACGGCTGTGGTGATCGTGCTTATGCACCTTCAGGTGCTCGGTCAGGTCGGCGATCCGCCGAGTCAGCAATGCGACCTGGACTTCCGGCGATCCGGTGTCACCCTCATTAGTCGCGTGCCCGGCGATGATCTCGTTCTTCACCGTAGTGTTGAGCGGCACGTTGCTCCCTTTTTTGCTACTTTCGTCGGTATTTTTATTCTGCCCAGGCCAGGACTCAGGAGAGCCTTGCCAGGGCGGTTAGGGCGGACATCGCAGCAGCAGCGCGATGCGCCCGGTGGTCAGCCACCTGAGGGCGCAGCTAACCTGGCCAGTTGATCCAGCCAATGCTCAACGGTACCACGGGCCGCCGGCGCAGGCGCACATCGGGCGGCGGGCCGCCGTTGCCCATTCCGTTACCCAACTGTAACTAGTACAGCAAGCGGCCCTGACCGTCCGGCGTGTATAGCTGCGGGTGTTGCCGACGAGGTCATGCAGAGGGAGTCGCAGCATGAGTTCAGCCGACGAGTTCCGTGAGTTCTACCAGGCCAGTTACGGCCGGACGGTAGCCATGGTGGCAGGGATCGTCGGCACTCGCCAGGAGGCAGAGGACATCGCCCAGGAGGCCTACGCCCGCGCGCTGGCCCGCTGGTCCCGGCTGCGCGGCTACGACCTGCCAGACGCCTGGGTACGGAGGGTCGCGCTGCGGATCGTCGATCGACGCGGGCCGGCGGCAGCGCAGGCGGATGGCGACGGTCGCCCGACTGGCGAGGATGCATCAGCCGGACCGGGCCGGAGCCAGAGGATGACCTGAAATACACGCCCCTAGGCGCCGCGCTGCTGGACCTGCCGATGCGTGAGCGCGAGGTGCTCGTCCTGCATTACCTGGCGGACCTTCCGGTGGACACGATCGCACGCGAGCGCGGCCTGCCGGCCGGCACTGTCAAGACCCGGCTGGCGGTCGCCAGACGGCACCTCGAAGAACGACTGACCCAGCACCCGGAGGCGGTGGGCAAGTGAACGACACCGAGCTACGCGAGAAGTTCGACCAGTGGGCGGCGCCGCTGCGCGCAATCCCGGCCCCGGACTTTGCCAGGCTCCGCAGCCAGGCTCGGCGCCGGAACGCGGGCCTGGCCGGCCTCGCCGCTTGCTTCCTTGCGGTCACCGGCTTGCTGGCGGGACTCATCGCGGCCAGCGTGACCAGCACGCCGGCGCCGTCCTGGCCAGCGGTGTGGGGCTCAGGCAGCTTCCCGGCCCCGCCCGGCCAGCCGTATGTGGTCGTGAGCACCGGCGACGGCCCGGCCGTGCTGCGTAACGCGGCAACCGGCGCGGTGCTCGAGGTGCTGCAGCCGGGTGGTGGCCAGTTTCTCGCCGTGACCGCGACACCTGGCGACCGGCTGTTCGTACTGGCGCAGGCGTCGGCCAGCGGACAGCTCGCTTTTGCCGAGTTGCGGATCGGGACCCAGCGCCTGGTCCCGGTCCTGCCTGGCGCCGCTCTGCCCGACGGGTCGCAGATCAGCTCGATGGCGGTCAATGCGGCCGGCACCCGGCTCGCGGTTGCCTTCAGCACGCCAGGCGGCAGCAATGCCGGGCTGGGCACCATGCAGGTCTACAACCTGCAGACGGGAACGCTGATCGGCAGCTGGCAAGCACAGGCGGCCAACCTCAGCGCGCCGCAGTTCCTCGGCACCGGGAACACGCTGGTGGTGGACTGGCCGACGAGCTTCACCGCCAGTCGCATCCTCAGCGACCTGCGGCTCATGGATACCACTGCCGCCTTCCCTGCCCGGTCGTCACTGCTGGCCGACTCGCGTTCTGGCGGCGCACGGCGCGGCACGCCGGGAACGCTGAGTCAGGACGGGTCGGTCACGATGGCCACGGTCAACGGCCAAGCCGGCCGGGCCTCGACGACCGGCGGCGGCTCCGCCGACCTGCTGGAGTTCGACGCGTTCTCCGGCCGCCTCGTGGCCAGGATCCCGCTCGGACCTGCAGCGGCGGCAAACGGGCCTGGCTTTTGCGGCGTCCTGTGGGCTAGCGCGAACGGCCGCGACCTGCTCACCCAATGCGGCAGCCGGCAGCTGGCGATAACAGGGGGCAAAGCCGTGCGGGTACGGCTTGCCTGGACCTTCCAGGCGTCACTGAGTCTCCAGACCCCGCCCTTCGCCTGGTGACGGCAACGCGGCGACGCCTAGGTGTACTGACCAGGGACGTTAGTGACACGACACGATACGGATGATCTTGAAGTAGGGAGGGCCTTCCGGGTTCGGCGTGGATTACCACATCTGCACCTTGACCGGAAGGCCCTCATGTCCCGCCGTAATGCCCCGCTGACCGAGACCGGGCGACTGCGCCGCTACCACTGCCACCGGCTCGCGCACCCGGACCGGGCCGCCAAGGTCCCGGTCCGCCGCTGCGAGCGGGACCGGCCCGGCGAGCTGATCCACGTCGACGTGAAGAAACTCGGCAACATCCCCGACGGCGGCGGCCACCGCACCGCCGGGCGTCAGCAGGGCCTGAAGAACAAGCTGGCCACGACCAGCGTGCGCAAGAACAACCACCCGGTCCTGGGCTACAGCTACCTGCATTCCGCCCTGGACGACCACTCCCGCCTCGTCTGCACCGAGATCCTGGCCGACGAGCGCAAAGACACCGCCACCGCGTTCCTGCACCGCGCGCACGCCCGGTTCGCCAGCCACGGCATCACCATCGAGCGGATCCTCTCCGGCAACGGCGCGTGCTACCGCTCACTGCCGTGGGCCGCCGCCTGCGCCCAGCTCGGCATCACCCGCAAGCGCACCCGGCCCTGCCGGCCCCAGACCAACGGCAAAATCGAGCGCTACCACCGCACCCTCGCCGGCGAATGGGCCTGCGCCGAGCCCTACGCCACCGAAACCGCCCGCCGCAACGCCTTGCCAGACTGGCCCCGCACCTACAACAATCACCGCGGACACACCGCACTCGGCGGCCGCCCGCCCGCCAGCCGCGTCACCAACCTGTCAGGACAGAACACCTAGCTGGCGGTGAGCAGCCGCCGCGCGTCGTCCACATCGACGTGCATCTGCGCGATCAGCTCGTCCACCGAGCCGAACCTCAGCGTCGCGCGCAGCCTCGCGACGAAGTCGGCTCCGACGTGCGCCCCGTACAAATCCAGGTCATCGCGGTCAAGCGCGTATGCCTCGACCGTCCGCTCTCTGCCGTCGAAGGTCGGGTTGGTGCCGACCGAGATCGCGGCGGGCCAGCGGTCAAGCTCGCTGCCGTCGGAGTCCAGCCGGACCAGCCAGCCCGCGTAGACGCCGTCGGCGGGAATCGCGGTGTGCGGCGGTGACTCGAGGTTGGCGGTCGGGAACCCGAGCGCCCGGCCGCGCTGATGCCCGCGGACCACGATCCCCTCGACCCGGTGCGGCCGCCCGAGATCATGCGCGGCGCCAGCAACATCGCCTGCGGCCAGCATCGCCCGGATCCCGGTCGAGGAGATAGTGACGCCGTGCTCGGCCAGCAACGGCACGCCCTCGGCGGCGAAGTCGTACTTCTCCCCTAGCTCGGCCAGCAGCGCGACGTCACCTGCGGCCTTATGGCCGAACCTGAAGTTCTCCCCGACTACCACCAGTCGGGCGCGCAGCCGGTCCGCCAGCACTGTCCTGACGAACTCGTCGGGCCCGAGCTTGGAAAACTCCAGGGTGAAGGCGATCACGCAGACCGCCGCGACACCCAGTCCGGCCAGCAACTCCGCCCTTCGCCTGGCCGTGCACAGGAACGGCGGGTGCGACCCGGGCCTGACCACCTCGTCAGGATGCGGATCGAAGGTGACGACGACGACCGGCAGGCCTAGCTCACGGGCAGCTTCCGCGGCCCGGCCGACGATGCGCTGGTGACCTCGGTGCACGCCGTCGAACACGCCGATAGTGACGACGGACGGGCCGAAGTCCTCGGGCACCTCGAGCGGGCCGTGCCAGCGCTGCATGCGACCAGCCTGCCACGCCGGCTGGCCATCGATCACGTCAGCACCCGCCCGCGGGGCCGGGGGCGAGGTCGGCAGCGAACACCGCCAGCGAGCGCGCCTGGCCTGCCTCGTCGGTCAGCAACGCGATCAGCGAGCCGTCGGGCCCGAATGCGGCCACTGGCTGCTCGCCGGTCTCGGTCGGCGCCAGCCGGGCGCCGTGCACCAGCGACCGAGCCTCCGCCGCGGTCAGCTCGCGCCGTGGAAACGCCGCCGCCGCCGCGTCGGCGAGGCTGGTCACCTCGAGGCCTTCGGCGAGCTGCGCCAGCGTGCGCGCCTCGCTGTCCAGGTACGGGCCGACCCTGGTCCTGCGCAGCGCGGTCAGGTGCCCGCCGACGCCGAGGGCGGCACCGAGATCGCGGGCCAGCGCGCGGATGTAAGTGCCGCTGGAGCAGGTCACCCGCACGTCGACATCCAGCAGGTCACCGGCCGGCCTGACCGCGTCCGCTGTGAACTCGCTCACCGTCACCGTCCGCGCCGTCAGGACCGGCGCCTCGCCCGCGCGGGCCAGCTTGTAGGCGCGCTGGCCGCTGACCTTGATGGCACTGATCCCCGGCGGGACCTGGCTGATCTCGCCGGTCAGCGCCCTGATGGCCGGCCGCAGCAGGTCAAGACCAATACCCTGCACGGGAACGTGGTGCAGCAGGGCTCCGTCCGCATCGTCAGAGTCGGTCGTCTGGCCAAGCCGGATCGTCGCGGTGTACTCCTTCTGCGTCAGCGCGAGATAGCCGAGCAGCCTGGTTGCCTTCTCGATGCCGACGACTAGGACGCCAGTCGCCATCGGATCGAGAGTGCCGGCGTGCCCGACCTTCCTGGTGCCCGCCAGCTTCCGGATCCTGGCTACGACATCGTGAGACGTCCAGCCCGCTGGCTTGTCGACGATGACCAGCCCGCTCGCTGCGGTCATGCGCGGTCCAGCACCGCTCGCAGGGCGGTGATCACGTCCTGCGCGGTGACGGTAGTTCCGGCAGCAGCAGTCAAGCCGTCAGCGGCGGCCGTCGCACCCGCGCGGCCTGCGAAGGAGAACCCGGCCGCACGGGCGTGACCGCCTCCGCCTAGCGCAGTGCAAACGGCGCCAACGTCAACCAGCGATTTCGATCTTGTCGAGACTTGCCACCTGCCAGCGTCATCTTCTTTGAGGACCACGGCGACCTCGGCCTCGTCGGTGCGCCTGATGACGTCGATGACAGACTCCGCGGCGTCGAGCGGCAGGCCGGCGGCGGCGCGGTCGGCTCTGGTCACTGAGGTCCAGACCAGGCCGAGGCCGCCAGCCGCATCACGGTCGAGAGTGGCGCGGCGGAGGGCAGCGGCGAGCAGGCCTAGGTAACTGTAGGGGGCGCGGTCGTAGAGCTCGCGGGAGATGGCGCCAGGGTCGATGCCGGTAGCCAGCAGCTCGGCCGCCAGCTCGTGCACTGCAGGCGTGGTCGAGGAGAACTTGAACGAGCCAGTGTCGGTGACCAGGCCCGCGTAGAGGCACATCGCGATGTCCTTGGTGAGCGGGACGCCCAGCCTGCCGATCAGCTCGGCGGCCAGCACCGCGGTCGCGGCCGCCGCCGGGTCGACCAGCCGGACAGTGCCGAAGCCGGTATTGCTGGCGTGATGGTCGAGCACGATCAGCTCGGCCGCCACGGCAGCCCGGCCGGCCAGGGTGCCGAATCTGTCAATGCTCGATGCGTCGAAGGTAATCATCAGCTGCGGCGCCGCCGGGTAACTGTCAGGCGCTGTCAGCAACTCCAGGCCAGGCAGGAAGCGCAGGATGGCCGGCACCTCGAACGGCTCGTCACCGAAGGACGCGATGACCTCGATCTCGCGTGACCGCAACGCCCAGGCGACGGCGAGCATCGAGCCGAGCGCATCCGCGTCCGGCCGGACGTGGCAGGTCAGGCATACGCGCGCGGCACCGTCGACGAGCTTGACCGCGCTGGCCCACTCGGCCTCACTGCTCGTCGGCATCGACGTCGTCATCCTCCTCGACGTCGTCGTTCTCCTCGTCGTCGAGCTCATCGTCGCTGCGGTACGGATCGGCGTCGCCCGCCGGGACGGCGCCGACGCGCGCAGCGGCGACCTCGGCGTCCGCCTGCCTGGCCCGGGCGACCAGGTCCTCGATAGTCCGCGCGGTGTCCGGCACCGTGTCCCGGCTGAAGCTGATCGACGGCGTGTGCTTCAGCCCGGTCTGCTTGCCCACCTCGGACCTGATCAGGCCGGTGGCACTGGCCAGGGCTGCCGCGGTGCCAGCCACTTCGTCATCGGAGCCGTAGACGGTGTAGAAAACCGTCGCCTCGCGCAGGTCGCCGGTGACCCTGGCCTCGGTCACGGTGATGAAGCCGAGCCGCGGGTCTTTGATCCGCCGCTCCAGCATCTCCGCGACGATCTGGGCTATCCGGTCACTGAGCTTCCGCGCCCTGACCTGATTCACCGCACTACTCTCCCTCGTCGGTTATCAGCCGCTGCCTGGCGGCCAGCAGCTCGATCTCAGGGCGCTCCGCGACGAAGCGCTCGCATGCGTCCATCACCTGACTGACGTTCGCCGCGTTCGAGCTGACCACGGCAACACCGATCTCGGCCCGCCGGTGCAGATCGAGATGACCGGTCTCACCGACGGCTATGCCGGGAAACCGGCGGTGCACCTCGGCGATGAGCGGCCTGACCACTGAACGCTTCTGTTTCAGCGACCTGACGTCACCGAGCATGACGTCCAGGGTCAGCGCCCCTACATACACCGCCGTGCTACCTACCGCCCGATGCTCAGGTCCGCGGCTTCTCCCGCATCTCGAACGTCTCGATCACATCGCCTACCTTGACGTCGTTGTAGCCGACGCCGATGCCGCACTCGAAGCCTTCCCTGACCTCGGTCGCGTCATCCTTGAACCGGCGCAGTGACTCGACACTGAGGTTCTCCGAGACGACGACGCCGTCGCGCACCAGGCGGGCCTTGCTGTTGCGGGTGATCGTCCCTGATCGGACGATGCAGCCCGCCACGTTGCCGATCCGCGGGACCCGGAAGACCTCGCGCACCTCGGCGGTACCGAGCTGGGCCTCCTCGAAGATCGGCTTGAGCATGCCCTTGAGCGCGGCCTCAACTTCCTCGATCGCCTGGTAGATGACCGAGTAGTAGCGGATGTCGACGCCTTCGCGCTGAGCCAGCTCGCCAGCCCGGCCGGCCGGCCTGACGTTGAAGCCGATGATCACCGCGTCCGAGGCGATGGCCAGGTTGACGTCGTCCTGGGTGATGGCGCCGACGCCGCGGCCGATGACGCGCAGCAGCACTTCCTCGCCGACGTCAAGCTGCAGCAGCGCGTCTTCGAGCGCTTCCACCGAGCCGGAAACGTCGCCCTTGATGATGAGCAGCAGTTCCTCGCGCTCGCCGGACTTCAGCGCCGACTCCAGGTCCTCCAGCGTGACCCGCGGCCGCCGCTGGGCGAACATCGCGCTGCGTTCCCTGGCCTCGCGCCGTTCGGCAATCTGCCTGGCCACCCGGTCGTCGTCGACGACCAGGAAGCTGTCGCCGGCGCCTGGGACCGCGGTCAGGCCGAGCACCTGGACCGGACGGGACGGCGGTGCGTCGGGCACCTGGTCGCCGTTCTCGTCCAGCATGGCCCTGACCCGGCCGAACGCCTCGCCGCAGACGATCGAGTCGCCCACCTTCAGCGTGCCGCGCTGCACCAGCACGGTAGCGACCGGGCCGCGGCCCTTGTCCAGGTGCGCCTCGATCGCCACGCCCTGTGCCTGCTGCTTCGGGTTCGCCCGCAGGTCGAGCTCGGCATCGGCGGTCAGGATCACCGCCTCGAGCAGCGCCTCGATGCCCGTGGCGTTGCGCGCGGATACGTCTACGAACAGCGACTGGCCGCCGAACTCCTCGGCCACCAGACCGTACTCGGTCAGCTGGCTCCTGACCCGCTGCGGGTCGGCGCCCTCCTTGTCGACCTTGTTGACCGCCACGACGATCGGCACGCCGGCCGCCTGCGCGTGGTTCAGCGCCTCAGTGGTCTGCGGCTTCACGCCGTCGTCTGCCGCGACCACCAGGATCACCAGGTCGGTGGTCTCGGCGCCGCGAGCACGCATCGCGGTGAACGCCTCGTGACCGGGGGTGTCGATGAAGGTGATCTTGCGGTCGTGACCGTCCACCACCGTGTCGACCTGGTAGGCACCAATGTGCTGGGTGATGCCGCCCGCTTCCTTCGCCACCAGGTTGGTATGCCTGATCGCGTCCAGCAGCTTGGTCTTGCCGTGGTCGACGTGACCCATCACGGTCACCACTGGCGGTCGCGCTACCAGGTCGGTGTCGTCGCCCTCGTCCTCACCGAACTCGATGTCGAACGCCTCGAGCAGCTCCCTGTCCTCTTCCTCCGGGGAGACCACCTGGACGTTGTAGCTGAGCTCGGCACCGAGCAGCTGCAGCGTCTCATCGTTGACAGACTGAGTCGCGGTGACCATCTCACCGAGGTGGAACAGCACCTGCACCAAAGACGCCGGGTTGACGCCGATCTTGTCCGCGAAGTCGCTCAGCGAGGCACCGCGGGAAAGCCGGATGACCTGGCCGTTGCCGCGCGGGATCGACACGCCGCCGATCGCCGGGGCCTGCATGTTGTCGAACTCCTGGCGCCGCTGCTTCTTCGACTTCCGGCCGCGGGACGGCTTGCCGCCCGGCCGTCCGAACGCGCCAGCGGTGCCGCTGCGACCACGACCGCCAGGACCCGGCCGAGCCGGGGCCATTCCTGGCCGGGCGCCGCCGCCACCGCCACCAGGACCGCCGCCACCGCGCGGACCGCCTGGACCGCCGCCAGGACCGCCACGACCGCCGCCGCCGCCGCCTGGACGCGGGCCGCCGGTACCTGATCCGCCGTAACCGCCGCCGCGCGGTCCGCCAGGACCGCCACCGGGGCCGCCGGTGCCGAAACCGCGACCGCCGACCGGGCGGGGCGGCATGCTGCTGGGGCTTGGCCGCGGGCCGCCAGGGCGCGGACCGCCTGGCCTGGCCTGGTCACCAGGGCTCGCCCGGCCGCGGCGCGCCACCGGGACGCGGGCCCGCCGGGCGCGGGCCGCCGGGCGCGGTAGTGCCGCCCGGCGCGGCCGCGCCGGGCGCGGCCGGGCTGCCAGGCGGGGCCACGCGCGGCGTGGCGCCCATACCGGTCGCGGTGGAACTGAACGGGTTGTTGCCCGGCCGCGGTCCAGGCCGGGGAGCCTGCCGCTGGCCAGGCGATGACGGCGCCGTCGGACGCGGGCCGGCCGCGGCCGGGCGCGGTGCCGCCGAACGCGTGGGGTCGCCGGACTCAGTGGCCGGCTCGGTCGCCGCGGGCTCGCTGCGTGTCGGCAGCGTCTCGGCCGGCGGGACCTGCGGACCAACGCTCTGATCGGCAGGGAACGGCACAGTGATCGCCGGACCTTGCCGCTCGGCGGCCGGTGCCCGCTCGGTCAGCGACTCGATGCTCGGGGCCGGCTCTGACACCGGCGCGACGGCGGCTTGCTGCACCGCTGCCCGCTCCGGCCGCCTGGCCGCGGCAGGCGCAGCTTTCGGCGCCGCGCCGTTCCCGTTGTGCTTGCCGGCTGCTGGCCGGCGAACGCTTCCTTGAGCCTTCGGACTACTGGCGCCTCGATTGTCGAGGACGCCGACCGAACAAACTCACCCATCTCCTGGAGCTTGGCCATCACGGCCTTGCTCTCAACCCCGAACTCTTTCGCGAGTTCGTATACCCGGACCTTCGCCACTGCGCTCCCTCTACTCGGCCCGGAGATACCGGGCCTGTCAGCCGTCCGGGGCAGGGCGTGCTCCGTCCGGCGTCAGCTTCTGCTGTTCATCGCCGCATGCTCATCGGGCGCTCATCGCAAGTCAGCCTTCTTTCGTTAAGACCTAGCTCACCGCTACCGGCCGGCTAGGTATTCCGCGACCTTATCGGCCGACAACGCGGCCGGCAGACGCAGAGCCCGCGGAAATGCCTTGCGGCGCTGGGCTCGTTCCAAGCATGCCAGGCTCGGGTGCAGGTATGCACCTCGGCCGGGCAGCCGCATGGCGAGCATCGGGAACTATTTCGTCTCCCGCCGCCACCACGCGGATCAAGTCGGGCCTGGCCGCGCGCGCTCCGCAACCCACGCAGGTCCGGATCGGCGCGACCGGTCTGCCGTCCAGCTTACAGGGCCTGCGCGTCGGCGGCACCTGGCGCCGATTCCCGGCTCGTCAGCGGGCTCTGGCGGCGCTGCGGCCGGCGCCTCGGCGGTATCGGACCTGATATCGATCGCCAGCCGGTCAGCCGGGCGGCAAGCCTGGCATTCTGGCCTTCCTTGCCGATCGCCAGCGACAGCTGGTAGTCCGGCACGATCACCTGGGCCACCCTGGCCTGCAGATCGATAACGTGCACCTTGGTGACCCTGGCAGGCGAGAGCGCATGCGCTACGAATTCTGCCGGATCGGGTGAATAGTCCACGATGTCGATCTTCTCGCCGTGCAACTCGGTCATCACGTTCCTGACCCTGCTGCCCATCGGCCCGATGCACGCGCCCTTGGCGTTGACGCCCTGCTGGTGCGAGATCACCGCGATCTTGCTGCGGTGACCGGCCTCGCGGGCGATCGCCGCGATCTCGACGGCGCCCGAGGCGATCTCCGGCACCTCCATCGCGAACAGCTTCTTGACCAGGTTCGGATGCGTTCTGGACAGCGTGACCGACGGTCCGCGGTAACCCTTGCGCACCAGCAGCACGTAGCACCGCAGCCGCTCGCCGTGCACGTACCGTTCGCCTGGCACCTGCTCGGTCGGCGGCAGGATCGCTTCGAACTTGCCGAGATCAACCAGCACGGCCCTCGGGTCCCTGCCCTGCTGGATCACCCCTGCCACCACGTCGCCTTCCCGGCCGGCGTACTCGCCGAAGGTCAGCTCGTCCTCGGCGTCCCGCAGCCGCTGCAGGATGACCTGCCGGGCCGTCGTGGCGGCGATGCGGCCGAAACCCTCAGGGGTGTCGTCGTAGTCCCGGCCAGGCTCGCCGTCCGCGGCGGCGGGCTCCTGCGCCCAGACGGTGACGTGCCCGCTGGTCCTGTTGACTTCAACTCGCGCGGTCGCGGCCGCGCCGTCTGTCTTGTGATACGCAACGAGCAGGGCATCCTCGATGGCCTTGATAGCCAGGTCGAGCGAGATGTCCTTTTCCGCCTCCAGGCTCCTCAGGACGCTCAGGTCAATGTCCACCTAGTCCTCCTCGCCTAGCGCATCGTCGGCCAGGTCGTCGCCGTCACCGGTGTCGACATGGCCGAACTCGACCTGGATCTTGCCCGGCCCGAGCTGGGCGTAGGCGTACTCGCGGCTCTCGCCCAGGTGCTCCAGGGTCACGCCATGCTCGCTGCAGCCGGTGATCCGCCCGGCCGCCACCACAGCCTCAGCGTCGCCATCCGGCGCGGCCAGCGGCGCGACGACGAGCCGCCCGACGGCACGCCGCCAGTGCCGCGGCTCCGTCAGCGGCCGGTCCACGCCAGGCGAGCTGACCTCGAGTGTGTAGGGCTGCTCGCCCATCTCGGTCGCGTTATCGAGCCTGGTGGACAGCTCACGGCTGGCCAGCGCGATGTCATCGAGGCTCACGCCGCCGTCGGCGTCGACCACAACCCGGAGCAGACGGCGGCGGCAGGCCGCACTGACCTTGAGGCTCTCCAGGTCCATGTTCATCGCGGAAATCACCGGCTCCAGGAGCCGGACCAGCCGGTCGGAGTCGGGCAGCGGGCCGGGCGACGCGGGACGCGGCCCGGCGCCCCGGCTGGGCGACCTGGTCTGGCGGCCCTTGGTTTCCGGGTGCGAACCGTGACGGGAGCTACCGTTCATTGACGACCTCCTCGCCCGCGACCTGTGCTGTTGTGCGCGCTATCCGTCGTCTAGCCTAGCCGGGTCGCGGCACACTAGTTCGTGGCCTGGCCGGCCTGAGCTCAGCTGGCTACCGTCCGTGGCATGATTTGCGACGACCTGAAGGAGACTGCAGTTGCCTGCGGAGACGGGGTGACCGGCGCGACCGGAGTACAAGGGCCGACCCGGCGCGCCTTGCTCGCCGCGTCCGCTGCCACGCTGCCGGTCCTGCTGACTGCGTGCAAGGGCGTGCAGTCGCTGGGCACGCCGCCTGCACCGCCGCGCGACATCGTGCTGCTGCGCGACGCGATCTCAGCCGAGCAGCTGATGGTGGCCAGGTACCTCACGGCTAGCAGGCAGCTGACCGGGCCAGGCTGACGGTACGGCCGGCCAGGCCGCGCTGGCCCGCGCTCTCCAGTCAGTACTCGCCGAGCATCGCCAGCACCTGACCCAGCTCAGGGCCCGGCTGGTCGAGCCCGCCGCCAAGCCGCCGGCCGCGCCGGCCAGCCACGCCGTGCCGGGCGGGCCTGCCGCGATCCTTACCGCACTCGAAGCTGCCGAGCAGGGCGCGTCGGACACCCTCATCAGCCAGGTGGCGCAGGTACCGGCTTCGCTGGCCCAGCTGTTCGCCAGCATCGCCGCCTCCGAGGCGACACATGTCCCTTACCTGCGCGCGGCAAGTGCTCCTTACCTGCGGGCAGCAAGGCGGGGCCGGTGACCGGCGGACAGGCCAGCTCGGCCGGGCGGAACGCCGCACTGGCCGCGCTGCAGGCGGCGCTGGCCGCTGAGCAGGCGGCGAGCTTTGGCTACGGCATCGTCGGCGCGCACCTGTCCGGCCAGCGCTGGATCACCGCGACCGACGACTGGGTCGCGCACCAGCGCGGCCGGGACCAGCTGACTTCGATGATTACCGCACGCGGCGGGCAGCCGGTGCCCTCAGCCGTCGGCTACCAACTGCCGGCGCCGGTGCGCTCCGCGGCGGCGGCAGCGGCGCTTGCCGCCACCCTGGAGGATGCTGTGGCGCGAGCCTACCTGGGCCTTGTGGCCCTGCCTGACGCGGCGCTTCGCGATTTCGGCGCACGTCACGGTGCGCGCAGCCGCGTTGCGGGCGCAGTCGTGGCGCGGTTCGACTGTGGCCTTCCCCGGCTTGCCCGCAACCAGCCTGACGGGTTAGCGATCGATAGTCCGGCCCGGCCCGCAGCGGCCGCGTTACCTCGCCGTGGCCGGGTCACGCGTCGCGGAGCTGGTGGTAGCCAGCACCCGCTCGATCAGGCTCGCCGCGCCCTCGAGGTCCTCGCCCCCGGCGATCCGCTCGGCCCAGGACCACCAGAACCACCACAGCCCATCCTGCCCGCGGCCCGCGTAGACATCCTCGGCCAGCGCCGACGCCGACGGGTTCACTACATGCAGGCTGGGAACGCGGCCGGGCGGCGCGATCAAGCCGCGCCCGCAAGTCCGTGATTGGCCAGCACTTCGGCAAGACCTTCGAGCCTGGCCAGCCCCGTCGTGTGCTGTGCTTCTATCGCCATGCCGTCACCTCTGGTAGCTGATGCACAGCATAGAGTAATGACTTTGCTGTAAGAATGCATCGCCAGGCCTGCAGCGTGCAACATGCATAGCGAAATTGGCACTCGAGTTCCTACCGGAGCGCGATACTGACTTCCTGCCGGGAGGTACCTGGCCGAACTGGACGGATGGCCAACTGCCCGGCCACACTGAAGTGCACCGCCCAGGTAATCGAGACCACTCAGGCCGCCGCGGGAGGTGGATGTGGCTAGCGCGCAGAGCCCGACAGTCCGGCGGCGTCGGCTCGCCCAGGAATTGCGGCGTCTTCGTGAGGCCGCCAAGCTGACCTGCGAAGAGGTCGCCGAGCAACTGGAGTGCTCGGCGTCCAAAATCAGCCGGGTCGAGACCGGCCGGGTGTCGGTGTCGCCGCGTGATGTCCGGGACATGCTGGAGATCTACGGCGTGCCGGAGGACCAGCGCGAAGCCCTCGTCCAGCTCGCCAGGGAATCCCGGCAGAAAGGCTGGTGGCACGCCTACGGCGATAGCGTGCAGCCACATCTGGCTACCTTGCTCGGGCTGGAAAGTGCCGCCTCGGAGATCAGGATCTACGAGGTCAATTTGATTCCCGAGCCTGCTGCAGACCGAGGATTACGCCCGCGCCGTCCTCGCGGCCGGCATGGTCAGCGGCGCGCGCACCGAGGTTGAGCGGCTGGTCGCGCTGCGGATGGAACGACAGCAGGTGACCAACGCCAACCTGCCGAAGATATGGGCCGTGCTGGACGAGGCGGCGCTGCGCCGTCAGGTCGGCGGGCCTGAGGTGATGCGGGTCCAGTTGGAGCGGCTGCGTGAGCTGTCCGCGGCGCCGAACGTGTCGCTTGCAGATCATCCCATTCGGCGGCGGGGCGCATCCGGCTATGGGCAGGCCGTTCGTCATCCTGGTGTTTCCCGAGCGGATCGATCCCGACGTCGTCTACCTGGAGGACCTCACCAGCGCGCTCTGGGTCGAGGACGTGGACCAGGTGGACAGGTACAACGTGTTCTTCAATCACCTGCGCGCGACCGCGCTGTCGTTTGAGGATTCGGTCGCGCTGATGACCTCGGTGCTGAAGGAGATGTAACGGGCGCTACCGCAGCGGCGCGGGCAGCGGCTCCGCGTGCAGCACGGTCAGCCGGGACACAGCGCGGGTCAGGGCGACGTACAGCCGGTGCAGGCCGCGCGCCTCGGCATCGGCAATCTGGGCCGGCTCAACCACGATGACCTGGTCGAATTCCAGGCCCTTGGCGAGGGTCACCGGTACAAGCGCGATGGCGTCGCCGGTCGCGGCGCCCTCGAGCACGGCGTGCGGCAGCCCGGCCGCGGCGAGGATCGCTCGATGCGCCGGGATCTGGTCGTCGGCGGCGATGACGGCCGCAGACCCGGCCAGGCGCAAGGCGTCAGCGCAGGCAGCCGCGAGCGCGCGGGCTGTGTCACCGGCAGCCAGTTGCCTGACGACCAGCGCGCCCGGATCTTGCCGCACCGAGGATGCCGGGCTGAGCTCGGGCGCGATGTGCGGCAACAGCCTGCTGGCGAAGTCGAGGATCTGCCGCGGTACGCGGTAGCCGGTGTCGAGCACCCGCAGGTCGGCATCGGGCTTGCCCAGGTGGCTCAGCAGCTGCTGCCAGCTGCTTGTCGCCCACGCGGTCGTGCCCTGCGCGATATCGCCGAGTACGGTGGCCGAGCCGGTGACGCAGCGCCGCCCGATAGCCCGGCACTGCATCGGCGACAGATCCTGCGCCTCGTCGACGACAATGTGCGCCAGGCTGGGCGTTCGCTCGAACAGGTCGGCTGCCTCGTCGATGAGCACCGCGTCGGCGCTGCTCCAGCGGGCCGAGCCTGGGCCGCGCGGCGGGGCCGGCCAGCCGATGGCAGTCTGCTCGGCGGGCGTCAGGATGCCCGCCGCGGCCCGGCCGAGCAGGTCACGATCTGACAGCAGCCGGAACACCAGCCGAACCGGATCTGCCTTCGGCCACACCTGGTCGACTGCCGTCTGCACCTGCCTGGTCCGCCGCACCGACTCGTGCGTCCTGTCGTCGCACGTCTCGCCTGCAGCTTCCATCCTGGTCAAGATCACGTGCGCGATCCGGTGCGACAGCATCTGCCGGCCGGTGCCGTAGCGCACTCCACGCTGCCGCAGTTCCCGCGCCAGTTCCGCGATCTCGGCAGCGGGAACCCGCCACCGGCGCGAACCGCGGGCCAGCATGATGGCCTCGGCGGGCTCGGCAAGCTGCTCCCACAACGCGTTGGCGAGCACCACGGCCATCCGGGCATCGCCCTTGATGGCGGCCGTTGCCTCGGCGTCAGTACCGCGCACCGGCACGACAGTGATCAGCTCCGCCACCGACAGCTGGGTCACGCCGAGTTCGCCGAGGGCAGGCAGCACGTTCTCGATGTAGGCGAGGAATGCCTTGTTCGGCCCGATCACCAGCACGCCGCCGCGGCCGAGTCGCTGCGCGTACGCGTACAGCAGGTAGGCGACCCGGTGCAGGCCGACCGCGGTCTTTCCCGTGCCCGGGGCACCTTGGACGCACACCGTCTGGCTGACCTCCGCCCTGACGATGTCGTCCTGGTCAGGCTGGATGGTCGCGACGATGTCACGCATCGGTCCCGACCTCGGCCGCTCGATCTCGTCGATCAGGATCCGGCTGGCCAGGGCCGGCACGGCGGTGCCAACGCCGAACTGCTCGTCCTCGAACGCGGTCAGCGCGCCGCCGGAGAAACCGAACCGGCGGCGGCGCTCCAGGCCCATCGGCTCGAGCTGACTGGCCCGGTAGAACGGCCTGGACACCGGCGCGCGCCAGTCGATGACGACCGGCGTCCCTTGCGGGTCGTGCACGTGCCGCCTGCCCACATGGAAATGCTCACTGTCTGGCACATCGCCGGCAGCGGCGGCATGCGACTCTGCCTCGCCGGCCGCGGCCGACGAGTCCAGCGCTCCTGGCAGGTAATCGAGCCGCCCGAAGAACAGCGGAGTGTCAGGGAGGTCCTTCAGCGACTCGGCCCGCCGGTACAGGTCTGCCTTGAGGTATTCCTCAGATACGGGGTCGCCGCCCATGGCTCGCAGCGACAGGACATCCGTGCGCATCCGGTCAAGGAAGTCACGGGAGAGCCGCAGATGCTCGCGTTCGGCGGCTAGGACAGAGTCGGGATCGGCCTCCTGCGAACTGGCCGATGGCATGGTGCATCACCTCGTCGGGTAGCGGGGAGGTCAGGCAAGTGCCTGGCACAAGGGCACAGGATCTTACTACCGCGAACCGGCAGGCGGCGAGTTAGTTTCCGCCCGGCCTCAGGCCCGCCTGCCCGGGCGCGGCTTCCTGGCTGGCAGGTCAGAACAGGACCGACATGAACGTCCCCGCCTGGGTGAAGCCGACCCGCTGGTAAGCGGCCCTGGCCGGGGTGTTGTAGTCGTTGACGTAGAGCGTCACCATCGGAGCCAGCCGCAGTCCGGCCTGGACCACGGCGGCCATGCCGCGGACGGCGTGCCCGCGGCCGCGCGCTTGCGGCGGGACCCAGACGCCCTGCACCTGGCAAGCGTCCGGCGTGACCGCGCCGATCTCGGCCTTGAAGAGGACAGTGCCATCGTCGTCGATCCTGGCGAAGGACCGGCCAGCGGCGATAAGGTCGGCGATCCTGGCCCGGTAGGCGGCTCCCCCGTCGAACCCGACAGGTGAAACGCCGACCTCTTCGGTGAACATCGCGATGCACGACGGCAGCACCACGTCCAGCTCTGCCCGGCGGACCGGCCGGACCAGCGGATCCGGCTCAATCGCCGACGGACCTGACATCACCAGCACCGGCTGGGCGTGGCGCACGTCACGCGGCGTGCCCCAGGACTGGGCCAGCTGGTCCCAGAGCTGGCTGACCGCGTACGCGGGCCCGACGATGGAAGAGCACCGGCGGCCCTGCAGCCGCGCACGGCTCGCGAAGGCCGCGATCGCCTCGTCGGTGGCCTCCACCGGCACGAGGTTGGCGCCGGAGTAGCAGAACGAGGCAAGCTTGCCTGCTTCGCTGTATCCCCACAGCTGGCCGCCCAGCCTGGACGGGTCCAGGCCCACGGCACCGGATCCGCGAGGCGGCGAAGACGTTGACCACCGGATCGCGGTCACAGAGGGCCAGCACCTCGTCGCGATCGTGATCTGTCAGCAGCCGTAGCGAGGCCGTTCGCCAGGGCCTGGTGCGCAGCACCCCTCCAGAGTAACGGCTCAACGGGACCTGCCTAGGCCCTCGGTGCAGGCAGCGCGGCGCACGTCGCGTTGACCAGGCCAGCGCCGCCCGGCACCGACCCGTCGGCGAGGTAGCTATTCAGGTAGTTGTTCACGCACTCATTGGCCGGGAACGCCAGCGACTGCCCGTGATTGCCACCACCTTCCACGACGACCATCCGCGCGCTCGGCAAGCCTCGCCTGGCGACCAGAGCGCCCCGGTATGGGGTAGCAGCGTCCAGTGTGCCCTGCACCATCAGGATTGGCGGCAGGCCAGCGCCATCGATGGTCCGCGGCTTGGCCGGTCCCTTGACCGGCCAGAACGCGCAGGCAGCGTTGAACCAGGTATTACCCCAGGTCTCGAACGGCGCGGCCCGGTAGACCTTCCTGGTGACCGAGTCCCAGGCCGACCAGGTCCGCGGCCAGCTCGCGTCGGCGCACTCCACGGCGGTGTAGACCGCGAACTCGTTCTCGTTCTGCTGGCCGATCTCCTTGTACAGCCCGACCAGCTGCGAGCTGCTGCCGTCTTGCAGGTACGCCGACAGCGCGCCGGCCAGTTGGGGCCAGAACGCGTCGTCGTAGCCGCCGATGAGGAAGGTGTCGCTGAGCTCATCCGGCCCGATCAGCGGCCCCGACGGCCCGGCGATCGGGTGCGACTCCAGCTTGTCCATCGCGGCGTTGAACGTGGCCAGTCACCGCGGCCTCCGTGCCCCCGAGGTGGAAGACCGAGTCGTTGCTGGCGATCCAGCCGAAGAATGCGTCCATCCGGCCCTGGAACGCGTAGTCCTGGTCGATGTTGTCGTGCCACCAGGCGCCTGCCGGGTCGACGACGCTATCCAGCACCATCCGCTTGATGCGCTGCGGGAACAAGGTCGCGTAGACCTGGCCGAGGTAGGTGCCGTAGGAAACGCCGTAGTAGCTGATCTTCTGCTGACCGAGCGCGACCCGGATAGAGTCCATGTCCCTGGCCATGTTCTCGCTGGTCATGTAGGGCAGCAGCCAGCCGAAGCGGCTCTGGCATGCGGCCGCGTACTGCCTGGCCCGGTCGACCAGCACCTGCTCGGCGGTCTTGCTGGCCGGGACGTAGTCAGGCCGCGGCCTGCTGAAAAACGCCGGGTCGCAGCTCAGCGCCGGCCGGGAGGAGCCGACGCCGCGGGTGTCGAAGCCGACGATGTCATAATCCGCCGACACCTCAGGGGAAAGGCCGGCGGCCACGTCGGCCGCCAGCGACAGGCCGCTGGCGCCAGGGCCGCCAGGATTGACAAGGAGCACGCCCTGCTGCTGGCTGACGGGCGCGGTCGCCGGGATCTCCGACAGCCCGAGGCTGATGTGCCGGCCACCAGGATCGGCGTAGCTGAGCGGCACTGATAGCTGCGCGCACTGCAGCTGATTCGCGTCCGGCTCGCCGGCCGCCGCCGCCGGGCACGGGTGCCACTGCAAGGCCGAGCCGGTCGCAGCCGGGGCAGGCGGCGTGCTTGAGCTGCCGGAGCAACCTGCCAGGCTGCAGCCGACAGCCAGGGCCGTAGCGGCCAGGACGGCCGCGCCAGTGCGGGCCCCGCCGCGAGGGAGCATCATCCCGCCATCCTGCCCGATGGTCGCCCGGCCGCCTGGCGGCAGGTCGGCAGGCTAGCTCGCGGTAGCGCTGGCAGCTGCGGCAGCCTCGTGCTCAGCGGCCAGCTTCATCGCCTCTTCGATCAGCGTCTCGACGATCTGCGACTCAGGGACTGTCTTGATGACCTCGCCCCTGACGAAGATCTGGCCCTTGCCATTGCCGGACGCCACGCCGAGGTCAGCCTCGCGCGCCTCGCCAGGGCCGTTGACGACGCAGCCCATGACCGCCACCCGCAGCGGCACGTCCATCCCGTCCAGCGCCGCCGTGACCTGGTCGGCGAGGGTGTAGACGTCGACCTGAGCGCGGCCGCAGGACGGGCAGGAGACGATCTCCAGGCCCCGCTGGCGCATGCCGAGCGACTCCAGGATGGCGATGCCTACCTTGACTTCCTCGACCGGCGGAGCCGAGAGCGAGACCCGGATGGTGTCGCCGATGCCCTCGGCCAGCAAGGCGCCGAACGCCACAGCCGACTTGACCGTCCCCTGGAATGCCGGACCGGCCTCGGTGACGCCGAGGTGCAGCGGGTAGTCGCATTGCTGCGCGAGCTGCCGGTACGCGTTGATCATGACGACCGGGTCGTGGTGCTTGACCGAGATCTTGATGTCGCTGAACCCGTGCTCCTCGAACAGCGAGCACTCCCACAGCGCGGACTCGACCAGCGCTTCCGGCGTTGCCTTGCCGTACTTGGCCAGCAGCCGCTTGTCCAGGGACCCGGCGTTAACGCCGATCCTGATCGGCACCTTGGCCGCCGCGGCCGCCCTCGCGATCTCGCCGACCTTGTCGTCGAACGCCTTGATATTGCCGGGGTTGACCCGGACGGCGGCGCAGCCAGCGTCGATGGCGGCAAAAACGTACTTCGGCTGGAAGTGGATGTCGGCGATCACCGGGATCTGCGACTTGCGCGCGATCTCCGGGAGCGCGTCGGCGTCGTCCTGCGACGGCACGGCGACCCTGACGATCTGGCAGCCCGCCGCGGTGAGCTCGGCGATCTGCTGCAGCGTCGCGTTCACGTCCGCGGTCAGCGTGGTCGTCATCGATTGCACGGACACCGGAGCCCCGCCACCAACCGGCACCTCATGCTTGCCGTGTCCCACCATGATCTGGCGCGACTGCCGGCGCGGAGCCAGCGGCGCGGGCGGAAGCTCGGGAAGGCCTAGGTCTACTGTCATGACGCGATCTCGCCTTTACAGCTGGATGTGGACTGGGTTGAAGATGTCGGCCGCCAGGAGCAGCGTGCCGAGGCCGACCAGCAGCGCGAACACCAGCAAGCTGGCAGGTATCAGGCGCTGGATGTCGACCAGGCCAGGATCCGGCAGGCCGCGCAGCCGGTTGAACCAGGCCCTGATCCGCTCGAAGATCACCACCGCCAGGTGGCCGCCGTCCAGCGGGAGCAGCGGCAGCAGGTTGAAAACCCCGACGAAGATGTTCAGCGACGCGATCAGCAGTATCACGACGGTTGCCTTGGCCTGCCACGGCAGTGCGGCAGCAACCACGTCACCAGTCACCTCGCCGACACCGTAGACGCTGCTGACCTGACCGGCCGGGGTGCTCGCCCGGTTCTTGGCGAACAGGTCAGGGATGGCAGCTGGCAGCTTGGCGATGGCCGAGCCCGACGAGGTCAGCGTGTCAGCGAACTGGTCACCGGCGTAGCCGATCGCGCCGAAGAAGCTGCTGCGCTGATACAGCATGGCCGGCTCGACCCCGAGGTACGGCACCGGCCGGCCGGGGATGGCGGCCAGTTGCAGATCGACGGTCATGTCCTTGCCGTCGCGCTGGAACTCGACAGGGATGGTCGTCTTGGCCTGCTGCGCCGACAGCACGGTGTGCAGCTGCGTCCAGGTGGCCACGGGCCTTCCGGCCACCGCGATGATCTTGTCATGGGGCTTGAGCCCGGCTAGCTGCGCAGGCGCCTTGCCCAGGTTCGTGCCACCGCACGGGTTCACGCTATTGAGCGCTGCGTTATTGGCGGGCACGCACGTTGCGATCGAGCTGATGATAGTGGTGTTGCTGTTCGACTGGCCGATGCCGATGGCCAGGATGAAGAACAGGAACAAGGCAAGCGCGAAGTGCATGAAGGACCCGGCCGCGAGGACGATGATCCGCTGCCAGCCCGGCTGGTTGCGGAACGAGCGCGGTTCGTCGGCGACGTCAACTTCCTCGAGCGAAGTCATCCCGGTGATCTTGACGAAACCGCCGAACGGCAGCGCCTTGACGCCGTACTCGGTCTCTCCCCGGACAATGGACCAGAGCGTGGTACCGAAGCCCAGGAAGAACTGCGTGACCCGCATGCCGAACTTCTTGGCCGTCAGGAAGTGCCCGAGTTCGTGCAGCATCACCGATCCCAGTAGCGCCACCACGAAGATCGCGATGCCGAGCAGGAAGGCGAGCCGCTGGTTGTGCAGGGAGAACGCGATGACGACGATGCCGAGGAGAAAGAGCCAGACCCGGAACTGCTTCAGCCGGTAGAGCCAGGGCCAACGCCGCCCGTTTTGCCCGCTGCGCCCGCTATGGCTGCTGTAACCGCCCGGCTCGCTATCGCCAGGGCCGGTGCCACCTGGCTCAGCTGGCCCTGTCGGACCCACTAGGCAGCGCCCCCTTTCCCCGTGAGCTCGCGAGCGCGCTCCCTGGCCCAGCCGTCAGCGGCCAGGACATCCGCCAGCGTGGCGGCCGCCCCGGCGGAATCATGCTCTGAGACTACCTGGGCGATAGTGTCAACGATTCCGGCGAACGGGATTTGCCCGGCCAGGAACTGTTTGACGCACTCCTCGTTCGCGGCGTTGTAGACGGCGGGAACTGTGCCGCCCGCCGCGCCAGCCTGCCTGGCCAGCGGCACCGCAGGGAACGCCTGTTCATCCAGCGGCTCGAACGTCCAGGTATGGGCAGTGCTCCAGTCCACCGCAGGGGCCGCGGCCGGCACCCGGTCCGGCCAGCCAAGCGCCAGCGCGATGGGGATGCGCATATCCGGCGGGCTGGCCTGGGCCAGCGTAGAACCGTCAGTGAACTCCACCATCGAGTGGATCACCGACTGCCGGTGCACCACGACATCGATCCGGTCGAATCCGATACCGAACAGCAGGTGCGCCTCGATCACCTCCAGGCCCTTGTTGACCAGCGTGGCGCTGTTGACGGTAATCACCGGCCCCATGTTCCAGGTGGGGTGGGCCAGCGCCTGCTCGGGCGTGACGCCGGCCAGTTCCGCCCTGGACCTGTGCAGGAACGGGCCGCCGCTGGCGGTGACGATCAGTTTGTTCACCTCGGCGGCCCGGCCGCCGCGCAGGCACTGGGCCAGCGCCGAGTGCTCGGAATCGACGGGCACGATCTGCCCGGGCGCGGCGAGTCCGGCCACCAGCGGGCCGCCCATGATCAGCGATTCCTTGTTGGCAAGCGCGAGTACCCGGCCAGCTTGCAGCGCGGCCATGGTGGCGGCCAGCCCGACCGCGCCGGTCACCGCGTTCAGCACGACGTCGCAGGGCCGGGCGGCCAGCGCGGCGATCGCGTCGGGCCCGGCAGTAACTTCCGGCAGCGGCGCCGGCGGCGGAGCTGAGTGCCGCCAGTGCCGCCCGGAGTTCCGGCACCGCTGCCGCGCTGGCGACCGCGACCACCTCGGCGCCCAGGTCAATAGCCTGCCTGGCCAGCAGGCCCGGGTTGCTGCCGCCAGCCGCGATCCCGGTCAGCCGGAACCGGTCAGGGTTGCGGCCGATGATGTCGGCGGCCTGCGTGCCGATGGAGCCGGTCGAGCCGAGCAGGATGACGTCCCGGCGCTCCGGGGCGCCACTCACGGAATCCACCCGGCCATTGTGCCCTGACCGGCTGAACCGCGATGACGTGGCCGGCGACTCGGTTCGGCGCGCCGGTGAGTAGCGTGATATTCGTGAGCCCCCGTCCACTGTCGGTAACGCCTGACCACGAGACGGCCCTTCCGGCGGCACTGACGCCGAGCTGGCACAGCTATGCCGCCGCGCAGCAGCCGGACTGGCCAGATCTGGCCAGAGTGCAGCAGGTCACGGCCGAACTGGCCGGGCTCCCGCCGCTGGTCTTCGCCGGCGAATGCGACCAGCTGAAGACACGGCTCGCAGCGGTGACCAGGGGCGAGGCCTTCGTGCTGCAAGGCGGTGACTGCGCCGAGACGTTCGCAGGCGCCACCGCGAACGCGGTCAGGGCCAAGCTGCAGACCATCTTGCAGATGGCCGTCGTGCTGACCTACGGCGCCAGCGTGCCCATCGTCAAGATCGGCCGGCTAGCAGGGCAGTTCGCCAAGCCTCGGTCCACGGCCACCGAGATCAGGGGTGACGTCGAGCTGACCGCTTACCGGGGTGACGCGATCAACGGCTTTGACTTCACCGAGGGTGCGCGCACACCCGACCCAGACCGGATGCTCCGCGCCTACCACTGCTCGGCCGTGACGCTGAACCTGTGCCGTGCTTTTACCACCGGCGGGTACGCCGATCTGCGCCAGGTACACGCGTGGAACAGGGACTTCGTCGCCACCAGCCCGTCCGGGCAGCGGTACGAGCGGCTGGCCGGGGAGATCGACAGGGCACTGTCGTTCATGCAGGCCTGCGGCGCCGATTCCGAGGAACTGCGTACCGTCGAGTTCTACTCCAGCCATGAGGCCCTGCTGCTGCCCTACGAGCAGGCGCTGACACGTATCGACTCGCGCACGGGCACACCCTACGACGTGTCTGCGCATTTCCTCTGGATCGGCGAGCGGACCAGGGCGATCGACGGCGCGCACGTGGAGTTCGCGGCCGGCATCCGCAACCCCATCGGGGTCAAAATCGGCCCGGATGCCACCGGCGATGAGCTCCGCGCGCTCATCCGGCGGCTCAGCCCGGACGGCGAGCCTGGCCGGCTGTCGCTGATCACCAGGATCGGCGCCAGGAAGATCAGGACCGCGCTGCCGCCCTTGATCGAGGCGGTCAGGGCCGAGGGCGTCCCGGTTGCCTGGATCTGCGACCCGATGCACGGCAATACCTTCGAGGCACCCAGCGGGCACAAGACCAGGCGGGTGCAAGACGTGCTCGACGAGGTTCAGGGCTTCTTCGACGTGCACCGCGGCCTGGGCACGCACCCCGGCGGTATCCACATCGAGTTCACGGGTGACAACGTGACCGAGTGCGTCGGCGGCAGCCACGAGGTGATCGCCGCGGACCTGCACCAGCGCTACGAGACCGCCTGCGACCCGCGGCTGAATCGCAGCCAGGCGCTCGACCTGGCGTTCACCGTCGCCGAGAGTTACCGTTCACTACCCGCCTAGCTCCCGCGGCCGATCCCGCGCGACCTGCGTCGACCCCTCCTACCGGGCGGCCGGGTAGGTTACCGGGAACTCCCTGGCCGGCTCCCACTCGGGCCGCAGCGGCATGCCGGACCCGCCGTCAGGGCCGAGCTTGACGCCGAGGATCTGGTGCAACTGGATCTGGTTGCGCTCGAAGCCGAGCCGGGATCCGGCCATGTACAGTCGCCACACCCTGGCCGTGCCCTCGCCGACCTCGGCGACTGCTTCGTCCCAGTGCTCGTCCAGGTTGCCGCACCAGGCGGCAAGCGTCCTCGCGTAGTGCTCGCGCAGGTTCTCCGCATGCCGGACTTCGAAGCCGCTGTCATTCATCAGCGACATCAGGTAACCAGGCCCCTCAAGCTCGCCGTCCGGGAACACGTACCGGTAGATGAAACCGTCGGAGACGTGCGTAGGCCCGGTGTTGTCCGGCCTGGTGATGCAGTGGTTGAGCATCCTGCCCTGCGGCACGAGCTTGCCGTGCAGGAAGGAGAAATAGCCGGGCAGCTGGGCCTTGCCGATGTGCTCGGTGAGCCCGATCGAGCTGATCGCGTCGAACCCGGTCTCGGCGACCTCCCGGTAGTCCAGGTGACGAACTTCCGCGAGATCGGAAAGACCACGTTCCTTAATAGCGCGCTGCGCCCAGGCGGCCTGCTCGGCCGACAACGTGACGCCAAGCGCCTGCACCCCGTGTTCGCGCGCGGCGTGCATCACCATGCCGCCCCAGCCGCAGCCGACGTCCAGCAGCCGCATCCCCGGCTTCAGCCCGAGCTTGCGCGCGACCAGGTCGAACTTTGCCGCCTGCGCCTGCTCCAGCGTCGACTCCTCATTCGGGTAGCACGCGCAGGTATAGGCCATCGAAGGGCCGAGCACCCACTCGTAGAAGGTGTTGGAGACGTCGTAGTGGTGGCTGATCGCGCTCGCGTCGCGCTGCTTGGAGTGCCGTCGGCCCGACAGCCAGCGGCTGTTGACCCGCACCTCCTGGGGCGGCGGCGGGATCCGCGGCACCAGCATCTTCGGGCCGCCGAGCTCGCGCAGCAACCTGATCCGGTCGGCCAGCTTGGTCCCGAGCTGCTGCGCGGTGGCCATCCGCGCGAGCGCCGCGTACATGTCGCCGACCACGTCCAGGTGGCCGGATACGTAGGCGCGCGCCAGGCCGAGAGCTCCCGGCGCCTGCGCCAGATAGGCGACAGCGGTCGGCGACTTCACTGTGATCTTGATCGGAGAGTCGGCAGCCCCGGCCGAGCTTCCGTCAAATGCCTGGAACTCGACAGGGGCATCCGGGCCCGCGACCCGCTCGAACACCTCGGCCAAAGCCATCTGAGACCTCGCTTCCGTTACGGCGCGCTCACACTCCGCGAACGCACTTGTCGTACAGGTCGGTGAGCCTGCCTTGCGGATCGTAAGTCGTCTTGAGCTGCGCATATTCCGCGCCGTTATACCTGGCCCAGAACTCCTCGCGGTCGTAGAACGATGTCGAGTACAGCCCCTTGTGCCCGCCGAGCTCGGTCACTTTGTCCTCGACCCGCCGGTTGAAGTGGCCGTCGGACGCGCCAGGTGGCAATGCCACAGTGCCCCAGAATCCGAAGTTCACGTACACCTGGCCTGGTTTCATCGGGTACAGCGGCCAGGTCCGGTCGCCGCGCAGCCGCAGCGGGCACATCCAGACCGGGCTCATGCCGACCTCAGACAGGAAATAGTTGAGGAACGTGGCCGACTGATCCGACCGGTATCTCGACATCCTGGATCACGGCCTCGTTCGCGGGCCTGCCGCGGCGCTGGTCCAGCTTTGCGGTGAAGCCGTGCCTGCGGTCCAGCGCGACCAGCTTGCGGTAGACGTCCGAGCGCCGGTACTTGCGCGGCCATAGTCGCCGGACTACCGGGCCCTGGACGCCGAACGGCGGCGAGCACCAGAACCAGTCGGTGTCCCACCGCCACAGGTAGTCGCTGATGGTGAGGAAGTCCTCCTTGGGCCCGCGGATCGACTGGTAGTAGATCCGTCCCTGGTGTAGTCGCTGCGCCACGGCGCGATGTCGCTGAACGCACCGACGGTCAGGTACATCTCGTCGCGCGGAGAACGCGGTGCCGTCGACGAAGTCGGCCTGATGGCCCTGGTAGCTGCCGCTCGCCGCGACCTCACCGATCGCCTCGAAGCACTCGGCCGGGTCGGCGAACCGGAAATGCCGCAGGTGCACGAACGGCTTGACCGGCTCAAGCTCGATCGTCAGCGACAGCGTGTAGCCGAGCGTGCCGTAGGAGTTCGGGAAGCCGCGGTACAGGGCGGCGTGCTCGTTGTCCGGCGGTGGCGGTCACGACCTGGCCGTCGCCGGTCAGGATCTCCATGGCCAGCACCGACTCGTGCGGCATGCCGCTGCGCAGCGAAGTGGACTCGATCCCGAGCCCGGACACCGCGCCGCCGAGCGTGATGGTCTTCAGCTGCGGGACCACCATCGGCATCAGGCCATGCGGCAGGGTCGCCGCGACCAGGTCCTCGTAGGTGGTCATGCCGCCGACGACCGCCGTCCTGTCCTTCGGGCTGACCGACAGGACGTGCCCGAAGCTGGATACGTCCAGGCCGGCCGCCGGGCGCGTCCGTCGCGGAACCGGAACAGGTTCGAGGTGGTCTTGGCCAGCCGCACCCGGCTGCCCGGCGGGATCGCCGCGTAGGCGCGCTCGATCTCTTCGACGGCCACCTGATGAGCCGTGACGTCGGTCACACAGCCTCCTCTCGTTGGCCCAGCGGCCAGCGGTTCGTCGCAGAATGCTCCCAGGAGGGCATCATGGGCAAGCTCTACCCTGAGCTGGACGAACGGCTCAGGAAGTTTATCGCCAGGCAGTCTGTCTTCTTTGTGGCGACTGCTCCCTGTCTGACGAAGGGCGGCGAGGGCGGCCACGTGAACCTCTCCCCCAAGGGCCTAGCCGACACCTTTGCCGTCCTCGGGCCGCTGACCGGTCGCCTACCTCGACCTGACCGGCAGCGGCGCCGAGACAATCGCGCACCTGCGCCAGAACGGCCAGATCACCATCATGTTCTGCTCGTTCGAGCGGCCCGCCAAGATCCTCCGGCTGTACGGGACCGGCCGGATGGTGCTGCCCGGCCAGGACCGAGTGGGACGAGCTGGCGGTGCACTTCCCGCGCACCGCCGGGTCGGCGGTGGCGATCGCGGCAGCGAGCGGGCAATCATCGTCGTCGACGTGCGACCGGATCGCCGACTCCTGCGGCTACGCCGTGCCGGTGATGGAGCTGGGACAAGAGCGTGACGTCCTCGACCGGTGGGCCGCGAAGAAGACGCCCGCGGAACTCGCCGCCTACCGGGCCGAGAAGAACACGGTCAGCATCGACGGGCTGCCCGCTCTAGACGACGACCTGGCGATGGCGGCAGACTGATCATCGGTTACCGGGGAATCGGCCGTCGGGCGCGCTTACCGGAACTGTCACGTCACAACCTCGGGGGAGCCGATGGTTACCGCCGCCCGCTTGCAGAGCGCCCGGCAACACTGGGCCATGCTGATCGGGGGGGTGCTGATTCTCGCGGTCGGCATCTGGGGTGGCGTCAACGGCCTGCGGGCCGACCTCGGGGCGGGTGTCAAGGGCAGCTTCATCGCGCAGACTGTGGATTGCGGAAGTCGCGGTGGCTGTTCCTGGCACGGCAGGTTCGAGCGGCCGGACGGCACGGTCCTTGATTCCGACACTATCTACCAAGGCTCGGTCGATGGCATGGTGCCTGGGACTGTCGTGGCCGCGATTTACGAGAGTACGGACGGCAATACCTATCCGCCGCACTCGCTTGGCTGGCTTTTGGATCTGGTGCTCATCGCCTTCGGCCTGGGGGCGCTGTACGTATGGTTCGCCGGCAACGGGTACACCAAGCGCCGGAGCAAGGCCGGTCCGCGCCTCGCCTGAGCCGGTACCTCCCGGACCAGCAGGTCTCCTCTCGTAGAGTTGGCGGATGCGGATCGCCCTGATCAACTCCGGGATCGGCCTGCTGGCCGTCGCCGCTGAACTGCACAGAGTCCGGCCGGACGCCGACCTGGTACTGGCGCCAGACCCTGACGGCATGCCCTGGGGACCGCGGACGCCCGCCGACATCGCCGCCCGGTCGCTCCTGATGTGCGCCGGGCCGCGGCCGCCCTCCGGCCCGACGTGCTGGTGATGGCCTGTAACACCGGGTCGGTGCACGCCCTGGACGCCCTGCGGGCCGAATTCGAGCCGCAGATCGCGGTGATCGGGACCGTCCCGGCGATCAAGCCCGCGGCCGCAGAGCACCAGCGACTGGCGATCTGGGCCACGGTCGCGACGACCGCCAGCGCCTACCAGCGCCGGCTGATCGCGGACTTCGGCGGGACGGCTGAGATCACCCCGATCGCCTGCCCCGGACTCGCCGACGCCGTCGACGCCGGGGATGAGGAAGCGATTGACGCGGCAGTCGCCGCGGCCGCGGCGAAGACCCCGGCCGGGTGTGCGGCGATCGTGCTGGGCTGCACCGAATACGAGCTGGTTGCCGACCGGATCAGCAGGGCCGTACCAGGCGCGGTGACCTTGGGCTCGGCGGCCGCGGTGGCGGCGCAGGCCCTGCGGCGCGTGCCCGCTGCCGCCAGCCGCCGATCCGGTGGCAGCGCGCGCTGGTACAGTCCAGGTGCTGCTGAGCGGCCGGCCTGCCGGATTGCCGCCCGCCGCACTGCAATACCCGGCCGGCCGCCTGCTGGCGCCGCTTGTGCTCGCGCCCGGTGCCCCAGGCTCGCCGTGGCCAGGCACAGTGCCCGACGCGACAACCGCCATCCCGGCCTAGCACGTCCAGGCCAGGCCGGGCCTCCCGGTACTGCCACCCGGCCAGCACAGCCCACCCCGATCCGCCACCGCCATCTCGGCCTAGCAATTGCTGCGCGCGCGAACCTGGGCCGTACGACCGCGCCCTCTGTTCGGCCGCGCCCCGGTTCGCTCGCCGTGGCTGCGGCCCCGGGCTCGCTGCCGCGCCTGGCTGCCTTCTTGCCCTGCCTGCCTGCCGCACGGCCTTGCTGGTCGGAGCGGCCTGCCGGCGCGGCAAGCGGCGCGTAGCTCGCAGCCACGGCGGCCGGGCTCATCGGCATCTGCGCCGCCGACGGTGGCAACGCGGCCTCGACGGCGCGAGAAAGCAGCCTCGCCATCGAATAGGCAGGATCGGCACGAAGCGCCCGGTCGAGAGCAACAGCAGCCAGCGCGCCGTTGCCGGACTGCCACGCCGTGAACGCGAGCAGAGATGCCGGTGCAGCAACGTAGTCCTGGGCCCCGTACTGGACGACGGCCGTCCACAGCCGACGGTGCTCATCAGCATGGGCGGGATCCATTCTTGCCCAGGCGTCATCGCGGACCCGCAGATCATCGAGCAGCACGGCAAGCCACGTCAGCTGAATCTGACCCAGGCTGCCGCCCGACCGGTACACCTTGATGGCGCGCTGCACCGCCTTGCGACCAACCCTGGTCAGCCGCAGCCGCGGATCAACGTCACCGTCCGCTGCGCCCTGCCGCAGCAACTCGGCAAGCCTCAGCTGCGCCGAACTCGTAGTCCGCGCTATCTGGTCGGCAGCGCCGGCAGGCCGCTGCAAGGTCCGCGTGAGCGCCTCTCGGTCCGGCAGCGCGGTCAGGCCAGCTGAGCTCATACGTCGCCGCCGCCGGGTGCGAGCCAGGGTCATAGGGCCGGCCCTCGGCCGGGCAACACGCCGGGTCGGTGCATAGCAACGACCAGTACCTGCCCGCCTCGGCCAGCAGCACCTCGTGCAGGTCGACCTCAGCTGCCGCCAGCCTGCTGGCGGCGGTGACAATAACCGGTGCCACCAGTTCGTCAGGCCCGTAGCCGACCAGCATCGCCGCCGAGATCCGCTCGCGATTCAGCACGAATTCAGCGTGATCCGCGATGTCCGTGGCGAGACCGGCGTCTGGCGGATCGGGCAGGTCATAGCGAAAGGTGACCATGACCCGGTTGCGCTCCCCCAGCCCGAGAACGACCAGGCTGCGGGTCGGATAGAAACCAAGCAAGTGCGGCACGATCGCCAGGACTGCATCTGCGGTCCCCGCGCTCAGCTGAACCTTGCGTGTCATGCCCGCAGGCCGGGTACTCATCGCTTTCCCTGGAGCGCGGGCGGGCTTGTCGCCCGAGAACTTTCTTGTCGTCATGCAGTCAGCATCTGAATCTGCGAGCTGCGCAGCTACCGCCGGCTGGCGCCGGTGGAAAACTGGCGGGATCATGCACGGCTCGCAGGAAAAGCAGTTGACGGCACGCGGACCGTAGCCGCACCCTCGGCCCGGACCGATGCCGGGGTGAGTTGCCCTTCTTCGTGCCGAAACGTACGTACTATGCTGGCCGACTGTGGCGGGCGGCGACGTGACTGACGTGGAGAACCCGGCGCCCGGCGAGACGGCGACAGCGACACGGAAGCGCAAGCGGAAAGCGCCGGGCCGACCACAGCGCGCAAGCGCGTGTCGTGGCTGACCGAGATCGTCATCGTGGTCGTGGTGGCACTGGTCGTCGCGCTCACCGTCAAGACCTACCTAGTGCAGCCGTTCAGCATCCCGTCAGGGTCGATGGAGAACACCCTCCTAGTGTCGCGTGAACGAAGTTCTTTTACCGGGGGGCGAGATCTTGGGGCCATATCCTGGGCGGTCTGCAGGCTTGCATGCAACCAGGCGGCGTCGCGGATCGTCTGAAATGATGTAGCACCACGAATGTGAGTTCTCCATGAACCCAGATCAGGCGAGCCCTCAGCCCGATGTGATCCCCGTTCGCCGCGGACAGCCCCCCGCCAGGCTGCCTGGATCGCGGTGGCCCTCCTTGCTGCCGCGCTCGCCGCGGCGATCACCGTTGCCGTCCACTACCGAGCACACGCCATATACAGCAGCACCGTAGAGCTGCCCACATCAGGGACGCTGGCAGGCACGATCACGGTTTTGACGGCGCATGCTTCGTCTGGGAACGCGCAGATCGTACTGTCGGCGCGCATCAGGGGCGGCCTGCCCCGCACGAGGTACGAGCTGTCGGGAAATGACTGTACAAGCAACGCCGCCGACCACACATGGGTCTCCGGAGTCACCAACGCGCACGGGTCCGCTACGCTCACCGGCCCTGCCTGGATGGTGTCAACCAGCCATGAGTACTTCCTCGTGCTCAGCTCTCCGGGCATGAACCAGAATCGCCCTGGGCCTGCTGTGCATGGCTCCTTCGGCAGAGCCCCCGGCCTGTCGGCTATCTCGGGCGGTTTCGCGCCCTGCTCATTCTGAAGGGCCTCTAAACCCCTAGTCTTCGGCTGTGTGGTCGGCCATCGCTACCGGTCACCCCGAGCAGGGCCCGTACCCAGCGTTGCCGTACCGGTAAGAGAACTTCGTTCACGCGACACGACAAGATCCTGGTGAACAAGCTGGTCGGGCGCATCAGCCAGATCCACCGCGGCCACGTCGTGATCTTCAACGGGACCGGCTCCTGGAAAGCGCCCGCTGCGGTCAGCGGCGATCCGCTGATCAGCATCTACCGCAATGTCCTCGGCTTGTTCGGCGCCGAATCCGGTCAGACCGACTACGTCAAACGCGTTATCGGCCTGCCCGGCGACCGTGTGCGATGCTGCACTGCAGAGGGCCTGCTCACCGTGAACGGCGTGGCGCTGCACGAGAGCGGCTACCTGTATCCGGGCAGTACGCCGTCCACGATGAAGTTCAGCATCCTGGTGCCGCCCGGCCGGCTCTGGGTCATGGGCGACAACCGCGAGGACTCGTCTGATTCCCGGCTCCACGACTGCGCCGTCGCAAGCGCGCAGTGCCGGCCTTGGGACCGCGACGGCAGCATCCCTGAGACCAGCGTTATCGGCCGCGCCTTGCTGTTGGTCTGGCCGCTGAGCCGCATCAAGGTGCTGTGGGTTCCGGCCACGTTCGGCCAGGCCCGGATCTCCAGCCGGGCCCGGATCTCCAGCCGGGCCCGGATCTCCAGCCGGGCCCGGATTTCTAGCGAAGCCCGGATCGCCAGCCTGGCCGACTCGGCCGCGGATGGTGGCCATTCATTCACCGCGGGCGCGCTGCGGGCGAGTCCCGCGGCGCCGGGTTTGCCGCTCGCAGCCGGCGCGGTCATGGCGGTGCCTCTCACGCTGCTGGAGCGCCGGATCAGGCTTCGCAGCCGGCGACGCTAGACCGTCCCCACGGGAAGCGCACTGCCGGAAATGTCAGTGGCATTCGATATTATGAACGAACACCACGAGGCAGATCGGCGGTGATCAGACAAATGAGCGAGACCCAGCCCCGAGGCAACCGGCCGGAGCACGCCGAGCGGCAGCAAGCGGAGCAGCACCATGCCGACCAGCACCATGCCGAGCAGCACCACGCCGAGCAGCACCACGCCGAGCAGCACCATGCCGAGCAGCACCACGCGGAGCAGCACGATGCCGACCAGCAGCACGCCGAGGCGACCGACGAAGAACCCTTTGACCTCGAGACGCCATGGTGGCTAACTGACGAGTTCTACGGCACCGACGAAGCGGAGTACGCCTCATGGCTGCGGACGCTGCCGGCCGACATCCGGGCAATGTATGAGGCCGGGCCGTGGACTGGCGACGGGGAGGCACTCGCCGCCGGGTTCCTGCACTATGACCGGCTGGACGGCCGGGACGGCGACGGGTTCGCCGCTGGCGGTCACTACGACATGCTCAGGCCAGGCCTGGAGCTTGCTGCCGCTGCCGCGGAGCGGGCCGATGCCGGGCACGACAAGCTGGGCGAGTCCGAACTGATCGGGGTGCTCTGCGCATGGCAGCGGCTGACGGCCTGGGCACAGGCTGGCCAGGCGGCCGCTGCAATTGCCCTGATCAACCGCAGGAACGCGCAATCCCGTGAGCTGGACAACCCGCACTTGGCCGAACACCTCCCTGACGAGGTCGCAGCCGCGCTTCGCCTCACCAGCCTCAGCGCACGCCGCCTGCTCACGGTGACCGCGGGATTGAAGCGGCTGCCGGCCGTGCTGGATGCCTTGCGGGCCGGTCAGGTCGACTGGCCGAAGGCATGCCTGTTCACTGACCTGCTCGACGTACTAGCTGCTGACCTGGCGGTTGCGATCGCCGACGCATTGCTCGGGCGAGCCGGGATGATGACGACCGGTCAGTTGCGCGCTGCGCTGACCCGCAAGATCATGGAGGCCGATTCCGCGGCGGCCGAGCGGCGCAAGAAGGAAGCCCGCGACGATGCTTCGGTGCAGTTCTGGCACGAACCGTCCGGCAACGCCGTGCTGAGCGGCCGGGAACTGGCGGTCACCGACGCGCTGCACGCGAACCTTCGCCTGTCTGCCCTGGCGCGCTGGCTGCGTACGCACGGCGCGACCGACACCATGGATCAGCTCCGTGCGGCGGTTTACATCGCCCTGCTGACGGGCCAGTCGATCAAGTCGCTGCTGCCCGACGCCGGTGGCGGAGCCGGGCCAGCCGCGGCCGGCCCGGCGGATGGTGTCGCGCACGGTTTCGCTGGTCTGAACGGCTGGCCGAACATCGCCGGCGCCGTTTCCGACACAACCCTCACCCAATCGGCGGGCGCCAGCTGGCCGCAGGTTACCGGAACGATTAACTTGATCATGCCGATGTCGACCTGGCTCGGCCAGTCGGCGACGCCGGGCGAGCTGGCCGGACACGGGCCGGTAGACGCGGATACCGGCCGTGACCTTGCCGTCGCAGCCGACGCTGCAACCCGCTGGTGCCTGACCCTGACCGGCACGGATGGCCGCGCGGTGGCACACGCCTGCGCGCGGCATGGCCCGGCGCCGACGGTCGGCCTTTCGTGGGCCGAGGGCTTGGCCAGTCACCTGCAGATCCTGCAGGCCGGGACATGCACCCATCAGCGCCAGACCGGCAGCTACCGGCCGCCGCCAGCATTGCGGCACCTGATTCAGTGCAGGCAGCGCACCTGCTCGGCGCCCGGTTGCCGCCGTGCCGCCGCAAGGTGCGACCTCGATCATGCGATTCCGTACCATGAGGGCGGCCTGACCTGCGAGTGCAATCTGCATCCGGTCTGCAGGCGGCACCACCGCGCCAAGCAAGCGCCGGGCTGGGGTCTCAGCCAGGACCAGCCAGGCGTCGTGACCTGGCAGCTGCCGCACGACCGCACCTACCAGACGACGGGCGAGCCCTATCCGCTGTGACCAGGGCCTTATCCGCCATGAAATCCGCAAGGGAACGAGGAGAGTTGCGTGGTCCGCTTCCAGCTGGTGATCAACTGCGCCGACCCCGACCGGCTCGCCCGGTTCTGGGCCGCGGCGTTGGGATACGAGATCGCGCCTGCCCCAGATGGCTTCGACAGCTGGGATGACTATTACCGCGACCTAGGGCTTGGCGAGGAATACCTCGGCCTCGGCGTGGACCGCATCGTCGACCCGGAGCGCGGCGGTCCGGGGATCTGGTTCCAGCGGGTGCCTGACGCCAAGACTGTCACGAACCGCCTGCACCTGGACATCAGCGTTGGCGGCGACCGGTCAGTGCCGATGGAGACTCGACAAGCCAGAATCAACGCTGAAGCCGAACGACTGACGGGCCTCGGCGCCTCGATTCTCCAGGCGCTCGCCGAACCAGGTCTCGATCACTATGCGGTCGCCATGACCGATCCCGAGGGCAACGAGTTTGACATCAACTGAGAGCACCGCGCGACCGAGGGCGATGCCGATAGCCACGATCGTCGCGGCCAGCCCTGCTAACTAGACGCTCCGTCGCCGCCACCATGCTGATGGCCCACCGCCTGGTGAAAAACACCCTCCGGAACCCGTCCTGATCGGCTCGGTGCGATTCGGTGTAGCCGCGCCGTGGGTAGTAGGCCAGGTTCTCCGTCATGGCCTCGTTGGTATAGAGCCGGATCTCCGGCAGCCGCAGGTCACGGGCGCGAGCGTCGGCGAACTCCAGCAGCCTGGCGCCGATGCCGCGGCCCTCTGCCGACGGCCGCACCGCCACGTTCTCCAGCAGCAGATGATCAGGCCCTGACACCAAGATGATCAGCCCGAGGACGCCGGCGCCAGGCTCCATCGCTACGAAGGCTTCGCCGCGCGCCACCGCGCCCGCATAGTCGGCATCGACGGGCGCGGGAGCCCGGCCGATCCTCGGCAGGTACGGCAGGTACGCATCGGCGGCGATCGAGCGCAGGATCGGGACATCCTCCGGCTCGGCCTGCCGGATAGTCAGCATGGTTCTACAGCTTGATGCCCAGCAGCGCATCGACCGTGTCGCGAACGAGCACACCGGACCCGTCGTCGCGGCCGTTAGCCAGCACGGCCGCCGCCCACTCGTCGATCACGGCGATGGCCCCCGGCGCGTCCAGGTCATCGGCTATCCGTTCGCGCACCGCGGTAAGCACGGGCACGCCGCCAGGTGCATCGCGCCGCCGCCCCACTGCCCCCGGATCTGCCGAGGATGTGGCCGCGACGGCGGCGCGCCAGGTCGCCAGCCGCTGCACCGCGAGGGACAGCGCGTCCGCGGTCCAGTCCCAGTCCGACCGGTACCGGTGCGCGATGATCGCAAGCCGCACCGCCATCGGATCGTGCCCGGCCGCCAGCAGCTTGGACACGAACACCAGGTTGCCGCGTGACTTGGACATCTTCTCGCCGTCTAGCCGAACCATCCCGGCGTGCGCGTACCGGCGCGCGAACGGCTGCTCGCCAGGTCCGTCGAGCGCGACCCTGGCGTGCGCAGCACTCATCTCGTGGTGCGGGAAGATCAGGTCCCGCCCGCCGGCCTGCACGTCGAAAGTCGTGCCGAGGTAATGCGAGGCGATCGCGGCGCACTCCACATGCCAGCCCGGCCGGCCCTGGCCGAACTCAGACCGCCACGATGGCTCGCCCGGCCGCTGCGCCAGCCACACCATCGGATCGACCGGGTCCTTCTTGCCTGCCCGGCCGGGGTCGCCGCCATTCTCCGCCGATAGCCGCACCATGGTGTCGGCGTCCAGGCCAGACACCGAGCCGAAATGGGGGTCAGCTGACCTGGAGAAATAAACGTCGCCATCGATGTCATACAGCGCGCCGCGGTCGCCAAGCGTGCGGTTGAAGCCCTCGATCAGCGGCATCGCCTCGACCGCACCGATGTAGTGCGCCGGCGGCAGCAGCCGCAACGCGGTCATGTCCGACCGGTACAGCGCGATCTCACGGGCGGCCAGCTCGCGCCAGTCCTCACCGTCGCGGTCCGCACGCTCCAGCAGCGGGTCGTCGATGTCGGTGACGTTCTGCACATAGCTGACCTGCTTGCCGCCGTCGAGCCAGGACCTGACGAGCAAGTCCCAGGCTAGGAACGTGGCCGCGTGGCCTAGGTGCGTCGCATCGTAAGGCGTGATGCCGCAGGCATAAATCGTGGCGGTCGCACCCGGCGCCGCTTCTGCCAGGGCGCCGCTCGCGGTATCCCAGATCAGCGTCCGCGGGCCGGATCCGGGCAGCTGAGGGATGTCAGGAGCGGACCAGGATTCCATGCGCGTCAGGGTACCGCTGCCAGGCACTAGGACTGCTGCGGCCCGGCCTCCGGGGCCGAGCCCGGCCCATCGCTGGTCGGCGCCGATCCAGCCGCGCCGCCAGGCGCCTGACCCGCGGCGCCGCCCGGTGCCGCGCCAGCCGCGCCGCCAGGTGCCGGACCCGCCGCTCTCGCGGCGCGCAGGCCAGCTATCCGGCCTGCTCCGTAGTGCCGCACTCGCTCCGATGACCCGGACGGCCACAGCGCGTTGCCGCCCGCGTCGTCCGGCCAGATTAGCCGTGCCCTGGCCGCGGCCGCCCGCAGCTGGTCGCCGCCGACGGTCAGCCGGGACTCAGCAATGCCGTAGGCGGGCCACTCACAGACCAGCACGAGATCGCCGCCACGAGGCACCGGCCAGACCCAGTAGTCCTGGTCGGCCTCGGTTCCTGAGCCGGAGCCGCCGCGTGCCTCCATCCCGTGCGCCTGCTCGCTGGCATAACGCCGACGCTGCAAGCTGTCGAAATTGGTAGCCCGGCCGCCGTCAGGGAACTGGATGCCGAAACGCACGAAGCCAGGGTTGACACTGCCGTCGGCCTCTCGAATCCCGAACCGGTGCGGGTTCAGCTGAATGTGGCCGCCGCCAAGCTGCCGGAGGGCGCGCGGCGGCCGGCGGCGCAGCCAGGCAACCAGACTCAGCGAAAAGCCGTCGCGGTAGGCGACCAGGCAGCGCACGCCGATAGCCGCCCGGTCGGAGCTGCCGATCAGTTCCTCGACCGGTACGACGCCGCCTAGCCAGCGCGGCTCGGTGACCTCGTCCTCCGCCGCCGAATCCAGATCGTCAGGCTCCGGCGGCGGGATCTCGAAGAAGCCCATAGAGCCAGGGTAGGCCCGGTCATCAACCGCGCCGCCGGCTATCCGGCCAGCCGCGCCTGTTCAAAGGCGTACGCCAGCGCTATCAGCCGCGGCTCGCTCCAGGCCGGGCCGATCAGCGACAAGCCGACCGGCAGGCCGTGCACGCGCCCGGCCGGCAGCGTGATCGACGGGTAGCCGGAGACGGCAGCCGGGCTCGAGGTCCCCCAGCCGTGGTAGTCGCCCAGCACATGGTCGGTCAGCCACGCCGGGTGACCGGTCAGCGCGACGATTGCGTCCAGCTTGTGCTCGAGCAGCGCGCCATCGAGGCCGTCACTGGCGATCCGCTTGGCCGTCGACCGCGCTTGCAGGTAGTCCGCGTCGCCGAGGTCGCCGCTTGTCGCCTCGGAGCGCTCGAACAGTTCCTGACCAAAGTGATTCATCACGTCGGCCACGTTCCTGATATTGAAATCGATGAGCCCGGCCAGATCAGCGGGATGGTCTCCGCCGAGCCCGGCGAGGTAAGCGTTGATGTCGTGCTTGAACTCGTGCTTGAGCGCGGCGAACTCAGGCTCGCCCATCTTGTCGGCCTCGGCCAGGTCGACCGGGTCGACGATCGTGGCACCGCATCTGGCCAGGACTGCCAGCGCCGACTCCAATACCGCGGTAGTCGCCGAGTCGGCCGACGCGGAGCCGGCCCGCCAGACGCCAAGGCGGGCGCCGGCGAGCGCCCCGGCGTCGCAGTAGGCCGCGTAGTCGGTGGCGTTGGCCGCGGCAGCCGCGGTGGCCGGGTCGGCCGGATCAGCACCGGCCATGGCCGCGAGCAGGATCGCCGCATCGGCGACTGTGGCGGTCATCGGTCCTGCGGTGTCCTGCGCGGCCGAGATCGGCACGATGCCGCCCCGGCTGACCAGGCCGAGCGTCGGCTTGATCCCGACGATGCCGCAGGCGCTCGACGGCGACACGATCGAGCCATCGGTCTCGGTGCCGACCGCCAGCGGCGCCAAGGCCGGCCGCGACCGCGACTGCCGATCCCGAGCTCGAGCCAGACGGGCTGCGGCCGGAGCCATGCGGGTTCACCGCCTGGCCGCCGAGCGTGCTCAGCCCGCTGCTGGACGGGTCGGACCGAAGTTCGCCCACTCCGACAGGTTCGCCTTGCCCAGGATGACCGCGCCCGCTGCGCGCAGCCGGCTGACCAGGAAGGCGTCGGCGGCAGCGGCGCGGCCAGCGCTGGGCGAGCCGGCAGTCGCGGGCAGGCCATCGGCGGCGACATTGTCCTTGATCAGCACCGGCAAGCCATCAAGCGGCCCGCGCAGCGTGCCGGCCGCGCGCCTGGCGTCGCTCGCCGCGGCCTTCCCGCTGCCGCGTCCGGCCGACCGTGATGACCGCGTTAAGCGTCGGGTTCAGCCGGTCAATTCTGGCCAGGTAAAAGCCGGTCAGCTCGGCGGCGGTCAGGGTGCCCCGTCCGCCAGCGCCCGGTTCAGTTTGGCAATGGTGGCATCGCCGGCGGCGATGCCGGTACGGCCGATGGTCTGGGCCAGGGATTCGGTGAGCGGCATGGTGGACAGAATAGGGGGCGTTGACGATTCGTCATCCGGGGGGATTAATTATGGATTCGTCTTTTAGATCATGCATGCGCGGATTGGTGCTGCCGGCGGTCGCGCTGGCTGCAGTCGCGGGAGCGGCGTGACCGGTTGTACCAGCGGCAGTTCCTCGACCACTTCGGCGAGCAAGCTCGGGCAACTCGCCTGTCCGGCTTGCAGGTGCAATATGAGCGGGTCGTGCAAAGACGTGCTGCCGTCGGTAGTGCAGATCAGCACCGATGGCTCGACCGGGTCGGGCGTGGTCTATGACAGCCCCGGCGACATCGTCACCAACGAGCACGTCATCGGCGAGGCCAAGACCGTAGAGGTAAGGGACGCCACCGGGGACAGGCATGATCACTGCCGATGTAGTCGGCGAGTTCGCGCCCGACGACCTGGCGGTGATCCGGGTGACCAGAGGACGCGAACAGCCTGAAGCCGGCCAAGTTCGCCAACTCCAGCCAGGCCCAGATCGGCGAGATCGTGCTGGCCATGGGCAATCCGCTCGGCCTGACCGACAGCGTGTCACCAGGGCATCATCTCCGCGACCGGCCGGACGGTCGGCACAGGCGAGCCGGGCGGCGGCCAGGCGCTGATCACCGCCGCGATCCAGACCAGCGCCGCGATCAACCCTGGCAATAGCGGCGGCGCGCTGGTGAACCTGGAGAATCAGGTGGTCGGCATCCCGACGCTGGCGGCCCGGCTGCCCGAGCAGGGCGGCGCCGCGCCCGGCATCGGCTTCGCGATCCCGAGTGACACCGTGCGGAAGATCGCCAAGCAGCTGATCAAGACCGGGCACGTGACCAACTCCGACCGCGCCTCGCTCGGCATCATCGCCCAGACCTCGGCAAACCAGCAGGGCGATCGGTCGGCGTCGCGGTCGTGGAGGTGGTCGGCGGCGGCACCGCGGCGAAGGCGGGCCTGGCGGACCGGCGACGTGATCGTCGGCCTGAACGGCCAGCACGATCAGCAGCCTGCAGCAGCTGGAAGGCATGCTGGCCAGGCCTGAAGCCGGGCGACGAAGGTCACGATCGGCTATATCCGCAAGGGCACGGCAGCGACTCGGGCAGCGCCAAGCTCGGCAGCCTCGGCAGCTAGCGCCGCCTAGAACTGCGGCGGGTGACGATGAACATCGGAAACCTGCCCGCGGTCCCGGCGCTGGACCGCACCGACCTGCTCGCCGCGCCGGTCGCGGCGGCCCTCGCCGCGCTGGCCGGCAAGCTGGCCGGCCGACGAGATCGGCGTGGCCGAGATCGATCCGGAGCTGGCCGACACGGCGGCGTTCTGCGAGCGGTACGAGGTGCGCGCTGAGCGAGTCGGCCAACTGCGTCGTCGTTGCCGGCCGGCGCGACGGCCAGGTGCGGATGGCCGCGTGCATGGTGCTGGCCACCACCAGGGCCGACGTGAACGGCCTGGTCAAACGAGAGCTGGATGTCCGCAAGGCCTCGTTCGCGCCGATGGAGACGGCGGTCGAGCTGACCGGCATGGAGTACGGCGGGATCACCCCGATCGGGCTGCCGGCCGACTGGCCGCTGTTCGTCGACGCGGCGGTCGCCGCGCACGCCACGGGTCGTGATCGGAAGCGGGGTCCGCCGGTCCAAGCTGACCCTGCCCGGCGCCGACGCTGGCCAGCTTGCCTGGCGCGGTCGTGCTGGACCGGGCTCGGCCGCTAGGGCAGCCAGGACACCTTGCCGGCCAGCGCCGCGTAGCCGACGAAGGTCACCGCGTCGATGAGGGAATGCGCAATGATCAGCGGCGTTACCCGGCCCCAGCGCCGGTACAGGATGCCGAAGATGACGCCCATGACGGCGTTGCCGACGAACGCGCCGAAGCCCTGGTACAGGTGGTAGGAGCCGCGCAGCACGGCGGCGGTCAGGATCGCCTTCCACGGCGTCCAGCCGAGCTGATCGAGGCGCCGCAGCAGGTAGCCGATGACCAGGATCTCTTCCAGGATGCCGTCGTGGGCGGCGCTCAGCAGCAGCACCGGGATCCGCCACCAGACGTTCGGCAGTGACTCTGGCACGATGTTCAGGCTCGCGCCCGAGCTGGAAGGCGGCGATGTACAGGCCGAGGCCCGCGCCGCCGATGACGGCGGCGACGACGGCCCCGCGCAGCAGGTCCTTGCCGGGCTGGCTGGCGTCCAGGCCAATCGCCGACGGCGGCTCACCTGAGCGTGGCCATCAGGTAGAACACCAGTACCACCGGCGTCAGCGCCTCGGCGATGCCGACGAGCTGCAGCACCAGGTCGAAGCCACTGGTTGGCGCGACAGGGACCCGACCAGCAGGGCTTGCTGGCTGCTCAGGGATTGGTTGGCCAGCAGCGCGTTGACAAGGTCGAGCAGAGCGTTCAGGCCGCTGGCGCCGAGTGAGACCGCGAAGACCGCGAAGATCTCCCAGCGCAGGTACCGCGGTGGCGGCAGGCTCAGCGTGTGCGTCGTCCGGTCATCACCGACAGTCACCCCAGGACTGTAGCCGCCTGCGAGGTCAGCCGCTGCCAGGCCAGGTCGGCACCGGAGGCCAGGCAGCCGTCGACCACCGCGTCGGTGCCGAGCGCGCTGACCCGGACTTCGGGCATGACCGGGGCCAGCCGGCTCAACTCGGCCGCGACCATCGCGGCGAAGCCCGGCGCCTGGCCGATACCGCCGCCGAGCACGACCAGCTCAGGGTCCACCACGGTGATGATCGCGCAGACGGCCCTGGCCACGAGCCCGGCCTCGTCGGCAACGATCTGCACCGCGCGCTGATCTCCGGCCGCGGCGGCCTCGAAGACCCGCCGGGCGGAGACTGACCCGCGCATGCCGGCCCGCCGGGCCGCTCTGACCACGGCGGCGGCCGAGCCGGCCGCCTCCAGCGCGCCGCGGCGCCTGGCGTCTTCGGGGTCCGCTCCCTGGCCGGCGGAGATCGGCATGTACGCGATCTCGCCCGCGACGCCGTGCACGCCCCGGTGCAGCTTGCCGTCGATGACCAGCCCCATGCCGACGCCGGTGCCGACCCAGACGAACGCGAACGTGCCGACCTGCGCTGCCCAGCCCGTGCTCCGCGCTCGGCCAGCGCGGCGGCGTCGGCATCGTTCTCGATCACCAGGCCGTCGCCGAAGGCGGCCCGCAGCTCCTCGAGCACGGCCGGCCTGCCCAGGCCCGCCAGGCCGCCGGTCAGCGTGATCGCGCCGCGCCGCGGGTCGTAGACGCCGGGACTGCCGATCACGGTCTGGGTGACCTCGGGCCTGGCCAGGCCCGCTGCGCCGCACAGCTCGTCGGCCAGCCTGACCAGGTCGGACACCCGGCTGCTGACACTGGCGGCGCGGGACCGCAGCGATGACTTGGCCACGACCTCGCCGCTGAGGTCGGCCAGCGCGCCGCGCAGGTACTGGTGCCCGATGTCTAGGCCGAGAACATAACCAGCGTCCGGCCGGATCTCATACAGCACCGCCGACCGGCCGGGCTGGCCGGTGCGCTGGCCCGGCCTCGCGGACCAGGCCAGAGCGCTCCACGTTGGCCAGCGCCAGCGACACGGTCGGCTTCGACAGACCGGAAAGCCGGGCCAGCTCGGCCCGCGAGCACTGGCCGAGCTGGCGGATGTGCTGGAGCAGCAACTGCTCGTTCAGCGCGCGCAGCAGCTGGGGTCGGGCGGCCTGGCTCGACCGCAGCCGCGCGCCGACCTGCACGCCGACCTGACTGCCGGGCTGACCGCCCGTGCGACGGCGAACCCGGCGACGTCCTGGCCGTCGGCCCCGTCCGCCTGGGCGGAGTCTGTTGTCACGGCCACGCTCCTATCTTTCCTCCCATGCTCCGCCGGCCGCCGGACTGCACCGCCGCGCGCCCCGGCGGACGTCACAATCAGGTCGCGGTGCTTGTTCGCCCTTACATAGTTAGGATACTGTCCTAACTAACTTTTTGGAAATATCGCCCGCACTGACTACTCACCCGGAAGAAAATCTCTGCATGAGCCATACCCCGCGTCGTGCTGGGGCTCGACTTCGGTGGCACCAAGATCGCCACAGCGGTCTGCGACCTGGCGGGCAACAAGCTTGCCTCGGCGGTGGTTGACAGCCAGGGCGAGCTGGGCGCGCGCGCGAGCTTCGATCGCGGGATCCTGGCCGCCCGCGAGCTGCTAGCGCAGACGGCCGACGGCGCCACGCTGGCTGCCGTCGGCGTTGCCACGTTCGGCATTCCGTTCGAGGACCGGGTCGATCTGGCCCCGGCCATCAGCGGCTGGAGCACGCTGCCGATCGGGCGGGAACTGCGCCGGGCGTTTCCCGGCGCGCGGGTCACCATGGCCACCGACGCCAAGGCCGCCGCGCAGCGCGGAGGTCCGCTGGGGCGCGCTGGCTGGATACGACCCGGCGATCTACCTGAATCTGGGCACTGGCCTCGCGACCGCGATCGTGGCCGGCGGCACGGTCCTCAGCGGCAGCCACGGCGCTTCTGGCGAGATCGGCTACAGCCTGCGCAGTCCCGCCGACGTCACCGTCCCGGACGGGCAGCGGGTGATGCTCGAGGATATGGTCAGCGGCCTGGCGCTCGCCAGGCGCGCGGCGGACGCGGGCCTCACGCTCAGCGCGGCCGAGGTCTTCGCCGCCGAGCCAGACCGACGAGACACTGCGCCAGATGGTCAACGACTTCGTCGACGAGCTTGCCTTTCACCTGGTGAACGCGGCCATTCTCATCAACCCGGCCAGGATCGCCGTCGGCGGCGGGATGGTCGGGTCCTGGGCACGGATCGAGCCACGGCTGGCCGAGGCACTGCGCCAGGCGGTCCCGTTCCCGCCCGAACTTGTCATCGCGCACTTCCCGCAGGACGCCCCGCTGCTCGGGGCGATAGCCCTGGCCGTGGATGCAGCTGCCGAGGATGGTCAGCCAGCCGCTGCTGACCGTCAGGGCAGACAAGGCACGACCCGGCGCCGCCACGGCGCCGGCACTGAATAATGAAGGCATAGCGGTATGAAAGGTACACTGCTTGCCACCACGCGGCCGTCAGGAATCCTCCCCGGCCACATCCAATATCGGCACCTGCGCGCTGCGCAGAACTCTCTCCTGAAGGGTTTGATATGAGAGTGAGAGGCCTCAAGTCGATCGGGGTCATCGTCGCTGCCGGGCTGCTCGCGGCCGCGTGCGGGACCAGCTCCTCGACCACCGGGTCAACCAGCAAGTCCAATACGTCGGCACCGACCGGCACCCTCACTATCGACAACGAGAGTGGCGGTACCTGGACCTGCGACTTCAACCCGTTCAACCTGAGCGACATCTCGTTCTCGCTCGGGCCGGTCTACGAGCCGCTGGTCTTCGTTGACACGCTCAACAACGACGCGACCACACCGTGGCTGGCGAGCAGCTTCGCCTGGAGCGACGGAAACAAGGTCATTACCTTCACGATCCGCAACGGCGTGAAGTTCACCAACGGCGACCCGATGACTGCAGCGGATGTCGTCTACACCTTCAACCTGATGAAGTCGAACCCGACCTTGGACATCAACGCCGTCTGGTCAGTGCTGTCCAGCGTCACCCAGTCGGGCTCGAACCAGGTCGTGATGACGTTCACGTCGGCCGCGGTGCCGTACTTCTACTACATCGCTGACCAGGTCGGCATCGTCGACCAGAAGATCTGGTCCAAGGTCTCCGACCCGGTGACCTACACGGACAAGAACCCGATCGGTACCGGCGCCTTCCAAACCGGCAGCAGCGACTGCAACCCGCAGAACATCAAGTACGTGGCCAACACCCACTACTGGGTGCCGGGCGAGCCGAAGGTCGGCGTGGTCAACTACCCGGCGTTCCTCACCAACGACACCGCCAACACCTACCTGGCCAGCGGCCAGGCGCAGTGGGGCAGCCAGTTCATCCCGAGCATCCAGAGCTTCTACCTGTCGAAGAGCACGTCCAACCACTACTGGTTCCCGCCAGTCGCGAACGTGGACATGTTCATCAACTTGAAGAGCTCGTCAGCTCCGGTGCTGCAGAACGTGGCCGTGCGCCAGGCCATGGCGTATGCCATCAACCGCGGCAACGCCTCCACCATCGGCGAGGACGGCTATGAGCCGGCCTCCAACCAGTCCGGCATCGTCACGCCGACGTTCACCAGCTGGCTGGACACCTCGCAGGCCGCGGCCTACGGCAACAACTACGCCTACAACCCGGCCAAGGCGATCTCCATCCTGCAGCAGGCGGGGTTCAAGAAGAACTCCAGCGGGATCTTCGTGTCACCGCAAGGTCAGCAGCTGTCCTTCACGATTCTCAACAACGGTGGTTTCTCTGACTGGGTCGCCGCGGTTCAGACCATCCAGCAGAGCCTGAAGGCCGTCGGCATTCAGGTGACGCCGGAGAACCTGGCTCAGACGACTTACCAGACTGACCTGTACACCGGGAAGTACGAGCTGGCCTACGGCGCCGAGACCGGCGGACCTTCGCCGTACTACGAAATGCGCCAGTGGCTGGACTCGGCGAACTCCGCGAAGATCGGGACAGCGGCCGGCTCGAACTTCGAGCGGTATAGCAACCCGGCGACCGACGCGCTGATCAACGAGTACGGCTCGACCACCTCCGTGGCGGACCAGCACTCGATCGTGGCTCAGCTGGAGAAGGTCATGCTCGCCGACGTACCGCTCATCCCGGTCACCGAGGAAGTGGACTGGTTCCAGTACAACACCGGCGCCTTCAGCGGCTGGCCGACCCCGTCTAACCCGTACGCGCAGCCGGCTGCCTACAACTACCCCGACTGGGGTCAGCTGATGTTGCACCTGTCACCGGTTAAGTAACAAACAACTCGCCGCCCGGACGGCCCTTCCCTGGGCCGTCCGGGCGAGCGAGCATGAGGAGGACATCGGTGCGCAGGAAAGGGAGGACGGCATGAGGTTCGTGCTGCGCCGCCTCGGCTTCTTCGTGCTCACCCTCTGGGTAGCCCTCACGCTTAACTTCCTGCTGCCGCGGATGATGCCGGGTAACCCGGCGCTGGCGGTGATCGGCAAGTTCAAGGGCGGGGTCAACCCGCAGGCGCTCAAGGCACTGGACGCGGAGTTCGGGCTGAACAAACACCAGAGCTTGCTGTCGCAGTACTTCGGGTATCTGCACGACGTCGCGACCGGTCAGTTCGGAATCTCGCTCACCACCCAGCCAGGCAACTCCGTTGGCCGCATCGTGCTGGACGCGGTGCCCTGGACGCTCGGCCTGGTGGGCATCACGACCATCCTGGCCTTCGTGCTGGGCACCCTGATCGGCATCGTGAGCGCCTGGCGCCGCGGCGGCGTGCTGGACAGCATCATGCCGCCGATCTTCGTGATCATGACGGTGGTGCCTTACTTCTGGCTCGGCCTTGTCCTCATCTTGTTCGTCGGCGTCAAGGCAGGCTGGCTGCCCTACTTCTTCAGCTACGACTTCACCCTCCAGCCAGGCTTCACCTGGGCCTTCATCAGCAATGTGCTGCTGCACGCGATCCTGCCGGCCTTCACTCTGCTGGTCACCACGATCGGCACCTGGATCCTGACCATGCGGAACACCATGATCACTACGCTGGCCGAGGACTACGTGCGGATGGCCAGGGCCAAGGGCCTGCCCGGCTGGAAGATCATGTTGGACTACGCGGCCCGCAACGCGATCCTGCCCAACCTCACTGGCTTCGCCATGTCGCTTGGGTTCGTGATCGGCGGCGCGATCCTGATCGAGGAAGTCTTCAACTACCAGGGCCTTGGCTACCTGCTGCTGCAGGCAGTCAGCAATGACGACTACCCGCTGATGCAGGCGCTGTTCCTGCTCATCACGGTGGCCGTGCTCGTGGCGATCCTGATCTCCGACATGGCGACGGCCATCCTCGACCCGCGGACGAGGGGGGCCAACTGACATGACGACGACCCTCGATCCCGACGGCCTCGGCGACGGCACCGGGCTGGCGGCCTCTCCGATTGTCGCCCCTCCAGGCGGCGGCTTCCTCGGCGCGACCGCGATAGCCGGCGCCCGCCCGCTGCGCCGGATACTGCGGGCCGTCACCTCGAACGGCAAGGCGCTGGCGGGCACTGTTTTGCTGGTGATCTTCTGCCTGGTCGGGATCTTCCCCGGCCTCCTGGCGCACGACAATCCGAGCGCGGAGATTTACGGGCGCAAGCTAGGCCCGTCGGCGGCGCATCTGCTCGGCACGACCGCATTCGGCCAGGACATGTGGGCTCAGGTGATCTACGGCGCGCGGCCGGTGCTGCTGATCGCCTTCGGCGTCGGTGTCGGCGCCACGCTCATCGCGATGCTGATCGGCGTGGCGGCCGCCTACCTCGGCGGAGCCTGGGACAGCGTGCTCAACCTGCTGACCGACGTGCTGCTGGTGATCCCGGCGTTCCCGCTGCTGATCGTCATCGGCAGCTACCTGCACGGCGCCGAGCACCGCGGTGCTGATCGGGGTCATCACCTTGATCACCTGGTCCTACACCGCACGCCAACTGCGTGCGCAGGCGCTGTCACTGCGCGGCAGGGACTTCCTGGAGGCGGCGCGGGTCAGGGGGGAGCGGTCGCTGTACATCATCGTGGTCGAGATCATCCCGACGATGACCTCGCTGCTGGTGGCCAGCTTCTTGACGAATGCGCTGTACGCGGTGCTGTTCTCCTCCAGCCTGCAGTTCATCGGGCTCGGCAACCCGAACCAGGTCAGCTGGGGCACGATGCTGTACTGGGCAGAGAACGAAGAGGCGTTCCAGACCGGCCAGGCCCTGTGGATCCTCATTCCTGGCTTGTGCATCGTCGCGCTCGGCGCGGCCTTCGCCCTGCTGAACTACGCGTTCGACGAAATCGGCAACCCGGCACTCCGGCCGGTCAAGAGCATGCGGAGAGTGCGTGTCAAGCCTGCGAGAGCTGACGATCCTCGCCGCCGGCCTGGCCCCGCATCGGCAAGGGTGAGAACATCCTGGCGGTCAAGGACCTGTCGGTGGAGTACGTGCTGGAGCGCGGCAATATCCGCGCGGTCGAGGACGTCAGCTTCGACGTGGCGGCCGGCAGAGTTCCTCGGCATCGTGGGCGAATCCGGCTGCGGCAAGTCCTCACTGCTGTTCGCGATCGCCCAGCTGCTCACGCCGCCGGCCGCGATCAGCAGCGGCTCGGTGACTTCAAGGGCCGGAACATGGTCGGGATGACCGACAGGCAACTGGCCGCCACCCGGTGGCTGGATATGTCAGTGGTCATGCAGAGCGCGATGAACGCGCTCAACCCGGTCACTTCGATCGGCGCGCAGTACCAGGACGCCATGCGCGCGCACGGCGTGCGGACAAGCAGGGTGATCGCCGAGCGGTCGGCCGAGGTGCTCACGATGGTCGGCATCGACCCGCAGCACCTGCGCAGCTACCCGCACCAGTTGTCCGGCGGGATGCGGCAGCGCGCCATGATCGCGATGGCGCTGCTGTTCACCCCCGAGCTGGTGATCATGGACGAGCCGACCTCCGCGCTCGACGTGGTAGCTCAGCGGTCGCTGATGATCCAGATCAAGGAACTGCAGCAGCAGCTCGGCTTCGCGGTCGTCTTCGTCACCCACGACATGTCGCTGGTCAGCCACTTCTCCGACCGGCTGATGGTGATGTACGCGGGCCAGATCTCCGAACTCGGCCCGACGCGCACGGTCTTCGACACCCCGCTGCACCCCTACAGCATCGGCCTGCTCGAGGCCTTCCCGTCGATCCGGGGGCCGAAGGTACCGCTGACCGGAATCCCCGGCAGCCCGCCGAGCCTGGCGAACCGCCGGCTGGCTGCCGGTTCGCCCCCGGTGCCCGCAGGTGATGGACCGCTGCCGCGTCACCGCGGTCCCGATCTACCAGGTCGACGGCGTGCAGGTCCGATGCCTGCTGCACGACGATACGGAGGCCAAGCATGGTTGAGCGGCACAGCGTGACTGGGCAGCAGACGGCTGAGCCGACCAGGTCACCGACGGCGCGGTGCTGCGGACTGAGAACCTGAGCAGGCATTTCCGCATCGGCAGCGGCCTGCACCGCAAAACACTGCACGCGGTCGACGACGTCAGCCTGTCCATCGGCCGGCGAGAGATCGTCGCGCTGGCCGGCGAGAGCGGCAGCGGCAAGAGCACGATCGCCCGGCTGCTGGCCAGGATCTACACACCGACCAGCGGCGAGATCTACTTCCAGGGCAGGAAGCTGTCGCAGATCAAGTCGAGGCGGGACGTGCTTGCTTACCGCAGCGACGTGCCGATGGTGTTCCAGGACCCGTTCGCCTCGATCAACCCGGTCTTCCGCGTCTCGCACGGCATCATGCGCAGCCTGAAGCTGCACCGGCCCGAGCTGAGCCAGGACGAGCGGATGGCCGAGGCGATCCGGGTTTACGAGATCGTGGGCTTGTTCCCCGGCGCCGACGTGCTGAACCGGTACCCGCACGAACTGTCGGGCGGTCAGCGTCAGCGTGTCGGATTTGCTCAGGCGCTCGCGATGCGACCCAAGCTGATCCTGGCCGACGAACCCGTCTCCATGCTCGACGTGTCGATCAGGATCGGGCTGCTCAACCTGATGGCCAAACTGCGCGACGAGCAGGACGTGTCGATCCTGTACATCACGCATGACCTGGCCAGCGCCCGGTACGTGGCGGACCGGCTGATCGTGATGTACGCCGGGCACGTGGCGGAGACCGGCCCGGTCGAGGATGTGCTGGCCAACCCCAGGCACCCGTATACCCAGCTGCTGCTGTCGGCAGTACCCGACCCGAAGGCGGAGTTGACGATCGGCGCCGACACCGATCGCGGTGAGCCGCCGCGCGTCATCAACCCGACGCCCGGCTGCCGGTTCCGCTGGCGCTGCCCGCTGGCTATTGATATCTGTCACTCGGTCACGCCCAGCCTGGCCGAACTCGTCCCCTGGCCACGATGCCGCCTGCCATGTCGCGCAGTCCGGCTCTGACGTAAAGGCATTCTGATGAAGCTCGCTGTTGTCGGGGGCGGTTCCACCTACTCCCCCGAACTCGTCGACGGCATCGCCCGGCTCACCGGTGACATCAAGATCACCGAGCTGACGTTGGTCGACCCGGACACCGACCGGCTGGCGGTGGTCGGGCCGTTCGCCGCCCGGATCATGCGCAGGTACGGTCACCCGGCCAAGGTCACCTGGACCTCGGACCTGGATCGCGGCATCGACGGCGCCGGCGCGGTGCTGATCCAGCTGCGGGTGGGCGGGCAGGCAACCAGGCACAGGGACGAAACGTGGCCGCTGGAATTTTGCTGCGTCGGCCAGGAAACGACGGGCGCGGGGGGCTTCGCCAAGGCCCTGCGGACCGTGCCTGTTGTCCTCGACGTGGCGGACAGGGTCCGGCGGCTCGCCGAGCCCGGCGCCTGGATCATCGACTTCACCAACCCCGTCGGCATCGTGACCAGGGCGCTGCTCGACGCCGGTCACAAGGCGATCGGCCTGTGCAACGTCGCCATCGGCTACCAGCGGACGTTCGCTGCGGCGCTCGGCGTCGAGCCAAGCAGGCTGACACTCGACCACGTCGGCCTCAACCACCTGACCTGGGAGCGGGCCGCGTTCCTCGACGGCGTCGACAAGCTGCCTGAGCTGCTGGCCGACCACGGCGAGGAGATCGCAGCGCACACCGGGCAGCCGGCCGACGTCATCGTTGCCTCGGGTGGCGCGGTGCCTTCGTATTACCTGCGGTACTTCTGGGCGCACGACGCCGTCGTCGAGGAGGAACGCGGGAAGCCGACCAGGGCCGAGGTGGTGGCCGAGATCGAGCGCCAGTTGCTGGAGATGTACGCGGATCCGACCCTGGACACCAAGCCGGAGCTGCTGCAGAACCGCGGCGGGGCCTTCTACTCAGAAGCCGCGGTCGCGCTGCTCGCCTCGCTGCTGACTGACGCAGGCGACCCGCAGGTGGTCAACGTCCGCAACAACGGCACGCTGCCGTTCCTGTCCGATCAGGCGGTCATCGAGGTAACTGCCACCATCGGCTCGGACGGCGCCGCGCCCGTCCAGGTAGCCCCGGTCAGCCCGTTGATGAGCGGCCTGATCGCGCACGTGTCGGCCTATGAGGAACTAGCTGTTGAGGCGGCGCTGCTCGGCGGCCGGGACCGGGTAGCCAAAGCGCTGCTTGCGCACCCGCTGATCGGTCAGTACGAGCTGGCGGGCCAGCTTGCCGACCGGCTGCTGGCCGAGAACGCCGCCTTCCTGCCGTGGGCCGCCGGCACGTGAGCGCCGCTGTACTCGCGATCGACGGGGGCAACAGCAAGACCGACGTGATGCTCGTCGAAGCCGACGGTAGCTTGCTGGCCTCGGTCCGGGGCGGTGGCTCGAACTATCAGGGCATCGGCAACGAGCGGATGATCGAGGTGCTGACCAAGCTGGTAGGCGATGCCGCGGCTGCGGCGGGCCTGCCCGCCAGTGCCGGGGGGGTTGCCGCGCACACCTCTGCCTGTCTCGCCGGGGCGGACCTGCCAGCAGAAGAGGCGGACCTCGGCGCGCTCATCCAGCAGCAGGGCTGGTCGGCGACAAGCTCGGTGGCCAACGACACGTTCGCGGTGCTGCGGGCGGGCCTGGACGATGCGGGCGCGCACTGGGGCATTGGCGTCGTCTGCGGTGCCGGGACCAACTGCGTCGGGGTTGCTCCCGACGGCCGCACCACCAGGTTCCCAGCGCTTGGCGACATCAGCGGCGACTGGGGCGGCGGCGGGGACCTCAGCCGCGAGGCGCTCTGGTGGGCGGTCAGGGCAGGCGACGGCCGCGGCCCGCAGACCGAGCTCAGGGACGCCGTTGCCGCGCACTTCGACCTGCCGAGGATCGAGGACGTAGTCGTCGGACTGCATCTCGGCAAGATCAACTACGCGGAGCTGCACGCGCTAGTGCCCTTGCTGTTCGCGGTGGCGGGCCATGGCGACCAGGTAGCACGCGACATAGTGCTCCGGCAGGCAGGCGAGATCGTGACGATGGCCACCGTTGCGGCGCGACGGCTGGGCCTGGACCGCGAGCCCGGGCTCCCGGTGGTGCTTGGCGGCAGCCTCATGACGGCGCGCGACCCGCTGCTGACCGGCGCGATCACCGAGCGGCTTGAGACCGAACTGCCGAGCGCCGATATGCGGATCGTCGACGTGCCGCCGGTCACCGGTGCCGCGCTGCTCGGGCTGGACTACGTCGGCGCGCCAGCGCAGGCGGCAGCCCGGCTGCGCGCCGCCAGCTAAGCCAGCCAGCCCCGCCACGCAGCCAGTCGGCGAAGTCGGTCAGCTTTCCAGATCCTTGGTCAGCTGAACGAAGCTCAGGTCGGGTCGCTTGGGAATCCCGAACCGATCGTTGCCATAAGGGAACGGGCTGGTCTGGCTGGTGCGCAGATAGCCACGGCGTTCGTACCAGGCGATCAGCTCAAGTCGCGGTGCGAGCACCGTCATCACCATGGTCGCGACGCCCCAGTCCTGGCGTGCTAGCTGCTCGGCCCTGGCCAGGATCTCCCGGCCCACGCCGTGACCTTGCAGGCCGGGCCTGACCGAGAACATGCCGAAGTAAGCCACAGCTCCTGCGCGATGTTCCAACTGACAGCAGCCCACGAGCTGGCCGTCGTCTTCGGCGATCAGCAGTTCGCTGCCATCGGCGTGCACGATCGCCAGCACGGCGGCCGCATCAGTCCGCTGACCATCCAGCAAGTCCGCCTCCGTCGTCCAGCCCGCCCGGCTGGGCTCGCCGCGGTAGGCGGACTGGACTAGGTCCACGACGGCCGGCACGTCGGCTGTCTCACCGAACCTGAATGTCAGCGCCATGTTGGCCATTATGGCGACATGCAGGTGCCCCGCACCCTCGGGGGAAGGGAGCGGGGCACGCTGCGGGGGGCCCGCCCCTCTGGGGGGAGGGGCGGGGACCCGCCCCCACGGGGGGAGGGGCGGGGGTACTGGGTCCTGCCCCTAGGGATGGGGCGGGGTTTTGCGGTTCCCGCCCCCCTCGGGGAGGGGCGGGGTCTTGCGGGGGGTCCCGCTCCTGGGGGTGGGGGCGGGGTCTTGCGGGGGGTCCCGCTCCTGGGGGTGGAGCGGGGTCTTGCGGGGGGTCCGCCCCTGCGGGGGGAAGGGGCGGGGTCTTGCCGGGGGTGTTGCTGGCCGGGCCGGCCGTGTGGTGGCGGCCGGCCCGGGCCGTCTTAGCGGGCGGTCCAGAAGCCCGCGTGCGCGGAGGTGATGTCGTAGTTGCTGCCCCAGTACCACTGGGTGGCGCTGGCGCCCGGCACGATGTGCGGCGTGCCGGTCGGGTCGGCGATCCACCACTGCACGTGCCACGGCATGCTGCCGGGCAGCGCCGCGACGGCGGCCTTGGCGGCGGCCCAGTCCGACCGCATGGTGTAGATGATCGCGGTCGACTTCGGCTCGGCGGACAGCTTGGCCTTGGCCCAGGCCGCCGCGCCGGACGGGGTCGCATCGCCGGGCTCGACGTCCAGCGCGGTCGCGCCCTTGGGGTCGGTGCCGTTGGTGTCGATCCACAGCACGTGCTTGCCGTGCACCGCGGACGGGATACCGCGTAACCGCCGTCCGCGTACGTCGCGACCTCGTGACCGGACGGGATCTGCGACGGCGTCACCGAGTCGTAGATCTCATACGGCTTCGCAGCAGCCACCTTGTGGTGCGGGGCGCATTGTGGCGCGAGCCGAGGTCTTCGCGGCCAGGGCCGCACTGTGCTTACCGGGGGCAGTGCGCGCGCCGGGGGCAGTGCGCGCGCCCGGGGCAGTGCGCCGCCGGGGGCAGTGCGCGCTGCGGGGACAGCGTGCTGCGGGGACAGGTGGGCTGCAGGGCCGGTGTGTGCCGCGGACGCTAGCGTCGCGGCGCTCGCCGTACCCGCGCCGGCCAGCGCGGCGACAGCGCCTGCGAAAACCACGGCCTTGCCGCGACCGCTGAGGGCGTCGGTCAGTCGGGCCATGCGAGACAATGGGGGCGTCCTTCCGTCGGTTGCCGCGACCGGGCTTTGGGGGACCCGGCGCGATCCGGGCTTGTGGCACCCGGCGTCCTGCGGTGAGTTACGTGACTTCGACGGCGGTGCAAGCGAGTTGGTTTCGCAATGCGACCCAGCTCACTACTTCCGAGTAACATTGCGACCGAACTATCCGACATGCGGCCTGATACGGCAGCGGCCGGGGCAGGCGCGGCCACCGATCAAAAGGTGCGGACACCCGATACCGCGCGTTCTGGCCGCCACAGCCCGGCGTTATGAAGCCGCAGTCGCCGACGCCAGCCAGCCTGCCGCCGGACGGACCGCCAGACCGCGGTCGATCAGCTGGTCTGGCAGATCTGCAGGCAGCAGCCAGCGCCAGCTGAACCAGCGGACCAGGTCCTTGTCCGGCGCCACCACAGCCGCGTCCAGGGCCGCACCCATCAGCGCGACGATGTCCGGCGGCCCGGCCTGGGCCTGCGGGTAAGCCTGGTCCCACCGGGCGAGCTCACTACGGTGCAGGTGACCGTCACCGGACCCAGTGGGCAGTACTACTGACTTGGCGACCAGCGCGCCGCAGCGCTGCAACGGCGCCCGCAATTGCTTGAGCTCCTTGCCCTTCAGACCGAGCTCGACCTCGATGTCATCGGCAATCGACGGACCCGTTTCGGCCAGGTG
>CAVYDE010000020.1:0-167486 GCA_963767215.1 uncultured Actinomycetota bacterium
GTTAAAGGTCAGGAAACATTTTGTTGCTATATCATTTGATCAAAACAAACTGCCACCAAATGAATCAAAAACTCTAAAATTGATAAATAGTACAGCTGAAACAGATGTATCAACATACGTTATTGCTCCATTGAAAAGAGTCACAGTGGCAGATGATGGCATTCATTACGATGTCATAGCAGTGAAAAACATAGGACTTAACATGAGAAAACATCTCCAAAGTTTTTTATCCATAGGATCACTAAAACGGTCGCAGCGGCCCATTGTGCCCTTGTGCTATGCGCGTCGCGCGCGTGGAAAATAGGTTGGGATGGTTTCGTGATCCCGAAATTCGGCGCGCGCGTCGTGATTGCGATCGGCGAGCCGGTGTATGTTGCGAAGGGCCTCGATGCGGCCGCGCTGGAAGCGTTGCAAGCCGATATGGAACAGAGGCTTGCGAGCCTGTTCGACTCGGCACAGGCGGCGCTGAACTCAACTTCCGCAGGCGCTTGAGAGGTCTTTTACCCGAAGCCCTATTAATACAATCGCTTAGCTTGTATTCCTGACAACTTATGCGAGAATCCAGCTGTAGCTGCGGGATTGCGAATCCAAGGAACTGTGTGACGCATTCGCGTTTCGTGCGGGATAGAGTGGCAAACTATTGATATACAACCGTTACTCTCTTTGTGGGACCAGTGAAGGCGCATGGCAATAGCTCCAACCGATCCCCGCCACTCAGACCTGACCGCCTCGGACATATTGTCCCCGCTTACCTGGCCGCGGCGCGGCTCTAAAAACTCCAGTTGGCCTTGATGTAATTTGCACCAAAATTGCGGTCGACTTTCAGACCATGACCGCGGCGACCGCGCTCGACACCATTATTGTCAAACTGGTCAGCCCCGGCCGGCCGTTGCGCTGCGCTCACGCCTGGATTGTCGCACCCGCTGCGGGCAGCCTGACACGCCGGACCTGTTCAGTCAGCGGTCCAGTACTTGTCGGGCGCGAATATCAGCGCGGCAGCGCCGACCAGGCCAGCGCTCTGTCCGAGCGCAGCCGGCACCACGCTGACCTGCCTGGTGAAGCCGAGCCTGGCGTGCGTCCGCAGTGCCTCCTCCAGCGGATCGAATAGCAGCGGGCCCGCCTGCGACAGCCCGCCGCCGACGGAAACCACCTCGAGATCGAGGAGGCTGGTCGCTGACGCGATGGCGATGCCGAGCGCCCGGCCAGCCCGGCGCATCGCGGCCAGGCCGACCGGGTGCCCGAGGGCCCCGTCGCCGGCCAGGTCCTTCGCCGTGGCGTCCCGCTGATCGGGCCGCCAGCCTTCCGACTGCGCCCAGGCAACCAGCGCAGGCCCGCGCGCGATGGCCTCGGCGCACCCGCGGCCACCGCAGCCGCATACGGGTCCGGTCTCTGGATCGACCACGACGTGGCCGATGTGACCTGCGTTGCCTGAGGCTCCTTCGATGAGGCGGCCGTCGAGTATCAGGCCGCCACCCACCCCGGTGGAGACCACTACGCCGAGCACGTTGTTACGGCCACGGCCGGCACCGCGCCAGTGCTCGGCGGCGACCATCGCGATCGCGTCGTTGTGCACCCGCACCGTGACCTTGCCGCCCAGCCGCTCAGTGAGCCTGCTGCGCAACGGGAACGCGCGCCAGCCAGGGATGTTGAGCGGCGAGACCAGGCCGGCCATTCCATCGGGCCGCCGCAACCGCAGCCGCAGCCGGCCAGTTCCGCCGGGGAGATGTCAGCGCCGTCGAGCACGCTGGTGATCAGCGCGTCGAGCGTCCGCCACAGTTGCTCTGCGTCGAGCCCGGTTGGCGTCGGCACCTGCGACCAGGTCAGCACCCGGCCGCCCGGCTCGACCAGACCTGCTGCCAGCTTGGTGCCGCCGATATCCACGGCCAGCGCCGGGCGAGAATCCTCCATCCGTGCCTCCCGAGATGCGGAACAGGCCCGCATCGACATAGTGTCGAATGGTGCAGCCTACGACTCGCCACCAGCAGCCTTCAGACCAGCCGCCCGCCACGACGCCGCCAGACATCGCCACGGTCGGTGCATTGCGCGCGAGCGGGCACCAGCTTCGCACCGTCAAGCAGGAACTGCGGCACAACCTGCTGGACCGGCTTCGCACCGGCCAGGATCCGTTCCCCGGCATCATCGGCTTCGGCCAGACGGTCCTGCCGCATCTTGAGCGCGCCATCATCGCCGGGCACGACGTCATCTTGCTGGGCGAGCGCGGCCAGGGCAAGACGCGGCTGATCAGGACCCTGACCAGGCTGCTCGATGAGTGGACGCCGACCGTCGCGGGCTGTGAGATCAACGACCACCCATTCGCCCCGGTCTGCGCGCGATGCCAGCGCCTTGCCGCGGAGCAAGGCGATGATCTCGCTGTCGTCTGGCGGCACTGGTCCGACCGGTACGGCGAGAAGCTGGCCACGCCGGACACCAGCGTCGGCGACCTGATCGGCGATATCGACCCGGTCAAGGTCGCCGAGGGCAGGACGCTCGGCGACCCAGAGACAATCCACTTCGGCCTGCTGCCGCGGACCAACCGCGGCATCTTCTGCCTGAATGAGCTGCCCGACCTGGCCGAGCGGATCCAGGTGTCGCTGCTGAACGTGCTGGAAGAGCGTGACATCGGCGTGCGCGGTTACGCCCTGCGGCTGCCGCTCGATCTCGTCCTGGTCGCCAGCGCGAACCCGGAGGACTACACCAACCGCGGCCGCATCATCACCCCGCTGAAGGACCGGTTCGGCGCTGAGATTCGCACGCATTACCCGGTGTCACTGGAAGCCGAGCTCGCGCTGATCGAGCAGGAATCACGGCTGGCCTGGGACGGCGGCGACCCTGGTGCCCTCGTTCCTGTGCACCTGACTCAGGTCGTTGCCAGATTCACCAGGCTGGTCCGCGCCTCGCCCGCGGTGGATTCCAGGTCCGGCGTCTCGGCCAGGTTCGCGATCGCCGCGGCGGAGGCGGTAGCCGCGTCCGCGGTACGGCGCGCCGCCATCACCGGCGAGCAGGAACCGGTGGCCAGGGTCTGCGATCTGCCCGCCGTCATCAGCACGCTGCGCGGCAAGGTCGAGTTTGAGGTGAGTGAAGAGGGTCGCGAACAAGAGGTCCTCGATCACCTGCTGCGCCGGGCAACTAGCGACACCTTCCGCTCGCTGCTCGGCAACGCCGACCTGACCGGCCTGCTGGCCAGGTTCGCCGAGGGCGGCGTGGTCGAGACCGGTGACCTGGTGCCGGCCGCCGACCTGCTGCGGCGGATCGGCGAGGTGCCGGGCCTGGCAAAGATCATGGAGCGGCTGCAGATGGAGGGCGGCGAGTCGCTCGGGCAGGCCGCTGCCGCGCTTGAATTCGCGCTCGAAGGCCTCTACCTGATGCGGCGGCTGTCCAAGGACGCCGTTGACGGCGGCGCGGTCTACCGCACCTGAGCCCGTGACGGGACCAGCAGGAGGGGAGCGAGCATGACCGGCTACCGGTACGGACCGTACGCCGGCGGGCCGGACCCGCTGGAGCCGCCCTACGACGTGCGCGGCGCCGTCGACGCGATGGGCGAGTCAGTACTGGACGGTACCGATCCAGGCAACGCGCTGCGGGACTTGCTGCGCCGCGGCATGTCCGGTCACCACGGCCTGGACGACCTGCTGCGCCGGGTACGCGAGCGGCAGCGCGAGATCCGCAACCGCGGGCGGCTGGACGGCGTCCTCGACCAGATCAGGGATCTGCTGGACACTGCTCTCGGGCAGGAGCGAGCCGAGCTGTTTCCCGACCCCCACGATGCGGCCAGGCTCCGTGAGGCTGAACTCGACGCGCTGCCCGCCGACACCGCGCAAGCCATCAGGCGGCTGGCCGACTACGAGTGGCAGTCACCGGATGCCCGCGAGACCTTCGAGCAGCTGAAGTCGCTGCTGCGCCGGGAAGTGCTGGACAGCCAGTTCCGCGGCATACGGCAGACACTGTCGCAGCCGGACCCGCAAGCCCTCGAGCGCGTGAAGGACATGATGGCGGCGCTGAACGGCATGCTGGACGCCGACGCCCGAGGTCAGCACACCCAGCAGGACTTCGACGACTTCATGGGCCGCTACGGGGACATGTTCCCTGACTCCCCGGCGAATCTGGAGGAACTCGTCGATGCGCTCGTGCGCCGAATGTCGGCGGCGCAGCGGCTGCTGGACTCGCTGACCGACGAGCAGCGCGACGAGCTGTCCGGGCTGATGGCTCAGGCACTGGAGGACGCTGGGCTGGCTGCCGAGATGTCCAGGCTGTCCGATGCGCTGCACGCTCGGCGGCCGGACATGGACATGGGCTGGCCGCAGCCAGGCATGACCGGCACTGAGCCGCTCAGTCTCAGCGATGCCACCGCGGCGCTCGCCGAGCTCGCCGATCTGGGCGATCTGGAGGACGCGCTGCGCCAGGACTATCCGGGCGCGCGGCTCGACGACATCGACGAAGAGGCAGTGCGCCGTGCCCTTGGCCGGCAAGCGGTCGATGACATGGAGGCACTGCGGCAGATCGAGCGCGAGCTCGAGCGGCAAGGTTACCTCCAGCGCACCGACGGAAAGCTCGAGCTCACCCCGAAAGCGGTTCGCCGGCTCGGGCAGACGGCGCTCCGCAAGGTGTTCGCCCAGCTGCCAGACGGCGGGCTCGGTGATCACGACCAGCGGGACGCTGGCCAGGCCGGCGAGTACACCGGCAGCACGCGGCCCTGGCGGTTCGGCGACGAGCAGTCCATCGACGCGGCCGCCACGGTCCGCAACGCGCTGCTGCGGCAAGCCTCGCCCCGCCAGACCAGCCCGGCGGAGCGCCGCCCGGCGGAGCGCCGCACGGCGGAGCGCCGCACGGCGGAGGGCAGCCCGGCGGGACGCCGCTCGGCCGTGCGCCTGTCGGTGCAGGACTTCGAGGTCGCCGAGACCGACCGGCGCGCGTCGGCGGCTGTCTGCCTGCTTGTCGACTTGTCGTACTCGATGGCGCTGCGCGGCACCTGGGGCGCGGCCAAGCAGACGGCGCTGGCGCTGCACGCGCTGGTACGCACCCAGTACCCGCAAGATGCCATCCAGGTGATCGGCTTCTCCAACTACGCCAGGGAGTTGCGCGAGACCGAACTCGCGGGGCTGAGCTGGGACATGGTGCAGGGCACCAACCTGCACCACGCGCTGGTGCTCGCCGGGCGGTTCCTCGACCGGCGGCCCGAGCACAATCCGGTGGTGATCGTTATCACCGACGGCGAGCCGACGGCGCACCTGCGCCGGGACGGCAGGTTCTGGTTCGACTGGCCGCCGTCGCCCGAAACGCTGGAGCTGACGCTGGCCGAGGTCGACAAGATGACGAGGCGCCGGGCCACGATGAACGTGTTCATGCTGGCCGACGACGAGCGGCTCAGCACGTTCGTGGATGAGGTGGCAAGGCGCAATGGCGGCCGGGTGCTGCGGGCCATGCCGGACAACCTTGGCGAATACGTGGTGAAGGACTTCTTGCGTACCCGCCGCCAGTACAGCGGCTAGCTGCGCGGCTACCACTCTTTTCCTGGTTGCGGGTCCTAGGATCAGCGCTATGTCCTTTACCGACCGGCTCGTCCTGTGGCTGCATATCGGCTTCGCGATCTTCACCGTCGGGCCGCTTGCGCTGGCGATCTCCTCCACCCCGCGGTACATCCGCAAGCGTGACGTGGCGATCCTGCGCTACCTGACCAGGATCACGATGATCTTCACGATCGGGTCACTGCTCGTCCTGGTCTTCGGCCTGGTCCTCGGCGACCTCGATAACGACTTCAGTCATCCCTGGCTGACGGCAGCGACGACGCTGTTCATCGTGGCAGTTGTGCTGCTCATGCTGGTCATCCGCGACCAGCGCAGCGCGATCAAGGCCCTGGCACCCGAAGGCGTGGTGCTGGCGCCGACCGCCGCCGAGGCTACAGGGAGTGACCAGCCAGGTGCTGGTCCAGGCGCAAGCCCGAAGGCCGGCCCCGGCTCGGTCCCCGCGGCTGGCGCAGCCGCCGGCAAGGCCGGCCCTGGTGCTCGCAGCGGCCAGGTGCCAGCCGCCGGCGGAGCTACCCTGGCCGAGCATGTCGCCTCGGTGGAACGCGGCAGAATTGCTGCGATGGGCGGTGTGGTGAACCTGATCTGGCTCGTCATACTTGCCTTGATGGTGTGGCAGCCCTAGCTGGCCGCGGCATCAAGAACTGGTGACCAAGATTTTCCACTCTTGTAGTTATTTCGACCAATCCAAGCGGTTCCGGTGGAGTACCGTGGCCGGTCGTAATAAGCACTGGCCTTGTGCTCCTGACGTGGCGGAGCAACCCTGCAGACCAGCCTCTAGGAGGTTTCGTGAGTTCTCAAAGCGTTTCCGGCACAGGTTCGAAGCGCTCCCTGGCCATCATCTTGGCGGTCGTCGCCATCCTTGCGCTGATCCTCGGCATCTTGTGGGTGACGGGATCCGCTCCGTCGTTCCTGAACTCCGGCAGTCACGTCAAGGGCAGCGGTCACCACTACGCTCGCGGTGGCGTGGCGCTCGTGGTGTTCGTGGTGTCGGGCGTCGGCGCCTGGTGGGCCAGCAAGAAGCCGTAGCCGCAGCCGTCTGGTCTGCTGCCGCAAAACAGACGCACTCACCAGCGCGGGCACTCACGTCCGCGCTGGCTGAGTGCGTCTGACGGCTGCGCCGGCCGACGGCATCTCCAGCCAGCTCTGACCCCGGCCGACAGCCGTTGACACTCAGCTACCCTGCCGCCTAGATTCTCAGTGTTCGGACAGGTAACTGATGTTCGTGAAGCGCACAAGCCAAAATCTCGGGTTCGCCCGCGCATCGTCAGCCGTCGAACCCGCTAAGGAGTGCTGGTGACTCTCCTCGACCCCGCTATCTGGCACGGCAAGGTGTTCTCAGGCGGCTGGCAGGACTCGGCCGGCGGCCGGGCTGCCGTCACCGAGCCTGCCACCGGTGCCGAACTCGGCCAGGTCGGTCTCGCCACGGCCGCCGACATCGCGGCGGCCGCGGCCGCCGCGGCGGCTGCCCAGCCAGCATGGGCGGCTCTGCCACACACCCAGCGAGCGGCGATCTTGCGCAAGGCCGGCGACATCTGGCTGGCGCACGCCGCCGAGATCGAGGACTGGAGCGTCCGGGAGGGCGGCAAGATACCGCCTGCCGCCCAGTTCGAGACGCACGTGGCGACCGAGGAGATCTTCGAGGCCGCCACCTTGCCGTCGCGCCCCTACGGCGAGCTGCTGCCGAGCGAGCAGCCGCATCTGAGCTTCGCCGAGCGCGTACCGGTCGGCGTCGTCGGCGTCATCGCGCCCTTCAACTTCCCGCAAATCCTGGCCATCAGATCCGTCGCGCCGGCCCTCGCGCTCGGCAATGCGGTCGTGCTGAAGCCCGACCCGCGAACTGCGGTCTGCGGCGGCGTAGTCCTCGCCCGGGTGTTCGAGGAGGCGGGGCTGCCCGCGGGCCTGCTGCATGTTCTGCCGGGCGGCCAGGACGCGGGCGAGGCGCTCGTCACTGACCCGCGGATCGGCGTGATCTCCTTCACCGGATCCACGGCGGCGGGCCGCAAAGTCGGCGCGCTGGCCGGCCAGCACCTGAAGCGCGTGCACCTGGAACTCGGCGGCAACTCCGCGCTGATCGTGCTCGACGATGCCGACCTGGACAAGGCAGCCTCGGCCGGCGCCTGGGGCTCGTTCCTGCATCAGGGCCAGATCTGCATGACGACAGGCCGGCACCTGGTCGCGGACAGCGTCTACGACGAGTACGTCAGCAAGCTCGCGGCGAAAGCGAGCCACCTGCCGGTCGGCGATCCCGCCTCCGGCCAGGTCGCGATCGGCCCGATCATCGACGAGCGGCAGCGGGACAAGGTGCACGCGCTGGTCATCGACAGCGTGCAGGCCGGGGCCCGGCTTGCCGCCGGCGGCACCTACGAGGGCCTGTTCTACCAGCCCACGGTGCTGGCCGACGTAGCGCCCGCGATGCCGGCCTACGCCAACGAGGTGTTCGGGCCGGTGGCACCCGTCGTCAGGTTCGGCAGCCTGGACGAGGTTGCCAAGCTCGCCGCCGACTCCGAGTACGGTCTGTCCCTCGGCATCTTGACCAGGGACGTGATGCAGGGACTTGAGCTGGCGAGGCAGATCCCGACCGGGATCGTGCACATCAACGACCAGACCATCGATGACGCGCCCAACACGCCGTTTGGCGGCATCCGGGCTTCGGGCACCGGTGCCAGGTTCGGCGGCAGCGCCAATCTGGACGCCTTCACTGACACTCGCTGGGTGACGATCCGCGGGGACATTGCGCCCTATCCGTTCTGAGCGCGGCCGCACGCAGCCCGACATGCGCACTCGCACCCAGGTAGGGATCGTCGGCGCTGGGCAGGCCGGGCTGCTGCTCTCGCACCTGCTTGCCGCGCGCGGCATCGACACTGTCCTCGTCGAGATCCGCAGCCGGGAATACTGCGAGGCACGGCAGCGGGCAGGCGTGCTGGAGGCTGGCAGCGTGGCGCTGCTGCGCGAGGCTGGCCTGGCAAGCCGGCTCGACCGGCAGGGCCTAGAGCACGGCGGCATCTACCTGCAGTTCGACGGGGAGCGGCACCACCTCGACTTTCGCGACCTGACTGGCGGCCGGACCGTCACGGTGTACGCGCAGACCGAAATCGTCAAGGACCTGATAGCCCGACGCCTGGCCGACGGCGGCAAGGCAGCCATCGAGTTCGGCGTCACCGGCACCGAAGTAGCCGACCTCGACTCTGATCATCCCGTGCTGCGCTACACCGACGCAGGCGGTCGGCGGCACGAGGTCAGCTGCGATGCGATCGCGGGCTGCGACGGCTTCCACGGCATCTGCCGGCCCGCCATCCCGGCCGCCGCGCTGACTACCTGGCAGCGCGACTACCCGTTTGCCTGGCTCGGCATCCTGGCCGGCGTGCCGCCGTCGACAGACGAGCTGATCTACTCGCACCACCCTGGCGGGTTCGCCCTGCATAGCCTGCGCAGCCCGTCGCTGCGCCGGCTCTACCTGCAGGTCGAGTCCGACGAGCGGCTCGAGGACTGGCCGGACGACCGGATCTGGGCCGAGCTGAGCCGCCGGTTCGAGCTGCCAGGCTGGACGTTGCGGCAGGGGCCGGTGCTGGATAAGAGCCTCACCCCGATGCGCAGCTTCGTCAGCGCGCCGATGCGGTACGGCAGGCTCTTCCTGGCCGGCGACGCCGCCCACATCGTGCCTCCTACCGGCGCCAAGGGTCTCAACCTGGCGCTCGGGGATGTCGCGGTGCTGGCACCGGCCCTGGCGGGGCTGCTGCGCGGCGACAGCAAGCTGGCCGACGGCTATTCGGCAACCTGCCTTCGGCGGGTCTGGCGGTCCACGCATTTCTCGTGGTGGATGACGACCATGCTGCACCGCACGCCAGGCGCCGACACCATGGACACGCAGCTGCAGCTGTCGGAGCTCCGCTACGTCACCAGCTCACGCGCCGCCGCGGTGTCGCTGGCCGAGAACTACACCGGCATGCCGGTTCCGCCCGCTACCGCCGGGCACGTGCTGTGACTCCGATCAGAAGAAGAGGACTGTGACCTTGATGCGCACCACGCCGCCGTTCCGCGCCGACCACGTCGGCAGCCTGCTCCGCCCCGCCGAGCTGCTCGCGGCCCGCGATGATTTCGCCGCTGGCCGGATCGCGGCTGAGCATTTGCGCGCCGTCGAAGACGCCGCGATCGCCGAAGCCGTCACGATGCAGTCAGACGTGGGCCTGCAGTCAGCTACCGACGGCGAGTTCCGCCGCGCGTCCTGGCACATGGATTTCATCTACCAGCTAGGCGGGATCGCCAAGGCGCCTGGCAACCTGGCGGTGAAGTTCCGCAACGCCGAGGGCAACATCGAGTTCACGCCAGCCGCCTTGCACGTCGACAGCAAGATCAAGATCAACCAGACGATCTTCGCCGATGACTTCCGCTACCTGCAGTCGGTTGTTGCGGGCGCGACCGCGAAACTCACCATTCCGTCGCCCAACATGGTCCACTACCGCGGCGGGCCTGCCTCGATCGACCACGATGTCTATCCGGACATGGAGCAGTTCTGGTCCGACCTGTCGGCTGCCTACGCCGACCAGGTACAGCGGCTGGCCGCGCTCGGCTGCACCTACCTGCAGCTGGATGACACCAGCCTGGCCTACCTCAATGACCCAGCGCAGCGAGCCGAGATCGCCGACCGCGGCGAAGATGCCGAGCACCTGCACCTGCGATACATCCGGCAGGTCAACGACGCCATCGCGGCCAGGCCACCGGAGCTGAAGGTCACCACGCATATGTGCCGCGGCAACTTCCGGTCGTCCTGGGCGGCCGAGGGCGGCTACGACTTCGTCGCCGAGGCTTTGTTCAGCGAGCTCAACGTGGACGGCTTCTTCCTCGAGTTCGACGACGAACGGTCAGGCAGCTTCGAGCCGCTGCGGTTCGTGCCCAAGGGCAAGATGGTGGTGCTCGGCCTGGTCACCACCAAACGTGGTGAGCTGGAGAGCGCGGACGCGCTGAAGCGACGCATCGACGAGGCCGCCAAGTTCGTCCCGCTCGACCAGCTGTGCCTGTCGCCGCAGTGCGGCTTCTCTTCCACGGTCGAGGGTAACGCGCTCAGCCAGAGCGAGCAGCGCGCGAAGCTGCGCCTCGTCGTGCAGACGGCGCACGAGGTCTGGGGTGAGGGCTAACCCCGCCAGCACAACCACGAGGCAGGGAACGAGGTAACCAGACGTGCTGGCGTCGTACCGGGCCGCGGCCCGGTGCTGGCGGCATCAGGCACGGCGCCGTTCGCCAGGGCGCAGCCAGTACCCGACAGGGAACAGCCGGACGTTGAGCTTCGTCTCGACCAGCCCCCAGAGCCCGCGCCGGGCGAACAGCGCGACCGTCATCGCGACCAGGCCGAGGATGATCAGGTACCACGCGTTGTACGAGGCCAGCGTCTGCTGCAGGATCATGTAGACCGCGGTGCCGAGGATCGGCCCCTCGATCGTGCCGAGTCCGCCGATGATGGTCACGAAGGCCATCTCGGCCGTCCATTGCACACTGAACACCGCGCTCGGCTGGACCTGAAGCTGGCTGATCGCGAGCAGCGCGCCCGCTGCGCCGCAGCCGATCCCGGCCACGACGAACACCAGCAGCCTCGCCAGGCCGACCCGCGCCCCCGAGCTGCGCGCAGCGACCTCGTCGTCCCTGACGGCGGTGAGAACCAGGCCGAGCCTGCCGCGCAGCAGCAGGTACATGGAAGCCAGTGCCAGCACCGTGACGGCGAGCCCGGCCCAGTAGGTATACGCGGTGATGAGTGTCGGGGTGAGCCCGGACAGGCCGGGCAGCGGCATGCCGGTCCCGCCGCCGATGGAGGAGAATTTCTCGATGATGAGCATGACGGTCGCCGCGAGCACCCAGGTGGCGATGGCGAAATAGCCGCTGCGCAGCCGGGATACGAGCCACCACAGCGGCAGCGCCACGACACCGCAGCCGATCGCGGCGAACGGCAGCGCGGCGAACGGCGAGGCGCCGTGGATAGCGAGAATCAGCACGAAGTATGCGCCAAGCCCCACGAATGCCTGCTGCCCGACCGACACCAGGCCCGCGTACCCGGCCAGCAGGTTCCACATGCTCGCCAGCGTGAGCACGATGAATGCCTGCACCAGGATCGTCGTAGTGCCGGAGTGCACGAGATAAGGGAACAGCGCGAGCACGACGACGACGATCAGCGCGCCCGCCCCGGTCCAGGCGACGCTTTGCCGCGACCTCGTGACCCGGAATCTGGCTGCCGCGGAGGTGCCGGCCTCCGTAACCAGGCTCATGACTGCGCCCTCCGGCTGGTCAGTCCCTGCGGGCGCAGCACGAGCACGGCGAGGAACACGATGTACCCGGCGAGGACCTCGTCGGAGATATTGATCTGCGCGCCGATCTGCTGCGCTATGCCGAGCACGATACCGCCGAGCAGGGTGCCCCACAGCGAGCCGAGGCCGCCGATCACGACAGCGGCGAACGCGAACAGCAGGATCGTGTCGGTACCGGTGGTCGGCTGGAGCTGGGAGTACATGCCGTAGGCGATGCCGGCCAGCGCCACGGTGCCGAACGCGAGCGCCGCCGCGATGCCGAACACGTGCCGGTAATCCGCTCCGGCTAGCTGCGCCGCTTCGGTGTCGTCCGCGCTAGCCCGGATCAGCCGGCCGTACTTGGACGTGGACAGGAAGTACTGCAGCCCGAGTAGCACCACGACGGCCACGGCGAACACGAGCACGAGCAGGTAGCTGAGCTGGATCTGCGAGCCGAGGCTGAAGGATCCGCGCACCAGCCCAAGTCCGGTGCCGATCGCGCGGCTGTTGGCGGTGAAGAACTGGAGCAGACCGTTCTCGATCACGACCGACAGGCCGAACGTCACCATCAGCGTGGTGAGGACGCTGCGATTGAGTGCCCCCTGGATGACAGTGCGCTGCAGCACGTAGCCAATTACGGCCATCACTGGTACCACGATCACGAAGGACCAGAGCACGGGGATATGCGTGACGGCAATGACGCCGATCGCGACGTAGCCTGCGACCACAGCCAGGTCGCCGTGCGCGAGGTTCACGACCTTCATGACCCCGAACATCAGCGACAGCCCGCAGGCGAACAGCGCGTACAGCCCGCCGGTAAGCACCCCCTGCAGGATGGCGTTGACCCAGGCCATCAGGACTCGATCCCTTCTGCCGGCCCGCTCGCCGCAGCGGTGCCAGCCAGCCCGAAGTACGCGGCCTCGACCTGCTGCGCGGTGACGTCGGCTGGCCTGCCTTCCAAGGTCGTCTGGCCTTCCAGCAGGCAGTGGATGTGCGACGCCACCCGCAGTGCCTGGCTCACGTCCTGCTCGACGAGCAGTACGGTGAGCCCGGTCGCCAGGATCTGCGGCAGCATGCCGTAGATGCGCTGGACGACGACCGGCGCCAGGCCAAGAGACAACTCGTCAAGCAGGAGCACGCGCGGGTTCGCGACCAGCGCCCGGCCGATGGCGACCGACTGCTGCTCACCGCCGGACAGCTGGGCGGTGCGCTGGTTGCGGCGTTCGCGCATCCAGTCGAACATCGCGTAGACGAGCTCGATCGTCCACGGACCCCGCCGCGCATAGGTGGCACCTACCTTGAGGTTCTCCTCCACCGACAGCGAGCCGAAGAGCCGCCTGCCCTCTGGCACCATGACGATTCCCTGCCTGGCCCGCCGCTCGGGGCGCAGCCTGGTCACGTCCTCGCCGTCGAACAGGACCGAGCCTGCCGTGGGCTGGTGCAAGCCGGCCAGCGTGCGCAGCAGCGTCGACTTGCCGGCGCCGTTCGCGCCGATGATCGCGTACACCTCGCCGGGGAGCACCCGCAGTGAGATGCCGTCCAGGGCCCGGAGCTGCCCGTGATGCACGACCAGGTCGCTGACCTCCAGGAGCGGCATCCCGCTGTCGCGTCCCTGGCCGGCTGCGGCTGCCGTCACCGTTCGTTCCGTTCGTCTTCGGCGGGTGCCGCCAGGGGCCCGCCGGCCAGCGCCGCCGTGACGTCGGTGCCGAGAAAAACCTCCCGCACCGCGGGGTTGGCGAGCACAGTGGCCGGGTCGCCGTCGCCGACGAAGATACCCCCGGCCAGGCATATCAGCCTGCTCACCACGGCGGTAAGGGCACGCACGACGTGCTCGATCCAGATCACCGCTATCCCGTCCGCGTTGACGCCGCGGACGATCTCGACGAGCTGGGCTACCTCCGGGTCGGTAAGGCCGCCCGCCACTTCATCCAGCAACAGCAGCGACGGCCCGGTGGCGAGGGCCCTGGCCAGTTCCAGCCGCTTGCGGTGCAGCAAGCCGAGCCGCTCGGCGGGCAAGTTCGCGTGGCCGGACATGCCGGTCCGCTCCAGCGCCTCGACAGCCGCCGCGTAGCTGGCCCGGCGCCGTAGTCCGCCACCCTGTTGAGCGGCGACGAGCAGATTCTCGAACACCGTCATGTCGCCGAACGGCCGCGGCACCTGGTAAGTGCGGCCGACGCCCAGTCTGCAGCGCGCGGCGGAGTCCAGCCTGGTGACCTGGCTCCCGGCGAAGCGGATCTCGCCCGCGCCGGGAGCCAGATCGCCGGAGATGAGGCCGAACAGGCTCGTCTTGCCCGCGCCGTTCGGCCCCACGATCCCGACAATGTCGCCAGCGCCGACCGCCAGTGACAGATCCTCCGCGATGACGACCCGGCCGAACCGTTTCGTCACGTGGTCGAGCTCGAGCAGCGTACCCGTCATGCCGTCACTGGTTGGTCGGAAGCAGGTCGGCGGTGATCTTCGCCTGCGGCTGCAGCGTATTGTCGACGACCTGCATCTCCACCGGGTACTTGGTCCCCTTCTGCCACTGCACGCCGACCGGCGGGGTGATCGCGACGCCCGGCGCGGGTCCGCCGGAAGCGAAGTTGAGCGGCCCGGCAAGCGCGTTGATGTTCACCTTGTGGATGGCGTCGGCAACCTCGGTCTTGTCGTGCGGGTCGCTCACGGAGCTGAGGGCGGCGTGCGCGGCCTCGAAGAGGCTGTAGTTGCTGATATTGGAGTTCCACTGACCGTTGGTCGTGCCCTCGAACTCGGTAGCCATCTGCTGGCAAGTCTCGCCGGTGAACGAGGAGGTCCAGGGCAGCGACGGCGCCCACCAGGCATCGGTCGCGATGTTGTAGGCCAGCGGCCCGAGCGCGTACGCGTCTGTCGGGAACAGCAGCACCTTGGCCACGGTCGCCAGCTTGGGCTTGAAGCCCTGCTGCACCGACTGCTTCCACATCGTGGCGAAGTCAGGCGGCAGCGGCACGTTGGTGAAGAAGTCGGCCTGGTCCGCCTTGAACTGGGAGATCATCGAGGAGTAGCTCGTCGTACCGTCCGTGTAGGCCGAGGACATGTCGAACTTGTACGCCGGCCGCCTCCGCGATCGGCGGGAACACCATGCGGAACGCGTTGCCGTCTGAGTCGTTGGGGAACGCGGCGGCGACCACCTTGTTGGTGTGCAGCTGGGAGTGGATCCGGTCCCACATCGGGATGAAGCACTTGACCAGGTGCTCGGCGCCGAGGAAGTACATCACCACGTACTTGGGCTTGAGGGTCGGCTTGCCGGGGTTGCCGCCCAGGTTGATGTACCAGGATTCCCATGGGATGTTCGCGCAGATCAGCGGAGTGCCGAGCGTTTCTGCCTGGCTTGCGACCGCGTTCACCGTCTCAGGCGTCGAGGAGGCCAACAGCAGGTCCACGCCGTCGTTCAGGATGGCCGTCTTGGCCAGGTCCCCGGCTCTCGTGGGGCTGGACTGGGTGTCGTAGGACTTAATCGTGACCGCGTAGGTCTTGCCCCCGATCTTGAACCCGTTCTTGTAAGGCGTCGTCTGCTTGATCTTGGAGATCACCCAGTTGTCGGGCGCGCCGAACCCGGCAAGCGATCCCGTCAGCGGGTGGATCCAGCCAATGGTGATGTCCTTGGTGCTGCTCGTGCTGGCCCCTTTGATGCCCGAGCCGCAGGCCTGGAGCAGACCGCCGGTCCCCACCACCGCGGCGCCAGCGCCGACCGCACGCAGCAGGCCGCGCCGGCTGATGCCGCCGGCCAGACTGACGCCGCCGGATTGCACAATCTGGTCACTCATCTGTCATCGATCTCCTTGTGAGGTCGTGTCGCAGAAACCGGGACCGCACCTGCGGCAACCCGCGCCGAAGCCGGTCTCCTTCAGCAGGAAACGACTGGTGACCCCGAGGCGCTTGGTGGCCACGCCGCTCGCTTCCTGACGTTCCATTCCGTCTCCTCGGCGTCAGCGCCTGCGCAGGTACCGGCATCCGAGGTCCGCTCGAACCAACGGTCAGCGAAGGGACAGGCACTGCAGGATTTGGGGCATTGCTCAGTGTGCGCCTGGCGCACGGTCATGCGCAATACGACTGCCCGCAATACAGAAATTTCCTGCACTGCCGACACATCCGCCGCGGAGCCGGGTCTGGCGAACTCGCCTCTGGCACGCAACCGGGTCGGAATGACTTCAGGCGGATGCCTGCCTGCCCGGCCTGATTCGCGCTCCGCTGTGCGCTCGAGCCCGGCTCCCGCCTGGGCGAGAACTTAGACTTCGGTCGCCAGTAACGTCAACAATTTTGCGGTCTCCTTTTGCTGCCGGGAGCCGGGCCGCGCGCGGCGCGCGCGCTCCGGCGCCGGCTCAGCCATCCGGTATCCGGGTTGTAAGCCGTGCTGGCCTGCACGGCTGTGGAGGTCGCGACAATGAAGTCAGATCGTTGACAATATCGCTTACAACAGTCTAGGAAGGAACACATGAGCGGGAGCGATGTGGCACCGGCTGGTCCGGTCCTCGTGGTCAGCGCGCACGCTGGCGATTTCGTCTGGCGCGCGGGCGGAGCCATGGCGCTGGCCTCCGCGCGTGGTGCCGAGGTGACGGTGCTCTGCCTGAGCTATGGCGAGCGCGGCGAGTCCGCGGCAGCGTGGCGCGATGGCAGCCAACTCCGGGAGATCAAGGCGATCCGGCGGGAGGAGGCGAGCCGTGCCGCCGAGGTACTCGGCGCCGCGATCGAGTTCGCGGATGCAGGCGATTACCCGCTGCGCGAGTCAGACCAGCTCATCGACACGATCGTGCGCTGCTATCGCCGGGTGCAGCCTGCTGTCGTGCTCACTCACCCGCTGGCTGACCCGTATAACCCCGATCATCCCGCGGCGGCCAGGATGGCCGTTCAGGCACGGGTGTTCGCGCAGGCGGTCGGCTACGACGCGCCCGGCGAGCCGCTCGGCGCGCCCCCTGTGTTCCTGTTTGAACCGCACCAGCCCGAGCTGTGTGACTTCAAGCCGCACGTGCTGCTGGACATCACCGAGGTGTTCACCGTGAAGCGCGCGGCCATGGAGTGCCTGAAAGCCCAGCAGCACATGTGGGACTACTACACCGACCTGGCGAAGCGGCGCGGCGTCCAGTTGCGGCGCAACGCCGGGCCCAACCTCGGCCTGGCCCACTCGACCATGGCCGAGGCTTACATGCGGCTGTATCCGCAAGTCACCGGGATGCTGACGTGAGAAACGTCGTCGTCACAGGCTGCCCGCGCGCGGACCCGGCCGAGGTAGCCGCGCTGGCAGAGTTTGGCGTCGCCACAGTGCACGAGGCTATCGGCCGCACCGGTTATCTCGGGCCGGCGATCCGGCCGGTATACCTCGGATCGCAGGTCGGCGGACCAGCCGTCACAGTCGTCTGCTGGCCAGGCGACAACCTGATGCTGCACGCCGCCGTCGAGCAGTGCCAGCCCGGCGACGTGCTCGTCGTCACGACGACCTCACCGTGCAGCGACGGTGCGTTCGGCGAGCTGCTGGCAACCTCTGCGCGGTATCGCGGCGTGCGCGCGCTGGTCACCACCGGTGGCGTTCGCGATGTGTCGGCGCTGCACGCGATGGGTTTCCCGGTGTTCAGCGCGGCTGTCTCGGCGCAGGGAACCGTCAAGGCAACAGCCGGCGCGGTCAACGTTCCTGTCAGCATCAACGGACAGCGAATCACCCCGGGCGACGCAGTTCTCGCGGACGACGACGGTGTGGTCGTCGTCGCCAGGGCCGCCGTCGGCCACGCCATCGCGGCGGCCAGGGAGCGGGTGGCGAAGGAGAATGCCGCGCGTGCGGCCTTCGGTTCCGGTGAGCTTGGCCTGGACCGCTACGGCCTGCGCGACGTGCTGGCCGCGCAGGGAGTGGAATACCTGGCCTATCACGACCGGACAGAGGCGCTGTGACGCAACCGCCGTCGGATCAGAGCGTCATGACCGGCCACGCCGCCGGTGCCCCAGCAGCCGGGATCCCGTGCATGCTGATGCGCAGCGGCACCTCGAAGGGCCTGTATTTCCTCGCCTCGGATCTTCCGCAGCGACCGGGGCGCAGAGACTCGCTCCTGCTCGAGATCATGGGCAGCGGCCACCCGCTGCAGATCGACGGCGTCGGTGGCGGCCATCCGCTGACGTCGAAGGCTGCCGTGGTGTCGCCGTCACAGCGGGATGACGCCGACATCGACTATCTCTTCCTGCAGTTCGGCGTCGACCAGGCGACCGTCACTGACCAGCAGAACTGCGGGAACATCCTGGCGGGTGTCGGCCCGTTCGCGGTGGAACGCGGCCTGATCAAGCCGGGCGGCGAGTCGACGACGATCCGCATCCTGATGGTCAACTCGGGCAGCGTCGTGACCGCGAAGTTCGCCACACCGGGCGGAGTACCGCAGTACTCAGGCGCAACGGCGATTGCGGGAGTCCCCGGCACAGCTGCACCGATCAGCCTGCGCTTCGCCGACACCGCCGGCTCGGCTACCGGGCGCTTGCTGCCCACCGGCAACGTTTGTGATGTCATCGACGGCATCGAGGTCACCTGCGTCGACAATGGCATGCCTGTGGTCGTGGCCAGGGCCTCCGACCTCGGCATCACCGGGTACGAGTCACCTGCCGAGCTCGTTGACAACGCAGAGCTGACCGACCGCGTGCAGCGCCTCAGGCTCGCCGCGGGCCAGCTGATGGGTCTAGGGGACGTCGGCCACGCGTCAGTTCCGAAGACGACTCTGGTCAGCAGAGCGCGGGATGGCGGCGCGATTTGCACCAGGACTTTCATCCCGGTCCGCCCGCATACCGCGATCGGCGTGCTCGGAGCGGTCAGCGTTGTTACGGCCCTGCTGCTGCCCGGCGCGGCGGGGGCGGAACTCGCGCAGCCGCCCGAACCTGGTCAGCCGATCGATGTGGAGCATCCGAGCGGGCACCTCCTCGTTGACGTCGAGCTGGACACCTCGCGGCAGCCGCCGCTGGTCCGGACGGCAGGCGTCGTGCGGACAGCACGCAAGCTCTTCGACGGAACCGTCTTCGCCAGCGATCAGGCTGTGCCCGACCACCGATAGGACAGTTGTCGCGATGCCCCTGCTGCACGAGGTAGCACATCTCAGCCACGCCGAGCTGCTGACTCCGGAGCCAGCCAAGAGCCTGCGGTTTTTTACCGAGGTGCTCGGGCTCACCGAGAACGGCAGCAGCGGCGACTCGGTCTACCTGCGTACCTGGGACGACTACGAGCATCACAGCCTGAAGCTGACGGCAGCTGCCACGTCCGGCATCCGCCGCACCGGTCTGCGCGCCGCCAGCGCGGGCGCGCTGGCGCGGCGGGTGGCAGCCATAGAAGCCGCGGGCCTGGGTCTCGGCTGGCAGGACGGCGATGCCGGCATCGGCGATACCTATTTGTTCCGCGACCCGGACGGCCACGAACTCGAGCTGTACTTCGAGACTGAGCGGTACCAGCCGCCCAGCGGCCTGAAGCCGGCGCTGAAGAACCAGGCGCAGGCCTACCCCGGCCGCGGCGTATGCGTGCGCCGCCTTGATCACGTGAACTACCTGGCCGCCGAGACTGAACAGAACGGACGATTCATCTGCTCCGCGCTCGGCGCCAGGGTGACCGAGCAGATCATGCTCGACGACGGCACCATCTCGGCCCAGTGGCTGCACTTCGCGCAGAAGTCCTACGACCTCGTCTACACCAACGACTGGACCACAGCGAACGGGCGGTTGCACCACATCGCCTTCGCGACCGATACCAGAGAAGACGTCCTGCGGGCCGCGGATATTTGCCTCGACCGACAGGTGTTCATCGAGACCGGGCCGCACAAGCACGCTATCCAGCAGACCTTCTTTCTCTACGTCTACGAGCCGGGCGGGAACAGGATCGAGCTCTGCAATCCGTGCGCCAGGCTAATCTTCGCGCCCGACTGGGAGCCCGTGACCTGGACTGAGGCCGAGCGCGCGAAGGGACAGGCTTGGGGACTGGCCACGATTCCCTCGTTCCACACGCATGGCACCCCGCCGTCAGCGTCCGCGGTCGCTCCGCCCGCCAGCCCGGCAAGCCGGGCTAGCGATGACAGCGGCCAGCCTGGCCTGTTGTGTTGACATTTTCGTTGGCATTGGCTGCTAGCATCGGCAACGCCGGCCCGGCTGTCAGCCGCGGTCCGCCCGGCAGCCCACACGATCTGGCCGGGCCAGCCGTCTGCGGCCCCCGCGGGAAGGAGTTGGGCAGTGCCGGAGGATTCCAGGCCGGCGGTCACCGAAGCGCTCCGCGCGGCGATTCTCGCGGGTGAGTACGCGCCGAAGCAGCGTCTTGTCGAGATCGACCTCTGTGAGCGGTTCGGCACGTCGAGGTTCATTCTCCGCTCCGCGCTGCAAGACCTGGCGGCTCAGGGTCTGGTCGAGTTCCAGCACAACCGCGGCGCACGGGTCCGTGACGTGTCGCTTGCCGAGGCTATCGAGATCACCGAGGTCCGCATCCTGCTCGAAGGCATGCTGGCGGCACGCGCCGCCGAGCGCGTCAGCAAATCGGACGCGGTAGCGTTGCGCAAGCTCGTCAAGGACATGCGCACGGCAGTGCAGAAGTCGGAGTTGCTGACCTATAGCGATCTCAACGCCCGGTTGCACGCTTCGATCCGCGACATCGCGGCGCACGAGACGGCGTCCCGCTTGCTCCGCCAGCTGCGGGACCAGACCGTCCGCCATCAGTTCACCCTGTCCCTGGTGCCAGGACGGCCGACGGTGTCGCTTCCCCAGCACGAGGCAATTGTCGCGGCGATCGGTGCGCGAGACCCGCAGCAAGCCGCGCGCGCGATGCAGAGCCACTTGCAGAGCGTCGTCGAGGCGTTCCGTGCGCTCTCGGCAGCAGCGGTGCAGCGCTAGGACGGCATTAGCCTGAGCTGAGTCGCCAGGACACCAGCATCAGCTGGTCACGCCACCGGTTAGGAGACCTGCCCATGACGCCCGCCGACGCGCCAGGGGTGGGCGGCGCGTGCCGCCCGGTTCCGACGATCGCCGTGCTCGGGCTCGGCGAAGCTGGCTCGCGGATCGCGGCCGATCTTGTCGCCGCTGGTGCGATCGGGCATGCCTTTGACCCGAAGGTGCCGGCTCCCGCGTCGACCCAGGGCTATGGCGGCGATGCCGGCGCGGCCAGGGGCGCGACTGTCGTCTTGGCGCTGACCAGCGCACATGAAGCTCTCGAAACCCTCGAGCTAGCTCTTCCCGGCATCGGAGCTGGCGCGATCTACGCCGACTTGAATACAGGCTCAGCCGGGCTCAAGTCGAGACTGGCCGCGGCTGCGGGCGGAGCAGGTGTCGCGTTCGTCGACGTCGCCCTGATGGCGCCGGTACCAGGTCTCGGACTGCGCACGCCGATGCTGGCATCCGGTTCCGCGGCCGGCGAATGCGCTCGCATTCTCGGTTCCCTCGGCGCTGATGTCACCATCCTGGGCTGCGAGGACTGGCTTCGTGCCGACATCGGCCAGGTCCTCGCCGAGGCTTCAGCGGCTACCGTGGACCGGCTCGAGCACGGCAGCGTCCGGCATGCACGGCGGCGAGTGGAGGAAATGAAGGCCGCGGGCGATCTCCTCGACGAGCTGGGAGTACCGTCCAGAGTCGCCAGGGCAAGCCAGGACTGGCTCGAGCAGCTGGTGACCGAGGCTGACGAACAGCTCTGATGACCCGGACCTCGGGGCGGGCGGGCAATAGGCAGGCGCTCTCAGCCGCGGCCCTGCGACCGTAGATCTGCCTCGATCCGGCGGGCGGTTTCCAGTAGCGCGGGCAGCAGTTCGGCGCGCATCGCCGCCGTGCTGACCCGGCTGGCATGCGCGGAGAGGTTGATCGCCGCCGTCACCGAGTCACCAGCACCGTGGATCGGCGCGGCGATCGCACGCAAGCCTTCCTCGAGTTCCTGGTCCACGATCGAGTAACCCTGCTGTGCCACTTCGGCGACGATGTCCCTGAGCCGGTCCGGCTCGGTCACGGTGCGCGCAGTGAACGACTCGAGGTCTGCCTCGGCCAGGTAGCGATCGAGCTCGTCAGTGCTCATCGCGGCGAGCAGCACCCGGCCCATCGACGTGGCATAGGCAGGGAACCTGGTTCCCACCGAGATCGCGACGGTCATGATCCGCTTCGTCGGCACCCTGGCGACATAGATGATGTGGTGGCCGTCGAGCACCGAGATCGACGACGACTCGCGGACCTTGGCGACGAGTTCCTCCAGGTGCGGCGAGGCAATCTCAGGCATCGCCAGGCCGGACAAGTACGCGTAGCCGAGTTCGAGGACCCGCGGGCGCAGCGAGAACTCCCGGCCGTCGTTGCGTACGTAACCTAGCTTGACCAGGGTCAGCAGAAACCGGCGAGTTGCCGCTCTGGTGAGCCCGGTCGCCCTGGCGACCTCGCTGAGACTCAGGCGCTCTCGATCCGGGCCAAAGGCACGAATCACCGCAAGCCCGCGATCCAGCGACTGGACGAAGTCGCTATTGCGTGCCGGGCCGCTGTCCTCAGCGGGTTCCGGCACTTCGCCACCTGAGGTGTTCGCTCTGCGCGCAGAAGTTGTCATCGCAAGGCATGCTAGCGCTCAGCGCGCCAGGTCTGGTCTGTCGCCGTCGCCGCACGGAGGTGACTCACCAGCTCAGTGCCCACCTGGCTGGCCGACGAGACCGCCGCCAAATGGGCGGCGGCAGGCAGGACCGTCAGCCGGGCACCGGCGATCCGGACTGCTATCGCGGCACCGTGGTCGCGCGGCGTCGCGGGGTCCTCGGCTCCGGCGATCACCAGCGTGCTCGCGAGGATGGCAGGCAGGCTGTCCAGCAGGTCCATGCCCGCGATGGCCTCGCAGCAGCCCGCGTACCCCTCGGCTTCGGTCTGCTGCAGGCCGGCCAGGAACGCATCGACAACTGACGGCTCGGCCGCTGCGTAGGCGGGCGTGAACCAGCGCCCCACCACCTGCGCGGCTACCGAGGCCATGCCCTCGGCTCGTACCCGCGCTGCCCGCTCCTGCCAGGCGGCGGCCGGCGGCAGGCAAGCCGAAGTACAGATCAGGCCAAGCGCGGCTATCCTCGCCGGGGCGTGCGCGGCGAGCCACATACCGATCATGCCGCCGAGCGAGACGCCGCAATAGCCAGCCCTCCCGATGCCCCAGGCGTCGAGCAGGCCGAGCACGCCCGCGCCTAGCTCATCGATGGTGTAGGGACCCGGCCAGGACGGCGACCCGCCGTGACCTGGCAATTCATAGCGGAGCAACCGGAAGTGCCTGCTGAGTTCCGGCACCAGCGCGTCCCACACCGCGGTGCTGGTGCCGAGAGAGTTACCAAGGACCAGGACCGGCGCGTCGTCGGCTCCCTCCAGCCACGCTCTCGCCGGCCACGACGCCAGGTCAGACATCGAAGAAGACCGTCTCACCCTCGCCCTGCAGCTTGATGTCGAAGGTGAACCCGACGGGTTCGGCGGGCTCACCGCCGGCTGTCTCGTGCTGTGCCGTCGCCACCAGCGTGGCCCGGCGTCGCGGGTCGGCGATGGACGCTAGCACCGGATCGGCGGCGTTGGCCGCTGCGTTGTCGGGCAGGTAGATCCTGGTCACGACGCGATCGAGCAGGCCCCTGGCGAAGACAGATACGTCAATGTGCGGTGCCTGGCTGGCGACGTCGGGGCCAGGCACCGGCCCGGGTCGCAGCGTGACGATCCGGTAGCGGCCTTGCTCGTCGGTAGCCGACCGGCCGAAGGCACGGAAGCCGGCCACGGCGGGCTCGGCGGCCCCGCGCGGGTCATCGGGGTGGTTGAACCGGCCGTCCGGATCTGCCTGCCAGGTCTCGACGAGAGCGTCAGGCAGAGGCTGACCAGCGCCATCGAGCACGTGTCCGGTGATAACGATCGCGCCAGGCGCATCAGCCGGCACGACCTCGGGGCCATCTGACCACGGCAAAGCGATAGCCAGGAACGGGCCGACGGTCTGCGAGGGCGTCAGGCCGGCCGCGGTCACCGATGCTCCCCGGTCTCGAACACGGTGGCGCCGCGGCCGCGCAGCACGATGTCCCAGGTGTACCCGAGAGCCCAGTCCGGCTCGGTGGTACCGATGTCGAAGGCGGCTATCAATCGTTCGCGCGCTTTCTGGTCCGGTATCGAGTTGAAGATCGGATCCAGGGCAAACAGCGGGTCGGCCGGGAAGTACATCTGGGTCACCAGCCGCTGGGTGAACGCCCGGCCGAACAGCGAGAAGTGGATGTGGGCAGGCCGCCAGGCGTTGTGGTGATTGCCCCACGGATAGGCACCTGGCTTGATCGTCACGAACCGGTACCGGCCCTGCGAGTCCGTAACGCAGCGGCCGGCACCGGTGAAGTGAGGGTCGAGCGGCGCGGGATGGTTGTCGACGTGGTGTGCATAGCGGCCAGAGGCATTGGCTTGCCAGACCTCGATTAGCGCGTCCGGCACGCCGTGCCCGTCGGAGTCAAGCACCCGCCCGCTCACGATGATCCGCTCGCCGAGCGGCTCGCCGTCATGTCCGGCGGTCAGGTCGGCATCGGCGGCCGTGACCCGTCCTGGACCGAGCAGCGGTCCGGTGACCTCGGTCAGCCCCTGCGGCAGCGGCACGAGCGGCTGTCTCGGCGCGCGCAGCGATGATGACCGGTATTCGGGCACGTCCAGCGGCGGATGCACGCCGCGCACCGGCTGGTAACGCGGCAGAACGAGTCCGCTTCCTGCGGTCAGCGGATCGCTGCCGGTCATGACGAGGGTCCTTTCGCGGTCGCGGTCGCGGTCGCGGGTGCGGGCGCGTGCCGCGTGGCAGGCACTGACGGCGGCCCGCTGGCCGGCACGGTAGCACGCAGGAATCGCAGCGCCGTCAGTTCGGCTTCCGAGGGCGGTACCAGTTCTTCCAGGTCAGGGTCGACCGCCAGGTCCCAGCCGGTGCTGTCTCGTACAGTGGCCAGCCGGACGCCAGGGTAGATGCCGGTCAGCGCGAGCTGCCGGGTCGCGGGGTCGGCACGCAGGACGCCGAGGTCGGTGATGACCTGCCGCGGCCCGCCGCCGGTCAGGCCGAGCCGCTCCCTGCTGCCCGGCCCGTCGCCGAACCCGACCGAAGTCACGAAGTCGACCCGGTCGGCGAACGTGCGCCGTGACTGGCGCAGCACGACGATCACCTCATGACAGGCGCCGGCTATCTCCGGGGCACCACCGGCGCCCGGCAGCCGCACCGAGGGCTCGGCATAACTGCCGCCGATCACCGTGGTGTTGATATTGCCGAACCTGTCGATCTGCGCAGCGCCGAGGAAACCGATGTCGATGCGCCCTGGCTGCACCCAGTAGTTGAAGATCTCCGGGACGCTGACCACGGTGTCGGCGGTCTCAGCCAGGACGCCGTCGCCGATCGACAGCGGCAGTTGCCCCGGCTTGGCCCCGATGGTGCCTGACTCGTAGATCAGCACGAGATTCGGCGCGTGCGTCGCGCGGGCAAGGTTGGCTGCCTCGCTAGGTAGCCCGATGCCCACGAAGCAGGTCATGCGGTCGCGCAGCGACCGCGCGGCCGTGACTGCCATCATCTCGTCAGGTGTGTAGCTCACAATGCGACGCCCGCCCGCGTGCCAGTCGCTGCGCTGCCGTAGACGTGCTGATCGAGCCAGTCGGTGAACCGCTGCCGGTCCCGGCTGATCTCATCCCACGACAGGTAGAAGTCGTTATCCCGAGCCGAGTAGCCGAGCGCATAAGACGGATGCGCCCCGCCTGGCACCGCTGCGACGTAACTGACGCACCAGGTCGGCAGCACGATCGCACCTGGGCGGGGCTCGAGCGAGTCCACTATCTCTTCCACGGTGACGACCGATCGAGCGGAGGCGAGCACCGCCTCCTTCTGCACCCCGGTGATACCCCAGAACTGCACGTTGCCCTGCCGGTCAGCCAGCTGTGCGTGAATCACCGCGACGTCAGGCCGCAGCGCGCTGACCGCGGTCAGTATCTCGCCGGTGAACGGGCAGACGATCTCGGCGACCCCGGCCGTGTGCGCGACGAGGCTGGTTCCGCGGTAACCGCGGAGCACCGCGAACGGCAGCCCCGATGCACCGGCCACGAAGCGGTTCGCCATCCCGGCGTGGCTGTGCTCCTCCAGTTCGAGCGGGCGCGGCCAGGACTGCTCTACCGCGTCCCTGAATCTGTGCAGCGATCCGACGCCTGGATTGCCTGCCCAGCCGAAGACCAGTTTCCGCGCACAACCGGCACCGATCAACTGGTCGTAGATGATGTCCGGTGTCATCCGGATCAAGGTCAGGTCGCGCCTCCGCTGCCTGATGACCTCGCGGCCGGCCGCATGCGGGATCAGGTGCGTGAAGCCCTCCATCGCGACGGTGTCGCCGTCGTGGATTGCGGCTGCGATCGCTTCGGGTAGCGTCACGATCTCAGCCACGTCCGACAGTCCTCCTCGCCGCGATTTACCGAAACGATATCCGCAAATCGCCGCTCAGTGAACAGCTGTGCGGACTACGAAGAACTCGCGAGCGTGGCAGCGGCGATCGCGAAGGCCCGGTTGGCGGCGGGCACGCCGGCGTAAATCGCGACCTGAAGGAGCACTTCAGATATCTGCGCCTGGGTCAGTCCGTTCCGGATCGCGGCCCTCAGGTGCAGCGCGAGTTCCTCGTCCCGGCCCAGGGCGGCGAGCACGGACAGAGTGATCATGCTGCGCTCCGGCCTGGTGAGCCCTGGCCTAGTCCAGACCTCGCCCCAGGCGTACCGGGTGATGAAGTCCTGGAAATCGGCGGTCAACTCGGTTGCCGACGCTGCGGCCCGGTTCACGTGATCATCGCCGAGCACCTCCCGGCGAACCCGCATCCCTGCTGCAACGCGTTCCTCATCATTCACGCCAGCGCACTTCCTTCTGGTGACCGAGTTGTTGCCGAGCCGGTCTCTGTCGGCCCAGCTTGTGCCGATCGACCCGGTGCCGATCTAGTGGCCGCGTCGCGATGCGCGGCGAGGGCACGGCCCACGAACTGCGGCGAAGCACCCAGGTATGCGGTCGGGTCGAGCGCGGCTGCCAGTTCCGCCGAGCCGATGCCAGCCGCAGCCAACGCCGCTGCCGCGGCCTCGTCGCCGAGCAACGCGGTCAGCAAGGTGCTGCCGCCGCAAGCGGCGCGCACGGCGGCGGCAGCGACAAGGTCGTGCGCTGCTAGCCGACCGACCGAAGGCGCGAGTATCGCCGTCAGGTGCTCGGCCAGCGGCAGTCCCCCGGTCGCGTCCAGGTTGGCCCGCATCCTGGCCGCGTCGACGGTCAGACCGGACAGCAATTCGGCTGACCATGAGGCCGCCGATCCGGTCAGCCGCAGCAACTCCGACAGCGTCTCCCACTCCGCGTGCCAGGCACCTGCCGCACGCTGGTGCTCCTGCTCGGCCGCGGCCGCGAGCGTGGCGAGCAAACCAGGCGCGCGGCGAACACACCCGAGTATCAGTACTGAAGCGACTGGATTCCGCTTCTGCGGCATCGCCGACGAGCCGCCGCGGCCGGGATCGCTGCCGCCCTCGGCGATCTCGGCGACCTCGGTCTGCGCCAGCAGCGTCACGTCTCTGGCTATTTTGCCGAGCGCCGCGCAAGTACCGGCGAGCGCCGCCGCCAGCCGGATGATGCGCAACCGGTCGGTGTGCCAGGGCAGCACAGGTGCCGCCAGCCCAAGCTCCTCCGCCAGCAACTCCGCTACTGCTGGTCCCGCCGCGTCCAGCGATGCCAGCGTGCCGGCCGCACCGCCGAACTGGACCGCAAGCGTGCCGCGCACCCTGCTGAGCTCGCCGATGGTGTCGTCGACCGAGGTCAGCCAGCCCGCCGCGACCAGGCCGAAGGTGATTGGTACGGCCTGCTGCAGCAAGGTTCGCCCGGACATGACAGTTGCGGTGTGCTCTTCGGCAAGCCCGGCGGTGTGACTGGCGACTGTGCTCAGGTCGGCGGTGACGACGTCGATCGCCTGCCGGCTGAGCAGCATGGCCGCTGTGTCGATGATGTCCTGACTGGTCGCGCCACGATGTACTGCTTCTCGCGCGGCCGGCGGGACCTGGGCACTCAGGGCGCGGACGAGTGCAGGCACCGGGTTGCCCGTCAGTGCTGCCTGACGGCCGATCTCCGCGGTGTCGAACCGGTCGGCGCGTGCGGCCTGCGTCACTGCGGCACCCGCCCCGCCGGCCGCCAGCCCGGCCCGTTCCAGGGCTCTGGCCAGCGCGGCCTCGGTGTCGAGCATGGCCTGCAGCCAGTCGACGTCAGCGACGCGGACCGCGCCGCGGCCGAACAGGCCGCTGAACAATCCGTCCCGAGCGGAATGGCTCACAACCCCATGATCCTCGCGCGCATGGCCTGCCGCCGGCTGGCCCGGTCATCAGACCGCAGACCACCGTGCCAGCGCTCTATCCGCCAGGGTGCGAACCGGCGTTACCGTAGTGCCGTGCGCGAGCTAGCCGACTCCATGGCACTACGGACGGACCAGGCTGCGCTACGCCGGCGGCTGGCCGATGACGGTTACCTGTACCTGCGAGGCTTGCTGCGGCCCGCGGACGTCCGCGCGGCCTACGACGGCGTTCGAGCAGAGCTCAGTCTTGGCGGCTGGACCGACGGCGATGGTCATCCGGCCGGCCCGCAGCGTGCGCTCACCATCCGCGACGCGCTCAACGATCCCTCGTTCCGGGCGGCGGTCGCCAGCCGCGGGCTCAACCGGCTGCCCTACCTGCCCGCGCTACGCGCAGTGGTCAGACTGATACTCGGCGCCGCAGCGTTTTCCTATCCGGCCAAGGTCCTGCGTACGGTCTACCCCGAACCGCCGTCCAAGGTCACCAGGGGCCGCTACATCCACCAGGACTTCGCCGTCTCCGGCGTGCAGGACATGCTGACGACCTGGCTGCCGCTGATGGACATCCCGGCATCGCTGGGCGGGCTCGCCGTCCTCCCAGGCAGTCATCTCGGACCGCCGCAGCGACCACGACTGCTGCGCGCAGACGAGCCCGGCTGGGCCACGACTGACTACCGGCCCGGCGACGTGCTGCTGTTCCATTGCCTGACCTCGCATGCTGCGCTGCCTAATCACGCTGACCGACTGCGCATCTCCGCGGATTTCCGATGGCAGGCAGCTGACCAGCCCGCTCCGGCCGAGCTCATACTTGGTCCTGCGGCCAGCCAGCCGGGGCGCAGACCACAGGTGGAGATGTTCACCCGGTTGCTGAGCCGCGAACGTTGGTGGGAACCAGTCCCCTCTGGCCTGATGCTCCAGCCGCGCCAGCAACTGGTAACGACAATGCCGGCGCCTTCGCGCCTGTTCGCCGTGCATCCAGCCTGGCAACGCTGGCGGCCGCCGCCTGGCGCCGTGCACTAGAGCCGTCCTGGCGATGTGCGGTGTGGCCATGAGTTGCTCTGCGGCCTTCACTGGGCTGATCGGCGCGCGGTCCGGCATTGCTAGAGCGGGTACGGGTCCGGGTTGACGGAGTAGCTGCGGCCGGCGGGAGTGGTCCAGCGGAAGCTGCCCGCTGCGGGCTGCTGGAGTTTCCAGCCGGGGAGTTGCTTGATCTTGTGGTGCGTGCGGCAGAGGGCGCCCAGGTTGCAGATGCACGTAGGTCCGCCATCGTGCCAGGGAATGGTGTGATCCAGATCACCGCGCCAGGCGGGCTGGCCGCAAGTTGGTGACCGGCAAGTGCCGTCGCGGGCGGCGATGAGCTCGCGCAGCCGGGGCGGCGGCCGGTAGGCAGCCGTGGACCTTATGTGCGCGCAGTTCCCGCCGGCGCGGATGTCGGCGGTCTGAGCTTCGTGCAGCCGCGCGGCCGCGCGCGCGGCCGCGCGCGCGACAGCTGCCCGCAGGATGACTGCAGGCCCGGTGCTCGCGCCGGGCACCGCGTCGCCGCCCAGGCCGGGGCCAGCGGTCAGGATGGCGGCCTGGCTCGCGCGGACGGTGATGCTGACCCGTCCGACGACGGCGGTGGTAGTGGCGGCGGCGGACTCCTGGCCGACAGGGGCAGTGCCGGGCGGCCCGCTGGGAGCGATGCCCGTCGGTCCGCGGGAAGCGTTGCCGGGCGGCCCGCAGGGAGCGATGCCCGTCGGTCCGCGGGAAGCGTTGCCAGGCGGCCCGCGGCGGGCGACGCCGGCCGGCCTGCCGGTGAGGATGCCGGGTGGCGATTGAAACGGCTCGATGGCCAGGGCGCAGCCGTTGTCGTCGGTAAGGATGATGCGCCAGCGGGTGGCGGCGCTCGTGGCGGCCAGCGAGGTGAGCTGCCGGGCCTGGACCCTGGTGATCGGACCGATGCGCGCGAGCACGGCAGGATCGGACCGGCCGCCAACCAACACCGGCCACGGCAAGATCACATCCAGCAGGCCAGGCGGAAGGCCGGCCAGGAGGGGCCGGGCGGCCCGGCACCGGCAGCGCGGGCAGGACGCTGGGCAGGCAGGGCCACGCGGGCGGCTGGCTTGCGGCGGCCTCGTCGTCATCGTCGAACAACAACCCGGTCAGGACATCGCCCTGGCCGGGATCAGGATCCGGCGGAGGAGCGTCCTGGTCGCCCGGCGGCGGGGCACCCGGCCAGTCACCGTCACGAGCAGATGTGCTGCCGCCAGAACCCGAGTCAGCAGGACGTGCCTCACCGGGAAGCGTTTCTCCGGCCCCACGGGCAGCGCCGGATGAGCGTGCGGGGCACGATCCGGCCGGCCGCTCCGGGTTAGCGAGATCGGAGGATGAGCCCTCCGGAGACCGTCCGCCCGGGCTAGTGCTGCCCGGGCCGGTGTCGTCGTCGGGCGGTAGGTGGTCATCTGGCGGGGGGTTGTCGGGCGGCGCGTCCGGCGGAGGCGGGATGACCGGAAGCGTGCCCAGCAGCAGACCGAGCATGATGTGCGCACGCAGCAGGTCCAAGCCGCCACCCGCGCCGGAAGCCTTCAGCGCCCGGGCCATCGCCGAGATCCTCGCCATCGCCGCGGCGGCATGGACGCCGGGCAGGAACGATCCGGTGAGCGTCGCGGTGCCGTCCTCGTCGGGATACAGACTTACCCGCGCGTTCCGCTCGGCGTCCTTGCGCCGCTGCTCGGCCCCGGCCGGATCCGCGGCGATGACCGCGCGGCGCAGGCACGCGCGCAGCTGCCCCGTGCTCTGCCGCCCCGCGGCCGGCAACACGCGGTCCTCCACCGCCTCGGCCACGCGGTCTGACAGCCCCGCGGTCGCATCGGCGATCAGCCGGGTCCGCGCCAGGTCAATCGTCCCGGCCGACAACGCCGCTCCGGTACCGGCAAGCTGCCAGCGCAGCTGTACGCCCAGCGCGGTCCAACCGCAGGCGCCGAGCTGCGACATTCCGAGCGCAAGCGCCACCTGCGCCGCCGCCTGCGGCGGCAGCCGGGTCGGGCGCCCCGAGGTGTCCGCGCCGATCCGCGGGTCCGCCGCCGCGCACCGCGACGCGATCATCGCAGCGGCCTCCAGCTCCCGCGCCTGCGCCCACGACGCCACCCGCCGACACGCCGCCGCTAGGGCCGGCAGGTCCGCGTCCCCGGTGGCCACCACGTGGACGCCGTCCAGCCATGCCGCGAGCGCCGGCCCGGCCGGCAACGCCTCGGCCACCCGCCCCGGCACCGCCGCCGGCTCAATCCCCGCCGCCTCAGCTGCCTCTGCGACAGCCAGTTCCGCCGCCAGGATCGCATCCTGATCACCCGCGCCGCCGCAAGGAGCTGCGTCGAGCTCAGCCAGCAGAGCCGCCAGATCGAACCCCACGAGCAACGACGCGCCCTGGCCGCCGCCCAACCCCGCCGCGCCCCGCCGCCACAACCCCGCCAGCCAGCCCCGTACCGTCCACAATCCCGGCACCCAGCCCCGTGCCGGGGACGATCCCGGCCGCTAACCCGGCACCCGAACCGAGGTCCTGGCACGCCTGGCCGGGGCACGCCGGTTCAGCCTGACCGGGCACTAGGCCAGCCGGCCGTCCCGCGCCGGAGGCGCGCGCCACGTCCGGTTGGCCCGACTCATAGCCTCCGGTCATCGCGCACCTCCTCGCAGCTCAGCAGTACGTTCAGCAATACTGGGGCGACCATGTCTCTAGACAATGATATCGAGCGCTACCGACAGAACCGCATCAGAATCGTATGTGTATTCGAATCGAATTCGATCACCTCTCGGCAACCGGATCCCGCTGGATGTCCTGATGCCCAGTCGGACCCGGCATCGCTCAGCCGAGCGCCGAGCGCAAGTCCTCGATCAGGTCGTCGGCCGACTCGATGCCGACAGACAGCCGAACCAGGTCAGCTGGCACCTCAAGCGCCGAACCCGCCACCGAGGCGTGCGTCATCCTGGCCGGGTGCTCGATCAGCGATTCAACTCCGCCCAGCGACTCACCGAGCGTAAACAGCCTGGTCCGGCCGCAGATCTCGACAGCTTCGGCCGCGCCGCCGCGGGCACGGAACGAGACCATACCGCCGAATCCGCGCATCTGCTTGGCCGCGACATCGTGGCCTGGGTGGCTCGCCAGTCCCGGGTAGCAGACCTCGGCTACCGCAGGGTGGCCGACCAGCATCTCGGCGACTCGTTCCGCGTTGCGGCAATGCCGGTCCATCCGGACAGCCAGGGTTTTGGCGCCCCGCAGCGTCAGCCAGGCGTCGAACGGCCCCGGCGCCGAGCCGACCGCGTTCCGCAAGAAATACATCTGCTCCGCCAAGGCGGTGTCGGCGAGGACAGCCGCTCCCCCGACGACATCGGAGTGACCGCCGATGTACTTGGTGGTCGAGTGCACGACCGCGTGCGCGCCGAGGGCCAGCGGCTGCTGCAGGTACGGCGACGCGAACGTGTTGTCCACCACGAGCAGCGAGCCTGCGTCGCGGGCCAGTTCCGCGAGCGCGGCGATGTCGGCGATGCCCAGCAGCGGATTGGTGGGCGTCTCGATCCAGATCAGCCTGGCCGGCCGCGCGGCGAGGGCGGACCGCACGGCCGCGGTGTCGGACATGTGCACCGGCTCGTAGCTGATGTCCCAGTTCGCCAGCACCTTGTCGAAGAGCCGGAAAGTTCCGCCGTACGCGTCGTCAGGAATCAGCACGTGATCGCCCGGCCGGCAGGCCGCGCGCAGCAGGCAATCCGATGCCGCGAGGCCGGAGGCGAACACCAGGCTGCGGGCGCCGCCTTCGAGCGCCGCCAGGCACTCCTCAAGCGCACCCCTTGTCGGGTTGTCGGTACGCGAGTACTCGTAACCCTCGATCCAGCGCGCGGCGGCACCAAGTTCCTTGCCGCGCAGCCCGCCGACGCCGTCCTGCTTGTACGTCGAGACCTGGTAGATCGGCGGCACGACAGCGCCGGTAACCGGGTCGGGCTCCTGGCCCGCATGGATGGCGAGCGTTTCGAACCCGTCGTGCTGCATGAGCCCTCCCTTGCGCGATTTTATGGAACGTGGCGGCGCTTCAACCCGGCCGCTAGGAAGGCTGGCCGCCCAGGAAGGTAAGCACGTCTTGCCTGGTGATCACTCCGGCCGGCTTTCCGTCGACCAGCACGACCGCGGCGCCGGCCTGGCCGAGCGCCCTGGCAGCGGCGCTGACCGGCTCGCCGGAACCGACCGACGGCAGCGGCGGCGACATCAGGCCGGCGACTTGGTCGTCGGGCGCTGCCTTGCCGGTGACCAGGGCCTCCAGCAGGTCGTGCTCGACAATCGAGCCGACTACCTCGGCGGCCATCACCGGCGGCTCCGCCGACAGCACAGGCAACTGGGACACGTCGAACTCGCGCAAGCTGGCGATCACGGTCCGCACCGTGTCGGTCGGGTGGGCGTGCACGAACTGCGGCAGCGCCGAGTCGGCCTTGCGTGCCAGCACGTCGCCTACCCGCGGCTCCGCGGTCTCCGCGGTCAGGAAGCCGTAGTCGGCCATCCAGTCGTCGTTGAAGATCTTTGCCAGGTAGCCGCGGCCGCCATCGGGCAGCAGCACCACGATCAGGTCATCAGGACTTGCGTTCTTGGCGACCTGCAGTGCCGCGACGACCGCCATGCCGCACGAGCCGCCGGTGAGCAGTGCCTCTTCCCTGGCCAGGCGGCGAGTCATCAGGAACGACTGCGCATCGCTGACCGCGATGATCTGGTCGCAGATGCTCTTGTCGTAGGTGTCAGGCCAGATGTCCTCGCCCACGCCTTCGACCAGGTACGGACGGCCAGAGCCACCGGAATAGACCGACCCTTCAGGGTCGGCGCCGATGATCTGCACCCGACCGTCAGAAATCTCCTTCAGGTAGCGGCCCGTGCCGGAGATCGTGCCGCCGGTGCCGATACCGGCGACGAAGTGCGTGATCCTGCCATCGGTCTGCGCCCAGATCTCCGGTCCGGTGGAGTAATAGTGCGAATTCGGGTTCTCGACATTCGCGTACTGGTTCGGCTTCCAGCCCCCCGGTGTTTCCCTGGCCAGCCGGTCTGAGACCGAGTAATAGGAGTCAGGGTGATCGGGAGACACCGTGGTCGGGCAGACCACGACCTCAGCGCCGTAGGCACGCAGCACCGCGATCTTGTCCTGACTCACTTTGTCCGGGCAGACGAACAGGCAGCGATAGCCCTTCTCGGCAGCGACGATGGCCAGGCCCACCCCGGTATTGCCGGAGGTGGGCTCGACGATGGTGCCGCCGGGTTTGAGCTCGCCGGATTCCTCGGCAGCCTGCACCATCCGCAGGGCGATGCGGTCCTTGACCGAGCCGCCAGGGTTGAAATATTCCACCTTGGCGAGCACCGTGGGGCCGGCCGCCTCGCCAGGCAGGAGCCTGGTTACCTTGCGCAACCGCAGCAGCGGGGTGTTCCCCACCAATTCGATGAGCGAGTCATGGACCTGCATCGCATTGCCGCCTTGTGTGATATCCCCCGCGCTGAAGCTCCGTTGCCTCAGCCCTAAACGCTATCCCACCAGCGCGATAGCCAGGCCGCTACCGTCCTGCCGAGGCACCGCCTGAGCCCGCCTGACGGCCGGATTCGTACCGGTGCCGGGTCTGGGTTACTGTGCGGTTAACTACCAAGACTTACCAGGGAGTCGTCATGCCAGAGGCCGTCGTCGTCGCGACTGCTCGTTCTCCGATCGGGCGTGCCTTCAAGGGCTCGCTCACCAGCATCAGGCCCGACGACCTGACCGTGCAGATGATCGGCGCGGCCTTGGCCAAGGTGCCGCAAATCGATCCTGCAGAGATCAGTGACCTGATCTTGGGCTGCGGGCTTCCCGGCGGGGAGCAGGGCTACAACATGGCCCGCGTGGTGGCGGTCATGATGGGCTACGACTCGCTGCCCGGCACGACAATCACCCGGTACTGCTCTTCTTCGCTGCAGAGCACCCGGATGGCGTATCACGCCATCAAGGCGGGCGAGGGAGACATCTACCTCTCCGCTGGCGTGGAGTGCGTCAGCAGGTTCGGCAAGGGCAGCAGCGATGGCATGCCGGACACCAAGAACCCAGTTTTCGCTGACGCCGAGGCCCGAGCCGCGGAGATGGGCAAAGGTAACTTCACCTGGCAGGACCCGCGCGAGGACGGCAAGATCCCCGACATCTATATCGCCATGGGCCAGACCGCGGAAAATGTCGCGCAACTGCGCGGAGTCAGCCGCCAGGAGCAGGACGAGTTCGGTGTCCGCTCGCAGAACCTCGCCGAGAAGGCGCTGGCCGATGGCTTCTGGCAGAAGGACATCACCCCGGTGACCTTGCCGGACGGGACCGTCGTGACGGCTGACGACGGCCCGCGACCAGGCACCTCGCTGGAGAAGGTCTCGCAGCTGCAGCCGGTATTCCGGCCGGACGGGACGGTCACGGCCGGCAACTGCTGTCCGCTCAACGACGGCGCGGCCGCGGTGGTCATCATGAGCGACACCAAAGCCGCCGAGCTGGGGATCACGCCGCTCGCCAGGATCGTGTCCACCGGCCTGACCGCCCTGTCGCCCGAGATCATGGGGCTCGGCCCGGTCGGCGCCTCCCGCCAGGCGCTCGAGCGGGCCGGCATGACCATCGAGGATGTCGACCTGGTCGAGATCAACGAAGCGTTTGCTGCCCAGGTCATCCCCTCCTATCGGGACCTCGGCATCGACATTGACAAGCTGAACGTCAACGGCGGCGCGATCGCCGTCGGCCATCCCTTCGGGATGACTGGCGCGCGGATCACCTCGACCCTGATCAACGGCCTGCAGTTCCGCGACAAGTCGATCGGCCTGGAAACCATGTGCGTCGGCGGCGGCCAGGGTATGGCGATGATCCTGGAACGGCTTAACTAGGAATACGCAGAAGCTGCGGCAGGCGCCGGTCGTCTGCCGCAGCTTTGTTGTCGTGGCAGCTTTGCTATCGCGGCTTTGCTGTCGCAGCTTTGCTGCACGGCGGGCCTTACTGTCGGCGGTCGCGGAATAGCTCAATTCATCAGGTTCAGATTTTGCCTGTTATTCACCGCCCCGAGGAAATTGACACCAGATTTCACTACGGTGACCCGCTCGATGCCTGGCCATACGCCGCGGGCACGTCCTCAAGCCACCCGGCGGCAGCCGCCAAGACCACCTGGCACGCGCTGAGCTTGCGTCATGGCTGGAAATCGGCCGCAAGCCGGCTCCACACCGGCGGTCCCGCCGGAGTAAGTTACCCGATCGGCTCGTGACTGCGCCTTGGCCAGAAGCGCCGGCGCTGTCGCTGGCGCCACGCAGGCCGGCCTGCAGGTCAGGCCGAATAGTGACGAGCTAGCGGGTGCCGACTGCCCGTACCAGGAGAGAATCAGTTATAACCGATCATTCCCGGCATGAACAGACGATGCCTACTGATGCCCTCTTGACCGGTATCGCGGCCTGAGGTGAAACAGGGCATTACGGAAGGGTGGCCTCCGGGGGTTGTCAGGCGGCCGCTCGTGGTGCACTCTCGAACAAGGACTCACCCTCACGCAGGAGGTGCCACTTGTCCCTGACTCACTCTCCGGAGATGCATCGGAACCTGATCGCCCGCATCCCGTCCGTGACCGGACTCCAACTCCGAGAGTGGTTCAGCCGGCTTGAATCCGGCCCCTCGTTCCTGCGTTGCAATGAACGCGCGTACTGGCTCTCTGATGAGCACGGGCTGTCGCATGGTTATGCCAGCGCGATCGTGCATGAGTGGGAGCTTCAGCGCCGCAGCCGGCGAACGGCGCCTGACCCAGCTCCTCGTGGACCTCGGCCACGCCACCAGCTTTCTGTCCGGCCATCCCAGAGCCATCCTGGCCACCTTCCGCGCTGACGGCCGTCCGCAACTGTCGCCTGTCGTGGCTGCCGTCGATGACCTAGGCAGGGTGCTGATCAGCACCAGGGAAACTGCCATCAAGGCGAAGAATCTGGCCAAGGACCCACGGGCTGCACTCTGCGTGATCAGTGACGGGTTCTTTGGCGATTGGATCCAGGCGGAGGGAAATGCGGAGCTTATCCACTTGCCTGAGGCGATGCCGCTGCTGGAGGACTACTACCGCAGGCTCTCCGGCGAACACGAGGACTGGCAGGACTACCGCGAGGCAATGCAGCGGGACCGGCGACTGATCGCACGAATAACGATCGACCGGGCAGGTCCCGATATCAGCGGTTGACCACGATTACCCTTCGCTATTGACGGCGGCTAATTCTGACTGTTTGCCGCCGATGGCGATATCATACTAAAGCAGTTTTTCTGGCTGTCCCGTTACCTGGTGTATCAGGCGAATCGGCGGGTGGGTTACTAGCAGGTTAATTGTCTATCCGACGAGCCGAATCCCGGCAGCCGTGACTGAATGGCGGATCAGTGCGACATGTCGCAGACTGGCTGTCTGAGCAGGTCATCTAGTACCCCCGGTCGGAGTCGAACCGACACTGGGGACCCTTTTAGGGGGCCGGCCTCTTCCCTTGGGCTACGGGGGCCCTGCGAGCATACCTCAGCCGATGTTGGTACTCCAGATACGCCAATTAACGCGCGCTATTTCTTTACCAATGACTACTCTCCAATGAGTGCGATGTTTCGCACTCCACAGGCGCAGAGAGCAACATGATATTGCTATTACCGGCGGTAATCCGCCGCACTCTTGGTGCCGCTTTGCGCTCGGTTAACCACGCGCGAGGTCGCGGGCCCGGCCAAACACAGTGTCGAGCATCGGCTCAGTCACCCGCCCGGTGAACGTGTTCTGCTGGCTCGGGTGATAGCAGCCAAGCAAATACAGCGGATGGTCGTCGGCAGGACCGGCCACCACCGCCACCTCGGCGCCGTGCCCGAAGGCCGGCCTCGGCCGCGGTATCTGGTAGCCCAGCTCGCTCAGCTGCGGCCACAGCGCCTGCCACGCAAAATGACCGAGGCAGACCACGACGCGAAGGTCGGGCCGCAACTGCGCCAGCTCGGCCTGCAGCCACGGCGCACAGGCGTCGCGCTCGGCCGGCTCCGGCTTGTTGTCTGGCGGCGCGCAACGGACTGCGGCTGACATCCGCGTCGAGATCAGCCGCTGGCCGTCGCCGGCCGTGACCGACTCTGGCTGAGCTGCCAGTCCGCAACGCCAGAGCGAGGCGAACAAAAAGTCCCCGCTGCGATCGCCGGTAAAGATGCGACCTGTCCTGTTGCCGCCGTGCGCGGCCGGCGCGAGTCCGAGGATCAGGATCGCGGGCTGGTCGTCGCCCCAGCCAGGCACCGGGCGTCCCCAGTAGGTGTCGCTCTGATATGACTTCCGCTTGGTCACTGCCACCTGCTCGCGCCACTGAACCAGCCGGTCGCAGGTGCGGCAGACCGACTCACGAGCCGCGAGCTCGGCGATAGAGCCCGAGCTAGCCGCCAGCGCGCGCACCTCCGCGGCAGTCCGCGCCACCGGAGTGGCGGCCGTCGCGGGATCACCGGGCCAGCCGGTGCCCGGTGGGACGAAAGCCCGGGCGTCGTCAGTCACCGGAGGTCAGTGACCAGGCGATGCCGTCGAGGATGTCATGTTCGCTGGTGACCACCTCGGCGAAGCCGAACCTTTGCATGGTCCGGTCCAGGATCAGCGCGCCCGCCCCGATGACGTCCACCCGGCCGGGATGCATGGAGCCGATGGCGGCGCGCTGCTCGTGGGTCTGGCCGAGCAGTTGCTTCGTGACCTTGTCCACGCCTTCGGCCGAGATGCGCGCGTGATGGATCCTGGCCGCGTCGTAGATCGGCAGGCCGAGTGCGATCCCTGTCACGGTCGTCACCGACCCGGCCAGCCCGACCAGGGTTCTGGCATCGGCCACGGCGATGGTCGCCGCGACCTTATCCAGGGCCTGGTCGATGTCAGCGGTCGCGCGGTCGATCTCGGCTGGAGTGGGCGGATCTGACCGCAGGTGCCGTTCGGTCAGCCGGACGCAGCCAATGTCCACCGACAGGGCCGCCAGGGGCACATGGGGGCCTGCGTCGCTGCCCAGCACGAACTCGGTCGACCCGCCGCCGATGTCGACGACCAGGTAGGGCGGGACCGGGCCGGCCTGTTCACTTGCCCCGGCAAGCTCGGCCGTTGCGCCGGCAAATGACAGTCGCGCCTCCTCGTCTCCGCTGATCACCTCAGGCGCGACACCGAGAGTGAGATGGACACCACGGCTGAAGTCTGCGGCATTGCTGGCATCCCTGGTCGCGCTCGTCGCCACCATCCGGACGGCGGAGGCGCCGGCGGCGGCGATGTCGGCCGCGTAGTCGCCAAGCACCCGCATGGTGCGCTCCAGCGCCGCGGGAGCCAGCATGCCGGTAGCATCCACCCCCTGCCCGAGCCGGACAATCTCCATCCGCCTGGTGACATCCGTGAGCCGATGCCTGCCTGGATCGACGTCGGCGATCAGCAGCCGCAGGGAGTTAGTTCCGCAGTCGATCGCGGCCACGCGCTTGGTCATCTTGCCTGCCTTCCGCGGGGCGGCTAGCTGTCGGGTCCTGCACAGGGTCCAGCGTCCCACCACCGGCCCGCAGCCCGCACCGCCTCATCGCCCAGCGGATTCACGCCGGGCACGGCGAGCGCGTAGGCTGCGAGCGCGTGCAGGCACTTGACGCGATCTGGCATCCCGCCCGCACTTTGCGTGCCGGGCGGTAGCGGCTCGAGGCCAGCCTGCTGAGCGCCCAGCTCACGCCGCGTCAGGTAGTCCAGGTGCGCTGCGGCGTATCCGGCGCGCAGCCCCTCGTCGGACTGCAGCCGGGCGGTCATCTCCCGCATGAGCCCGGCTGCCTCAAGCCTGCTGAGCGCGGCGGCGGCCCGCGGGCAGGTGAGGTAGTACAGCGTCGGGAACGGGGATCCGTCCGGCAGCCGCGGCGCCGTCTCCACGACGTCCGGCTGGCCGCACGGGCAGCGATGCGCGATGGCCAGCACACCGCGGGGCGTTCGACCAAGCTGCCTGGCTACCACCGCCAGGTCCCTGGCAGTCGGGAGCTCCGGCGCGGTCACGAGCTCACCTGGCGGCGGGCTGGTCGGCTTCCCGCACTGACGTCCAGAGTCTGCCGTACCAGGGCGTCGGGGCCGGCTTGACCGCGGCGGCGCGCGGCGCTGGCGGGTAGATGATCTCGTAGCACGTCTGCCACGGGAAGCACATGTGCAGGTTGTCTCGCGCTTCCTGCTCGATGTACCGGGGCGAGGCAAGCTCGCGCTGCTCGGCCTGCAACTGGTGTACACGTGCTGCGATGAGCGCGTTGCTCGCCTGCAACTGATCGATCTGGCGCTGTTCAGCGATGTACTCCCTGACCGGATAGGCCAGGATCAGCGCGATGGCACACAGTACAACCGCCAGCACGGCCGCCCGGCTGGTGAATTTCGGGCGCGCCGCGAGGACAGACCGGAGGCCTGCCGGTTCTGGGTTCCCGGCCGGCATCACAGACTGTCGGCCACCGCGGCTGCGGAGAACCGCGGGAACGCGGTCTTGCCCGCATACGCGGCGCCGTCGCCGAGCACTTCCTCAATTCGCAGCAACTGGTTGTACTTCGCCACCCGCTCTGACCGGCAGGGCGCACCGGTCTTGATCTGGCCACAGTTCAGTGCCACCGCGAGGTCTGCGATCGTGGTGTCTTCGGTCTCCCCTGACCGGTGGCTCATCATCGTGCTGTAGCTGGCGCGGTGCGCGAGTTCCACCGCGCTCAGGGTCTCGGTGAGCGTGCCGATCTGGTTGACCTTCACCAGCAGTGCGTTCGCGACCTTCTCCGCGATGCCACGCCGCAGCCGCTCCGGGTTGGTCACGAAGATGTCGTCGCCGACGACCTGCACCCGGCCGCCGAGCTCGGCAGTGAGCTCGCGCCAGCCCGCCCAGTCCTCCTCGCCGAGCGGGTCTTCCAGCGAGACGATCGGGTAGGTGTCCAGCCACTGCGAGTAGATCTGGGTCATCTGCGCGGCGGTCTTGGCGCCACCCTCGAACACGTAGCTCTCGCCGTCCAGGAAATTACTCGCAGCAGCGTCGATGGCCAGCGCCACGTCGCGGCCCGGTGTCAGGCCGGCCTTGCCGATGGCCTCGACGATCAGGTCGAGCGCTGCCCTGTTGTGCTCGAGGTCGGGCGCGAAGCCACCCTCGTCGCCGACGCCAGTGTTCAGGCCGTGCTGCTTCAGCACAGCTTTGAGCGAGTGGTAGGTCTCCGCACCGAAGCGGACTGCCTCGGAGAACGTGCTGGCGCCCACCGGCGCGATCATGAACTCCTGAATGTCGACGTTAGTGTCGGCATGCGCCCCGCCGTTGAGGATATTCATCATCGGAACAGGCAGCAGGTGCGCGTTCGGGCCGCCGAGATAGCGGAACAGCGGCAGGCCTGAGGACTCGGCGGCAGCTCTGGCCACCGCGAGACTTACCCCGACGATCGCGTTGGCGCCCAGCCGGGACTTGTCTGGTGTCCGGTCCAGATCGATCAGTTCCTGGTCGATCAGCCGCTGATCGTCGGCGTCGTAGCCCAGCAGCTCAGGCTGGATCTCGTCGATCACTGCCTGCACGGCCTTGGTGACAGCCTTGCCGCCGTACTCGTCGCCACCGTCGCGCAGTTCGACCGCCTCGAAGATCCCCGTCGAGGCACCGCTGGGTGCCGCGGCCCGGCCAAGGCTGCCGTCGTCGAGAACTACCTCGACCTCGACCGTCGGATTGCCGCGCGAGTCGAGGATCTGCCTGGCGAAAATGCCTTCGATGGAGGCCATGATGAAAACTCCCGCGTGTACACCGTGTGCTGTTGGGGTCGCTTCGGAGCCTAGTAGAGGGCCGCCAGGGCGGCGTCAGGGGCACGCCGGTGCGGCCGCGTTCGGGGAGAATGGGATAGTGCCGGCCGAAAGACCGCACTCGACCGGCGCGGCCTGCGGTGGCGAGGACTCCGGCCGCGAATCGCCAGCCAGGCCGCGGTCGGTCACCAGGCCCCTGGCGTTGGTCAGTCGCCGTCCTGGCCCTGGCCGGTCGCTTGGCTGTGGCCAGATTCGAATGCCCTGACCTGGTCGGCATAGGCACGTGCCGCCGCGCGCAATTCGAGCTCGGCATCGAGGCCGGCCGCCTGCGCCCTGTCGACCAGCGCGAACAGCTCACGACCTAGCTCAGTGACGGCAGGCTGACCGGCGGCGTCCGGCGGGTCGGGCGGCAGCAATGCTAGCTCGGGCGGTAGCTTGGCCCGGCCGGCCCGGCGCAGCAACTGGGCCGCCAGCGACAGCGCAGGCTGGCTCATCGGCACGCCGTCCAGCGCGGAAGACGCGCCACCAGCCCCGGCAGCAGCACGTTCCGCCGCCTTGATCGCGTCCCAGTTCTGCATAACCTCGTCCGGGCCGGACACCGCGACGTCTCCGAACACATGCGGATGCCGCCTGGTCAGCTTGGCCGTGATGACGTCGGCGACGTCGTCGATGGTGTAGCCGGTGCCGTCGGTCCTGTCCTCGGCCACCCTGGCGTGGAAGACGACCTGCAGCAGTACGTCACCGAGTTCCTCGCGCACCGCCGCATGATCGCCAGAAGCCAGCGCATCGACCGCCTCGTAGGTCTCCTCGAGCAGGTGCTGAGTCAGGCTCTCGTGCGTCTGGCGCGCATCCCACGGGCAGTTAACCCGCAGCGTGTCCATCACCTGGACGAGCTCAAGCAGCCGCGTGCCCGGCGGGTCAGCTGGCCTTGCCGCTTCTGCTGCATCCACCGCGCCGCTGCCCTTGCCGGCCTGCTCGCTCACTGCCGGTGTCAGCAGGGCGGGGTGAGGACCGCCGGGCTGGCCGATGCCGACGGACTCGGGTTGGCGGCCAGGGTCGGCGGGGCTGGCACGACCGAGTAGCTGCTGTAATCGAACTGGCCGAATTGCGGATTCACCGCCACGCCCAGGCTCTTGGCCGCCACGCACTGGCTGTGCCCTAGCTGGTTTTCTAGCTGGGCCTGCTGAGTGGCGGTGGTCGGCGGCGTACCCCCGTCCAGCTTGTTCTGCAACTGCTGCAGGATGGCGAAGTACTGCTCCAGCTGCGGCAGCAGATCCGGCGGCACCGCGCCAGCTGCCGAGATGTATTCCTGCACGGTCAGCTTGTTCTGGGTGGCCTGCTTACCCAGGTTGCCAAGCTGCTGGTCCGCTTGCGACGGGGTGATGGTGATGTTGTTCTGCGCCGCCACCCGGTCGTAAATCTTGAACAGGATCAGCCAGGTCAGTACCTGCTGCGTGGCCTGGCTGGTGGCACGCTGCGGCTTGACGCCCTTGGCCTGGTCGGCGGTATAGGCCGCGGTCAGGTCAGCGACTTGCGACGTCAGCGTCGCCGACGTGATCCTGGAGTTGCCGGTGACGGCTGCGGCGCCCAATTTGGTCGTGCTGCAGCCAGACACGGCCATCGCCGCCACCACGACCGCCGCGGTCACGCTGACCGCGGTGCGGGGCACAACGACCTTCATCCTCACGCGCAGGCTCCTTCTCATTCCTTCACGTCCGTGTCCGTCCCGCTGCCTGACCCGCCGGGCTGCAGCCCGTCAAGCACGGACTCGATGAGCTGCTCGCACCAGGCGAGCAGCTCAGTATCGCGCAAGAGCGGAGCGCCCAGCGAGATGGTCGGCCCGGTGCCAGCCCGCGTGCTTCCCGATCCCGCACGAGCGCCAGGCACTGCCTTCGGCGCCGGTACGAGCATCGTACGCACTGCGGGCTTGAGTACGGTGCCTGGGTACAGCCGCTGCACCCGCACCTGCCTGGACTCCGGCAGGTCGACAGGGCCGAACCTGACACTGTTGGCCTGCAGCATGACGTCGGTCAGCCCGACCTGACGGGCACGGGCGCGCAGCCGCGCCACCGCCAGCAGGTTTTCCACCTGCACCGGCACCGCCCCGTACCGGTCGGCGAGCTCGTCCCTGACGGCATCGATGTCGTGCACGGACTCGATGGCAGCGATCCGGGTGTAGGCCTCCAGCCGCAGCCGCTCGCCGGCGATGTAGTCGTGCGGGATGTGCGCGTCGACCGGCAGCTCGACCCTGACCTCGGCGCGCTCGGCCGGACCGTCGCCGCGCAACTCGCGGACCGCCTCGCCGATCATCTTGATGTACAGGTCGAACCCGACGGCCGCGACGTGCCCGGACTGCTCGCCGCCGAGGAGGTTGCCGGCGCCCCTGATCTCCAGGTCCTTCATCGCGATGTGCAGTCCGGCGCCGATCCCGGTGTGCTGCTGCAACGTGGCGAGCCGCTCGTGCGCGGTCTCGGTCAGCGGCTTCTCCGGCGGGTAGAGGAAGTAGGCATAGCCGCGCTCCCGGCCACGCCCCACCCGGCCACGGAGCTGGTGCAGGTCAGGCAGGCCGTAGGCGTCGGCGCGGTCCACGATCAGCGTGTTGGCGTTGGGAATGTCCAGGCCGGACTCGACGATGGTGGTCGACACCAGCACGTCGAACTCCCGCTCGATGAATCCGTTCATCACCTTTTCCAGCGTGTGCTCGTTCATCTGACCGTGCCCGATGCCGACCCTGGCCTCCGGTACCAGCTCGGCCACCCTGGCCGCCACCTTATTGATCGACGACACCCGGTTGTGCACGAAGAAGACCTGGCCGTCGCGTAGCAGCTCGCGCCTGATCGCGGCGGCGATCTGCTTCTCGTCGTAGGGCGTGACCGAGGTCAGGACCGGATGCCGTTCCTCCGGCGGAGTCAAGATCGTGGACATCTCCCTGATCCCGGAGATGCCCATCTCCAGCGTCCGCGGGATCGGCGTGGCGGACATCGCGAGGACGTCCACCTCGGTGCGCAACTGCTTGAGGAACTCCTTGTGCTCGACGCCGAACCGCTGCTCCTCATCGATGATCAGCAGTCCGAGCCTGGCGAACCTGACCTCAGGCGACAGCAGCCGGTGGGTGCCGATCACGATGTCGACCTTGCCGGACGCCAGGCCCTCCAGCGTGTCGGCGACTTCCCTGTCTGACTGGAACCTGGACATCGCCCGGACGGTCACAGGGAACGGCGAGTAGCGCTCGCTGAAGGTCGCGAAATGCTGCGCGGACAGCAGCGTGGTCGGCACTAGCACGGCTACCTGCTTGCCGTCCTGGACCGCCTTGAAGGCGGCACGAACCGCGATCTCGGTCTTGCCGTAACCGACGTCGCCGCAGATCAGCCGGTCCATCGGCACCGCGCGTTCCATGTCAGCCTTGACCTCGTCGACGGCGGCGAGCTGGTCCGGCGTCTCCACGTAAGGGAAGGCGTCCTCCAGTTCGCGCTGCCATGGCGTGTCGGCGCCGAAGGCGTGCCCCGGCGAGGCCATCCTCGCCTGGTACAGCCGGATCAGGCCGGCCGCGATGTCCCGCACCGCCTTGCGCGCCCGGCCCTTGGCCTTGACCCAGTCGGCGCCCCCCAGCCGGTGCAATGCGGGCGCCTCGCCGCCGGTGTACCTGGTGACCTCGTCCAGCTGGTCGGTTGGCAGGTAAAGCCGGTCGGCGGGCTGGCCGCGTTTGCCAGGCGCGTACTCGATCACCAGGTAGTCCCTGGTGGCGCCCTGCACCGTCCGGCTCGTCATTTCCAGGTAGCGGCCGACGCCATGCTGCTCGTGCACGATGTAGTCACCCGGCGTCAGCTGCAGCGGGTCGATGCCGCCGCGACGGCGGCTCGGCATCCGGTGCGACTGGCGCGGCCCTGACCTGGTGCCAGCCAGGTCAGCCTCGGACAGCACGACGAGCCTGATGGCCGGCCAGATGAAACCAGACTCAAGCTGCCCGGTCGCGACGTGTGCCAGGCCCGGCTCTGGCGGCTGGATAAGGTCGCCGTCGCGCGCGCCGAGTCCTTCGCCGCGCAACAGCTCGGCCAGCCGCCTGGCCGGCCCGTGCCCGCCGGTGACGAGTACCACTCGCCAGTCGTCGGTCAGCCATTGCCGCACTTCGGTGAGCACCCGGCTGGTATCGCCGCGGTAGCCGGGCGCAGGCTGCGCCGAGATCGGGAACGTGGTCGCCTCGTCGTAGCCGTCCTCCGTCCCGTGGCTGTCGCTGCCGCCGGTGACGGCGGCCTGCGCCTGATCCGCGGCGGCGAACGGAGTAATGGTCCACCAGGGCAGCTCCAGGCTTGCCGCCAGGCCGCGCGCTTCGGCGATCGGCCGGATCGCCGCCTCACCGAGGTCGATCGGCACCTCGCCGCCGACAGCTGCGTTCACCCACGAAGCTTCCAGGAACTCCTGGCTGGTCCAGACCAGGTCAGCGGCCCTGGCCCTGATCCGTTCCGGGTCACACGCGATGATCTTGCTGCCCCGCGGCAGGTAGTCGAGTAGCAAGTCCATCTTGTCCGTCAGGGCCGGCGCCAGCGCCTCCATGCCCTCGACGATGATGCCCTCGGCAATCTTGCCGAGGATGTCGTGCAGACCTGGCCATTCCGAAGCGAGTTGCCTGGCCCTGTCCCGCACGGAGGGATTGAGCAACAGTTCCCGGCACGGCGGTGCCCAGATGCCGTCCGTCGCGGTCGCGAGGCTGCGCTGGTCGGCGGCTTTGAAGAAGCGGATCTCCTCGACCTCATCGCCCCAGAACTCCACCCGGAGCGGGTGCTCCTCGGTCGGCGGGAACACATCAAGCAGGCCGCCGCGGACCGCGATCTCGCCGCGTCGCTCGACCATCTCCACCCGTGCGTAACCGATCTCGACCAACGCGGTGATCGTGTCGTCCATGCTGGCTTGCTGGCCCGCGGCCAGCTTCACCGGCGTCAGCTCGCCAAGCCCGCTCACCATCGGCTGGAGGAGACTGCGCACCGGCGTGGTGACCACGCGCAACGGGCCTGACCTGACGTCGGACGGGTCAGGGTGCGCCAGTCTGCGCAGCAATGCGAGCCGCTGGCCCGAGGTATCCGAGCGCGGTGACAGTCGCTCGTGCGGCAGCGTTTCCCAGGCCGGGAAGTAGCCAACGAGGTCATCGCCGATCAGCGAGCCGAGCGCCGAGGCCAGTTCCTCGGCCTCGCGCGCGGTGGCCGTCACGGCCAGCGTCAGCAGATCGGACTGGCCCGCGAGGGAGGCGACCAGCACCGGCCGCAACGAGGCCGGGGCGATCAGGTCACCGCCAAGCGCCGGGAGTTCGGTTACCTGGTCAAGCGCCTGCCGAAGGTCGGGATCATCGGCGATCACCTGAAGCAGACCGGAGAGAGTCATTTCTTTCCTTGCCTAGGCAGCACGAAAGGCCCGCGCCGGGTTGCAACGGGCCGCTAGCCAGGACAGCCGACGACCGTCACAAGGCGGCTACGGGATGCCTATAGCTTACGGCGTCGCCAGCTCGTTGCCTGCCACTGCCGCGGGAACAGCTGGCGCACTGCCGCGTTTCCGGCCGCTTGCGGGCCGCGTGTTCTGTCCCTGACAACGCTCCTCGCGCCGTTGGCGGCTTGCCGCCAGCCGGGCCCGCGGCGACGCGTGTAACCTCGGGCGTGCCTGGTTCGGGCGGGATCGTGCGGACAGCGCCCGTCCCGGCCAGGGCCGGCCGACACCGGGCCGGGCAGCACCAGTTGGAGGACATCGTGACCGCCGAGGCCGAGGCCGTCTCCCCGGCCGAGCTCAGCTCGCTGCCATCCGTCACGCTCAGCCATCCCCAGCTCGGCGATCTCGAGCTGCTGCTGTCTGGCGCACTCGCGCCTCTCACCGGCTTTATGACGAGCGCTGACGTTGCCGCGATCGCAGCGTCCTGGCAGCTGGCCGACGGCAGGCCATTCCCGATCGCGGTGACGCTCGAGGTGCCCGCCGGCGCGCTCCCGCCAATCGCTGACCTGCCCGCCCGGCTACTACTGGCCGATCCCGAGGGCACGCCGCTCGCGGTCCTCACCGTGCAGGAGCTGACCGAGCTGCCACGCCCGGCGAGCGATCCTGGCCTGATCCGGCTCGCGGGCCCTGTGTCGGCCAACCGGCAGCCTGAGCACGGGCCGTTCCGGCGGCTGATGCTGAGCCCTGAGGCGACACGAGCGAAACTGCGCGAGGGCGAGGTCCTGGCCTTCGCGGCCAGAGGCCCGCTGCGCGGCCGCCAGATCGGTCAGCTCCGGCATCTGGCCGGTCAGCTGCGGGCCCAGATCCTTGTCCTGCCGCTCGTGAGCGGGCACGCCGAGGTGGTCGGCACGCCGCAGGCTCTGATCAGGACGGTGCTCGCTGCCGCGCCCAGCCTGCCGGCCGGCTCGCTCATCGTGCCGGTCCCGTTGCCGGCGAGGACTGGCGCCGCCTCGAGCCGCGAGCGCGAGCTGGCGGCCGCAGCGAGGGTCGCCGCCGCCTACGGCGCGACCCGGCTGATGGCCGACGGCTCGGCGCCGAGGACGGCAGAGCTGCCGCCCGGCACCGACCTGCTCGCCAGCAGCCTGATTCCGATCCTGACGTCCGGTGACTGGGCCTACGACCCGCGCGCCGAGGTCTGGCGACCGCACTCGCTGATCGAGGCCGGCACTGAGCAGGAGGACCTGTCCGCCGATCAGCTCGGCGACCTGCTCGACGCGGGAACCGAGATCCCGGACTGGGTTGCCCCGGCGGCGGTGGCACGCGAACTGCAGCGGGTCAGGCGGCCACGTTCCGAACGAGGGCTGGTGTTGTTCTTGACTGGCTTGTCCGGTTCCGGAAAGTCCACTATCGCGCGCGACCTCGCCGACCGGCTCAGCGAACGAAGCGACAGGCAGGTCTCGCTGCTCGACGGTGACCTGGTCCGGCAGCTGCTGTCGGCCGGGCTGACGTTCTCCAGGGCGGACCGCGATCTCAACATCGCCAGGATTGGCTTTGTCGCGGCGGAGATCGCCAGGCACGGCGGCATCGCCATCTGCGCGCCGATCGCGCCGTTCGCGGCCGCGCGCAGCCAGGTACGGCGGACGGTCAGCGAGGCAGGCGACTTCTTCCTGATCCATGTCGCGACGCCGATCGAGGTGTGCGAGGCGCGCGACCGCAAGGGCCTGTACGCCAAGGCAAGGGCCGGGATCATCGGGCAGTTCACCGGCGTCTCCGACCCCTATGAGGAGCCGACCGACGCCGAGCTGGTCATCGACACCGCCGCCATGACCAGGCCGGAGGCAGTGCAGGCCGTGCTCAGAATGCTGACCGCGGGTGGCTGGCTAACCGGTTAACTGGTTAGCCGGGCAGCAGTGCGCACCGTGACGGCCGCGGCACCTCGTGTGCCTGCGGTCAGTCGGTGTCCTCGGCGCCCGCGCCCGCGTCCAGCTTGGACTTGAAACCGTCCAGGCGCCCGGTCAGCGATGAAGACATCCGGTCGCGCAGCCTGGACAGCAGCGGGAAGCTGATGAGCGCGCTGACTGCCGCGCCCACGACGAGCAGCCAGAAGCCGCGCATGCCGAACAGCGCCAGCACGAGTATGGCCGCGAAGAAAATCAGCAACCGCAGCAAGGTGTACGACAGCGTCGCTCGCATAGTGGCTCCGAGCTTAGTGCAGCTAGAGGCCGCAATTGCCGCCGGGCTGCGAGCGGCCGCGTGGTCGGCCCGCTGGCCGCATGCCGTCCATCTCCTACTGACTGACCGTTCAGATGAGATTTTTCCGAATCGAGGGATAAAGCTGCTGTTTGTGGCTAACTTCGCGAGTTTCTGCGACACTTGCGACAGACCCTTAGGGACCAGGGAGAAATACATGGACGGCACCAGTGAGCGTCTGCTCACGCCGGGGGAAGTCGCCGCACTCTTTCGAGTGGACCCCAAGACTGTGACACGGTGGGCGGCATCGGGGCGCATTAGCAGCATCAGGACACCGGGCGGGCACCGTCGGTTCCGCGAGGCCGAAGTACGGGAACTTCTCGATGGCCACCCGGAGACCAGCGGCCAAGCGGTCTAGCACTACGTAACTTCACATCGGCACGGGGGTTGTGGCGGCAGTCGCGCGGGCGGCATGGACCGACACGATCGGTTTTCCGGCAGTGAACGGCCAGCGCAGGCGGCCCGCTCGGGGCGCGCACGCTAGTTCTGGCTGTCGTTCCAGCCCCCGCCCGAGCCGTACCTAGCCAGGTAATCAAGGAACTCACGGCGTAGTGCTTCATCGCCAGCGCGCCATTGCTGCCGGCGTTCTGAGTCTTCCTGCTCGGTAATGGCCTGCGCGGCGAGCCGCGCGTAGTCGACGTGGTCTGGGCCGATCTCGACGTAAGCGTCGCCGATCAGCCGGTCGTCCTTGCCGACCGCGTACTCGGGCACCAGCAAGTTGCCGCTGGCCAGCCGGATCACGAACATTGCTGCACGCACCTCGTCATATGCCGTAGCGCACGTTGAAATAGAGCATGACGTCGAGCGCCGTCCTGGTGTCACCTGACAACATTTCGACTAGGGCCGGGCGCTGGCTTGACGCGATCGCGGCGAACGCGTCGGCGAAGAACTCCCGACGGCCGAGCGAACCACCGTGCCGGTGAAATTCGGTCGCCATGTGCGGCAGGCAACGGCCGTAGAGCGCCCGGAAGTCGGCCGTGTCTGATTGCCAGTGCCCGCTGCCACCGTCGAGGTCATCGAGCGCGTGACCGACTTCGTGGCACATGACATCGGGTGTCGGGGAGGGCCGCGAACCGACGATAATTTTCTTGTCGCCGTAGGCGCCCGCGCACGCATCCCAGGTGGCCCGGCCGGACGGCAGCGGCACGCCCTTGAGTTCGCCCATGTGATCCAGGTCGGGGACGCCGCCGGCGCCGACATGGATGGCCTCGAGGCCGGCCGCGAGCTTCTCCTTGATCAGCAGCGGCAGGCTGGCCAGCCGGCCGACGGCGGTGACCGCTTCCGGTGCCGGCGTCTCGTCGGCCGCCCATTCCCTGATCAGCACCCGCTCCAGGCAGCCGCAGTCCAGGCGGCCGGCCGCAGCCGGGCTGGGCTGTGCCGCCTCATACCAGGCTTTGGCCGGCGTGGCCTGCGTCGCGCGCTGCCGCGCGGCATGCCTCGGCCGGCCGCTGCGGACTGCTCGGTCCTGACCGCGACTCGGGCGACGGCCGCCGCCGGCGCGGTCGCGGCACTGGCGCGATGCCCGCCGGTCTTCGTTCGGCCGGCCGGGATCGTTCCAGCGGGGACCGTGCCGCCAGAGACCGTGCCGCCAGAGATCGTGCTGGCCGGGAGGGTGCCGCCAGGAACCATGCCGTCAGAGACCGTGCTGGCCGGGAGGGTGCCGCCAGGAACCGTGCTGGTCGGGAGGGTGCCGCCAGGAACCACGCCGCCCGGAACCACGCCGCCCGGACCAGTGCCGCCCGGAACCGTGCCGCCCAGATCCGTGCCGCCAGCAGTAGTTCTGACCGCGTCAGAGCCGGGCGGTGCAGTCCGAGCCCGGCGCGGATTCCGGCTCCCCGCAGTCAGCGAGGCGGCCGCACGATCGGGCGTCGTCGCAGTCCGCCGGTGACTGCCTGGCGCGCCAGCAGGACGCTGCGCTGACGGGGAACTAGGCACGGCCGTCCGGCCGCGGCTGCGCCGTGGCCACCAACTGCGACCGCGAAATAATCGAAGCCGCATGGCTCAGCTCCCCATAAAGTGCGGAAAATCACGCGGCAGGTTCGATACTGGCCGCCGCCTCAGGCTAAGCCCCGGTTACCCGCCCTGTCAGGCATGTGACGGAACGTCACCGATGCGCTTGAATGAGTCGGGGCGGACAGATGTTGCATTTCATGACCGAGCACCACCCTCTAGCAGCTAGGCTGCCCTCATGTGGCTGGCTTGTGCTCTTATCATCCTATTTAGCGTCGGATTTGTGCTGCCGTGCATGCTCGACATCACGACAACGCCCGACTCGGAGTTCACCACCTTCAGCAAGGGCATGTGGCTGTTCATCGCCAGCGCCTTCTGGGTGCTCGGCGCACTTGCCTGGTTGCTTGTCGGCCGGCCAGCACCGCGTGTCGTTCCTGCACCGGTCGAACCCGTACGCGGCCGGCGGCTTCGGCCCCGCCGAGGCGTTGCTCAGGCACCCTGCCGCGCAAGCTGCCGCCGCGGGATACGGCGATCAAATCAGCCCGCTGGCCGGGTTTGCCCCGCGCACCCTTGGCCCGGATGACGACCCTGACTTCCTTGAGCAGCTCGCGCGCCGGATCCGTGACGACCGCGAAGGCGCCTTATTCCTGCGGACCGGCCGCGGCACCTGACCGGCCGCGGCACCTGACCCGACGGGCACCTGACCGGGCTGGCACCTGACCGGGGTTAGCTCATCAGCCCGGCGTAGGAGTGCAGGCCAGTAATCCACAAGTTCACGCCGACCAGATTGAAGACCAGGCAGCAGAAGCCGGCCAGCTGGACGAACGCAGCGCGCCGGCCGCGCCAGCCCGCGGTCGCCCTGGCGTGCAGGAACATCGCGTACACCACCCAGGTAATGAACGACCAGGTCTCCTTCGGGTCCCAGGCCCAGTACCGGCCCCAGGCGTGGTCAGCCCAGATCGCGCCGGCCATGACGCCGAAGGTCCACACCGGGAACGCGAACAGGATGCTGCGGTACGACAGCCTGTCCAGGATCGAAGGCTTGGGCAGGTGCTGCAGGATTCCGGCTGACCAGGTCTCCTTGCCAGCCACAGCGCGGCGCTCGGTCCGGTCGGCGAGCAGATACAGCGTCGTCACCACCGCGCCGAAGATGAACAGGCCAGAGGCGACGATCATCGCCGTCACGTGGATCGCGATCCAGTACGACTGCAGCGCGGGCACCAGCGCGCCTGCCGGGGTGTAGATCCAGGTCAGGTCGATGCCGAGGCCGAGGACAATCGGCAGCAGCACGAACAGGCCCATGTAGTAGGCGCGGTAGGCCACCGAAGCCGCCACCAGCACCAGGACCGCCATGCAGGTGATCGCCGCGATGAACTCGTACATGTTGCCCCACGGCACCCGGTGCTCAGCCACGCCGCGGGTCGCGATGGCCAGCACATGCAGGAACACACCGGCGCAGGTCAGCCCGAAGGCCAGCCGCAGCCAGAAGCCGGACGGCCACCGGCCGGCGGCAGGCTGGCCGGACGGGACCTGCGTCGTCTCGCCGCCGTCCCGCAGCACGATGGCCGGCCCGCCAGCGCCAGCCGCGACCAGCTCCGGCACGGCCTCGGTGGCCAGCACTCGCTGGCGGGCAAAGGCAAGGTCGCAGGCGTAGGACAGCATCGCCAGGGCGTACAAGATGACGGTGGTCAACAGCAGCACGTTGCTGAAGTCAGCCAGGCCTGGATTGACGGGCACGGGGCCTCACTCTCCCTCTCGGCCGGCGAGCGCCGCGTCGTGGCGGTCCTCGTCTGCCAGGGCCATGTCGGCAGTTGCGGATGGTCCGGCCGGGATGGCGATCCGGCCACGTTCCTCTTCGTGGGGTTCTGTTGTGTCGGCTGCCGCGTCGTCGCCCGCCCGCTGGGCGTGAGCGGCTCCGTCGTGGCGGGACCTGAGCAGTTCAGCGAGTTCGGCGAATTCGGACTCGAAGCCGCCCGCGGCATCTGACCTGGCCAGACCGCCGACGATAACCTCGGTCCTGCCATCGGCGCCGGGTTGCGCGCGGACGAACACCCGGCGGCGGCGGATCAGGAACGACAAGATCAGGCCTGCCAGCGCCGCGATGGCTGAGATAAGCGCGGGCAGCTGGCCGGGGTCATAGGTCACCGCCAGGCTGACCCACTGCTGATAGCCGGTGTAGGTGATGGTGCCAGCGTGACCCGGCAGCACCATGGACTGACCAGGCGACAGCGGCCGCGGCGAGATCGCGAGCCGGTGCAGGCCCTGGGTATTCAGCGTGTAGACCGACTGCGGAGTGCCAGAGTCCATGCCGAGGTTGCCCTCGAACGCCACGAGGCTGACCTGCGGGTTCAGCGCCGACGGGAACACCGACGCCAGCCGGCCGTTGATGTCATCCGCGCTCGGCAGGAACACTCCGGCGAAACCGAGCTGGGCAGGCTGCGCTTCTGGGACCTTGATGACGCCCTCGGACGTCAGCGTCGTCTGGTCGACCGGGATGAACGGCACAGGCCCGGAGAAGACGACCCTGCCCTTGCCGTCGGTGACCGTGAACGCCGGAGCGTAGCCGTGCCCGATGAGATACACGCTGACGTTATCTACTACCAGCGGGTGGTTGACCTGCAGCTGGTACTGCCGGACCGGCGTCCCCGGCTTGGCCTGGTAGGTCAGCGCCGCGTCGTAGGTGATCGGCTGGTCCAGTTGCGGCCCTGAGGTCACGTACTGCGCCTTGAAGCTGCGCAGATTGATCGAGAACGGCTGCAGGTTGCCAGGACTGACCAGGCGGCCTGGCCGGAAGACATCCAGCGCCGTCGGCGTGTTGGCGAAGCCCTGGCCGACGACGAGCAGCCGGTCCGCCTTGTAGCCGAAGATGCCGCCGAGGCCGACCGAGAAGAGCAGGGCAAGCAGCGCGACGTGGAACAGCAGGTTCCCGACCTCGCGCAGGTAACCCTTCTCCGCCGACAGCCAGCCGTCACCCTGCTGCAGCCGGAACCGGCGCTTGCCGAGCACGCTGGCCGCCGAATCGAGCGTGCTGGCCGGGGTGGCCGTCGTCACGTAGCTCAAGCTCATCGGCAGCCTGGCCAGGTTGCTCGGCGCGCGCGGCGGCCGCTGCCTGGACTGCCCGACCAGCCGGAAGGTACGCGGCAGCACGCAGCCGGCCAGGGACGCGAACAGCAGCAGGTAGATCGCCGCGAACCAGGGCGCCGCGAACACGCTGAACAGCGACAGCCGGTTCAGGAACGGGGCCAGCGCCGGATGAGAGGTGTAGTACTGCGTCACCGCCGCCGGGTCGATCCCTTCCTGCGGCAGCACCGATCCCGGCACGCTGGCCAGGGCGAGCAGGAACAGCAAGATCAGCGCCGTGCGCATGGAGGTCAGCTGCCGCCAGGCCCAGCGCAGCCAGCCGCCCAGCCCAAGCCGCCGGGCGGCGCGGCCCGGCGCAGCCGGGTCGGTCTCGCGCAGCTCGTCGTCTACGGGTACAGACGTCATCGCGTCACCTTCGGCAGCTGTCATGACCGCAGGCCCGCCACTTGGTCGACCAGCGCCTTCAGCTGCCGGTAACTGGCCTCGCCGAAGATGCGGGCTGCGATCCGGCCGCTGCGGTCAATCACCAGCGTGGTCGGGATGTCCGCGGGCGGGACCGTGCTGTGGAACAGCAGCGCGATGTCGTCGTCCGGGTCATTGAGGCTCGGGTAGCCAACGTCGAATTGTTGCATGAACGCGCGCGCCGCATCCGGCTCGTCACGGATATCGACGCCCACGAAGCGGACACCGCTGACCTGCAACTGCCGGGCGAGCGTCCCCAGCGCGGGTGCCTCGTGCTGGCACGGCGCGCACCAAGAGCCCCAGAAGTTGAGCACGACGACATCGCCGCGGTAGGACGCCAGGCTCAGCCGCTGGCCGGTCATGGTGGTACCGGACACGGCCGGTGCCACCGGCCGCTTGGCAGGCTGGTAGAAGGCCGACTGGTAACTGCTGCCGACGAAGCTCTGCCCAGAGCTTTGCGGGTCGTTCGCGGCGATCTGGCCGCCGTCGCAGCCGGCTGCCGCCAGCACCGCCGCCACCGCCACGGCAGCGCCCAGCGCAGACCGGAGCTGGACGGGCGAGCGGGGCACTTGACTATCTCCTACAGGCAGTAGTAACGGGCCCATTGTGCCGGACTGACTGCGCTGAGGTGACAGCGGGCCGGCGATTGACCTGGCTTTCAGGCCCTGGTGAGCTAACCTTCAGGCTGGTTTGTGCAGCTTCAGGCGCCAGCGACCTGCCGCCGTCCGTCGCCCGAGGGCGCCGCGTACCTGACATCGATCACCGTGTCGCCCGCAAAAACCAGACTGGTAACGCTGCCGAGCGCGCATTCGCGGCGGCGCGGATCGTGCCAGAGCCTGGTGCCTTCCGCCGCCCGGCGGGCAACCCAGATCGGCAGCTGGTGGCTGACGCACACGGCCTGATGACCCGCTGCCGCGCGTGCCGCGTCGGTCGCGGCGGCAAGCACGCGCTCGGCAACCTGCTGGTAAGGCTCGCCCCAGGACGGCCGGAACGGGTTGCGCAGGTGCAGCCAGTACCGGGGCTGGCGCAGCGCGCCGTCGCCCACGCCGAACCGCAGCCCCTCGAAATGATTCCACGGCTCGATCAGCCGGTCGTCGATGAGGACAGGCAGCCCGAACTCCGCGGCGATCGGCTCAGCCGTCTCCAGCGCCCGCTCGAGCGGGGACGACTTCAGCACCGTGACGTCACGGCCGGCCAGGAAGTCGGCGGCCGCTTTCGCCATCAGGCGGCCGGCCTCGGACAGGTGGAATCCGGGAATCCGGCCGTACAGCACCCCGTCCGGGTTCAGCACCTCGCCGTGCCGGACGAGGTGGACGATGGCCGTGGCGCCGCGCGGCAGCTCGTTCTCGTTGGTGCTCATAGCGGCCACAGACTACCTGGCGCGAGTGCGCATCCTGGCTAACCGGCACGCAGGTCGGCCGGCGACGGCTGGCCGGGCGGCCGGCGACCGTGACAGCAGCATGAGGCTGCGCCTGGCGTTCAGTGTCCCCGGCCGCTCCCGATGCGCAGGAGCGCCAGGGTGAGCCTGACCGCCGTCGTCCTCATCCTCGTGGCCGCCGTAGCGCACGCCAGCTGGAACTTGTTCAGCAAGCAGGCGGCCGCGGCCGGCGCCGCCGTGTTCGTCTGGTTGCTCGGCGCGGTCGCCGCCTGCGTGTACGCGCCGGTGGTCGCGGTCGCCGTCATCGCGGACCCGCCCCGGCTGGCCGGGATGAACTGGCTGTTCCTCGTCGGGACCGGGGTGCTGCAGTGCGGGTACTTCTTGTTCCTGCAGCAGGGCTACCGGCTCGGCGACCTGTCGTTGGTTTATCCGATCGGCAGGGGCACCGGCGCGCTGCTGGCTGCGCTGGCCGGCATCGTGCTGCTCGGCGAACGCCCTGGACCGGTAGCGATTACCGGAATCTGCTGCATCGTGGCGGGCATCGTTGCCATCGGATGGCCCGCCAGGACCACGACGAGCGCCAGCACCGGCCCCGGCCCGCGGCAGGCAGGAGCCGACGGGCGGCAGGCAGGGGCCGGCGCTTTCGTCAAGCCGGTGGTGTTCGCGCTGTGCACAGGAACGTTCATCGCCGCGTACACGCTGTGGGACAAGTACGCAGTCGCCACCTTGCACACGCCGCCGATCTTGCAGGGCTATGCGAGCTTCCCGATGATGGTGGTGGTCTTCGCCCCGCTAGCGCTGCGATCGCGGCCCAAGCTACTGCAGGTCTGGCATGACTACTGGCGTCAGATCACCGGGGCTGCCGTGCTCGCGCCGCTCGCCTATGTCTTGATCCTGATAGCGCTGAGCTTCTCGCCGGTGGACGCGGTGGCGCCCGCCAGGGAGATCAGCGTGCTGTTCGGCGTCTTGCTCGGCCGCCGGCTGCTCGGCGAAGGCGGCCTGCCGCGCAAGCTCGCCGCCGCCATCGCCATCGTGGTCGGCATCGTCGCGGTGGCGGTCGGCTGAGACAATCTCAGTCCTGCGACGTCAACGCCGATGTCCGGGCTGCCCGCTCGCTCAGCCGAGTGCAGCAGCCGCCGCGCTGGCCGCGGCCGGCAGCGCGGCAGCGATAATGCCGATCGCGCGTTCGTCGTGTGCCGATGACAGGAACCAGGCCTCATAGGGCGACGGCGGCAAGTACACGCCCGCGTTCAGCATGGCGTGGAAGAACGCGGCGTAGGCAGCCGCGGACTGACCGCGCGCCCCGCCGAAGTCCCGCACAGGATCGCTCACGCCGAGGAAGAACGAGAACAGGCTGCCCGCTTCTTGCAGCCGGAACGGCACGCTGGCGCTCGTCAGCGCGTCCGCGGTGAGCTTCGCCACGAGGGCCGCCGCTTCGTCAACCCGGCCGTACACCTCGGGAGTGCACGCCCGAAGCGTGGCGATACCAGCCGCGGTGGCCAGCGGATTACCCGACAGCGTGCCTGCCTGGTAGACCGGCCCGGACGGGGCTAGTCGCTCCATGATCTCGGCCCGGCCGCCGAAGGCAGCCGCCGGAAGGCCACCGCCCATCACCTTGCCGAACGTCATCAGGTCGCCAGGTATCCCTTCCCTGCCATACCAGCCTGACCTGGTGACCCGGAAGCCGGTGAGCACCTCGTCCATGATCAGCAACGCGCCGTACTCACCACACAGCGCCGCCAGCAGCTCGTTGAAGCCTGCCGCCGGCGGGACGACACCCATGTTGGCCGGGCAGGCCTCAGTGATCACGCAGGCGATATCGCCGCCTTGAGCGGCAAACGCCTGCCGCACAGCCTCGGCGTCGTTGTACGGCAGGACAATGGTGTCTGCGGCCACCGCGCCTGTTACGCCGGGAGAGTCCGGCAGACCGAAGGTGGCAACCCCGGAGCCAGCTGAAGCCAGCAGCGCGTCGACGTGCCCGTGGTAGCAGCCAGCGAACTTGACCACCAGCCGCCGTCCGGTATATCCCCTGGCCAGCCGCAATGCCGACATGGTGGCCTCGGTCCCCGAGTTGACGAGCCTGATGCGCTCGACGGGTGTCCGCTCCATGATCTCGGCCGCAAGATCGGCCTCGGCGGCCGTGACGGTACCAAACGAGGTGCCGCGGCTCACCGCGGCTTGCACTGCTGATACCACCGCGGGATGAGCGTGGCCCAGCATCATCGGACCCCAGGAACAGATGAGGTCGACGTAACGATTGCCGTCGACGTCGGTCAGGTAGGCCCCGTCGCCCGATGCCATGAAGACCGGCGAACCGCCCACCGAGCCGAAGGCTCGTACTGGCGAATTAACGCCGCCTGGCATGAGTTCGCTGGCACGGGCGAACAACTCGGCGGACTTCGCGCGTCCGCTGCCTGGGTACATCAGCCAATCTCCTCGCATGCGTCGGCCAGTATCTCGAGCACGAGCACGCCGTCAGGCAGCTCATGGCTGGCCGGATCGCGGAGCCAGCGCGCCGCGCCGTTGCCGCCGTGTCGTGACGGCGGCGCGAGTACGTAGCTGTCGCGGCAATGCCAGCGCAGTCCGGCCACCTCAGCCACTTCCTCGGGCTCGGAATCAAGATGGCACGACCACCACTCGTTCTCGTCGGCAGGCGCCCCTCGGGAGCGGACAAAAAAGTGGGCCCGGCCCCCGGCGCTGACCGCCACCGGGCCGGGCCGGCGTCCTGACCGCTCCATCCGGCTCAAGGCCGTCATGCCGATCGGCGCGGGTACGTCCAGGACGTCGAAGACTCGTCCCGTTACCAGGACCACGTTGGCCTCGGGCAGGGCCAGCCACCACCGTGCGACGAGCTCGGGATCGGTGCTCGCGAGGTTCTGCCAGGCCGGGGACAGCGGATGTGCGCCTGGCGCAGGACAGCCGATCCGATCACAGGAGCAGGCGCGGCGTACCTCGGGCGAGCGCTGGGCCCGGCCTGGCGAAAACGTCCCGGCGCAGACCGGCCATCCCATCGCCGCATACCCGATCGCGGCGTCCGCCATCCGTCCGACGGACCTGCGGCTCCTGCCCCGCAATACAGCTTCGACCAACTGTTCAACTCCCGACCAGTCGAGGACCTATCTCGATGATGCCCGCGGTGGCACTCGCCCGACCGCCCGCCCCGCCGACGAGACCTCGCCGTTGCAGAACGGAAATTGCGAGGTGATTGTTCGACACTACCCGGAGCCGCACGGCCGGCGTGGTTGACGTCCCCCTGTTTTGCAGGTAGAACGTGTTCTACTTGCGCGTGGAACGGTGTCGCTCGCTCGCAGCCAGGAGGCGATCCGATTGCCAGTGCCGGATCAGCGCGACCCGGAGCTAACCAGGGCGAGACTGCAGTCTTGGCTGCAAACAAGGCTGCCGGCTGCGACAGAGGTCAGCGTCGGCACCGTCAGGACGCCGGTTAACACCGGGTTCTCCGCCGAGACGCTCATGTTCGACGCACGCTGGACGGAACCTGACGGCCTGCCACGGCATGAACAGCTGATCGCCAAGGTGGCACCTACCGGATTCCAGATCTTTCCTGAGCCCAGATTCGCCGAGCAGTTCCGGCTATTGCAGATCCTGGCCGGCACCGAGATCCCGGTGCCGGCCGTGCACTGGAGCGAGCAAGAACCTGGCGTACTCGGGGCGCCCTTCTACGTCATGAGCAGGATCGACGGCGACGTGCCATCGGACATGCCGCCCTACCACACAGGCGGCTGGCTCAGCGAGGTCAGTCCGGCGGAGCGGGAAAGCATCTGGTGGTCCGGCCTCGAGGTGCTGGCCACAGTGCACTCGCTGGACGTGGCGGGGCTTGACCTGGCTTTCGTCGACCAAGTGCACTACGGGCCTACCGGGCTGGCGCAGCGGCTGAACTACTACGAGCACTACCTGCGCTGGGCCTACGACGGGGAGGTGCCGGTAGCTGAAACGGCCTTGACCTGGCTCCGCGAGCACCAGCCGCCCGAGACGGCCGAACCTGTGCTGCTGTGGGGCGACGCCCGCATCGGCAACATCATCTACGCGCGCGGGCACGTCGCCGCCGTCCTTGACTGGGAGCTGGCCACGCTCGGCCAGCCGGAGGAAGACCTGGCCTGGTTCCTGTATCTCGACCGGCATCACAGCGAGGGCGTGAACTCCCCCCGGCTCCCCGGCTTCCCTGACGCGGCGCACACGATCGAGCGCTACCAGCAGCTGACCGGCCGCGCGCTCGGTGACATGGACTACTACGAGGTGCTGTCCGGGTTCAAGTTCGCGGTAGTTATGGCCAGGATCGGACAGCTGTTCATCCACTACGACCTGGTGCCGGCGGACAACGACTTTCCTTACAACAACACCGCCACCGGTCTGCTGGCGAAGATCCTCGGACTGCCGGCCCACACCGGGGAATTGACAGTGCCGGAATTTTAGGCAGGAACACGAGGCCATTCCTCGTTTAACTCAGCACGCCGATCGCAGGGAGCCCTGATGACGCTGTCGCCGCTCCCGACTTGGCTCAAATTAGTGCGCATCCCGCGGGGCGGTGGGGCGAGGACCTGGCTATAGCCATCCGGGCTGGGTCGGCGCCAGAAAACGGATGGCCGGCCTGGCCGGTGCCTGTCTAGGATTCCTTTCGTGATCTATCAGGACCCGCTGGCCTATCTGCTCGGCCTGGAGGGCATCGCGCTGCTGGACGCCTGGGCCGGTGACCACGACCGCGCGTTCACTGAGGCCCGGCTGGCCGAAATCAGGCGGCTGCTGGATGACGAGCGGCTGAGGGACCGCGGCGTGCTGGTTGAGCAGGTCAGCGCCGCCACCGTCTATGAGCAGGTGTCGGCCGGCGACGACGCGGAGGCTGGCGGCGGGCTGTTCGCCACCGACGAGCCGGTGGTAGCGGAGTACCTCGCCAGCCGGGAGCCTGGGGTGGCGCTGGACGCCGCCTGCGGGACCGGGCGATTCGCCGAGTTCCTGGAGAGGCGCGGGCACCGGGTCATCGGCGTCGACAGCTCACCGGACATGCTCGCCCAAGCGCGGCAGCGTGTCCCAGGGGCCGAGTTCCACGTCGCCGAGCTTGACCGGCTGCCGCTGCCGGATGACTGCGTGGACGTCGTCGTCTGCGCGCTCGCTCTTGAGCACGTCCCCCGTCTCGATCCGGTGGTGGCCGAGTTCGCTCGCGTGCTGCGCCCCGGCGGCGACCTGGTTATTTCAGATGTCCACCACGAAAACATTACCCGCGGTTCGGTGATGACGACCCGCGGCCCGGCGGGCGAGCCGCGCATCGCGCCTACCTACAGGCATCAGCTTGGAGACTACCTGCGGGCGGCGCTGAGAAATGGCCTGCAGGTAATACGGTGCGAGGAGCCGCGCGTGGTCAGAGCGGACGAACCGTCGGCCGAGCCCGCCACCGAGATCGGCGACTGGCGGGACTGGCCGTTCTCGCTGACGGACTACCTGCCGTCGGCAGGGCGGGCCTCAGGGGGTCGCCCGCACCTGGTCATCTGGCACTTCCAGCGGCCCGCCAGCTGACCGGCTTCCCGGCAGGCCCGACCCGAGCTGGCTCAATTTCGGTGCGCAAAGCCCGTCAGTTAGCCAGTGCGGCGGATTCGCCGGGCTGGGCTCGCGGAACAGGTACCCGGCCTTTTGCGCCACGCGGCAAGACGCCGGGTTGCCGACATCGTGCACGAGCATGATCTGCCGCAGGCTTGATCCGGCGAACTCCTCGAAGACCCAGCCGGTCACCGCGATAACCGCCGCCGGCGCGATGCCGCGGCCGCGGACTGCCACGGCCGTCCAGTAGCCGATCTCCGCGGTCTCGCGTGCGCCGATGCGGCCGGTCTCATCGCGGTTCTTCAGGCCGACATTGCCTGCCAGGACCCACCCTCCGGCCTCATCGCGCCCGTGTACGGCGAAGCACAGGCGGTCACCGTCGCGCCAGCCGCGGTTCTGGCTCGCGATCCACCGGGCCGCCTCGCGCTCGTCACCAGCGGGGTCCGGTAGTCCGCCCTGGCGGGTACCGCGGCCAAGGAATGGGCGTTCCTCCAGTCCCGACCACATGCCGCCCAGCAGGTAGTCGTAGCTCATTTCGGTGGCCAGTGCCGGGATGTCCGTCCTTCGCCAGGGCCGCAGCATCAGTGCCTGGCGACCGCTCGCCGCCGGCACGCGCAGCTCTGGCCATCCCGGTGCGCCTGTCATGCCGGGAATGGTGCCGGGCCGTCGGCATCGCGCGCAACCAGGTATTCGCGACAAGCTGCCGGTTGGATTAGTGCGCAATTCTTGCCGCCAACCCGCCCGAACCTGCAGGTCAGAGTATCGCGCTGACCAAATATCATCGATCGTGAGCCAACTCAGGTTTAACTCAGCACGCCGACCGCAGGGAGCCCTGATGACGCTGTCGCCGCTGGACGACTACCCGGTGCACCAGACCGCGCAGCTCATCCGGCATCCGGCTACCTCGGACCGCAACTTCTACGACAGGTACTACTTCAACTGCCACCCGGGCTCCGACGAGCTGATGCTGCTTGTCGGCCTTGGCCAGTACCCCAACCTCGGCGTCACCGACGCCTTCGCCCTTGCCCGGCACGACGACACGCACCGAGTGGTCAGGGCCTCCCGTGAGCTCGGCGCGGACCGGATGGATACCAGTGTCGGCCCGTTCCGGGTAGAAGTGATCGAGGGCCTGCGCAAGCTCCGGGTGATCCTGGAACCCAACCCGCACGAGCTGGAATTCGACTTGAGCTGGGAAGGAGTGATCCCGGCCCAGGTGGAGCCGCGGCATTTCATGCGCCAGCAAGAGCGCGTCATCTTCGACTCCGTCCGGCTCGCCCAGACCGGCAGGTGGAGCGGCTACGTCCGCAGCGGCAGCCGGGAGTTCACTGTCACCCCGGACCGGTGGCAGGGTTCACGGGACCGGTCCTGGGGCATCCGCCCGGTCGGCGAGAGCGAACCGCCAGGCATTCAGGTGCGCAACCCGGCCCAGTTCTACTGGATGTACGCGCCGATGCAGTTCGACGAGTTCTCCATCCTCACGATCATTCAGGAGGACGCACTCGGGCACCGGGTACTGGAGGAAGCTGTCCGGATCTGGCCGGAGCGGGCCGCCGCCGCCGCAGCACCTCGGCAGGCCGGAATACCTGCCCAGCTACGCGCCCGGCACCCGCGAAGTGCAGACCGCGACCATTACGTTCAGCATGTCCGGCGGCGACCCGATGGTAGTGACGGTCCGCCCTGTGCACCCCGTTTCGCTCATGGTGGGGACCGGGTACGGACTGGAGCCCGACTGGAAGCACGGCATGTACCAGGGACCTGATCTGGTCGTCCAGGGCGTCAGCTACGACCTGTCCAAGCCTGAGGACAGGGTCAGGATGTGGGGCATGATCGACAGCGTCGCGGTGTTCGAGTGCACGGAGAACGGCTCCACCGCGGCCGGGTCTGGACTGTTTGAATACTGGCCGTTCGGCGAGCACCAGCCGACCGGCCTCCGCGGCTAGCGACGGCGGGCGTTGATAATTGGCGGCATGGGAGCTTGCGCAGACGCCGATGACATGCCGACCGGGCGCGGTCCCACACCGTACCTGCCTGAGCCGACCGGTCCTTATCCGGCCGGCACCGCTTCGGTGTGGCTGACAGACAACTCTCGTCCGGATCCGTGGGTCTCGGGACTGAACGCACGGGAGCTGATGGTTTCCGTGTGGTATCCAGCGGTGCCGTCGGACGGGCGGCGAGCCCGGTACATGACGCCAGCGGAGTCCGAGCTCCAACTCACCAGCAGGGGCATCTCCGGCATCGCGCAAGACACGCTGAGCACGGTCGAGACCAACGCGATCAGCGACGCCAGGCCGGCCGGGCGTCCGCACAGCCTCCCCCTCGTCGTGCTCTCGCCCGGCTTCACTAACTCCCGCAGCGCGCTCACCGGCTTGGCCGAGGACCTGGCCAGCCACGGCTACGTGGTGGCCGGGATTGACCACACGTACGAGAGTCACGCGACGGCCTTTCCCGACGGGCGGGTCACCACCTGCCTCGCCCGTGAGGCACCGCGGCGACTCAGGAAGGAGGAGGTAGCGGCGGGCCGGGCAGCGGATGTCAGCTTCGTGCTCGACGAACTGACCGGTGGGCACGCGGCCTGGCCGGGCGCCGGAGTGATCGACCCGGCCAGGATAGCGATGGCCGGCCACTCCGCCGGGGGCGCCGCAACCATTGCCGCCATGTTGGCCGACTCGCGCATCCGCGCGGGCATCGACATGGACGGCTCCACTGCCGCCCCGATCCCGGACGAAGGCCTGGCACGACCATTTCTGTTCCTGGGCAAGAAATCCAACCACGCACCGGGAAGCGGAGCCGCCGTGACCGCCCCGCGGGACTGGAAACTCCCGAGCGGCACCGTGATCACCTGGGAGCGGGACTGGAAACTCCTGACCGGCTGGAAGCGGTGGCTCGTGGTGGCCGGCGCGGAGCACGCCTCCTTTACCGACCTGGCGCTGCTGGCCGATCAGACCGGCATCGACACCGGCGCCGGCCTGTCCGGAGCCCGGTCCCTGGACATCACCCGCGCCTACGTCCTGGCCTTCTTCGATCAGCACCTGCGCGGCAGGCCGCAGGCCCTGCTGGACCAGCCTTCAGCGCGCTACCCCGAGGTCACGTTCTGCTCCCCGTAAGCCAACCTGCGCGAGATGGCGACGGGCGGCTAGCTGGAGTGCAGGGGCGCGCGATCGCTCATCAGCGCTTCGGCTTGCGCGGGTGCGGATAGCCCCGCGCCGCGACCTGACCTGCGGATGGACAAGATACTCAGGAAGAACGTGCCGAACACAAGCTGGCAGCTCACGACGAGAGACGTCGCCGACGGAAGAACAAGACGCAGCACAGAGTCGTAAGGCAGCCGGCCAAAGGTAAAGCCCCACCAGATGACCAGCGACGCGATTCCCCCGGAGAGGCCGGCCAGGCCGAGCACGGTGCCGACAGCAAGCCCGCGCTCCAGCGTCCACACTCGCAGCAGCCGTTTGACCGCGGCGCTCGGCGGCAGAAACCCCTCGTTGCTGGCGTAGACCGACGTGAAGATCGCGAACAACACCGCTTGCAGTCCGATGATCACCATGGCCGACGCAGCCGCGAGAGTGTCGACATCCAGCTTGACGCCGCCGATCGCCAGCGGCCCCGGAATGATGGCAGCGCCAACCACCAGGCCGATGAGCAACACGGCCAGTCCCGGATAAAAGAACAGCCAGCGGGGGCTGAAGAGCAAGAGGAAACGCAGGTGCCGCCACCCGTCGCGCCAACTGCGCAGGTGCGGTGGCCGGCTGCGCCCGTCGGGCGACAACGTGGTCGGCACTTCCTCGATGCGCTGGCCGCTCAGCGTGGCCTTGACGACAAGTTCGCTGGCGAACTCCATGCCGGACGCCTGCAGTCCTAGCCGCAGAGCGCTGTCCCGGCTGAAGCCGCGCAGGCCGCAGTGGAAGTCGCCGATCTTGCTGCCGAAAAACAGCCGGCCGATCAGGCTCAGCACAGGATTACCCAGGTACCGGTGCAGCGGCGGCATGGCACCTGGCGCGATCCCGCCGCGGAAGCGGTTCCCCATCACCAGGTCCGCGCCAGCCCGCAGCCGGTCGAGGAACGGCATCAGGGCAGTCAGGTCGTAGCTGTCATCGGCGTCTGCCATCACCACGTACTTGCCGCGGGCGGCCCAGATCCCGCCGAGGAGGGCACTGCCGTAACCACGTTCCTCGACCGTGACCACACGGGCCCCGGCTGCCACCGCGATCGCCTGGCTGCCGTCAGTGCTGCCGTTGTCGGCAACGATCACCTCGCCATCGACGCCATGCAGGAGAAGGAAGGACAACGCCTTCTGGACGCAGATCGCAACAGTCTCGGCTTCGTTCAGGCAGGGCATGAGAATGGTGAGTTCCACCTGCTCGGTGGCGTCAACGGATTCGCAACTGCTATTCGGCATGGATACCAGCCAGCTCTGAGTCGGCACTTGCTGCGGTGGCGCTGCCTGTGATCGCGCTGCTTGCCGTCGCGCTACCAGCGGGCGCGCTGCCTGCGCGCCAGGCACGGCGGCTAATTTCCTGCATCCCGATCGCCGCAGCAATGCAGAATGCCGGGACGCTGGCGACCAGATAGCGCTCGTCGAAGTCCGCGGTGGCAGCCGGAGTGACGATCAGCACTATCCCTGTCAGCCACGGCAGCAGTGCCCACCCGCCCAGTCGCCGCCAGGCCGCGGCGATACCAAGCAGGCCGAGCAGCACGATGAGGCCCAGCAGCGGTCCCGGCAGGCCGAGATGGTTCTGGTAGGCCTGGACCCAGCCCGAGAATGGCTGCACAACGCGGGTACTCGGATCGACCCCGTTGTTGTACCTGTATCCGTACCTGTAGTCCTCGTCGCTGCTGTGCGCAAGCGCCTTGAGGGACTGTGGCGTGTACTCAGGGAACAGGTATTCCTTCTGAGTCGGGGTCTGCGCGGCGAAGCTCTCCGCCGTCGCGTGCCATACGACTTTCAGGTAATCCACGGGCTGGGCCTCGATCGCCCGGATCGCGAAGTTGGTTGCCAGGCCGTTGACCGGGTTGGCGAACTCCCAGCCGTGTCCGCGGTTAATCGGGGATGCGGTATTCCAGACGTAGTACGAGGCAGACTGGCGCTGGCTGACCGGCGTGGAAATGCACAGCCACCGTTCATCGGCAGGCGGCTTGATCACCGAGCAGTCGGCAAATGCGGCGACCCTGGAATACAGGAAGGCCCCGTTGCTCGTCGTCAGGTCGAACGACCCGTTGACCTGGTCATACCATGACGCGTACGACACCAGCGGGACGGCGAACATCGCGCACATCGCCAGGATTCCCAAGAGCACGCGCCGGCTCGCGCCCACTCGGGTCGCCAGGTACAGGGCGAACGGGATTGCCAGCAGCATGCCCTGCGACCGCACCACTGCCGACGCGCCGACCAGCAGGCCGGCCACGGCGCACATCCATACGGCCGGCACCGGCCGCCACAGCACGAGCACGATGGCGATCGTGATCAGTAGCGCGAAAAAGGTGTCGCTGAGGACGAAATGCTCGATTTCAAGCCCGTAAGCCGACATCAGCGGGGGAACGGCGGCAAGCGTCGCCGCCCATGACGGCAGCCCGTACCGCCGGCGCAGCAGAACGTAGACAAGAACGCCCATGGCCAGGCCCATAGCGTGCTGCACCGCGGTGACGATCACGATGCCGTGGAATGGCTCAAGCGCTAGCAGGAGGAAGGAGTAGCCCATCGGCCGGATCGCGTACGTTGCCAGCGGCATTGCCGCCTGGATGTAGGGCAGGCTGTCGGGGAACCACAAGGCCGGCGGATAGCCGAGCATGACGACCACCCGCACGACCGCGGCGACCAGCAAGAGACCGCAGAACAGCGGATTCTCGCGCGGGAAGCGACGCAAGGCAGCACCACGCCGCTGCGGTTGCTGGTCCAAGGTCGAGGCCGCCGCTGACGTGGCTCTGTCCGTGCCTGCTAGCAAGGCCGACTCTGGAATGAAAACAGAACGGTCTTCCTGCCACGAAGGCGGCCGCTCGGCTCGGCGGCTGACCGGACGGCCATCGGGCCCGAGCGGCAGGTACCCGGTGCGGGCAGCGGGCTGGGCCGGCACCCTGGCGCGACCGGCCGGGACGTCTGACTCGGCCGGAGCGAGCCGAACGCCTGACCTCGCGGCCGGCTCGGGCACGGACCCGCGTGGCGCAGGCGCTGGCCGCAGCCCGAGACCATCGTCGGCATACTGACCGCGCTTGGCCCTAGGGTCCCGCTGCGGGTCCAGTGGCGAACGCCCGGACATTACAGCGGCCCTTGAGCAGCGAGACTGGCGAAGCAGTTGCGTATCACTTGCTGTGCAGGCCTGCCCAGGAACGTCAGCCGGTCGGAGGCGAACTGACTTGGATCCGCCGGGTTGGCAGAGAAGTTGACCTCCCACCAGTAGATGCCGCCAATTCGCTCGTCCGCCGCAGCCCGGCAGACCGCCTCGTACCACTTTGTCTGCACGGCCACGTCAATCGGCGACGTCGTCGTGTTGACCCAGGCACCGGGGTCAGCGTAGGAGCCAGGTACCGCGTCGATACCTACCTCGCTGAGGACCACGTGGTGCCGGACGGTCGCGGTGTGCGTCCCCAGCCAGTCTTCCCAGGCGCGTGTTAGCAGGGCCACCGTCGCGTCGTCCGACAGCTGGAACCGCGGATAGGCGTCCACCCCGAAGGTCGACAGCGGCAGGTGCGTGTCGTGCGCGGCGAACTCGTCGAAGTTTTCGTCGTAGAGCAGCTGACCGTGATACACGGACGCGATCGCGCTGACCAGGTCCGACCAGTTCCGGTTCCGCTCAAGCGTCTCCAGCTCGGTGCCGATGACAAACGTCGCCGCACCGCCTGCCTGAGCGACCTTGGCATACGGCATCAGCAGCTGCCGGTAGCTCTGGAACCAAGCCGATCGGTCCGCCGGCTCGATGGACCCGCGCCAGGCGATCGGGTTCTGCGCAACCAGCGCGTTCTCGTTCAGGATCGGGCGGAGCGTTACCCGGATGTGGCTCTTGGCAGCCTGCGCCAGGAAGATCGCGATGTGCGCAGGACTCGGTGTCTCTGTACTCGTGTAGAGGGTACTGGAGGTGATGCCGGAGGTATAGAACGGGAAAGTGACAGCAATCGAGTTCGCGTTCAGGCCGATCGCGTAGTCAATAATCCGCTGAGACTTTGCCTGGATAACGGCATCGGAGTCAGCGGGGCTCGCCGTCCAGTAGACCTGGATCCCGAGCTGACGAAGTCCCGCGTGCCAGGGCGCCGCGACGACCTGTACGGCCGAACTAGCGTCAGGCTCACCGTGCCCGGTAGCGGACGGTGCCTCGGTATGTTTCGATTTGGGCCACCAGACGGGCCTCGACGGTATCGAACAGGCGGAAACAAGAACCAGCAGACTGGCGGCGCACGCGACGACGCGGACGAGGCCTGGGCTCTTGGCAGCGATCACGACGGCTTCGCGATCACGATGAACTTGTTCTCCGCATGGCGCGCGAACTTGAGGAACCCGCGAAGACCGCCCAGGCCTTCCATCATGGCGAAGACCGGGATCAGCAACATGACCGCCACCGTCTCCCACCACTTCCTGCGGCCCCGTGCTGATACTCCGGCGTTCAGCCGCAGCCCTTCCCAGTACATCCAGATCGTGTAGGCCATGTTGAGTGCCCACAACGGGATGATGAACAAGGTAGCCGGTGAGGTGTTGGGGTCGGCCAGAAGTATCCCGATGGCGAGGACGACGATGACATTCTGGAGCGGTCCGATGACCCAGGAGACGACTGAGTAAGCCAGGTACGCTCGGTTTCTGGCCGGCAGGGTGCGGTTGAAGGTCAAGCCCACCAGACCCCACGACCAGCGTTCGCGCTGCCGGATGAAGTCGCGGATCGTCGACGGGGACGCACCGTAGCACCGCCCGCCGAACCAGGCGCTGCGGCCACGGTAGCGGTCACTGAAGATGAGTGCGAACTGGGCATCCTCGACGATGCTCCCTGGTCCGAAATCCCAGCCGATCGTGGCTTCCACGGACGCCCGGATGAGCAGCAACTCGCCGTGCAGGCCTGCCCTCGGGGTGCCACTGCCCGTCCAGGCCGAGAAGCGCGCGACATCGTCGGCCGGCCGAACTGAGTCGGCGAGCCAGGCGATCCTGTTCACCGCATATTCGCGCGGGTAGGTCAAGATGCCTTGCGCCATGTGCTTGGCAGCTTGACCCGCCTCGTATTGCTCATCGATGAACTGCGCCATCGCGAGCGCCGTGTCCGGGCCGACGCCGGTGTCGTCGTCCATGTGCAGGACCCAGACGTCGTCGCGATCCTCGCGCTCATAGGTCCGCAGTTCGTGCGAGTAGTGATTGGCGCGCGCCTTGAACTTGGTCCCGTTGGGCGTCCGGTAAATCCTCGGCACCACGATGAGCCGCACCAGGTCGCTCCTGGCCGCAAGCCTCGCGATCCTGCTCTCGGCCTCGCAGTCTTCCTCGGTCACGATGTCGATGCGCATCCGCGGGAAGCACCTGGGCAGGTGCGCGATATACGACAGGACTGAGCGCTCGAGCGCCGGGTACGTGTCATGCCTACCAATTGTCGGGACGACGACAAGCAGGAAGTCCTCACATCGCATCAGGCCGTTGTCCGGCCAGCGAGCCTGCGATGCGCGCAGTAGCTTACGGGTCCTGGCGATGCCGCGGATGCCGATCACGGTACTGAGGATCGGCCAGGTCCATAGCACCGACAAGGGCCAGCCCAGCACGCCCGCATAGGGCTCGCTGAACCAGCCGACGACCACAAGTATGATCAAGAAGGACGTCACGAGGGGCCAGTAACGCGGCTTCCAGCGAGAGAGCCTGCCGTGCAGTTTCAGCGACTTGCGAGGACCGAACGAGTTGAGCGCGGCGCGGAACTGACTTGTATCGTCTGACGCGTCTCCGAACTGCAGATGCGCTTCGCCCGATTGCACGGCGTAACTGCCAGTGCTGCCCGCTGGCGATGAGCTGCCATCCACTGCGGGTCGGCTACTGCGTTCGGTCGGCCGGTTAACCCGTTCGGCTGGCTGGTTAGCCCGCTCGGCCACCTTGGTCAGCGCGTCCAACCCAGCGAGCTGCGTGTCGCGGTCCGCCGGCACTACCTGGTCCAATCCCCGTCCCCCGCTCACGGCATTCGGCATCAGGACTCGATCACTACAGAGCTGGGTCAGTGTACAAGGCGCCGACCCATACCGAACTGGGCTAAGTAATGAGTTACGCATCGCAACTAGGCGATCTCCTAACGTACAGTCAGTAATACTGCTATCTCGTTCAAGCCCAGCATATCGGACAGCACATCGGCCCCGGGCGAAGTCATCGACATGCGGGCTTTCGCCACGCGAGCAACGCAGCCTGACGACTGGGTGCGGAACACGCGCTCGCTCACTCTGGTGGCACGCACCTCAGTGAGATCGTAGAGCAACGCGAGCCAGCGTTAACGCACGTTGCGTCTGTTCGCCGTGTTCGGGCTTCAGCCGAAGACCCTGGCGCAAGAGGGGACGGCACTGCGGAGGTCCGGTCGCGGTGACCGGACGTCCGCCTGCCCGTCCGGCCCGTTGCCCGGCTGCGTCGGCTAGCGAATATTGATAATCCTCGCCACGCTCGGCGTGCCGTTGGAGTAGAGCGCGAAGAGCATGTAATTCCCTGGCAGCAGTACGCCGGGACTGGCTGGCAGCCGCAGCCGGTACCTGTCACTGCCTGCCTTAACTGGCGTGAGCGGAATGCGACGCTGGTCATTGTTGAGACTGTGCGTGACCGCTGACATACGGATCAGCGCAAACCTGGGCGTTGCGGAATTGGTCCTGACCGTGATGGTAGCTCCCGTAGTTGTCTTGGTCGGCGCTGATTTGATCACCGGCCGTCGCCGCGCGGTGCCATTGGAGTTAAAGAGGTACGGCGGTGAGAAAATCTGCCCGTCCAGGTGATTCGTGGTGCAGCCATCACCGCACAATCCGCCGCCGCCGGAAAAGACTCGGCCATCTGGCAGCAAGATCGCCACGCTGTGGTACGTACGTGGCGTCACTTCAGGCGCCATGATGCTGAATTTACCGGTCGCCGGATTCCAGAGCTCAGGACTGAGTACCGCACCGGTGTCGGTAAACGGCTGCGGGTGTTGCTGGCCGCCGACAACAAGGACTTCTCCGTTAGGCAGGACCACGCTGTTACTGAACGCGCGGGCGTAAGCCATGTCCGACGTCCTGGTTACCTTGACTGGCCGGTGCGGACCGCCGCTGATATTGACCACATAGGCCTTCCTCGTGGCCTGGACATCTTTTACAGAACCCGCATCTTGGTACGCGATCGCCCCGCCGAGGGTAACGATCTGGCCGACGCCATACATGACCGCGTTGCCGTTCATCGCGTCCGCGCTGCTCCCGCGCCTGCCCGCGCCGGTGATGGAGCCCTCGCCTTTTGTGGTGATCCAGTTCATCTGCTTGCTGGGACCAGCCTGAAACACCGTTCCGTCGGCCTGCGCGAACAACCACGGATGGTTGTCGGCACGCCAGATCCCGGCCGGGTCTGCGGTGAGGATCTTGCTGGCCAGTACGCCGGTGAGCTTGCGCCAGCTGCCGCTGGCGCCCTTGGGCGTGAATATCTCGCCGTTCTTGTCCCCGGCCGCGTCGTACCACGAGCCGCCGAGCGTCAGTACCTTGCCGTTGGACAGTGTGGTGTCGCCTTCGTACGCCCGCGGAATGTTCATGAGCGGTCCTACGGACCAGGTGTTCGTATACGGGTTGTAGATAGTCGTCGCTCGGTCGTTGCTGCCGCCATTGATCAGCAGTCGCCCGTCCGCCAGCAGTGCGAGTCCTTCGCAGAACATCTGATGGTTCGTATTGACCTCAAGGGGCTCGCTAACCTTGCCGGTCTTGAGGTCGAGGACAGCCACGTTCGTGATCGTGTCAGGAACCATGGTGAACGCCGTGTCGGCGACGGCCGAAAAGGTCAGCAACTTATCGTTGGGCAGCATAACCGCGCTCACCGGCACGATCGGGAAGCCGATGGGCGCCGACCACTTTCCGCCAGCGCCGACGGATGGCGCCACGCCAAGAATGCTGATTTCGGCAGCGGACGTCCAGGGCCCGCGATTGCCAGCCTCGGTCAGCGCGGTAAGCCTGACAAACCGCGCGGATCTGGGTTTGAAGACTGCATATTTCTCCGTCCCGTCATCCGCCCAGGTACCAGAAGCTACCGGCGAGCCCCACGTGCGCCCGTTCGTGCTGACGGAGACGGAGTACCGACCGATCGTTCCGTTCAGGCTGCCGTCCTGCCGCGGCAGGTAGGCCAGGCCAGATACCCGCTGCGTCCGGTGCATGTCGATGGTGAGGTGGTGCGGCAGTGGCGTCACGGTGCCGGTGAAGGGCGTCTGCCACATGGTCAGGCCGTCACCGTCCAGGACCTTGGTCGGCGCATAGGCCGCGGACTGGCGGCTGTCGGCGGTCACCGTCCAGCCGGTATGCGGCAACGCGGGGCCGATCGGCGGATCGCCCAGGAGGCCGACCTCGGCTGCGCTTGTCCACGGCCCGCGATTGCCGGCCTCGGTCAGGGCAGTCAGCCGCACATACCGACATGACACCCCGCCGAAGATCGCGGTTTTCAGCGTATCGTCGTCGGCCCACGTGCCCGTGGCAACGGGTGAACTCCAGTTCTTTCCGTTGCGGCTGACCGAGATCGAGTACCTGCCGATATTGCCGTTGGAACTACCGTCTTGGCGCGGCAGATAAGTGAGTCCTGAAACGTCGCGGGTGCCGTGCATGTTGATAGTGAGACTGTGCGGCAGAGGCACATTCGTGGGTGTGAATTTAGACTGCCAGAACGTTGCGGAATTGCCGTCGATGGCATTGCTGGCCGGATTGGTACTCTCCTGATCACTGGCGGTCGCGGTCCAGTGGCCAGACGGGAGCGGGTCCGCTTCGGTCGTGAAGGAGTCCGGTGTACTTGCGGTCAGCATCGTCATGTGACTGCCAGGCGTCATCATATTGACGGGCATTCGCACCGGGACTTTTGCAGTTCCCAGATGGCCGTATCCATACGCAATCAAAAGGATAGCGATAGCCAAGAACACCTGGGCAGCCCGCGTTCTCGTCATGAAGGTCCTGCTCTCAAGCGTGCGCAAGTCAGCTCGTCAGTAGGCTGACCAATATAGCGGAGCCGTTGACCGCAACGTGTGACGGGTGCGACCGATGCAGTTCGGTGCATTGCCCTTCGCTGTGGTCGCTGATAGTAACGAGGCGGCTACGCGATTCCAAGCTATTCGAAAGGCACTTCGGCGCGCTCCGTACGGCCGGCCGGCTAACGAGACTGGCCAGCAGAGTTCGCGTCACGTGACTTGGACGCGCGACATCCTTCTGAAGGTTTACTTGTGGTTAGCAAAGTTTCCGGCGGTCAGCATCATCGCGTGCCCGGTGCTCGCGGGCTGGCAATCCAGGGCCGGATCAACTCAGGCGGCGGGCCACCTCTGCCGCCCAGTAGGTCAAGATGATGTCTGCGCCCGCCCGGCTGATCGCCGTTAGCGTCTCCATGATCGTGCGGTCCCGGTCCAGCCAGCCGCGGGCAGCTGCCGCCTCCACCATCGAGTACTCCCCGCTGACCTGGTAGGCCGCGACCGGCAGATGCACGGTGGCGGCCAGCTGGCTGATCACGTCCAGGTAGGCCAGGGCCGGCTTGACCATAACGATGTCAGCTCCCTCGGCGACGTCAAGCAGCGCCTCGCGCAGGCCGTCCTTGGCGGCCGCCGGATCCTGCTGGTAGGCGGCGCGGTCACCGAACTGCGGCGCGCATTCCGCAGCCTCACGGAACGGCCCGTAGAAAGCCGAGGCGTATTTGGCGGAGTAAGCGCAGATGGCGACCTCGTGGTGGCCGGACTGATCAAGAGCGGTCCTGATCGCGGCCACCTGGCCGTCCATCATCCCGCTCGGGGCGACGACGTGCGCGCCGGCCGCGGCCTGGGCAACCGCGATCGCAGCGTAACGCCCGAGGGTCGCGTCGTTGTCCACCTCGCCGGCCTCCGTCAGCAGCCCGCAGTGACCGTGGTCGGTGTACTCATCTAGGCACAGATCCGACATCAGCACCGTGTCATGACCGACTTCGGCGGCCAGGTCCTGCAACGCGAGCTGGACGATGCCGTCAGGATCGTCGGCGGCAGAACCGCGGGCATCCTTGGCGGCCGGGATGCCGAACAAGATCAGGCCGCCAACACCGGCGGTAACCGCTTCGGACGCCGCCTTCCGCAGGCTCTCCCTGGTGTGCTGCACGACGCCTGGCATCGACGACACCGGCTGCGGCTCGCTAATGCCTTCCTTGACGAACAGCGGCAAGACCAGGTTCGACGGCCGGACGCTAACCTGGGCGACGAGCCTGCGCATCGGCGTGGTTCGCCGGAGCCTGCGCGGCCTGGCGACTGGAAAGTTCGCGGTCACTACTGCTCCAGGGGTTGCCGCGGACTACCTGATCCGGCGGCGGGCTCCGCGACGGCGCTCGCTCGGCTTGCGTACCGGCTCGCCTGCCTCGACGGCGGCGTCCCTGATCCCGGCTCCATGCGCGGCCAGCGCCTCCACAAGCGCGGTGATTGACGGCGTCTGCGCGACAACATCGACCCGCAACCCGAACTCGGCGGCTGTCTTGGCCGTCTGCGGGCCGATGACGGCGATGACCGTCACGGCATGCGGTTTCCCGGCGATCCCGATCAGGTTGCGCACCGTCGAGGACGAGGTGAACAACACCGCGTCGAAACCGCCGCCCTTGATGGCCTCGCGGACTGGTGCGGGCGGCGGCGCGGCCCTTACGGTCCGGTAGGCGGTCACGTCTTCGGCTTCCCAGCCGAGGTCAGTCAGCCTGGCCAGCAAGCCTTCTGTGGCGATGTCCGCACGCGGCAGCAGCACGCGGTTGATCGGGTCAAGAATATCGTCGAAAGCCGGCCAGGCGTCGGCCAGGCCATCCGCCGACTGCTCGCCCGCTGGCACCAGGTCGGGCATGATGCCGAAATCAAGCAACGCCCTCGCGGTCTGCTCGCCGACGGCTGCGACCTTGACGCCGGCGAACGCCCTGGCGTCCAGCCCGTACTCCTCAAACTTCTCCCGGATGGCGCGCACGGCGTTCACCGAGGTAAAGCCGATCCACTGGTACCGGCCGGTGACCAGGCCCTTGACGGCGCGCTCCATCTGCTGCGGGGTGCGCGGCGGCTCGACGGCGATGGTCGGCACCTGCTCGGGCACCGCGCCCCTGGCCCTGAGCAGATCGCACACCTCGTCTGCCTGCTCTTTCGTCCTCGGCACCAGGACCCGCCAGCCGAACAGCGGCTTGGTCTCGAACCAAGACAGCGCCGGCTGCGCGGTGACCCCGTCGCCCACAACCGCAACTGCCGGGCCGTGCGCCGTCAGCATGCTGACGCCTGCCGCCTTCAGATCCGCGGCGATCGAGCCGAGCATGCCGACGACCGTGTGCTGCTCGGTGGTCGTGCCGTTCCAGGTAATGGCGAACGGCGCTGTCTCGGCCCAGCCGGCTGCGATCAGCATCTTGCCCAGATCGACAGGACCGGTCTCGGCACCGAGGATGACGAGCGTGCCGTCTGTGTAGGTGACGCGGCTGACCTCGCCGGCCTGAATCATCCGGACATCACCGGCTGCGTCGCTGGTGAGCGGGATACCCGCATACTCCGGCACGGCGGTAGCCGCTGAGATGCCGGGGACGACCTCGAACGGCACCCGTGCCTTGGCACAGGCGGCAGCGTCGGCGGCCGCGTTGCAGAACATGAACGGATCACCGCTGAAAAGGCGGACCGCCAGCTGCCCGGCCTTGGCCGCCTTGATCAGGATCTTCGGATCCTGAAGCTGCGCGTCGGAATCGGCCAGCGTGGCGCCTGGCTTGAGCAGATGGCCGAACCGTTCGCCGATCCATTGCGGCGCAACCACGAGATCGGCGCGCCCGATCAGGGCGGCCGCCCGCACCGCCAGGAGATTTTCGTCACCTGGCCCGGCGCCGACGAACGCCACCCAGCCGGGCACTTGCGCGTCCGCTGCATGGGTGACGGGCCTTGCCGCCTTATCGCTGGCTGGCTTGGCCTGCTTGCCGACCTTCGCGGTCGTGGGTGTGGGGTTCACTTGTCATCGTCCCCGCTGCTGAGGTGTCCGCCGGACACTGCCATATACCTTGCCGCCCCCCGGCCAAGCAAATCGGCGGCCAACTGGCGGCCGATCTCTTCGGCCTGAACCAAACCGCCGCTCGCGCTGCCGCGAAGCGCCATTCCCCCGTCGGCTGCTACGACTACGCCGCACAGCCGAAGTACATCCGTCCCGGCAGCATACGCGCCGACCGGCGCCGAGCAGCCGGCCTCAAGCCCGCCGAGCAGACTGCGTTCCGCCGTCGTCGCGGCCCGGCTGACAGGATCATCGACGCAGCCGAGCAACGCAACGAGGTCTTCCCTGCCAGCGCTGCACTCAACCGCGAGCGCTCCCTGACCGGCCGCGGGAACCATTTCGTCAGGCTCGAAAACCTGGGAAACGGCGTCGAGCCGGCCAATCCTGGCTAGGCCCGCGTGCCCCAGCACAACCGCGTCAAGTTCGCCAGCCGATACCTTTGCCAGCCGCGTCCCCGCGTTGCCGCGGATGGGGACCGGGCGGACGTCCGGTCGCATGATCAGCAGCTGTGCAGCCCGGCGCGGCGAGCCGGTGCCGATCGTGGCGCCCGGCGGCAAGTCGGCTAGCTTGGCGCCGTCTCGCGCGGCGAGCGCGTCCCGCGGGTCATCGCGGCCTGGCACTGCGGCCAGCACGATCCCGTCGGCGTCGCCGGTCGGCAGGTCCTTCATCGAGTGCACGGCCAGGTCCACGTCGCCTGCGAGCAGGCTGGCGCGCAGCGAACTGACGAAAACGCCGGTGCCGCCGATCTGCGTGAGCAGCGCGCGAGTTGAATCGCCAGCCGAGTCGATGCCGACGAGCTCGACCTCGTATCCGGTCAGCTCGGTTACCGCCCTGCTGACCAGCAAGGATTGCGCCACGGCCATCGGGCTGCGGCGCGTGCCTAGACGCAGCGCACGGCGGCTCATCGGGTTTCCTCCTGATCTGTGGCGGGTGGCGGCCAGCCCGCCAGTTGGGCATCTGCCTGAGCCACAGCCTGCACTGTTGCGGGATCGAGATCAAATAGCACGCGCAGCGCGTCCTCGTAGGTGTCAGCGCCTGGTGCGCCGGCCAGCTCCTTCATCCGTACCGTCGGATCGTGCAACAGCTTGTCGGTGACGCGCCGCATCGACTTCTCGACCTCGTCCATGGCAGCGGCGTCCAGCCGGCCGAGCCCGCCGGCGAGCCTCATGAGCTCTGCCTCGACCACCATCGCAGCTTTGGCTCGCAACGCGACGACAGTCGGAGCAACCGAAGCCGCCCGGCTCGCCGAGGCGTACGCCGCAAGTTCCGCGGCCATGATGCGGCGGACATCGTCGACCTCGCCGTCACCTGGCTTGCTGCCAGCCGAACCGCTGGCCGCCAGCGTGTCCAGGTCGGTGAGGAAGACGCCGGGCAGCCCGCCGACTGCGGGCTCTACGTCTCGTGGCATCGCAAGGTCAAGCAGCACCACCGGACGGACAGCTCCTTGCACTGTCTGCGAGCCAGGGACCGTCAGGTGATCCTCGGCGCGTGCGCGCACTGCGACCTGCATCATCTCGCCGGTAATCACGTGACCAGGAGCTCCGGTACAGGTGACGATCAAGTCGGCCGCGATCAGCAAGCCGGGCAGCCCGGACATGTCGCCGGCCTGGCCGCCTGAGGAGACGGCGAGCCGCTCGGCGCGCGTGCGAGTGCGGCTGACCACCGTCAGGCTCGCCGGTCCTGCCTTGGCCACGGTAGAGACCACCAGGCTGCTCATGGCGCCGGCACCGATGACCAGGACCCGCTGGCCCGCCAGGGCCACTGGCGGCTGCGCCAGGCTTGCTCCCGGCTCACCGGATGCCAGGGCGGCGCCCGGCTGGTGACCGGCGGCAGCGTTCGCGGCCAGTTGCCGCGCCGCGGCCTGCAAGCCGACGCTCACGAGGCTGGCGCCGGCCGCGCCGACGGTCGTCTCGGACTGCGCTCTCTTGCCTGCTCGGAGCGCGACTGAGCCGAGATCGGACAGCGTCCGGCCGAGCGTGCCTTGGTCCCTGGCCAGGCGCATGGCCTGGCGGAGCTGGCCGAGTATCTGGCTCTCGCCGATCACCATCGAATCCAGCCCGCACGCTACCGCGAGCAGGTGCTGAACAGCCCGGTCCTCGTAGTGCACGTACAGACAAGACGTCAGCTCGGCTGGCGGCACGTTCGAATGCCGGGACAGCAGTTCGCAGATGGCCGCCACGGCACCGTGGAACTTGCCGACCTCGGCGTAGATCTCGACCCGGTTGCAGGTGCTCAGCACGAGCGCGCCGGCCACGTCGTCGGCCCTTGCCACGTCGTGCAGCAGCTTGATCAGGTCGTCCCCGGCCAGCGCGACTCTCTCGAGCGTCGCCAGCGGCGCACCCTTGTGGCTGAGTCCGACAACCAGAACACTCATCGGCCTACCGCCTGCACCCCTGTCCTGTAGTCCGGCTCGGTGCCTGCGCTCAGCGGTGCAGACGCCGCCAGCCCGGCAGCCACGTCAAGTCTGGCGGCGACACCCAGTTCCGCGGCGACGTCCAAGCCAAGATCTCCCCCCGGCACGCTTTCCAGCCGCCGACCACCCGCACCCTCGTCCCGGCCAGCGGGGGCCTGGCCGGACATCCCTCGCCGCTGCGCGTGGAAGGCGAGGATCTGCAATTCGATCGACAGGTCGACCTTACGCACATCGACGCCGGAAGGCACGTTGAGCACGACCGGCGCGAAGTTCAGGATGCTCGAGACACCGGCCGCTACCAGGCGATCACAGACATTCTGCGCGACTGCGGCCGGTGTCGCTATCACGCCAATGGAGACGTCAAATCGCTTGATGACATCCTCCATCGTCGCGGCGCTACGCACCGTATGACGCGCGATCACAGTGCCTACCACGGCTGAGTCGCAGTCCACGAGCGCGGCGATCCGGAAGCCACGGGTGGCGAAGCCGCCGTAGTTGGCCAGGGCCCGGCCCAGGTTCCCGGCACCGACGATCAGCACCGGCCAGTCCTGCGTCAGTCCGAGCTCACGCGAGACCTGGTAGACGAGATAGTCGACGTCGTATCCGACGCCGCGGGTGCCGTAGGACCCAAGATGGGACAAATCCTTGCGTAGCTTGGCCGAATTCACCCCGGCCTCGGCGGCCAGTTCCTCGCTGGACACGGTGGCCGCGCCGTGATCGGCAAGCGCGTACAGGGCACGCAGGTAGACAGGGAGCCTGGCCACGGTGGCATCGGGTATTCCGTGGCTCGCACCAGCCGGCGATCCGCCGATCGGCTCGGAATCGCCAGCAGGAGGGCCGGCTGCCGCGGGACGGCGAGCCGGCGAAGGACGGCGGGACATGCGCCGGTACTCCTGGGGGGACTAGTCAGCTCAGCACGCGCGGAACGGGGATTCCGCGCGCAATCTCCGCAACCACCGTACGCCCTTGTGAACGTTTGCACAAAGTAGGCGAACTTTGCCTGACCTGGCAGCCGATGTGCGCGTCGGCCGGCCGCTCAGCGCTGCAGGGCGGCCCGCAGCCGGTCCTCGCGCACGTGCCAGAAGTCGTGCTGAACGCCGTCGATCAGGGTGACCGGAATCATCTCCGAGTACTGCGCGAGTTCATCCGCCGACGTGGTGATGTCTCGCTCATCCCAGCTCACGCCCAGGTCAGCGGCCACCGCAGCGATGACCGTCCTGGCGTCGTCGCACAGGTGACAGCCTGGCCTGGACAGCAGCGTGATCTGATGACTGACGCGCTGCCCGGCCGCGCTCACCGGAACTCCCGGTACCCGCTCTGCGGCGCCGCGGTGCTGCCGAAGTCGCGCTGGTAATCCGGCCGCTCGAAGCCCGAGGTGTCAAAGCCCGGCTCGCCGAACAACTCAGCGACGGACGGGAACGGTGACACCTTGGCCTGCTGCAGGCCAAGCTCGATGACGTTCGTGGCCAGCACGTAGGGACGCCGGTCTGTCTCGAACTCGATGACATGCGGCTGCCGCACGTGCCGCTGATAGGCGGCCCGGTCCCGGTACACCTCGTACAGAATGCGCTGCATCGGGGCCGACGGCACCGCGTGCACGATGTACACCAGCGCATCTGGCTCCCTGTTCCTGACCTGTTCCACCACCCGCTCGGCCAGCTGGTCGAACTGGTCGACCCGGTCGTCCAGCAGAGTGTAGATGGCGATCTGGCCGAAAAGCTGGGCCCGCTCAGCACTGGTCTGGCCCGCGCCGTAGCCCGCCGGGTCCGGCCGGTCGTCCTGCCAGTCATCGCGCCGGCCTTCCGGCCAGTCATCGCGCCGGTCGTCCTGCCAGTCATCGAGCCGGCCGCCCGTGCCTCGCTCATCGTCTGGCCCGTCGCCCGCGGTGCCGCCAGGCTGCCAGTCGCCTGCCGGGTAACCGGGCTCGTGCCGGTCAGTGCCGAAGTCGCCGACGTCGAGATCGCCGGTGGCGAAGCCACCGGTCACGAAATCGCCGGTCGCGTAATCGGACTGGTAGTGCTCGCCGTTACGGTCCCAGTGACCGGCCGCGCCAGGTTCGTGGTCCTGATCGCGCCAGCCATCGGCGCCGGCGGCGCGGCCACCGTCCTCGTGCCAGTCGTCGAAGTCCGGCTGGGCCTGGTCGTCCCGCCAGCCCGTGAGCTGATCATCGGTGTCTCGACCGTAGCCTCCGGTGACGTGCGGGCCAGGCCGGTAAGGACCGCCGTCGCGGTACAGCCCGCGCTCGGACGCCGGCTCGCCAGCGCCCGTCGCATCGAAGCCGCCGGACCGCGCGCCGTCGGACCGCGCGCCGTCGGACCTGGCACCACGGTCAGCTCGCGCGCCGTTGCCCGGCTGGCTGCGCTGCCTGCCATGCAGCTGGGCCAGGTGCAGCCGTCCGGCGAAGGTTCCGGCCAGCCAGGTCAGGCCGGCGGCAGCCGCGCACAGCACCGCGAAAAGCGAGCTGACGGGAAGGTGCACGCTCGCCTCGGCGGCCAGCAGCAGCGCCACCGCCGGGTAGGCCAGGAGCAAAGCGGCCGCGCCGCCGAGAAGGACGGCCCGCAGCGCCGCGTCCCAGCCAGGACGGCTCGCGCGCCTGGCAACCGTCACCATCGTGACGATCGCGATCAGCGCGGTGATGACCCCGAGCGCGTACAGCACGTATTCAGGGGCGATCTGGTAGTACACCGACGGGTCAGGCCATGCCTTGGTAAAGGCCACATCCGCGAGTTGATCGAGGACCAGTACGACAATCGCGACGATGGCGAGCGCAGGAATGTAGAGCCTGGCGCAGAAGCGAGCAGGCGCGCTCCTGGCGGCCACTTCGGACAGGCCGAGGATCAGTGCCAGCGGGGCAATGACCTGCGCGCCGATCTCCATCGCACGGAACATCGCCGCATCGAACCCGACCAGGTGGCCCAGAGCTTGTGCCGCGAGGCTGATCAGCAGCCCGAGCAGCGCGATGGACCAGCAGATCAGGTCGCCGCGCGGCGCGCGGAAGCAGCGCGCCAGCAGTACGCCGCTGCCGGTGGCAGCGATCACGGCGCCCAGGCCAGAGACGATCAGCGAAATAGACATCGCTGCCTATGGTGCACGACCAGAGCCGATGATGTGACCAAAGCCCTGACCTGCGACGTGCACGGGCCCGGCCGGAGCTGCCGCTGGCTCAGGCCGCCGCCAGAGCGGAAGTCGGCGGGCGGGCCACTCAGGCCGGGCGACCACCGGATGCCATCCGGGTGCCATCCTGGTGGCGGACTCATGACGAGCTGATACCTCGCTGGCCCGGCGGCGATCCGCCGGTAGGCTCGGCACTATGAGCGGCCAGCCCGGCCAGGGCGGCGGATCGGGTGCCAGCAGCGAAGCGGGCGCCGTTGTCGGGCTGGGCCGGCCCGGCAACCGACCAGCCAAGAGCCAGGACGTGGTGGCCGGCGAAGCATCCGCGGCCGCGGCGGCTGTCGAACTGCCGCCGCAAGATCTGACCGCGGCCGCGTTCTTCGACGTGGACAACACCTTGATGCGCGGCGCTTCGATCTACCATTTCGCCCGCGGGCTGGCCGCACGCAAGATGTTCGGGCCGAGAGACCTGGCGAGGCTGACCTGGAGTCAGCTGGCCTTCCGGCTGCGCGGCGCGGAGAACGCCGACCACATCGACGCTGCCAGGGAGGCCGCGCTGGCGTTCGTGGCCGGGCACCGGATCGACGACGTCGTGCAGCTGGGCGAGGAGATCTACGACGACACCATGGCCGACCGGATCTGGGAGGGCGCCAGGGAGCTGACGCAGCAGCACCTCCAGGCCGGGCAGCGCGTCTGGCTCGTCACCGCCACGCCGGTCGAGCTGGCCAACATCCTGGCTAGCAGGCTAGGCCTGACCGGCGCGCTCGGCACCGTGGCCGAGACCGCCGACGGCGTCTATACCGGGCGGCTGGTCGGCGGCTTGCTGCACGGCCAGGCAAAGGCGGCCGCCATCACGGCACTCGCCGAGCGCGAGGGCCTCGACCTGGCCAGGTGCAGTGCCTACAGCGACTCGGCTAACGATCTGCCGATGCTCGAGCTCGTCGGGCACCCGAGTGCGGTGAATCCCGACTCAGGCCTGCTGCGGCAGGCGCGGGACAGGAACTGGCCGGTGCATGAGTTTCGCTCTGGCCGCCGCGCCACCCTGATCGCGCTGCCGCTGGCCGCGGGCGCCGGTGCGGTAGCCGGCGGGATCACCGCCGGGCTGGCGCTGCGCCGGCGCCGGTCCGGCGTCTGACCCAGGCGCGCCGCGTGCGCGCTTGTCAGGACTGCGGGGAACGCGGCCGCGGCGAGCCTCAGCTGAAGGCCGGGCCGCGGTCTGCGACGAGTTTGTTGAGCCGGATCTGAATCGTGTCCCTGACCTCGTCGGCCAGGTCCGCGACAAGGTCGTCGGCCGGCTCGGCGGCGGCAAGCTCAGCGGTCGGGATCGCCGGGCAGAACTCGATGATCCAGTTCGACGGCAGCGGCACCGCGCCGAGCGGCCCGAGCCAGGGAAACAGCGGGGTCAGCGGGAAGTACGGCAGGTTGAGCGCCCTGGCCAGTCGCTCGGAGTTCCCGATCATCGGGTAGATCTCCTCGGCCCCGACGATCGCGCACGGAATCATCGGCGCACCAGCTTGCAGCGCGGTGCGCGCGAATCCGCCGCGCCCGAACCGCTGTAGCTGGTAGCGCTCGCTGAATGGCTTGCCGGTGCCCTTGAATCCCTCGGGAAAGACGCCAACAAGCTCGCCCGCCGACAGCAGCCGGCCTGCCTGCGCCGGGTCGGCCCTGGTGTGACCGCTGCGGCGGGCCAGCGGGCCCAGCCCTGGCACGTTGTACAACAGGTCGGCACCGAGCAGCCGCAGGTTCCTGCTGCTGCGATGGTCGGCGAAAACGCAAACCTGGAGCATGATCGCGTCCAGCGGCAGCACGCCTGAGTGGTTGGCGACGATCAGCGCGGCGCCGGAATCGGGCACGTGTTCGAGGCCGCGCGCCTGGACCCTGAACCAGTTCCGGTACAGCGCGAGCGCGGCAGGCATCAGCAGCGCCGAGTTCAGCTCCGAGTCGAACCCGAACTCATCGACTTCGAAGTCACCGCGAAGGCGCCGCCTGGCGAACTCGGCCGCGCCGGCGAGCCGCCGCCAGCCAGGCAGGCCGCCCGACTGCTCACCCATGGCTGGTCAGCCATGGGTGAGGGGCGGGCCGGTCTGCTGGCAGGTCGCTACTTCTTGTTCCTGCGCTGGACGCGCGTCTTCCGCAGCAGCTTGCGATGCTTCTTCTTCGCCATCCGCTTGCGACGCTTCTTGATGACTGAACCCACGAGACCACCCTTGATCTTGCTTTCCTGGCTGACGGGCATGCTCATGCACATGCTCGCCTCATCCGGCGGCCTGGCACATGCCAACGCCACAGCGTACCTCTGCGCAGCCACATTGCCCGGCATCGCCCGGCATCTGGCCCATCTGCGATACGGCCGCCCCGGCCCGCTGCCGAGGCCAGCGCGGCCGCCTGGCCTAGCCCGAAGCCACGAAAGCTTCCCTGAGATAGCCAGTCACGGCCTGCTCAGGAACCCGGAACGAGCGGCCGACTCTTATCGCCTCGAGTTCGCCGGAGTGAACCAGGCGGTACACGGTCATCTTGGATACGCGCATGATCGCGGCCACCTCGGCCACGGTCAGGAACCTGACGTCGCTGAGCGGAGTTACTTCTGCTGCCATTGGTAGCCCTCTTCCGACCGAGCTGGCGCGCCGCACGGGATCGGCGCATCAGTCACGCCCGTCTCCAGCGTAAGTCCTGCATTGAAAAGGGCAACCCCGTGCGAGCCCTGCCAATTCGGCTGGACGGCAACAACTGCCGACTCCGGTCGTATTACTGCAGGTAAATACCCATGACGCCGCCGAAGCTACGAAAACCTCAGCCGCCAATCCGATGCCATTGTTTCCAGCCAGGCTCAGCGCTATCGCAGCCGGCGGCGGCTACCCGGCGCCGAGTTCGCGGCCGCGGTCCCTGGCTGCCTCGATAGCGGCGAGCACGGCAGCGCGCACCCCGTGCCGCTCGAGTTCCCTGATCGCGTTGATAGTGGTGCCGCCGGGCGACGTGACGGCCTCGCGCAGCAGGACCGGGTGCTCGCCGGAGTCCCTGAGCATGGTCGCCGCGCCGAACACCGCCTGCTTGACCATCTCCAGGGCGTTGGCCCGCGGCATGCCGAGCAGAATTCCGGCATCCACCATGGCTTCGACCAGGAAATACACATACGCGGGGCCGCTGCCTGACAATGCGGTGGCGGCGTCTTGCTGGGATTCAGGGATGCGCAGGACCTTGCCGACAGGGCGCAGCAGCCGCTCGGCCTCCTGCAGATGCTCTTCGGTGGCATGCGGGCCCGGTGAGATGACGCTCATCGCCTCGTCCACGAGCACCGGGGTGTTGGACATCACTCTGACCACGGGGATCGCACCGCTGAGCATGCGCCCGATGTAGGCGGTCGTGATGCCGGCTGCCACCGAGATCACCAGCTTGTCCGTGCTGACGGCGGCCGAGATCTCGGCCAGCAGCGCACCCATGTCCTGCGGCTTCACCGCAATGACCAGGGTCTGCGCGCTCGCCGCGGCCGCCGCGGCCGACATCACGTCGACGCCGTAGGCGTCGTGCAGTTGCCGGACCCGGTCACCGCGGCGCGCCGCCGCGATGATGCCGTCAGGCTTGACGACTCCGGACCTGAGCAGCCCGGAGAGCAGGGCCTCGCCCATCTGGCCGGCCCCGAGGATGGCGATCACGCTGGAAGCCTACCGGCGGCCCTGCCGGGGCGACCGCGGCCGGCTGGCCGCGGCGAGCTGCGACTGGCCGCGGTTAGCTGCGACTGGCCGCGGTTAGCTGCGCGAGCTCAGCGCGCGCAGGAAGAAGGCCAGGTTGGCAGGCCGCTCGGCAAGCCGCCTGACCAGGTAGCCGTACCAGTCGCTGCCGTAGGGCAGGTAGACGCGCAGCTGCGCGCCGGCGGCAGCCAGCCGCGCCTGCTCGGCCGGGCGGATGCCGTAGAGCATCTGGTACTCGAAGCTGTCACGTTCCCGGCCGAGCAGGTGCGCCCTGGCGCCGGCGATGCTGATCAGCCGCGGGTCGTGCGTGGCCAGCATCGGGTAGCCGGGCCCGGCCATCAAGATTCGCAGGCACCTGGCATAGCTGAGATCTACCGCCGCCTTGGCCGCCAGCCCGATGCCGTCAGGTGCCTGATAGGCGCCCTTGCACAGCCTGACCCTGGAGCCGGCGACGGCCAGTGCGCTGCAGTCATCGGCGCTGCGGCGCAAATAGGACTGGATCACGCAGCCCAGGTCGGGGAAGTCCGCCCTCAGTTCGGCGACCAGCCGCAGCGTCGGATCGACCCTCGCGCTGTCCTCCATGTCCAGGGTGACCGTCGTGCCGGCGTTGCGCGCCGCCACAGCGATCCTGGCGATGTTCTCCAGCGCGGTCTTCTCGCCGTGCTCGGCGAGGCCAAGTCCGACAGCTGTCGGCTTCACCGAGACCTCAGCCTTGCCGTGCGCCGACAAGCCAGCGGCGGCGAGGCTGCCGAGCAGACTGACGTACTCCTCGGCTACCCCGGCCGCCTGCTGCGGATCGGTAGTGTCCTCACCGAGGAAGTCGATGGTCACCAGCCTGCCGTCGGCAATCAGGCGCCTGGTGACCGTCAGCGCATCGGCTGCCGCCTCGCCGGCCACGAACCGCGCCACGACGTCGCGGGTCAGCGGCGTGGCCATGATCAGGCTTCTGGCCTGCTTGCTGGCCGACAGGGCCAGGAGCGCTTGGCGGAGCACTGCGGAACCTCCAGGGAACGGCGTTGTTCGCTGCGGGCTCAGGCTACTCGCGAGCGCGGCCAATCAGGTCGCTGCGCCGACGCTTGAGCTCAATCTGGATATTAGCCCCGGCATCAGGCGAAACAATGATTTCCTGAGCCGCCGGTATCCCGCCAGCCTGCAGCGTGGCGTCGACAGGCGTCGTCCGCTTGACCAGTGCGAGCGCGATCGGGCCAAGCTCGTAGTGCCGGGCGGCCGACCCGGTAACGCCGATCTGCGCGTCCGCCAGGGTGACCGGGTCGCCGCGCGCTGGCAGCCGGTCCTCGCTGCCGTCCAGGTGCAGCAGCACCAGCCTTCTGGGCGGATGACCGAGATTATGCACACGGGCGACAGTCTCCTGGCCCCGGTAGCAGCCCTTGTCCAGGTGGACGGCGGTTTCGATCCAGCCTGCCTCGTGCGGGATCGTGCGGTGATCGGTGTCCAGGCCGAACCTCGGCAGGCCGGCTGCGATGCGCAGCGCCTCGTACGCCCACATTCCGGCCAGCCCGGCACCGGCCGAGCGCAGCTGACCGGCTGCCGCCGCCAGCCCGGCCCGCGGCACGATCGCATCGACGCCAAAACCCGTGTCGATGCTGGCCACGCCGGCGTCCGGCCCGGCGGCCAGGCTCTTCGGCCCGAGCAGGCTCAGCACGGCAAAGTCGGCAGTCACGTCCTTCGCCTCGACGGCCAGCATGAACTTCATCGAGGTGAGGAACTCCAGCAGGGCTCCGGCCGAGCCAGGCTCCACATGCGCCCAGCTGGCCGTGCCGTCGTCGGTCAGCGCGAGGTGATGCTGCACGTGCCCCTGCGGGCTCAGCACCAGCGCCTGCGCGCTCTGCCCGGCGGCCAGCTTGTCCAGGTGCTGAGTGGTGAGACTGTGCAGCCAGCTCAGCCGGTCGGCGCCGGTGATGCGGAGCACGCCGCGGTTGGACCTGTCCACGATGCCAGCCGCGAGCGCGAGCGCGCGCTGCTCGGCGTACGGGTCGCCGTAGTGCGCGGCAACGCCAGCATCAAGGCCGTCGGCCGCGACGGCACCTGGCTCGGCAAGCAGCGGGCTGCTCACCGGCCTGGCGAACGGCAGTACTCGGATATGGCCACGTTCCTGTCCTCCTTCACGACCTAAGACCGGCAGCCGGCGCACAGGCCGAACACGGTGAGATGCCCGACGTCGGTCAGGAAGCCCTGATGCTCCTCGAGCGCGGCGACCAGTGGGGTAACCGCCGACTGATCGACCTCGGTGACCTGCTCGCAGCGGCGGCAGACCAGGTGTACATGCTGGGCGCCCTGGGTCAGATGGTAAGTCGGCGCGCCGTGGTGGATGTGCGAGTGCTTGACCAGGCCGAGTTGCTCGAGCAGCTCAAGCGTGCGGTAAACGGTCGAGACATTGACACCGCGTGCGGTCTGCCTGACTTCGGCGCAGATCTCCTCGGGCGTCGCGTGCTCAAGGCTGGCGACAGCTTCCAGGACTAGCTGCCGCTGCGGGGTGACGCGGTAGCCGCTTGCCCGCAGCGTGTCGTCCCACATCTGCACCATAGTCAGAGTCTAGTGACGCCCGGCCGATAACACGCTTGCCTGCTGAGGCCGGCGTGACGTAGCGTTTCGGCTAACGCAGGAAAGGAGGTGGTCCAACAGTATGCATAGATGTCGGACTTGCGAGGTGGCTGTCCGCTAGCCGCCGCCTGCGTGAAGCGCTTGATCGCGGCGTGCCGCTGCAGGCGCATCACCGGCCGCTCCTCAGCTGACGTGGCGCGGGCTCTGCTCGTTGCCCGGCAGGTGGCGCTGTTATGGCGGCGACCGGCGAAATTCACGGCAGACACCGGACCCCCGGGCTGACCGGCCTTGTCCAGCCGGTCCCCGCGGTGGGCCTTGGTTTACGGTGCTTCCGCACCGTGACCTGGTCCGCTTCGGGAAAGGCCCGGGGGCTTCTTCATGACCGGAACGTTGCCAGCACATGACAGGAACGTGGCCGATCCGGTGCTCGGCACTGGTTCGCGCGGGCCGGCGACAGCCGCGCCGACGGGATACTCTCAGTGGGCCGCCTGACCTGATGGGCGGCTTTGCCCCGGCATGCCACCCCCGCGGCGGCCAGGACCCTGGTCGCACCTGGATGAGAGATCCCGCGCATGAGTCCAGCTTCAGGCGCCTGCGCCGTAGTTCTAGTCGCGGTAACCGCCGCGCTCACCCCCGCGCTCGCCTGGCACGGCCAGGCCGGCCACGCACCGCGCGCGGTCGCCGCGGCGCGGCAGGCACCGGCCGCGAGAACCACCAGCGCGCAGGCCGCAGCGGCCAGGGCCGCGGCCGGTCACCCCGACATCCCTGTTGCCCTTGCGGCGCACGGCCAGGCCGCGCCGCAGGTCCCGCCCGCGCAGCCGCCCCCGGCCGCGCACGACGGCGAGGCAGCCGCCGGCATCAGCTCGGCCGGCTCGCTGAACTGGGCGGGTTACGCAGTGAGCCGCGCCCGCACCAGATTCAACTCGGTCAGGGCAACGTTCTTCGTGCCGTATCTGAACTGCCGGGTATCGGCGGGCGGCACTAAGTCCTCATTCTGGGTCGGGCTTGACGGCTACGTGAACCACCCAGACTCCGTCGAGCAGATCGGCATCGGCGCTGACTGCAGCTCGGCGGGCAAGCCCAGCTACTTCGCGTGGTTCGAGATGTTCCCGTTCGCGCAGACGAAGCTGTCGCTCACGGTCAGGGCCGGTGACTCAGTGACCGCGTCGGTGTCCTACGTGGCCTCGGCCAAGCGCTTCCGCCTGGTGCTCGCCGACAACACCAGGGGCGGGTCGGTGGCCAAGCTGCGCGGCTGCCCCGGCGTCAAGGTCAACGGCAAGGCGGTGACGTGCCCGCGGACCTCGGCCGAGGTGATCGCCGAGGCCCCGGCCACCGGCTTCGGCCGGCACCTGGTCATCGACCACCTGTCGGATTATGGCGCGCTGAGTTTCACCGGCATCGCGATCACCAACAGTGCGGGTCAGCGCGGCGGCATCAGCTCCAGGCACTGGAGCGCGACCAAGATCATCCAGGTCCGCACCACGGACGGTCCGACGATCGCTCAGCCGACGCCGGTGCAGGGCACCATGTTCGACTGCTACTGGCTGCGCGAGGATTAGCGGTTACTCAACCCGCTTGAGCTGCGCGGATACATGCGATTGCAGCGGCTGGCCGACCGCTGCCAGGTCGTACACCCAGCCTAGGTCGGTGTCGATCAGGCCGTAGAGCCGCTTGCCTGCCGTCACTTCCTTGGCGGTCGCGGTGCGGACGACGGCATCGGTGGCCAGTTCGACTCTGGTCCCGGTGATCTGGCCGAGATAGATCTCCACGATGCCGGTCGGATGTGCCAGCACGACCTCGAGCGCGCCGTCGTCCTGCGGCCGCCAGTACCCGGTCTCCATCGCCAGCGGTCGGCCGATCGAGCCGTCCGCCTCGATCAGCCAGGTGCGGCTCGAATAGATCAGGAACGGCTTGCCGTTGTGGCTGAAGCTGATCTCCTGACCGAAGTTCGCGCTTTCGATGGTCGGGTAGCCGACCACGCCCGCGCCTTCCCACCTGCCGATCAGGAAGAACAGCGGCAGCAGCCGCGGGTGCAGGTCGAACTCGGCCGGCAGGCCGCGTGGACCGCGCTGATCCTGCTCTTTCCCGTCGCTCACTGATCGCCCTTCCGGCTGGCCCTCCCCGCCGGGCTGCCGCCGCTGACGCGGAACAGCGCGATCGCCAGCACAACACAGAGCAGTGCTGCCAGGCCGAAGGCGGAGACGAGGATAATTCCGCTCATCATTGCGGTCATGCCTGCGGAGTGTAGGCAGCGGCGTGCCCTGAGGCCTGGCGCCACGCCGCCCGCAGCCGGAGTGCAGGGGGTCCAAGCCGGCCTAGCCGGGTCGGGCCGCTCGAGGGCGACCGGCCGCGGGCGCTACTCTGCCAGGCATGGCCGAACGTTCTTTGGTGCTCAAGGTGACCGCCGGGAAGGATGATCCTGAGCGGTGCAATCAGGCGCTGACGGTGGCGGCAGCCGCTGTCGCCAGCGGCATTTCGGTGTCGCTGTGGCTGACCGGCGAGGCTGCCTGGTTCGCCCTGCCTGACGGCTGTCCCGATCTGGCGCTGCCGCATGCCACCCCGCTGCCCGACCTGTTCGCCCACGTCCTGGCGGAAGGCACCGTCACCTTGTGCACGCAGTGCGCGGCCCGCAGGGACATCACGGCAGACGACGTCATCGACGGCGTGCGGATCGCGGGCGCCACGACGTTCGTGGCCGAGGTCCTCGCCGACGGCGCGCAGGGACTGGTCTACTAGCGCAAGCGCGGTATCAGCCTGCCACCGATGCTTTGCTGAGCGACTGGGCGACAGCGGCCAGCCGTTCCGAGCGCAGCTGGCTCGCCCACTCCTCGGCCTCGGGATCGAGCGGTCGCAACCCGCCCACCACCCAGCTGAGCAGCAGATCCGCGAGGCCAGGATTGCGGGCCAGGGCGGGCCCGTGCAGATAGGTGCCGAGCACCTTGCCCGCGTAGGCACCCTCGGTGCCGTCGCCGTTGCCAACGCCGAGCGAGAGCAGGCCCAGCGGATGCGCTCGCGGACCAAGCCTGGTCACGCCCTGGTGGTTCTCGAAGCCGGTAAGCCTGGGCACGCTGAGTGCCGGATCGACGTCAGCGACCAGCTCGCCCACGCCGCGCCTGGTGCCGCGGCCGCTGCTGATATCCAGGATGCCGAGGCCTTCGACGGGCTCGCCGTCCACGCCGCCGAATTTGTCGCCGAGGACCTGGTAACCCGCGCACACCGCGAACACCACCGCGCCGCGGTCGGCCGCGGCGGCCAGTCCGCCGTCGGCGCGCAACCGCCTGGCCGCCAGGATCTGCGGCAGGTCCTCTCCGCCGCCCAGCAGGTAGATGTCGCCATCGGCGGGGACCGGCTGATCTGAGTTAACCTCGACGGCCTCGACCTCGATGCCGCGCAGCCCGGCGCGCCGGCTGAGCACGAGCAGGTTGCCGCGGTCGCCGTAGGTGCTGAGCAGATCCGGGTACACCCAGACGATCCGAAGCTTGCTTGGCCCGCTCGCCGGGCGGGTCGCCATGCCAGGCTGGCTGACCGGCCCGATGTCCGCCGGGCGAGTCTCCTGACCGGAGAGCGCCGGCGCGGCGGGCGCCCGGCCGGCCGCCTTGTCCGGTAGTGCCGGAGCCTTGTCCGGTAGTACCGCAGCGGTCTCATGGCGTGACTTGGCCGGGCCCGCCACGGGTATCAACGGCACCGACGCGGCTGAAGCATGCCGCCCGCCTGGCCGGCGAGCGGGCTCCGCAGGTCCTGGCTCGTCCTCGGGATCATCCCACCAGCTGCTGGCCGGCAGGATCAGCGTCTCGGCCGGTTCCCGCGCGGCCGCGTGCCGTCCGCGGCTGTCGCGGTCCTGGCGGCTGGCTGCCCACTTGTCAGCGGGTGTCGGGTCAGCGACGGGCTTGCCCCAGAGGTCATCGCCTGCCGTCGCGTCCCCGGTCACCGGGCCTTCGGTCATCTCCGCGTCTCCCGCATTCACTCAGCCCGGCCGAGCGTCGCCCGGATCTGCTGAAAGGCCGTGTAGTTAGCGATGACGTCAAGCTGGCTGCCCTGCACCCGGCTGACCGCGTGGTCGACGCCGTCGACCAGCTCGAACTGCACCTGATCTGCTTCCAGCCGCACCGCGAGGTCGATCCGCCGTTCACCGGCGACGAGCACAGGCCGGCCGAGCAGGACCCGGTAGTCCACATCCCACAGCCACGAGGTGTCCTTGCCGTCCGGCGTCTGCGCGTTGACGGCCAGCAGTACCGGCCCCGGGGCGGGTGCCAGCACGTCGAATGCCTCCAGCCAGCCGGCCGGGTTCTTGGCCAGCAGCAGCCGTACCTGCTTGCCGTGCCGCTGCACCTGCGTGTAGCGGCCCGCTACCGACTTGACCTGGCGCATCCGGGGCAGCGCCTGGTCCACCGAGGCGCCGAAGTACGCGGCAACCGCCAGCGCGACGACGGCATTTGACCTGTTGGCCCGGCCCGGCAAGGCCAGCTTCAGCTCGCGCAGCTGGCCGCCCTCATCGATGACAGCGTCTTCGCTCAGCACCCACCGCGTCGACGGGCGGGCGAACCCGCATTCCCCGCAGCGCCAGCCCAGCTCGTCTCTGCGCAGGTGCGAGCCGCACTCCGGGCAGCACCAGGAGTCCTCATGCCAGCGCTGGCCCGCCGCGATCCAGGTAACCCGCGGCGCCGACGACGCGGCCCAGGCAATCAGCGGATCATCTGCGTTGGCGATCACCAGGCAGCCGTCGGCGGCCGCCAGCGCCTGCCGCCAGCTCCTGGCGGTCATCCAGATCTCCGCCGCCCGGTCCATCTGGTCGCGGCTCAGGTTCAGCAGCACCACAACGCGGGGGTTGGTCGCTTCGATCACCGCGGGCAAGTACCGCTCGTCGGTCTCCAGCACGGCGTAGGGGGCGTCGGGCGCCCGGCCGAGCGCCGAGGCCAGCCCGGCCTCCATGTTCGCGCCGAACGCGTTCGTGGCCACTTCCTGGCCGAGCGCCTCAAGCGCGGCGCTGATCAGCCTGGTTGTGGTGGTCTTGCCGTTCGTGCCGGTGACCAGCACGACCTGCCGGTCGGCTGCCAGCAACCTGAGCAGCCCCGGCTCGACTCGCAGGCCGAGCACGCCGCCGATGACCGAGCCGTCGCCGCGGCCGGTCAGCCGGGATACCCGGCCCGCGGCGCCGCCGATCGACGTGGCGAGGCGCGCGCGCAGCGGAAGCTTGCTCATATCGGCCGATGCTATCCGTGGACCGGATCTGATTCGCGGACCGGCAAGCTGCTCGCCTGATCGTCGGCACCGACGATGAACCGGCGCGGCCAGGAGAGCGCCGCCTCGAGCCAGCCGGTGACGCCCATCTCCCCCGCCGCCTTGCCCAGCTGGCCGCGATGACTGACGCCGATCGCGACGGCGGCCAGGTCATCGATGAACGCTGCCTGATCGTCCTCGCCGAGCAGCGCCGCCCAGGCGATCAGCCGGTTGCGGGTCACCTCCATCGACAGCGGGTGCCGGCGCAGCCCGCTGACCCGCTGACCGATCTTCACGTCCGGCCGGTCAGCGAGGTCAGGCAGCGCGTAGTCCAGTGGCGGTGCCAGCGCGAACGGGTCGGGCGCCGCCGCGTCCAGCGGGCAGACCCGTTCAAGCTCGTGCAGCCAGCGCAGCTGCGGAATCACCCAGCTGGTGCCCGGCATCGTGCCAGCGCCCTTGCCGCCATCCAGCATCGCGGCTGCCGAGCTGCCGCAGGCTGCCGCCAGCTCGGCCGGGTCGAAGTACTCACGCAGCGGCTGACCACGGCCGAGTACGGCCCGGTCAAGCGCTGTGGCCAGCGCGCACTCGCGCAGCCGCTCATCCAGCGCGGCCCAGCGCTGCCGCAGCGGCACCGGCACCCGCGGCCTTGGCCGGTTCACCAGGTACGCCAGCACGTACACCTCGGTCCAGACCCGCAGCCAGGCGTCCTGCGCCGAGCGCGCGACCAGGTCAGCAGCCCTGATCTGCACGAGCGTGCACGGCCGGTCCCCGGTGCAGCGATGGCCGCACGCGGCGGACCGGCGGCCCGCGAGCGGCGGGACCGGCAGCGGGAGGTCGGCTAGCTCGGCCAGGGCACCGGCTCCGTCGGCCGTCGCGGCGGTCTCCCGGTCGCCACCGAACGGCACCCGGATCCGCATCGGCCGGTCCATTCCGTCGGTGAAGACCGCCGCCTCGCCAGGTGGCAGCGACACCACCTGCCGGGACTGGTCAGCATCCAGGTTCATCGCCGCGCCGACCAGCTGACGGTCATCGGCGGCCGGCAGCCTGTGCACTACCTTCAGCGCCGTGTTCTTGATCGCGTCGGGGACCAGCTTGGCCGGAATCTGCTCGGCGATGACGATCCCCTCGCCGTACGCGCGGATCTCGGCCAGCAGCGCGGCGAACAGCTCGACCGCGTGCGCGCTGGCTCCGTCCCGGCCGGCCCGCAGCAGCCGGTGCGCTTCCTCCAGCACGATGACGTGCCGCAGCCCCGTGGCCGGCGTCGTCTTGGACCGCAGCCGCAGGTGCTCGACGATCCTGATGATCAGCGTGCCGATCAGGAACGCCTTGTCCTCGTCGTTGGCCACGTCCTCCAAGGCCAGCACCACGTTGCGGTCGAGCAGCGCGGCCACATCGGCCGGGTGGCCGCCCTCAAAGAACCGGCCGGCCGAACCTGTCCGCAGCGACCGCAACCTGACGTCGACGAAGCCCCGCATGTCGGCCTTGAGCTCCTGGCCGTAACCGACATCGTCGATCACGGCCAGTGCCGCCGCCTGCAGCCTGGCGAGCGTCGGGATGGCCGGCGGCACCTCAAGGTCGGCCCGGCCGGCGCCGGTCATCGGGTCCCAGCCGCACTCTTCGTAGACGCGCTGCAAGGCCTGCGACATGATCTGCGGGAACGGCTCGCGCGCGTCGAAGGCGGCGAGGAACAGCGCCCTGACCATGTCGATATGCGCCTGGACCGGGTAGCCGGGTTCGGGTGCCAGCGGGTTGACCGACAGCGGGATCGCCTGCGGGTCGGCCGGGTTGATCAGCAGCACCGCCCGCGCGCCCGGATGGCCGGCCGCAGCTTGCGCGCCTGCGTGACCTCGCGCGTCTGCCTCCGTCCCGGCCTGGACGCCGTCCGCGCCGTTCGCTCTGGCCGTGCCCGGCACGGCACCTCCCGCGCCGGCGCCAGCGCCGGCTGCCCCGGCACCGAGTCGCGCCGCCATCGCTCCGTACTCGGACTTCACCGGCTCGATCGCCAGCCAGCTGATGCCGGCCGCGGTGAGCTGTTCGAGCAGGTGCCGCACCGTCTGTGACTTGCCGGCGCCGGTCGCGCCGGTCACCAGCGCGTGCCGGTTCAGCGTCGCCAGCGGCACCAGGAACGAGCCGACCGGCCGGTCCTGGCCGTCCAGAATCTGGCCGAGCTCGATGGACTCGCCGGCCGGCGCCTCGCTGGTCAGGTCGAAGAACCCGGTCTGCAGCACCCGGACGCCCGGCACCTCGCGGCGCGGCAGGCCGGTCAGCGCGGCGAGCGCGCCGGCCGTCGCGGCGAACGGCACCATTGATCCGTCGGCTGGATCAGCGAACCTGGCCGCGAGCACGTCCGCGAACTCCTGCGAGCCGTCAGGGCACCGCAGCCGGTACGGATGCGCGCTCAGGTCAGCGGCGCCGACTAGGACCGGGGCGATCAGCCGCAGATCGTGCTCGGTGGCAGCGCCTGCCAGTACCCGCACGTTCCACAGTCCGGCCTCGCGGTAGGCGTCCAGCTCGGCCAGGCGGCGCTCGGCCCTGCTGGCCTCGAACCTGGCGTGCTCCTCTTCATACCGCCGCAGCATCGTCAGCTGGTTCCGCAGGTCGTCGGTTTCAGCGTCGAGCTGGTCGGTCGGATCGGCGACGATCAGCCAGCCGAACGGCCGCCCCATCAGCGTCTGCAACGCGCTCTCGAACAGAGTCGGCGGCGCTTCCTGGCCTGGCCGGCCGGCGACCCCGGCGGCCAGCGGTACCTGCCGGCCGGGGCACGGCGACCAGACCAGCTGATCGAGGTCGGCCAGCATGTTGCCGCCGACGGGCACGCCACGGCCGCCCCACGGGAACAGCATCTCGGCGCCCAGCCCGGCCCTCGTCACCCCGGCCGTGTTGAGCCCTGCCGTGGTGACCCCGGCCGACTGCTCCGCGGCAGGATCCGGCTGCGAGCGCGCGGGCGGCAGCGGACCGGCGTTCGTGATGAGCTCCAGCGGCGCACCGCCGCCACGCGACAGCCAGCCCGCGATGAACGGCCGCCGGTGCCTGGCCGCGTTCAGCACCGCGGGCAGCACTGAGGCGTAGTCACTGTCCGCGGTGCCGCCGAGACTGCCCGCGCTGACCGCCTGCACCCGGTACCACAGCCCGGCCGCGCCGCCGCCAATGCCCGACGTCACTCCCATGGTGCGTGCTTACCAGCCAGAGCGGGCGCGTGCTACCTGATTGGCCCGAATTGTAACGCTCTAGAGCTCGACGGTGCCGGTCACGCACGTCACCGCGCCGCCGCCGACCCATACCGTGCCGTCGGCGTCGGCGGTGATGCGAACCTGGCCGTTGCGGCCAAGGACGGTCCCCTGCCTGGCCAGATAGGGTGCCTGCGCCCGGCCGGTGGCCAGCAGCCACTGGGCGAGCGAGGCATTGAAGCTGCCGGTTACCGGATCCTCGATCGTGACGCCGCCCACCGGGAAGAACGCGCGGACTTCGAAGTCGGCCGCCGAGCCGGCCGGGTGCGGGCCGGCGATACCGAGATCCAGGTCGGTCATGCCTGGCTCGATGGCGAGCACCGCGTCCGCACTGGCCAGCAGCACCGCGATCCAGCCTGGCCCGTTGTCAGCCCATTGCAGATCGACGATCTCGTCCCTGCTGATGCGCAGCACGCCGGCGATCTGCTCGGCGAGATCCTCCGCGACCGGCCCGGAACGCAGCAGCGGCGGCGCGGCGAACCGCAGCCCGCCGTCGTCCTGGCGGATCTGCACCAGCCCTGCGCCGCACTCCTGCACCACGGTGCCCGCCTCGGCCGGCTGGCCGCCGGCTTCCAGCCAGGCGTGCGCTGTGCCGAGCGTCGGGTGGCCGGCGAACGGCAGTTCCTGCGAGGGGGTGAAGATCCGCACCAGGTAGTCGGCACTGCTGTCGGCCGGATCGAGCAGGAACGTGGTCTCTGACAGGTTCATCCAGTTGGCGAATCGCTGCATCTGCTCGGTGCCGAGTCCGTCGGCGCCGTGCACGACGGCGAGCGGGTTCCCTCGGTACGGCACATCGGTGAACACGTCGACCTGGCGGAAGTGGTGCTGCATTGCCCTACTCTAGGACGCCGCTGCCTGGCGGTCTGGTGCCGTCGCCGTCGCTGTCCGCCGAAGCGTGACGGCCGTCAGAAAACGAGGCAGTCGGCAGCGCCATGATGGCCGGGTTCGCGTCGGCGAGCACGACCTGCCGGCCGCCGGGCGCCGGGTAGCAGAGCAGGACCGCGCTATGCGGGAGGTGCTGCAGCTCATGCTGCTCCACTACAAACTCGCGCGATCGCTGCACGGTCCTGGCCAGCGAGCTGGTACTGCCGATCGCGGCTGACGTGCTCAGGCCCCACGACGTCGCGGCGTTGACGCCCTCAGTGATGGAGGCCGACCGCGAGGCCGCGGCCGACCTGCTCACCTCCCGGCTGGCCGTACCGGGCATAGCGGCGAACGGGGCGGCGAAATCCGGCCTGCCCCGGCCGTGCCCGCGGCTGCGCCCATCGGTCAGCGTCACCGACGCCGATCCGGCTACCGAGTCAGCGGTGCCCGCGGTGCTGGTGTAGGTATCACCCGAGGTGCCGGTGACCGAGTCACCCACGCTCTCGGTGAGCTGGCTGACCACGAACCTGTGCTCGGTGCCGATCTGCTCGGCGGCCAGCCTGGCATCTTCTGCGTTGCCGAGCCGCATGAACGCCAGCGCCGCGTTGCCGCGACCCAGCCGGTCGCGCACGTGCAAGGGGATGGAACGGTAAGCCAGCACCAGGCCTGCTCCGGCGCACTCGGCAGCGTCGCTCAGCCGGTCCAGCGCCTCGCCAGGCAGCCGCTCGGCGCCCAGCAGGCAGAAGGTCTGCTGCCACGGCCTGCCGGGCGGTGACTGGCGCAGCCTGGCGGTCAGCTCCGCGACCACGTAGGCAGCCAGGACGGTGTTGCCGACGGCGGCCGCGCGCCGGTCCAGCCAGGTCACCTGCAGGCCCCTGGCCGGGCCGCGGTCAGGTGCGGCGCCGAGCCCTGCCAGCGCGCGCAGCCTCGCCTCAATCGCCCAGGCCCGCTCGATGACCAGGCGCTCCGCGCCTCGGCCGGCCAGGGTACTCAGGCTCGCGAGCTGGGACGCGGTCAGTTCGGCCGAGCCGAGCTGCTGCGCCGGAGCCCCGATCTGGCCGAGCACGCGCAGCGCGGCAAGCAGCGCCGGCAGGCCCGCCCGGTCGCCGAGCGCCTGCAGCACGCGGCTGAGCAGCGCGGCATCGCGTGCCGGGTCCCGGCCAGGATCGGCCGCGGCTGAGCTGGCAGGCCCGCCAGGACCGTCCGCGGCCGACACGGTCAGCGCGAGCACCTCGGCGAGCAGCTCAGTGCCGAGGTCGGTGCCGGGCGGCAGCCTCTGCAGATCGGCGGGCAGCACGAGGACTTGCGGGCGGATGCCGCAACGGCGAGCCACCGCGAGCAGGTCGGCAGCCACCGCGCCGTCGGTCAGGTCAACGACGCTCACCCGGCCGCCGGACGCCAGCCGCGGCGCGCCCAGCATGGTGACCAGCGCCGACCAGCCAGCCAGCGTGCCGCCCGCTACGTCGACCCGCCGGACGGCCGCAGGCAGCGTGACCGGGCGCCAGACAGGCGCGCGGCCGTGCGCCGCCCGGCGCTGCTGCCAGGCGCGAACCTGCTGTGCATGCCGCTGCGTGAGCGCCTGCTGCAGCTCGCGCTGCGCGGCCACGAACGCGGCCACTCGGTCCCGCTCGGCGGCCAGCTGCGCGGTCAGCGCGTGCCCGTCACGCCGCAGTTGCCCGGCAGAGCCTGCCGCAACAACCATGGCGGCAAGCACGGCGGCGACCGCCAGTGGCCGGCTCAGCACCCCGGCCGCAGCCGCCGCCAGACCCGCCAGCCCGGCGGCAAGGCCGGTCGCGGCGAGCAGCCTGACCGGCCGCACCAGCTTGCGGTACTCCCGGCGCTGGGCGGTTAACCAGTCCTGGCTGATCTCATCGGGCCGCATCGGCGCGACAGACCGGGGCGGCGGTCCCGGCGCTGGCTGCGGGTCGGCCGGCTGCCAGCCGACGTACACCAGATCAGCGCGGAACTGGCCGTGCTCTTGCCTGACCGTCACCGGACGCGGTCCAGTTCGATCAGGACGGATGAAATCCGGCCCGACGCGACCCGGGTCGGCACGGGGCCCGCCCGCCGCAGCACGGTGAGTTCGCCCGCCGGCTGGGCAGCCAGCCTCGCGGGCAGGGCAGCGCCGCCGGCGGACCCGCGACCAGCCAACTGCAGCGCCATCGCCTCGCTGACCTGACCGCTGACGACCACCGTCCCGGCGGCCGGTCCGAGCGCGGCAGCCGCTGCCGCGCTGCTGGTCGCCAGCAACAACGCGGTGCCGGTGACCGGTGCGAGGGCCAGCAAGGCGGTCAGCGGGCCAGGCTGCACCGCCTCGGCGTCGGCCACGACCGCCAGGCAGTCGGCCCGCAGCCCGAGGTCACGCAGGCTGGCCAGCACACCGGTCAGGTCGCCGGCCAGTTGCCCTGCCGTCTGCCCTGGCGAAGCGCGGAGGACGACCACGCCCCGATTCCGCACCGCCCGGCCGAGGGCAGCCGCTGCCCGGTCGTCGCCCGGCGGTGGCGGTGCGCTCCGGCCGACGGTGGTTACCGGCACGCCATGCTTGTCGGCCAGCCGAGCCACCTCGTCGCCGAGACTTCGCCAGGCCGTCAGCGGAGCGGCTCCGGACCAGGACTCCGGTGTGCCGGGCGGCGGTGCAGGCACGCCGTCAGCCGCGTCAAGGATCACGACAGTCTTGCGAAGCCTGATCGCTGCGCAGACGACTGACAGGCTCGACGCCGCCAGCGCGCCGCCGTCGTGGCCGGTCAGGAGCACGCCGAGACCAGCTTCTGCCCAGCTGATGCCCGCCGGCCTGCCCGTGCCGGCATCCAGGCCGAGCGCGAAGCCGTCCCTGGTAACCGTCTGACCAGCGGCGAGCGCGCCGGCGGCGATCCGGCGCCGCAGCGCGGCCAGCGGTCCTGGCCGCCACCGCGCCGGAGCGGAGCGGCTGGCCAGCCACAACAGCACCGCGGCTTCGGCGCTTCCGCCGGCCAGCGCCAGCGGCAGCTGGGCCGGCATCAGGTGCCCGACCGCCGCCAGTGCCGCGGCGGGATGAGCTAACCGGGCCGGCCGGGAGGCAGCAGCTGCCAGCTGGCTGGCCATCACCCGGACTGCGGCGGTCATGGCAGCCGCCCCTCGGCGCGTGCCTGCCTGCAGCATCATCACCAGACCCGCGCCGGCCGGCCAGGCGAGCCAGCGCGGCCGCCAGCGCGACCACCAGCCGAGCGCGGTCAGGAGCACGCACATACCGAGGATGACCGGCGTGAAGACCACCTGCGCCAGCAGGATGGCCGTCGCCAGGCCGGCCGCTAGCTCACCGCGGCCGGACGGGCCGGCCGGGACACTAAGGTGCGAGCGGCGCGGATTCCGCTCGGCCCTTCCGGCCACAGTTGCGCGCATAGCGGGTCAAGATTCCCAGTCCTGTCCGGTAAGCGCCCACGAATCAGACAGATTTCCCGCGGTCCCGTCGGGCAGCAGCGGGCCCGGTGACTGCACCACCACGCGGAACATGTCAGGGCGCAGCACGGCGATCGCGAGCGCTACCGGCCGGCCGGTCTCCTGCTGATCGAATCTGACCGTCACCATCATGGCGGGCTGACCTGCTGTCAGCCGCAGGTTGCGCGCCACCGCGGGCGGCGGTGCCTGCATCTCGATGTGCAGGGCAGCCGGCGAGCCGATCACCGGCTGGCCGTCAGCTCCGATCCCGGCCGAGCTGCCGTCGCCGATGCCGGTCATCTGCATCAGGTTCAGCGCCACCGGCAGTTCGGCGACCGCGCCGCCGCCGGCCGGCGCCGCGAGTTCGCCCGACACGTACGTCGTGCACAGCGCGGCCGGCTCGCCGCCCGCCGTCCACAGTGACCGCACCATGCATACCTGCTGGTGTGCCGTCAGACCTAGTGCCCAGCTGATGTCCTCGGGCGGCAGCCGCCAGGTCACCTGACGGCTACGGCAGGAGAATTCGGCGCCCATGGCGTCCACTTGCGACAGCAGGCCGGGAACGCCCTCGAGACCGAGCACGTACTCCGCCGGGCTCGCCCGGTACAACTGGCCGTCGGCCAGGCGGCGCACGAGGTGACGCCCGACGAGTTCCTCGACAGCCGTATCGATCTCGGCAGTGCTCACGTTGTAGCGCCTGGCCAGCGCGGAATGTCGCGGCAGCCGCCAGCCCGGCTCATGATGCACCAGCGCCGCGGCCAGCCGCTCGGCGAGCACGCTCACTACCGGACCTGCGGTGGCCGCGGCCGGTGCTGACGGCCGTGCGCCAGCCGCGCCACGTTCCCTGAATGCAGGGTTAAGACCGCCGAGATCGGCAATGCGCGTGGCCGCTTCGCCCGACTGACCTGCATCCGGGACATCGTCAGCTGGCGCCGGCCAGCTGCCAGGCGTGGCGTTCATGGCCGGTCACTCGGCGTTGCGCCGCGCGTAGGCGGCGATCGTCCGGCCGAGCAAGATGAGCACCAGGACCAGCACCAGCAGGATCAGCGCGGCATCGTAGGACAGGATGCGGGAACCGGCTGTGTCGACGTCCCAGAAACTCCAGACGGCGTAGGTAAGGAACGGGACTGCCGAGTGCGTCAGCTGCAGCGTCGGATCGGAGTCGCTCCAGCCGGCGGTATAGAGCAACGGCGCCGTCTCGCCGACCGAGATCGCGATGGCCACCAGCAGGCCGGTCACGATGCCGGGCAACGCCGATCTCATCACGATCTTGCGCAGCGTCCAGCTGAGCGGCAGGCCGAGCGCCTCCGCACCCTCGCGGTAGGCAGAGGGCACCTGCGCCAGTGACGTCTCAGTCGCCTTGGTGATGTACGGGATCGTGACGACCGAGAGCACCAGCACGGCGGACAGCAGACTGAAACCCCAGCCAAGGCCGATCACCAGCGTGAGGTAGCCGACCAGGCCGAGCACGATCGACGGGATGCCGGCCAGTACCTCATAGCCGCCGCGCAGGAACCCGCGGTGCCGGCCGGTCGCGAACTCCGCGAGGTACAGGCCGGTGAGGATGCTGACGGTGCCGCCGACGATCAGCACGCCGACAGTGATCATCAGCGTGCCGATCAGTGCCTGCTTCAGGCCGCCCGCATCACCCGACGACGTGTTGGTCGTGAGCACGCTCCACTTGAAATTCGGGACGGCGTGCACGACAACGCCGCCGGCCAGCCAGATCGCCGGGCCGATCACCAGCAGCAAACCGATGCCGCAGAGGACCCAGAACACCATGTTGCCGATCTTCCGGCGGACAGGTATCGGCGGCCAGCCCTGATGGCTGTCCGCGCCGGGCCCGGGTCCCGGCGGCAGAGCGGAGGCTGACCGCGAGCTGCTCATGCTCATCGCTACAGCCCCCTGCCGACGGGAAGGGCGGTGCCGGAGACCCGCCGCACCAGCAGGCGCGCGCCCACGTTCGCGGCCAGGGTGATCACCATGAGCATCAGCCCTAGTTCGGCGAACGCACTGACGTCCATCTTGTCGGTAATAGCGGTGTCCAGGAACGACACGATGTTGGCGGCGATCGTGATCATCGCGGCGTACAGATTGGTCGGCAGCGAACCGAGCGCAACCCCGCAGACCATCGCGACGGCGATGGTCTCGCCGAGCGCGCGGCCGAGGCCGAGCACGACGGCGCCCACGATGCCGGTGCTGACCCACGGCAGCGTCACCCTGCGCGCGCACTCCGCGTCCGACATGCCGAGAGCGATGGCGCCCTCGCGCGGCAGCAGCGGCACAGCGCGGATCAGGTCTCGCGAGGTGGCAGCGATGATCGGGATGACCATGACGGCGAGAATCAGCCCGGAGGTCAGCAGGCCCTGGCCGCTGCCCGTGTCGCCGCGGAGGAAACCGAGACCAGGCCAGTCCGGCACGTTGTTGGCGATCAGCGGGGCCAGGTGATGCGCTACGAACGGCCCGAAGGTCAGTGCGCCCCATAGCCCGACGATCACGCTGGGGATGCCGGCCAGCAACTCGATGAAAACGCCCACCACGTTGGCCACCCGCTTAGGCAGCCGCTCCACGATCGCCAGCGCCGCGCCGATCGACACCGGCACCGCGATGATCAGCGCGATCGCCGAGGTCGCCAGCGTGCCGAGGATGTCAGCCAGCGCGCCGAACTCTTCGCCGGGAAGGTGAATCAGTCCGTCGCTCTTCACCGGCGTCCCGTACTGGGCGCCGAAGTTCCATGTCGTACCCGTGAAGAAGTGCAAGCCGCTGAACTGGATCGCGGGGATCGCCTTGACGACGAGCGTGACCAGCACGAACGCCAGCATCAGTACGGGTATGACGGCACCGCCGCGGCCAAGCCAACGGATCAGGTCGCCGTTGCGCATCCAGTTGCGGAACGCGGTACCGGCCGGCGGAGGGGCGGGGAACCCGCCCCTCCGCCCGGCGCCGCGGTCGGTGCCGAGGTCGTCATCAGATCAGCTGCTGATCGAGTTGACGAGGGTTGTCGCGACCGACGCAGTCGCCGAAGGCAGCGGCAGGAAGCCGACCGCGGACAGGTACTGCGAGGTGTTGCCGGTCGTGAGGATCCAGTTCAGGAACGCCTTGATGGCGGTGGCCTCAGCCGCACTGGGCTGGGTCCCCTTCACGATCGCGTACTCGTAGTTGATGATCGGGTAGCCGGCGCCACTGTTGATCAGCGACTGAGCGCCACTGGCTGGCGCAGCCGGGAAGCTGGACAGCGCGCTGCCGATCGTGGTCGTGGTCGGCTGCTCGAACGTGCCGCTCTTGTCGGCCAGCGACGCGGTGCCGAGGCCCGCCGCCGTGGCCTTGGTGAGGTAGCTGATGCCGAGGTAGGCGATGCAGCCCTTAGTCGTGCCGCACGCCGTCAGCATGCCGCCGCTGCCGCTCTCGGCGAGTGAGCCGGGGGCGGACGGCCAGGTGATGGTGGTCCCGACGTTAGACGACTGCCACCCGCCAGGGTCCTGGGCGTTCAGGTACGACGTGAACAGGAAGGTGCTGCCCGAGCTGTCCGCGCGGTGCATGGTGACGATCTTCTCGGCAGGCAGCGGGACGCCCGCGTTGAGCTTGGCGATCGACGAGTCATTCCACATCGTGATCTTGCCGCTGTAGATCCCGGCGAGGACGGTGCCGTTCAGGTTGAGCGGCTTCTTCACCCCGGTGACGTTGTAGTTGACATCGACAGCCGCCACCGACAGCGGAATGTTCAGCAGGCCGGGGTACTGGGCGAGGTTGGAGCTCGACAGATACGCGTCAGATGCTCCGATGTTCACGAGGCCCTGGCTGGCGTCCGCGATTCCGACGCCTGATCCAGTGGCACCAGAGGTGATGGTGACGTTGGCGTTAACCGACGAATAGGCGGTCTGCCAGGCACCAAACAGCGGGAACAGCAGCGTGCTGCCGGTCTCTGAGATGCTCTTGCCGCTGGCCGCGGCGGCCGGAGGCGCAGACGACGTGCCGCCAGAGGGAGAACTTGATGGTGAGCTGGAGCCGCAGGCCGCCGCCAGCATGGAGAGCGGGACTAGAGCGGCCGCTGTGCATACCAAGCGGATCTTCTTCGCCACCTGGGAATACTCCTTCAGTTGTGCACGCTTACGCGTGCGCTACAGGACTCGCGCGCGGATGCGCGCGACTTGCCGTCCGCGCCTAGGCGCGGCCTTGCGCCCGTGCGGGGGGAGTGCTGTCCCCCCGTGCGGGTGGTCATCTCAGCCGAAGCGGCCGCCGACGTAGCTGGCCGTTTCCGCCTCGGCGGGGTGCTCGAACACCTGCCTGGTCTCCCCGTGCTCGACCATCCGGCCCTGGTTCAGGAAGATCGTCCGGTCCGAGACCCGAGCCGCCTGCTGCATGTTGTGCGTGACGATCACCACCGTGAGCGCCGGCACCAGCGTCCTGATCAGCGCCTCGATGGACTCGGTCGCGTTCGGGTCGAGCGCGGAGGTGGGCTCGTCGAGCAGCAGTACCTCGGGCTTGATGGCCAGCGCCCTCGCCAGGCAGAGCAGTTGCTGCTGGCCGCCGGAAAGCCGGAACGGCGAATCCTTGAGCCGGTCCTTGACCGCGCCCCAGAGGCCGACAGCGGTGAGGTTTTCCTCGGCGACGTCCCTGAGCCCGTTGCGGTTGGCCATCTTGTGCGCCTTCGCGCCGGACATGACGTTGTCCATGATCGACATCGGGAACGGATTCGGCCGCTGGAACAGCATGCCGACCTTGCGCCGCAGCGCCATCAGTTCTACGCCAGGGTGCCAGATGCTGCGCCCGTCCAGCGTCACGTCACCGACGTGCCGGTAGCCGGTCACCTTGTCGTTCATCCGGTTGAAGGTCCGCAGCAGCGTGGTCTTGCCTGACCCGGTCGGGCCGATCAGCGCCGTCACCGCGCCGCGCTGAATGTTGGCGTTGATGCCGGTCAAGATGGCGCGATCGCCGAAGCTGAGCGTGAGGTTCACGGCGCTGAGCGATACCGAGCCGGCAAATGGCGAGCCATTGGCGGCCCGCGCGGTCGCCGTTGTTACCGCCGGGACGAACGTGGCTGGCAGGTCATGCGTTCCCTGCGGGTCTCCTGGCTGAACCGGGTCCGCCTGCGTTGCCATGCTGCCTCGCCTGACGATCGATGACCGGCGGGCTCCGGAACGGCCCGCTGACGCATCCTTTTTAGGCGGGGAAGGTGAACAGACGATTAACGGCGGCTGTACTGAAAGGCGACGAGCAAGCACCAAGATTGATAACAAGTGCGGGGCGGCGCGCCCGGATCTGTCCGGCGCACCGCCCCGTTCCTCGCTCGCGGGCGAATCCAGGCCGCTACACGGCGACTTCGAGCTCCCTGACCTCGCCGGTAGCTGCGCTCACGTCGCGGTCAGTCCGGATTCCGCCGGGCGCCAGCACCCGGAGCGTCCAGTCACCGGGCGCCGCGAAGAAACGGAAGCCGCCGTCCGCGCCGAGCGGTACCTCGGCGACGAACTCGCCGCCTGAGTTCAGCAGCCTGGCATAGCCGACGGGCACGGGCGTGCCGTCCTTGGTGACCTTGCCCTGCACGATCGCCTGATTGCCGGCGTCCTTGACCGGCGCGCCACCGGCCGGCGCTCCGCACCCGGCGGCTGTTGCCTGGATGTCTGTCATCAGGAACCGTCCCCTAGCTCGATCGGGACACCGACGAGCGAGCCGTACTCGGTCCACGATCCGTCATAGTTCTTCACGTTCGGCTGGCCAAGCAGTTCGTGCATCACGAACCAGGTGTGCGCCGAGCGCTCGCCGATCCGGCAGTAGGCGATGGTGTCGGTGCCGAAGTCAACGCCGGCGTCCCCGTACAGGGTGCGCAGCGTGTCGTCGGACTTGAAGGTGCCGTCGTCGTCGGCCGCCTTCGACCAGGGCACGTTCTTCGCGGTGGGTACGTGGCCGCCGCGCTGCGCCTGCTCTTGCGGCAGATGTGCTGGCGCGAGCAGCCGGCCGGCGAACTCGTCGGGCGACCGGACGTCGATCAGGTTCTTGCTGCCGATGGCGCTGAGCACCTCATCGCGGAACGCGCGGATGGAGGCGTCCTGCTCCTTGGCCTGATAGTTGGTCGCCGCGCGGTGCGGCACCTCCGTGACCTGCTCGCGGGAATCCAGCTCCCACTTCTTGCGGCCGCCGTCCAGCAGCTTGACATTCTGGTGGCCGTACAGCTTGAAGTACCAGTAGGCGTAGGCGGCGAACCAGTTGTTGTTGCCGCCGTACAAGATCACGGTGTCATCGTTGGAGATGCCGCGCTCTGACAGCAGCGACTGGAAACCTGCGCGGTCGACGAAGTCGCGGCGAACCGGGTCCTGGAGGTCCTTCTTCCAGTCGATCTTCACGGCCCCGCGGATGTGGCCCTTGTCGTAGGCGCTGGTGTCCTCGTCGACCTCGACCAGGACGATGCCGGGGTCGCCATTGTGGGTCTCGACCCAGTCAGCGTCCACCAGGACGTCGGAACGGCTCATTGCTCAGATCCTCCTCTGTAGCGCCCGGCTCGCCATGAGCCGGGCCTGTTGCTGGTGAGCTAGTGCGTTGCGGTGAGCTAGGGACCTTGCCGTGAAGCTTGCCGCCTCGCCGAACGGTGCCTACTGGGCGTGACGGGTCATCGTTGCGTGCCGCCCCCCGCCCCCGCGCCGGCGGGCCGCGGCCAGGTGCGCCTTATGACGAGGTACATCTCACACCCGAGACACAGGCCGAACACCCCGTTGAGCACCGCCGCTACCAGACCGGCGGCGGCGGCGGCCATGCCGAGCGGCTGCACTCCTGTTGCATACCCGATCACGCCGATGATGCTGATCACCAGGCCCACGGCCTGGGCGAAGCGAGGCGGCGCCTCGGCCTCAAGTTCGCCAGGCGGGCCGAGCCTGGGCCTGACCAGCCAGCGGTAGATGAGGCCATAGGGCGCATTGCGCAGGCCGAGCAGCGCGCCAGCCGCGAAGACCACCGCCTGCGCGGCCAGCAGCCACACGTTCCCGGTGATCAGGACGACAGCGAAGACCACCATGGTGATCAGCGCCCCGAAGCGCGGTCCCCTCGGGTCAATGTCCACGTGCCTCGCCTCTCGTTCCTGTACCTGTACCCGCGCCTGGCCGGTCATTGCTCTGCTCAGGCTGCTGGCCGGTCACTCGTGGCTGAGTAGCCTGAGGCCGCCTGATCTGCCTGGCTGCTGCTGGTAGGTGGTGCTGGCTGGTCCTAGCCCGGTATGTCCGGGCCGAGGCGGCGGCCGCCTGACGGCCGCGACGCGGCGGCTCGTGCTGGCCCGCTGCCGCTCAGTTCGCCGGAGGCAGCTATCTGGCCGGGCCGAAGCTGGCCGGACAGATGGCCGTCGCGACCCGGCAAAAGTCCACGGCACGCCGCTTGGTGAGCACAAGCTGGCGGCATCTGGCCCGGCTGTCGCCGCGGGTCAATGCAGGCACGTAGCCGATGCTATGCGCGCTGGCTGCTGCTGTCACTATCTTCTATCCCGATCTTATAAGTAGGAATCATCGCATCCACCGCGTCGCCGATCGCGGCGATGACATCCGGTTTGCGCGGCTGGCCGCTGGCCCGGCGGACGACGCTGCCATCCGCCGCCAGCACCAGCACCGTCGGAGTCCGCAGCACATTCAGCGCGCGCACCAAATCCAGCCGGGACTCGGCATCGATCTCGATGTGCGCAACGCCCGCTGTCATCGCGGCCACGTCGGCCAGGATTCGCCGGGTGGCGCGGCACGGCGCGCAGAACGAGGAGGAGAACTGCAGCAAGGTCGCTCGCTCACCGAGTGCCCCGCCGATCAGCTCGGCGGACAAGACCTCGTCCGCTGCTGTTCCCGGCCGGCCGTGGCCTCCGCCTGGCGCGCCCTGGCGGGCCGGCCGGTCAGGGCCATCTGTGCTGGCCGGCCGCGCCGGTACCCGGACCTTGCGCATCCTGCCGTTGGTCAGCCGCCAGCCGGCCCCGGCGATCAGGGCCAGCGCGCCAGCGCACAGCACGACGACAAGTCCCATGCTCACGCGTGCTTCAGCACCCGGCCGAACCGCATAATTCCCGCCAGCGCACCCAGAACCGCAACCGGCTTCCTGGTCAGCCCGCGTTCTCGGCGACCGGGATCCGCACCAGGAACTTGCCGCCCGCGGTGATCACGAAAGCCTGCACCGAGCTTGCCTTCACCGGCGCGAACGCCTGGTACCAGGGGCTCATGCCGTAGCTGACGCCGACTGTCCAGCCGCCAGCGTGCGTGCGGCCGTCCGCGCCGATCACCCAGAACTGGCAGGCCGTGCCGGCTTTGATGCCGCTGACCTGGACCCGCATGTCGGTGCTGTTCCAGGGAGTTGGCGTGTAGTCGACGACGGCCGCCACCCCGGTGCCTGGGTCCATCGCGCTGGCCACATCCCGGTTCTGCACCGTGGACACCTTCGCCACGGCCGGCGCGGTCAGGTGATTGACGACGGTAGCGCCGCCCGCGGCCACCACAGCAGCCGCCGCGACGGCGACAACGCCGCGCCGCATTCTGCCACGACGCTTAACCGTGACGCGCCCGAGCAGTGAGCTCAGCAGCTCAGGCGAGGGCTCAGCCCAATCAGGCAGGTCGATGACGCCGTCCGTCAGCCGCTCGACGTCGGCCGCGGGCACCCGGCTGAGCATGGCCGGCAGCCCCGCCAGCCCGGCGAGCTCGTCCCGGCAGAGGGAACACTCCCCGAGATGATCATCAACGATCGACCGCTCCGCCGGGTCGATGGCTCCGACCACGTAGACGCCGAGTAGCTGCCGCATTTCCCGGCAGGCGGGCCCGCTAAATCCGCCGAGGGTCATGGCGCCAGCCCCCGTTCCTCTAGCGCGAGCCTCAGCGCGCGGAGCGCGTAGAACGTCCGCGACTTGACGGTTCCGGCCGGCACGCCGAGGGCGCTCGCCGCTTCGGCTACCGACTTGCCGCGGTAATAAGTCTCGAGCAGGACCCGCCGGTGCTCAGGGCGCAAGGCGGTGAGGGCGTCGGCGACAGCCCAGGATTCCAGCGCACGGTCGGCCTCGTCAGGGGCCGCCACCACCTCAAGTGCAGCTTCGCCCACCTCGTGCGGCCGCGCCTTGCGTGCCCGGTATGAATCGATTGCGAGGTTCCGCGCGACGGCGAACAGCCATGGCCTGGCCGGCCGTCCCGCGATAGCGTCCGGATGCTGCCATGCGCGCAGCAAGGTTTCCTGCACGATGTCCTCCGCCCGCTGCCGGTCGCCGCTCATCAGATGAATCGCGTACCGCAGCAAGGGCGCGGCATGCTCAGCGTAGAGCGCACGGACAAGCTCCTCGTCGGAAGAGATCCGGCGGGAGTTTTTGGCGCCAGCGCTGCCCGTGCCTGCCATACCTCCTACTACGTACCCGAAAGCAACCCGGTTCAGGCCCAAGTCTGATCTGCGAAATTTCCTGATATCAGACTAGGCACAAGCTCTTAACAGGCGTTATCAGCCGCCAGCAAACGGCGGTAGCACCTCGATAACGCTACCCTCGGCCAGTTGCACGGAGTCCGCCGCGCGCAGGCCGACGGGACTTCCGTCGACGAGGAATGACGACCGGGTGAAAACGGCAGCCAGCTGAGCCCGGCCGGCCGCGACTCCGACCGCGGCCAGCGCGGCGGCCAGCGTGTCGGCGGTCACCACCTGCTCAGCAACGCCCGCTGCATCCTTGGCTGCAGCCCAGTACCTCATGGTCACAGTGGCCATGTCAGCTATCCTCGCTCATAGCGGCCCCGGACGACGACGACCCGGGTGGTCACGCGGGAGCCATAGGGAATCTCGTAGCGGCGGGCGACACCGCCGGACCCGGAGGTGCGGCAGTTGAGCAGTGTCCTGCTGCTGACCAATGCACGGGAGTCGCCTGCCGACATCTTGCCGTCGCTGAGCCTGCTGCCGCACTCGATCCGGATGGCGCCTGCTGCCGCAGAGCAAGCTACCATCGGCCCCGCCCCTGACGCGGTGCTTGTCGATGCTCGCCGCGACCTGGTCCAGGCACGCCGGGTGCTGCAGGTACTGCACAGCGCCGGAACGGCAGTCCCGGTGATCGCGGTGGTCACCGACGGCGGCTGGGCCGCCGTGTCGGCCGACTGGGGTGCCGACGACCTGCTCTTGCACACCGCTGGCCCTGGGGAGGTCGAAGCGCGGCTCCGGCTGGCCATCAGCCGCAAGTCGCCGGCGACAGCGCAACTGCCTGACGAGATCCGCTCCAGCGGCCTGGTAGTGAACGAAGCGACCTACTCAGCCCGGATGAACGGCCGCTCGCTCGATCTGACCTTTAAGGAGTTCGAGTTGCTGAAGTTCCTGGCGCAGCATCCCGGCCGGGTTTTCACCAGAGCTCAGTTGCTCCAGGAGGTGTGGGGCTACGACTACTTCGGCGGCACCAGAACGGTGGACGTGCACGTCAGGCGCCTGCGCGCCAAGCTCGGCGCCGATAACGAAGCACTGATCGGCACCGTACGCAATGTCGGATACCGCTTCGTGCCGGTCAAGGGCGGCGGCCCCGCCGCCACCGGCGGCCCCGCCGCCACCGGTGATAGTGCGGACGCCGGCCCCGGCACGCCGCGGAGCGGCGCGCGTGCGCAAGACGGGAACGCGGACGCCCGCGGCAACGGCAGCCCGCCTGGCGCAGAACCTGGCTACGCCTACGGCGCGGCGGCTCCACCGCCGCGGTCGGAGCACGCGCAGGACGGTCCGGCAGGCTCGCAGCCAACTCGTGCACGTGCCGACTGGTAGCGCGGCCGAGATCCGGGTCAGCGGCCCGCTGTCGGCACCAGATGCCCACCGCGTCCTTGACCTGGTCCAGCGCGCTGCCGAGGAGGACGGCGTCAGCCCGCTCTCTGAACACGTCATGCTGCACCTGCGCTATGGCGGCGATCCGCGGGCCAAGAACGTGTTGCTGTTCGACCACGGCACGCTCGCGGGCTACGGGCATCTCGACCCCACCGACCCGGTCGAGGGCCCGGCGGGCGAGATGGTCATCCACCCTGACGCCCGCCGGCGCGGCCTCGGCCTGCGTCTCGGCCAGGCGCTGGTGGCGGAGGCCGGTCCCGCCTTGCGCCTCTGGGCGCACGGCGAGTTGCCGGCCGCGGCCAGGCTCGCCGCCGCGGCGGGCCTGACCCGCAGCCGGGCGCTGTGGCAGATGCGCAGGTCCCTGCAGACTCGCATCGGCCGCCCGCTACTGGCTCCCGGCGTGAGCGTGCGGACGTTCGTCGTCGGTCAGGACGAGGACGCCTGGGTCAGCCTGAATCACCGCGCGTTCGCCCGCCACCCAGAGCAGGGCGCCTGGACCAGAGAGGATCTGGAGCTACGCGAACGCGAGCCGTGGTTTGATGCCGACGGCTTCTTCCTGGCCGAGCGCGACGCGCAGCTTGTGGGTTTCCACTGGACCAAGATTCACGGCGGGACGGCGAGCGAGCACAACAATGAAGGGCAAGCTCAGGGCGGTCACGGCCACGAGCCGATCGGCGAGGTGTACGTCGTCGGCGTCGACCCGGCCGCGCGCGGCACCGGCCTCGGCCGCACGCTGACGCTCATCGGGCTGCGCTATCTGCGCGGCAAAGGACTGTCGCAGGTCATGCTCTATGTCGACGAGACCAATGCCGGCGCGATCGGCCTGTATGAATCGCTGGGCTTCACGCACTGGGACACCGACGTGATGTTCGCCAGCGGCGAGCTCAGTTAGCCGCTACGTCGCCGGCCGAGGGCGGCTTGTGCAGCCCGAGCACCTCGTCGATTTCCTCCTGGGTCAGCGGCCGGTTCGCAGCCGCGACAGCGCCCAGCACCTCGGAGTAGAGCTCGATCTCGTCCAGTGCCACCTGGTCGTGGAAGCGAAGGTCGACGTCGTCGCGCAGCACGTCCACCTCCAGTCCCGAGCCAGATCTGTCCTCGGAACTCAGGCTAACGGCGCCGCTGCGCTAGCGCATGACTCATCAGAGCCATTTCCCGTACCACCCACCCGGCCGGGTATGGCTCGGTCGCCGGCAGTCCGGGCGGCGGCCAGGTGCCGCTCATTCGTCGGCGGCCCACGCGGCGGTCCGGTGCCGCCTGGCACGCTGCACATAGTGCTCAGGCGTTTCTGCGAACACCTGCCGGTCGGTATCGGTGAGGTCGCGGACGATCCGGCAGGGCACGCCGGCGGCGAGCACGCCGGCCGGCAGGCTGGTGCCGGGAAGCACGACGGTCCCCGCGGCTACCAGTGTGCCGGCCCCGATGCGCGCGCCGCCGAGCACGACAGCGCCGATGCCGATCAGCGCGCCGGCCGCCACGTACGCGCCGTGCACGGTGGCGTGGTGACCGAGGCTGACGCGCTCTTCGAGTACGACGGGCTGGCCAGCATCGCAATGCAGGCAGCACAGGTCCTGGATGTTGCAGTCGGGTCCGACAATGATGTCGTCATCGTCGGCCCGCAGCACTGCGCCGTACCAGACCGACGCGGCCCGCCCGAGGGTGACGCGGCCCACCACTACCGCGCCCGGAGCTACCCAGGCCTCGGGGTGAATGTCGGGGGTGGCAGCACCGAGCGAGCCAACCAAGCGGGAAGTATGCGTCACGTCTGGCCCCTGCCTGCTGCGGTAGCGCACCGGTCGTGGGGGCAACCCTGCCCGATGCGCCACTCCCGGTGCGCGACGCCGCCCTCGGCCGGGCGGCTCGCCAGCGATTGTGCCAGCCGGACAGCGTGTCCGCCGCGCGCCTCCTCTCGCGATCCGTGCCGGGAAGAGCCGTCCTGGGCAGACTGCCAAGACAAGAGAGATAAATAGGCACAAACCACTGTTTCGGTTGCGGTCAGGGAAGCTTAGGGACAGAGTCATGCCGACATCTCATAACTCTCGCGCGCGTGCGGCGGCCGCTGTTCCCGCTGCCCTCCGGCGGGCGAGGGCCAGCAATAGTTGCGCAGTTCCCGTGACCGCCCGGCCAGCCATCCGGGCCAGGCCGCTGCTGCCCGAATGACCAGATGGGTGATACATGAGCGAGCAAACCCACCTCTCCGCTGATTTGGGCCACGAAGACCAGTTCAGAGCCGAAATGCGCGGCTACAACCGTCGCGAAGTCGACGAGACCGTGGCTGCCATGCGGCTGAACATGCGCCTGCTGGAAGATGGCAAGCGCGATCTTGAGGACCGGCTGTCCCAGGCGCTGGACGAGCTCGAGCGGCTGAGGCTTGAACTGTCCGCGGCCCGCTCGAACGGCAGGCCGCCGCACGAGGAGATCAGCGAGCGCATCGGCCAGATCCTCAAGCTCGCCGACGACGAGGCCCAGTCACAGCGCACCAGGGCCGAGGATGAGATCGCCAAACTGCGCACCGCGGCGCAAGAGGAGACCGGCAAACTGCGCGGTGACGTCAAGGCCGAGACCGACCGAAGCCGGGCCGAGGCGCACGAGCAGGCCGAGCGGATGCTGAGCGCCGCGCAGGAGCAGGCGGACAGCACCGTCGCGACGGCGAAGAGCGAGGCGGAGCGAGCACCGCAAGGGCGCCCACACCGAGGCGCAGCAGTTGATTGCCGACGCTTCCAAGCAGGCGGAGACAGCGGTCAGCACCGCCAAGAGCCAGGCAAAGCAGCAACTCGACGAGGCCACCGCGCGCGCCACAGCCATTCATGACGGCGCCGAGCGCCGGCTGAACCTGCTCATGTCCCGGCACACCGAGGCGATACGCCGGCTGACCGAGATCCGCGACGTAGTCACCACCCTGGTAGCTGGCGAAGCGGACCGCGGCTCGCTCGAGGACGAAGTGGCCAGGGCCGTGGCGGCCAGTACCGGTAGCGGCAGCGCGGGCAGCGCCGATCCGCAGCCCGCTGGCCGCGGCCCGGCGAACGGCCGCCAGGCTGCAGCAGCGGCCGAGGGCAGGCACGCCAGCGCGGCCGGCCAGCGCAGATGGCCAGCCGGCCCTGCTCGACCGCGAACCGTCCGGCTCAGCCTGGCCAGGCGGGGCAGCCGGCGGCGCAGCCCGGCCAGCAGGGTCAGGGCAACGGCAATGCCAGGCAGCAGGGACCGGGGAACGGCCAGCCGCAGAACGGCCCGCAGGCCGCGGCTGCGCGCGACAAGGCCGACAGCGACGACACCGCCGCCGGCCTGAAGGTCGTCCGCGACTAACGCCCGGCCCAGCTGCGGCGTGGTCGAGCGCGCTTCCGACTGGGTGGGGCGCGCCTGCGGCACGAGGTAGGGCCGGCGGCGTCAGCTCGGCAGGGTGTCCAGCTGGCGCAGGATCACGCCCTCACGCAGTGCCCACGGGCAGATCTCCAGGGCCGGCAGGCCGAACAGGTCCATCGCGGCATCCGCCACGATGGCGCCGGCCGCCAGCTGATGGGCGCGGCCCTCGGAGACGCCTGGTAGTTCCTCGCGCTCGGCCACGCTCAGCTGCGGCAGCCGTTCCGCGAGCGCGGTGACATCGGTGTGCTTGAGTACGCGCTTGACATACTGACCATCGCTGGACGGGGCAGCGCCGGCAATCCTGGCCAGCTGGCGGAACGTCTTGGACGTCGCCACCGCGTGGTTGGTCGCGCCGTCCCGCAGCAGTGCACCGGCGGTGGTGGCGATCTCGGCCCGCACGTACCTGCGCAGCTTCCTGATGTCTTGCGCCGACGGCGGATTGCCGGGCAGCCAGTCGCGGGTCAGCCGCCCGGCGCCAAGCGGCAGCGACACCGCCGTCTCTGGTTCCTCGTCATGGCCGGACGCGATCTCCAGCGAACCGCCGCCGATGTCGAGCAGCAGCAGCCGCCCCGAGGACCAGCCGAACCAGCGCCTGGCCGCCAGGAACGTCAGCCGGCCTCGTCAGTTCCAGGCAGCACTTTGATGGCGACCTGGGTCTCGGCCTCGATCCTGGCGAGCAGCTCGTCTCCGTTGGCGGCATCGCGGACCGCGGAGGTGGCGAACGCGAGCATCTCGTGCACGCCCTTGTCCTCACCGATCCGCAACGCCTCTTGCACGAACTCACGCAGCTGGGTCGCGCACTCCTCGGTCAGCCGGTTGGCCTCGTCGAGATGCTCGCCCAGCCGCAGCTCAGCCTTGTGCGAGAACGCCGGCAGCGGCCGCCCGCCCTGGTGGGCATCGACGACCAGGAGGTGAACAGTGTTCGATCCGACGTCCAGCACGCCAAGTCGCATACCAAGACGCTACCCGGAGGCCACCTGCGGGAACATTGCTGAACCGGTTCATGCTGTTGCCAAGGAGCAGAGATCAGGAGGCGGAGATGACCGCAACAGGCGATGTCAGGGTGGAGCACGGCCGCAAGCGGCTGCGGATCCTGCTGGCGGGGGAACTCGTAGCCGACACGACGGCGCCGCTGCTGGTCTGGGAGGTGCCGTACTACCCGACCTACTATGTGCCCGCCAGCGACGTGTGGCCAAGCTCATCCCGGTGGGGACGGCGGACGGTGAGCACCTCGGCGTGGCCGAGCTCTATACGGTCAAGGTACCCGGCGGGAGCGAGGCCGAGTTCGCCGCCAGGAAGTTCCCGGCCAGTCCGGCCAGGCAGTTGCACGACGCCGTGCGTTTCGAGTGGACCGCGATGGGCGAATGGCTAGAGGAGGACGAACCGGTCTACACCCATGCCCGCGACCCGCACACCAGGGTCGACATCCTGGCCAGTTCCCGGCACGTCAGGATCGAGATCGACGGCGTGACGGTAGCCGAATCCGCCAGCCCGCGGATCCTGTTCGAGACCGGCCTGCCACCGCGGTATTACCTGCCGCTCACCGATATCAGGACTGACCTGCTGCGGTCGTCAGGCACGCAGTCGCACTGCCCGTACAAGGGCACGGCAGCCTACTGGTCGGTGGACACCGGCAGCGGCCCGCTGCACAAGGACATCGTCTGGATCTACCGCACGCCGCTGCCGGAGAGCCAGAAGATCGCCGGCCTCGGCTGCTTCTACGACGAGAAGGTAGACGTCTTCGTCGACGGAGTGCAGCAGCGGCAGCCGCATACGCATTTCAGCTGAGTCAGGGGCCAGCTGGCGCGCTGTCCAGGTCCTCGATCCTCGCGGCGGACGGCGGCCTGCTGGTCCGGATGAGGCTCGCCGCAACTTCTGCGTCGGTCAGGACCCGCAGCAGGTTGCCGCTGGTGAGCTTGCCGCAATCGGCGTCAGACCAGCCGCGGTCCAGCAGCGCGCCGATCAGGGCCGGGTAGCAGGACACATCTTCCAGGCCGGCTGGCAGCGCGTCGACGCCGTCATAGTCGCCGCCGACGCCGATGTGGTCGACGCCGGCCACCTCGCGGACGTGCTCCGCGTGCGCCACGACATCGGCTAGCGTCGCGCCTGGCCGCGGGTGAGCGACCGTCCACTCGTCTGTGACCCGGCGGCGGGCGGCCACATCCCCGCGGTCCAGGTGCTGCCTGTCCATCTCCTGCCTGAGTTCCAGCTCCCAGTCCCTGCATCGCTGCGAGACGAACGCGGGCACGAATGTGATCATGCACACGCCGCCGTTGCCTGCCAGCCTGGCCAGCACGGTATCCGGCACGTTCCGCGGGTGATCACAGACCGCGCGCGCCGAGGAGTGCGAGAAAATGACAGGCGCCTCGGCCGTGTCGAGCGCGTCGTTCATCGTGGTGGCAGCAACATGCGACAGGTCAACGAGCATCCCCAGCCGCTGCATTTCCCTGACCACTTCGCGGCCGAAGGCGGTAAGCCCGCCCACGGCAGGCTCGTCGGTAGCCGAGTCGGCCCACGGCAGGTTGAGGTTATGGGTGAGCGTCATGTACCGGACGCCGAGGTGGTACATCGCCCGCAGGGTGCCCATCGAACTAGCGATGGAATGACCGCCCTCGGCCCCCAGCAGCGAGGCGATCCGCCCGGCAGCCATGATCCGCTGCACGTCGGCGGCGGTGAAGGCGAGCTCAAGCGCTTCTGGGTAGCGAGCCGCCAGCTGCCTGACCAGGTCAATCTGCTCAAGCGTGGCGGTGACTGCGGCCTCGCCCTGCAGCTCAGCCGGCACGTAGACGGACCAGAACTGACCACCCACGCCGCCGGAGAACAGCCGGGGCAGGTCTGTATGCAGGAATTCCACGGGGGCCGCGATGTCGGTCTTGGCTGGGTCCAGCGATCCGGCAGCGCGCAGCGCCCAGGCAAGATCATTGTGACCGTCGATGACGGGGAACTGGTCGAGCAGCGCGCGGGCCCGGCCCGGCGCGGGAGCACTACTGTCAGGGGCCATGACCCCAGCGTAGGGATCCGGAGTGGCCGGGCCGAGCCGGGGATGCCAGGATGTGTGCGTGCGGCTGCGGCGATTGACCCCCTGGATTATCGGCACGGTGCTGGCGTGCGCCGCGCTCGGCGCCTGGTTCGGGCACCACATCGGCGACGGCGGTGCCGGCAACATCGTCCTGATCAGCTCGACGTGCGGGGTGCTCGGCTCGTTCCTGCCGAACGCGATCCTGTGGGCCAGGGCCAGACTGACCGGCCACGGTCCGCACCAGGGCGCGGTCTGAGCAATTTCGTGAGATTGTGCCGGCATGGGACTCGATCTGACCACGCTCCTGGACATCCGGCTCTACCAGGTATTCGACGTCGACGAGGCTGGCCGCGTACTGGCCGGCAGTGACGATAGCGGCAGCACGCAGCTGATCGAGATCCAGCCTGACGGCAGTCACAACCCGCTCACCGCGTTGCCAGGCCCGTGCGCAGGCCGATACCTGCCGGGCCAGCGCGCCGTGCTCGTCTCGCACGATGAGGGCGGGAACGAGCTGCACCAGATCTCGGTGCTCCGGCTGCCGGTGCCCGCCGCCCGGCCAGCCGGCCTGGACGATCTTGAGCCGCTGGTCCGTGATCCGCGGTACATGCACACGCTCAGCGACGTGCGGCCTGGCCGGATCTGCTACCTGACGAACCGGCGGAACGGGGTCGACTTTGACCCGGTGATCAGGGACCTGGCCAGCGGCGAGGAACGGGCCCTGCAGCTCGGCGACCGGCATTACGACGAGGCTGTGCTGTCCGCGGACGGCCGGTGGCTGGCGCTGACAGTTTCGTCTGCGGTGACCGCCAACGCCGAGCACGTGGCCCTTGTCGACCTGACCGCCAGACCGGGCCGCGAGCGGCTGACTGAGATCACGCCGGCTGACGCTCCCGCGATGAATCATTCGCTGAGTTTCTCGCCCGACGGGATGACGCTGTACTTCAGCTCGAACAACGACAGAGAATTCACCGGCATCGTCAAGCGCGACCTGGCGACCGGCGACCAGGACTGGCTGATCACGGACGAGGGATACGACCTGTCCGGCTGGCTCTCCCCCGACGGCAACACGCTGCTGGTGGAGCGGAACAACAACGGGGCATCGGACCTGGCCCTGCATGACCCGGCGACCGGTGCGTGGCAGCGCCATCTGGAGTTGCCTGCCACTGGCTGCGGCGTCTTCTGGCGCGCTCCCGCCTGGGCGCCGAACTCATCAGCCGTGGCCCTGACCTTCACCGGCGACGAGGTACCCTCCGACGTCCTGCTGTGCCCGGCCGGACGGGTACCGGCGAGCCCGCCACCGCGGCTGCTCACCCGGTCAGCCGCCGGATTCGGAGGCGGCCAGCCCGTGCGGCCGGAGCAGCACAAGGTGCCAACCCCCGACGGGCAGGCCATCCCCTGCCTGGTCTACCGGCCCGCGCCCGGCACGCAGACGAGCGCCGTCGCCGGTTCTGCCGTCCTGGTTGTGCACGGCGGTCCCGAGGGTCAGGCCAGGCAGAGCTTCGATCTTGAGGTGCAGGTTCTGGCCGCGGCCGGGCACGCGGTGCTGGTACCGAATGTCCGCGGCTCGACCGGCTACGGCAAGCGCTGGTACACCGCCGACGACGGCCCGCGCCGGCTTGACTCGGTGGCCGACATGGCTGCGCTGCACGCCCACCTGCCCGAACTCGGCCTCGATCCGCGCAGGGCTGGCTTGTTCGGTGGCTCCTACGGCGGCTACATGGTGCTGGCTGGCCTGGCCTTCCAGCCGGAACTCTGGGCAGCCGGCATCGACATAGTCGGCATCGCCTCGCTGGTCACGTTCCTCGAGAACACCTCGGCCTACCGCCGTGCCTACCGCGAGCGGGAGTACGGCACGCTGGCCAGCGACCGCGAGTTCCTGCAGGCAGCGTCGCCGCTGACGCGGATTGACGACATCGTCGCGCCGCTGTTCATCATCCACGGCGCGAACGACCCGCGGGTCCCGCTCACTGAGGCCGAGCAGATCCACGCGGCGCTGACCAGGCGCGGCCGGGAGTGCGAGCTTGTCGTCTACGGCGATGAGGGTCACGGGCTGGCCAAGCGCGCCAACCGCGCGGACGCCCTCCCGCGCGCCTGCGCGTTCCTGGCCAGGCACCTGGCCGCCGGGCCGGCCCCGGCCAGCCGGGCAACAGCGCGTGACCGGCCCACTCTGGTGACCGGCGGCGAGCCCAGCAACCGCCGGCTCGTCCTGATCCTCGGTTCGCTGTCCGCGTTCGGCCCCTTGTCCATCGACATGTACCTGCCGGCCCTTCCGGCCATGGCCCGCGGCCTGCACGCCTCGACCTCCGCCGCGCAGCTAACGCTGACTGGCTGCCTGATCGGACTGGCGGCCGGCCAGTTGCTGGCCGGGCCGGTCAGCGACGCCCGCGGCCGCCGGATGCCGCTGCTGGCCGGCGTCGCCGCCTACGCCGTGGCGTCGGCAGCGTGCGTCGTGGCACCCGACGTCTGGGTTCTGCTCGGCCTGCGGCTGCTGCAGGGTTTCGCCGGCGCCGCTGGCATTGTCATCGCCAGAGCGGTGGTCCGTGACCTGTACGCCGGCGACGACCTGGCCAGGTTCTACTCCTACATGCTGCTGGTCAACGGCGTCGCGCCGATTGCCGCGCCGGTCATCGGGGCTCAGCTGCTGCGGGTCACCGACTGGCGGGGCGTGTTTGTCGTGCTCGCCCTGATCGGTCTGGTGCTGCTGCTCGTCTGCGCGCGCTGGCTGCCGGAGACCTGGCCGCCGGCCAGGCGCAGGACGGGCGGGCTGACCGCGGTTGCGCAGGACGCTCGCACGCTCCTCGCCGACCTGAGTTTCGGCAGGTTCGCGCTGGCTACCGGACTGGCCTTCGGCGCGATGTTCGCCTACATCTCCGGGTCGTCCTTTGTCTTGCAGGCCAAGTTCGGCATCTCGCCGCAGCTGTTCAGCGTGATCTTCGCCACCAACGGAGCCGGCATCATCGCCGCAGGCCAGCTGTCGGGGCGGCTGCTCGGCCGGGTGTCGCTGCCGGTGCTGTTCGCGGCCGGCCTGGCTGGCTCGGCCGCCGGCGGCGTACTCGTGCTCGTCGCCGCGCTGACCGGGGCAGGCCTGCCGTTGCTGTTGCCTGCGCTGTTCCTCGTGGTCGCCAGCATCGGCTTCGTGCTGCCGAACGGCACGGCGCTTGGCCTCGCCAGCCACGCCGACCGGGCCGGGAGTGCCGCTGCCCTCATCGGGTCTGCGCAGTTCGCCATCGGCGCGATCGCGGCCCCGCTGGTCGGGGTCGCCGGCCCGGACACGATCCTGCCGATGGCCATCGTCATCAGCGCGCTCGGCCTCAGCGCGTGGCTCATCCGCCCTGCCCGGCAGGAATCGCGGTCAGCGACTGCGGTCTGACCCGCGGCTGGCCAGGCCCCGATCAGATCATCGGCGCAGAGCGACGATAGCCGGACTCAGTCAGGCCCGGCCTAGCTGGCCTGACCGGCCGGCCGCAAGAATCGGCGCATGACCATTGCCCGATCGATCGGACTCTTCATCGCGGCCGGCCTCGCCGAGATCGGCGGCGGCTACCTGATCTGGAGATGGCTCAGGGAGGGCGCCCCGCTGGTTCTCGGGGTGCTCGGGGGCATCATTCTGGTGATCTACGGCATCATCCCGACGCTCCAGCGCAGCCATGATTTCGGCCGCATTTATGCGGCCTACGGTGGTGTCTTCGTGGTGGCGTCGCTGCTGTGGGGCTGGGGTGTCGACGGCGCTCGCCCCGACCGCTTCGACGCAATCGGCGCGGGCGTCGTGCTGGCCGGAGTGGCGATCATCTATTTCGCGCCCCGCGGCTGAGCGCCACGCCGGTGACCGCTCCTGGCGTGCCGTCTGGCCCGAGCCGCCCGGCCGACATCGTCCGCCGCGAACCACGTTCCCAGGGTTAGCCGGGTTCTATCGCCGATACTCTGGCAGGGCGCCGCCTGCCGGGCGGCCGGGAGAAAGGCCAGGTCATTGCCGCGTTACAACAGGGTCCTTGTCAAGCTCAGCGGTGAGGCGCTGGCCGGAGAGGCCGGTTCCGGTGTCGATCCTGCCAGCCTGTCGAGGGTCGCCGACGAGGTCATGTCTCTGCACGACCTGGGGGTGCAAGTCGCCGTGGTCGTCGGCGGCGGCAACTATTTCCGCGGCCGGATGGCCGACGGATGGGGTATCAGCCGGGCCGAGGCTGACAACATCGGCATGCTGGGCACGGTGATGAACGCGCTGATGCTGCGCGGCGTGCTGACCGCCAGGACGAAGAATGACGTGCGGGTGATGACCGCCGTGCCGATGCAAAGCGTGGCCGAGCCGTTCATCCGGCTGCGGGCCATCCGGCACCTGGACCACGGGTCGATCGTGATCTTGGCCGGTGGCATCGGCCAGCCGTACGTGACCACCGACTACCCGGCTGTGCAGCGCTCGCTCGAGCTGGACATGGATGCGCTCCTGGTAGCCAAGCGCGGCGTCGACGGCGTGTACGACAGTGACCCGAAGACCAACCCTGACGCCCGGCGGTATGAGCACCTGACCTACGACGAGGCGATCGCCACCGGGGTGCGGGTCATGGATACCAGTGCTTTCGTCCTGGCCAATGAGCAGTCGCTGACCATGCATGTGTTCGACGTCGCGGCCGTTGGCGTCATGCGGCAGATCTGCGAAGGCGCAGAGCTGGGCACCAGGATCAGCGCCAAGGCCTGACCGGTCCTGCCGCGCCCGGCGGTCAGGTCACCGACTTCAAGTGGATGAGCCCGGCCGGCGTCGGGCGGAAGCCGCAAGCGCCGAAGTAGAACGGCGCGAGGTTCTCCACGAAATCCACGTGGATCCACTCGCAGCCTGCGGCCCTGGCCTGCCTGACGGCCTCCGCGACCAGCGCGGTCGCGATGCCCTGCCGCTGGTGGGAGCTGGCCACCTTGGTGTCGATCAGGAAAGCGTGGTCGCCGCCGTCAGAGGCCACGTTCACGAAGCCGATCAGGGCTCCGTCGGCCAGCCGCGCCGTGACCCAGCCCAGGCTGTGTGGCCTGATCTGATCCCACCAGCCCGGTTCTGAGTGGCCACCGTGCGCTTCGACGAGCGCGACGAGTTCCGCGTCGGTAGCATCCGCGCGCCATTGATAGTGGACGTATTCGGTCATGCTGGCTGCCTCGATCCTTGGCGGTACTGCCGTCTGCCGGCTGCGTGTCGCCAGACGACCGCCACGAGGCCCGGCGGCCCGAACGGCGCGGCCGGGTCATGGCCGGCTGGCTCAGGTCGGAATGCTCCAGTCGTTGACCTGCATCAGATGGCCCTTCGGATACTCGAACTCGGCCGGGCCGACCAGGGTGAATCCCGATTTGCGGCACACGGCGTTGGATGCCGGATGGTCAACGGCCGGGAACGCGTGCAGCGTCGGGGCCAGCCCCGCTGCCTGTGCCCTGGCGATGACCAGTGCGGCCGCGGCGCTCGCGATGCCGAGACCCTGATAGCGCCGGCAGCACCGCCCAGCCCGTCTCGCAGATGTTCTGGCCGGCCCACCGCAGCGGCCAGAAACCGATGCTTCCGACGCTGGCCGGGTCGGTCAGACCGCCGTTGGTCACCTCGATGACGTACATGGCGCCTTCGGCTTCGCGGCCGTCGCCCGGCTCGGTGATATAGCTGCGAAGCCGGCCGCGGATCTTCTCCTCGCTCTCCGGCCCGCCAAGGTGATCGGTCATCAGAGGCGTATTGAGCGACGCCATGAGGCCGAGATCGCCTGCCGTCCACGACCGCAGGCGGAGGCGCAGGCCGCCAGGCAAGTCCGCGTAGTCGGTCACTGGTCAGTCTTATCAGGACGTGCAGACATCGGGCGTGACAGCCGCGCGAGGGATAGCTGGATCTCCTGGCGCTGGTGAGCCGAGCGGCCGTACCGCCGTTCCGAATGGTTTATGCCGGATTGCGGCCGCTGGGTGATCGTCTTGGTACGTTGGGTTGCCCGGCCTAGGAGAGTCGACGTGAAGGCACTCGTGTTCCGCCATAGTTACGCGCGCGAGGCAGCCTCAGCCATCAGCGGCCGCATTGATCAGCGCGCTTACGTGTCGCGCTTCGCACCCGTCCGCCTCGAGGACGTCGCCGAATTGCCGCTGCCCGGCGACGACTGGGTCAGGGTCAACACGACGTTCTCCGGCCTGTGCGGCTCCGACGTGAAGCAGATCCTGCTCAACGGCGCCCGCGACAACCCGCTGACCGCGCTGGTGTCGTTCCCGCACGTGCTCGGTCACGAGGTCGTGGGCCGCCGCGCGGACAATGGCGAGCGCGTCGTGCTCAACCCGTGGCTGTCGTGCGCCCCGCGCGGCATCGACCCGCCGTGCCAGGCGTGCGCGACCGGTCGTTACCCGTGGTGCCGAAATTTCCGCGCTGGGAACCTGCCCGTGTCGATTCACCTCGGCAACTGCGCGGGCGCCGCCGGCGCGCACGCGGAGCGCTTCGGCGCGCACGTCTCGCAGCTATTCGCCATCCCGGACGGCATCTCGGACGAGGCCGCCGTGCTAGCCGATCCGGTCAGCGTGTCCCTGCGGTCGATCCTGCTCGCGCCGCCCGCCGACGGCCGGGCCGTTCTCGTCTACGGCTCCGGAACGCTCGCGTTCGCGGCGATCGCCTTGCTGCGCCACCTGTATCCCGCGGCGGAGGTATGGGCAGCGACGCGCCCGGGTGCCAGAGCTGAACTCGCGACCCGCTTCGGCGCGCACGCCGCGCTCTCCAGCCTGCCGAACGAACTCGTTGCGCAGGTGGCGCGCCGGGTCGGCACCCGGCCCCTTGAGCCGTGGAGCAAGCGCGACTGGCTGCAGGACGGCCCGGCCGTGGTCTACGACACGATCGGCTCGGTCGAAACCGTCGAGACTTCTCTCCGGCTGCTCGCTACCGGCGGCACGCTGATCATCTCTGGCGTCGAGCCGCCGAAGCGGTTCGAATGGACGCCGTTGTACTTCAAGGAACTGCGCGTCATCGGATCGAACGGATTCGGCCTGGAGGACGTCGGCGGCGTCACCAAGCACTCGATGGAGCACTATTTCGACTTCGTGGCCGACGGCCTCGACCTGACGCCTGTCATCACGCACCGTTTCCCGCTCGAGCGCTGGGACGAGGCGGTGCTGACCGTCAAGAACTCCCGGCGTACCGGCGCGGTCAAAGTTCTGCTCGAGCCGGCTGGCTGACTGCGCGCAGGCCGGCCGCTCCGGCTGCTCCGGCCGCTCCGGCCGCTCCGGCCGCTCCGGCCAGATTGTCATCCGTTCAGCGCGCTGAGCGGAATTGAGTAGATCTTGCTCGCCGGCGGGACGGTGACGTTGACCGGCTGGTTGAACGAATCGAGCAAGAAGGTCGTGGTCAGCCTGGACCCGGCTACCTGCTCGGTTTCGACGAGCTTTCGCACGTAGCCGTGCCCATCGATCCAGACAGAGCACGTGATGTCGCCGGTGATCTGCCGGAACTCCGGTGCCAGTTGCGCACGCTCGTCGGCGGGGACCTGTTTCGCGGCGGCGGCAGGCGAGATCGAGCCCGCGTACTCTGTGGTCGGTACGCCGTCCACGACCTGGCTTCCTACCTCGCGCAGGTGCTCGGCCGCTGTCAGCGCCGCGGTCTGCACGGCCGGATTCTCCGAATCCAGCTCATGCTGGATTTCCGCGAGCGACGAGGAAGGATCCAGGCCGGCCAGCGGGAGCTTGATCCATTTAGCTGCGATCTTCTTCGGCACGCCAAACGAGGCAGGCAATTTCAGGTACATATCGTCGCGAGTGACTAGCGCGGCGAGCGGCACCGTGCGTCCGGCCGCATTCTCGGTGAGGCTCATGGCCATGAGTAGCGGCTTGCGCTGCATCTGCATGCTGCCGCTGATGCTGGCCGAGGCCGCGCCTGTGACGCTCTCGCTGAACGTCGCAGCGAACGTCCTGAGCGCCTGTTGCTGCTGCGATGCCCGTTCGACGACCTGCTGCGCCGTCAGCCTGGCGATGACCTGACGCGGTCGAGAGCCCGACGTGGCCGCGTCCAGCGCTACCGCGGCCGCGGTTACGACGACGACGGCCGTTGCCGCGGTGAGCGCATACCGCAGCCGCCGGCGGCGGATGGCGGCAGAGTAACTCTGCGTCTGCTGCCCGTCCCCCCATGCGGGAGCCGGCGGCGCAGCCGCGCCGAAGATCTCCTGCTCCCCGCTGCCGTCAAGCTCGGCGTTCGTCCGAGGACCCGCAGGCATTTCCTCGCTTCGCTCGTCCCCGGTCATCATGGTCCCCTGTCTTCGCTGACGCCCCTGTACCCGCCGCCGGCAACCGGGCCGGATGCAGCGGCCGCCTGGCCGGATACGGCCGCCGGGCCCAGTGACCGAAGCTTATGCCTCAGCTCGCCGACTCACGGCTTGCGCGACTTGTCGAGCTTGCGGATTCTGACCGCTTGCGCTCCGCCGGCGACCGCGCGGTCACGTTCGCCCTGGTCGAGATCGTAGTGCCCCACACCTGGAACGTGCTGCGGTCCGGCTGGGGCCGGCGGGCGGTAGAAGTGACGATAGAGGCCGAGCCTTTCCGCGAACGGATGCAGTTCCTCCTCGGTGTCCGCGGTCAGTCCGAACCAGGGGACCATGTACGTCCCCTTGGGACCGAATGGATTGAGACCGCGCAGCTTATAGACGTAGATCGTCATGTCATCGTCACCCGCCCATCACCACGCACCGGCAGCCGCCCGTGCCGGGCCGTTCCGGGCCGACTAGCTGGCGCTCACCGGATTCCGTGCAGGAAGTCGAGGACCCGGCGAGTGAGCAGGTTGCTCGCAGCCTCGTCGTAGGACGGCAGCGAGGAGTCAGCGAACAGGTGCTCCTTGCCGGGATACAGGAACAGTTCGGCATGCTCGGCGGAATGGACCAGCGCGCGCGCTGCGTCGAGGTCGCCTTCGTCGGCGAAGAACGGGTCGCCGTCCATCCCGTGGACCTGGACGGGAACGTTCGACGGCCAGGCGCCGCCGAATTCGGACGGGGGGACACACGCGTGGAAGAGCAGTGCGCCCCTGGCTCCGTCGCGGGTCTGGGCCAGCTGCTGCGCGGGCATCACGCCGAGCGAGAATCCCGCGTAGACGAGCGCCCCGCTGAGGCCCTCGGCTGCGGCTACCGCGCGTTCCAAGACCGTGTCGGACCCGGTCTGCTGCAGGTAAGCAAGACCCTCATCCAGCGCGGCGAAGGTATGCCCGTCATACAGGTCGGGCACGTGGACGGTGTGACCGGCCCGACGCAGCTCGGACGCGAAGGACGCCACTCCTGTGGTGAGCCCCTGGGCGTGGTGGTACAGCAGAATCTCGGCCATGGCCCGCTCGCTTTCGACGACTAACGATCCAAATAACTCGGACGTTCGATGACGTTAGTCTATTCGCACTATGTCGAGCAACCCGGTACCTGACTATGAGCTGGCCGACACCATCGAGCTCACCAGCGCGCAGCACGCCCGTGCGCTCAGCGATCCGCTCCGCACGACCATCCTCGGCCTGCTGCATGAGCGCGCCGCGACCGTGACCGAGCTGGCCATTGCGGTCAAGCGCCCCAAGAGCACCGTTGCCTACCACGTCGGCGTCTTGACCAGGGCCGGACTGCTGCGGGTGGTGCGGACCAGGCGCGTCAGAGCGATCGAGGAGAGCTTTTACGGCCGCACCGCGCGGATGTTTTACGTCAGTCTCGGCCGCCCGGCGAAAGGCGACGCACTTCCGCCCGACTTCAACGATTTCGAGATCGCGGCGAGGGAGTCCGCCACTGCCTACGAGACCGGTCAGCTGCGGTCCTTCATCCGGCATGCACGCATACCCGAGGACCGGGCAGCGGAGTTCTGGCACATCATCAGCAAAGCTATCCATGACTTCGACCGGCTCCCGCGGGCCGGTCAGACCTCCTACGGCTTTGCTGTCGGCCTGTATCCCGTGCTCGACTACCCGACTCTGCCACCGCGGCCGGGCGAAGCGGACGACCACAGCACTCCGCTGTGAGCCAAACTCGGCTGCGGTCAGTGCTCGACGTCGTCCGAGGCCCCGTCCGGGCGGCAGCCGCACGAGGGTAGTTCGGCCGGCTTGCGAGCGCGGATGGCGAGGCTGACCGGGATCGGGCGCTCGCCTAGCTCGGCCACGTGCTCCATCACGAGTCCGTTGCTGGCAAACGCGCTGAGCAGTTCAGCCAGCGGGTGATGGCGCATGCCGACTCGGCTGCGGATATAGGCGCCCCACCATGGCGCTTCCTGGTGCCATCCGGCCTGACGGTAGGTGGGATGCGCGACGACACCGCCGTCGTCCAGCCCCTGCGAATGCGGCCCGTTGAAGCAGGGGTGCGCGCCACAGAAGATCAGCAGCCCACCTGGCGTCAAGACCCGCGCGGCCTCCGCCAGCACAGCCGAAAAGTCATCGACATCGGTGGAGATCCACATCGTGACCACAGTCGCGAAGCTGCGGTCGCCAAACGGCAGGGCAGCCGCGTCACCCTGCACGATCTGGCGGGACCGGCGACGTGCGATGCGCAACTGATCGGCCGAGCCGTCCAGCCCGACGACTGTCCGCCCGGTCGCAGCGAGAACGTCGAAATAAAGCCCGCCCCCGCAGCCAAGGTCGAGGCACAGTCCGTCACCGGCTCCGAGCAGAGCCCGCACCTCAGCTGAGTTGCGCTCGGCATTCGGCTTGTTCCAGCTGTCATACCACTCGGCATGCCCGTCGTAGCGCGATCTTGTGAGTGGCATCGCCCGCTCCCGCTGGTGCTGGTCCTGCACCGAAACTAACTCCAGGGCCAGGCCGGATGCCCGAGATTCGTTCTCGGCAGAATCAATCTCGCCCACCGGTCATGGCGGCTCGGTGAGCATGCCAGCCATGTCATCGAGGAACCCGATGAACTGCTCAGGTCGTGATCCCGGCCGGGCAGCTCGGAACCCGTGACGGCGGTCCCAGAACGCACCCTGGACGATGCGGAGCTGCGCCCAGCGCCTTGTGCGTTCCCTGTCGAGTTGCGCGGCCTCGGTGAATACGTCGAGCATGCGGTGCAGTGCCTTGCGCGGGTCGTCCGCCACGATGAGCTTCACCAGGTAGGTCGCGAGGAAGGTGCCGCCGTCGTAGGCGGGATCTCCGGCGTACCCCTTCGGATCTACCGCCAGCCATGGCTCACGGTCGGCGCGCAAGATATTTCTCGCGTGGAGGTCGCCGTGGATGAGGGTGTCCGGCTGCATCCGCCCGAGCTCGTCCACGGTGGCCGCGGCGGCGTCGACCACGTTCCTCGAAAGACCGTGCGGGACCTCTACCGCATCCAGGCGCAACTGCTCCTTCCAGGCATCGGCCTGGTCACTCAGCCTGGGCAGCGCGGCCGGCGCGGGGATGGCCAGACGGCGGCAGATGCGGCCGGCGACGACCGCGACTTCGTCATCGTCGTCATCTACCGTCGCCAGGGTCGCGGCATGGGCTCGCTCGAGCAGCATCGCGAACCGGCCGTCATCTCGCTCGTGCAGCAGGACGGCGCCGCGCCCGTCCCAGGCCGCGAACGCGTCGGGCTCGTGCACGTTGCCGGGGTGCGGGAACGACACCTTCAGCACGGCTGCTCGGCCGGCCGTTGCTGCACAGGGACAATAACGCCGACGCCGCCGTGCATGATCTGCCCGTCCGGCACGCACTCCCAGCGCTCCAGCAATTCACCGATCATCACGGGGAGCTCGCTAAGCCAGGCGGCTCCCGGCTCTCCTTCGCGCCGGACAGTACTTCGCGCGAACTCTCCGGGTATCAGGATCATCCGGGCATCCTAATCGGACCCCACGCGGCTGGGGATCCGGTCAACGGCGGCCGGAGTGATCCGCGCCTGCTCCGCTGACGTAGCTGAATCGCGCACGTCAGGTCGGCGACCTGGCGCTCGCCACTCGAATGGCAGGCTGGGCGGCCAGAGACCAAGTCATCAGGACATAGAAGATGGCTCGAGTGACCCGTAAGATGCCGATATATAACCTTGATCGGACTCGTCAAAACGGGGGCTGGGATGCGCAGGTTCACGCGCGCTTTTTTCGCTGTGGTTAGCCTCCTGGTTGCGACCATCGCCGTTGCGATTCCGGCAGCAGCCGCGCCGTCCTCGGCTCAGCTGGCGAAGATCAGCATCGTCGCGCTGGCCCACGGCGGTCAGAAGATCACCAGGCAGCCGGCCATTCTTGAGGCGGCTAACGGGGCGTCGTATCAGTACCAGGGCAAGGCGATCCGCATCCCGGACGGCAGCTACCTGGTAGCCGCCTCGGTGCAGGCTGCCGGCAGCGACACCCTGGTGCTCCGCCAGGTACACATAGCGGGCAGCCGGACGATCGTCATGAATGCCGAACCAGGCAGGCCAGTGCGCATCTCCTTGACTGGGGTGGCGGGTGCGCCAGCGTCAGACTCGATCACCGCGTGCTTGGGAACCGAGACGGCGGCAGAGACGCCGATCGCGGCCTTTGGCGGCGGTGGAACCAGCCTGTATGCGGTGCCGTTCAAGTCGCATGACGTCGCATTCTCCTACCTCGCGAGCTGGACAGCGCCGGGCGGGGTCGGCTATGACATCACCGGCTCTTCAGCGGACGGGGTCCCTGCCCACGCGGTTTACCGGCAGCAGGCCAGCGATCTGGCCCGCCTGACGATCAGAGTCCGAAGCGGCGTCAACCCGTCGAGCAACGACCTGTGGAACCTCGGGCCCGGCAACTACTTTCAGAGCCTCTGCTCGGCCGGCCGGACTGGCGGTGAGCTGCCCGAACCGTTCAGCGTGACGCAGTATGTGACGCGAGGGAGATGGACATCCGAGGTAGATACCGAGGCCCTGCGCGGCGGCAACACCTACTTCAACGGGTTCAACTACCTCGTCCGCAAACTCGCTGCCCGACATCGATACGTGCAGACCTACGGAGCCGCAGTGGCTGGCCCCGCCCCTGTCCAGCCCGCGATAGACGGCAACCTGTTCCGTTTCGATGCCTCCGACTTGTTCATCGTGCCGGGATTTCAGGGCGACGACGAGTGCTGCGGACGTGCGGTCGCGACGCTGAAACGAGGCGGGCACGCGCTGTTTTCGCAGCGCCTGAACGAGTGGCGAGGCCGCACGTTCTTCCAGCGGACCGTAACCAGGGCAGGCTGGTATGACTTCGACGTCGATGCCGCCCGCTGGAGTCCGTACGGCCCCGAGCCGGCCGGGCTCCTCTCGCCGCGGGTCACGGTGGCCTGGCATTTCTACATCAGACCGGTGGCACCGGCCGGGAACACGGTCGACTTCCCGGTCACTGTGACCAGCTACGATCCGCGCGGGCTGTCGATGAGCAATCAGGCCGCACCGGGCTCGGTCACTGACATCGAGTTTCACATCGCGAAGAACGGCGCCGACGGCTCGGCCACCACAAGCCACGCGCTGCGGACCATCGAGGTGCTCGCGTCGTTCAACGGCGGCGGAAGTTGGCGGCGCCTCCAAGTCTCCCGCCTCGGCGCCAACTGGATTGCGGTCGTACACGATCCGGCCAGCGGATACGTGGCGTTGCGCTCGATCGTCACCGACGTCAAGGGCGATCGCACGGTGCAGACCATCTATCGCGCCTACGGCATCGCCAGCTGACTGCCGCGTTCGCTCACTCAAGCTAGGGGAACGCCGTATCCCTGCACGTCAGCTTGGATCTGGATAGTCCGGCCTGAGTTGTTGTAGAAATCGATCGTCGGCCCGGTCAGCGGGACTATCACCTCGACGGTGACCTGCTTGCCTGCGCCGAAGACCAGATTCGGGTCAGCAGGGACGCCGCTGCCGTCGGAGAAGACGGAGAGCGATCCGCTTGCCCTCGTATCGAGGACGGTAACGCTCAGCACGACCTCCTGCTGCGAGCCCTGCCAACCGGGCAGATCATTGAGGCTCAGGTCGGCCGCGGAGTGCGCAAGCACGCTGACACCCGCGCCGCCGAGGCCGGTGCGAGTATCGAGCACGCGCGCCGGGCCGACCGGCTGGAACGCCGCGCCGTTGCCCGAGTAGTAAGCCGTCACATCAGCAATCAGGTCCACCGCGCCAGACGAGCCGTTGTACAGATCCACCTTGCCGCCCGCTACCGGGATGGTGATCAGGCCCGACGTGGTCTGGCCGGCCTTCGAAGGCGAGTTGGCTGGCGGCCGGGCGGGGTCTGCCGTTAGCGAATGCGGTCAAGGCGCCGGTGCGCGAGGGGTCCCGCGCCGTGACGCTCAGCACGACGGCGCTGACGCCACTCTTCGGCACCCCGGCGACGCCGTCGACCGTCAGCCGGACAGTCCGGTGCGCGCCGACGCGCGCCCTGGGCGCGCCGCGACCGGTGCGGGTATCCAGGATTCGGGCCGGGCCGACGGCGGTCAGCAACCCGTGCGTTCCCGCACTGGTGAAGTAACCGGACAGCACGGCGACTAGCCCGGTCCTGCCCGTCGAGCCGTTGTAGAGGTCTATCCTCCCGTCGACGACGCGCACGATGACCTGATCAGAGCTTGCCCTGGCCGCGCTGAAGCTGAGGTCGGTGACCTGCGGACGGGCTGTCTTGTACGGGTAGACGGTGATGCTTCCTGACCTGACGGGCTGGTCGGCCGTCACGCTCAGCAGGACCGCGCTGATCCCCGTCGCCGGTACGCCGGCGACACCGGCCACCTTGAGGGTGACCACGCCATGTGGCCGCACGCTGCCCTTCTTGGCGCCCTGGCCGGTGCCGGTGTCGAGGATCCGCGCTGGCCCGCTCGGCACGAAGGTACCGATAGGCGGAGCCGGCGGAGCCGCGGTCACCTGGTAGGCGCCGGGAAGGTAACCGGGTGAGGCCGTGCCGACCGTATAGCCGACGCCGAACTGCACCACATCGTAGGTGCCGGGAGAAACGCCTTGCGTAGTGAGAAGCACGGTCAGTGCCGTGCCGTTGGCGCTGAGAGAGACCGGCGTCGCCTCAGTCACGTTATTCGCGTCGCTCGCAAGCTCGATCCGGGTGCCGAGATTCAGGTTCGTGCCGGTCACCACGATCTTGTTGATGCTCCCGGCCGGCCCTCGAGCGGGCGTCACTGAGGTGATGTTCGGGAACACCGGCGGGGTCGGACAGCCGAACGTGCAAACGCCCTGGAACGAATAGGCCGTCGGCAGCGACAGTTCGAATGGGTATACGAGCAGTACGTACTGGCCGGGAGCGGCGTTCGACAGCACCTCGCACTGCAGGAAAGGCTGCCCCTCAGAGCACAGGCTCTGCCCGCCAGACCAGTTGGTTCCCGCCTCGACCTGCATCAGCGGCTGGTCAACGCCGGTGGCAGTGCTGCTCGGGCTGTAGATCATCGTTTCCTGGTCGGCCCCGATCGTGAGGACGGCGCAGTAACCGACCGCAGCTTCCGACATAGTGACCCGGATGGGCGCCCAGCCGGTGGCACCGGACAGCTGATGCGCCTGACACTGCCGCGCCCAGCCCGCCGAGGTGCCCACCAGCCACGCGTCGACATGCGCGGTAATAGCGATCCCCTGGTAGCCGAGCGCGGTCACGAGGAGCTGGTACGACGTAGAACCGGTCGCGTGGCAGATGCCGGCAAACTGACCGCAGACGATGCCGCCGGCCGCATTCGTGACCTGCAGCACCGCGCCGGCCGAGTTTGGTGCTTCCGCACGGAGATCGAAGGAGAATTTGTCGGCCGCGGGGGCAGTTACCTGCAGGCACCGGGTGTCCAGGTCCGAGGTGAGCTCGAGCGTGGTAGACGGGCCACCTGGCACCGTCGCAGCCGGTGCCGAGCAGCGGGCGGTCTTGGAGACATCTCGGCGCACCAGGCGGTAGGTGTCTGACTTGCCAGTGCTGCTGATCAGCAGCGCGGTATAGGTGACCCCTGGGCTGTAGGAGCAAATCGCTGTGCTCGCGCCGATGCAGACGTTCTTGCCCGTCGGGTCGAAGACGTAGATCGCTCCGTCCACGACGTTCTTCAGATTCGAGTAGTCGATCATCTCGCCGGTGGCATGCTGCTTCGCGGGAATGCTCAGGCATGCCGCGTCCGCAGTGGGCGTGAGCTTGACCGTGGCGCCCCACGAGCCGCCGAAGCCCGATTGCGGCCACGCCGCGCAGCCCGATGTCGATTGAGCGGCCTGGGCGAGGACACGGTAGCCTCCGCCGGCCTGCTGGCCGGACAGAATGATCCGGAACGGTTTGGTCCCGCTCAGGGCGCAGTTGGTGAAGAGGAAGCCGTTTGCCTGACACACCGGGGCGCCAGTGGCGTCGACAACCTCGAGCTGCGGCGAGGTACCCCCCGCCGCGGGCTGATTGAGCAGGTACACATCCGGGGCGGCCGCGTTCGGCAGTGTCAGGCAGATCTCCTCGCCGGTTCCCGCGAAGGTGCCGGTCGCTGGCCCGGAGGCGAAATCGGAATCACCAGTCGCTCGGCATCCTCGGCTCTCCGCTGCGGCGATGAAGACGGCGCCTATCTGCGCTGGATCGCCGGGAAACGGATCGGCAACCAGCTCGTAGCTTCCGGCCGAGAGCTGGCAGGCGGGAGCTGTGCCCGAGTAAGTGTTCGTGCATGCCACCGTGCCGTCCGGCTGGTACAGCGTGCTGGTCGGGATGCCATCTTGCGGGCTCACCGCATACACCTGATACTTACCAGCGGTCGCGACCGTAAGAGTTCGGCAGCGGTCAGCGGAACTCGTGTCTGGCGCACTGCCGTACGTCTGCTGAGCCGTCGCGAGGCAGCCCTGCGGCGCGGTGATGTTATTCAACTCGAGGTCGTAGGTGATCGAGTCTGCGCTGATGGCGTCAACCAGTGCGAAGTAAGGTCCGGTGCCGGTGAGCGTGCAGTCGCCCTCGTTGTCCAGGCAAATCTGGGCACCGGTCGAGTCGTAGACGGTGACCAGCAGATCCTGGGTCTCCCAGGTGCTGTTGACGTGCAGGATCTGACCCGCGGTCATGGCCAGGGTGTAACAGGATCCGACGCCGCCAGCCGCGAGCGACGCGGTCAGCGCCGGCGTCGCGAACGAGGGATTCGCGGCAGTGCAGGAAGTGTCGGAGAGCAGCGGCTGATAGGCGAGCGTGTAGGAACCGCCACCGTTCTGGACCTGCACGGTGTAAGTGCCTGCCACGCCAGTAGGGCACTGCGGCAATTGGTTGAAGCTAGGTTGCTGGCAGCTAACCGTGCCGCCACCTGGCGCCGTGAGGGTAAAGCTGACCCCGTTCCCCTCTGTATCGAGAATCCGGAAAAGCAGCAGGTCTGTAGTGCTCGACAGGGACAGCGTGAACGTATCCGTGCCACTCGCCGACGGCATGGTGCACGGGTAGATAGTGTCCGGCTGGATCGGACCCGAGCACGTGTCTGGCACCTGGGTGCGGGCAAGGGCCGAGCGAACGGCGGCGGCCCGTGCGGCGCGGATGGCTGCGGCGCTGGTCACCACCGCCCGCGCCCGCCTGCCATCCTGGACTGGCGATCGGCTGATCTGCCCGTAACCGGGGGCCGACCTGGTCCTTGGCCGGACGATAGCGGCTGGACGCGGGCTGCTCCGGCCGGCGCTGGCTTCGGCGGCCGGAGCCGACGCGACGGAAGGCGGTGTGGTCACCGCGCCGGGACTGGCGTGAATTCCCGCCGGCGGCAGGGCGGCCGCCGATGCCGGGGTCGTCACCGTCAGGCCGGCCAGCAGGATGGCTAGCGTCGCCACCGGGCGGATATGCAGGGATGAGAGCATGTCTGCCTCCAGCAGCAGTGCCGCGGCCGCTCGCCAGGTGACTACCTGAGTCGGCGTCAGGTTAGCAGCGGGTTCGGACATTGTTAAGTGCGTTTGCGTCGAAGCGACAGGAGATGCCCAGGTAACACCCAAGACGGGCAGCCGTGACGCGCCAGGACGCCTGGAAGATCACCCCCCTGGTGAGTGCTGGCGGATGAGGTCAGCGCCGCGACGCATAGCCTGGCGCGCATGAGGCTGGGACTCATCGCTGACATCCACGGAAATGAGGTGGCACTGCTCGCGGTGCTCAAAGACGCGGAGCGTTGGGAAGTGGACCGCTGGTGGGCACTCGGCGAGCAGCCTGCCCCGCATGCGACCGCCGCCGATGCTGCGGCGAGTATCGACCTGGTGGAGCGCTACGCAGCCATGGCAGCGGGAATCGGCTGGACCCGCGGGGTCTTGGACCAAGCCGGGCTGCTCAACGACCTGGCCGTCCTTCCGCCGCAGTTGCGCCTCCGGCTCCCGAGAACACCGCAGCGTGCCGTATGACGTCGAAGCCGTTGTCGGTGACCTGCGTCGGCGACGCCATCCCAACGCGGAGTTCGTCGCTTCCATACTGACCGGGCAGCGGCAGCAACGGCCGGACGCCGGGAGCCCGCATCGGCGGGAGTGATCCGGCCTCGTACCAGACACTGGCGCGGCGTCTTCTACTTAGTTGCGGCGCAGGCCATCGTGAGCGTCGTCAGCTGGGTGAGATGCACCTCGGCCTGAGACCGGAGCTGGTGGGTGAGTTCTTCGGTGAAACCCTGGCGAACGTCAGCTGGCCAGTTCAGCGAGGCAGCTCTCGTGTTCTCCACGCCAATGACTAGATCGACAGGCCTGACTAGCCGCCGGGCGTGAGTCCGCTGGACGGGTTCGGCAAACAAGCCCGTGTCCGCGATGATCTCGCTATCTGCGAGCTTCTGCTGCTTCACGAAGGCGCCGCCGTCGTCACTGCGCGCGACCCACATAGTGAGGAGGTCAGCTCCGAGCGGGTCGTCGTAGCGCTCTGCAGTGGCGAGCAGCGCGAGCCAGCCGCCTGGCCGGAGCAGCTGCGCCGACTTGAGGAACTTGACCTCGGGATCGATCCAGTGAAACGCCGTGCCGGAGACGATCAGGTCGAACGAGGCTTTTGCCGCGGCAACGTCCTCGAACGCTGTGACCTGGAACGAGACCGCGGAGCCGCCGAGACGACGCCGGGCAGCGGCGATCATCGAAGGCCCGATGTCAATGGCCGTCAGGTTGAACCCGGAGTGAGTCAGGTGCTCGGTGAGCTGGCCGGTGCCGCAGCCAACCTCAAGGATCGCGCTACCTTCGCCGATCGACGCCGTGGCAACCATGAACTCGACGATGTCGCTCGGGTACCCGAGCCGGCAGGAGTCATAGAGTTGCGCGACGCCGTCGAACAGGGTCCGCTGGTGGCGCCGCTTGGCACGTTCCCGGTCGGTCTCCGCGTTGACGGCCACAGTCACACACTAGGCCAGCACTCCGCCGGCCAGCCTTCCCCGACTGTGTGAATTGACTGCGCCCAGGGGTACAGCCGATCCCCGCAGTGCGGCCTCCGCGAAGCGATCAGCCGCCTGACCCGGCCTCGCCTGTTGGGCCTGCGACTCACCTGGTCCTTGCACCTATCGGGCCGGCGGAGAACTAGCTGCCGCACGCCGGTAGAGACGGCCTCGAGTTACCACCTGGAAACCGGCCTTCAGATACGCCCGAGCTGGCGCCGGATAGTCGGATCGCGGGCGTTGGTTGATGAAGACGCGATCGCCGCCGAGCCCGGCGACCCGCGAGACTACTTCCAGGCACAGCGCCACGGCAAGCCCTTTGCGCCGGTGCGCGGGCACTATTCCCAGCGGCTCAATCTCGGCACACTTGACTGCCGGATCCCACCAGGCAATGCAGCAGCCTGCCAGGGTCCCGTCAGGAGCCTCGACTACCAGGTCCAGGCGTTGGTCATAAAGCCAGGTGCGGCGAACCTGATCGTAGTGAGCGGCCGTCGTCTTGCTGGTTTCCTCCGGAAATACAGGCCGCTGAGCGCCGGCCGCCCACGGCAGTGTGACCGGATGCCAGGCCGCGCGATGCACCTGAACACGCGCATCCAGCTCGCCGTCACGCACGCTGCGGACTCGGTAACCCTCGGGCAGGACCGCACGCACCGGACTGGCGAAGCGGAACATCCCGGCAAACGGCTCAGTCTCCGGCCGGGGAATGAAGCCGGATTCGGTGAGCGCGGAACGGACAACAGCGTCGCCGTCAAACGCGGCGATCGTCATGTCCGATGCCCCCGCAGCGCCGGCGGCCCATTCCACGAGTGTGCTGGCTGCCGCAGCGCTCGCCGGATCGGCCTGCAAATCCAGGTCGCCGTCGCCGAGGCACGCCCAGCCAGCGATCACCCCGCGTTCTTCGGCGAGCACCGTGCTGGGCGGCAGCTGTCCGGTGGCCGCCTGCCAGCCCAGGCCACCGGCGTGCGGACCTCGCGGCCACAGCCGGCCGGCGAGTTGCTGCATGGCAGTCGTATCCGCCGGACCTGCCCACGGTCGAACCTTCATCGTTCAGCCCCACGTCAGCAGCTGCCACCCGGTCGGGAAACGTTCGCCACTGTGGACGAAACCAGACCTGGCACGCAAGCTCTTTTCGCGGAGTGTCAGCAGGAGAGATGACAACAACGGTGATAGCGCAGTCCCCGCAAGGCCTGCCGGGCCCGTGTGCAGGCTCCGTCTGGTTGCCGACCGCGAGGTACCATGCGTCGAGCCGAAGACCGGCCGAGGGCAAGATCCGCAGCTACAACGCGTGTGCACGCGCTGGCGTGGCGCCAGGGCCAGATCGGGACAACAGACAGGCGGCGCTGATGGCGACAGCGGCACGGAGCCGGCGGTTGACCACGGTGGTGGTCGCTGCCGCGGCGTTTGTGGCGTGCCTCCTGGTGCTCACCAGCTGGAGATACTGGCCATGGCGAGAGAAATACACCGTCGCGATGCCACCGCCGACAGCGTCGCAGCAAGACGTGGTGCGTGCCTACCTGCGTGCGCTCGACGCCCACGACAGCTCCACCGCCCTGGCCCTTTCCGACCGGTCCATGCGCAGCACGACGCAGATGTGGCTTTCTGACACTGCGGGAATCAGCCAGATCAAGATTGGCGCGGTCCAATACGCCGCCAGGGAGCTACCTGGCGAGCAGTACAGCGTGCCAACCGACTTCGTCTTTGCCAGCCACTGGTGGAAGGACGACCCGTCCTTCGGCGACGGCGAGCACTACTGGGAGTACTGGCTAATCAAGATCAACGGGCGCTGGCTGATTAACGACGAAGGCACCGGCTGACCGGACGCGGCTAGGCGTTGAGAGGCTCAGCTGACCGCCGCGCGGTGCGCGTCAGTGGCCGACGTATTCGTCGTGGCGGCGCCACCAGAAGCCGGTCTCGTTGCGGCCGAGTGGTGCCCGGTCAAGCCATTGATACATGCCCCAGAGGCCGTCCAGCCCGCGCGCATAAGCGGAGTAGGTGTGGTAGACGACGCCTTCCTCAAGAAGGAACGTGCTGACGCCTGGCCCTTCCCGCCGGTACGTCTCCCAGTCCGTCCCGACGATGTTTGCCGCGAACTCGTCGAGCCCCGAATTGTCGCCGGCTGACGGCCGGAGATCCGCCTCGCCGAAGTTGTACTCGACCGCTCCGGCCTCCCACTCCTGCTGCGTGTGAGCCGCCTGGAAGTCGTAGTTGAAGTCGCTGCCGGACGACGACGCCCAGGGGAAGCTCCAGCCCATCCGCTGCTTATAAGCCTGCAGTCTCGCGAGCGGAGCCCGCGACACCGCGCAGAGCGTGACGTCGTGATGAGCGAGATGGATGACGGAGCCGTTGAAGCCGTCGGCGATCGCCGAGCAGGACGGGCACCCTGCGGAGTAGTCGGGCCCGAACATGAAGTGATAGATGACGAGTTGCGAGCGTCCGCCGAACAGATCAGCCAGAGATGCCTGGCCTTGGTCGGTGTCGAACCTATAGTCCTTGTCGAGCCGAACCCAGGGCAGCTCCTTCCGCCGCTGCGCCAGTTCGTCGCTCTGCCTCGTCAGCGCCTTCTCAGCCTGGAGCAGCTCCAGCCGGGCCGCCAGCCACTCCTCGCGTGTCCCGGTCTTGTGATCGGTCATTGCTTCTCTCCTTGCTTGTAGTGAGCTAAGGGTCGTAGCGCCCGGTCCGCCGGTGATATCTCACATCGGGGGTATCAGGCCGGGAACGGACGAGGGCGCGATGATGATCAGGACGCCTAGCCCCGCGATCGCCAAAGCCAGCGGCACGTCGATCACGGCCTTCGCCGGAAACAGCTTCTGCGCGACGACGATCAGCGCGATCACGCACATCCACGTGACGCTCATGATGCTTACCGCCACCAGCATCACCATCAGTCCGATGCTCGAGCCGACGCAGCAGAGCCCGAAGTCGAGTCCTGAGGTGAACTTCTCGCGGCCGCGTCGCCGGAAATGCCGCTTCAGCGGCGTGAGCTCGTAGAGGCCTGTCGCGATCGCCACTAGGCCAGCGGCGAGCGAGCCGTGCGGCCGGTATACCGCATAGACTGCGACGCCCACCAGCGCCCAGAGGGCAAGGTACGACGCGACGAACAGCGGCCCGGCGAGCACGCGACCGCTGGCACGAACGTGCTTGACGACTGCAGGAGCCGCGCCAGGCAGCATCATCGCCGCCAACATCGGCATCCAGAGCGCGGCAAAGAATGCGAACGAACCGAGCCGGGTCGCGACGCCCATGTCCATGCCGTTCATCTGCCGGACCGAAACGATCCAAGACACCGTGGCGAGCCCGAGTGTGGTCGTGAGCGCGACTGCCGCTGGCATTGTCCGAGCGCTCGTCACCGCGGCAGGCTGGTGTCCGCGAAGTCGCACCGAGTCCCTACCTTCGTTGCTGACGACCTGACGCTCCACGGGTACCGCCTCTCTAGCTGAGCGGGCGTGAAGCCCGCTCCGCCTCCTCAGCGATGCGCTTAATGTCTGCCAGCCGCCGATCCCAGTCGGATGCAAGTGCGGCCATCCATCGCGCCGTCGCGTTCAGCGCTTCGGGCCGTACCGCGTGGCGTACTTCTCGTCCGACCCGGCTGCCGGATACCAGCCCGGCGGCTTGCAGCACGGCCAAGTGTTTGACCACTGCCTGCCGCGAGACGGGAAGTCGCGCGGCGAGCGTCGTGGCGGTGGCCTCGCCATGCGCGGCAAGCAGATCAAGCAGCTGACGCCGGGTCGGATCGGCTAGTGCTACGAGGACGCTGTCGGTCGAATCGACGACGTCGCGGCGTTCGTCCGTCACCCGGATCGCTGTTCGGCGCGGACCTTGAGCGCCTCGAGCTCCAGCGGCCAACCGCCGGAATTGTCATTCACGGCCCGTCCGCGCATTTCCTCGGACCCAGCTAGGGCCGCGAATCCGCTCTCGACGACGCGTAGCCGCGTCTTTTCGCCTTCTGGGGTCAGCATGAACTCCACGAGCGTGCTGTTGTCCTCGCGCAGCTCTTCTCCGGGAAACGCGCTCGCCCAGCGGTATGACAGGTATGTCGGCGGCTCGACCCTTTCCACCCGCACAGGGAAGTCGCCAACCTCGGCGTTCTTCGCGACCATCGACTCACCTGCTCTGGCTACTGTGCCGGGCAGGCTCGCCTTGTCGGCCACCCAGAATCCGGGCTCCGCCACCAGCGACCAGACCCGGTCCTGGGGCGCCGCGATCAAGATTTCGCGTTCGATCCTGTCTTCGCTCATGAAGGGCTCCTTCGTTACTGTCCGCGTTGATGCAACTCAAGGGTTGCACATCGTCAGACCAGGCGCAACCCGAGGGTTGCATCTCGACGCCGTGGACCGCCATGAACCTGCGCTTGAAAGGGCCTACCGAGCCATCTCCGGAAAAGGCAGCCAGAACACAGTGAGGCCGGGTGAGTAGGAACACGTTCTAGTCTGGTGGGCGCAGACCCGGAGATCTAAGCACTGCTAGACACCTTCGGACCTGCTCTACCGCGGTCGTCTTCTGCCCGGCAAACCAGTGAAGGAATTCGGATGAGCATTCTGGAGCGGTTCCTGTTGACCGGCAAGGTCGCGGTGGTCACCGGCGCCGGGCGCGGGATCGGTGCCGCAACAGCGGTCGCACTGGCGCAGGCCGGTGCCGACGTGGTGATTGCTGCACGTACCGAAGCTGACCTGAACAAAGTCGCGGACCGCATCTCGCACGCTGGCCGCAGGGCCTGCGTGATCGTCGCGGACCTGAGTGACCCAAGGGCTGCGGCCACGTTGGCCGGTTCGGCGCTGGAGGCATTCGGCAGGCTCGACATCGTCGTGAACAACGTCGGCGGGACGTATCCGCGGCCGCTGCTCGACACCACAGCTGAGTATCTCGAGCGGGCCTTCCGCTTTAACGTGTCCACAGCGCATGCGCTGACGGTCGCCTCGGTGCCGGCCATGTTGGCCACCGACGGCGGTGCGATCGTGAACATCTCGTCGGTCATGGGCCGTGTGTCCGGACGCGGGTTCGCGGCTTACAGCACCGCGAAAGCTGCGCTGGCTCATTACTCGAGGGCCGCGGCCGCAGATCTCGCGCCGCGAATCCGCGTCAATGCGATCGCCGTCGGATCCGTTGCGACGTCCGCGCTCGATGTCGTGATGGGCAACGACCAGATCAGGACCGCCATGGAACACGCCACTCCGCTGCACCGGATCGGCGACGCGGACGACATCGCCGCCACGGTCGTCTACCTCACGTCGTCCGCAGGTCGCTTCGTCACCGGCAAGGTGCTCGAGGTGGACGGCGGATTGCAGTCGCCCAATCTGGACCTTGGTCTTCCGGACCTCTGATGAGTCACTGAGGCGACTGCGCGGGAGCCGCCGCCCGCTGACGCCCCCGAGGAAGAGAGACGACGCCATCGGCGTCTCGTGCGTCAGCCGATCATGCGAACGCGCGGACGTTCAGCGGAGTAGGTCTGCGACGGCGGCAATGCCTGATTCGATTGAGCGTTCGCTGACGTTGCCGAAGCCGAGCACGAGCTGCGGCGGTACAGCGGCGCCAGATGCGCGCTCCGGGCCCATGCCGTACAAGCCTACTGACCGCTGGCGCGCCTGCTCGACGACCTGTTGCTCGTCGGCAGAATCGGGCAGGTGCGCTACGGCGTGGAACCCGGCAGCCAGACCGGTCAGGCGCACCTCGGGCGCGTGCCTGCCGAGCGCCTCGACGAGCATGCGGCGACGGCGCGCGTAGACGGTGCGCATGTGGCGCAGGTGCCGGTCATACCGGCCAGATTCGAGCAGGGCGGCCATGGCTAGCTGGTCCAGGCCGGACGTGCCGCGGTCGCTCAGTCGCTTCTCCGTCGCAACGGCCTCGACAAGCGCTGGTGGCACCAGAACCCAGCCGAGCCGAACTGCGGGTGCCAGCGATTTGCTCACGGTGCCAATGGTGAACACTCGGTCCGGCGACAGCCCCTGCAGAACGCCGACCGGCTCACGGTCGTAACGGAACTCAGAGTCGTAATCGTCCTCCACAACAAAGCCGTCGTTGCGAGCTGCCCACTCCACCAGAGCGTGGCGGCGCCTGGCCGCCAGCACGACACCAGTGGGCGCCTGATGAGCCGGCGTTACCACCACTACCCTGGCGCCGCTCGCCTCCAACGCGGCGACGTCCAGCCCGAGTTCGTCGACGGGTACCTGCACCGCGTCCATCCCCGCCGCACGAGCCGACCACGCAGTTTCACTATCGGCCAAGTCACCATGGCCGGGATCTTCGAGGGCGGCGCACCGGACTCCGAGCGGGCTGAGCGCCCTCAGCACGAGATTGAGCCCCTGGGCGAACCCAGTGCACACGACGATCCGGTCGTAGTCGGCTACCGCCGCCCGGACCCGTCGCACGTACCCGGCGACAACCTGGCGCAGCACGGCGCTGCCACGTGGGTCGCCGTAGTCGAGGTCCGACGTTGGGATATTTCGACAGGCTTCGCGGGTCGCCCACGCCCAGTCGTCGCGCGGGAAACTCGCCAGGTCCGGTACTGCGGACCGGAAATCCGCGATGAGGGGCGGCTGCCAGGCTGGCTCAGGCAACGATGCGGCGGGGGCCGGCCTGGCACTGGCGGCAACCCGCGTCGCGGAGCCGACCTGGCTGGTCACGTATCCCTCGGCCAGCAGCTGGTTATAGCACTCCTGCACCAGGCCTCGGGACACGCCAAGCTCGCTCGCCAGCGCCCGGGAGGACGGCAGCCGTTCGCCGCTCTGCAGCCTGCCGGATCTGATCGCTGCTCGCAGCCCGGCTTCGAGCTGCAACCGCATCGGCTGTTCGCCGCCGCGATCGAGTTGCAGCAACAGCTCGGGACCCAAACCGGACCACTGTATGGCCATCGGATTGGACCTTACCAGTAGCCCACTTGGCTCTTAGCGTCAGCTATGTGAGTACTGTGACGGAGGCCGGACAGCCGGCCCAGACGATGCATGACAGGCAATCCGCCAGCCCACCGGCGGCGCGCGCCCGGCTCGTCAGCAGCCGTCTTGCGATCCTGCTGATGGCCTCATTCGGCGCACTGACGAGCTTTTTCCTGCTGCTGTCCGTGACGCCGATGTATGCCGCGGCGGGTGGCGCGGGCACGTCAGGAGCCGGCCTGGTGACCGGTTCGCTGATGCTCGCCACGGTAGTAGCCGAGTTGGCCTCGGCCAGGCTGATGCGGCGGTACGGCTACCGCATCGTTTTCGCAGCGGGGGCGCTGCTGCTGGGCGGGCCTACACTCGCATTGCTGGCCTCTCACAGCGTGGCCACCATCGTCGCGGTGAGCATCGCTCGCGGCATCGGGTTTGGTCTCAACACCGTGGTGATCGGAGCACTGGTAGTCGCCGCTCTGCCAGCGGACCGGCGGGGCGAAGGGATCGGGCTCGCCGGAGTCGTCGAAAGCGTGCCCGCGATTATTGCGCTGCCCTCGGGAGTCTGGCTTGCGCACAACACCGGTTTCGCGCTGGTCATTGCACTCACCGCCGCAGCTGCGCTTGCCCCGCTCGCAGCGGTCCCGTGGCTGGCTGCCTCCGCGGCCGACCAGGAGCAACCTGGCACAAACCCGGCGCACTCTGGCGGATTGCTGGCCAGCGTGCGATCTGGCGGCCAGTTGCGGCCGTCGCTGATCTTCGCCGCTACCACCGTCTCGGCGGGCGTGATCGTCGCGTTCGTGCCGCTAGCGACGGGCGTATCCGCGAGCGCCGCCGCGCTCGGTCTGCTCGTCCAGGCCGCAGCGTCGACCGTGAGCCGCTGGTGGGCCAGCCGTTACGGGGACAGGCACGGCCACGCTCGGCTGCTGATGCCTGCGCTGCTAACCGCCACCGCAGGAATGATGATGCTGATCTGGGTGGCGACGCCAGCAGCGATGCTGGCCGGACTGTGCTTGTTCGGCACTGGTTTCGGGATCTGCGAGAACGCCACCTTCGCGGTGATGATCGATCGGGTGCCACGCGCCGATTACGGCACGGCCAGTGCGCTGTGGAGTCTGGCCTACGACGGCGGGTACGGAGCCGGTCCAATCATGTTCGGCATGTTCGTGATCTCTACCGGCTATCCGGCTGCCTTCGCCATCACCGGCTTGCTGATGATCGCTGCCTTGATACCGGCCATGCGCGACCGGGCAACCGGGCTGCCCGGTCCGCCTGCTGGCCAGCACGCTCCCGTCCTCATCGAGTCATCCGGACAAGAACCCGCCGCCGCGGGTCACAGGCAACGCTCATGACGCAGATGGTGAGGAGCACTCCGAGCCAGCCATGCGGAGAAATCGGGTTGCGAGTGCCGCGACGCCAGCGCATTGTGCGGTGCATGACGGTCGTGCTGGACATTGCCTCAGCCGGAGACCAGACGCCGCTGCGGGTGCGGCCCTGGCTCGCCACAGACATGCAGGACCTGCTGGCAGCGATGGCCCGCGAGTACGCAGAACGCGGTCTCTGGTCGCACCCTGATATTGACGTTCCCGGGCCGCAGAGCTGGAGTGGCCCCCGGAATGAGGAGGAAGCCGCCCTCTGGCTCTCCGGTCAGGAGCGTGGCTGGGAAGGCGGCGACTGGCTGACCTTCGCCGTGCTGGACACCGCCCTCGATAAAGTCGTCGGTCACGTCGGGCTCAAGAATCGGGACGGTGGTCAGGTCGGCATCGGCGAACGCGGTGAGATCGGCTTCTGGACCGCGGCAGATGCCCGTGGCCGCGGGGTCGCGCCTGCCGCAGTGCGCGCGGTGACGGACTGGGCGTTCAGCAGTTTCGGCGCTAACCGCTTGCCTGGCATCACGCTGGTGCACGATGTGGACAATCTTGCGTCATGTCGGGTGGCAGTTAAGAGCGGGTATCCGTTCCGCGAACTCAGTCCGGCCAACCCGCCGCACTGGTTTACCGACGGGCACGTCCATATGAGCGAGGCACCGGCACGTTTAGCCGGGCGGTAGTGCGTCAGTCCCCCGGTGCTGGTCCAGAATGACGATGCTGATGCCTAGCTCACCGGGAGTTGCCCGGTGTGATTATGTTCCGGCCTGGTTCGGCCATCCGGTTGCCGTTGCGATCAATTCAGCCGACTCGTCGTACGTGTGCCCGCTCGTATCAATTCGCACGGCGCCGAAATGCTCTCTTTCGAGGGCGCTGTCAGCCGATATCGCCAGCGCGGCTACGGCACGCAAGTATTCTGCTGACTGTCCCCGGAGCGGATCGCCGGGTTGCGGCCAGCTACCGCCGTCACCGCGCGACATGACTCTGCGCGCCAGTTCGTCGGGACCTGCATGCAGCCGGCAAAGCGTAATGGTCGCCGCGGGAAGCGCATTGAGGTACATCCGGAGTGCCGCGTTGCTGTCGACCGGACCGGCAGCGATCAGATGGGTCGCTCCTGCAGCACGGTAATTCCGCCACATGGCCGCGAGATTCCGGGCCTTGAGCTGGTGGCGGCAGCGATCGCCCGGTGGTGCCGGGCTGACGAAGCTGATCTGGTCCAGGTCGATGTAGCCGGCCGCCAGACCGGCGTTCAGGCATTGCAGGTAGAGGCGGAAGGCGATCGTTGACTTGCCAACGCCCGTCGGCCCGCAGATCAGCAGGACCTGACCGTCAGCGTCGATTACTTCCGGATAGGCGCTGCCTGCAGCGGGAACGCTTCTCTGGCGGATCGTGTCGCTGAAGCCAGGCCAGTCATGGCAGCTATCTCGGACAAGATCGGCCACCCTGGAGGCAGGTACTCCGGTCGTCTCTATGCATACGTTGGCGAAGTCGCTTCGATCCATGGCCTCGGCTTCGTTGCGGGACTTCTGGAGCACTTCATCCATGTCCTCGCGCCGCTCATTTCTCCCGATAAATCGGCGCACTACCTCCTCGCCGTCGGCTCGCAGCCGGACGGCCGTCACGTCGGCATCCGGCAGCAGTTGACGCCGTATTCCGAACACCGGATCAAGGACGCCAGCCAGGATCACGCATTTCGCGCCTGCCGCCCGGTAGTGAGGGATCATTGCACCGATGTTCATGGCCTTCAGCCGCTCACGATCTGGATCTCCTCGAGGCGGCGGGAAGCACATGTGCAGCTGATCGGTATCAGCGAAAGCGATATTGACACCGGCCTGCGAGAGCTCGTTGAAGAGCTGCCAGGAGACCGTGGACTTGCCGACCCCGGCCGGACCGCAAACCCACAGGACAGGAATGGGGCCGCCGGTCACCTCATCACCGCCGGATCAGCAGGGCGCATGCAAGCCGCTGCCAGCGGCCCGATGACCGAGATCATGGCGGCGATTCTCAGCGCTGGCATCTTCGCAGGTCAAATGCTTTTCCTCCGCAGCACCTCGTGCCAGGCCGCTCCGCCCACGGAGTGCGCTGCCGATCGGCAAATCACGGTCACAGACGGCCAGCGGCTGCCGATCTGAGATGGTGATCGCGGGACGGGACCCCTGCCGTCAGACAGGGTCGCCAACGTGGAGGTCCCGATGCACGGGTGCCCGCGCGCCCGTCCGGATAGTGCCGATCCCGGCTATAACCACGAAGATGATGCCGATGGCGGAGGCCACGTTGGGTACCTGTCCGAGTACGAGCAGGCCCGCCAGGAGCGCGATCGCGGGTTCCAGACTCATGAGCGTGCCGAAGGCCTTCGCAGTGAGTCCGCGCAAGGAGAGGTATTCAAGGCTGAACGTCAGCACGGGATGCAACGCGGCCAGCGCCAGCATGATGAGAAGGACACGCCAGGTCACTCTGCCCAGCTCTGACGGTCCATCAACGACCAGGACGACAAGCGCTGCGAAGGCGCCCGCGACGGGGATGGAGACGGCCAACCCGCTCAGGCCGGTGACCCGGTCGCCAACATGCTGGGTGAGCAGGATGTAGCCACCCCAGCAGGCGCCGGCAGCGAGCGCAAAGACGAGGCCGACCGGGTTGATGCCGCTGTGCCACGGCTGAGTCAACAACACGACGCCCGCGGCGGCCATGACCGTCCAGCGCCTGCGTCTACTGCCGGGACCGTATATCGACACAACCAGCGGGCCGAGGAACTCCAAAGCACTGGCGGTGCCGAGCGGTATCCGTGCAATCGCGATCATGAAGAACAGCATCAGGCCGGCCGTTACTACACCTAGCGTGCAGCAAGCGCGGAGGTCCTTGGCAGTGAAGTCCCGAGCTCGTGGTCGGACGAGAATCAACAGGAGGATGCCGGCCCAGACGAGCCGCAAGCCGGCCACGCCTACCGGCCCGAGTTGGTCGAACATGTGTACCGACAGGGCCAGTGCGAGCTGGACACAGGACATTGAAGCGACCGCCATGAGTGCTCCGCCCTCCGGGCCTCGCAGGCGGTGAGCGGCGGGCTGGGAATAGTCTGCTGGCAAGCTCATGACCCGATCAGTAGAGCGCCGGCCCATCGGTCATGTCCACTGGCCAAAGCTGTGGACGCCTCATTCGGCCGCCAGCCTTCGAAGTATCTCGATATCGCCGGTGTCCTTAGGCCGCCATGGTCGGCCGTTGCGCAGGTGCGGGAACTGCTCCTTCATGGCGAGGTCGGACCACCGTCCGAGAACCTGGCTGAATGATCCGTCTGGCTGCCGATCAAAGTAAGCGGCGCTAAACGGAACGTCGTCCCACGTGAACTCGCAGGACTCCTCTGGCGGCTGGGTCGCCAGAGCTCCGAACAACCACGCTGAGATACCGGCTGCCTGAGTAATCGCCGTGACTCTGCGGATAACGCCCAGTTGCCGTTCGGTTCTCTCGTCCATGGTTTGATCTTGCCCTGCCGGGTGTACGTCGGCATCTCGCCGAAGTGCTCCCCACCGTGGGAGCGGGAAGTCGGAAGCTTGCCGCTCGGATGCGCGCCCAGGGGTACAGCACGCTGGAGGAGCTGCAAGCCCATAACACGGGCGGTGACGATTCGATGGATCCGCTCAACTACGCTCATTCCTCGGACTTCGCCTCGATTGCGTCGAGGTCGCGCATGGCGTAGCGGTGGTGTTCCCACTCCTCGTTGAGGATCACGTGCAGGCAAGACAGAACAGTCTCCTGGTATTCGGGGTCGTGGGGATTCCTGCGCGTCGCGCCCAGCTCATCTGACGTGACTGTGGCGAGGAAGTCGCGCACCGTCGCGACGCGGCCTGCCCGGACCCCGAGCACCTCTGCGTACGACGGTGTGACCGTCGTGAAGATCGACATGTCCCGGCCGTCGGCCTTGAAACTGGCATCCGCTTGACCGACGGGGTGGAATGGCTGCTCGATCTCCAGGATCGCCCCGCGCAGCCACATGTCCGTTGCCAGCACCAGGTGCCGCACTGTCTGCGCGAACGACCACTCTCCACCCACCGAAACGTCGACCGCGCCGGCCGGCATCGCCGCGGCACGCTCGAGAGCGGACGCCCAGGTGCGCTCGAGCGCGGCCCAGGCCGCGCGCAATCCATCCGGATCGCCGGCGCGCCGGTCGGCGCGGCCAGGGAAACGGCGGTTGAGTTCGGCCTCGACAAGGGGGACCACGTCGACGCCATTGATGTGCAAGGAACTCTCACCATCGAACAGAAACGGCGCATCGATGTCTGCCTCCGACACGTCGACTCCGCGCATCACGACGCCGGAAAGGTTAGCTTCGACGAACCGGGCGCCACGCAGGTCCACGTCGATGTACTCCGCTCCCTGCAGGTCGACGGACGGGGTGAAGGTTGCCATGACTTCTCCTGTCGACGGGCCTCTCCGAGGTCTGATATTGCCCACCGCTATTGCCACGCTAAGCATCGGGTGAGACAGCGATGCCAAGCCTCTACCGGTGAAAGACAGCCGGCAAGGTCGTCCGCTCGCTGAATTGTGCTGCCTGATCTGCATGTAGGCGTGTTCACTTGACATCGGAGTACTTGAGATTTTCGACGTCGATACTGACTGGATTGCCGTCTGGATCCACCAGCACGTGGTTCAGGCCTAGCTCGCTGTGGGCGACGGAGTGCTCGCCGCGCCGGGCAGAAGAAAGGCAAGAACTCGACCGGGCACCGCAACTCCTAACCTGGCATGGGATCCTCGGCAGCGCCGCGCCGCGCTGACGGCGACAGACTGCTGCGATCAACGTGTCATACCAGGCTATTAGCTTCCTAGAAGAAAGGCCTTCGTGAAACTTCTTCTCACTTCCTCAGGCATCAGTAACCCGAGCATCTCCGACGCGCTCATCGACCTGCTGGGCAAGCCGATCGCCGAGTCCAGCGCCCTTTTCATTCCGACCGCTATCTACCCCTTCCCCGGCGGTGCTGGCATGGCCTGGCAGGCGATCAGCGGACGGGCTCGGAGCCCGTTGTGCGAGCTGGGTTGGAAGTCCTTGGGAGTGCTGGAACTCACCGCCCTGCCGACCATCAGAGAAGAGAACTGGGTCCCCATGGTCCGGGAGGCTGACGCCCTGCTCGTATGGGGCGGCGATGTCCTGTATCTGTGCCACTGGATGCGTCAGTCGGGCCTGGCAGAGCTTTTGCCGTCGCTGACCGAGTCGGTCTACGTGGGGGTCAGCGCCGGGAGCATCGCGGTGACCCCCTACAACTGCGACGCGGAGTTCAACCTGGAGTTTGTACCCACCGGCAGCGATATGGCGCTGGGAGCCGACAGGGCGCTAGGACTGGTGGATTTCACGCTGTATCCGCACCTCGGTCGCGAGGACATGCCGGACACTTCCCTGGCCAACATAGAAACGTGGGCGTCCGGGATCCCGGCCCCGACGTACGCAATAGACGATGAGACGGCCATCAAAGTGATCGACGGCGCCGTTGAGGTGGTTTCCGAAGGGAACTGGAAGCTGTTCAACCGCTGAGACACAACGAACGTATCCGCCACTGTGATCTGCGGATCAACGACTTCCAGCTGGTCATCGATGGCGAAACCGCCGGCGTGGTGCCGCCCTACGACCAGCGAACGTCACGAGCACGTTCGACGAGTCCGTGCCCGCGGCAGGGTTCGGGCATGCCGGCTGGCCAGCCGGGCCGTTGAGCCGCAGCAATTCGACCGTGGAACCCGGCGGACCTCATGCCAGCCCTGGCGCATGTTGGCAAAGGCGTTCTCGGCAGCTTCGCCGCGCTGGCTGCCGACCCGCAGCCGGCTCAGCAGCATGGCGCTGACCAGGAACGAGAAGGCGTCCGCCGCCAGCGCCGCCCCCCAGGCTCGACACAGCCGTGAGGAGTGCACCCGGGCCCCGTCTCCCGGCTAATCGCGCAGATCGACGGGACGACGATCCCGCTGGCAGCACCCGACAGGAACTGCAGAATCATCAGCTCCCACGGCTGCGCCACACCGGCAAGCAGCAGGGCCGTCTGGGTGACGAATCTGGACAGGTCCGCGGACACGAGCAGGCGCCGCTGCGACATCCGGCCGCCGAGGAGAAGCAGCACGGTCATCGCCATGGACTCTGCGCCCAGCACCAGGCCGACTTCGGCCGCCCCCGCGCTCGCGGCGCGACTGTACGCAGGACAGGTCGAGGAATGGCGACCGTCAGCTTGCGGTAAACGAGACTACAGGCCGCCTGCCGGAGCTCGCCGACAGGCTCGAAGCCACCCTCCTAGCCGTTCGATGAGCGACATTTTGGCACGATCTTTGTAGCGCCCGCCGCGAGCCCGGGCCACTGGAGAGGTGCGCTATGAAGATCCTTCCCGACACCCCGAGCCTCGACTTCCTTCGCCAGGAGGCCAAGGATCTGCTAGCGGGTATGCGAGAGTCCAATTCCCAGGCGAGTCTCGCTGAGGCGCAGCGGGCGCTCGCAGGGCAGTACGGTCTCCGGAGCTGGCTCGATCTCAGGGCCGAGGTAGAGAGACGGCGCGGCCCTGCTTTCAGCCGAGCCTGGCCTGGGCGAGACGCTCGCAGCATCCTTCGACCTAGGAGCGCTGGTGGCGCCGATCTCAGCGGTCAGCGATGTCCCCATGGGGCGCACCTGGTCTCTCACGACGGCACGAGGCCGTTGGCTGGCTAGCCCCGTCTACCCCTGGATTAACAACGAACAAGCGGATCGGGGTAACAAGCTGCGTGAAGCCGCCCGCGTCGCCGGGATCACATCGCCGGAGCCAGCCCGTAGCGCCGCCGGGCGCCTGATCGAGACTGTCGCAGGTGGGCAGTGGCGAGTGCTTGGTTGGATGGACGTCGGTCCCATCCCGGTACAGCCCCTTCACTCGGACCTAGCCAGGCGTGTAGGTGAGGTTCTCGGCATCCTTCACGCGCTCCGGATTCCCTCTGAAACAGTGATCAATCCCTATCTCACGTGGCGCCGACCGATGCCTGACTGGGCGGAGCTCGTGGAGCGCGCCACAGCGGCAGGCCAGGACTGGGTTGTCAGCGGCCTGAGCGGCCTGCTGCCGACGGTCGCCGAGCTGCAGAGCGTCGAGGCCGAGGTATCTTCCTGGATGGCTATCGAGCGCGAGCTTGCGATGTGCCTGAACTCGCGGTCCGTTCCTTCGCAACCCACATCGCAAGCTGGCTCAACTGGACTTACAACTCTGCCTGTGACGCCATTGGCGACGGGCAAGACGATCAGGAGGGGGTCGAGGTCGCTGAACGACGGATACGAGATCTCATGGCTCACTCGCTGTCCATCGGAAAACTAGAGGCATTCCTCGGACTGCTATCGAGCCCAGCCTCCCCGGCCAGGCCGTGACATTCGTGAGTGCCTCCGGCTCGCGCTCTATCGTTGCCCCACGTGATTCATACTGGAACCCGTGGAGCAGGATCAGGACGCCGACGAGATCTTCGACCAGGAGCTGACGGACGTCCTGGCGGCATACGGCCAGGAGCTGGAAGAGCTGAGCCGGGTTCTGCTGGCCACGGGCACAGGGTCGATCACCAGGCCGTGGGTGACCCTGCGAATAAGGCTGCAGGTACCGCGCCGGTGGCGGAGCGGGCTGCTGGAGATTGCCGCCCATGACCCCTCCCGCGGCACGGTCATGGGCGGCTCCTCGATCACGCTCGGCCGGCAGGACCCGGACACCGCCTCGCTCATCCGCGAGATCACCATCCACCTGGGGACGGAGCTTGCCCACGGAGACTTGAGCGCGGGCCCGCGTTAACGGCGCGCGACTCCTGGCCGCATTTCCACGGTGTCCTCAGATGCGACACGCATGCGGGCAGGTGACAGTGATGGTCAGGGGCGGGTCGAATCTCGCGGTCATTCAGCCGCGTGGTGCCTCAGCAGGGCCAGGCCCGCGCGCTGCCATCGGCCACGCAAGATCGGTGGTGCTCTGTAACAACCCCTTCTGCGTGACCCGCCTCCTGCCCGGGACAGGATCCGGCAGGTCAGATACGGGCTCTCGGCCCGGCTGTCACACGGCGGGCTTCGCGTCCGTCATTGGATGTGACGGATCCGGCGAACAGAATGTGACTGATGAGGCAAGACAGCTGGCTGGCAGCACGCTTCGAGGAGAGCCGGCCCCACTTGAGGGCCGTGGCCTACCGGATGCTCGGCTCACGCCAGGAAGCCGACGATGCGGTGCAGGAATCGTGGATCAGGCTTAGCCGGTCAGATCCGGACAGGGTGGAGAACCCCACCGGGTGGCTCACCACCATCGTGGCGCGCGTCTGCCTGAACATGCTCAGGTCTCGAAGAGCTCGGCCAGAAGACCCGGTCGGGACCCAGGTCCCCGAATCGCTGACTGAGCCCAGCGAACTTGCCCGGCCGGAACAGCAGGCACTGATCGCCGACTCGATCGGGGCGGCCCTGCTGGTCGTTCTCGACACCCTTTCTCCGCCGGAGCGGGTCGCATTCGTTCTTCACGACGTATTCGGCGTCTCATTCGAGGAGATCGCCCTGATCATCGGCAAGACAGCGGCCGCATGGCTTCGGTGAGGGCCAGGGCGGCGCGTTCGGCGACGCTGAAGTACGGGGTATCCCGCCAGGCGGACAGGGTGAAGAGCCGCTCGTCTGTCTCGCCGTCTTTCCTGGCTTTGACCGCGGCGCCCAGGCAGACGCTGCAGCCGTTGATCTGGCTGGTTCGCAGGTGAACAAGGTCGAGCGTTCGCTGCGGCACGCCGCCTTGCTGTACGGCCTCGTTCAGCGACCTGATCGCGGTCATCGCGCCGGGAATGACGATGACCGGGCTCTTCATGCGAGCTTGCATGAACGTGCTCCTCTTTGAGTCGTGATAGTTCGCGCTAAGTGATCGGGCGATGCGGACATGCGGTGAGGGGTGAACGAGCTTCAGGCACTCTTGGCCCGCGAGGCGGGGTCTAGGCCGCCGCGGTGTTCCGTCAACTCCTCGGCCAGGAACTGGGCCCAGGTCCTGACCCCTTCGGTGTGACCCGGCGGTGGGAGCAGAGCGCCGTTGCGCACGGCCTTGCTTCCTGGTACCGGCATAGGGACCAGCCGTTTGCGCTGATGGGTCGCCGCTAGGTAGCTGCGGAACAGGTCCTCCCAGCTCGATACTTCCGGTCCCGACATGTCCGGGGCCCGGCCGGCTGGCGCGCCAAGCGCGAGCTCGACGAGGCGGCCCGCGACCTCGCGGGAATCGACCGGCTGGACACGAAAACCCCCAGGCACAGGCGCCACGAGCGGCAACTTCGCTAGCTTCCGGGAATTCTCGAAGCAATAGTTGTAGAACTGCGTGACCCGCAGGATCGTCCACGGCAGGCCGCTGTTCTCCACGATCCGCTCGACCTCGAGCTTGGCCCTCACGTATCCCCAAGCCGCCATGGCGTCGATACCGACGATGGACGGCTGCACGAAGTGCGGTGAACCGGCTCTGGCCGCCGCAGCCACCAGGTTGCTCGTCGCCTCCGCGTCGCCCTTCGTGCGGGTCGCGCAGTGGATGATCACCCCGGCGCCACGCACGGCAGGGTCGATGCCCTCGCCTCGCCGAAGATCTCCGGTGAAGAAAGTGACCTGCGGTTGAGTCTCGCGCTGGCGGCGGGCGAGCACACGCACGTCCCGGCCGGCATCGACCAGCCGGGCAACGACAGATCGTCCCAGGCGGCCAGTGCCGCCCGTGACGAGAACTGGCGATGTCATGGGTCTTCCCCTCATATTCGGGCCGCCGGCGGCAGGAGCCGGTTCTGTCCACTCGACTTGGTCCGTCTCCTATATGACGGCCGTCAGCAGTGGAATGTGACGGGCGGCGGGACTCGCTCGCTGGTTGGGCGCGGCCGATGCCGATGTGGTGGAGCCGGCCGTTGTCACGGATGGTGATGACGCCTTGTCGTCGACGCGGTCGTGGCGGATGCGGTCGTGGGCGGTGGTGAGGCCACCGGGTCCGGCTGCTGGGCGGGCGGTGAATGCGGCGGCGGCTGGCCCGGTGCACGCACGGCGCGCGCCGGCGGTCGCCAGGTAGATCTTCCGAAAGCTGGCAAACCGACGCCGAAGGACGACCAGGCTCGCGCGGTGCGCTTAGCATGACCACGCAACTTGTCGACCGTGTCGCGAGCTTAAAGCACCAGCTTGGAAAGCTGAGCTGTGCTGCTGGGCTCGTAATCTCGTTGAGCGCTTCATGGCCCTCTGCGAAGCTGTGGCCGGTGGGATGGGATGCACTTGAGCAGTGGGGTGACGACGTCGTTCGCAGCGAACCTTTGACTGGCGGAGCTGGCGTCAACGGGGTGTGGAGTGTGCGCGTCAACGGGCAGCTCGCGGTCGGTAGGCTCGGCCATCGCAGCGACGCTGATCTGGCATGGGAGACCGATCTGGCGACCCCAACCCAGGCAACATCCGCCTGACCGCGGATCGCGTCGCGATGATCGACTGGGACGAGTCGCACGTCGACGTCCCCGACCTCGACCTGGCGCTGCCGCCCAACGCCGCTGGTCTCGACGGCGACGCGTATGACACCGCCGCGCAAGCGCGGGCCGCATGGGAAGCCGCCGTCTGCTGGGACCCCAGCGGGACCGACCAGTTCGCAGTCAAGCGGCTCGCCGAGCTTCGCGCGATCTGAGCAGCAGCAGCGAATCGACAGAGCGCGCTCAAGACCGGGTGGCGCGATCATGCCTGAGCTGCCGCCAGTGCGGCGGGACTGGCGCACTGTGCCCCATCCTCGATAGCCGCCAGACTCGCCGAGTCTCAGCCTGGTTCAGTTCGGGAGTTGCCCAGGCCATCGCCGGAGGGGATGCGAAGCGCTAGACAGGTTCCGGCCGACGCGGGACATGGGGAAGCAGGGATGAATCACCCTGATCAATCCGGAGGCAGCACCGGTCTAGCGTGCCCGTGCGCGGCATGGAAGACGGCCTCGCAGCACCGGCCCGCTCGCCGAGCGAGCCGGATTGATCTGCAGCCTCCAAGGCCCACGGACAGCGCCAATGACTCGCATACAATCCGGCGAACCATGGTCTATCGGATGGAGTTGTACCAGCGTGCCTGATCACCCGGCTGGATTCAGGGAGTCTCTCCGGACACCGGCATGCGCCCGCGAGGCACATCAGGACTGCCCCCACCTATCCGGAATGGGTGGCGGCTTCAACCCGCGGCGGCTCCGGCTCGAATTCGGCGCCGGGCTCTGCCCATGCGCTTGTCACTCCACCTGCCCAGTCACCATCACGGCAAATCGGCTGACGGTGCCGATGAAAACCTGGCACACCTCCTGCAGCTGCCCCGGCGCCGAGCAGGAGCGGCAGCGCTTCGCCGAAGACGGATTCGAGATCCGCGACTTCGGTGAGATGCGCGAGGACGCCCAGCGCCTCGCCCGCGCTCGGAAAGAGGCCTACGAGGCAGCCCGCGCCCGTGCCGCTGGCAAGAGCCGCGCAGAGATCCGCGAGATCTACCTGGCCGAAAGGCGCACGCGGGGCCTGAAGGTACCTTCGGAACGCATTCTTGACGCTGTGGTCGAGCGCATCATCACCGGCAACCCGCTCCCAGCCGCCCGGATCGCTGGCGAAGGCCTCGTCCGCATGGGCAAGTCACTCTATGAGATCTCAAAGCTCTTCAGGCAAGAGTAAGGCCCCACGGAACGAAGAGGCTGCACGAGCCCGACACCCTGATAAGGAGGCGGGTTGGCTCGCAGTGGCAGGTAACGGCCCTGGTCACGAACCGGAAGGCAGGCGGTGCCGACTTCCAGTTGGCGCCTCAGTTGAGCCAGGGATTTATGATCTCAAACCGGTGCCATCGAAGGCAGACACGATGCGGGTCGCCAGCGCGGTGCCCTGACAGCGGCAGACGGCTGCGATCAGCCGATCGAAGCCGGCGATTGGCTTCCCATCTCGTTCACCGCCGCCAGCAATAGCCGCGTAATGTTCCGCAAGCATGGTATCGCAGGCGGGATCTGATCCCCGAAGGCCGAGAAGACATCGTCAGCTGCGGCGACGAGGACCTGCTTTCTCCGCCCGTCCGGCAGCCAGGCGATGCCGTAACGAACTTCTGCCACAGTGATGGGGTGGTCCGCAGTTCGAGCCTGTCCCTATCGCGAACCCAGTTCGCGACCTGGGGCGCGGGTTCGGGCCGCAATAGCTCAGAGACCACGTTCGCGTCGAGGATGATCATTTGGAGAAGTCCGCAGCACGCGCCGGTTCATCACGTCCGGGCAGCGGCAGGTCAACTCCACCGAGCGCGCCGAACCTCTGCGTCCGGCTGCCCGGGCAGCTGCGGCGTAGCTGCTCGGCGCTATCGCATTCCCGGGCCATGGCGGCAGACTTGCCAGGTATGGGCCAGAGCACAGATCCGGCGGCCGCGGCGCGGGACGCCCTGACGGCGTTCCTGCGTTCTGCTCCCGCTGACTGGCAGCGCACCGGCCCCGGGCTGATGTCCGGCGTCGACGCCCAGGAGGTGGAGCAGGGTCTGGCGAAGGTGTGGCGGCAGATAGGCGCGTTCGTGAGCGTCAGCGGGACTGGTGAGCGGCTGACCGTGCACGGAACCCGAGGCACTATGCCGGTGTGGGCGAGCGCTGACAACAGCGGCCTTCTCAGCGGCCTGCTGCTCGGCGAGCCCTTGGACCGGGGCGCCAGCATTGCGGGAAAGCACTGGCGTGCCCGCTACCGCTTGGCGTATCCGTGCGTTTGGTGGGCGTTCCTGCTTGTCAACGCTACTGTTTTCTGCTGGCTCGCATCCTCTGGCCTGTCGTGGCTGGGCTACGCGGCCGTGGCCGCCGCCCTCGGAGTGCTGATGTACGGCTTGGCCATCCCGGACCCTCTCTTGATGCCCCGCCGCGTCCGGCTGGCTGCGGGAGCTGTCGGCGTGACTGCTGCTGCATCTGCGGTCCGGGTGGTGACACTGCCCGCCGGGACTTGGCGGTCGGCCGCCGTAGGCGTGTTGTTCCTTGTGCTGGCCATGATCGGGCTGGCGTGGGTTCGGTATGACTGGCCGCGGGAGACAGTGCAGGCGGCGATGACCTTCCCTCTGGCCGAGGGCACCTGGCAGGTCGCCGTGGGAGGAGGCCGCGGATTTCTCAACCACCACGCGGCTGCTGCCGAACAACGCGGCGCGCTGGACATCGTCCGTGCCAGCAAGAACGGCGCACGGGCCACCATCTGGTTCCCATCTGACGTCCGTGCTTTCGCGGCCTACGGCTGCACCGTCGTGGCGCCCTGCGACGGCACAGTGCTGCGGGCAGTGGACGCCTACCCCGACCAGATCCCGTTCCGGCCATGGCCCGGACCCGCAGCCGGGAACCACGTCCGCATCGGCACCGGCACCGAGGAGGTCTTGCTCGCGCATCTGCGCCCCGGCAGTGTCCAGGTCGCCCGCGGCGATCTCGTCCGCCGTGGCCAGGTCATCGGGCAGGTGGGGAACTCAGGAAACTCCACCGAACCACACCTTCACATCCACGCAGAACGCAACGGCACCGGCCTGCGGCTGCGCTTCGACGGAATTAAACGGCTCTCCCGCGGGACTCGCATCAAAATCACCACCACGCCAGTGGCACCCCCAGGCGCAGACGGACGTTGATTCCCGGAAATTGATCGTCCGTGCTGGCCAGTTCAAACCAGGCCGCGCATGGACAGTCGAGCGATGGGTGACTCATTGGCTGGAGAACATCGCCAAGTCATCGATGCGCGACAAGCCGTACATCGGCTACTGCACCGCCGTGAACCGGCATCTGATCCCGGCCTCGGCGCTCATCGCATCGACCGTACCCAGCCAGAGCACTTCGAGAAGCTGTACGACCGGATGCCGGCGAACGGACTCCAGTCCGGCACCGCCACCAGGTACACCGGCCGCCGTACAGCCTTCGGCGAAGCATCCAGGCGCGGCTACATCGCCAGGAATCCCGTTGCGCTGGCTAAGCCACCGCGAGTCGAGGAAGCGAAGTAGATCCCTTCGAGGCCGAGGAGATCGAACACATCCTGACGCTAGCGCTGGGCAAGCGCAACGGAGTGCGGTTCGTCATCGCCGTTGCGCTCGGGCTGCGGCAAGGCCAGGCACTCGGGCCGAAATGGTCTCACTTGCACGAGCCCGGCAAAACCTTGGAGATCATGAATGGCCTCCAACGGCAGACCTGGCAGCGCGGATGCACAGACCCACATGGTTGCGGTGCTCGCTATCACAAGATCAAGCCCTGCGCGAAGAATTGCAAGCGGATTGGGCTGTGCTGCAGGATAGCGCTCGCCGCTAGGGCGGCGGGGATGAGGCTGGTCAGACAAAGGTGGAGAGTTGGCGGTGACGCTTTCTCATTAGGTGGATTGGCGGCAGCAAGTGAGCGGCGAGACCGGCGACCGCCAACAGTATGGCGACTCCCAGCGGGAGAGTGATCCCCTTCGTCGTACAGCCAGCCGTCGCGTGCAGGGCGTGGCCTGGGCAGGCAGGTGACCCGCCGAGTGCGGCCACGAGGCCGAAGAAAAGAGCTACCAGTCCGGCGAGCGGCACGACGGTGGCGATCAGTTTGTCTCGCCGGCTCCATGTCGGGGATGGCCACAGGATCAGCATCCCGGCGATCCATCCCAGCCCGCTGGCGATTGGGCCGAAGATGATCAGCCATGGCGCCCACGCGTCCCAGCGGCCGCTGCCTGGGGGCAGTGCGCCTGCCTCGGCGGCGATGGCAGCGGGGTCGCCGACCCTGGACAGGAGGGTCCGGACACTCCCTGTGTCCTCGGGATCGAGCTCGGTCCGCTCCTCGTCGATGTGCTCGTGCACTTCTGCGAGGATCTCCTGCCTCCGGGTGGCCTCGACGCTCTGCAGCGCTGCGTCGAGCTGCGTCAGGTAGCGCCGTACGAGTTTGTCGGCCTCGCCGGCCGATTGTCGGGCTGTCATTCCTGGCTCCCTTCGTTGAGGATCTCATCGACGGCGTCGCGAAAGCCGCGCCACTGTTTCTTGAAGCTTGCGAGGGCGAGTTCTCCGTCGCCGGTGAGGTGGTAGTAGCGGCGTGGCGGTCCGGCGTTTGACTCCTGCCACGACGTCTCGACCAGGCCGTTGCGCCGTAGGCGGGCGAGCATCGGGTAGAGCGTTCCTTCGCCGCCGATGATCCGCCCCCGTGCCGTGAGCTCACGCGCCAGCTCGACTCCGTACTTCTCGCCCGTTGTGAGCAGGGCCAGGACGCACTGCTCAGCCACGCCCTTGCGAACCTGGCCGAGCCAGTTAACGTCGTCGCCCGGTTCCATGTAATGCATGGTACCCGGCATTGATAGGGAGGTCAAAAGAGCGGAACGTCGCCTATCCCCCGTAAAGGATCAAGTGGAGCTAGGCACCATGGCGGGACGAACTGTCCGGCCGCACGCCGGGCTGTACCGCGTTCACGTGCTGCTGGACGGATTCCGGGTCAAGACCCGGCCGTCGCGCCTTGATGCCCGTGACCGCGGCCGCCTTATGGCTGCGGGGCAAGTCCCGCCGGGCCGCCGCCGCGATCAGGACCTGCCCGGTCGCAGCTAGCAGCACCGGCCCGGTCCTGAAATCGACGAAGTAAGCCAGCGCTGCACGTCGTTCGGTGGAACTCCGGTATTGGGCCGTGCTGGCGGTGCAGTCCGGGGACCGGGTTATTGAGGTCGCGCACCAGCTGGGGGTATCGCCGCAGAGCCCGCACAGCTGCAAGCGTTCGGCTGCCCGGTCCTCTAGCGGTAGGGCGTCAGATCGGCCCCGGGGTAGCGCGTTTGGGTGTCGGCCAAGGTTTGCTCGTCCCAATACGGATCGCCCGGCGCTGGGAAGCCGAACACCGACCGCTCCCGGGGAGAGGCCCGCTCGACGATCTCGAACCAGTCTGATCGCGTCGCGCGCTCGGCCCAGGCGACCCGGCCGGTCCAGCGCGGTGCCCACACATCGTAGTCGGCGAGGAGCGCAAAGCGGGTTGATCGTTCGTCGGTCATGCGCGACCCACGGTGAAGTACGTCGGACCGAAAAGCGAACAGAGTTCCTGCCGGACCGGTCATCGAGACCTCCTCCTCGGCGAACATCCTCTCGGGGAGGTAGTTCGTGATGTCGTGATGCCCGGGGACCGGCCAGTACGGGACGCTCTGCCCGACCGACAGCGGAACGATCTTGGTAGGGCCGTCCTCATCGCCTACGTCGGACAGGAGGATCCAGCTCAACATCTGCGTGGCCGGCTCGGAGCGCTTGGGCACGACGAGGCTGTGGTTGACAAAGTCGCGGTGGTGGCGCTGGTCGTAGTCGACGGCTCCGGCGTACTTGGCCCACAGGGACGCATCGTAGAGCCGCAGGTCGGCCGAGCCCAGGAAGCGCTCCGCCAGGTCGAGCAGGTCCGGGTGGAAGGCCAGTCGGTTCAGGTTCCAGGATCGCCACGGTCCGCTGACTTCGCCGGCCCACTGGTCCGTCGCCAACCACGCATGAGCAACTGGGTCGGCGAAATACACCTCGGGCCGCGGGTAGTGCAGCCACAGAGCTTCCTGGGCCGCGGCCAGCTCGTCAGCCTCGAGGAAACCCTCGAAGAGAAGGTAACCCCGCTCCCGCAGGTCCGCCAAGCAACGGTCGGGCACCCTCATCCCCGCACCCTAGCCGCCCTCGCAGTTCGACCGCACCGGCATTTCGACAGTGCAGCGGTTCAGGGTCACCGCCGAACCCCGCCGATTGGGCAGACACCCTCCCCGCGGGCTACCGACGCTCCTGACCTCGCTAACCCCCGGTTGTCCAACCCGACCCGGGTATCCTGACCGCACGAGGTCAGCTAGCAGGAGGTGTCACGGATCATCTGACATCGATCCGTAACGCATGGCATGCCGATCCGTCCGTGACCCTGCGGGTCTACTCCCACGTGCTACGCGAGCACGGCCAGGGCATCGGAGACGTTTTTGCCCAGGCCATCAGGGCCTCAGTTAGCAAGCCCGGACGTCAGGCCTGAGTGTCGCCGCGTTTCCGCTGGTGGGAATGGCGGTCAGGGGCGGGGTCGAACCGCCGACCTTCCGCTTTTCAGGATTAAGCATGACAGTCCAGGGTTGGCCACGCTGGTCTCCCGACCTGCTCGGGACACGGCGGTGGCCCGCGATGGACCGAGGTACACGGACATGTATGAGACTAGAAATGAGACTACAAAACCGACCCAGACCGGGTGCTCGCCACGCTCGCTCGGTCGCCCATCTTCGATGGGGGCCGGCGGACAGTCAGTGCTGGGCAGTGTGCGGGTATTGCCCGCGGACTAAAAAGCCTGGCCGATGTGTGTTCGCCTCGGTTCGCGCGAGATCGCAGCGCAGGTCAGGTCCATGGTCTAGTCGCTCGCGGATGGGCTTGGACTAGAGCGAACTGCAACCAACGTCGCATCGCGCTTCGCAGCTTGACATCTCAACAGTGATTCGACCAGCTCAGGCACGGGCGGTTCCTGCTGGCGCATCGGCTGCGGCCTGGTCTGTTGGAGCTGCCCAACGGTCAATAGGAGAATGTGGCCATGGTCCGGGAGCCGCAGTGCGGGTGATTCTGCTTGGTGGCACCTGGTTCGTGGGGCGCGCCATCGCCGAGGCAGTAGTGGGAGCCGGGCACGAGGTCCTCATTGTGCACCGCGGTATCGCGGAGCCTGGGGGCTTGCCGGCTGTGCAGCATCTTCACGCTGAGCGCTCGGAGTGGCCATCTCACCGGGCTGACCTGGCTGCCTTTGGAGCCGACGCAGCGGTGGACGTGTCAGCTGGTAACGCTTCGGGCGCCCAGGCGGCCTTGTCAGCGTTGCCTCCCGGAATCCGCCTGGTGGCAGTGTCCAGCGTCGATGTGTACCGGGCATATGAGGCGGTACATCGGGGCTGGCAGACCGACGTCGTGCCACTCACCGAGCAGTCTCCGTTGCGTGCAACCCGGCATATCGAGGGACCACATTGGGAGAACCTGGAGATCGAGGAAGCCTACCTTGATGCTGGGGCGACGATCCTCAGGCTCGGCGCGGTCTACGGAGAACATGATTACCAGCATCGTTTTGAGCCCGTACTGCGCCGTATCCGGTCGGGCCGCAGGTTTTTGCCTGTCGGAGCCGGGACGTTCCTGTTCAGCCGCGTCTACGTCGGGGACGTGGCAACAGCCGTGCTGACAGCGCTCAGCCATGACGGCAACGTTGGTGACTGCTTCAACATCGTGGAGGCCCAGACGGCACCAATGCGGTTGTTCTATGAGCAGGTTGCTGCAGCATCTGGCGCGGACCTACAGCTTGTCCACGTGCCCGACGAGCTATTGCCAGCGGACTTGGCCAGCACGGGTGCGCTGAGCCAGCACCTTCTAGCCAGCCCGGCCAAGGCCCGCTGCGTACTCGGCTGGCAAGACGCCGCAGATTCCCAGGTCCTGCGCCGCTCTGTCGCATGGCATCTGGAGCATCCGCCCGGCGAGGCTGACCACAACTTCGCTGCCGATGACATCGCTCTCGCTGCTAAGCGGCCGATCGATTAGTAAGCCACTGCGCTGTACTACGCGCTGGGCGAGAGCCGAGACGCGTGTGGTGCGAGTCGTCAGCCCTATCATCAGCCGGGGCGGCGGCTGGGCGACAAGCCGATGACCTGAGAGGGCGCGGGACAGGTCACTGAATGGCGACCGTCCGCTTGCGGTAAATGAAACTGAAATGAGACTACTGGCCGCCTGCTGGAACCTGAAACGATCACTGGCAGCGTATGTCCGCAGGTCAGAAGTGGTGGTCAGGGGCGGGGTCGAACCGCCGACCTTCCGCTTTTCAGGATTAAGAACCGCGGTCCAGGCAGAGCCATAGTTGTCTTTCTGGCTGCTCAGCGAGCGTGGTTAACCGCTGGCAGACCCCGCTGAACGAAGATGAATGAGACTAGAAATGAGACTAACCGATCTCACGCCGAGACTTTCCGGCGCCGAGCCGAACGTCGACATCGTCAAGTTTTCCACTGCCTGCCTTGTTGATCTGGCCATGGATCGGTTCGCGCTATCCGGCTGAGCCGCCATCTCGGCGTTAGCAACTTGACAACTCAACAGTGAGTGCATGATCGCGGATGCGGGGGTCCGTCCAAGGCATCCATGCCGGGACCGCCGTCACGTGGACCTTCGGCGACAGTTGGTCCTGTTAGATCCAGACGGTTGTCACTCGGTTCGGCTGCTGGCCAGCTCAGCACACGACCGGGGCGCATTATTGGACTATGGCGGCAGATCCACTAACCCCATTCGGCCCGGCTGGCTGGGCCGCGTGGTCGAGCAGGACTCTGGGCATGACCAGGCGCTTGGCGGCGGTGGCGGCCTGTGGCTTGCTGACGCTCGCCGTCGGCGCGTGCACTGCTGGCGGCGGAAGTGACCCCGGCTCGCTGAGTCACGGCAAAAAATTTGTCCGGACCGACGGCGTCGCGCAAGAGCCGCAGTCTGCCGCGTTGGTGCTATCAGCAGGACGCTCTTCGGCGCATTACCGGATTACGGCGCCATCTCCCGCGAAGTACACCTTCGATGTGTCACTCACCGCGCCGACGTCCGTCAACGTAGCCGTTAACATCCGCACGTGGTACGGGACGACGCTCACCATTCTGGACTCGTCACATGATCGAACATGGTGTAGGCGCCGCGCCTCGAACGATATCTGCTTCTTGCCGCTCCCGTTCTTGCCTGCCCAGCTCGCCGGCAAATGGACGGTCGTCGCATCTAAGCAGTCGGGAGCCCCGGCCACAGTGGGCTTGGTCGTCACGTTCGCGAAGCCCTAGCGGTGCTTCGGGAGGTGCCGGCCGGGCCAGGCGACCTCCGTCTAACGCCCGTGAAGGTCGTTCACCGTGGGCACCCAACTGTGGACTACAAATGAGTCATCATGCCCCGAGGTGACGCCGCTTCGGCGTGAAAATTCGGGCAGCTGACGCGCCGTTGCCGTGCGAGCCCGGCTGCGCCGGGCGCTGCCGCGCTCGGATGACCTGGTTTGCTGCCGTGGATGGTCATGCGCGGGCGCGGGCGGTCTGGGAGGCTGTGGCCGCGGTCGTCCGCTGACGTCGTTCATCCTTGGCGGGCCTGACCCCGTAAATGAGTCTGACGCCGGGAGCCGAACTTCAGGGCCGCTGAATGGTGCTTCGAGCCCGCGGACCAGATTTCCCTTTGCCCCTCGGCTCCTGCGGACGACCGCGACCGCAACTGCCCTCTCATCGTAGGAGCCACCGATGCAAGATGTGCAAGACGAGCCGCTGTTCGTGCAGCGGGTCGCCGGCCTGGACATCGCCAAGGCCGAGGTCGAGGTCACCATCCGGGTGCCCAGCGACACCAGTCCGGGCCGCCGCCAGCAGGAGACCCGGACGTTCGGCACCACCCGCCGGCGAGCTGCTGGACCTGGCGGACTGGCTGCGCTAGCTGGGGCGTCACCAAGGTCGGGATGGAGGCCACCGGCGACTACTGGAAGCCGGTGTTCTTCCTGCTGGAATCCCGCGGGTTCGACTGCGACCTGTATAACGCCGCGCAGGTCAAGGCCCTGCCCGGCAGGCCCAAAACAGACCGGGCCGACTCGATCTGGCTCGCCAAGATCACCGAGCGGGGCATGATCGCCTCCAGCTTCGTGCCGCCCGAGCCGATCCGCCGGCTGCGCACCCACACCCGTTACCGCCGTCACCTCACCCAGGCCCGCACCGCCGAGAAGCAGCGGGTGGAGAAACTGCTCGAAGACGGGCACCTGAAGCTGTCGTCGGTGATCTCCGACATCCACGGCGTCTCCGGCCGGGACATGCTGGACGCGCTCGCCGCCGGGCAGCGCGACCCGCACGCGCTCGCGCCAGCTGGCCCGCGGCACGATGCGCGGCAAGATCCGCCGGCTGGAGGAGGCGCTGGACTGCTCGTTCTTCACCGATGAGCACGCCGCCGTGCTGGCGATGATGCTGCAGGTCATCGACCACTACACCGCCCAGATCGAGGCGCTCACCGCCACGATCGAGGAGCTGGCCGAGCCGTACCTGCACCAGATCGAGCAGCTCGACGCCGTCCCCGGCATCGGGACCATCTGCGCCCAGGACATCATCGCCGAGATCGGCGTCGACATGACGGTGTTCCCCACCGCCGCCCACCTGGTCTCCTGGGCGAAATGGTCACCCCAGGTCCGCGCAGTCCGCCGGGAAACGCAAGGGCAGCAACGCCACCGGCCGCGGCAACCCCTACCTCGGCGCCGCCCTCGGCGAAGCCGCGATCAGCGCCGGCCGCACCCAGTCCTTCCTCGGCGCCCGGTACCGGCGGCTGACCAGGCGGATGCCCAAGAAGAAAGCCCTGGTCGCCACCGGCAACTCCATGCTCACCATCATCCACGCCCTGCTGTCCGACCCCGCCGCCCGCTACACCGACCTCGGCGCCGACTACTACGAACAGCGCATGCACGCCCGCCGCCAGGCCCGCAACCACGTCAAGAGCCTGGAACGCCTCGGCTACAAAGTCACCATCCAAGCCATCAACCCCGAAACCGGCGAGCTCCTGGCCGCAGCCAGCTGAACCACCGTCACGTTACCCAGAACCCGGCGGCGCTGACGCGCCGCCGGGTGCTGCCGCGCGCCCAGCCAAGGTCTTATTTTCGGACCAG
>CAVYDE010000021.1:0-146910 GCA_963767215.1 uncultured Actinomycetota bacterium
AGTGCAAGCATGGCCCTATGGATACTGACACTAGCAACTGGCCAATTACGCCGCCTGACACCAGAAGAGGGACTAGCCCAGATGCCAGCATGGTCTCCCGATAGCCAGCTTATCGCATATCTCTATTCGCCAGACCAGACAGAAGCAAGCAATAGATCTCCCTGGATTGTCGCGGCCTCTGGCAACAATACATCACAGCCAGCTGTTCCAGGAGCAGAGCACCTTAATTGTCAGGCATGGATGCTTGATGAATTGCAGACCGAAGGGATCAATGACCACCCACAATGGTACCCAGATAGCACATCACTTCTCGTCCCTGTGCAGGAGCACGGTCAGGTACATCTCTATCGCCTGAATAGAGAACACCAGACCATTCAAAACTCACTCATGGGAATGGGCGATATGCCATTCCACAACTCAGCAAAAATGGACAAATGATCACGGCAGTACGCATCGACTGGTTTACGCCTGGTGACATCTGGAGTATGGATAGCACTGGTAATAATCAGCGCAAGCTCACAAGGATCAACGACGCTATTCTGCAAAGTCATTCGCTCATCCGCCCCAAACGTATTACTTGGCAGAGTTTTGATGGCACAGCTATTGAAGGATGGCTATATCTTCCAGCCCAGGCAGGACAGACAAAAGTTCCTCTCATTCTAGTCCCTCACGGAGGCCCCTCACTGGCCTGGAGTGATAGCTATATCCACGAATTCCAGGTCCTAGCCGGACGTGGCTATGCAGTACTCGCACCTAACCCACGAGGAAGCACTGGCTACGGTGAAGCATTTTGCCATAAGGTACTCAACGATTGGGGAGGTGATGACCTGCAGGATTTGATGACGGGGATAGATTATGTCATTGCTAATGAGCCAATCGACGAGCAACGCCTGGGCATCAGCGGTTTCAGCTACGGAGGATACATGACCAACAGGGCGATCACCCAAACCAACCGTTTCAAAGCTGCAGTCAGCCGCAACGGTATCAGTTCCATCACCACCACCGCCTTGCTCTCCGACCAAACAGTCTGGGTCAAACAAGTGATGGAAGATGAAGCCCTGCAGCGTGACCGCTCTCCACTCACCTTTGCTGACCATCTATATATATATATATATATATATATATATATATATATATGCCAGAAGCCTGTATAGTCTTTTAATAACGAGGAGACTGAAGTCTCTAACTTATCCGTTTGTGAGCGCGATGCGTACAGCAGATATAGTCTTCTTCTTCGTTTACTCCTTTCTGAAAGGCGAAGGTAAATGGAGGGATGTGTAGTCCAAATTGAACGGCAAACTGTCCCTCATCGATTTTCTTCACCGGAAACAGAGGACGTCCATCACCAGAAACTAAACATTAGTTTTTCCTACAGTATCAACTAATTGCAGGAAATTTGATCTTGTTGTATGGATATAGGGGCGTCTGTAGCGACCAGCCAAACGCTGGATTTCTGCTGTGGTGATAGGTAATTCCGAAGGCAAGGATGGAGTGGGCTGTGTTGAGTGAAAGGAAGAGTTTTATGGCTTTCTCAGAGGTTCTCTTCATTTGTACGGTTCCTGCTCGATTGAGCAGTTGAAGCACGGCGAAGCGATGCTCCGGGATCATTTGCAGGTGACTGCTGAAGCCTCTTCTACTTCCACCAAGGGCAATATAGCGCACGCCATAATTTTCGCTGAGAAAAACACCATAGCCATAATAGCCATTGTTAGAAGACTCAAGAAGCTTAACATGGGGCTGTGTCAGTACAGCAATTACTTCCGGTAAGAGGACTTGTACACCATCAAGTCGTCCGTCATCCATAAAAGCTCTTGTAAAACGTGAAAGTTCGATAACATTTGAAAAGAGAAAGCCAGATGGCCAGCGTTCCGCCGTATCATCGTAGGGACGAACGACTCTCCATTGTCGCAAACCAGCGATCTCATGACCTTGAGACAAGGGATAGGTCATCGCCATAGTTGGATAAAAGGTACTGCGCTCCATCTTGAGCGGTGAGAGTACATGCTTTTGTACAGCCTGTGTATAAGATTGCTTACTCAGTGCCTCAATCACGACTCCGGCAACGGCATATCCCAGGGCGGAATACGAAAAAATCTGGCCCGGTTCAACAAAGAAATGCTGGTCTCCATAGCGACGGACGGCCTGTCCTAGCGCTGCATCATCATGAGGCCCATATATCAGGTCGCCAGTGATCAGCCGCATCAGCGTGGTCTTCCCGGCACCGTTGGGGCCGACCAGCGCCGCCACGACGCCGTCGCCGACCCGGAAGGAGACGTCGTCGAGCAGCACCCTGCCATCAGGCAGGGCATGGCTCAGGTGCGCCGCCTCCACATGCCCCATCGCAGCTTCTCCAGTTCCCTCTACCGGCGGGTATGCCTGACAATAGCTGGATGGACCCCCAGGGCTTCAACGAGATTTCCCGGCTGCGGGCCTCGGACGCTGACCGTGACACCGCGGCCGCAGTCATCAACAACGCGATGGCCGAGGGCCGGCTGACCGCTGAGGAGCACTCCGACCGCCTGGACGCGATCTATGCGGCGAGAACCCACGCGGACCTCGTCCCGCTGCTCGACGATCTGCCCGGCCAGCGTAATGCTGTGATCTCGGCCACAGCCGCCTCGGCCGGCGTGGCCAGGTCCGGGCTCGGCACCCGGATCGTGGCCATCTTCAGCGGTGCCACCCGCAAGGGCACCTGGCATCCGGACGCGGAGATGACCGTCCTGGCTGTTTTCGGCGGCGTCGAACTCGATTTCCGCGACGCCGTCCTCCCAGGCCCGGAGATCGTCCTGCACGCCACGGCCGTCATGGGCGGAGTGGAGATCACCATCCCCCCGGAAATGCGGGTAGTCGACAACGGCATCGCGATCCTGGGTGGTCGCGAGATAGCAGGGAACGTGGCCGAGGCGGCCGGTCCCGACGCGCCAGTACTCCGGCTCGAGGGTACCTGCGTCCTCGGCGGGATCGAGGTGAAGCGGAAGGCGCGCAAGACAGTCAAGCGCGGTAAGCGCGGCTTCAACGTCAGCCTCGAGGTCAATCCGATGCCGACGATCAGGATCCGGCCGAACGACGGCAACGACTGATCTTTTAGCCGGCCAGCGCGTTGGCTGCTGAGCCGATCGTGATCTCGGCCCGGCGGCGGACCGGATCGGCAAGCGCAGCGCTCAGCTGACCGACTGCGTGCAGCGTGTGCCCGCTGACCACCGCGTCGCAATGCGGCCAGGCGGCCGCCATTCCCGCGGCCAGCGGCTGGTAGGCAGCGCTCTTGGTCCGCGGGTTCATCCACACGATCCGGAAGGCCACCAGCGACAGCCGCTCCATTTCCGTGCGGACCTGGTCCGTATCCCCGGTGTCCCAGCCATCGGAGATGATCAGCACGACGGCGCCCCTCGCCATCCCGCGGCGGCCGTAGGAGTCGTTGAACTCCTTCAGCGCCAGCCCGAGCCGGGTACCGCCGTGCCAGTCAGGGGCAGCCGCCGCCGCCCTGGCCAGCGCGACTGCCGGGGTCGACCTGGCCAGTGCCGAGGTCAGCCTGGTCAGCCTGGTGGCGAAACTGAAGACTTCGGCGTCCGCGCCGTCGGCAGCGCAGTACAGCAGCTGAAGCATCGCCCTGGCATAGGGCTCCATCGAGCCGGATATGTCGCAGAGCACTACCAGCCGCCGTGACCGCAGCCGCGGCACCTCACCGATCAGCCGGAACGGATGCCCGCCCGTCCGCCTGGCCTGCCGGAGCGTGGCCCGCATATCGGTACGCTGCCCGCCGGGCCGCGGACGGCGGCGGCGCGAGCGGCGGGCGGGCACTGCCAGTGTGATCTGCCGCATCGCGTCGGCTAGCGCGGCTAGCTCGGCGGCGGAAAGGTCGGCGAAGTCCGCGCCGGCCAGCCGTTCGACCGGGCTGCCGAGGTAGGGCCTGGCAACCTCGCGGTCGGCGTCGCTCTCGTCCTGCTCGCCTGGTTCGCTCGCCAGGGCGACCGCGACCGAATGCGCTCTGGCAGTATTCGCGGCCTCCGCCAGGTGCGCGGCCGACGGACCGCCCCCCGGCATCGGCAGGCCACGGAGCTGCGCCGCGTCATCAAGCCCGCCGAAGACGTCGGTGAACACCGCCAGCAGGATCTGCGCCTGATCCTTGCTCGAGACAAGTGTCGCGAGCGCGCAATCGAAGAGCTCGCGCCTGGTGCCAGGCTGCACCAGGTTGATGGCGGCCGCGAAGCGTTCGCTGCGGCCAGGCCCGACTGGCAATCCGGCGCGCCGGAGCGCGGCACCAAACCTGGCCGCTACCTCGGCGACATCGGCTCGCTCGTCAGGCATCTGGCCCGTGATAACCGGCAACGGCGGCGAAGTCGGTCGCCCGCGCGGCCTTCATGTCCTCGGCGTATTTCAGCACGGCGCCCATGGTCTGCCTGGCCGCGGCCGCGTCAAGCTCGGCCGCGCCGAGCACCTGCAGCGCCGTCGCCCAGCTGATCGCCTCGGCGACGCCAGGCGGCTTGGCCAGGTCTAGCCCGCGCAGCCTGTCGATCGCGGCGGCCACCTGCGCCGCCAGCTTCGTGGTGGTCTCCGGCACCCGGCGCCTGATGATCGCGGCCACCCGGTCTACCTCGGGATAGTCGATCCAGTGATACAGGCACCGGCGCTTCAGCGCGTCGTGCAGGTCGCGGGTGCGGTTGGAAGTCAGCACCACGACCGGGGGATAGGTAGCCCGGCGGGTGCCGAGCTCGGGGATGGTGACCGCGGACTCGGCCAGCAGTTCGAACAGGAATGCCTCGAACTCGTCGTCGCCCCGGTCGACCTCGTCGATCAACAGCACGGCAGGCCGCGGCCCTGGATGGTCGAGAGCGGCCAGCAGCGGTCGTTCCAGCAGGTAGTCGTCGCCGAACAGGTCGGCCTCACGCGGTGCCTCGCCCCTGGCCTCGGCCAGCCTGATGGCCAGCAGCTGGCGCGGGTAGTTCCACTCATACAGCGCCTCAGCCGAAGTGAGGCCCTCGTAGCACTGCAGCCGGATCAGCGGCGTGTCCAGCACCGTGGCCAGCGCCTTCGCCGCCTCGGTCTTGCCGACGCCGGGCTCACCCTCGAGCAGGATCGGCTGGCTCATCCGGGCGGCGAGGAACAGCGCAGTGCCGAGCGCCTCATCAGCCAGGTAGCTGGCGCCGTCCAGCGCGGTGAGCAGCGTCGGCACGTCCGGCAGCTGCTCGGCGAGTTCACTCATGCCTGGGCTTTGGTTTCTGCGTGCACCATGCACCCATTGTCCCACCACGCTGCTGGCCGCCACCGCTTGCATCATTGATCGAGCTAATCAGCTCATACGGCTGATTTCCTCGATCAATCCTGCGATTTCCGTTAGAGCGCCAGGTCCGACCTGACCGGGCGGCCCTGGATCGTCCGCCACACGTTCGCCGGTGTGAGCGGCATGTCCGCGTGCCTGACGCCGAACGGCGCCAGCGCGTCAACTACCGAATTCACCACCGCGGGCGGCGAGCCGACCGTGGCCGATTCGCCGACGCCCTTGGCCCCGATCGGGTGATGCGGTGACGGCGTCACGGTTGCGCCGAGCTCGAACGAGGGGCACTCCATCGCGGTCGGCAGCAGATAGTCCATGAACGAGCCGCCCAGGCAGTTGCCCGCCTCGTCGAAGACGATGGCCTGCATCAACGCCATCCCGATGCCGTCGGCCAGCCCGCGGTGCACCTGACCCTCGACGATCATGGGGTTGATCCGCACTCCGCAGTCGTCGACAGCGATGAACCGGCGTACCTTCACCTCGCCGGTCAGCGGGTCGACGTCCGTGACGCAGATATAGGCGCCGAACGGAAATGTCAGATTCGGCGGGTTGTACACCGCGGACGCGTCCAGGTGACCTTCCACCCCGTCGGGCAGGGCCAGCGAGGAGTGCGCAGCCATCGCGATCTCGGCCATGCCGAGCGCCTGCTCCGGATCGCCGCGAACCCGCCACTTACCGTCCGCCCACTCCAGGTCGTCGCCGGACAGCTCCAGCATCGCGGCCGCGACCAGCCTGGCCCGCTCCCGCACCTTGCGCGCTGCCATCACCGCAGCCGCGCCGGAGACCGGCGTCGATCGCGAACCGTAGGTGCCGAGGCCGAACGGCGTCCTGTCGGTATCGCCGTGCACGACCTCGACATCCGCCGGCGACAGCCCGAGCTCGTGCGCGACGATCTGCGCGAACGTGGTCTCGTGGCCCTGCCCCTGGGTCTGCACGGAGATCGCCAGCACCGCCGTGCCGGTCGGGTGTACTCGCAGGTCCGCGCCGTCGGCCATGCCAAGGCCGAGAATGTCCATCTGCTCGCGCGGGCCCGCGCCGACGCCCTCGGTAAAGAAAGACAGCCCGATGCCCATGTACTCGCCGCGCTCGCGCCGCTCAGCCTGCTCCCGGCGCAGCTCGTCGTACCCCGCGATCTCCAGCGCGAGCGACAGCGCCCGCGGGTAGTCGCCTGAGTCGTACTGCCAGCCGGTCGGGCAGGTGTACGGGAACTGGTCGGGCCGCAGCAGGTTGCGCATCCGCAGCTCCGCCGGGTCCATCGCCAGCTCGCGCGCCAGCAGGTCGACGAGCCGCTCCACCAGGTAGACGGCCTCGGTGATCCGGAACGAGCACGAGTACGCGACCCCGCCCGGCGCCTTGTTGGTGTAGACGCCGGTGACCTCGCAGTACGCCGCCTGCAGGTCATAAGAGCCGGTGAAGATATGGAAAAAGCCGGCCGGGTACTTCGTCGGCACCGCGGTGGCGTTGAAGGCCCCGTGGTCGGCCAGCACCTTGGCCCGCAGGCCGAGGATCTTGCCGTCCCGAGTCGCGGCGATCTCTCCGTGCATGTGGTAATCGCGGGCGAAGCAGGTCGACATCAGGTTCTCCGACCTGTCCTCCATCCACTTCACCGGCTTGCCAGTGATCATCGACCCGACGATCGCGCATAGATAACCGGGATATACCGGGACTTTGTTCCCGAACCCGCCGCCGAGGTCGGGCGACACGATCCTGATCTTGTGCTCAGGCAGCCCGGTGATCAGGGAGTACATGGTGCGATGCGCGTGCGGCGCCTGGGTGGTTGACCAGAGCGTCAGGCGCCCGCTGAAGGCCGCGTAGTCGGCGACGATTCCGCACGTCTCCAGCGGAGCAGGATGGGAACGCGGATAGATCATGTCGCAGCCGACCGTCACGTCCGCGGCCGCGAAGACAGCATCGGTGGCGGCCCGGTCCCCGGCGGTCCAGTCGAAGATGTGATTGCCGGTCCGGCCTGGCAGATCATCTCTGACGACCGGGGCATCGGCGGCCAGCGCGGTGGTGGCATCGACGACCGGCGGCAGCGGCTCGTAGTCGACGATGATCAGTTCCAGCGCATCCCGCGCGGCGTAGCGGTCCTGCGCGACGACGAACGCGACCTCCTGGCCCTGGAACCTGACCTTGTCGGTGGCGAGTACGGACTGCACGTCCGCGGACAGCGTCGGCATCCAGGCAAGCCCGCGCTCGGCCAGGTCAGCGCCGGTGATGACAGCCTCCACCTTGGGATGGGCGAGCGCCGCGCTGGCATCTACCGAAATGATCCTGGCGTGGGCGAGCGGACTGCGCAGCACCGCGCCGTGCAGCATGCCGGGCAGCGCGATGTCGTCAACGAACGTGCCCTCGCCGCGGATGAAGCGCGCGTCTTCCTTGCGCCGCAGGCGCCCGTACGCCGGGTCAGGCACGGTCATCGTGCTCTGCCGCCCAGCGAATGGAAGCGACGATGTTCTGGTAGCCGGTGCACCGGCAGATCTGACCGGAGATAGCCTCGCGGATCTCCGCCTCGCTCGGATCCGCGTTGCGGTCCAGCAGCCAGCGCGCGGTCAGCATCATGCCGGGGGTGCAAAAGCCGCACTGCAGGCCGTGGCACTCCGCGAAGCCCAGCTGGACCGGGTCGAGCACCCCGCGGCGGGCAAGGCCCTCCACGGTCTGGATCCGGCGGCCGTCCGCCATCAGCGCGAGGACCGTGCACGACTTGACCGGCGTCTCGTCTAGCCAGACAACGCACGCGCCGCAGTTGGAGGTATCGCAGCCCCAGTGCGAGCCAGTGAGGCCGAGATCGTCGCGCAGGAAGTGAATGAGCAGCAATCGCGGCTCCACCTCGCGGACGTATACGGTGCCGTTCACCGTCACCGTCAGCTTCATGTCGCCGACCCGCGCGCCCGCGCCACGGCGAGGCGTAGCACCCGTGTGGTGAGCTCGGCGGCCAGGTGCCGTTTGTAATCAGCCGGCCCGCGCTGATCGGTGACCGGCCGGCAGTTTTCGGCCGCGATCTGCCCGGCCCGCGCCAGGCTCTCCTCGCTCGCATCACGGCCGCGCAGGTAGTCCTCGGCTTCAGCCGCGGCGAAGTGCATCGCGCCGACCGCGGTCAGCCCGATCCCGGCATCGCTGATCGTGTTGCCGTCCAGCCAGACGGCAGCACCCGCCGCGCCGACCGGCCAGTCCCCGGCCCGCCGGGATACCTTCTGATAGCCGCTGCCACCGCCCGGCCTGATCGGCAGCTTGATCTCGGTGAGCAGCTCCGACGGCCCGACGACTGTCTCATAGGGCCCGGTGTGGAATTCGCGCGCTGATACTTCCCGCTGCCCGTCCGGGCCCCGGATGACCATGGTGCCCTTCATCGCGGCAAAAGCGGCAGACAGGTCCTCGGAGGGATCGGCCTGGCAGAGCGATCCGCCCACTGTGCCCCAGTTACGTACGATCGGGTCGGCGATGACACGCTCGGCATCGTGCAGGATTGCGAAATGCTGGCCGGCCACCCGGGAGTCCAGCAGCTGGGCATGCCGGGTGAGGGTGCCGATGTGCAGCTCACCAGGGGTTAGCGTGATATAGCAAAGGTCGGTGAGCCCATTGATGTCGATCAGCACCTCAGGTTGCGCCAGGCGCAGCTTCATCATGGGTATCAGGCTGTGCCCGCCCGCGAGGATCCGTGCGTCCGGGGCGTACCTGGCCAGCAGCGTGAGCGCGTGCTCGACGCTGCCAGCCTTCTCGTACTCGACTTGCGCAGGTACCTGCACCGTGACGCCCTCCTACGGCCCGAGTGTACGAAGGCAGCCGGTTGTTGCGACCGGCCCGCGGCGCCTGCCATGACGCTGACGCAGCTGAACGCCTTCGTCCTGGTCGCGCGGCTCGGTTCGGTGACGGCCGCCGCCAGCGCCCTCGGCGTCAGCGAGCCCGCGGTGTCGCAGGCGCTGACCGCGCTGCGACAGCACCTCGGTGACCAGCTGATCACGCGCGGGCCGTCCGGGATGACGCTGACGCCAGGCGGTTCCCGGCTGCTGGCGACCGCGTCGCAGATCGTGGTGCTCGGCGCCGAGGCACATGCCGCGGTTCGCGCAGCCCAGGGCGCACCCGAGCAGTTGCGTGTCGTAGCGACCTCCACCTTCGCCGAGTTCATCGCCGGGCCGCTGATGGAGGCTTTCACCCGCAGGTTCGCCGGGTCGGTCGAGGTCTCGACTGGCGTGGCTGTCTCCGGCGAGCAACCAGTCCTGGTCGCCAACCGGCTGGCCGACGTGGCCTTCGGCGCAGGCGGCGCTGGCCAGCAGACGATGCCGGTCGTCAGCGAGCCGATCTTCAAGTACCGGCTGGTCGCCGTCACCGCGGGGGTGTCCAGGCTGACCGCGTCGCCGCGGCAATGGCGCTGGCTGGTAGACCCGGCCGGGGCCGACCAGGGGAGCGAGACCGGCAGGCTGCTGGCACAGCTCGGCATTCCGGAGAGCAACGTCAGGGTGTTCCCGAGTCAGACAGCGGCCTGGGCGGCGGCCGCTGACGGAGCCGGGGTAGCACCGGCCATCGAGCACCTGGTCTCGCAGCAACTGCGGCGCGGCGAGCTCTCGCTGGTCGAGGTGCCCGGCCTGCCCGCAGAAGCCTGCTGGTACACCACCTTGCTGGAACGTCAGCATCGCAGTACCACCGCGAGCGCGCTGCGGCGCTTCCTCGGCACTCCCGAAGCGATGCAATTGATGCGGTCTCCGTCCGCCGGCGTGCCGCCGTCCCGATTCCGGCCACCGGTGTACGTCACCATATGGAGCTGAAAATCAGATCTTTAGCGGGATTATCCGACTGCTAGCAGGGCACTTAAGTGACAGCTTATTGCGGCGTTGCTTTGGCGCCAGGCCGGGCAGATCATACGGGGGACGATGTCAAAGTCGCGGCGTCATTTGTCGATGGCGCTGGTTCCTTGAGCCGGAGCGTGCGCATGCGGATCGAATCAGACGGTCACAGCAAGGGCAATCCGCGCCTGTACGAGCTGGTCGAGCACGCCCCCAAGACGGGCAAGAGCCCGACTGTCTGGGCCTGGCCCGAGCTGATCGACTACCTGAAGATCGCTGGCCAGCCGGTCTCCGGCCCGTGGCCGCCGCACCAGGAGCCGCGGCCGGATCCCGATTACGAGTCTGGGCCGGTCGCAGTCGCCGATCCGGCATCCGAGCCACGGCGCCCTCCGTCAGCCAGCGCGGCGCTGGCCAGCACAGCGCCGGCCAGCACGGATTCCGGCAGCACGGATTCCGGCAGCACGACGGCCAGCACAGCTCCGGCCGGGGAACCGGACACCGACTAAATGCGCACCGCCAGCGCTTGATCTACCGGCAGCTGCGTCCCGCGCTGTCACGTTCGCAGACCGGAGGAGACCGTATGTACCCGTCGCGGTTCCGCTACGAGGCACCGCATTCGCTCGACGAGGCGATCGAACTGCTGCGCACCGGCGGCGACGAGGCCAAGGTGCTAGCCGGCGGCCAGAGCCTGGTCCCGCTGATGAAGCTGCGGTTCGCCTCGCCTGAGCTGGTGATCGATATCAACAATGTGCCCGGCCTGGCCTACCACCGGGCTGACCCGGACGGCACGCTGCGGGTCGGTGCGCTGGCGCGGCATGTCGACCTTGAGCGCTCGGAGTTGCTGAAGGGTACCCAGCCGACCATGGCCGCGGCGGCACCGCTGATCGCCGACCCGATCGTGCGCAACCGCGGCACCCTTGTTGGCTCGCTGTGCCACGCGGACCCGCAAGGCGACTGGGCCTCGGTCGTGCTGTCGCTCGGCGGCTCGGTGACGGCCCAGGGGCCGCGCGGCCGACGATCGATCCCGATGGCCGAGTTCGTCACCGGGCCATTTCAGAACCTGCTGGAGCCGGATGAGATCGTGATCGAAGCGGTAATTCCTGCCGCCCGCGGTGTCAGGGCCGGCGGTTACCTCAAGCTCGAGCGGCGCGTCGGCGACTTTGCCACGGTGGGCGTCGCCGTCTCCGTCGAATTGTCCGGCGAGGTAGTGACCAGGGCCGGCATCGGACTGACCGGGGTCGGCGGTGCCACCATCGCGGCGACCGAGGCGGCAGCAGCGCTGATCGGACAGCCGCTGACGGCCGAGTCCATCTCCGCGGCGGCCGGCCTGGCCGCGGCCGCGGCCAGGCCGCGGTCAGATCACCGGGGCAGCGCCGAGTACAAGCGGCACATGGTGGCCACGTTCGTCGAGCGCATCCTCGGTAACCACACCCGCGCGGCCGATGCGGAAAGGGCAGCCTGACATGACGATCGTCTACGACGACCTTGGCGACGAGGCCGCGAGCGAGGTACCGGTACGACGGATCAAGTTCACCGTCAACGGCCAGAAGAAGATCGCTGAAGTGGAGCCGCGGCTGCTGCTCGCGCACCTGATCCGCCAAGGCCTCAGGCTGACCGGCACGCACACGGGCTGCGACACGACTAACTGCGGCGCATGCACGGTTCTGGTCGACGGGCACGCGGTGAAGTCGTGCACGATGCTGGCCGTCCAGGTCGACGGGCGCGAGATCCAGACGGTCGAGGGACTCGCCACGGCCAGCGAGCTGCACCCGCTGCAGGAGGGCTTCAAGGAAGAGCACGGCCTGCAGTGCGGGTTCTGCACTCCGGGCATGATGATGGCGGCCAAGGCCCTGCTGGACACCAATCCCGACCCCACAGAGGAAGAAGTGCGGTGGGCGCTGTCGGGCAACCTGTGCCGCTGTACCGGCTACCAGAACATCGTGAAATCAGTCCTGTGGGCGGCGGCGAAGCTGCAGCCGCCGCAGCAGGCCGCGGCACCGCAAGACGCGCCAGAGGCTGACGAGCCGCCGCAGGCAGCCGAGTAGACCGCCAGCCGACTGAAGACGGGAACAGGACATGTCGCAGGCACTAGACGAAATCAAGATCGGCGGGCTCGGCTCGAGCCGCAAGCGCGTTGAGGACAACAGGTTCATCCGCGGCAAGGGCAACTACACCGACGACATCGTGCTGCCTGGCATGCTGCACATGGAGATCCTGCGCAGCCCGCTGGCCCACGCCAGGATCAAGTCCATCGACGCCAGCAAGGCGTGGGACATCCCCGGCGTGCACCTGGTGCTGACCGGCGAGATGATGGCGACCCGCAACCTTGCCTGGATGCCCACGCTGTCCTATGACACGCAGGCCGTGCTGGCCACCGACAAGGTCAGGTTCCAGGGCCAGGAGGTCGCCTGCGTCATCGCCGACGACCCGTACATCGCGAAGGACGCCTGCGAGGCCATCGTCGTCGACTATGAGCCGCTGCAGGCCATCGTCAGTCCGGTTCAGGCGGTCGCCGAGGGCGCGCCCGTGATCCGCGATGACAAGGAAAACCAGCCGGACAACATCATCTACGACTGGGAGGTTGGCGACCGGGACGGCACCGACCGGGCATTCGCCTCCGCCGACGTGGTCTCCAAGCTGCAACTGCACTACCCGCGGTCGCATCCGTCGCCGATCGAATGCTGCGGCTCGATCGCGGACTTTAACCGCGCGACGTCCAAGCTGACCGTCTACATGACGACGCAGGCGCCGCACATCATCAGGGCCGCGGTCGCGATGGTGGCCGAACTGCCCGAGCACATGATCCGGATCGTCTCGCCCGATATCGGCGGCGGCTTCGGCAACAAGGTGCCGATCTATCCGGGCTACGTGTGCTCGATCCTCGCTTCGATCCTGCTGGAGCGGCCGGTGAAGTGGATCGAGGACAAGTCAGGCAACCTGATCTCGACCGGGTTCGCGCGAGATATGTACCTGAAGGGCGAGGTGGCACTGCGCCGCGACGGCAAGATCCTCGCGGTCCGGATCCACGCGGACGCCGACCATGGCGCCTTCTTCGCCGACGCCCAGCCGAGCAAATTCAAGATCGGCCTGCTGCACTCGGCGTTCGCCGCCTACGACGTGCCGGTCGCGCACCTGACCGCGCGCGGCACCTACACCAACAAGGCGCCGGGCGGCGTCGCCTACCGCTGCTCGTTCCGCGTCACTGAGGCCATGTTCTTCCAGGAACGGATGGTCCAGGCCGCGGCCGACGATCTCGGCATGGACCAGGCCGCCTTCCGCCGGATGAACTTCGTCACCGATGACCAGTTCCCGCACCGGACACCGTTTGGCTTCCTGACCGACTCAGGGCAGTACGGCAAGTGCCTGGACGTGGGCCTGAAGGCGATCGACTACGACAACTTCCGCCAGCAGCAGGCCGAGGCCCGTTCGCGCGGCCGGCTGCTCGGCCTCGGCATCTCGACGATGACCGAGCCGCTCGGGGCCGGCAACAGCCGCGAATACGACATCCTCGGCATCAAGATGTTCGATTCGGCGGACCTCAAGATCCATATGACCGGGAAGGCAATCCTGCGTACCGGCGCCAAGAGCCAGGGCCAGGGGCACGAGACCACCTGGGCACAGATTGTCGCGCACGAACTAGGCATTCCCGCCGACGACGTCGTGGTCGAAGAGGGCGACACCGATACCGCCCCGTTCGGCATGGGCACGTACGCATCGCGCAGCACGCCGGTGGCGGGCGCCGCGGTGGCGATGGTGTCCCGCAAGATCCGGGCCAAGGCCCGGAAACTGGCCGCGCACCTCCTCGAGGTATCGGAGGAGGACATCGAGTGGGAGCTCGGCCGGTTCTACGTCCGCAGCGCTCCTGATCGTGGGGTCACGATCCAGGAGTGTGCGATCGCGGCGTACTCCAACATGCCGGACGGCATGGAACCAGGGCTGGAGAACACCGCTTATTACGACCCGCCGAACCTGACGTGGCCGTTCGCCGTGTACATCGTCACCGTCGAGGTCGACCCGACGACCGGCGTCTGGGACGTGCTGAAGATGGTCGCGGTGGACGACTGCGGCGTGCGGATCAACCCCATGATCGTCGAAGGGCAGATCATGGGCGGGCTGACCGAGGCCTACGCGATGTCGAACATGCAGTTCATCACCTTCGACGCGGAAGGCAACTGCGTCGGTTCTAACTACATGGACTACATGCTGCCGACTGCCTGGGAGACGCCCGGCTTCGAGTTGCACAGCGAGGTAGTCACGCCCTGCCCGCACCATCCGATCGGGGCCAAGGGCATCGGCGAGTGCGCGGCCGTGGGCGGTCCCGCGGCGTTCGTGAACGCGGTCATCGACGCCCTGACCGGCACCGGCGTCCGCAACATCGACATGCCGCTGCTGCCGGACCGGGTGTGGGAAGCCATCACCTACCGCCGGGATGTATACGGAGCTCCGCCGGTGCGAACGGACGACTAGGCAGATGACCACGGACGGCTGGACTGTCATGGCGCAGGCCGCGGAACTCGCGCGGCAGGGCGAGGCGTTCGCGCTGGCGACGGTGGTATGGCGGCAGGGACCGTCATCGAGCCAGCTCGGCTCGCGAGCCATCATCACCGGTGACGGCGAGCTGCGCGGCTGGATCGGCGGCGCCTGCGCTGAGCCTGCCGTGATCCGCGCTGCCCAGCAGGTCATCTCCTCCGGTGAAGCCAGGCTGCTGCTGCTCGGCACGCCCGACCAGTTCAACGGCGCGGTTCCAGATGGCATGACGGTCGTGCCGATCTCCTGCCAGAGCGAAGGCGCGCTGGAGGTCTACATCGAGCCGGTGCACCCCGTTCCCCATCTGGTTGTCGTCGGGCACTCGCCGATGGCGCGGACGCTGGCCGACCTCGCCCGCACCCTGGGCTGGCGCACCGACCTGGTCGACGGCGCGCAATTCAGCGGCGGGGAGGCTGACGAACACACCATGGTCGTCGTGGCCACCCAGGGACACAACGACGAGGGCGTGCTGGAGCGCGCGATCGCCGCGCGACCTGCCTACCTGGGCCTGGTCGGCTCGAGCAAGCGCGGCGCGGCGGTGCTCGGTTACCTGGCCGACCGCGGAGTTCCGGCCGATCAGCTGGCGAAGGTCGTCAGTGCCGGCCGGACTCGATCTCGGCAGCACGACGCACCCGGAGATAGCTGTCGCCATCTTGGCCGAGCTCGTCCAGTTGCGGGCCGCCGGGCCAGTCGGGCGGCAGGCTCAGGTCGGGCAGGCCGAGCAGGCAACCGATCCGGTGTGCGGCATGACGGTGACGGCCAGCCAGGACGCGCTGCCGCTTGACCACGAGGGCGTGACCTATTACTTCTGCTGCGCCGGCTGCCGCGCCTCCTTCGAGGCTGACCCTGCCGCTTACGCCAACAAGCTCCTGACATGAAAAGTGAGGCGCGATGCTGATCAAGATGGACTTCGAGGTCGCCGAACCGGTCGACAAGGTCTGGCAGTTCTTCGAGAACATCCCGCAGGTCGCGACCTGCCTGCCCGGCGCCGAGCTGACCGAAGACCTCGGCGATGAGCGGTACAAGGGCAAGGTCGCGGTCCGGATGGGCCCGGTCCGGCTGCAGTTCGCCGGCACGGCCGACATCACCGAGCGGGACGAGGCGGCCAAGCGCGTCGTCGTGCACGCGGCCGGCGCAGAAGAGCGCGGCCGTGGCCAGGCCAGCATGGTAGTGACCGCGACCCTGAGCCGTGCGGGCCGCGGTACCAGGGTAGATGTCACCCAGGACCTGCAACTGTCCGGCGCCGCGGCGCAGTACGGCCGCGGCATGATCTCCGACGTCACCTCGGTGTTGATGCACGATTTCTCAGCCAACATGCAGGACAGGATCAGCCGGCTGGAACGCGGCGAGTCGGCCGAGCAGATCGCGGCGGCCGCGTCCCGGCCCGCGCGGGGGTTCACCCTCGGCCTGCGCGCCGCCCGGATGGCGCTCACCAGGGTCTTCCGGCGTTTCTTCGTCCCATACCAGTCAGCAAGCTGAGGAGGTACAGCCATGGTCTTGTGGTGGATAGGCAACGCAGTCCTGCTGCTGGTAGTCCTGCCTGTCGTCATCTTCCTGCTGAACCGGGTGCTGGCGGCGCTCGAGCGGGCCAGGCATGCGACCGAGGACATCCTGTCCGGCGGCGTGGCACTGATCGGCGAGCTCCAGGGAGTGCCCGAGGGACTGGCACTTACCGATGCCACCGTGAACGAGATATCTGTCGGCGCAGTCCGGTACGCGGGCTCTGTCGCGAAACTACTCGGCTAGCAGAAGGGAGACGGTCATGCCAGCAGCTGCGTGGGTGACGATCATCATCGCCGCGCTCATCATCGCGATCACCGCCGTGGGCCTGCTCCGGGTGATCTTTCATCTCCGGGCGATCCGGGCGACGCTCGTCACCACCACGGGCGGCGTTCAGGCGGTGGCGCAACTGACCTCGACGGTGCCGGAGCGGCTTACCTCGGTCAACGCGAGCCTGAAGCCGGTCAGGGACTTCTGCGAGACAGTCTGAGACTGGGAGACAACATGAATGTACAAGTCCTGGCGGCCGCGGGAACCAGCCACTTCGGCTGGATCCTCGGCTACACCATCGGCATCGTGGTCGTGCTGGTAGTGGTCGCCCTCGTCGTGCCGATCCTGCTGCTGGCCAGGTCCATCGGCGACGAGGCACCGAAGATCAACGCCGCGCTTACCGACGCGGTGCACAACACCGCGCCGCTCGGCGCGCTGCGCACCACCATCGAGCACGCCACCATCATCATCGGCGGACTGGCGCGCGGCCGCGCCAGGCTGGGAGGTTAGCCATGCACGTGCTGGCCATGTCCTCGTACGAGCACACCGCCTGGACCTGGGCTATCATCCTCGGTTTCGTCGTGGTGATCGCGGTCGCGGCGCTGCTCAGCCTGCTGATCTGGCTGGTGAAGCGGATCGACACCCGGGTGGTGCAGGTGCGTGACACGCTCAAGGCCGCCAAGGCCAACACCGCGGATACCGTCCTCATCCCGCAGGTCGCGGGCGGGGTGGAGGCCGTGCTGGCCGAGGGCTTGCAACACCACTTGTTCCTCGGCCGAGTGCTCGGAAAGGTGAAGTCATGACCACTCTGGTCGTCCTGACGGTCGTCGTGATCGCGGCGCTGATCGCTGGCCTCGCGTTCTACCTGTACTGGACGGGCACGCTGCTGACCAGGATCGCCGGGAACCTGGAGGAGTGCGCCGAGGAGGTTCGCGGCATCGTCAGTGACGCCAAGCTGATCGGGCCAGGCGTCGGGCACATCAACGAGACCGGCGGGGTGGTCGCTGGCGCGCTGCCGCTGCTGTACGGGATGGCGGAAGGCATCGTGGCCGGCGTCACACCCCGGCCAGAGCCCGCGGAGGTACCAGAGCCTGCGAGGCCGGCTTCCGGCACCCGGCGGTCGCGGCTGCACGACGCCGTGGGTTACTCGCCGCGGTAACGCCGCACTGCCCGGGGCTGCCTGGCTGGCCCTACTCGCCAGCTTTAGGTGTGGCCGGACTGGTCAGGGCCGCGACGGGCAACCGGGCCGGTCGTCGGCGCTGAGTACTCGCCGATCCACTCGTCCTTCCAGGCGTTGTCGTATTGCTGCTCGTTGCAGCTCGGGCGGTAAATCGCTGTCAGCTCGCGGGCGATCTGCTCGCGGTGCGGCCTGCTGTCGCCCGGCGCCTGGTAGGTGCAGATGTACACCTTCCACTTCGAGCCGGCCCGGCGGATCCAGCACGAGGACCGCGGGTGCTGGAACGGGAACCGCTCGGCCGACAGATCGTCGGCATGACCGACGTAGATGACCGCGTAAGTCTCCTTGTCCTGGTCTGGCTTGTAGACGATCGCGTAGACCGCGGCCGCCTGCGGTGCGGTCCAGCCGGCGAGCAGCCGCGGGCCTTCGAACGGGTAGCCCGCCAGCGAGCCGAGCCTGATCACGGCAGGTCGTCTTCCTGTGCCTCGCTGACCGCCTCGGTCCTGACCACCGGCGCGGCCGGCAGTCCAGCGGCGGCCGCGGCCGCCACGAACACCCGCGTTGCCTGCTCGATGGCATCCGCCTCGTCATCGGCTTCAATCACCAGCTGGGCGCCGTACCTGCTGGTGCCGATGCCGGAAGCGATGCCGCGGAGCCCGGCGATCGCGTCGGCCAGCTCCACGATCTCTTCCCGGCTCAGGATCTTCTCGGCTTCGGCCTCGATGCCGACGCTCCATCTCACCGCAGACTCCCTATCCGGTCAGTTCACGCCGTCTCAGTTAAGGCTGGGCAGCAGCTCGGCCAGCTGCTGCAGGCTGGCCAGGTCATGGCCGGACAGCAGCAAGTCGACATGCGGCGCCGCCACCATCATGCCCAGTGTGCTAGGCCGGAAGTGCGCATCGTCGCCCTTGTGCGGATTCAGCCAGACGATCCGGTAACACAGCCTGGACAGCCGCTCCATCGCGCCGGCCAGCAGCTCAGGGTCGCCGCGGTCCAGTCCGTCGGAGCAGATGACCACGACCCCGCCGCGGCACAGCCCGTTGCGGCCCCAGCGCCGGACAAAGGTGTCCAGCGACTGTCCGATCCTGGTGCCGCCGTCCCAGTCGACCACGCTGGCGGCGGCTTGCTCGAGCGCCGCGTCGGCGCGGCGGTGTTCTAGTTCCCTGGTGATGCGGGTCAGCCGGGTGCCGAAGCAGAACACCTCGACGCGCGCAGCCGCATGGCTGGCCGTGTGCGCGAACTGCAGCAGGTGGCGCGAGTAATCGGCCATGGACCCGGAGACGTCGAGGATCAGGATCAGCGGCCGCAGCCGGTGCTTGCGGTGCCGGAAGAACAGCTCGGCTGGCTCACCCTGCCGGCGCATCGACTCGCGGATCGTCCGGCGCAGGTCAGGTCGCCGCCCGGACCGGCCTGGCGCGGTGCGCCTGGTGCGGCGCCGCGGCGGGGTCAGCCGCAGCCTGGTCATGATTTTCCGCATGGCGGCCAGCTCAGCCGGGGTACAGCTGGCGAAGGACCGGTGCTTGAGCGCATCCACGTCCGATGCCATCCAGCCGAGCAGCGGCTGCTCTTCGTCGTCGAGAGGACCCGGCTCGGTACCTGGCATCACCAGGGCCGCTTCTGCCTCGGCCGCCGCGCTCGCGCGCAGGAACAGTACGGCCGCGGCCGGTGCTCCCTCGTCCAGGAAGTAGCGGCGGAACACCCGGTCGTAGACCGCGATGTCGTCACGGCGGCTGATCAGCGTCGCCCGGCCGGCCCAGTAGAGGTCCAGCAGGTCGGACGGATCCAGCGCCGCCATGGCCGAGCAATAGGCCAGCACGTCGCCGGTCCCCGCTGTCAGCCCGGCGGTCCGCAGCTCGCGGGAGAAGCCGACCAGCACCTCGGCGAACGGCGCGCGGTCAGGCACCTGAGGTGATCTCCGCCAGGTTGTCGCGCACCAGGTCGAGGTCGTCGCGGTCCTTGATCACGGCACCTAGCGTGTCTTCGGCGGCTTGCGGCGTCAGGTCGGTCTCGCCGAGGAAGCTGAGGGTCCGCACCCAGTCGATGGTCTCGGCCACGCCGGGCGGCTTGGCCAGGTCCAGTTCGCGCAACCTGTGCACCGCACTGACTACCTTCCTGGTCAGCTCCTCGGCCGCCTCAGGCTCGCGGATCAGCACGATCTCTACTTCGCGTGCCGCGGTGGGGTAGCCGATCCAGTGGTAGAGGCACCGCCTGCGCAGCGCGTCGTGCAGCTCCCTGGTCCGGTTCGAGGTCAGGATGACCACCGGCGGCGATTCGGCGCGGATCGTGCCGATCTCCGGGATGCTGAGCTGGAAATCGGACAGCACCTCCAGCAGAAAGGCCTCGAATTCGTCGTCGGCCCTGTCGATCTCGTCGATCAGCAGGACGGCGTCGCGGCCCGCCCTGACCGCCGCCAGCAGCGGGCGCTCCAGCAGGAATTTGGGCCCGAACAGCTTGTCAACGGCTTGCTCGTCGGCGGCCTCGTGCGCCGACAGCGCGCGGATCTGCAGCATCTGCCTGGCGTAGTCCCACTCATACAGCGCCTGATTGGTGTCGATGCCCTCGTAGCACTGCAGCCGGATCAGCTCGCGGCCGTATATTCCGGCCAGGACCTTGGCGATCTCGGTCTTGCCGACACCGACCTCGCCCTCGAGCAGCAGCGGGCGGTGCAGCGACAGCGAAACCAGCAAGGCGGTGGCCAGGCCGCGATCAGCCAGGTAGGCACCACGGCGCAGGCTCTCGGTCAGCTCGCCGACGGTTCCGGGATACTCCACCGAGTAAATCTCCTCGCCGTCAGGTCGGGGCTCAGCGAACTTCGGCTGATCCCATCACAAGATCACGGATACTGCCGCCTGACTGGCTGAGCTTGCCCTCGCGCTCCAGCCGGGCCCGCCACGCCGAGTTCAGGTCTTCTTCCCCCTCGGCGAAGTCGTCGTAACCGACTCCGGCCTCGGTCATCCGCTTGCAGGACTTCTGCTCGCCAGTCTCGTCGGCCAGGTCCATGCTCGTTTGCCCCTGGCTGCGCCAGACGGCCCGCAGCACATCGAGGGCCTCAGCAGGCTCTGCACTCATTTCGGACATCCCTTCAGCCAGGCATCCGGTGTTTCGACTGTAACCCGTCTGTCTGCACCGGGCGACACGCGATTAACCGATCTCTTAATCTGCGGCCCCAGGCGGCGGCTACGGATTCCTGGCACGCGCCGGTGTGCCACCGCGGCCGCCGCCGGTCAGGATCGGCGATGATAGTGCGGACCCTGATAAAGACGGAAGGCGTGCCGATGGGAACGACAATCACCGGGAACGAGGTGACCGGGGGCACGGTAGCCGCCAGCGCGCTGACCGGGAGCACGGTCGTCGAGCAACACGGTCGTCAGCAACACGGTCGTCAGCAACACGGCGGCCGGGAGCACGAGGACTCATATGCCCGATATCACCTTTCGCAGCGACATGACGGTCGAACTGGTCAAGCACGCGGCGTCTGATGCCGACGTCATCTGGGCAGCACGGGTGTCGACGAAGGGCGAGCAGTCGCTCGACGACGTGACGGCCGACCCCACCAGGTCCGCCGGGCTCATTAACTTCCTCATGCGGGACCGGCACGGCACGCCGTTCGAGCATTCCTCGATGACCTTCTACGTCAGCGCGCCCATCTTCGTCTTCCGCGAGTTCATGCGGCACCGGACGTTCAGCTACAACGAAGAGAGCGGGCGGTACCGCCAGCTGGACCCCGTCTTCTACGTGCCGGGCCAGGACCGCAAGCTGGTCCAGTCCGGTAAGCCGGGGGCCTACGTATTCTCCGCGGGCACGCCGGAACAGCAATCGCTGGTCACCAAGACGGTCGAAGACTCCTGCCGGCAGGCGTATGACGCCTACCTGGAGATGCTGGACGCCGGAGTCGCCAGGGAAGTGGCTAGGTCGGTGCTGCCGGTCGGGCTGTACTCATCGATGTACGCCACGTGCAACGCGCGGGCCCTGATGAACTTCCTGTCCTTGCGGGTCAAGCACCCGGACGCCACGTTCCCGTCCTTCCCGCAGCGGGAGATCGAGATGGTCGCCGAGCAGATGGAAGCGCTGTGGGCGGAACTGATGCCGCTCACGCACGCCGCGTTCGAGCGGAACGGGCGGGTCTGCCCCTGATCGGACTGCAAGCCTGTCAAGGATCGGGCGCTCTGCTGTGAGGCTGCCGGGCACCTCGGCCCAGGCGGCGCCGGTCGGGCTCACACTCGCAGGTCGGCAATTGTCCACCTCGCGGCTCCGGACGACGTGTATGAATAGTGTGGTCACCCTCGCGAGATCGCCGATGAAACACAGCACATGGTCGGACCTGACCGCTGGCGACGACGCCTCCTTCGAGCAGTTCGTCGCCGGTTCGTCGAGACGTCTGTTCACGATGGCTCGCTTGCTCACTGGCGGGCACTACGCGGAGGCAGAGGATCTGCTTCAGGGCGCCTTTGAACGTACCTACGGCACTGGCCGAGGATTTCCGGCCAGGGCGACCCGGAACGGTATGTCCGGCAGGTGCTGGTCAATGCCTCGGTGGACCGGATGCGGTGGCGGCGGCGGCACCCTGAGGCACCGCTCGCCTACCCGGACGCCAGCCCGCAGGTGGAAGATGCGGCGGCGCATGTCGGGAATCGTGACCTCCTGTTTCGGTCGCTGGCGGAACTACCAGTCAGGCAGCGAGCCGTTCTGGTGCTGCGCTACTTCGAGGACCTCTCCGAAGCACAAACTGCGGCCATGCTCGGCTGCAGCGTCGCGACAGTCAAGAAGCAGGCCGGGCGCGGTATGGCAAGACTGCGCGAGATCACGGGCTCGCCAGCTGAGCCTGGCGTGACGGCTGCGAACGGAACAAAGGGCCATGAGTGACTTCGACGATCAGCTGAGAGCGGCCATGGCGGCCGCCGACGGACCGCCGCCGGTGGGTCTGATCGACGGCATCCGGCGTCGCCACCGACGTCACGCCAGGCGAACTGGCCTTGCCAGCGTGGCGATCGTCGCAGCGATCGTCGCGGGCATTCCGCCGGTCGCGCACGTGCTGTGGTCGGGTCCTGGTCAGTCGAGCGGAGGCTCGGGTGCCGCGGCCCTGCCCAGTCGGCCAGGGACCAGTACGCCCACTGCCGCCGCCGGTACCGTCCTGGCTGGCTGCGACGGGGCAAACGTTGGCCAGGTAGCTTCAGGCGGCCTGAGCCGGGACTGGCGCAACGGGGCGGTTGAAGCGGGCCCGGTCTGGTTCGTCAATGTCGGCGGCCATTCGAAGCTCAACGGGCGCTTGACCGGCGGTGGGAACGGTAAGCCCACGCTGTACGTCACGGCCGTCGTGATCACCGGCGTTCCGGCGAATTCACGTATCGTGGTGCGAGTCGGCCAGGCCGACCGGAAGTATCTACGGTTTCTGTATGGTCCGGCCGATTCCCTCAATGCCGGAATTGAGTACACCATGGCCAGCGGGGAATCAGGAGTGACCTTCCTGATGTGCCCGCTCGACGGCGGCCCGGCCAGTGCCGAGCCGATTACCGACTATTACGGTGGCCTCCTCCTCGACGGCACGCACTGCGTCCCGGTGGAGGTATGGACGCCCGGCCGGGCGAGGCCGATCACGATCAACCTTGGCGCCTGTTCCTAAGACGGCCCGGCTGCGGGGTCATCGTCCGCAGGCTAGACGGGGGCTGAGGCCCCTCCGGCTGGAGTTCGATGCCGAACTCCTTAAGCCAGCCAAGCAGCTCTTGGCGGGGAGTTCTGACAAGTCTGCCGCCGGTGAACCGGACGTCGTCAGTGACCTCAGCGATCGCCACCGGCGGCGGGCGGAAGGCCCGTGCCGCCGCGTCTGTGCTGAATTCTGCGTCAGCTAGCACCAGGCCGTGCAGGGGCGGACCGAAGATGTCGATGCTGACCGGCGGGAAACTGAACCGGGTCTTGCACAGCACCTCGGCCGGGAGAGCGGCCAGCAGGTCGTATTCGACTGCCGACAGGTAGGTGTTGGTGATCAGTCCCTGGACGAATCCCGGCCGGTCGGCCGGCACCTTCTGGGTGAACTTGAACTCGGTCGCTCCGGTGCCGAGGTAGTCGACTCGCCGCAGGCGCAGGCGCGTCCCTGGCAGGTACCGGTCAGTGATGCGGCGGACATCAGCGCGGGCTGACGGTGGCTCGGCCAGCAGGAACCGTCTTTCCCGCTCGACCCTGGCGTACTTACCCGCGCTAACGGACTGTCCTGGCGGACCACCCCTACCGGTCGTCATGGCCACGACCCTCATGCTAGTGACCCGCCGACGGTCTAGTTCGCCCTCATGGCAGCCGCTCGCACGCAGTAAGCGATCACGGACTCGACGATCTCGTGTTAACCAAGTGGGCTGGTGTGGCTGCCGATCTTGTCGGTCGTTTCCAGCGGTGTGCGCGTCCCGTTCAGGAACAGGCTCAGCATGCTGAACCACGAGATGGTGACGATGTATTTGCGGGTCAGTACCTCGCCGAACCGGTCGAGCATGTTGCTCAGCGTGGTGTCGGTGAGCGTGCCAGTGCGCAGCAGCTCGTCGGTCGCGGCGCAGATCAGCACGTAGTCAGACGCTATTCCCGACACGGGTCCGTCGCCCACCGCGGCCTGGATATCGGTCTCGGTCAGCCCGGCGTTCTCGGCCATGACCTTGTTGGCCTGCCACTCGTACGGGACGTCGAGCACTGTCGCTGCCCGCAGGATGATCATCTCGCGGTGCTTGTCATCTATGTCGGGAGTGCCGAATATCGCCCGTACCATGTCGATCAGCACCGGGTAGAACTCCTCGGTTCCGGCGAACATCTTCAGGACGTTGAGCCTGGTGGCGGGGTCGTAGTCCTCGCCAATCACCGCACGGATATCGCCGTCAGAGGGCAGCGGAACGGTGACTGACTCCTTGTAGGCGGTCGGTGCGCTCATAACGCGGTCCTTCACTCGGTGTTAGGTTCCTTTTACCCAGTGTTACACCCACGCCGGACAGACACTAAACAGCGACCCCGTGAAGGTGCTCGACTCTCCGCCCGTCCTCCTGATAGGCGCCGGCCTGTTGCCCTGGCACTACCACGTCCCGGCTCGGTATCACCGAGCTGGCCCGCCTGGCCGCCGATGGAGCCCGCCCCGCCGGACCCTCGCCCCTGCCGTCCGGTAGCGGAACGGCGATCGAGGTCGAGCGCATGGTCAACGGCGTCGGCCTGGTCGGCCTCACCGGCGCACAGCTGAACGTCGGCTACGAACTCGCCGGCCAGGGCGTCACACTCCGGATGGACAGCACCCAGATGGCCGTCATCAGCAACGACGGCGAACTGCTGCGCACCTGCCCTGCCCCGTCCCGCCCGCTGACCGGCACCGGCTGCGAGGCGCCCGACGGTCCGGCAGCTCCCCATCGCCGCCAGCCGGGCCTATCACGGTCCAGCGGCGCGTCTCCCAGCGCGGCTCCATCATGGTCGCCAGACAGAAGATCCAGGTTGGCATGATCCATGCCCGCAAGATCGTCACCGTGACCGCAGACGATCACGGCTTCCAGCTCGACATCGACGGAGAAACCATCGGCACGGTGCCCCGGACCACCACCAGCGAGATCCACCGCTACAAGGCCTACGCGACCCGCAAGCCCGGAGGCGGCAGGACTACCGGCCCGGGCCGCGCCGGGAAAGGATGAATCCGTGAAACCCAACCTTGCCAGGATTCCCGCTGCCGGCGACGCCCGGGCCGAGGCCATTACGCAGCGCGCCCGAACCGCCATCAGCCAGTCCCTGCTGGACTCCCTCGACGACAGCGACGCCGTGGCCCTGGGCCGCTACGGAGCCAGACAGCCAGCAATCGCGCTCCGGCAGAAGTCGGTCCAGCGACTGGAAGACGCACTCCTGGCAAGCGCCCTCGGCCAGCTCGTCCGGCAAACCGATCCGCGTGACCTCATGATCGGCATGGCCGTGCACCACATCGTGGCAGAGCAGATCGGCGCCGTGCCCTCTGATGTCTTCGACGATGTTGCCCGCCGCCTGCCCGACGGACCCCTGCCTGACCTGCTCCGCCAGTTCGGCGCCCGTCAGGACATCACCCTCGAAGCCTTCGGATGGCAGCTCGTCCAGACTCCCGAAGGGCCAGACTTCATAACAGCGTGACAACCCGTCACAACTACGCCTGAGGGCGTGTAAAGGATCAACTGAGGCTGATCTGTAAAGACTCAAGTGGAGCTAGGCATGATCGAGCCCTGGTCGCGCCGCCGCAGACGCCAGGATTACAAGCGGTGGGAACGCCCGGTGGCGATGCAGCTGTGGCAGCTGGATGTCACCGCGAGCGCGTTCCTGGCTGGTGGCCGGGCGGTGAAAATCGTGACCGGCATCGATGACCACTCCCGGTACTGCGCCATCACCAAGGCGGTCATGCGGGCCACGGCCCGGCCGGTCTGCCAGGCCTTCCTGACGCGATGGGCGTCTACGGTGTTCCGGAGGAGGTGCTCTCTGATAACGGGACGGTGTTCACCGGCCGGATCATCAAGCCCCGCCCGGCGGAGGTGCTGTTCGAGCGGATCTGCCGGGAGAACGGCATCACCCAGCGGCTGACCCGGCCAGGTCTGGCTCGGCCCGGCTCTGGCAGGACGCCGAATCACTATCTGGGTCGATGAGAGCAGTCTGCATGTCCTGCTGGACGGTACCCGGCTCAAGACCCTGCCGTCCCGGCTCGGCGTCACCGAGCTGGCCCGCCTGACCGCCGACGGCGCCGCCCTGCCTCCAGCTCGACATCGCCGCTGGCGAATATGCGATTGCACGCCAGGCACGCTGAGGGGCAGACTCCGGGCAGCTCCAGATGGTCCCGCGGCCCACCAGATACAGGGACATAAGACGTGCCAGTCATCGCATGGCCAAGGTGAGATCCTCGCCAGACACCACAGTGCGCGCGGTCACGTGCCACGGCCAGCTCGTGGGCAGCGTGGCTAGCTTCGTCTTCGACGGCGAGACCGACGTCACCTACTGGATCGACCGGGCATCCTGGGGACACGGCATCGCGAGCCGAGCCCTGGAGCTGCCTATGGACCTAGTCCCCATCCGGCCGCTGCACGCCCGCGCGGCCAGCGACAACATCGGCTCACTCAGGGTGCTCCAGAAAGCTGGTTTCAAGGGCATCGACGCCAGCCAGTGGACCCCGCGCGAGCTGCGGCACAGCTTCGCCTCGCAGCTGTCCGATAACAAGGTGCCCCTGGTGCGCATCGCTCACCTCGTCGGCCACAAGAGCACGATCGTCACCGAGCTGGTCTACCGGCAGCAAATCCGGCCCATGCTGCAAGACGGAGCGGCGATCATGAATGAGCTCTTCGGGAGCGCAGATGGCAGCTAGCCAGCGGGTTTGTCACTCACTATGTCACTCAGGTCGCGGAATCATGAGATGTCGACCGGTCGGCGAGGCTGTGAGCTGCGCATGGGGAGTGGGCCTGAGAGGACTTGAACCTCTGACCTCTTCCTTATCAGGGAAGCGCTCTAACCGTCTGAGCTACAGGCCCGTACCCGCGCCAGAAACTGGCGCGCCGGGCTAGGTTACCGCAAGCGGGGACTAGGTGCTCAGTCGGATTCCTTGAGCGTTACCTCAACGCCACCTGTGAGGCTCGCCACCAGGTTGTACAGGGCCGCGCCCACGGTTGCCAGCGCGGTGAACAGCACCGCGTTGACGGTGCACACGATGGCGGTGTAGTACAGCACGCGCGAGGCACTGAACCAGGTCGCCGCGTTGGTGGAGGCATGCGTCTTGTTAGCCGTGACCAGCCCGACGGTGTCCTCGATCTTGGTGAAGACACCCAACTTGGACAGTGTGAAGTAGATGACGACCACGGCCACGAACATGACGACCCAAATGACCAGAGCGATCAGTGAGCTGAACTTCATGACCGACATCGGCTCGAGCCGCTGCAGGCTCAGCATGGCGCTGCGGGTCGACTGGCTGGTGGGCTGTGACCGCTGCGGCTGCTGAGTTCGCGGCGGCACGCCGGCTGCGGGTTTGCGCTGCGGGGCTGGCTTGCGCTGCGGGGCTGGCTTGCGCTGCGGCGGGGCCTTCGGCCGCGGCGGGCTCTTGGGCTTCAGCTTGGTCTTGGTCAGGCCGGTGAACGAGGCGCCTACCTTCGAGGCAAGCCCGCGCGCACTGCTCGCAGCTCCGGCAACCGAAGCCAACGGTGAAGTCTGATTGCCAGTTGTCGCCGGGGCCGGGGCCGGGACGAACGCCGGACCGGACTGAGCTGCCGGCTGGCTCCACTGCGACGTAGAGCCTGCTGAACTGCCGTTCTGGCTAGCCGCCGGGTCCGCGGTGGTGTCCGGCCAATCGGACGAGGCCTTGCTCTTCGAGCCGCCGGCATCCTCGGAAAAGCCAGCGTCCCACGAACTGCCGGAGTCCACGGCATAGTCCGTCTTCGCTGCAGCGCCGGTGTCCGCTGGACCGCCGGTGTTCGCTGGACCGTCAGTGTTCGCTGGACCGCCGGTGTCCGTTGGACCGCCAGTGTCCGCTGCTGCGCCAGTGCCGTCCGGCGTCGCACTGCCCTCCGGACTCACGGACTCGTCAGAGGTGGCCCTGGCCGAATCCTCAGCTGAGGTTTGGTCCTCAGAGCCTTCGCCGGGCGCCCGTTCTGGCGCCTGCACGCGATTGTCCACCCCGTCCTCCTCCGCACCGTTCACTGACACGAGGTTATCCCCAGCCAGCCGGGTCTGATTCGCTTCAACCAGATCCGCTTCCACGGCTCTCTGTTATGACGCCCGAGCCTGCCGGATCGTTGCGCCCACGGCGCCGCCGCCAACGCAACCTTCCCCGTTGCGGCTCCGCGTCCCCCGGCATTACTCGCAATTTGCCGTGCCTTCCGGCACGATACACTCTCGTTCACGGAGGCCACCATGCCGATGACCGAGCTGTTACCGGCGGGTGCCGCTGGCAGCCTCACTCGTCATCGGCCTCTGGGTCGGCGGCGTCAGGCTCCGTTTCGGCCACAGGTGCCAGCCCAGCGGCTGGTTCGGCCTCGCCGTCAGCCTCGTTCTGGTCGTCGTCTTCCGGCCCGACCTCGGCCGCGGAGCCGGCCTCGGCATTTCTGGCAATTGCTACCAGGCTCTGCCCGTCACCGAGGTTCACTAGGCGCACGCCCATCGTCTGACGGCCAGACATCTTGATCTCAGCCGCCGAAGTCCGGATGACGCCGCCGGCCGAGGTAATCGCGTAGACCTCGTCGTCCGGGTGGACCATCAGGGCGCCGATGAGCTCGCCGCGGGCCTCCACGATCCTGGCGGTTACCACGCCCAGGCCACCGCGACCCTGGACCGGGTACTGGTCGGACGGGGTGCGCTTGGCGTAGCCGCCGCCGGTTGCCACCAGCACGTCGGCACCCTCGGTCACCACGTGCATACCGAGCATCTGGTCGTCCTCGACGAACCGCATCCCGATCACGCCGGAGGTCGCCCGGCCCATCGGCCTGAGCGCCTCGTCGGTGGCCCGGAACCTGATCGACTGGGCGCGCTTGCTGATCAGCAGCAGGTCCTGGTCGGCCGAGATCAGCCGGGCGGCGATGACCTCGTCGTCGTCCCGCAGGTTGATGGCGATGATCCCGCCGGAACGGGTTGAGTCGAAGTCGGTCAGCCTGGACTTCTTCACCAGACCGGACGAGGTCGCCAGCACTAGGTAAGGCGCCACGGTGTAGTCGCGCAGCGACAGCACCTCGGCGATGTGCTCATCCGGCTGGAAAGCCAGCAGGTTGGCTACATGCTGGCCACGGGCATCTCGCTGCGCGTCCGGCAGCTCGTACGCCTTGGCCCGGTAGACCCGGCCCTTATTCGTGAAGAACAAGATCCAGTGGTGCGTCGTGGTGACGAAGAAGTGATCCACGATGTCGTCAGTACGCAGCTGAGCGCCCCTGACGCCCTTGCCGCCCCGGCGCTGCGCCCGGTACAGGTCAGTCTTGGTGCGCTTGGCGTAACCGCCGCGGGTGATCGTGACGACGACGTCTTCCTCGGCGATCAGGTCCTCGATCGACATGTCGCCGTCGTAAGCGATGATCTCGGTCCGCCGGTCGTTGCCGAACCGCTCGGTGATCTCGGCCAGCTCGGTGCTGACGATCTGCCGCTGCCGCTCCGGCGAGGCCAGGATCGCCTCGTACTCCGCGATCTCGGCCATCAGCTGCTCGTACTCGTCGATGAGCTGCTGCCGCTCCAGCGCGGCCAGCTTGCGGAGCTGCATGTCGAGGATCGCACGGGCCTGGATCTCGTCGATGTCGAGCAGGTCTATCAGGCCCTGCTGCGCTGCCGACGCTGAGTCGCTGGCCCGGATCAGGGCGATGACGGCATCGATCTGGTCGATCGCCTTGACCAGCGCACCGACGATGTGGGCCCGCCTGCGCGCCTCGCGCAGCAGATACTGAGTCCGCCTGACCACGACCTCGATCTGGTGCAGGACCCAGTACCTGATCATCTGGTCCAGTCGCAGCGTGCGCGGCACGCCGTCGACCAGGGCGACCATGTTGGCGCCGAAGGTGTCCTGCAGCTGGGTGTGCTTGTAGAGGTTGTTCAGCACGACCTTGGCCACGGCGTCACGCTTGAGGACGATCACCAGTCGCCGGCCGATCCGGGCGCTCGACTCGTCCTGCACACTGGCGATGCCGGAGATCCGGCCCTCGTTGGCTAGTTCGGCGATCTTCTCGATCAGGCTGTCCGGGTTCACCTGGAACGGCAACTCGGTCGCGACCAGGCAGGTCCGGCCCCTGTTGTCCTCCTCGACCTCCACGACCGCGCGCATGGTGATCGATCCCCGGCCGGTGCGGTAGGCGTCCTGGATGCCGCGGCGGCCGACGATCTGCGCCCTGGTCGGAAAGTCCGGGCCCTGGACCCGCTCCAGCAGCGCCTCGAGCAGTTCCTCGTCGGTCGCCTCGAAGTTCTCGAGGCACCACTGCGCGCCCGCCGCGACCTCGCGCAGGTTATGCGGCGGGATCTTGGTGGCCATCGCCACCGCGATCCCTTCTGAGCCGTTCACCAGCAGGTTCGGGAACCTGGCCGGCAGCACCACGGGCTCGGCCGATTTGCCGTCGTAGTTCGGCCGGAAGTCGACGGTCTCCTTGTCGATGTCCCGCAGCATCTCCATGGCCAGCGGAGTGAGCCGACACTCGGTGTACCGCATGGCCGCCGCCGGGTCGTTGCCCGGCGAGCCGAAGTTACCCTGGCCATCGACGAGCGGCATCCGCATAGCCCAGTCCTGGGCCATCCGGACCAGCGCGTCGTAGATGGCCGAGTCGCCGTGCGGGTGGTAGTTGCCCATCACGTCGCCGATGACGCGGGCGCACTTGAAGAAGCCGCGGTCCGGCCGGTACCCGCCGTCGTACATCGCGTACAGGATGCGGATGTGGACGGGCTTCAGCCCGTCCCGGACGTCCGGCAGCGCGCGGCCGACGATGACCGACATCGCGTAGTCGAGGAAGCTGCGCTGCATCTCGACCTGAATGTCAACGGGCTCGATGCGGCCCCGGCCGGGTGTGGTCACGTCAGGCACTTGCCGATTCCTCCCTCATGACCGGGCTCTTGCTGCCCGGTTCGCGGCCGCGAGCGTGCGCACGGCACCGGCTCGCTGCCACCACGTTCCTGGTCTAAATGTCGAGGAACTTGACGTCCTTGGCATTGCGCTGGATGAACGACCGGCGTGCCTCGACGTCCTCGCCCATCAGCACGCTGAACATCTCGTCTGCCTGCGCGGCGTCGTCGACCGTGACCTGCTTGAGCACTCGCTTGGCCGGATCCATCGTGGTGTCCCATAGCTCGCTGGCGTTCATCTCGCCCAGGCCCTTGTACCGCTGCACGCCGTCGCGCTGTACCTTGCGGCCTTCGGCGGTGCCAGCCTCGATGACTACCTCCCGCTCCTTCTCGGAGTAGGCATAGCCAGGCGCGGCGTTGCGGCCCTCCCACTTGATCTTGTACAGCGGCGGCTGGGCCAGGTACACGTGGCCGGCCTCGAGCAGCGGCTTCATGAACCGGAACAGCAGGGTCAGCAGCAGGGTGGTGATGTGCTGGCCGTCAACGTCGGCGTCCGCCATCAAGATGATGTGGTTGTACCGCAGCTTGGCAATATCGAATTCGTCGTGGATCCCGGTGCCGAGCGCCGTGATCATCGACTGGACCTCATTGTTCTTCAGGACCCGGTCGATCCTGGCCTTCTCCACGTTCAGGATCTTGCCGCGGATCGGCAGGATCGCCTGGAACTTGGAGTCCCGGCCGCCCTTGGCTGAGCCGCCGGCCGAGTCGCCCTCCACCACGTAGATCTCGCATATCGACGGGTCACCGGACTGGCAGTCGGCCAGCTTGCCCGGCAGGCCGGAGCCACCCATCGCGCTTTTGCGGGTCAGATCCCTGGCCTGGCGCGCGGCGATCCTCGCCCGTGCGGCCTGGCTCGCCTTCATCACGATGGCCTTGGCCTCGCCGGGGTTCCGCTCGAACCAGTCCTTCAGATGGTCGTTGCAGACCTTCTGCACGAAGGACTTGGCCTCGGTGTTGCCAAGCTTCTGCTTGGTCTGGCCCTCGAATTGCGGCTCGGACAGCTTGACGTGGATGATCGCGGTGAGGCCCTCGCGGATGTCCTCGCCGAGGAGGTTGTCTTCCTTCTCACGCAGGTACTTCTGCTCGCGCGCGTACCTGTTGACGATCGTGGTCAGCGCCGCGCGGAAGCCTTCCTCGTGCGTGCCGCCCTCCGCGGTGTTGATGGTGTTGGCGAAGGTGTGCACCGACTCGGAGTAGGCCCCGGTCCATTGCATCGCGACTTCGGCCGAGATGCCGTCTCCGTCTTCGCCGAAGTCGATCACCGAGTCGTGCACCGGGTCCCTGGTCGCGTTCAGGTACTTGACGAAGTCGGCGATGCCGCCGTCGTAGTGAAAGCTGACCACGTTCGGCTTGCCGTCGGGCTGGTGCTCCGGCCGCTCGTCCGTCATGGTGATGGACAGGCCCTTGTTCAGAAAGGCCATCTCCTGCATCCGGCGCGACAGCGTCTCGAATGACCACTCGGTGGTCTCGAAGATGCCGTCGTCTGGCCAGAAGGTGGTGATCGTGCCGGTCTCTTCGGTCTTCTCGCCGCGGGCCAGCGGCGCGACCGGCTTGCTCAGCTCATACGATTGCCGCCAGACAAAGCCGTCCTTGCGGATCTCTACGTCCATCCGGGTCGACAGCGCGTTGACCACCGACGCGCCGACACCGTGCAGACCGCCGGACACCGCGTAGGACTCGCTGTCGAATTTGCCGCCGGCGTGCAGCGTGGTGAGAATCACTTCGACCGCCGGGCGCTTCTCCACCGGATGCTCGTCAACCGGGATGCCGCGGCCGTCGTCGCGGACTCGAACGCCGCCGTCGGCGAGCAGGGTGACTTCGATCAAGCTGGCGAAGCCTGCCAGTGCCTCGTCCACCGAGTTGTCCACGATCTCGGTCACCAAATGGTGCAAACCGCGCTCACCGGTCGAGCCGATGTACATACCGGGACGCTTACGGACTGCTTCCAGGCCTTCGAGAACCCTGATCGAATGTGCGTCGTAGGACAAACTGAAGCTCCTCTAGAACAGGCAGCACTTAGGGCCCGCCGCTAGCACCCCCGCCCGGCGTATGTCCTAGTGCGCGAGTTCATTTTACCTGTACACAGCCTCAGCCTCAGCCGTACGTGTCACGCGGGCCGCGTCCGCCCCTGACCCGCCATTCGCCCGGTTTCCTGGTGCCAGTGACCGGGCCGCGAACCTTCACCCGCAGCACGGTGCCGTGGCCGAGTTCGGCGTTGAGCCGCTTGACGAGCTGGGCTGCGAGCAACCTGACCTGAGTCGCCCAGGCGGTCGAGTCCGCGGACACCACAAGCTCTCCGTCCGCCAGCGATTCCGGAGTGGTGTGGGCTGCCAGGTCCGCTCCCACGATCTGAGCCCACCTCCCGAACACCGACCCGGTCGCCGCGGCCAGGCCCCAGCCTTCGGCGTCGAGCAGGCCGTCGATCGCTGCGGCCAGCGGCCGCGGATCATCGCGGCGCGGCTGAGCGGCGAAGCCGGGCCTGGCCGCCGGGCGGCGCCCTGATCCGGTCCTAGCGCGGGCGGCAGCTGACCCGGCAGCCGCGGCCGCTGATCCGGCGGCCGCGGCGCCAGTTGTTCCTGGCGCGGATGGCGCAGCCGGGCCGCCCGTCCCGGACCCGCCCGTCCCGGACCCGCTCATCCCGGACCCGCTCATCCCGGACCCGCCCGTCCCCGCTGCGCCATCCGGTCCGGTCGGGGCAGCCGTGCCATCCGCCTCGGCTGCCCCCGCCGCGTCGTGGCCCTCGGCGGGAGTCAGGCCGGCCGGCGCGGCGTCGGCACCGGCCGCAGGCCCCTGGCCCTGGCATCCGCGCGCACCGCCGCCAGCGCCTGCCTGGCCAACCGGATCTGGTCGCCACCGTCACGGCCGCCACCGTCACGGCCGGCCACCGTCACGGCCGCCACCGTCACGGCCAGCAGGACCGCCGCCGGCCGACTGGTCAGGCACCGCTGATCACCCCGTCCGCCACCGTGAACCTGGCACCTGTCAGCCCCGCCGGCACATCCTCTGGCACGGCTGCTGTGACCAGTACCTGCTCGGCATCGGCCACAAGTTCGGCCAGCCGGTCGCGGCGGCCGTTGTCGAGCTCGGCGAAGACGTCATCGAGCATCAGCACGGGGTCCTCGCCCTCGGTTCGCAGCAGCTGATAGCCGGCCAGCCGCAGCGCCAGCGCCAGCGACCACGATTCGCCATGGCTCGCATAGCCACGGGCGGGCAATCCGCCGATCTGCAGTTCCAGTTCGTCGCGGTGCGGCCCGACCAGGCACACCGCGCGTTCCAGCTCGGCCCCGCGCCTGGCGGCGAGCGCCTGGCGGAGGATCTCGGCCAGCCCCTGCGGGTCAGCTTCAGGTTCACCAGAACCGTCGCCGGCACCATGACCGGCACCGGCACCATGGCCGACTCCGGCGCCATTACCGGCACTGGCGCTCTCCGCAGCCGACATCCGGTACCGCAGGCCGGTGTCACGCTCAGTCCCTGATACCGCGCTGTAGCAGCGGGCGACCAGGCCCTTGATCTCCTGGACAAGCCGGAGGCGGCCGGCCGTCAGCTGCGCGCCGGCTGTCACCAGGTGGTCATCCCAGACCTCGAGCGCGCCAGGCGGCACACCACCCCTGGCCTTGGCCGACTTCAGCAGGGCCGTTCGCTGCCGCAGCACCCGCTCGTAGTCCGACCGGACCCCCGCGTACCGCGGCCGCATCGAAACCAGCAGGTCATCGAGGTAACGGCGGCGCTGATCGGGGTCTCCCTTGACAATGGAGATGTCCTCAGGCGCGAACAGGACGCAGCGCAGCACGCCGATCACCTCGCGCGGTCGCGGCGCCGGGGCGCGATTCAGCCGGACCCTGTTAGCCCGGCCAGCGTTGATCTCTATCTCCACCAGGGTCTCGCGCCCGGCCGAGGCGACCAGGCCACGCACGATGGCGCGCTCGGCGCCCTGCCTGATCAGCGGGGCATCGGTGGCGACCCGGTGACTGGCGAACGTCGCCAGGTACCCGGCGGCCTCCACCAGATTTGTCTTGCCCTGCCCGTTCGACCCGGTGAACGTGGTGACACCGGGCGCGAGGGTCACGTCGGCCGACTCGTAGCAGCGGAAGTCCGTCAGCGACAGCCGGGTCAGGTACACGCCGCGAAGACTAGCCCAGCCTGATCGGCATCAGGAGGTACCTGAACTCCGGGTTGCCGTCAGGACCAGGCTTGCCGGTGAACAGGGCAGGCTTGCCAGGCTCGGTAAAGGCGATCCTCACGGTGTCGGAATCGATCGCGGCCAGGCCGTCCAGCAGGTACTGCGGGTTGAAGGCCACCGACAGGTCGTCACCGGAGAACTCGGCCTCGATGATCTCCTCGGCCTGCGCCTCATCGCCGGTGCCGGCTTCCAGCATCAGCTGTCCCGCGCTGAATCCGAGTCGCACAGGCGTATTGCGCTCGGCGACCAGCGCGACCCGCTTGACGGATTCGGCCAGCAAGCCGGTGGACAGCTCGGCGAACGCGTTGACCGACTTCGGCAGCAGCGAGTGATACCTCGGGAACTCCCCGCCGAGCAGCCTGGTCGTCGTGCGCCTGCCGTTGCCCTCGAACCCGATCATGCCGTCGCCTGCCGAGCCATCGGCGCCAGGCAGTGCCAGCGCGATCGACACCTGGGCGCCGTTGGTCAGCGCGCGGGCAGTCTCGTTAAGCGCCTTGGCCGGTACCAGCATGGCGGCGGAGATGTCCGGCTGAGCCGGTGACCAGCGCAACTCGCGGATTGCCAGCCGGTACCTGTCGGTCGAGACCAGGGTCAGCGTCTCGCCCTCGATCTCGATCCGGACGCCGGTGAGCGCGGGCAGCGTGTCGTCGCGTCCGGCCGCCGTCGCCGACTGGCTGACCGCGGTGGCGAACGCGTCACTGCCGATCGTGCCAGCGGCTGGCGGCATCTCCGGCAGCGCCGGGTACTCCTCCTCCGGCATGGTCAGCAGGGTGAACGTCGCGCTGCCGCAGGTAAGCACGGCGCGGCCTTCGTCGGCGTTGATGTGCACCGGCTTGGCAGGCAGGCTGCGGCTGATCTCGGCGAGCAGCCGTCCTGAGACCAGCGCGGAGCCAGGCTGCTCGGTGTTCACCGGCACCGTAGCCTGCGCGGACACGTCGTAGTCAAAGCTGGAGAGCACGAGTTCCTCGCCAGCCTGCAGGCGGATCCCCGCGAGCACCGGCACTGTCGGCCGGGCAGGCAGGGCTCGGGCTGTCCAGGCGACTGCCTCGGCAAGGACGTCTCGCTCAAGGACGATCTTCACCTGTCGCCCTCCTTATCTGGTCGGGGTCTTCATCATCTCGGGTCCGCCGCCCGCGCGCGGTCTGCTGATGCGCAGCGGCTGCGTCTGCCTACTTGGATTTTGATCTGGCTGCAATAACAAACTGGTAGTCGTCATAGGGTCGGTGGATCCCGGGGATAACTGGCGTTCGCGCAGCTAGCGGCCGCCGCGACCGTGCACAGCGGCTGTGGTCGGCCCGGGTGCACCGGCCAGGGTGACTGTGGGCAGCCGCTGGCCGGGTGGAAGTAACCACCGCGTTACCCCCCGGATGGTTGTGGTTTTCCTCCGGCTGTCCCACGGTTGTCCACAGGCTTATCCACAGCCTGTGTGCGTACATTGCGTGCGGCGCGAAGTTTGCGTGTTCGCCGACGTACGCTGCGTAGCAGAACCGGGAGCGGAACGCGGTGCTCATCCCGACAGCGCCTGCTGCTTGATCCGGTTTGTGAGCTCCGTGACCTGGTTGTAAATCGCCCGGCGCTCGGCCATCAGGCCGCGGATTTTCTTGTCCGCGTGCATGACGGTGGTGTGGTCACGGCCGCCGAACTGCTGCCCGATCTTCGGCAGCGACATGTCGGTGAGCTCCCGGCACAAGTACATGGCGATCTGCCGGGCGGTGACCAGCACGCGCGACCGCGAGGGGCCGCACAGATCGTCGATGGACAGGCCGAAGTAGGACGCGGTCTGGCCCATGATCGTGGCGGCGGTGATGTCAGGGCCGTGCGTCTCGACGATCAGGTCCTTGAGCACGAACTCGGCGAGCTGCAGGTCGACCGACTGGCGGTTGAGGCTCGCGAACGCGGTCACCCGGATCAGTGCGCCTTCCAGCTCCCTGATGTTGGTGGAGATGCGCGAGGCGATGTACTCCAGCGCCTCAGGCGGCGCGTTGAGCCGGTCCTGGACCGCCTTCTTCCGCAAGATCGCGATCCTGGTCTCCAGCTCCGGCGGCTGGACGTCGGTCTGCAGGCCCCACTCGAACCGGCTGCGCAGCCGGTCTTCGAGCGTTACCAGCCGCTTGGGCGCGCGGTCCGAGGAGATCACGATCTGTTTGCTGGCGTTGTGGAGGGTATTGAAGGTGTGGAAGAACTCCTCCTGCGTGCCTTCCTTGTTCTCCAGGAACTGGATGTCGTCGACTAGCAGCACGTCGACATCGCGGTAGCGGCGGCGGAACCCGTCCTGCTTGCCGTCCCTGATCATGTTGATGAAGTCGTTGGTGAACTCTTCCGAGCTCACGTAGCGCACCTTCAGGCCCTGGTAGAGGCTCTGCGCGTAGTGGCCGATCGCGTGCAGCAGATGCGTCTTGCCGAGGCCGGAGTCGCCGTAGACGAACAGCGGGTTGTAGGCCTTGGCGGGAGCTTCGGCGACAGCGACCGCCGCCGCGTGCGCGAACCGGTTGCTCGACCCGATGACGAAGGTCTCGAAGGTGTACTTGGGGTTAAGCCTGGCTTGCCCTGGCCGCGGCGGCTGACCTTGCTGCGAACCTTGGCGGTGCGGCGCGATCGAAGGGCCGACCCCCGGCAACGATGCGCCTGGGGGGAGCTCGGACTGGTCGATTCGGGTGTTGCGAAGGCCTGCCGGCGCCATCCCTGACGGGAACGTGGTGAGTCCGTTGCGCGGGCCAAGTTCGCTGGCGGCGCCGCCGGGCTGGCGGGGAAGGCCGTTGCCGTAGCGGCCGTCCTGGTGCAGCAGTCCGTCTGGATGCAGGCGCCCGTTATCCGCGCCGCCCTGCGCCGCCAGGGGGCCGGTGATGTCGTCGTCCAGGTCCAGCAGCGCGTCGCTAAGGCCGTGGCCGCCGCTGCCGTGCAGCGAGGGATCACCGGCCAGGCCGTCGCCGCCCCGGGCCGTGGCCGGCTCGCCGAGGTCAGCGGTCGCGGCCGGATCGACGGTGACGGCGAGCTGGATGCTGCGGGCGAGTTCGCGGGACAGCGCGTTGGTGATGAGCGCGCGCAGCCTGGTCTCGAGCTGCTCCTTGACGAAATCGTTGGGCGCGGCGATGAGCGCGGTGTTCTCGACCAGGCCGAGGGGCCTGGTCAGCTGCAGCCACGCGCGCTGGTGCGGCTCGATGTGCATCTCGGCTAGATCGGCCAGCGAGCGGGCCCATACTTCCGTCAGGTCGTCGTCGCTCATTGGCCGGTCACCCGAGCCCCCCACATGTGATCAACAGGTTTTTCCACAGCATGTGCACGTTGCCACGTCAGGCAGCTGACAGCTACCCGGCCGCTCAACCGGCACGGGCTACGGCTGGTGATCGCTGGCCACCTTGGTGGTGGCTGGCAACACGGGCCGGGCTGCGCTATCCACAGCCTAGGGCTGGAGTTCACGGTGCGTTTGGCAAACGCGGGCAGTCCTTGCCGGAGTGCCGGGATGTGAACAACCTGCCTGGGCGGTGGCCGAGCATGCTATCGGCACCTTGGGTTTGACCGCTACCTCGGGCGGCGCGTAGCTTGTAGTGGTCCGGTTACCCCGGTGCAGCTGAGTCGCGGCCTGACGCAGGTAAGGCTGTCGCTGAAGCTCGTTCAGAGCCTGAGTGAGCCCGAGCCGAGCTGCTTGTGACCTGCATCACGACCTGAGCCATTGACCAGATCCAACTGCCGCACCTGGAGTTCCAGTGAGCAAGCGTACTTTTCAGCCGAACAACCGGCGCCGGGCCAAGACGCACGGGTTCCGGCTGCGGATGCGGACCCGCGCGGGTCGCGCCGTGCTGGCCTCCCGCCGCCGTAAGGGCCGCGACCGCGTTAGCGTGTGACGGATCGAGTCGGGCTAGTGCCATGCTTCCGGCTGCCGCGAGAATGCGGCGCGGTGCCGACTTCACCCTGGCCATGCGGGGCGGCAGCAAAGCCGGTCGGTCGCTCGTTTCCGGCCACCTGCTGGTCAGGAGTGCCAGTCGCGAGCCCGCCAGGGTGGGTTTCGTAGTCAGCCGGGCAGTTGGCTCGGCCGTAGTGCGGAACAGGGTCAAACGGCGACTGCGGCACCTCGCCCGCGGGTACCTGGGCTTGCTGCCTGGGGGTAGCCTTCTTGTAGTGCGCGCCGCACCGCGCGCGGCCACGGCCTGCCAGGCGGATCTCGCCGCCGACCTCGACCTGGTAATCGGAGCTTTGCTTCGGCGGCAAGGTGGGGTGAGGAGCCAATGAGCACCGCGACGCGCCGGGAATCCGGCGAATTGTCGGCTGCTGCCTGGCTACTCGTGGCACTGCTGAACCTCTACCGGCGGTTTATCAGCCCGCTGCTAGGTCCCAGGTGCAGGTTCTACCCGTCGTGCAGCGCCTATGCACTCGAGGCCGTGCGACTGCACGGCGCAGTCCGGGGCTCGTGGCTAGCGGTACGCCGGCTAAGTCGTTGTCACCCGTTCCATGCAGGCGGAATTGATCCAGTTCCCGGATCGGGGACAAGAACTGACCTCTCAAGCGTTGACGTTAAGGATGTTGACGTAGCGAGCGTTGACGTAGCGAGCAAAGCACAAGGGAGCTAGCAGGTGCCTAATCCACTGAATGCCCTCTATGAGGCAGTCGGCTGGGTGCTGACGCACATCTATGACGTGCTCAAGCCGGCCTTCGGGGCCACCAGCGGATGGACCTGGGCCCTGACCATCGTGATCCTGGTCTGCCTGATGCGGCTGGTCATGGTGCCGCTGTTCATCAAGCAGATGCACACCACCAGGGCGATGAGCGCACTGCAGCCGCAGATGGCGGCGCTGCGCAAGAAGTACAAGAACGACAAGCAGACGCTCAACCAAGAGACGATGAAGCTGTACCAGGAGGCGGGTGTCAACCCGCTGATGGGCTGCCTCCCGTTCGCGCTGCAGCTGCCGTTGTTCTTCTCCCTGTTCAGCGTGCTGCGGGCTATCGCTGAGTGGAAGCCGGGCACCGTGCCGAAGTACGGCTTGCCGCTCAACATGGTGCAGAGCGCCCAGCAGGCGAAGATTCTCGGCGCTCACCTGTATGACAAGGTGCTGTTCACCGGGCCGACGTTGCACGTGCCGCTCGAGGCCAAGATTGTCATCCTCTTCGCCGTGCTGATCAGCATGACGACCACGTTCCTGACGATCAAGCAGAGTCAGAAGCGGGGCATGATGCCCGCCGCGACGCCTGACAATCCGATGGCGTCCTCGCAGAAGTACATGACGTACATCATGCCGTTCTTCGCGCTGACAGGTCTGTACTGGCCGTTCGGGCTGGTTCTGTACTGGTGCACGACGAACCTCTGGACCCTTGGCCAGCAGTTCCTCCTCGGAATTCGCTACCCGTACACCCCGCCGGCGCCGGTCGACGCGGGCCCCGCTACCGGCAGCAAGGCCGCGGGGAAGGCGACGGCAGCCGCCGGCAAGCCCGCTGCTGGTTCGGCCAGGTCACTGACTGGCGGTCCGGGGCGGGCGCAGCAGAACGGCGCCAAGGCGTCTGCTAACGGTCACGGGACCGCAGGCGCGAGCAGTGTGCTGAAGCGGCTGAGCAAGCGGACAGAGCCCGAGCCAGAGCCTGACTTGCCCGACGTTAAGCTCGTGAGGCACCAGACGCAACGCCAGTCGCGAAGCAAGCGGAGCGGAAAGCGTTAGTCCGGTGTAGTACCTGGGTGGGCGTCGGCCGGCACGGTCCAGTTGACACGGTCCGGGTTGGCTCCGTCAGGTTGTCGGCACGGTGGGCTGGCACTTGTCGGGTTGGCGCTGTCGGCTGGTGGCGCTGTCGGTTTGGCGCCGTCCGGTTGGTGGCGCCGTCCGGTTGGTAGCCTCGTCCGGTTGGAGACACTGTCCAGTTGGTAGCACTGTCCAGTTGGCACAGTGGGATCGAGGAGGAGCCTGGCATGAGCCAGCAGGAGGACGTGGTGGCGCAGGACGCTGGGCAGCAGGACGAGGCGAGCCCGCTCACTGCCGAGGGCGCTGCGGAGGCCGACCAGGATGAACTGGACGTAGCCGAAGCAGCTGGTGCGGACGCCGAGGCTGACGACGACGACGACGAGGACGAGGAAGATGACGAGGCGGCCGACGATGAGGACGAGGCGGCAGCCGAGGCCGAGTCAGGCCAGCGGAGCCGGCCGCCGTCGGTAGCCGATCTTGAGCTTGAGGGCGAGATAGCGGCTGACTACATCGAAGGCCTGCTGGACGTAGCGGATCTCGACGGTGACATCGACATGGACGTCGAGGGCGAGCGTGCGCTGGTCTCGGTGGTCGGCGCCACGTTGGACGAGCTCGTCGGCCGTCGCGGCGAAGTGCTCGAGGCGCTGCAGGAGCTGACCAGGCTAGCGGTGCACCAGCAAACCGGCAGCCGGACCAGGATGATGCTGGACGTCGGCGGTTACCGGCAGCGGCGGCGGGTGGAGCTCGCCGAGGCGGGCCAGGACGCTGCTGAGGAAGTGCGCAGGACCGGCGAAGCGAAAAAGATGTGGCCGATGAACCCGTTCGAGCGGAAGATCGTCCACGATGCGGTCGCGGCCGCCGGGTTGCGCAGCGAGTCGGAGGGTGAGGAGCCGCAGCGGCGCGTGGTCGTGCTGCCAGCAGGCTGACGGCCCGTTACGGAGGCGCGTCCATGTCCGGCTCTAGTAAGGATCTAACTGTGGCAGGGGGTAGTCCGGCGATGGGTGCAGTGAGTGGCGGCCGCGGCCGCTGACGCGCCAGACGCGGCGCCAAGCGACGCTGTGGCCGAGGCGGCGGCAGCGCAGCTATTCGGCTCGTCGCTAGCGCTCGCGCAGAAATACGCGCAGCTGCTAGTGGGCGCCGGCGTCGAACGCGGCGTCGTGGGTCCGGCCGAGGCCGAGCGTATCTGGGACCGGCACCTGCTGAACTGCGGCGTAGTAGCCAGGCTGCTTCCTGCCAAAGGTTCTGTCGTCGATCTGGGCTCGGGCGCGGGCTTGCCAGGAATCGTGCTGGCGATGCTGCAACCAGGGGTTCGGGTGACGTTGCTGGAGCCTATGGCCAGGCGGGTCGAGTTTCTCGAGGAATGCCTGGCCGAACTCAAGCTGGACAACGTCGAGGTCATGCGCGGCCGGGCAGAAGACGTTGTCGGTCAGCTGACCGCCGATGTCGTGGCCGTCCGCGCGGTAGCGCCGCTCGACAAGTTCGCCGGCATGGCGATCGGCCTGCTGCGCCCGGGGGGCAAGGTGCTCGCGATCAAAGGCGCCTCGGCCGAGGCCGAATTGGTGCGAGCCCGACTTGTACTCGGACGTCTGGGTGTGACCGACGCCAAGGTGGTGCAGGCCAGTAGCGCCGACGGCGCGGTAACTGCGACAGTAGTCACGTTCACTGCTCCCGCGCACCGGGGTTCCGGTGCTGCCGGAGGACGCACGGCGGCGCGTGGCGGTGGGCGGTCGGCAGGCCGCGGCCCAGGCGGCGCTCCGTACCCCGGCGCGGGGGGCAAGAAGGCGCGGCAGCCGAACAGCCGCCGGGGTGGCGGTTAGGCGCGTCACTGCGGCCAGGCGCGGCTCAATGAGGAGAGCTGGACGATGACGAACGCCGCGCCGGGCCTTGGGTGGCCTGAAGACGCTGAAGACGCTGACAATGCGAGCGCCGTTGATGCGACGGATCGCCAGTTGGCATCTCACCCTATGCCGCCAGATAGCGAGATTAGTGGCGCACTGCCTGACAGGTATGCTCGGCGCGCTGCCCGGATAGGCCTTGGTTGGCCGTTGTGGTCAAGGCCTGCGGCGGCCGCGACTGCGCCAGCATCACTGAGCCCGGTGCATGCCGGGCCGGAGACTTCTGGACCCGTGCTGGCTGAGCGTGTGCTGCCTGAGCCTGTGCTGCCTGGCCCAGCGTCGCCCAGGACGGAGTTGCCAGCACCTGTGCTGCCCGGCCCAGCTTCGCCCGCGCCTGCGATGCCCGGCCCAGGTTCGCCCGGCCCAGCACTGCCGGGCGGTGGGCCAGAGCCGTACCCGGCGGTACCCGACGGCGGGGCGGACCTGGCGGATGCGAGCGATCAAGGTCGCCCGGGCGGGCAGCTTGGCCTAGGCTCGGTGTCCGCGGCGCCTACTGGCGATGCAGCAGGAGCAACCCCCGATCGGATCAGGCAGGCCCTCGCGGCGGTTTCACGTGAAACTGTCTCGGCGGCCGCCGTGGGCCTGACCCGCACAGCCACAGCCGGTTATGAGAGCGAGGATGCGGTGGCGATTCCCGCTTGATGCCGACGCTTCGGCAGACACGCCCATTGGCAGGGCGGCCCAGGCCGCGGTGGTGGCACGGTCCGGGGGCAAGATCTGGCCACGGCCGTCCTCGTGCCGGGTGATCACGATCGCCAACCAGAAAGGCGGTGTCGGCAAGACGACGACCGCCGTCAATCTGGCTGCGAGCCTGGCCATGCATGGCGCCCGCGTGCTCGTCATCGACCTCGATCCCCAGGGCAATGCCTCGACGGCGCTGGACGTTGACCATCATTCCGGCACGCCGTCGGTGTACGACGTACTCGTCGACGGCAAGCCGTTGAGCAGCGTTGTCCGGCCGGTGGCGGGTTTCTCAGCGCTCTACTGCGTCCCCGCTGTGATCGATCTGGCCGGCGCGGAGATCGAACTGGTGCCCCTGGTGGCGCGCGAGGCGCGGCTGTCCCGTGCGGTTGCTGCCTATGACGCTTCGAATCTGGACTACATCTTCATCGACTGCCCCCCGTCACTTGGCTTGCTGACCGTCAATGCGCTGGTGGCGGCGCCGGAAGTCCTGATCCCGATTCAGTGCGAGTACTACGCACTGGAGGGCCTTGAGCAGCTGCTCCGCACCGTCGAACTCGTTCGCAGTCATCTGAATCCCGCACTAGCGGTGTCCACGATCCTGCTGACCATGTACGACGGACGGACACGGCTGGCGTCCCAGGTGGCCGACGAAGTGCGTGACCACTTCGGAGCCGTGGTGCTTGGCTCGGTAATTCCGCGCAGCGTCCGGGTCTCTGAGGCGCCAAGTTACGGGCAGTCGGTCATGACCTACGACCCTGGCTCCAGCGGAGCGCTGGCCTATCTCGAGGCCGCCAGGGAACTGGCGCACAGGAACGCTCAGCAGCCTGCGGGATAATCCGCGGGGCCGGGGGATGAGATCAGTGCACCACGGTTGCTGGCAGGATGGTTGCCGAGCTGCTCACTGGAAGGCGAGGAGAGCCAGGATATGCCGCAACCAAAGCGCGGACTCGGCAAGGGGCTTGGCGCCCTGATTCCGACCGCCCCGCCTGCTGCTGGCGGCTCATATGCCAGCACCGCAGGTAGCGGACCTGGTCCTGGGGCTTATCTCGAAGAGGTGCCGGTCGCGATCGATCCTGGCTAATCCCCGTCAGCCACGGCAGATATTTGATGAGGAAGCGCTAGCGGACCTGGCCGCCTCGATCGAAGCAGTCGGGCTGCTGCAGCCGGTGGTCGTACGGCGGACTCTGGCCTGGCCAGTACGAGCTGATCATGGGTGAGCGCCGCTGGCGGGCGTGCCAGCTGGCTGGCGTCGAGGTTATCCCCGCCATTGTGCGGGAGACTGCCGACGACGACCTGCTGCGCGACGCGCTGATCGAGAACCTGCACAGGGAGCAGCTCAACCCGCTCGAAGAGGCGGCGGCCTACCAGCAGCTACTTGATGACTTCGCGGCAACCCACGAAGAGCTGGCCAAGCGAGTTGGCCGGTCTAGGCCGCATATCTCGAACACGATCAGGCTGCTGAACCTGCCGCCAGCGGTGCAGAAGCGGGTGGCGGCGGGTGTGCTCAGCGCCGGGCATGCTCGCGCCTTGCTCGGCGTCGACGACCCGGCGGCGCAAGAACAGCTGGCGCACCGCATCGTGGCCGAGGGCTTGTCAGTCCGCGCAGTCGAAGAAATTGTCGCGCTCGGTGCACGGCCGGCCAAGGGCAGCCGGATCCCCGCGAGGAAGGCGCCTGTCGCACCGGGACTTAAGGACCTTGCGGACCGGCTCTCTGACCTGTTCGAGACCAGGGTGAAGGTAGAGCTTGGCCAGCGCAAAGGCAAGATCGTTGTGGAGTTCGCCTCGCTCGACGACCTTGAACGCATTGTCAGAAGCATGTCACCCGGCATTACCCGGCACGGATGAAGAGCTTCGGAAGTGACAACTATGCGGGCGTGCATCCTGACGTGATGGCTGCGGTCGTGGCCGCGAATGCGGGAGACGCGGCGGCCTATGGCGACGACGACGCTGAGCCGGCATGCGGTGTCGAGCTTGTGCGCCGCGGCCGGAGCCAGGGCAGGCTACCTGGTCTTTAACGGGACCGCCGCCAATGTTCTGGGGCTCAGTCTGCTGACGCGGCCGTACGAGGCGGTCATCTGCGCAGAATCCTCGCACCTCAACGTGGACGAGTGCGGCGCGCCTGAGCGCCTGCTTGGCTGCAAACTCCTGACCGTGCCGACTCGAGATGGCAAGCTCACGCCGGAACTGATCGCCGGGCGGCTGACAGGACGCGGCGATGAGCATCGCGCCCAGCCAAAGGTAGTCGAACTGGCTCAGACCAGCGAACTCGGCACCTGCTACTCGCTGGCAGAACTCGCGAGTATCCGCGCCTTCTGCCAGGAACATGGTTTGTTGATCTACATCGACGGCGCCCGGATCGCCAATGCGGTCGCCTACCTCGGCTGTTCACTCGCGGACATCGCAGCGTTCGCGGACGTTCTGAGTTTCGGCGGCACGAAGAATGGCGGCCTGGGCGTTGAGGCGGTGCTCGTGATGGCGGACCACGTCGGCGTCGGTGCCCGCTATCAGCGTAAGCAGTTCATGCAGCTGGCCTCGAAGATGCGTTTCCTGTCGGCTCAGGTGGCTGCGCTGCTCGCGGACGACCTCTGGCTCAGCACGGCGCGGCAGGCGAATGCGATGGCGCAGCAACTGGCGAACGGCTTGCGGGACCTGCCTGGTTTGCGACTGGCCTACCCGGTTCAGGCGAATGGCGTCTTTGCCGAGCTCTGCCGAGAGGCTGTCGAGCGACTGCAACGCGCTGTGAGCCTCCCGATCTGGGAGGAGTACCCCGACGGCCGCTGCATCGTGCGCTGGATGACGGCCTTCGACACGACGAAGGACGACGTGGAGGCGCTCAGCGACGCCGTCAGGGACGCACTTGTTTCACGTGAAACCTGAGTGGCGCCTATAGTCACGAACCGGTGATGGAGCGGTCCAGCCCGGCGCCGGATGGGTACGATGTCCGGCAAGGCCGGATCGCGACCGACCACCGGCCAAGCCATCGACGATGGCGTCCACACATGTCAGGGGTCACCACGTGTCGCGCCGACTTGCGAGCATCACGCTCGACAACCTCGACGATCTTCCGCCCCGCTGCCGGCGGTGCGTCTTCTGGGAGCTAGACCCGGTTAGCCAGGCGCGCGCGATAGAGGTCGGCGATCCAGCGCTGGAGAAAGAGGCCTGGATCTCGAACGTACTGCTTGAATGGGGCAGCTGCGGAAAGATCATCTACGTGGACGGTGTCCCGGCGGGTTACATGACCTACGCGCCGCCGAGCTACGCGCCGCGTTCAGTCGCCTTCCCGACAAGCCCGGTGAGCGCAGACGCCGTCTTGCTGATGACCGCGCACGTCATGTCGGAATTCGCCGGCGGCGGCCTCGGCAGGATGCTGGTCCAGGGCCTGGCCAAGGACCTGACGCGTCGCGGTATCAAGGCGATCGAGGCGTACGGAGACGTCAAGTGGACGCAGCCCTCCTGCGTCGTGCCGGTCGATTATCTCCTGTCGGTGGGATTCAAGACGGTGCGCCCGCACGCCCGGTATCCGCGGCTCAGGCTCGAACTCAAGACGGCGCTGTCCTGGCGAGAAGACGTCGAGGTCGCCCTAGAGCGGCTGCTCGGCTCGATGTCGCCCGACCGCGCTCTCCGCCTGGCCTGATCCGCTTACGCGGCGACCGGCGGATGGCTGTGCAGGACGCGTCCACCGCCGCGTGCGGTGGCAGTAGTGGTGCCATCGGGATTAAGGACAAGTGTCCAGCCCCACCGGTGAATTGCCGTGAGGTGATGGAAGACGCAGACCAGAACGCAGTTGTCCAAACTTGTCGGCCCACCGTCCGCGCGGGCAATGAGGTGATGGACGTCGCAGTAGATCGGACGGCGGTCGCAACCAGGGAACCGGCACCGCTGATCGCGCCGGATGACAGCGCGACGCAGGTGCGCCGGAATCGTCTGCGTGGCCCGGCCGATGTCCAGCGGCAGGCTGACTGAACCACCCGGGCCGGTCAGCTGGCTGGTCCGCAGCCAGCCGGCCAGTCCGCCAGGCCCGCTCAGCAGGCGCGTGGCCTCGGCGATCGTGAGTTGCCTGGCGGCGCGGCCCGCGATCCCCGCGTCCTGGGCGGCCGCACCCGCGAACCCCGCGTCCTGGGCGGCCGCACCCGCGAACCCCGCGTCCTGGGCGGCCGGACCCGCGAACCCGGGCACAGGTCGAGCCGAGGCTTCCGGGTACAGCCGGGCACTCAGCTCTCTCGCGACCTGCTCGTCGATGGCGCCGGTGACGAGGGGTACGACGACGGCGTCGCAGCCGGCGCGGCCGGCGCTGGAGCAGCAGTCGCGGCGATCCAAGCAGCGGTCGCCTGGTCAGCCTCGGGCAGGCCAAGCAGCTGGCTCAGCGTCATGTGCAGCTGGATCTGGGTAGGCTGCCCGGCCCGGTCGGGCAGGCCTCCGGCGACGAGCACGCGACAGGCCTCGTGGAGGGCGTCGTGGTCGCGCTGGGCTTCGCTACGGTGGTCTTCTGCGCCAGTCGGGGAGTTGAGGCTGTCCAGCAAGGCTCGCAGCGCAGCGGCCGCGGCCGGCGTGAGTTCGCCGTCCAGGCGCGCGTTGCCCTCAAAGTGCCGGGTCAGCCGCAGGCTCCTGCCGGAGAACCCGTCGTCGAGCGGGTCGGTGTCTGGCGGGGCGCACCGTCGCCACATCTCTTCGGCCAGCCCGGCGAGGTCGGAAAGTTCCGCGCCGCAGCCGGCCGCGCCGAGCAGGATCTCATCAGCTTCCACCCGCTGCTGGCCGGTAAACCGATCGGTCAGGTCGCAGATCGCGCGCGCAAACGAAGGCGAAATCCGCGCGGCTGCCAGTGCCTCGGCGACCTTGGGGTGACCGTCAAGCCGGCGCATCCACGCGGTCGCTGCGCCTGCGGCGGCACTGGTGACTCTCGTCTGCCACCGCAGCCAGGACCGCGTCGTGGCTTGCGCGTCGTCGGCGCACGCGCCCGCGCTGTTGAACGCGGACAGGACCCCCGAGGTCGCAGCGAGCTGTACCGACTCTGCGCTGGCCAGGCCCCGCAGGCACGCCGCCAGCTCCTGTGCAGTCAGATCAGCGGCTGGCACGCTTGCCAGGTAATCGAGGCCCGTCCGGACGGCCGCGAGTGCCTCGGCGGTGCTGGACACCGATAGCTCACCGGCGACGCACATGGCAGCTATACCTCCGTCATGGCTGGACTGCGGCACCTTGGGCTAGGGCACGCGGGCTACGGCGCGATCCTCTCGTCGTTCGAACTTACTATCGACTATAGCGCCGAGGTCCGACAGTCTGCTCGTCTGTTTAATCGAAGAGATGTCCCGGCTGCATAGCAAGGTCAACGAGGTCCGTGCAGGCGTCGCCTGGGCAACGGAGGCGGAATGCCAGACAAGAACCGGCCGGATCAGGACTCCTGATCCGGCCGGGACGCGCTGGTTATCAGATGAACTCGGCGAGATCCCGCAGTAGCGCCGACTTCGGCTTGGCGCCGACGATCTCCTTGACGACTTGACCATCCTTGAAGACGCTCATAGTCGGGATGTTCATGATGCCGTAGCGCTGGGCGATCGCCGGGTTCTCGTCCACATTGAGCTTGACGACGTCGATCTTCTCCGCGTATTCGGAGGCGATCTCCTCAAGCACCGGGGCGACCTGGCGGCACGGCCCGCACCACTCGGCCCAGTAGTCAACGACAACCGGCTTGCCGGCCTGAAGCACCTCGGCCTCGAAGGTCGCATCGGTTACTGCCTTGGTTGCGCCCACTTCCAGGACTTCCTTCCCTCTGTTTGTTGCCGCCCGGCCGGTATGACCCGCGGCCTGTTCTTGAATGCCTGACCGATCCGGCCAGGCGAGTCGTGTCAGTCTTCGTGATCGGCGAGCCACCGCTCGGCATCAAGTGCGGCGGCGCAGCCAGTCCCCGCGGCGGTAACCGCCTGCCGGTAGATTCGGTCCACCACGTCCCCCGCGGCGAACACGCCGTCGATCGCGGTTCTGGTCGAGGGATGGTCGACGAGCAGATAGCCCTCGTCGTCGGTCGGCAGTTGGCTGGTGAACAGCTCGCTGCGCGGGTCATGACCGATGGCTACGAACATTCCCGTAACCTCGAGCACGCTTTCGTCACCGGTCTTGAGATTGCGCAGGCGCAGGCCCCTGACCCTGTCGTCGCCAAGTACCTCGGCTACCTCGCTGTCCCAGGCGAACTTGATCTTAGGATTCGACGTCGCCCGGTCCTGCATGATCTTCGATGCGCGCAGCGCGTCGCGCCGGTGCACCACGGTCACGCTTCGGGCGAACCTGGTCAGGAAGGTAGCCTCCTCCATCGCCGAATCGCCGCCGCCGATGACCGCGATGTCCTGCTCGCGGAAGAAGAACCCGTCGCAGGTGGCGCACCAGGACACACCATGCCCGGACAGCCGCTTCTCGCCAGGTACGCCGAGCTCGCGGTAGCCCGACCCGGTCGCGATGATGACAGTCTTAGCCAGGTAGATGTCCTCGCCAACCTGGATCTGCTTCGGCGCCGCCTTGAGATCTACCTCGGTGACATCGTCCGTAACCAGTTCGGCGCCGAACCGCTCAGCCTGCTTGCGCAACTGATCCATCAGATCCGGCCCGAGCACGCCGTCAGGAAAGCCAGGGAAGTTTTCCACCTCCGTGGTATTCATCAGCGCGCCGCCGGACGTAACCGAGCCCTCAAAGACCAGCGGGTTCAGCTGGGCTCTGGCCGCATAGAGCGCGGCTGTATAGCCCGACGGGCCTGAGCCGATGATGATGAGGTCCCGAACGTCGGTCACTGGTGTCCTGCCCCTCTCGAATGCACCGGCATCAACCACCGGCCGGGCCCGGAGATTCCCCGGCAGGGGGCTACGTGCGGGCGACGTCCAGGTGCACGAGCGCGTCCTTAGTGCTCGCCGAGCAGGTAGCGCCGACGACCCAGACCTCTGCGGACTGGCTCGGCGTGGCCCCCAATACGATAATCGTCGCCTGACTGCCCTGGAACTTGGCCAGCGCTACCAGCAGCACGGTCCTGCTGGCGGCCACGTTCTGCACGCAGCCATCGAGTTTGGCATCATCGGGGCCGACGCCCAAGGTGCTCCGGCTGGTCGCGGACGGCGCCGTATCCGCCGAGCCGTTAGAGACCTGGTCAGGCGAGGGTCGCGAAGAGGCATGCGTCAGGCTCATGGGCAAGGCACCCTGCTTGCGCGCCTCGCGCACCGCGGCGATCACCTGTACACCGAGCCTCGAGCGGACGAAATCTGTGTTGCTGTGCACGGCCCGGATGCTGTGAGTCGACCCGTGAGTTTGGTAGGTAACCTCAGGCCCGGCGACGGGCTTGGCAGCGCCAGCGTGCTGGATGGCGGCGCCGCCAGTGGACGGCGAGGCCGAGGTACCGCCGTTGGTGACCACGTGGGTAGCGACCTCGTAGCCGCCAGCGCCGATGATCACTAGCGCGCCGGCCGCGGCGACCAGGCGGGTCACGGGCGCGGACAGGCCAGGCAACCGCCAGCCGCCCCGCTTCGACGGCGACCGGCGTGACCGCGAAGGCAGATCCCGCCGCCCGGCCTCGGAAGCAGGCTCACTGCTCAGGCGCTGGATGACCTCGGTCCGCAAGGCGGTGTCGATCCGAACTGACAAATAGTCAGGAATAGGGGGGTACTGGATGCTGACGCTCGCCAGCGTCGTGGACACGCTTACCAGATCGCGGCTGACCTGCTGGCAATGCAGGCAGGAAGTCAGGTGGGCCTCGACCTTCGCGGCCTTCCTCGGCTTCAGCGCACCGACGGCCAGGCAAGCCAGCTCCTCGTCTGTGGCATGGCGCTTCACAGCGTGTCCTCACCCCCCTCCTGCGTAGGTTGGACGCGCGGGCCGGTGGCCCGGTTCCCTTGTTCGGGAATCGATGCAGGTCGTAGATGTGCCAGCCGCGGCAGCAGCTTGGCGCGGCCGCGCGCCGCGCGGCTCTTGACAGTGCCCTCAGAAACCCCGAGAACGTCGGCAGCGTCCGCGATCGAGTACCCGAGCATGTCTACCAGGACCAGCGCCGCCTGTTGCTCCGGCACCAGCCGCCGCAACGCGGCTGTCACGTCCAGCGCGGTATCGGTCACGCCTGACGGGTCAGAAAGCGGCTGGCCAGACGCGAGTGCCAGGGCGTCAAGGGCCTCGTCATCCTGACCACCGGTCGTGGGGCGGGCAGTCCGGCGGCGCATGCGGTCAATAGCCGCATTCATCACGATTCTATGCAGCCAGGTCGTGACCGCCGAATCGCCGCGAAAGCTCGAAGCGCGCCGAAATGCCGCGATCATCGCTTCCTGCAAGGCGTCGGCCGCCTCTTCAGGATCGCCGAGAGCACGCAGCGCGACGGCCCAGAGGCGGTCTCTGTGCCGCTGGAACAGCACACCGAAGGCTTCCGGGTCACCCTCCACGTGCATCTTGAGCAGATCTGCGTCGGACGGGCTGCCGTCATCATGCAGCAGCGAACTGCGCAGCCGCGAACGCTGCTCATCCGCTGGTTGCCTGGGTTCTGGCAGGGGGTACTGGCCGGGCGCCTGCTCGTGCGGTTCGGTCACACCCACCCCCCATCCGCGTGCTGCGGATCCAACCCCGTCGGTGCGGACGCCAAGCCGCTCCACGGCTTCGGTGATTACCCCGGCCGGGCAGGACCGACACGCGCCGATGATAGTGAAGCTTCAGGACCCGCCGCGGATCACGACGCTGAAGATCTGTGCCATGAACCTGCCAGGCTTCTTGGCCATCGGCGGCAGCTTCGTAAACCAGATCACCAGGTACTGGCCGCTGGTCTTTGGGCCGATAGTAAACGTGTGCTGGCCAGAGACGTCGTTCGCCCTGGCAACCGTCGTCATCGAGTACAGGTTGGCCGCGCTCCTGGTGTTCGAGTCACCCAGTTTGATCTGCACATTGGCCCCAGGCTCCGAACCGAACTGGACAGTCACAGAGCTGACCTGGACCGGACTGCCGAGGTTCAGGATGAAACCGGTGCCCTTCTTCAGCTGGCCGAATTCGGCAGTGTCGTAGAACTGAGTGCTCCAGCCCTGCGGGCTGCCGGTCAGGACATTGCTAGCCTGGCCGCTGTTCTCATTGCCGGCATCCCCGGTCGGGTTCAGTGCGTCGAATCCTGACGCCGACTGCGGCGTGATCACCGCGACTGATCCCGACGGGCTGGCGCTCGAGCTGGACTTGCCGCCAGGCGACGCCGCGGCCGGTGACTTGTGCAGCAGCTGGATTGCGGCGGCGCTCACGCCGGCTACGGCGACGACTGCGACCACCGCGATCGCTGCCATCCGGCCGACGTGGCGGCCCTGGCTGCGCTGTTCCTCCTGGCGCCCGCGGTACGCCGGATCCGTCCGGTCGGTCGCACGACCCTGGCTAGGCCGGCTTGCCGCCGCCCCCTGGCGGGCGGGTGGCGCGCCGCGCCGGTCCTGGCGAGCGTACTGGCTCTGTCGGTCGAGGTCGCGGCGGTCCCTGATCACGGTCGCGGCCGGCGGCACTTGGACCGGTGGGATGACAGCCGCCAGGGCCGCAGCCAGTTGAGACGGCGCGGAGAAGGCTGGCTGCCCGTCACGGCCCGGCAGCGCAAGCGCGCGGCAGGCGACATCGTCGAGGAACGTGGGCACTCCGGCCAGCACCTGGCGCGGCCGCCTGGGCAGCCCGTCCTGGGTCGGCGCGGCCGGCAGGTCGCCGTCGTCGTCAGCGTCGGGCCACAGCCCGGTCAGCGCCGCGTACAGCAGCTGGCCAAGGCCCCTGGTGTCGGTCAGCTCTGGATCATCGGACATCGTTCCAGACAGCGCCGCGTCGATGCCGAGGCCGGTCACCTTCACTCCGCCGCCCGTGGTCCAGCGCACCGACTCAGGCCGCAGGCACAAGTGCGCAAGCCCGGCCGCGTGCGCTCCGGACAGGGCAGCCGCAGCCTCTGCCACGACTCTGGCGCCGGACAGCGCGTCCATCGGACCGTCTGACACCAGGTCGGCGAGCGTATCGCCGACCGGCCACTCCAGCACGATGTACGCGTGCTCCCAGCTGTCCTCGACGTCGAACACCTGGGTGAGCCTGGTGTCGGTGAGGCGGCTGGCGGCGCGGGCCGCGGTCACGACCTGCTCAAGCCGGGGAAGCCGGCGGCGAAGGTGATGACGCTCACCGGCCGCGCGAGGATCTCGTCGATTGCCTTCCAGGCAGCCCAGCCACCAGCAGCGGCGAGCCGGTCCTCAAGCCGGTACCGACCGCCGAGCCTCGTGCCGGGTTCCGATATGAACGTGCTCATAGTCACGGTCAAAGGCGCGTGAGCCCTCGAACTCCCCTCGCGGGCCGCAGGTGACCGACGGCCTCAGATAAGTCAATGATGCTGCACCCCATGTTATGGCGCTTCGGCACCCGCCGGCAGGCGTGTGCCAGGGCGGTGGTAAACCGTTACCGGCCAAGGTCATCGGCCGACCCTCGCCAACACGCCCCTGACCAGGTTGTTCAGCTCGTCGATCCGCAGCACCCTGGCGAAGATCAGGTACATGCCTGCCGCCAGCCCGCCGCCGATGACGACGACTACGTAGGCGTTGCCGGTCAGCATCGCGACCAGGATGGCCAGCAGCGCGGCCGGAATCGTGGCGGCATGCATCCTGACCAGCGAGCGGCCTATCAGCCAGCCATCCAGGCCGCGCAGCCGCACGGACAGGATCCGCCAGGCCAGCAGCAGGCCTGCCACGTTGGCCAAGCCGAAGCCGACCGCGAGCCCGGCGATGAGGTTGGTTCGAAAGAACCTGAGCGCGATGACGTTCGCGACGATGTTCACCGTCATCGTGACCGCGCCGATCAGCGCCGGGGTCTTGCTGTCGCGCATCGAGTAGAACACCCGCAGTTGCAGCTGGAAGATCATGTAGGGCAGCAGCCCCAGGCAGAACACGGCGAACACCACGCCCATGTAGTGGGCCTGCGGTACATGGGTGCTGCCGTGGCCGAAGAAGAGCACGCCGAGGCTGGGGCCGAGCACAGCAAGCACGAGTGAGCAAGGCACGACGATCGTCGAGGCCAGCCGGACGCCGGTCGAGAAGTCCTGTCTGACCAGGCTGAACCGGCGTTCCGACGCATGCGCGCTCATCCGCGGCAGCAGGGCCGTGATGACCGAGATACCGATGACCGCGTACGGCAGCTGGAACAACAGCCAGGCGTTGTTGTACGTGGGAATGCCAGTGCTGGTATCGCCGGCGATTTTCGTGGTGATCAGGAAGGCGACCTGGGTGGCCGCGATGTAGCCGAACATCCAGCCGCCCATCCGGCCGATCTCGGCGATCTCATCCCGGCGGAAATCCAGGCGCACCCGCCAGCGGAAGCCGACCCGGCGCAAGCGCCGGCATCAGCGCGACGGTCTGGGCGACGATCCCGAGCGTGGTGCCGAGGCCAAGCAGCACCGTGTCGAAGCCGGAGATCGTGGCCGAGCGTCCGGTGCAGGCCCGCAACTGCGAGGAACAAGCCCAGCACGGCCATCACGACGAAGTTGTTGACGATCGGCGTCCACATCGGCGCGGCGAAGCTGCCGCGCGAGTTCAAGATCGCGCCCATCAGCGAGCTGAGCCCGTAGAAGAAGATCTGCGGGATGAAGAACAGCGCGAAGATCACCGCGAGGTGGAGCGTGGCCGGGTGCCTGGTCACCGCGCTGCCGCTGTACAGGTGCACGATCGGCACGGCCAAGATCATGGCCAGTACCGTGATCGCGGCCAGCGCTGCCGTGATCAGCGTGAACATCCGCTGGTCAAAGGCATCGCTGCGACTGCGGTCGCGTTTGGCCGCAGTCACGATCAGCGGCACGATCACGCTGGTGAGGATGCCGCCGAGGGCCAGGTTATAGACCACGTTCGGCAGCGTGTTGGACAGGTTGTAGGCGGTGCCGAGGGCGACGGCGCCGAGGGCCGCGTTCTGCAGGATCTGCCGCAGGAACCCGGTCAGCCGGGAGCCGAGCGTGCCGGCCGCCATGACGCCGCTGGACCTGGCAACCGAGGCGGAGCCTGGCTCTGGCGGCGGCGCTGCCCGGCGCAGTTCAGCTTCCTGGTACCCGCCGTCTGGTGCGCGCCCGCGACCGGGCGGCGGATAGTCGAGGTCGGCCGGGGACCGGACGGGGGACGCCTCCGGGTAACCCTGTCCGGCCGCGCGCCGGCCGCGGACGGGAGGGCTGGCGGGCCGCTCTGGCCGCACATCGCCAGGCCTGGCGTGCCTAGCGTGCCGTCCGGCCGGGCGGTCTGACCGGGTGGCCGGCGATTCCGTCGATCGCACTGGGCGCGGAGCAACCACGTTCCTGTCATATCGGGACGTGGTCGCGGGTGGCTCGGCTGAGCCGCGCGAGCCCCAGTCAACATTGGAGACGTCGATGTGCCAGCCCGTGTCGTCATACAGCGGGCCCGTGTAGAAGTCCTGACCCGCGCTCCAGCCCGGCACCGCGGGTTGGACATCAAAATACGGGTCAGACTCGGGCCCGGGCGTGGTCATCGGCCTCCCTTCGTCACAGTCCGGGCGTACCGGCCGCTCCTAGCTCAGTCCGCTCAGCCACGACGGTATCCGGTTGGGCCAGCTCTCCGCCCGCCGCATTCCCTTGATCATCACCAGGATCTCGGTCTCCAGGCTGGTCAGCGGGCGGCGCCGGGCGGCCGCGCCGCACTGCCCGGGCGGCCGAGCCGACCAGGAAAACTCCGAGCGCGCGGCGAAGATGATCGTGCCGAGGACGCCAACCTGAGTGGCCTGCACGGTCATCCGGGCGGCGAGCCGGGCAGCACATTGTGGTTCCGGTCGAGCAAGGTGACGGTGATAATCTGGAACCGGAGTTCGCCAGCCTGAACGTGCAACCGCAGCGGTCATGTCGGTAGTGGCGCGCACCGTAATCAGGCCGGCAGCTTCGTGATCTTCAGTCCGATTGCCTGGTGGAAAGCGCAGATGCAGCTGGACCTGGACCGGGATAGTCAAGCCTGTTGTCGATCGAGAACGGCACGTTGCCCTTGAGGCCGCCGAGCGTGACGCGGGTCGCCGCGACGATCTTGACGCCCTTCGGCTGCGTTGGCTGATGTCGTGCGGACCGCTGGTGACCTGGGTCAGCATGGCCCTCGCCACCGAGCTCGATCTGCCCTGCCAGGCCGATGACTCGCTGTCGAAGAGCGCTTCGTAAGGCTCGGATCCTGCTTAACCCGCAGGGTCTCCACCTCACGGATCTTCTGGCCGAACGCACTGAGCTCGTGACAGTTCGCGCTTGCCGTAGCGATGGATAGCGGCCGTGGTGGGCATCAGCGCCTTCGGGATGTGCTTGGCCGCGGTCAGCGACGTCAGCGTCACCGGGCTCAGCCACGGCGCCAAGGCCGTTCCGGCCAGCAGGTTGGCGGCCAGACCAGCCGGTGGCTGCCACCGCTGCGGCGGCGCGACGATGATCGGCTGGCCAGGATCTTGCTGGGCCAGCAGCGCGGTGCGGGCGAGGAACAGTCCTGCGCGGTGGCGAACATGCCGGCGGCCCCCTTCGCCGGCGAAGTCAGCAGCTGGGTGAGCGCATCATCGGCAAGCAGCAGGGTCGCGTAACTGCCGCCGCCATTGGTGGTCTTGGCCACGGTGGCCGGCGCGGCCGGCACGACGGAGGCGGCCAGCACCATGCTGCGGACGCCGTCGGTCGCGGCCAGGTTCTCCAGCGTGCTGAAACTAGCTGTCCCGTCGGTCGGCCACACAGTTGCGGCGACCTGGCTGGCGGCTGGCACGTTGCTCTTCGGCGGATTCAGGTCGTGGTTCAACGCGGTGCTGGCAACCTCGCGACCGAGCTGAAAGGCGCGGGTGACGTCGGCGCTGTGCCCCTGCGCGATAAGGCCGCCAGGTTCACGTCAGCATACGGCGTGACGAACATTGGCTGCCCGGCGTGGCGGAACTGAGCTCGGGTAGCCAGGCTCCTGGCTGCACTCGACCATTGCGGCTGCTTACTGCCGCAGTCCGCCAGCGCGTCCACGTTGTCCAGAAGGGCCGGGTCGATTGCCCAGGTCACGCCGTCATAGCTGGCCAGGTTCTGGGTCGGCCCGGACCTGGCCGCGCTGTTGCTGGCGGAGCGCCCGAGCGGCGTCTTGCTGGTGACGGCCTGCGACGCACCGGCCGCGGGTCGCCGGCGGCACCAGCTGGTTGAGCCTGCCGCCGCGCCAGGCTGCGCGCGAGCGCCAGCGCCTGCGGCCCTTGCAGGTCGTTCTGCCACGGCGGCTGATCAGCGGCTCGTCGATCAGCGGCCACAGCCAGGCGATTTTCTCGGCGGCCGGCCTGGCGAATCCGCTCTTTTTGGCTGGCTCGTAGGGAGAGAAGGTCAGTCTGGCTGGCCAGCGGGGTGTTCGGGGCGCTGGGACTTGCATCTGCAGCGGATAGACGCCGAATGCGGTCAGGCCGAGCGTGCGCGCCTTGACCTGGACTGTCCAGCTCACCGAGGCGCCGGGCGCTAGCTCGCCGCTGTGGATTCCAGGCCGAGCCCGGCACGGTGTGGCGCGGCGCCTCGGTCGGACGGTGCCTGCTGCAGCTGCGACAGGCTGGTGACCGGCGTGCGGGACCCGAGCAGCTGGACGGTCAGGTTGCTCGCCTGCCGGGCTGAGGTGTTGCGCAAGGTACCGGTCACGGTGATCGTCGAGCCATGCGCGGCCCACTGCGGGGTCATCCTGGTGATGGCCAGGCTCACCGGGGACGAACCCTGGTAGGGCGCCGCGGCTCGCGGTGCCCGGCCCGAGCGGCCAGCGGTGACCAGAGCCCGGGGAGCGTCAGCAAGACCAGGAAAATCCGGGCGGAAACCAGCGCGCGACGGCACGGGCCGTTCGTCCCGCCATGCTCCACCAGCCCGTCACGCGATCCGGCTGCCACCGCCCGTAACCGCGGTAGCCGACCCGCTGCAATGCGAATCCGGGCAGCGGTGGCATGCCCAGAATGGTATTCCGGGTGACAGAGTGCCCGCTGGCACACCGAAATGATCCCGTGCGGCCAGAGCAGGGCAGCATGCTTCACGGTTAGCAGGTACCCGGTACGTTTCCATCAGGCTACGCCCGTCACCTAGTCTCAGTTCCGTGCCGGATCCACCAGATCACCTGACCGAGCGCCAGCTGCAGGCTGCAGCCGCGCTGCTGTCGGCTATTTCGCCGCTAGCCGACGAGCTCGGACGCGCTGTTCGCCGCCGGCCGGGCACGAGCTTGCCCTGGTCGGCGGGCCGGTCCGGGACGCCTTCCTGCGCCGCAAGCCAGGCGATCTGGACTTCACCACCGATGCGCCGCCCGACCGGATCCTGGCGATTGTCGGCGAACTGGGCGGATCAGGTCTGGAAGATCGGCATCGACTTCGGCACGATCGGGCTGCGGAAGGGCAGCTCGACGGTGGAGATCACCACCTACCGCTGCGAGAGCTACGACCGGACCTCGCGCAAGCCGGACGGTCGCCTACGGCCGAGTCGCTGGAGGATGACCTGTCCAGGCGCGACTTCACGGTCAACGCGATGGCGGCGCGGCTGCCCGGGCATCAGCTGGTCGACCCGTTCGGCGGCCTGCGCGACCTGCAGCTCAAGCTGCTGCGGACACCCGCCGCCCCGAGCAGTCGTTTACCGACGATCCGCTGCGGATCCTGCGGGCGGCCAGGTTCACCGCCCAGCTCGGCTTCACGGTGACCGACGCGGTGCGGCGGCGATGAGCCGACCTGGCGGGGCTGCTGGCCGCGCCGAAGGTGTCGGCCGAGCGGATCGAAGGTGAACTGACCAAGCTGCTGCTGTCGCCGCTGCCCGGCGGCCCGGCTGCGGGCATCGCGCTGCTGGTAGAGACCGGCGTCGCCGACCAGGTGCTGCCGGAGATCCCGGCGCTGCGGCTGGAGTCGGACGAGCACTTCCGGCATAAGGACGTATACCAGCACTCGCTGACAGTGCTGACCCAGGCCATCGAGCTGGAAGCGCGGTACTCGCTGCCGCCCGACATCGTGCTGCGGCTGGCCGCGCTGCTGCACGACATCGGCAAGCCGCGGACCAGGTCCCGGCTGCCTGGCGGCCGGGTTGCTTTCCATCACCACGAGGTGTGGGGGCGCCAAGATGGCCAGCAAGCGGCTGAGCGAGCTGCGCTACCGCAAGGAGATCGTGGCCGACGTCGTCCCGGCTGGTCGAGCTGCACCTGCGGTTCCACGGCTACGGCGAGGGTGAGTGGACCGATTCGGCGGTCCGCAGGTACGTCACCGACGCCGGGCCGCTGCTGGCCCGGCTGCATGCCCTCACCCGGGCCGATTGCACGACGAGGAATAAGGCCAAGGCGGCAGCGGCTGGAGCGCGCCTACGACGGGCTGGAAGCAGCGGATCGCCGAGCTCGCGGCAGCAGGAGGAACTGGACAGCATCCGCCCTGACCTGGACGGCAACGAGATCATGGCGATCCTCGGCATCCCGCCCGGCGCCCTGGTCGGCCGGGCTACCGGTACCTGCGCGAACTGCGGATCGACGCCGGGCCGATGGACCACGACGCCGCAGTGGCCGAACTGCTGCGCTGGGCCGACGCGGAGGGGCATCAGGCAGCCGGATAACGCGCCCAGTGGCCGCGCCGGCTGGCCGCGCAGCCAGCAGCCAGTAGCAGCCCGCCACGACCAGGTAACCGGCTGCGACGACGGTCACGACCAGCAGCGATTTGCCGTTCGACCGGCATGAAGACCGCGCTGATGGCGGCGCCCGCTGCCAGCGGGACGTTGGACATCATGTCGTACAGCGAGAAGACCCGGCCGCGGAAGCTGTCGGTCGACCGCCTCCTGGATGATCGTCACCGCGCTGATGGCGACGCTCTGCCCGGCGACGTTCAGGCCGAAGGCGATGACCGCGAACAGCAGTTGCTCGAACGTCCAGCCCAGGGCGCCGGTCACGATGCCCGCGGTTGCCAGCGACATGGCGATCCAGCCCGGCTTGCCGAACCGCCTGGTCGCGGCCGGGGCAATCATGGCTGCCAGTGCGTAGCCGACAGCGCCAGGCACCACCACGTACGGACCGAAGTGGCTCAGCGCGGAGTTCGCGTTTCCCGGATAGAAGTAGTTACGGAACAACAAGATCGACATCAGGAACAAGATGCCGTAGAAGAGCTTGTTCCCGCCGGTGGCGACGAGCGCCGCAGCCGCCGCGCGCCGCCGTCGCAGGTAGCGCAGCCCGGCGAGCAGGCCGGCGCCGACCTCGCCGAAAGCGCGCGCGATGGCGGCTAGCTCGCCGATGACCGGCCGGGGACCGGCGGCCGGATCCCTGGCCGGGCCTAGCTCATCGCGGCCAATCGTCAAGGCCACCGTGCCGGCTAGCAGGTAGAGGCCGCCGGCCGCGAGCATGGTCATCGCCGAGCCGAATTCGCCGCCGCCGGTGACCACGTGCACGCCAAGCGCGATCAGCGAGCCGATCGCCGACATGATGCCGCCGGCCGACGGCGATACCCCGTTGGCCATCACCAGCTTGTCGTGCGGGACCACGTGCGGCATGGCGGCGGGCAGCGCGGCCAGGAAGAACCGGTTGACGCCCAGCACCAGCAGGGCCGCGGCGTAGAGCGGCAGGCCGAGCGTCCCGGACGCCACCAGCGCGGCGGTGATGGCCACGAAGCACGCCCTGACCACCGCGGACCAGACCAGGATCTGGCGCCGCGACCACCGGTCGATGAAGACGCCGGCGAACGGTCCGATCACCGAGTAAGGCACGTACAGCACCGCGAAGGCTCCGGCCGCGGTGACCGGATCCGGGAAGCTCGTCGCGTTGAAGAAAACGTAGGTGCCAAGGCCGACGGTGAACGCGCCGTCGCCGGTCTGCGAGACCAGCCGGGTCAGGAACAGCCGGCGGAAACCCGGCTCGGTCCGCCACAGGGTCCGCAGGTCCCGCCAGAACGAGGACCTTTCCTGGCCAGCATCGGCAGGCCCGGCGTCGGTCGGCGGCACGGGCGCCTGGCTGAAAGGATCCTGCCGGGGCACGCCATCAGCCTAGGGCGCGTGCGGCCGTCGCCGGTGAGCGCGGATCGCGCCGCGGCCGCCAAGGTCCGCCGGGGGACTGCGTGAATCGACTGTAGCCAGACGCGTGCAGCTCAAGCCACGGGGATTCCGCAGCAGTCGCGGCCGTAACAGGGCATCGACGGGAGCCCGGTAAGCCGGGACTCCCGTCATAGGCACTGGCTGCCGCGGCCTACCGGTCGACCTCGCCGCGGATGAACTTGTCGACCGCGTCACGGGCGACGTCGTCGCTGTACTGCTCAGGCGGCGACTTCATGAAGTACGACGAGGCGGACAGGATCGGGCCGCCGATGCCGCGGTCCTTGGCGATCTTCGCGGCGCGCACCGCGTCGATGATGACGCCGGCCGAGTTCGGCGAGTCCCAGACCTCGAGCTTGTACTCCAGGTTCAGCGGGGTGTCGCCAAACGAGCGGCCCTCGAGCCGGACGTAGGCCCACTTGCGGTCGTCCAGCCACGGAACGTGGTCCGACGGGCCGATGTGCACGTCGGCCTTGGCCATCTCGTGCGGGATCTGCGAGGTGACCGACTGGGTCTTGGAGATCTTCTTGGACTGCAGGCGCTTGCGCTCCAGCATGTTCATGAAGTCCATGTTGCCGCCGAAGTTCAGCTGGTAGGTACGCAGCAGCTCGACGCCGCGGTCCTCGAACAGCTTGGCCATCACCCGGTGGGTAATGGTGGCGCCGACCTGGGACTTGATGTCGTCGCCGATGATCGGGATGCCCGCATCGGTGAACTTCTGCGCCCAGACCGGGTCGGAGGCGATGAATACCGGCAGTGCGTTGACGAAGGCCACGCCGGCGTCGATGGCGCACTGGGCGTAGTAGCGGTCGGCCTGCTCTGAGCCGACCGGCAGGTAGGACACCAGAACGTCGGCGCTGAGCCTCCCGCAGCGCCTGGGCCACGTCCACCGGCTGCTCGTCCGACTCGGAGATGATCTCGCTGTAGTACTCGCCGAGGCCGTCCATCGTCGGGCCGCGCTGCACCGTGATGCCGGATCGGCGGCACGTCGCAGATCTTGATGGTGTTGTTCTCGCTCGCCACGATGGCCTCGGCGATATCCCGGCCGACCTTCTTGGCGTCGACGTCAAAGGCGGCGACGAACTCGATGTCGCGCACGTGATATTCGCCGAACTGGACGTGCATAAGGCCCGGCACCCGGCTCGCCGGGTCGGCGTCCTTGTAGTACTCAACCCCTGGACCAGGGAACTTGCGCAGTTCCCGACGCCCACGATGGCTACCCGTACCGAACCCATGAGGATTGCTCCTTTATCTTCTGCCGCCGCAGCGACGATCTCTCGCCGGTCCTATACGACGGTGGTCGCTCCGCCGCTCTCTTTAGTTGGTCCCTGGCCGCCGGGCTCTGACGCCCGACTGCCGCTCTGAGGCGATCAGCTCGTTCAGCCAGCGGACCTCCCGCTCGACTGACTCCAGGCCATGCCGCTGCAGCTCCAGGGTGTAACTGTCGACCCGTTCCCGGGTCCTGGTAGCTGCCGCGCGGAATCCCTCGAGCCGCTCTTCCAGCCTGCTGCGGCGGCCTTCAAGGATCCGCATCCTGACCTCGGCCTGGGTCAGGCCGAAGAAGGCGAAGTGCACACCGAAACCGTCGTCCTCCCAGGACGCCGGCCCGGACTGCCCGAGCAGGTCGTTCAGCCGCTCCTTGCCGTCCGCCGTGAGCCGGTAGACGATCTTGGAGCGGCGGGGGCGGTCCAGTGGCTTGCCGGGATCGGCCGCGGTGTCTTCCGCGATCAGTCCCTTGCCCAGCAGGTCTTTCAGGCCCGGGTACAGCGAGCCGTACCCGAACGCCCGGAACGCGCCGAGCAGCGAGTTCAGCCGCTTACGCAACTCGTAACCGTGCATCGGCGTCTCGTGCAAGATGCCGAGGACGGCGAGTTCGAGTACACCAGGACGCTGGTTACTCATACCCGCCCGCACCTCGCAATCGCCTGCCGAGTTACATCAAGGACATTTACTCGCGCTGGACTAGCCAGCCGAACCGGAAACTGTCGGTTCGATGTATCGAGTTGATACATCGCAACGATATGCGCTGCGATGTTGTGGCGCAAGTCCGCCCTAGCTGAGGCGTGCGCGCGATCCGAGCCCGGCGGCGCTTACGGGCAAGGCGATGACCGGCTCAGGTCTCCTGCCAGCGGCCGGTTCCGTCGTAACCTGTCGCACATGAGGCGATCGGTCGTTGACTACGGACTCGCCAGGCGGGCGACGCTCGCCGCGGTGCTGTCCGGTCGCACGACAGTGACCGACGTTTGCGACGCGCACCCGTACTCTGCTGCGGGCGGCCAAGTTCCACGGCGAGGACACCGATGTCACCTGTCCGATCTGCCGGAAAACCAAGCTGAGGCACGTGACTTATGTCTATGGGGACGAGCTGGGCCGGTACGAAGGCCGGGTCAAGCGGGGCCCAGAACTGGACGAAATGGCCGCCGAATATGCGGAGTTCCAGGTCTACGTCGTCGAGGTCTGCCAAAGTTGTGCCTGGAACCACCTCGCGTCGTCCTACGTTCTCGGCACTGGTGAACCCACTCCCCGGCGCAGTCGGCGAGCCAGGGCCAGCGAGTAAACCGCAGGTCAGCAGCATTCAGGGCGGTTGAGCACCGCGACTGCGTTACTCGCGGACATGACGCGATTAGTGCCGGGATAGTAGGGATCGCCAGGTAACGTGTTCTCCTGGCGGACCGCCGCTCGCTAGCGACCGCATTCTGTTCCCCCGACCAGCGAGGACGCGTGAGTAACCCAGACTTGCCCGGGCCGTACTGGCGGGACGACGCCGGTTACGGTTCGCAACGGCGCGGTGGGCTCGGTCGCTATGAGCCCGAGGAAACCCCGTGGGACAACGAGCGCTTCTGGCGCGACGATCGGCGCGACAGCAGGCCAGCGGACCGGGGACAGGCCGATAATGGTCGGTCTCGAAGCGGCGAGTACCGCGCAGGCAACGGCCAGAACGGCAATGGCCAGAACGGCAACGGCCGGAGCGGGCAATACGGCAACGGCCAGAACGGCAACGGCCGCAGTGGACAGGACGGCAACGGCCGCAGTGGGCAGAACGGTCACGGCCGCAATGGGCAGAACGGTCACGGCCGCAGCGGCCGCGCGGCCAGCGGGCAGCCCATGGATGACGGGTTGACGGCCAACGGCCGCGGTCGCCGGGCGGCTGCCCGTGACGAAGGATCTTCGTGGCAGGATGCCCCGGCTCGCGGGCGCCGCCGCGACGGGCGCCGCGGCGAGCAGCAGCCGGACGTCGGGGACCGCGAAGGGCTAGCAGGCCGGTTCAGCCAGACGGCCGATGACTTGCGCAACAGGCTGGGCCTTCGCGGCTCGGTACTCGGCCGCGGCCGCCGAAGCTCGCCCGGGCCGGCCGGTGACGAAGACCAGGACCGGCAGCGGCAGCGCGGCGGTCGGCGAGCCGCGGCGGCGGAGCTCGGCGCCGTTTCCGGCGCCGATTACCGCAACGGCAACGGCCACGGCAGCAACGGGTACGCCGACGACGGTTATGCCGACGGTGGTTACGCAGGTAACGGGCAGGCCGCCGACACCAGCCACACGACCGGGCACCGGCGCAACGGGCACCGCGGCAACGGACGTGGCGAGCTCGGCCAGGACGACTACGATCGCGCAGGCAGCCGCACCGGACTCCGGGAGCGGCCGCGCGACGACTGGGCAGAGGAAGGCGCGGGCCGCCGCGGTCCGCGGTCTAGGCTGACCGATCGCCAGGACGCGCTTCCTGGCCGGCGTCGCGCCGGCGCGGGCGGTGGCAGTGGCGATGGCAGGGGCGGCGGTCACGGCGGTGACTTTGACGGCGAGCAGCGCAGCCGCGGCGAGCGGTTCAAGCACTGGCTGCTGTCCGGCAGCTGGTGGCGGCACTGGACCTGGAAGAAGGCGCTCGCCGTGCTTGGCGGCGGCATCGCCGCCTTCATCCTGCTCGGCATCGCGGGTTTCTTCGCCCTCTACTTGATGACGCCCATCCCGACCGACCAAACCGCGTCGACGGAGTGGCAGTCATCGTCCGTCTACTTCAGCGACGGCAAGCTGCTCGGCACCTTCTCACTCAACGACGTCAACCGGCAGCTGCTGGACTCGAACCAGATCCCGCAAGTGATGGACAACGCGCTGGTTGCGGCCGAGGACAGGAACTTCTACACCGACGACGGCGTCTCGATCAAGGGCTTGCTCCGGTCCGCTTACGAGGACGCGACCGGTGGCACCGCGAACCTGCAGGGTGGCTCGACGATCACCATGCAGTACGCCAAGCAGCACTATTCGTCCCTGAGCTCGATCGCGACCACGCAATCCGTGAGCTACAAGGTCAAGGAGATCATGGTCGCGCTGAAGCTGTCGCACCAGAAGTCCGCGCAGTGGATCCTCACCCAGTACCTCAACACGGTCTTCTTCGGTGACGGCGCCTACGGCGTCGGCGCGGCGGCACAGCAGTACTTCAACATCAACCTAGCCCAGCCGAAGGCCACGCTCACGGTGCCGCAGGCGGCGATGCTGGCCGCGCTGCCGAACGAGCCGAGCAACCTCAGCCCGTATCCGACAGCCGGCGACGGCTACGCCGCGCTTGTGGACCGCTGGGAATACGTCATCGGGGGCATGCAGAAGGACGGCGCGATCACCGCGCAGCAGGAGAGCGCCATCTGCGGGACTTGTGACTTCACCAACACCGGCCAGCTGCCGCAGGCTGAGAAGGACTTCTCCAGGGAAGTCAAGATCACGACCGCTGGCCAGAATCTTGGCAACAGCGGTTACCGCTACTACCTGACTCAGATGGTGAAGTCCGAGCTCGAGACCGAGTACGGCCTGTCGGCGCAGACGATCGACACCAGCGGCTTGAAGATCACTACCACCTTCAACCAGTCGATGATCGCCGGGCTGAACCGAGCCGTGGGCGTCGAGGAAAGCCAGATGAAGGCGGACGGGCGCAAGCTGCCGAACTGGGCGCACGTGGGCGCGGCGCTGATCGACCCGAAGAACGGCGGAATCCTGGCCATCTACGGGGGCCCCGGCATCGGCGTGAAGAACTGCAACGCGGTGGCTTGCTGGAACAACAACGCGGAGGTTCCGCATCAGCCGGGGTCCTCTTTCAAGCCGTATGTGCTGGCGACGGCGGTCAGCCAGGGCATGAACGCGCAGTCCAGCATCCTGAATGGCTTCTCCCCCATCTGCGTGCCGCCGCAGGCTAACGCAACCGACCGGGCGCAGCTGTCCCAGATCATGTCGCAGGCTGCCTGTGCCGCGAAGGGACCTCTGGGCTTCTGGCCGGCTACCGATACCAACTACAAGGCGATCTCACCGGCCGAGGCAGCCGCGGTGTCCTCAAACACCGCATTCGAGGACCTGGCCCACAAGGTCGGCATTGACAACATCATCAACATGGCGGGCAACCTTGGCGTGGGCTCGGCGGACGAGTTCAACGCCGACTTGGTCAACGACCTGACCAGCGAGCAGAAGGCCTTCGGTGATAACGGCCAGCACCCTGGGTCAGTGACGCTCTCGCTCGGCGCCTCCGGTGCCGACCTGACCGCGATCGAGCAGGCGAGCACGTTCGCGACGCTGGCAGCCGACGGCGTTTATCACACGCCGCACGTCATCGCCAGCATCACCGGCGGCAAATTGCCCAACGGCAACGTGCCAACCTGGCCGTCCAAGGTGGAAACCAGGCAGGCGCTGTCCCCGTCGCAGGCAGCCGACGTCGACTATGCGCTGTCTTTCGACAACACCCCGACCTATGCCGCGGACGGCGCGACCGGCTATCCGGCAGCCGCCTGGGACCGCCCGGTGATCGGCAAGACCGGTACGACGAACACGGCTCAGGACGCGTGGTTTATCGGCGCCATCCCGCAGTTCTCGCTCGCGGTCACGCTCTACACCAACCAGCAAAACAGCGTGTCCACCCCCGGCGCGCAGTCGCTGAACGTCCTGCCAACCCTGTCGGGCAGCATCTTCGACACCGGTGGTTACGGTGGTGTCTGGCCAGCCACGATCTGGCATCAGTTCATGAGCACGCAGTTCGCGGGCGCGTCGGTGCAGCAGCTTCCGCCGACTAACTTCGAGCTTCCGTTCTACGTTCCGTGGAACCAGGCGCCGAAGATGAAGGCCAAGAAGCCGGTGTGCCAGCCAGGCGGACCGTTCCAGAACTGCCAGTGCAAGAAGAAGTTCGGCCAGCAACAGTGCGGTCCCAACCCGAACCCGACCGGGTCGTGCGGCCAGCCCTTCGCCCCGCCATGCGGCGGGCCGTCGCCGTCGCCGTCGCCGACTAACTGTGGCCAGGGTCCTGGTCCTGGCCAGCCATGCACGTCGCCGTCGCCGTCGCCGTCGCCCAGCTCGACCTGTACCCAGGGCTTCGGCCAGCCGCCGTGCAACCAGGGCCACGCTGCCGGTGGCGGGGGTCAACAGTCGACGAAGCCGAAGCGGGCGGCGTCGGCCGCTCAACCGGCGGAGGAAGCACTGTCGGCTATCACCGACGCCATCCGCACGGTAGCCGCCAGCAGAGGTGGCTAGGGGCCAGGCTTGCCCCCCGGCTGCCCGGCTGACCGCGGCCCCTGCACAAGAAGGTCGTCCAGCCGAGTTCGGCCTGGCGGCCTGCGCACCTTGGTTAGCTGAGCTTTGGTTAGCTGAGCTTGGCCTGCAGCCAGCGGATGTCGGCTGCCGCGTCTGGCGTCTCGCAGATGACTGTCGCTCCGGCCGCCCTGATCACGTCCAGGATCTGGGCTGGCTCGATCTGCCCAGTCTCGAGCCCGGCATGCCGGTCCCGCCCTGAGCCGAATTCGTCGCGCGAGTTGTTGCAGTGCACCAGGTCGATCCGGCCGGTAATGGCCTTCACTCTGTCCACGATCCCGGCCAACTCCTCGCCGGAGGAGAAGGCGTGACAGGTGTCCAGGCAGAAGCCGACCTCGCCGCCGGATCCGGCCGCGCCCGCGATCGCGTCCCACAACCGCGCGATCGCCTCCAGGCCGCGGGCCATCGCGCCGTCGCCGCCCGCCGTGTTCTCGATCAGCATCGGCAGCGGCCGGTCGATCCGCTCGACGGCCTTGCGCCAGCTGTCGTAGCCCTCCTCCGGGTCGACCCCGGCCGTGACGTGGCCGCCATGCACGATCAGACCCTTGGCACCGACAGACGCGGCGGCGGTCAGTTGCTGTTCGAGCAGCTTGCGGCTCGGGATCCTGATCCGGTTGTTGGGCGAGGCAACGTTGATGACGTACGGGGCATGGATGTAGGCATCAATGTCCGCGCGCTCGAATCCGGCTCTCACCTCGGCAGGCTCACCAGGAAAGGCCGGCGCCTTCCAGCCCTGCGGGTCGCCGAGAAAGAACTGGACGGCATCGGCGCCGATCGCCAGCGCCTGGTCGAGCGGGTCACCGTCATGCAGATGCGCACCGATCCGAATCATCTGCCGAGCGTATCGGGCCGCGCTGACAACGAGGTGGCGGCCTGCAACTCGCGCGACGGCTAGAAGCCGCCGTGCGCGATCCCGAGTCCCATCCCGACGAATCCGGCCACAATGCCTGCCATCAGGAAGATGCGCTGCTCCCTGGTCGCGGACAGCAACTGAGCGATCATGCCGACGCTGAACGCGGCCATGCCGGCGATCGTCGCGATCAGGTGGTCCTTGACGATGAGGCCAAGCGGGAAGGCCAGGATCCCGAGGACGGCAGTGAACGCGGTGGCGGCATTGAGGACCGGATGCCTCTTGCCGTCGGTATTCAAGGTGAGCCGGACGCCATGGGCAGGACCTGGCGTGCTGATGGCCTCGGGCATTGCTACCCTCCACGAAGGATCTTGTTCGGTTGTGCAACCAGTGTCGCCCTGCGCCGCCAGGAAGGGAACTACTCGCCGGGACCGATTAGCCGGCGGCCTGGCGTTGCTGAGGACTGGCCGGCGGTGTCGGGGGCGGCTGGTAAGCTGGCCCGGCTGCTAGAGACCGCGCCGTTGGGCGGCAGGCAGCTCCTCCTGTCACGGAAATACCGTGACCGCCAGAGTCCGAAGGAGGCAGGTTATTTCTATGCGCCAGTACGAGATGATGATCATCCTCGATCCCTCGCTGGAAGAACGCACTGTTCAGCCCTCACTTGACCAGTTCATGACGGTGATCACCTCGGCCGGCGGAACTGTCGACAAGATCGACGTCTGGGGCCGCCGCCGGCTGGCCTACGAGATCGACAAGAAGTCAGAGGGCATCTACACCGTCGTCGAGCTGAAGGCCGAACCGGAGACCGTCAAGGAGCTCGACCGTCAGCTGAACCTGAACGAGGCGGTTCTGCGGACCAAGATCATGCGGCCCGACCAGCACTAACAGGCTGGTCACGGCTGTCCGGCTCGACATCAACCCGACCCGAGCGAGCGGGAGAAACCCCGATGGCAGCAGGCGACACCACCATCACGATCATCGGCAACATGGTCAATGATCCTGAGCTTCGTTACACCCCGACCGGCCAGGCGGTCGCCACCTTCCGGGTGGCCTCGACGCCCAGGTTCATGGACAGGACCACGAACGAGTGGAAAGACGGCGAGAGCCTCTTCCTGTCCTGCAACGTGTGGCGGCAGGCTGCCGAGAATGTCGCGGAGTCACTGACTCGCGGTATGCGTGTCATTGTCTCCGGACGGCTCAAGCAGCGCTCGTATGAGACGAAGGAAGGCGAGAAGCGCACCGTCTACGAGATCGAGGTCGACGAGGTCGGCCCGTCGTTGCGTAGCGCCTCAGCCAAGGTGACCAAGTCCCAGCGGTCCGGCGGCGGCAGCAGCTTCGGCGGCGGCACGTCGGGCCAGAGCGGACAGGGCGGCCAGGGCGGGTATGGTGGGGGCGCCAGCGGGCGCGCCAACGATGACCCGTGGGCCGCAGACCCCGGCGACAGCGGCTTCTCTGACGAGCCTCCGTTCTAGCCACTCACTAACTCAACAACCGACCATCCCCGCTGCAGGGCGGGGCTCTGCCTACCATCCCGGCATAAGCCGGGACTGCGAAGGAGCACCACGATGGCCAAGCCACCGATCCGCAAGCCGAAGAAGAAGGTCTGCCTTTTCTGTCAGGAGAAGGTGACCAGGGTGGACTATAAGGACACCGGGCTACTGCGGAAGTTCATTTCCGACCGCGGCAAGATCCGCGCGCGGCGGGTTTCCGGTAACTGCACGCAGCATCAGCGCGATGTCGCCACGGCGATCAAGAACGCGCGCGAGATGGCGCTGCTGCCGTACACGAGCACGGCTCGCTAGGCCGAGGAGGCAACTGACGCCATGAGCGGTAAGCCGATGAAGCTCATCTTGACCCAGGAAGTAACCGGACTGGGTGCCCCGGGCGATGTGGTCGAGGTCAAGGCCGGGTACGGCCGCAACTACCTCGTCCCGCGCAGTTTCGCGATGCCGTGGACCCGCGGTTCGGAGAAGCAGATCGACCTCATCAAGCGCGCGCGTTCGGCGCGTGAGATCCGCAGCCTGGACGACGCCAAGGACGCGGCGGCCAGGCTCGGGTACTATGCGGGTCCGCCTGCACACCCGCGCGGGCACCGGCGGCCGGTTGTTCGGCTCGATCTCGACGGCGGACATCGCCGCAGCGGTGAAGAGAGCTGGCGGTCCCGAGCTGGACAAGCGCAAGATCGAGGTCACCAACCCGATCAAGACGATTGGCTCGCATCAGGTCGCGGTCCGTCTGCACCCAGAGGTCAGCGCCAAGCTCGACATCGAGGTCGCGGCCAGCTGACCGGCTGGGATGCAGCCACGAGTACAGCAGTAAGCAGGGATGGGCGATCGATTGTCGCTCGTCCCTGTTTTGCTGCTCTCGACCGATTCGCTGCCTAGTTGAGCGCGCTAGACGTGAGTCATTCAGCTCTGTCCCGTGCCTTCGGGCCGTCGCTAGCGTGATGACCATGTCGCCAGAGGTGAATCAGACCGCGTGGCCATCGCGCCGCCAGGCAGCAACAGGCTGCCTGCTGTGGATCGGCCGAGGCGTCGTGGTGACCTGCTGCGGTGACCTATCCTCGGGAACGCACAGACTGCATGACCGTTCAGGCACGGGCCCGGTCAACTGACGAAGGGACCAGGCGCGCATGTCAGCTAGCCGTGACGTGGTGATCATCGGCGGCGGCCACAACGGCCTGGTAGCCGCGGCCTACCTTGCCAGGGCCGGGCTGGACACGCTGGTCTGCGAGGCACGTGAGGTTGTCGGCGGTGCCGCGGTCAGCGAGCACCCGTTCGGGGCCGACTACACGATCACCTCGCTCTCGTACGTTGTCTCGCTTCTTCCCGACGACCTCGTCCGCGACTTGCAGCTGGTCAGGCACGGTTACCACGTCTTCCCGCAAGGCCCGTACTTCGCGCCGAGGGCCGACGGCCGCTACCTGCGACTGCCGCACGATCCGGCCGAACGGCGCGCCGAGATCGGCAAGTTCTCCGCTGCCGACGCCGGCAATTACGACGGTTACGAGGCCTTCATGGCCGGGATCGGCGCGATCCTCGGCCCGATGCTGAGCGAGATCCCGCCCCGGCTCGGCTCGCGACGCCCGCAGGACCTGCTGCGCCAGGGCATGCTGTTGCGCCATCTGCGGAAAGTGGACACTCGCGCGGCCGTCGACATCACCAGGCTGCTCACCGGCAGCATTGCCGATCTGCTGGACGGCTATTTCGAAAGCGACGCCCTGCGCGGCCTGTTGTCGGTTTCTGGCGTGATCGGCACCTGGGCCGGCCCGCGCTCGGCCGGCAGCGCCTACGTGACGCTGCATCATCACCTCGGCGATGCCGGCGGCCAGGCCGGCGCCTGGGGCTTCCCGCGCGGCGGCATGGGCGGCGTAACTTCGGCGCTCGCCGCGGCCGCGCGGCAGTTCGGTGCCCACATCAGGACAGGCGCCGCGATTGCCGCGATTAACACCGCGGGCGGCAAGACCACTGGCGTGACGCTGGCGAGCGGAGAGCGGATCGACGCGCCGACGGTTATTACGACCGCGCATCCGAAGACCTCGTTCCTGGACCTGCTCGACCCGGCGGTACTGCCGCCCGACTTCCTGGCCGACATCCGCGGCTGGCATTCCCGGAGCGGCACCGTCAAGATCAACCTGGCAGTCGACAAGCTGCCGACCTTCGCCAGTCACCCCGACTTCGATCCGCAGGTGCACGGCGGCACCATCGTGCTCGCGGAAAGCCTCGACGACGTGGAGAGCGCGTTCCAGGACGCCGCCGCCGGGCAGCCGTCCAGACGCCCGTTCGCCGACATCTGCATCCCGAGCGTCTTTGACGACAGCCTCGCGCCGGCTGGCCATCAGGTGATCTCGATGTTCACGCAGTGGGTGCCGTCCGGCTATGCCGAGCAGACCGACGAGGCAGCGCTGAGCGCCTACGCAGACCGAGTGATCGGGAGGATGGAGACGGTGGCGCCTGGCTTCACTGACTCGGTTCTGCACCGGCAGGTGATCGGACCGCGCCAGATGCAGCAGGAGTACGGCCTCATCGGCGGCAATATCTTCCACGGGGAACTCACGCTCGGTCAGATGTTCCACGCCAGGCCGGCGGCCGGCTATGCCGACCTGCGTACCCCCGTGCGCCGGCTTGTATCAGGCAGGCTCGTCCACTCACGGTGGTGGCGGGGTAACCGGCATTCCTGGACGGAACGTGGTGCACCAGGTGCTGGCCGACCGCAAGGCCGCCCGCTGGCGCCGTCGGCGGTAACCGGCACCAACGCGGACGAGCATGTCCTATCGGGTATAGCGCGCTGTCCTGGCGGCAAGCTTCGGATCGGCGGCCGCGACGATGGCCCAGGCACCGGCGAGCAACTCGGCGACTTCCTGATCGCCAGCGCCCGCGGCGCCGGCTAAATCATCGATAGCGCGGGCAAGCCGGGCGGCCAAATCGGACTGCGCTGGCTCGCCAGGACCCTTGGCGCTGGCTATCGAACACATGCTCGAACTCTACTGCCCGCCGGGACCGGCCGCCCCGCAAATCGGCGGATCTGCTGGCTGCTCCGCACGGGCCAGGCAGAGTTCCTGGATAACGTTGGACGTCAAATTCCTGGTGTGGATAACTTGCGGCCCTCGTGTGGGTTCTCCCATGGCCAAATAATCTTGTATGCACAGCCCGTGCAGAACGTTCCCGCAGGCGGAGGGCCCTGCGCGCCGCTATCCAGAACCCTGTCCACAGCCGTGTCCCCAGGCTGCGCACAGCGCTTGCGGCGTGTCTGCACAGCCTGTCCACAGGGCTGTGCACACCACGATTCGACCATTCAGCCGACTAGCAGAAGACTGTCGGAGCCGTTCGATAGAACAGTCATGCAATCGAGTGCGGACTGGTGTCTGATTGGCACCTGGTGCGGGACTCGATTGGCGGGACCGTCGTTAGCGTCTGCGATATTTGCGGCGCACGGCGGGGTGGGGCACCGCAGTTTGGGCCCACCGCAGTTTGGCCGGCGGTTTACTGACAGGGGAGGTACGCGGGGTGAGCGTTGCGGAGATCATGCCTCGGGGCGGGGAATTCGAGCGGACACCACCGCACGACCTCGCGGCCGAGCAGTGCGTGCTGGGCGGCATGATGCTGTCGAAGGACGCGATCTCCGACGTCCTCGACGTGATCAAGGCGCAGGACTACTACCGGCCAGCGCACCAGCTCGTGCACGATGTCGTTCTCGACCTGTACGGCCGTGGCGAGCCCGCCGATGCGGTGACAGTCGCCGCGGAGCTGACCCGCAACGGTGACATCGGCCGGATGGGCGGCGCGCCTTACCTGCACACGCTCATCGCCTCGGTTCCGACCGCGGCGAACGCGGGTTATTACGCACGGATCGTGCGGGAGCGCGCAATTCTGCGCCGCCTGGTGGAGGTCGGTACCCGGATCGTGCAGCTCGGATACGCAGGCGACGGAGACGCCGACGAGCTGGTCGACCGGGCTGAGGCGGAGATCTACGGCGTGACCGACCGCCGGATCAGCGAGGACTACCTGCCGCTGTCTGAGATAATGCCCGGCGCGCTGGACGAGATCGAGGCTATCGGCAGCCGCGGCGGGACGCTGGCGGGCGTGCCAACCGGGTTCGCCGACCTCGATGCGCTCACCAACGGACTTCACCCGGGTCAGATGATCGTGATTGCCGCCCGGCCGGCCATGGGAAAGTCCGCCCTGGCTCTGGACGTTTGTCGCGCGGCGTCCGTGCAGGCCGGCCTGACGTCGGTCTTGTTCAGCCTGGAAATGAGCCGCAACGAGATCACCATGCGGCTGCTGTCGGCGGAGGCGCGAGTGCCGTTGCACGCGATGCGCACCGGGCAGCTGGGCGAGGAGGACTGGACGCGGCTCGCGCGGCGGATGAGCGAGGTCGTGGATGCGCCGCTGTTTATCGACGACTCGCCCAACATGTCGATGATGGAGATCAGGTCGAAATGCCGTCGGCTGAAGCAGCGCAACGACCTGAGACTGGTGGTCATCGACTACCTGCAGCTGATGAGCTCGCCCAAGCGGGTGGAGAACCGGCAGCAGGAGGTGTCTGACCTATCCCGGTCGCTCAAACTGCTGGCCAAGGAACTCAACGTTCCTGTCGTCGCGCTGGCACAGCTCAACCGCGGTCCGGAAATGAGAACAGACAAGCGCCCGCTGCTGGCCGACCTGCGTGAGTCAGGCTGCCTGACGGCTGCAACCCGGGTAGTGCGCGCCGATACGAACCAGGAAGTCTCGCTGGGCGACTTGCTCGCTGCCGGGGCTCGCGACATCCCGGTTTGGGCGCTGGACGAGCGGCTCAAGTACGTCCGGGCCACGATGACGCATGTCTTCGCGACGGGGCGTAAGCAGACCTACCGCCTGCGGCTCGCCTCAGGACGTCAGGTGGAAGCTACCGGAAATCACCGGTTCATCACTGTCGACGGCTGGATGCCGCTCGCCGAACTGACGGTGGGTTCGCGGGTGGCGGTGCCCCTCGCTGTTCCTGCTCCGCTGCAGCCGGTGACGTGGCCCACGGACCGTGTCGTGATGCTCGCGCATTTTCTCGGCGATGGCTCTTGCGTCCGGCGGCGGCGGCTCGCGCGCAGCCGCCGGAAGCCGGTCGCGGGCTGGCTCGATGATCTCGGTCTGGCCGGCCTGCGCCGGCACGAGACCTTCGTGCCGGCCGGCGTGTTCCAGCTGCCGGACGAGCAGGTCGCGATGTTCCTTCGCCACCTGTGGACGAGGGCCGGGTCGGTGACAGTCAACCGGGCGGACAAGAGCGGGCGGATCTGGTTCGGTTCGGCCAGCCGCCGGCTTCTCGATGACCTGAGCAGCTTGCTACGGCGGTTCGCCATCAATGCCACGATCCGCGTCGTGACGCCAGATCCGCGCCAGCCGGAGTTCACGCTCGACGTTTCAGGGTGCGCTGATCAGCTGACCTTCCTGCGGGAGATCGGCGTGCCAGACGACCTGGCGGCCGCGTGCCAGGAGTTGATAAAGACCATCGAGAACGGCGTGCACGCTACTCATGTCGAGACCATCCCGGCCGATGTGTGGGGCCGGGTACGAGCTGTTCTCGGCGGGCACGAGAGGTCCCCGGACGAATTCCCGCCGATCACCAGGCGGCACTGGGATGGCGACACGCTCGTGCGGCGGGTGCCGGGCCGGCCCAGCCTCGCGCTGGTGGCCGAGGTGCTGAGTGACGCCGAGCTTGACCTGCTTGCAACCAACGACGTCTGGTGGGATGAGATCGTCGCGATCGAGCCGCTCGGCACACAGGACGTCTTCGACGCGACCGTCGTCGGCAAGCATAATTTCATCGCCGACGGGATCGCCGTGCACAACAGCATCGAGCAGGATGCGGACGTGGTGGTGCTGCTGCACCGCGAGGATGCTTACGAACGAGAGTCGCCGCGCGCGGGCGAAGCTGACCTGATAGTGGCCAAGCACAGGAATGGCCCGACCGCGACGGTGACAGTGGCCTTCCAGGGTCATTACAGCCGTTTCGTCGATATGGCTCCGATCTGATCTGGTGACCTTGGGCCTCGGCTGGGTGCGGGCTGCGGCTGAGGTGCGGACTCTAGTGGGAAGCCCTCCCCAGGTGGGAATCGCTCCCCATGACAATCTCGCTGCGCCTGCCGAAGATTGCGAGCATGCGCTCGATAGGTTTTGCCGCGGTCGCCGCGGTCGCCGCGGTCGCCGCCATTGGCACCCTTGTGGTTGCCGGTTGCGGCCCTGCTAGCCGACAGGCATCGCTGCCTGCGGCCACAAGGTCGGTTCCGGCCACCGCCGCGACCGGCCCAGCAACGGGAACGCCGCGGGCTGTGGCAGCCGTGTCAGCTCCGCAGCTCCCGATTTCGGTTGAATCCGATAGCCAGATGAAGGCGGCGGGCAACGACGGCCCGTCCTCCTCGATCCTCCTTCCGACCGCGTGCCGGCTGACCGGCACGACCATCACGGCCGAGGGCGGGTACGCAAACGGCGGGTTCGTTCCCGATGTGTATGACCGTTACGGCGACATCATCGTGGTGTACGTATTTGCTGCCCCTGCTGCTGGCTATCCGGAGGGGATGCAGTTGGGGGCGTCAGATGTCAGGCGGTCCCCTGTGGTGGGGAGCCGCGCGCGATGGCACGTGAGCCTGTCCATCTCCCGGTCCGCTGGCGTGCCCGCCCGATGCGTCGTAGCGGCACAGCCAACTCACGACGGTCAATTCGCGCCCTAGTCACTGGAAGTGACTGGCCACGTGTCCTCGTGTGTGTCCAGTCGCCGGAACGCTGGCGGCGGCCGGAACGCTGGCGAGTGGCGCTCAGGATGCGGGCTGGAAGCTGGTCACCAGAGGCTGCCAGATGCTCGCGTACACCGAGCGCCACTGACTGGCCGGCCCGTAAAGCTCTATGGCGTAGCTGAGCTGGCCGGGCCGGACGATGAAGGTCCGGTCGATGACGCGGATACGGACGCGCTGGTAGATGTTGGTGAACTGCCAGTCAGCGGCGTTGTAGCCGCGGTAGGTCACCCGGCGAATCGAGATCTGCCGATAGGAGGAATCGGCTGCAGCCTTCCCGGCTGCCTGATGCTCCCAGTCGGCCAGGGCATCGGCCAGCGGGTGCGTGCTCCACCCGACTACCACGACAAAGCCGCCGGGCGCCCCGGCGAACTGAACCTCGCCGGTCGTCGTCGAGGCGACGGCCCAGTCATGCGGTAGGCCGATAGCAAACCCGCTGGGGTCCTCGTAGTTGTGCCAGCCGGGCGCCAACGACGCTCGGGCGGCAGCCGGATGACCGGTGTTCGGCGCATGTGCGCTAGGTGTGTGGCGAGGTAGTGCGAGCGCGAGGAACGTGACGACTGCCGCGGTAACGGCGACAGCGGCTGCGGCGCCGATCACCATCCGCCCGCTGCGCCTGCGGGCCCTGGGGACTTTGATCCGGCCGGGCCGGTCCATCGAACCCGGCAGCGCCAGGGTCCTGGTGGTGGCAGCGGGTTCCGCGCGAACACTGCCGGGTCCGCGGGGGCGAGGCCCGGCCGCGCCCTGGAACGCCGCGGCGAAGTCGCCGCAGCTGGGGTACCGATCACTAGGTGACTTGGCCAGTGCCCGGCCGAGGATCGCATCCAGCTCCGCCGGCAGCCCGTGACGGCGAGTCGACAGCGGCGGCGGATGCTCGGATCTGTGCGCGAAGAGGACGGCCATGACGTTCTCCAGGGGGAACGGCGCCTGCCCGGTGAGCATCTCGACAGCGGCGCACGCCAGCGCATACTGGTCCGCCCGGCCGTCGAGGTGCCGTCCCCCGAACTGCTCTGGTGCGGCATAGTCGGCCGTGCCGAGGAATCTCCCGGTGCTGGTCAACGTGGCCGCGCCAGATGTGGCCTTCGTCAGCCCGAAGTCCGCCAGGTACACATGATCCGGCCGGCCCTTGCGGACGTCCAGCAGCATGTTCGCTGGCTTGACATCGCGGTGAACCAGCCCAGCGGCGTGCGCAGCGTCGAGTGCGGACGCTACCGATACCAGGATCGCGGAGGTCTGATCAACGCTGAGCGGACCCTCGCGAGCCAGCAGCGACCGAACGTCGCCGCCGGCGACGTACCGCATGGCGATAAACAGCACGCCGGCCGATTCACCAGCCTCGAACACCGGGATGATATGCGGGTCGTCCACAGCTGCAGCGGCTCTCGACTCGCGGACGAACCGCTGCCGGAATTCCGAGTCCGAGGCTACGGAGGGGGCCATGATCTTCAGTGCCACCAGCCGGCCGAGCTGCTCGTCACGCGCCCTGAACACCACCGCCATGCCGCCGTGGCCGATCTGCTGCTCCAGCACGTACTTGCCGATCCGGGAGCCACGGCCGAAGTCGCTCCCGTCCCATGGCAGGTCGCTGACCATTCCACCTCCGGCTGGGCTGCCGTGTGTCCAACCCACCGATATTGTCGCGCATCGAGCGATCAGGGCGGCACATTCCGTCCCTGCAGGAGATCGACGACAGTCAACAGACAGTGAGGCATCGCAGCAGCAGGTCACGGAGCGCGCTGCCGCGCGCGGCGAGCCATCCGTCGGTGGCGGCGAGATTCCGCATCCGCGCGGCTACGTCGTCCAGGCTGGCCTGGCCACGGCGCCACCGGCCGGCCCGCCATACCACGGTGCCCGCCGCCCTGGCGCGCACCAGATCGGGCACCGCTGCCACCTCGGCGTCGGTCAGTTCCTGGGCGCTGCGGTAGCCACCGGCGAGCGCGGCCACCCGGCGCTGCCAGTCCGGCGCGTCCAGCGCTTCTGATTGCTTCAGGGCGACGACGAGGTCCTGTACCCGGAGGTCGGCGCCGGCGATCTCGAAGTCCAGGATGGCCGTTACCTGACCGGTGTCCTCGGCGGTCAGCACGTTGGAGGCGGCCACGTCGCCGTGCACCACCTGGACGGGCAGGCCGGCACCGATTCCCGTCAGCCACACTCCATGCTCGAACCCCGCCAGGAGCCGGGTCAGCTCGGAACTGACGCCGGCCGCCGCCAGCTCACCGCACAGCTCGTGAACGTCGCCGGCATCTGGATGCACGTGCCGGCTGGTCAGCCAGTCATGCGGGGCGTCCTGACGCGGCACGTGGCCGAGCGCCGCGCTGAGCTGGCCGACCGACCGCCCGAACCGCTCGAGCGCGGGCTCGCCGCTCAGGTCCGGGCGCACGCCAGGCAGGCGGATGCTCAGCGTGGCAGGCCCGGCGGCGGTCTCGACCAGAAACCCGCCGCCGACGGCAGGCACGGGCTCAGGCACCGCGAACGGGAGGGCCGCGGTGCGCAGCCTGGCCAGCAGCCGGTGCTCGGCCCGCACCTGGTCAGCAGTCAGGTTCTGACTGATCCGCAGCACCCACTGGCCGGTGCCGTGATCGACCAGGAATGTCTGATTGTTAGTGCCGCTCGCAACCGGGGCCAGCCGGGCTACCGGTGGCACGCCCCAGCGCGTCACCAGCGCGGCCAGGTCAGGCAGGTCCGCGGTCATGTGCCGATCCTGTCGCGGGCCCGGTATTCAGGCGAGCCGTTTTCTGCCCCGGCAGGCTCAGCGCCGGGCTGGATCTCGGCAGATCCGGTCAGCGGCAGGCTAAGAATCTGGACCGAGACGATCGCGGCACCACGGTGCTCAGTCGCCTGTGTAATGCGGTGGCCTGTGTTCAAGGAAGGACGCCACCCCCTCGCGGAAGTCAGGTGACTGCGCAGCGAGCAGGAACTGGTCCCGGTCTAGCGCGCTGACCGCGTGGTGCAGCGCGCCGGATGCGGCGTTGATGCCCTCTTTGGCCATCCGCACCTGCACCGGCGGCATGGCCGCCACCGTCTCGGCGATCTGCATGGCCGAATCGAACGCGCTGCCCGATCCGGCCAGTTCGTCGACGAGGCCCCACTCGTATGCGGTCGGCGCGTCGACGCGCTGGGCCAGGATTGTCAGCCGCTTGGTGCGCGCCGGACCGATCAGCGCGACCATGCGCGGAACCGACTGCCAGCTCATGTTCATTCCACGCTCGATCTCGGGCACATAGAACCGAGCATCCTGAGCAGCGATCCGCAGGTCGAGCGCTACCGACAGCGCGACGCCGCCGCCGACGCACCAGCCCTCGACCGCACACAGAGTGAAGGGCTCGAGCTCCGCCCATGCCCGGCACATGCGCGGGCCGAGCGCTTGGACCACGCGCAACTCGGAGAGCGGCAATTGGGCAATAGCTGCGGAGAGGTCGAATCCGAGCGTGAAGACCCGCGAGGTGCCGGTGAGGATGATCGCGGACGTCGTCGCGTCGTCCTCGAAGCCTCGCGCCGCAGCCGTCAGGTCTGCCATCACCTGGCGCGACATGAGGTTCCGCTCGTCAGCGGCGTCGATCTGTACTACTGCTATCCGCCCGTCACGCTGGACGCGCACCGATGAGGCCGTCATGACCTACTCCCTCTGAGCTAGGCGGAGTGTCTAGATCAGCATGTTGTCGCGACGACCGGCAGCTTGTCGACGAAGGGCGAACTCACGGCCTGAGGATGCCAGCCCCCTATCGCGGTGGGGCTAACCTCCGGGCGCGCTCGTCCCCGCATGCTTGTGACGCGCTCGGACCGTGCCGTCTAATGGGGCCCGCGGATCAGAGGTCACGAGTGTTGACACGGCGAGCGGGTGATCGCGCGTGCCGATAACTGTGACCTGGCTCCGGCTGGATGTGCGGCGGCGATGGCGATCACTGCGTCGTGCTCATGCTCCTGATCGCGCTGGCTACGGCGACGGTTTTGACGGCTATCGCCGGAGCGCGGCGCGGCGACACCGCCTTCGACCGGCTGTGGGCCAAGACGCTGCCCGCGACGGCAACCGTCCTGCCCAACCAGCCTGGCTTTGACTGGGCCAAGGTCCGGGCGCTGCCTGAGGTACAGGCGCTGAGCCTGTTCCCTGTCAGTTTCGGATTCGCGGTCGAGGGCTACCAGGCTGTCAGTCCTGAGTGGATCCCCGCGGACAGGCAGCTGACGCGCACCATCGAGCGGCCAGTCATCATGCAGGGCAGGCTGTTGAATCCGAGCCGGATCGACGAGGTCGACATCACCCCCGAGTTTGCCGCGAGCCACGGCAAGGAGCCGGGCGACATGCTCACCCTCCAGCTGGCCACGCCGCGGCAGATCAACGCGGGATTCGATGGGTCCGGGGGTTCCCCGCGGGGGCCGCAGATCCGGGTTCGGATCGTCGGGGTGATCCGCTCGGCGACCCCGTTCGCAGGGCCACGGGGTACGAGGCCGCATGGATGCTGGCGTTCGGGCTGGCGGCCCTGGTGGCAGCGCTGTTCCTCAATGGCCAGTCCCTGGTCCGTTACGTCTGTGCCACCGCTGCCGATCTTCACGTGCTCCAGGCAGTCGGCCTGACGCGCTGGCAGGCGGTGGCCTCGGCGGTGGCCGGGCCATGCCTGGCCGCGGCGGCGGGGGCAACTCTCGGCGTCATCGGGGCCGTCGTGGCATCACGATGGATGCCGATCGGCCTGGCATCTCTCGTCGAGCCGCATCCGGGGGTCGAGGCGGACTGGCCAGTGCTGGCCGCCGGCTGGGTCATCGCCCCGCTGCTGGCCCTAGCCGGCTCGGTAGTGGCGGCGGCGTCGGCGCTGGCAGCGGGCCGGCCGCACGTCCAGCCGCGACGATCCGCCATAGCGGCGATCGCGGCGAGTGCAGGCCTTCCTGTCTCCATGGTGATGGGGATCCGGTTCGCGCTGGAGCGGGGACGCGGCAAGTCCGCCGTGCCGGTTCGGCCGGCCTTTCTTGGCGCGATCACGGGGGTGCTGGGCGTGCTGGCAGTTTTCACTTTCTCGGCCGGCATCGCTGGTGCTGCCGCCAACCCGGCACGCTTTGGGCAGACCTGGCAGCTCGACGCATTCCTCGGTCAGAACGGACAGGACTTCGGCCCGTCCGGCCAGGTGCTCGCGGCAATCGCGGCTGATCGCGACGTGATAGGTGTCGACGACGCGCGTATCGCCGGAGCGCAGTCTGGCCAGGTCTCCATCGAGAGCTTCACCTACCACCCGATTGGGGGCAAGCGTCCAGCAGTTGTCCTCACCTCGGGGCGCATGCCCGCCGCGGCGAACGAGATCGCGCTGGCCCCGGTGACCGCGCGTGAGCTGCACGCCGTGCAAGGCTCAAATATCCGGCTCGCCGGCGGCGGTCCCCTGCGCACAGTGCGGGTGACCGGCATCGGCTTCGTGCCAGCCGCCCCCCATAACAATTACTCCGACGGAGCATGGCTCACGCCAGCCGGATACGACCGGCTCTTCGCCGGCGCTGAGTTTGCTTTCAAGTTCCATGCCGCGACTGTGGCGCTGCGGCCGGGCGCGGACGTACAGACCGTCGCCCGCAGGCTGAACGCGGTCGCCGCCAGCTTCAAGGGCGGCAAGTTCTTCAGGTTCAGCCCGTCGGCTCCCTTGACGGCGATCCAGGAACTCCAGGACCTGCAGGTACTGCCGCTAGCGCTCAGCGCATTCCTGAGTCTGCTGGCAATCGGCGCGGTCGGGCACGCGCTGTCCGCTGCCGTCCGCCGGCGCCGCCCCGACCTGGCGGTGTTTCGGACGCTCGGGACGACTCGGCTGCAGGTGCGGATGGTAATCGCCACTCAGGCAAGCGTGCTGGCCATCATCGGGCTGCTGTTCGGAATCCCGCTTGGACTGATCGTCGGCCGCGACATCTGGCGGGTAGCCGCCGGCTTCACGCCACTGGCCTATCACCCACCGCTCGCGCTGCTCGCTTTGCTGCTCATCAGCCCGGTCGTGCTGCTGGTCGCCAACGCGCAGGCCACCTGGCCGCAACTGCAGGCAGCCAGGCTGCACATCGGTCAGATACTGCGGAGCGAGTAAGAGCTGACGAAAGGTCATCGATCTGGCAGGCTCCGACTGCGCGCCGCGCCGTGGCGGCTGCCGGCGGTGGCCCGCCTGGATTCGTCCTTGGTGCCGGCTGAGACGACGGTGGACCCGGCAGCCGGCGGCGTGGCAGACGGCGCCGGCGTTGCCCGCTCGATCGCCTCCCAGCCCGTATCGGCCGCCTGTTCGGCGCGCTCAGCCTTGCCACCGCCGCGCAGGCCGAAAAGGCGCTTGGCGGTCAGCAGATAGATCACGATGACCAGGTTGATGACCAGAGCCAGGATCTTGAGGGTCGAGAAGCTCCTCGTTAGCTCATAGACCTCGTAGGGCACGAAGACCACGGTGGCGATAAAGGTCAGGTATTCGGCCCAGCGGCGGCCGATCCACAGCCCGACCGCCTCTGCGGCCTCCAGCGCGGCATAGGCCGACACTGCCGCTCCGACCAGGTACAGATTGGTGATGCTCACCGCGAAAAGCCGCCGCAGGTCGTAAACGACACCCTGACGGGAGTTTACGAGCGGACCGCCAAGACCGCCCTGCAGATCCTGCAGTACCCGGGTGAACTCTGCGTTCAGCGCCGCCTTGTTGGTGGCGAACAGAAAGATCACGGCAGCCAGGACGGACAGCACCAGGAAGTGAATAATGCGGTCGATGGCGATCAGCCGCAGCACGTACCGATCGCGCAGCGGGCGCCCGCGCAACGGCAACGTGACATCTGACCGGTCCGGCGGGTAAGGCTGGGCCGGACTCGGCGGCGGTGTCAGCGCGATCCACGAATCGCAGCGCAGGCACCGGTACCAGCGCAGGCCGCCTGCGTCGCGGACGAACAGGCTGTCTTGCTGACGCAGCGAGGCAGCGTCTGTGCCGAGCAACTCATGGCCGTGCAGACCGCACCCGATCAGCTCATAACGGAGTTTCGGCCGGTACCGGCGTGTTCGCTCAGTGCCCGGTGCAGCGACGAACGTCTCGGGTGGAATCCCTGTCCCCATATGTTGCCGCTACCCAGCAGTGCGCAGGCTAAGAGTTCGCCAGGGCCTGGTCACAGTTCCAGCCATGCCCAGCTAGCAGCTGAGGGCGGCGGGGACCGCAACGCGCCGAGCCCGAGGTGCCGTACACTGTGCGAGGTTCCCTGCGCTCGTAGCTCAACGGATAGAGCATCTGACTACGGATCAGAAGGTTGGGGGTTCGAGTCCCTCCGAGCGCGCCACCGCCCCCGCAGGTCAGCACTCTGACTGTCCTTCCCCGTCATCCTCGGTCTCGTCGTCTGGCCGGATTATGGCCGGGTCAGCGGCCTCTGCGGCCTCCCCGAGCCGGTCGGCGTAGCGGTCCATGTCGCCGGGGTACAGGTGCCCGTACAGGTCCAGCGTCGTGGTGATGCTGGCATGGCCCATGATCGCCTGGAGCATCTTGGGCGGGTACCCGGCCTGGATCATCAGGGACGCGGCGGTGTGCCGCAGGTCGTGAACGCGGAGGCCGTCGCTGAGCCCGGCCCTGGCCCGGGCGGGCCGGAACGTCGTGCCGCGCCAGTTCGACAGCCGGACCGGGCTGCCGCCGGGCATGGTGAACGCCAGGTCATCAGGCGCCTTCCCGGCCAGGGCAGCCGCCAGCTCATCAGCGAGGAACCTCGGGAGCGGGACCGTGCGGCGGGACTCGGCGGACTTCGGGGTGCCCAGGACCAGGCGCCCGCCGACATCGGAGAATGCCCGTGACACGTCGGCGCGGCGGCGTGCCAGGTCGATGTCGCGGGCGCGCAGCGCCGATGCCTCGCCCCAGCGCAGGCCGGTGTAGCCGAGCAGCAGCACGAGGACGCGCCAGGGCCCGGCCTCGTCGGCCAGGCGGCGTAGCTGGGCATGGGTCAGGAACACGTAGTCGCGGCGGCCGGGACGGGGCAGTCCGAGGCCCCGAGCGGGGTTGGCGCGGATGCGGCCGGCACGTACCGCGTGATCAAGGGCACGCCCTGCGGGCGCGCCGGGCCGTTCCGGCCCTGGCCTATTCCGCGCGGGATTGCGATGCGCTGCGGGAGTTCGTGAGGCGGCGTGAGGTTGGCCGCCTGGAGCTGCGGGAGGGCGGCGAGGCTGCTCGGCGACTCCGGGGCGGCGGCCTGCCCGCGACCTATGGGCAGTAGCCCTCCGGTCGCGGGCGCCGCCGCCGGTCGCCAGCCTCGCTACCGGCGGCAGGCGGTACCGGCCGCAACGGTCCTGTAGCGCCGCACGCACGGATGGGCGGGCCGTCCTCCGGTCGCCGGGCAGTCTCTCACCGAGAAAGATCACCATCAAGGGCGCGCCTTCGGCGCGTCGTTGACGCGATGGCGCGAGCGCCACCCCTGACAGTGATCTTTCTCGGCAAGACCTCGGCACCTGTCAGGAGGACGGGGAAGGACTCGCAAGCCGCCTACCGGGGTGGCTGGGGTCAGAGAACGCAGAACTCGTTTCCCTCGGGGTCAGCCATGACGACATGGTCGGGCGTGCCATCCTGCACGTCCTCGCGAATTACGGTCGCTCCAGCCGCTGTCAGGCGCTCGACAGCCTCCGTCACGCGAGGCCACCGGACTTCCCATGGCTCGCTGCGGCCGCCCCCCGCCTGCACGTCGAGATGGACGCGGTTCTTGGCCACCTTGGGCTCTGGGACCTTGAGGAAGGAGATGCTGGCATGCACTCCATCGGGATCCTCGATGTAAGCACCGTCATCCCACTCCTCCCGAGGAACACCGAAGTGCGTGAACCACTCTGCCCAGCTTGCGAATCCCTCAGGCGGCGACGCCCCCACGTATCCCAGCGCCAGGCGCCAGAAAGCAGCCAGCCTGGCCGGATCCGCGCAGTCCATCGTTACAGTCCACCTGGTGGTCATAAGACTCCCTCCGCCGGACAGGTAAGCATGCCGAGTAAACCAGGCGGGCAGGCATCTCGCGTGCCGCTACACGCCCTGGCCGTGTCAACCGATGCTTGACGGTGGTCGGCCTGCCAAGCCCACCTGGCCATCGGGCTGCGCTGGCCGGATTTCGGCCGCACGAGGCCGCGTAACGTCGGCGATCGCTGCGCATGGCTGAGCAGCATTTCGCCAGGTCAACTGATGTATGAGCCGATAGCCAATGCGGCCGCAGATCTCTACGGATCAGAAGGTTGGGGGTTCGAGTCCCTCCGAGCGCGCCCAGCTCACAGGCCCTTCCCCCGCACGGGAGGGGCCTTCTCGCTAACGGATTTGCTAACAGCAGCCCCGCCGACCCGGATTGAGCGGGCGAAGATGCCTGCGGCCTCGGCGACTTGCTCGCGGATCACATGGGCGTAGACCCGCAGCGTGACCAAAGGATCGGTATCGCCGAGCCGGGCCGCGACCACGTGTACAGGTACCCCGGCGAGCAGCAAGGTCGTTGCGCCGTCGATTCGGATGGATGCGACTGCGCGTGGCAAGCAGCTCGTAAAGCTTGCTTCGCGAGATCGCCAGCGCTTCGGCGGCCTCGGGAACTGTCAGCAAGAGCCGCAGCATTCCTGGCCCGTCGGGCAGCAGCCGGGCGGCGCCACTAGGGCAAAAACTAGGTGGCTGACGTCTGCGGGGCCGACGTAGTGTTGCCCGGTGCTTGAGATAACAGCCTGCGTGGCGGAGCCGGACGAGTTGGCTTCGCTGGAGGTCTTCAACACTGTGTGGCCGCACGATGCCGTGACGATCGACGCGGTGCACTCATTCAGGGACAGCGCCCAAGATTACATCGACTACCTGGCCCGCGAGGATGGCGTGATCCTGGGGTCCGGGGCCGGGGCCATCTTCGCCTATCGCGCGCACCGTGTCGTGACGCTCATCACCGTGCTCGCCGGGCATCGCCGACGCGGCGCTGGCACGGCACTGTATGAGGCCATTTCCATGTGGGGCAGCGAGCGAGGGGCACGCGAGCTGGAGGTGTCGGTCTCCGGCAACGATCCGGAGAGCCTGTCATTTGCCCAGCGGCGCGGCTTCACCGAGGAACGGCGCGAAGTGGGCCTCGTGCTCAGCCTCGCCGGCCTCTCACCGCGGCAGGTCCAGCCTCCGGCCGGGATCGAGATCATCACCTGGGCGCAACGGCCAGAGCTGGCACGCGGGATGTACGAGGTCGACCTCGAAATCCATCCCGACATCCCCGGCTTCGAGGACGCCGCCCTCGAACCGTTCGAGGACTGGATGGCGCACAATATGCAGCGGCCCACCGACTCTCGCGATGCGACGTTCATCGCGCTCGCCGACGAGGAGGTCGTCGGCTTCGCCAAACTGTCGCTGACCGCGCCGACGGCCGCAGGCCACTCCATGACCGCCGTCAAGAGGGCCTGGCGCGGACGCGGCATCGCGGGTGCCCTGAAGGCGACCGCAATCAATTGGGCGCTCGCCAATGGCTACACCGAACTCCACACCAGCAACGAGGAGCGGAACACACCGATCAATCGTCTCAACGCCCGCCTCGGCTACCGACCCGGAATCGGGCGAATCTACCTAGTCGGCCCACTGCGCGTCTAATCCCAGCAGGCCACAGATAGTCGCGGAAACTCACAGGTCCTGCGGATGCGGCGACGGGCGGCCCTCCTGACGGCCACAGAGGTCCCTGGTGCAACCGCGCTTCCGGATCCAGCTTCGGTACCGCTGTGACCTGCAGGCGAGCCCCCCGGGACCGTATTTGCCTTCATGCTTCTGCGGCCTCCGGGGGCAGCGTGACCCGCAGCACGCCCGACGTCAAAGGACTATCTGTCACCGCGAAACCGGCCGCCGAAAGGACGTCGCGGAACTTCTGCAGTTCGCGCCCATGCCTTCTTCTCGCGCCGGGAAAACCGGGAAAGGCGGGGATAAAGTTGACCCCGACCCACCCGCCCTGGGGGTCGCCTTCAACGACAAAGCCCGGCCGGCCCCCCTCCCACTCCTGGTAGCCGGCGTCACGCAGCGCCAACCGGACCTGGTCAGCAGCCAGGATAGGGTCCATGCGCACGTCATACCACAGCCCCGCCAGCTTGCCTAGCCGGCCGGAAGGCAGCATTGGGCGCCACTCCAAGCGTCGCGCCAGGCTTGGCGGACCACCTGGCCAGGCACAGACTTGACTGGTGAACGACGTCCGGCTCATCGTGATTCGCGGTAATTCGGGCTCGGGTAAATCCACCGTGGCCGGGATGTTGCAGCACACCTACGGCCGCGGCGTGGCTCTGGTCAGTCAGGACCTGATCCGGCGGGTCGTCTTGCGCGAGCGGGACACCCCCGGACGCGGCGAACATCGGCTTGATCGACCAGGTGGTCCGATACTCGCTGTCGCACGGCTATCACGTCGTGCTGGACGGGATCATGGCCGCCAGCCGTTATGAGCAGATGCTGGTCGGCCTCCGCGAGTTTCACGACGGTCCTTCGTACTTCTACTACCTCGACGTCAGCCTGGACGAGACACTGCGGCGGCATGACACCAGGCCGCAGCGGTCTGAGGTTAGTGCCGCGGACCTGCGCGGTTGGTACAAGCAACGGGATCTGCTGGCGGCGATCGGCGAACGGGTCATCCCGGAAGCCAGCACTACCGAGCAAACGGTCGCGACGATCCTGGCCGATACCGACCTGCTGAGCCGGCTGTTCGTGCTGCGCCACCGCTGATACCCGAGGGGTACGCGGCGCCGCGGCCACGACCGGCCACGTTCCTGAAGCTGAATCTGGTTCGCATGTGGCGCACCCTGTCGTTATCGTCACGCGGATGGACCAGATCGCGCAGTACACCGCGGCGACACGGATCGGCTGGGACAAGTTCTCGGCCAGCCGTGGCGCACGATGCGGGTTTCTTCCTCGACGGCAACACCACCCTCGACACCTTCGAGCCCGAGTTGCTCGGCGATCTGACCGGCCGCAGACTGCTGCACCTGGCGTGCGCGAACGGTAACGATTCGCTGTCCTGGGCGGTCCTCGGCGCGACGGTGACCGGCGTCGACATCAGCGATGACGCCGTCGACATGGCGAACCGGACGGCGGCCGCGACGGGCCTGGACGCGAACTTCGTGTGCGCCGATGTTTACCACCTGCCCGCCGGGCTGCCGGCGTTCGACGTCGTTTACATGAGCGCGGGCGGCGTCTGCTGGATGCCTGACCTGGATCGCTGGGCTCAGATCATCCGCGACCAGCTGGTGCCAGGTGGCACGGCGGCCGTGTTCGAGCACCATCCACTGTGGGAGGTGCTGGCGGCGGCCGACGGCAGGCTGAGCCCGCAGTTCGACTACTTCGCCAGGCAGCCGCACCCGCTGACCGCGACCGACGGCAGCAAACGGCCGCGCGGCTGGATCCCGGAGGCCGAGCTGACGTCCTTTATCTGGCCCGTCGGCGACGTCATCGCCAGCCTCGCGCGGAGCGGGCTTGCGGCTCACTCACTTCAGCGAGCACCCGGTCCCGGCCATGTACGCCGGGCTCGGCCCGCGGGCTGGCTGGCTGCCGGCCAGCTACGCGATCTTGGCCAGCCGCCCGGACGAGCCGCTCGCCGCAGCAGACGGCGCGCACGCTGCGGAGTTAACAGAACGGTAACAAGCCGGAGTCAGACAGATTAAGTGGCCGCTCGGTAACCGGCTGGCAAAGCCACAGTGGCGGTCACGGTCACGAGATGCCGCAAAACAGACCGTTGATTTCGTGCCGATGTTGAGGATACCGTCTAGTCGGCATGTAGTTAAACCGCGCGCAGCATCGGTCACAGCAAGGAGAGGCCGTATGACAGCTACCACCGCGGATCCAGTCTCCGGGCAGCAGGGAATATTCTCCTCGCTGATACACCGGCAGCTGGATTACTATCCGAACACCGGACGCAGGGTCATGTACCTGGCCATCACCGTCCTCGCCACGATCACGCTCTATTACGAGCTGTATGTCGGTGGCTCGGTGTCGACCCTGATCCTGAGCAACCTGGGCATGACCTTCAAGTTCTACGTGCGCACGTCGCAGTCGGTAACCTGATCGGCGCCTTCGGCTCGCTGTTCGCCGGCCTCACCGACCGGTACGGCCGGGCGAACCTGGTGGTCTTCGGCCTGCTGTTCGCGGCGATCTTCGTCACGTTCATCTTGCCCGCAGCCACCAACAAGTGGGAATTCACGATCGAGAGCTTCGTCGTCGGCGCGGTTGAGGGCGTCTGCCTCGTCGCCACGCCAGCGCTGATCCGTGACTTCTCCCCGCAGGTCGGCCGCGCCACCGCCATGGGATTCTGGACCAGCGGCCCGGTGCTCGGCAGCCTGATCGTGGCGATCGTCGGCTCTATCACGATCCCGGCCGTCATCACTAACCCGCGGTTCTGGACCCACGAGTTCTACATCTGCGGCACGGTGGGGCTCGTTGTGTTCGTCGTTGCCCTGATCGGGCTGCGGGAGCTGTCACCCGGGTTGCGCGACCAGCTGATGGTCTCGCTGCGGGACCGGGCGCTGATTGAGGCGCGGGCCAAGGGCCTGGACATCGAGGCGGCTGGTGAAGAACCACTGGCGGCAGCTGATCAAGCCCGACATCGTCGTCTCGGCCCTCGCGGTGTCGATCATGCTGCTGATCTACTACGCCCTGGTCGGGTTCCTGCGTCATCTTCGCGTCGACGATCTTCGGCGTACTCGCTCAAGGAGGCCAACAGCCTCGGTTACTGAACTGCTGGGCGTTCAACGCCGTGGCCGTGATCCTGGTGGGCATGTTCTCCGACCGGCTCCGGGTGCGCAAGCCGTTCATGGTTGTCGGCGGCCTCGGCGCTGCGGTGATGCTCGTGCTCTTCTTGCTGCAGTCGAAGGCCGGAGCATCACCCGAGCTTACGCCACGATCGCCGCGATCCTGGCGATCATGCTGTTCCTCGGCTCGGCGTCGCTTACACGCCGTGGATGGCCAGCTTCACTGAGACCGTCGAGGACCGCAACCCGGCGCCGTCGCGACCGGGCTGGCGATCTGGGGCTGGATCATCCGGGTCGTCGTCTTCGCCTCGTCCCTGCTGCTGCTGGTCGTGATCAACTCGGTCACGCCGCTGGTCAACTACGGCAGCACGGTGGCGATACGTGCATAGTACCCGTCGCTCGTCTGGGCGGGCTCGCACGGCAAGATCGTCGCGGACGCGACGAAGTACGCGACGCCGCTCGGCTTCGCAGCCGCGAACCCGACGATCGTCGCGCTCGCGCAGAAGGACTCTGCGTCCAGATCGGCAACGCTCAGAAGTTCGCTCCTGAGCTGGCAGTGATCCAGAAGAACCCGGCCCTGTTCCTGCAGGCGGCGAAGTTCCCGGCGAACAAGGTGCCGGCGGCGCTGGCCGCCAAGCTGGTCGCCGCGGCTGGCGGCGGCACCAAGGGCCTGGCGATTCTCGGCACGATCCAGCTAACCAGGCTGCGATCAACGGCGTCATCGCCGTCGCTCCGGACCTGCAGCAGCTGCAGCCGTTCACTGCTCAGCTGACCGCGCTGTCCGAGGTGCCGGCGCCGGTGATCGCCGAGGTGTCGGCTCCGGGCGTCGGCGCGGAACTGGCGGCGCTGCAGAAGGTCCCGCCGTCGGTGGACGCGTACATGGCGGCGCACGCAGCGACGTGTCAGGCTGCGGCGGCCAAGACCGTCGGTCAGTGGAAGACCTGGTACTGGATCTGCGTCGGCGGGATCATGTTCTTCCTGCTCAGCATTCCGCTGCTGCGCGGCCGCTGGCGTCCGCGTGACGCCGAGGCGGGACGAGGCAGGCGCACGAGGCAATGGTGCAGGCGGAGATGGCCAAGCTCGGCGTGAGCTAATCCTGATCGCCTGTTAGCTGGGCAAGCACAAAGGCCGGCGGACCGCGTCAGCGGTCCGCCGGCCTGCTGCTGTCCGCGCGCCGTCCGGGATGTAGGAGCGGGCCGCTAGCCCTCCGCCGGACCGTAGGCGTCCTCCCACTCCGGCGGCACTCCGGCCGCGGAAGCGTCCGGGCCGAAGCTGCTCGGTAGGCAGCCGATGACCTGGCGCCAGCGTCGTCGGAGGTCCACGGTGCGGCCTGGCCCGCGACAGCCCGTAGCCCAGCAGGTCCAGGCATACGTGCCAGCCTGCCGCGTCCCGCGCCGCCTTGCCGAGCTCGGCGAAACGCGGCGGTGAAGCTGAGCAGGGTGCCCGCGCGTCGCGGTCAGCTCGAACCGCAGCCGCTCGTCACCCCAGGTGAACTCCAGCAGCTTGGGCGGATCCAAGCTCAGCATGCTGCCGTCCATCGGCGGCATCTGGACTTCGCGGAAACTGAACTGCAGCGGCGCGCCGGCCTGAGCTCGCCCTCGACTGTGGTCGGGAACCAGGCGGCCAGGTGCTCGGCCTCGGTCAGCGCGCGCCAGACTTTCTCCGGCGGGTGCGGCAGCCGCCGGCTGAACCGAACGTCACCCGGTGTCGCTATCGCCGCGTTCCAGCGTGCCGAGATCTGGCTCGCCGCAGGCCGGTCAGTGCCTGTCATCGTGTTCCTCCTGCGCCTGTTCGTCCATGGTGTCCAGGTGCTCCGCCAGCCGGTCCAGGCTGGCCGCCCACATCCGGCGGTAGGGCTGCAGCCACGCGTCCAGCGCCGCCAGCGGCGCGGGCTCGAGCCGGTACAGCCGCCGCTGGGCGTCAGTTCGCGCGGCGACCAGGCCAGCTTCGCGCAGCACGCGCAGATGCCGGGACACGGCAGGCTGGCTCATCGCCAGCTCGGCGACCAGGTCGCCGACCGGCCGCTCGCCGGCGAGCAGCAGGTCGAGGATCCGCCGCCTGGCCGGCTCGGCGACCGCCTCGAACGTCGCCTGCATCACATATATACATGTCTAACATATATAAGCCAAACCGCGATATTGGAACGTGGCACGTTCGTGGCCGGTGCCGCTCGTCAGTAGTCCTGGTGCATCAGCTGCCTGACGTCATCCAGCGTGCGGGCTGCGATCGCAGCGGGCGCGCTCGTGCCCGGCGGCCAGCACGGCACGCAGGTAGCCGGCATCGGCCGCAAGCTCGGCCCGGCGGGCCCGAACCGCGGCGAAGCTGTCGTTGATGGCCTCGGTCACGACGCCTTGAGCGCGGCCGCGCCGCCGGCGCCGACTTGCTCCGCGATCAGCTCGGGCGTCCTCGTTGCGGCACAGCGCGGCCATCATCAGCAGGCTGGCGACCTCCGGGCGCCGGTCCGGTTCGTAGCTGATCACCCGCTCGGAGTCGGTTTTCGCCCGGCCGATCAGCCGGGCGGTCTGGTCGGCGGTGGCCCGCAGCGGTACCGAGTTGTTCCGGCTCTTGCCCATCTTCGTGCCATCCAGGCCGAGCAGCAGCGGCGTAGTGCTCAGCAGCGCGTCCGGCTCGGCGAAGTAGGGTCTGGCCGGGCTGTACCTGTCGTTGAACCGGCTGGCGATGGTCCTGGTGATCTCCACATGCGGGAGCTGGTCTTTGCCGACCGGCACCAGGTTCGCGTGGCAGAACAGGATGTCGGCCGCCTGATGTACGGGATAGGTGAACATCAGGCCGTTCAGCCCGTCCGGCCCGGCGGCGGCCATCTCGTCCTTGACCGTCGGATTCCGGCGGATCTCGGCCACGCTGACCAGGCTGAGGAACGGCAGCAGCAACTGGTTGAGCGCCTCGACCCGGCTGTGGGCGAAGATCGTCGACCGGTCGGGGTCGATACCCACGGCCAGGTAGTCGGCGACCAGGCCGGTGACGTTACCGGCGAGCTCCGCCGAGGCTGGCCTGTCGGTGACTGCCTGCAGGTCGGCGATCAGCACCATGAGCTCGACGCCGGCATCTTGCAGCCTGACCCTGTTCTCCAGCGTGCCGAAGTAGTGGCCGATGTGCATCGCTCCGGTCGGCCGGTCGCCGGTCAGGATGCGGAACGCGCGCCGGGTTATCCGCGATGGCCTGCTCAAGGCCGGTGCTTCGCTGCTGGCTGGCCAGCAGCGACGCGTGGTGGTGGCTGGACATGGAAGGCTCCTCCTGGGTTCGTGGCAGCCCGCCAGGAGATCACGCCGCTGACATGCGAAACGGCGCCGCCCAGCGGGCGCGCCGTCGGAAAATGCAAGGACTGGCGGCCGCTTAGAGCGGCCACCACCAGCAGCTGCGCTGCAGTCGTTGCATGTCAGCAACTGTAGCGGGACCCGATGGCCTGCGGCTACCGCGTTCGGGCGGCCGTCAGCTCCTGACCAGGTCGGCCTCGGTGAGGTGGCAGCCCGGCAGCACCAGCTCCGGCACGGCCGGCCTTTCCTCTGACAGGATCCACTGGCAGAGCCGAGCGAGCTGGTAGCTGATCAGCGGCGGCACGGCGTCGCCGATGTGCCGGTACATGTTCGCGAGCGAGCCGGTGAACTGGTAGTCACGCGGAAAGCCCTGCAGGATCGACATCTCTCTGACCGTGCACAGCCGGTCCTGCTCCGGGTGCGCGTAACGGCCGTTCCCGACGTGGCCGCATTCGCGCTTGACGGTAACGGCCGGCCGGTCCCACCACAGCCGCCCGTAGATGTCGGGATGGCTGCCCAGTCAGCGCGTGCGACCCGGCCGGCCATCGCAGGAGTCAGCAGATCACTGCCGTCCGGGCGGTTGATCAGCTCGAGCCCAGCCGCCGCCGTCGGGTGGCATTGCGGCCAGCCGCCGCCGGTTGAGCGCCGACCGGAAGGCGGGCGAGACGTGCAGCGGATCGGATCCGGGTCGCGCTGACCAGCCAGAACCGGCGGCAGATCCCAGATGGCCCGCCGCACGTGGGTGGCCTTGGCGTCCACCCGCCAGCCCTGCCACAGCGAGGGCAGGTCCCGCAGGGCCAGCTCGCGGCGCACGGCGACGACGATGGCCCGCTCGCGACGCTGCGGCAGGCCGAACTCGTTGAGGAAATGAGTCCTCGCTGCGGCGTGATACCCGAGCCGCCCGAGCTGGCCGAGCAGGTCGCGCAGGTGCCCGCCGAACCGGCCGGTGACCAGCTCGCGGGCATTCTCCAGGAGCACGATGTCGGGCCTGAGCAGCGCGGCGTACTCGGCGACCCGGCCGACCAGGCCGTTGCGATGGTCGTCGCGCAGGTGGTTGCTGGCGACCGCGCGGGAGAATCCGGTGCACGGCGGACAGGCGGCGAGCACCGCGATCGGCCGCCCGGACAGGCCCATCGCCTGGCACACCTCGGCCGGCTCGGCGGCGGCCAGATCGGCGGCGACCGGCAACAGTCCGATATTCGCCGCGTAGCTGGCGTTGCAGCCGAGCGATCCGGCGGCGGCGCTGGGCTTGCCGAGCTGCGCGTCCGCGGCGCCGATCACCTCGAACTCCGGTCGCCTGCTGAAACCGCAGCTCATGCCGCCCGCGCCGGAGAACAGGTCAACGACAGCCCAGCCCTGCGTCAACGGCGCCTCCCGGTTGGAACAGTAGGAGGTTTCAGCGCTGGCCGTGGGCCGACTGGCCGGCGAGCGCCGGCTGGTCGGCCAGCGGTCCGGACGCTACTGGCTGCCGCGCAGAACGTCACCATAGGCGGTCTTGACGCGGTCGTCGAGGAGCAGGTTGAGCAGCCAGCCGACGAGGCCGACGATGATCGCGCCGAAGAAGGCAGGCTCGAAGCCGGTGATGTGGAACGGCAGGCTCAGCTCGCCGGCCAGCCAACTGCAGAGCCACAGCAGCAGTCCGTTGACGACCAGGCCGACCAACCCGAGGGTGAGGACGTAGAACACGCAGCCGATGGTCTTGATGATCGGCTTGAGTACCGCGTTGACGATGCCGAAGATCAAGGCGACCAGGATGAGCGTGCCGGCCTTCGACAGGTCGCTGCCGCCGCGCAACTGAATGCCGGAGATCAGCAGGTGGGCGACCCACAGCGCGGCCGCCGGGATGAGAATGCGCAGCAGGAGCTTCATGCGGTCATCCTGCCATGCCAGCCTAAAGCGGCATAATCACATCGAGAAGACGCGCTACTCCCGACCAGCCCGGCTCGCTATGGTCGCGCCCGGCCGGATCGCCGCTACCAGCGGAAGTGCACGAACACGCGGCCGAAGTTCTTGGAGTCCTTCTCCACCCGGTGGTAGAGCGCCTTGATCTCCTTCTGCTCCAAGAACCTGAGCACATGCTTCTTGAGCTGCCCTGATCCCTTGCCCGGAATGATCTCAACCAGGGGCGCCCTGGTCCTGACCGCTTCGTCGATGATGGCGCGCAGCGCTCGGTCGATGTCCTGGCCGCGGTTGTAGACGTCGTGCAGATCCAGCTTCAGTTTCATCGCTTCTCCGGAACCCACGGTATCGCCGGCGGCCGCCGATCAGCCGGGTCGGGCGGGCGATATCTCAATCATGACAAACACCAGAAGTTCCTGGATAGTGTGATGTGCCCGAATGCTCGCCGCTAAGGAGAGGCGCATGTCGCTATCGCGCTCTGCAGTCACGAACTTCGCGGCTGCGGCCAGCGGGGCGACGCTCGTGCTCGGCCTGATCACAGGCACGGCCGCGGCACCGGTCGCGAGCATCTCGGCGCAACGTCCTGTCGTTCTGATCAGCCCGGACGTAACGCACGTTCACGGGGTGATGCAGGCACCGCCGAGCACGGCGTTCTGCGAGAAGCACTTCAAGATCGCCTGCTACACGGCCGGGCAGATCGAGCTGGCTTACGGCCTGCCGTCGCTGTACGCGCAGGGAATAACGGGCAAGGGCCAGACGATCGTCATCGTCGACTCCTACGGCTCGCCGACTGTCCGGCATGACCTGGCCGTCTTTGACAAAGCATTCCGGCTGCCGGCGCCGCCCTCGCTGCGGGTCATCCAGCCGGCCGGCAAGGTAGCCCCGTACAAGCCGAACGACAACAGGGCAGGCTGGGCAGGGGAGACCGACCTGGACGTGGAGTACGCGCATGCGATGGCGCCGGGCGCCAGCATCCTGGTGGTCGAGACGCCGACGGCGGAGAACGAGGGCAGCACTGGCTTCCCAGCGATCGTCAAGGCCGAGAAGTACGTGATCGATCATCACCTCGGCGGCGTCATCAGCCAGAGCTTCAGCGCGACTGAGCAGAGCTTCGCCAGCCCGGCGCGCCTGCTGCGGCTGCGCGGGGCATACCTGGACGCCGCCAGTTCCGGTGTCACCGTGCTCGCGGCCTCGGGCGACAGCGGCGCGGCGGACGTCAAGTACAACGGCAGCACCTACTTTCTGCACCGGGTGACGTCCTGGCCGGACAGCGACCCGCTCGTCACCGGTGTGGGCGGCGTCCAACTGCACCTCAATGCGGCCGGCGACGACGAGGCGACCCCGACGGTATGGAACGACACCTACAACAAGCCGACCCAGGAGTTCATCGACGGCAGCCCGCAGGTGACCCCGCTGGCGGGCGGCGGCGGCAAGTCGGTTGTCTTCAGCACGCCGTTCTACCAGCGTGGAGTGACGGGCGTCGTCGGTGCCAGCCGCGGAGTGCCGGACATCTCGATGAGCGCGGCCTGCAACGGCGCGGCCGATATGTACCAGAGCTTCGCCGGGCAGCCCGCGGCTGGTACCCGACCTGCGGGACCAGCGAGGCGACGCCAGAGTTCGCCGGCATCGTGGCACTGGCTGACCAGTTGGCCGGCCGCCCGATCGGGCTGATCAACCCTTACCTCTACGAGCTGTCCTACCTGCGCGCGCCTGGCATCGCGGACGTTGTCTCCGGGGACAACACGGTGAGCTTCAAGCAGGGCGGCAAGTGGCACCGGGTGGACGGCTTCCACGCGCGGCCCGGCTACGACCTGGCCTCGGGAGTGGGCACCGTCAACGGCTGGTACTTCGTGCACGAACTGGCGATGGCCGCCACGCATCCGCACTGGAGCGTGCGGCAACTAGCGGCCGCACTCGGCCTCGCGGTCTGAACCTGCAGGACAAACGGGGATCGTCAGTCCGCCGATGGCCCAAGGCCCCCCGAGGCACTGTCCGGTCAGGTCGCAGCCGGCTACGGGATCAGGATCTTGTTGATGATGTAGACCACGGCATTGGCGGTCCGAACGTCTCCGCAGATCACCGTTGCATTGTTGACCCGGTACCCGCCGTCGGTCAGGACCGGGTGCACCTTTGTACCCAGCAGGGTGGTCAGAGTCCGGCCGCTGGCCAGGTCGGCGGGCGTCGTGCGGCCTGGCACAACGTGATGTTCGAGCACCTGGCGCAGGTCGGCCTTGCTGGCAAGCAACGTACTGAGGTTGCCGCTGCCGAGCGCGGCGAATGCCGCATTGTCCGGCGCGAACAACGTGATGGACCTGGCCGAGTTGAACATGCCGGTCAGGCCGGCAACCCGCAGCGCGTGGACCAGATCAGACAACACCGGGTTGTGCGACGCGGCGGTCGCCACCGGAGACCTCGCCATCCCGGTCAAGCTCCCAGGGCCGGCCGCCGGAATCTCGGCGCAACCCCGGCCGAAGGCCCGGCGCGGAGCCAGGGCGGGTGCGCCTATCCCGGCAGCATGCGCCGCGGGCGCGGAGACCGGTCCGGAAGTGCCGGTCGATCCGCACGCCCCGGCGACGAGTCCGAGGCCGGCCGCGGCCGCCGTCAGCGCGATGACCGTTGCTCGCACGTCTCTCCCGGTTTGGCCGTTGCTCGCATCTCTCTCCTCGATCGGCGGCTGCTCGCATATCTGCCCTCTGACCACGATCGGTAATGCTGAGGATGCGATTCGTCATCACACCCTGTGTGCGCCGTCGCCGTCGCCGGGGCCGTGGTGTGACAGTGCTGACTGGCGACGGTCGCGAACCTTCCACGTAGGCGTGAATCACCCCAAACCGCTGCTGGCTGGCTGGCTGTCCGTCCGCCAGGCAGGAAGTGTCAGGAAGTTCGGCGCGTCGTGCACCGATCCGGTCCCCGCTTGGTCCCGAATGGTGGGTATGAGGACACCCGACCTGCCAACGTCGGCCCCTTTGCCCGGCCCGGCGGACGGTGAGCCGGAACATGATCTGGATGCGCTGCTTGGACTCGTCGCCCGCGGGGACCAGGCGGCCTTTGAGGCTGTCTATGACCGGATGGCCGGGCCGGTCTACGGGCTGGTCCGCAAGGTAGTCAGGGATCCGGCCCAGTCGGAAGAGGTGGCCCAGGAAGTCCTGCTTGAGGTCTGGCGCAGTGCAAGCCGGTTCGACCCGGCAAAGGGCAGCGCGATGACCTGGGCGATGATGATCGCGCACCGACGAGCCGTCGACCGGGTCAGGTCTGCCTCCGCGGAGACCCAGCGTGATCAGAAGTCGGCGGCGGCCGCAGCGTCCATCGCGGTCGACGAGGTCGCCGAGACGGTGGAGGCCAATCTCGACCGGGAGCGGGTCAGGCGCTGCCTCGACACGCTGACCGAGATCCAGCGTGAGTCGGTCACTCTCGCTTATTACGGCGGTTACAGCTACCGGGAGGTAGCCGGGACGCTGAACGTGGCGCTCGGCACCATCAAGACCCGGATCCGGGACGGTCTTATCCGGATGCGTGACTGCATGGGGGTGACCTCGTGAAGCTGCTACGGCATGACCTGCACACGCTGACTGGCATCTATGCGCTGGACGCGCTCGACAGCGCCGAGCGGGATCGTTACGAGCATCACCTGCAGCGCTGCCTGCCGTGCGGCAACGAAGTGCGCGGTCTGCAGGAAACGGCTACCAGGCTGGCCCTGGCCGTGACCAGTCCCGCGCCCGAGGAAATGAAGGCCAGGGTCATGGCGGCAGTGGCCAGGACACGTCAGCTGCCGCCGGTGCCCGACCAAAGACCCTTGCCGACCGCGCCGCCTGGCTGGTGGCGGCGGCTCGCGGGTCCGGTTGCGGCGACCTGCCTCGCGGCAGCGATCGTGCTCGCCGTGCTGCTTGGCGTGTCGCGGCATCAACTCGATGCCCAGACCGCGCAGCAGCGCGAGATCGCCGCGGTGCTGACCGCGCCTGGCGCGGAACTGGTCACAGCGAGGACGTCGGTCGGCGGCGCGGCCACGGTGGTCGTCGCGGCCAGGCTGCACAAGCTGATCTTCACCAGTAACGGGTTGCCCGCGTTGTCTGATTCGCGGGTCTATCAGCTGTGGGTGCTCGGCCCGCACGGCACTGCGACCTCCGCCGGACTGCTGGCTGAGGTTGCCGACGGCAAGACCGTGCCGCAACTGGCGGCCGGCCTGGCGCCCGGCGACCAGGTCGGCGTCACCGTGGAGCCAGCCGGAGGCACCACCAAACCGACAACTACTCCGATTGTCGTCATCAGCCTGCCGTCCTGACCCCTGCGGGATCGTCGCGGATTACGCTCTGTGACTGCAAGTGTTCCGTGTGTAGCCCTGGGGTACGAACCCGCATACGCCTAGTGGTGGCCCGATAGGAAGCTGCCGCAAAAACGTCGTCATGGCGGGCGTGGATCGGGGGATCAGATGAGCAGCATGCCTGAGCGGGACACGCCCGGCCAATGGGGCGGCACCCAGCAGAGCCCTCGTCCCGGCGAGGCGGGCACACCGCCCCAGGGCTCGATGCCAGGCCAGGAGCAATACGGCAGCACGCCGTCCGGCAGCATCCCGGGGCAGCCGCAGGGCCAGCCCGGCGATCAGCCCGGAGGTTACGGCAGCCAGCGGGGCGGTCGCCCGACGAGCCCGGTCAGCGAGCTCGAGACCAGGGTGACCGGGCGGCGCGTCGTCCAGTACCTGATCGATGCCTTCCTGGTCTCGATCATTCCGTCGCTCGTGTCGATCCCGTTTGACCGAAGCAGCAGCACCTTCCTCCACATCATCGGCGGGATCGTGGCATTCGGCCTGTTCGTGCTGATCGGCCTCTGGTACTGGGTGATCTGCCCGCATTCGCACAACGGGCAGACCTTCGGGATGAAGCTGCTCGGCCTGCGCGTCATCAGCAAGGATGGCGGCCCGGCCAACATGACCCAGCTGTTCATCCGCTGGATCTGCCTGATCTTCGACGCGATCCCGTACACCTGGCCGTTCACCGGCCTGGTGGGGTTCATCGTGATTCTCTGCTCGCGGCACCGGCAGCGAATCGGTGACCACCTGGCCAGGACCCTGGTGATCGAGACCGGCGCCGGGATAGGCGGCCGCAGCGCACAGTCCGGCCGCAGCCGCTCAGGGCAAGCAGGCATGGCCAGCCAGGATATGAGTGCGGGCGGCCAGTCAGACATGGGCCAGCCGGGCATGGGCCAGCCGGGCATGGGTCAGCCGGGCATGGGTCAGCCGGGCATGGGTCAGCCGGGCATGGGTCAGCCGGGCATGGGTCAGCCGGGCATGGGTCAGCCGGGCACCGGACCTGATATGCCGGACAGCCCTCCTCGCTAGCACCGATCAGCCGAAAGGCCCAGGGAACTCGGGCTAGGCGAGCACCGCGAGCTCAGGCCGGCGCCAAGCACCACGGCCCGTTTTACCCACGGCTTTGCGAACAGCCGCTCTCCTCAGCGCAGGCGGGAGGGCGGCTGTTTTCGCCGTTGTGCTCCTCATCTCCGGCGGCCAGCCGGTATCGCCTGACGCCGTCGTCGCTCGTAGCACACACGGCCGTGGACCTGGCTACCAGGAGATCGAGGTGGTAGACGGTCTCGCAGACTGCGAGCATCTGGTTCATCCAGTCAAGGTCAGTGAGCTTGCGCTGGCGAGAGGTCCAGCCGATGGCCGCAGCCACGTCGTAGCCGCTAGCCTCTCCGCCAGCCAGGATGTCCGCCATCGCCTGCAAGCGGTGCGCATGGTGATCGGTCAGTTCGTCAACCCGGGCATGAGTACTGGGCGAGACCGGTCCGTGCGCCGGCAGCAGCCGCAAGTCCGGTAGCTGCCGCACGAGACTCAGCGACTGCAGATAATCGCCGAGCGGCAGCGCTGACGGGGACTCCTCGAAGCCGATGGACGGGGTGATGTGCGGCAGCACATGGTCTCCCGCGAACATCAGTCCGGCGGCGACGTCGGTGAATACCAAGTGGCCGCGGGTGTGGCCAGGCGTCGGCACCGCAGTCAGCGTGCGGGTACCCAGGTCGAACTCCTGTCCGGCCGCGATCCACTCATCTGGCGCCTCATAACCGATGGCCGCGGCGAACGTCGCGGCGGGCCGGAGAGCCGGATGTCCTGGCGAACCATTCTCGGCACCCTTGACCTCGATGCCGCGGACCTGATCAGTCCGGTCGCCGCCGCCGGTCACGTCAATGACCGTCAGCTCGGCTAGCTGCCTGGCCAGCTCACCGGCACCGTTGGCGGTGAGCAGCGTCAGCTGCGCACCGAGCGGACGGAATTCGGCGGACAGCAGCCGGTCGATCGAGTCCTGCTCGGCCGCACCGAGCGCGACCGGCGTGCCGAACAGGCGGCGGATCTCCACCGCCTGGGTGAAGTGGTCGCGGTGCAGATGCGTAACCAGGAATTTCCGCACGTCTGGCAGTCCCGCGCCGATGGCGGCGAGCGACCTGACCAGCTGATCTAGCGCATTAGCCAGGGCCCAGCCCGAGTCGATCAGCACAAGTCCGTCGGCTGCCTCAATGGCATAGACGTTGACCGCGCGCAGTCCGTCCGACGGCAGCGGCAGCGGTATCCGGTGAACGCCCGGCACTACTAGGTGCGCGCCCTCCTCGAGCCACGCATGACGATCCGCTGCCAAGGCCACCTCCATCGCGGTACTGGCACAGAAAGCTCGATCAATCGTCGTTCTGCTTGGTCCAGATGCCGACGCCGTCGACGTCAGACTCGGCAGCCTGCCGCTCTGCCTGCAGGTAGCGCAGGTGCGAGAGGACCTCACCGACCGCGGCCTGACGCTGGAAGGACACCAGGTCCGACCAGGCCCGTGACCAGGTGACGCCGGTGGCGACCTGCCAGGCGGTCAGGCCGTTCTCGCCTGCCTTGGCCAGGATGTCCAGCGTCTCGGCTAGCCGCTCCCTATGGTGCTCGGCAAGGTAGTCAAGCCGGGAGTCCAGGTCGGTGAACCGGTACTCGTGCGCGGGCAGCACCTCGGCCGGCTGAAGTGCCGCGCAGCTTGTCCAGCGAGCCGAGGTAGTCATGCAGCGGGTTGGATGTCATGTCGTAGGAGGACACGTTCGGCGTGATCCGCGGCAGGATGTGATCGCCGGTCAGCAGCAGGTCGCGGGTCTCGTCGTGGAAGCACAGGTGACCTGGCGTGTGGCCGGGAGTCCAGACCGCCCGCAGGCGCAGGCCTGGCAGCGTCGATCAGCTCGTCGTGCTCGATCAGCCGGTCCGCCCGCACCATCGGCGCCATCTGGCCTGCGTGCTGTCTGCTCGCGACCAGTTCCTCCAGGTGGCTGGCCGGGCGCGCCGCACCAGCGCAGGTAGATCTCCATCCCGTCGCGCATCAGGCCGCGGGCGCCGCGCACATCGAGGAAGGCGTCCTCGGCCGGGTGCATGCCGACCCAGGCGCCCGAGTGCTCGCGGACCAGGCCGGACTGGCCATGATGATCAGGATGCACGTGCGTGATCAGTACCGCGGTGACCGCGGTCAGCGGGATCTCGCACTCGGCCAGCCCGCGGTGAGCGCCTGCCAGCTGTCCGGGTGATTCCAGCCGGGGTCGACCATCACGAAGCCGTCGTCATGCTCGATCAGGTAGCTGAGCACGTACCGCAGCGGGTTGCCGATGATCGGCACCGGCACCGACCAGACGCCGCCAGCGACCTTCTCAACCGGCGGGAGTTCAGCCCGCTGCCATGCCTCACGCTGCCGCGTCCCGGTTACCTGCATCCGCTCCTGCATCCCTTCGCGCCACCTGGGCTGTGAGCAGCGAACCGGGGCCGCGGAACCGCCAGGTCCCCGGTGAAACGGGAAAGCGGCAGATACCCGCGCTCTGGTTGACATGGGATCTGGCGCCATGCTTCGCTCTGAGCCAGGCAAGAAGTATAACTGATTTCAGTTTTCTGGCCCGGACAGGAATCCGGGCCGGGTGCAGCGATAAGGAGAGTGCGCCGATGAGCGAGGACTTCCGCTCCAGGGCACGGACGTGGCTGGCCGCCAATGCGCCGCGCCGGGGAGCCGACGAGGAGACCGAGGCGCAGACCAGGGGCCAGGCCGCTGTGCTTGCCGAGCAGAAGGCGTTCCAGGCCAAGCTGTTCGACGCCGGGTTTGCCGGGATCACCTGGCCGAAGGAGTACGGCGGCCAGGGCCTGAGCAGCGCCGAGCAGATCGCCTGGAGCCAGGAGTCGCGCGATTACGACCTGCCCAACGGCGCCTTCTTCATCGGCATCAGCATGCCGGGCAACACCCTGATCGAGCTCGGCACGCCGGAGCAGAACAAGCGCTACCTGCCGAAGATGCTGCGCGGCGAGGAGATCTGGTGCCAGCTGTTCTCCGAGCCTGGCGCCGGGTCTGACGTGGCCAGCCTGCAGACCAGCGCGGTGCGCGACGGCGACGAGTGGGTGCTGAACGGACAGAAGGTGTGGACTTCCGGCGCCCAGTACAGCGACTTCGGCGCGATCCTCGCCAGAACCGACCCGGCACAGCCGAAGCACAACGGGATCAGCATGTTCATCGTCGACATGCACGCGCCCGGCGTTACCGTCCGGCCGCTCAAGGTCGCGACCGGGCACTCGCCGTTCAACGAGGTCTTCTTCGACAACGTCCGGATCCCGGCCGACGCGCTGATCGGCGAGGTGAACAAGGGCTGGGACGCGGCCGTGGTGATGCTGCGGCACGAACGGATCGCGATCGGCACCATGGGCGGGTCACGCAGTAACCCGCTGGCCTTCGAATCGCTGCGCGACCTGGCCGCGGGCCTGGGCCGGACCAGCGACCAGGGCGTCCGCCGGGACCTGGCTCGAGCTGTATGCGCAGGGTAAGGCGATGCAGCTGTTCGCCCTGCTGCTGCGAGAGGAGACGATGGCCGGCCGGATGCCGGGTGCCCGCGGATCGGTGGCAAAGCTGGCCGGATCCGAGCTCGGCAGGTTCGCCGGGAACGTGGCCGCTGACGTCCTCGGTGACCAGCTGGCCGGCTATGACGCCGACGAGTTCGCGGCAGTGACCACCTCGATCGTCGCGGCACCGGGCAACGCCATCGCCGGCGGGACCAGCGACATCCAGCGGAACATCATCGGCGAGCGCGTGCTCGGCCTGGCCAAGGATCCGGGTGTCGACCGGTCCACCCCGTTCAACCAGCTGCGCGTCGGCACGCAGCGCCAGAACTGAAGGCAGTAGAGGGAATCCCGATGGCACTGATCCTGACCGATGACGAGCTGGCGCTGGCCGACTCGGTACGCAAGTTCGTCGCCGACCGCAGCCCGCTCACCTCGCTGCGCGGCCTGATCGCTTCCGGCGAGCCGTACGACGCGGACGTGTGGAAGCAGATGACCACCCAGCTCGGCCTGGCTGGCCTGGCGATCCCGGAGGAGTTCGGCGGCGCCGGCGCCGGCGTGTCGGCCCTGTCGGTGGCGCTGACCGAGCTGGGCGCCGGCCTGGTCGCCTCGCCGCTGCTGGCCAGCGTGCTGGCCGCCGAGGTACTGCTGCGGCTGGACGACGCCGCGGCCAAGTCCGAGCTGCTGCCGAAGATCGCCGAAGGCGAGCTCATCGCGACGCTGGCGGTCGCCAGCGCGGCCGGCGGCCGCGTCACCGCGTCCGGGCCCGGCGACAGCGTGACGCTGACCGGCTCGGTGTCCCCGGTCGTGAACGGCGCCGAGGCCGGGCTGCTGCTCGTGCCGGCGACCGGCGACGACGGCCAGGTCGCGGTGTACCTGGTCACCGCGGACGCGGCCGGGCTGACCCGGACCAGGCTGACCGCGGTCGACCACAGCCGGTCACTGGCCAGGATCGCCGTGGCCGGCACGCCCGCCAGGGCGCTGGCGGGCGACGGGCCGGCCGCGCTGGCGGCCGCGGCTGACCTGGCTAACCTGGCACTGGCATCGGAGTCGTCCGGCGCGATGAAAGCCTGCCTGGAGATGACGGCGGCGTACGCCCGGATCCGGGTCGCGTTCGGCCAGCCGATCGGCGCGTTCCAGGCGGTCAAGCACAAGCTGGCTGACATGGAGAAATCCTGGGAGCTCGGCAACGCCGCGCTGCGGGACGCGGCCCGGGCCGGGGATGAGGACCCTGGCCGGTTCTCGGTCGCGGCATCGGTTGCCCGGGTACTGCTCGCCACTGCCTACGGCGAGGCCGTCGTCGACACTGTGCAACTGCACGGCGGGATCGGCTTCACCTGGGAGCACGACGCGCATCTGTACTACAAGAACGGGCTGTCGAACAAGGTGCTGCTCGGCGGACCCGGCGACCAGCTGGACCGGCTGGCGGATTCGCTCGGTATCTGAGGGCTGGCTAGGCAGCCGCCCGCCCGGGGCGCGAGCCGAAAAGCAGAACGGATTTCAGAAAGAGAGCTAGCGCGGTGCCACAGGCAGGTCCGGCGATACCGTCGACTGCCGCGCAGCATGGCAGGCACGACCGGATCCTCGCAGCCGCGACCGCCATGCTGGCGGCCGGCGGCGAGGACGCGCTGCAGATGAAGGACCTCTCGCATCGCGCCGGGGTATCGCTGGCCACGCTGTACCGGTATTTCCCGGCCAAGGATCACGTGCTACTGGCCATCTTGCTCAGCCGTTACTCGTCGGCATTGCTGCTGGTGACCGGCCGAGATACCGGACGGCGGGACCGCGCGCGAGCGGGTGACCAGTCACCTGCTCCGCGAGTTCCGGGCGGAGCAGCGTGAGCCGCGGCTCACAGCCGCCCTGAGCCGGGTAATCAGCGAGACGAGCCGCAGCTACAGCGAGATCATCGAGCGGGTAGAGCACCTGCACCTGCAGATGCTGGAGCACGTCGCCGGGGCTGGTCACCCGATCAGCACGGAGCAGCGCCAGCTGCTGCCGGTGGTGCAGGCAATCTTCGGCGCGGCCACCCGGCGCTGGCTAGCGGGCGTCTGTTCGCCGGCCCAGGCCAGATTCGAGATCAGGGCCGGGTGCCACCTGCTCGACCTGCCAGACGCCGTCGTTGCTGCCGAGTCGCTGCTGGCCGGGCCGGCGAGCTAGCCTCGCCCTGGGCTCGGTGCCTGGCAGCCACGAGAGGATGACCATGCCGACGGACAAAGATCAGACCGCCACGGCTCGGGTGGACACGGCTCGGGTCGGCACGGCTGAGGTCGACACGGCTGAGGTCGGCACGGCTGAGGTCGGCACGGTGAAGATCGACACGGTGAAGATCGACACGGCTCAGCTGGATGCCATCGCGGCGAGGTTCGCCGCACCCGGCGACCAGCCCGGTCTGGCCTACGGCGTCGTGGCCGGCGGCTCGCTCGTGCATTCTGGCGGTTGCGGGACGCGCTGGACTGGTGCTGGCGCGGATGACGGGCCGGTGCCGGACGCGGACACTGTGTTCCGGATCGCGTCGATGACCAAGAGCTTCACCGCGACGTTGCTGATGCTGCTGCGCGACCGCGGTGCGCTCAGGCTGGACGACGCGGCAGTCGACTACGTGCCAGAACTGCGCGGCGTCAGCCTGGTGTCAGCCGACTGCCCGCCGATGTCGATCAGGCACCTGATGACGATGACGGCAGGATTCACGACCGACGATCCGTGGGGCGACCGGCAGCAGAGCCTGGACCCGGCCGAGTTCAGCACGCTGCTAGCCAGCGGCGGGATCAGGTGCGGCTGGGCGCCTGGCACCAGGTTCGAGTACTCCAACCTCGGCTACGCCATCCTCGGCAAGGTCATCGAAGCCGTCTGCGGCACTGACTACGCGCAAGCGATCAGGACCAACGTGCTTGGCCCGCTCGCGCTCGGGCGGACCGGATACGCGGCCGGGGAATTCGATCGGGCGCACCTGGCCCGCGGATACCAGCGGGACGGGGATACCTGGGTGGAACTGGAGCCAGATCCCTACGGCGCGTTCGCCCCGATGGGCGGCATCTTCAGCTGCGTCCGCGATCTCGCCGCCTGGGTCGCCGGATTCGCTGACGCGTTCCCGGCCAGGGACGTCACGGCCGATGCCCGCTCGCATCCGCTCAGCCGCGCGTCCCGGCGGGAAATGCAGCTGGGCCAGGTGCCGATCGACTCAGGCGGGGACGGCATCGCAGCGCGGTTCAGCGGGCCGACCTCGATCAGCTACGGGTTCGGGCTGTTCGCGGAGGATGACGCCAGGTTCGGCACGATCGTGCAGCACAGCGGTGGTTATCCCGGCTACGGCAGCCAGATGCGCTGGCATCCGGGCACCGGGCTAGGCGCGGTGGTGCTCTGCAACAGCACCTATGCGCATGCTGGCGGACTGGCCAGCCAGCTGCTGGCGGCGCTCCTGGCGGGGGAGGCTGGCGGGGCTCGACAGCCCGGCACGTCCAGGTCTCACGGGCCAGTTCCTGCGCCGCCCGGACCGTGGCCGGCTGGACAGGGGCCAGCGGGACCGTGGCCGCAGACGCTGGCGGCGCGCGAGCAGGTCGATGGCCTGCTGCGGGCCTGGGATGACGATGTCGCGGCCAGGCTGTTCTCGCCCAACGTCGATCTCGATCGCCCGCTCGAGCAGCGGCGGGCGGACGTTGACCGGCTGCGAGAGCGCATCGGCGAATTCGGCCAGCCGCCGGGCCGGGCCGCCGAATGCGACTCGCCTGCGCATTGCCGCTGGTGGCTCACTGGCCCAGGCGGAAGCGTCGCCGTGCAGATCAAGCTGGCGCCGTTGCAAGAACCGCTCGTCCAGCAGCTGGAGCTGCCGGTGCCGCCGGCCGCCGGGTCAGTCCTGGCGGAGACGATCGACGTGCTGCTGGCAGCGATCAACGACGGCGCGGCCAGCTGGCCAGCCGCGCTGGGCGTCGCGATCGGCGTGGACGCTAGCGAGGCACTGCGGCAGTTGCGGCTGGCCGCCGCCTGGGCCGGGCGGTGCGAGATTGACTGCTTCCTGGCCGGGAACGGCAGCACCAGCGCGACGATCCGGCTGACGGGCGCGACCGGGATCGCCGATCTCGCCGTCGAGGTCCCTGCCGCCGGGGACAGTCGCGCTGACCCCGGCGTCAGCCGGGTCGAGGTGACGCTGCGCCGCTAACTCGCGCCTGGCTCAGCCGACAGGCTCGAGGATGACGACAGGGATCTGCCTTGTCGTCTTGGCCTCGTATTCCGCGAAACCCGGAAAGTCGGTCTTCTGCGCGGTCCAGATCACCGTTCGCTCGGCGTCAGCGGCGACGCGTGCGGTCATATCGACGGTCTTCGTGCCGATCTCCGCCTGCACTGCGGGGTTGGCGACCAGGTTGTGGAACCAGTCGGGATTTGTCGGCGCGCCGGCCTTCGACGCGAAGACCGCGTAGCCGCCGTCGATCTCGCGGTACATCATGGGGCTGACATGCTCCCGGCCGCTCTTCGCGCCGGTCGTGTGCAACAGCAGCAACTGGCCGCCCTCGAATGGGCCGCCTACCTTCCCGCCGTTGGCACGAAACTCCTCGATGATCTTGGTATTCCAGTCGGTCACTGCAATCCTCCGGTGCGTGCGTGGCTCATGGCTAGCCGACCGGGCACGGCGAAGATCTGACTCAGCGCCGCCGGCCGAACTGCGCGGACAGATTAGGAAGCGGCCCGCTGGCCACGGACCTCAAGGTGGTCGAGCAGATCCTGCGTGGCGGCGGCAATACTGGCTACTGCATGATCGAAAGCCTGCGCGTTGTGGCTGGCAGGCGCGCGGAATCCGCTGATCTTGCGTACGTACTGCAGGGCCGCGGCACGAACATCGGCGTCGGTAACTTGCTCGGTGAACGGCTCGCGGAGCGTTTTGATGCTTCGGCACATGCGTCAGACGTTACGCCAGGAATCGTCGCGCCGCAGCGCGCGGGCAGGCAACAAGACCACCGTCGAGAACTGCTAGCGCGCCCTTGCCAGCTTCCGCATCATCTCGATCCTGGCCCGGATCTGGTCGCCTGTCGCCTGCGGCAGCGGTGGTCCGCCGCACTGGCGCCTTAGCTCGGCATGGATCGCACCGTGCGGCTGGCCGGTGCGATGATGCCAGGCCGCGATCAGGCCGTTGAGTTCCTTGCGCAACGCTGTCAGCGTCTCCCTGGTCGTCGGCTGCGCCGCGGCCGGCAGAGCCGCTCCGCCCGGCGCAGAGCCAGTCGTTGCCTTGCTGATCGCTGGCCGGGCCGGCTTCCTGGTGCGCAGCAGCATCGTCACCTGCTCGGGCTCCAGCAGGCCGGGCAGTCCGAGGAAGTCTTCTTCCTCGGCGGTCACCCCGAACTCGTTGCCGTCGTAGAGCACGCGATCGAAATGCGCGGAGGCTTCCAGTGCCTGGAATGGCCCGAGGTCCAGCTCGTCGGGCGTGTCCCGGTGGCGCTGAGCCTCGGCCAGCTCACGTTCCTCGTCGGTCGCATCGCCCGGCTGGTTCAGTACGTGGTCGCGCTCGGCTTCCAGTTCGGCGGCATAGCCCAGCAGGGACGGGATCGAAGGAAGGAATACCGACGCGGTCTCGCCGCGCCGCCTGGCGCGGACGAACCGGCCAACTGCTTGGGCGAAGAACAGCGCCGTGCCGACGCTTGTCGCGTAAACACCGACGGCGAACCGGGGGATGTCGACGCCTTCTGACACCATCCGGACCGCGACCATCCACCGATCGGCGGCGGCCGAGAATCGCGCGATCTTGCTGCTAGCTGCCGGATCATCGGACAGCACCACCACCGGGCGGCGGCCGGTGATCTGCGTCAGCAGCCCGGCGTAGGCGCGGGCGCTGGCGTGGTCGGTGGCGATCACCAGCCCGGCGGCGTCGGGCATGCCCCTGCGGACTTCGGTCAGCCTCCGGTCGGCGGCCTCGAGCACGCGGATGATCCAGGCACCGTCAGGGTCCAGCGCAGTCCGCCACGCATAGGCAAGCTGCTCGGCAGTCATCGGGGCGCCGAGCGTTCTCTCAGTCTCGTCGCCGGCCCTGGTCCGCCAGCGCATGTCGCCTGAGTAGGCAAGGAAAATCACCGGCCGCACTACGCCGTCGGCGAGCGCCGGGCCGTATCCGTAGACGTAGTCCGCCGAACTGCGCAGACTGCCGTCAGCGTCGCGCTCGTACCGGACGAAAGGGATCGGGTTAGTGTCGCTGCGAAAGGGCGTGCCGGTGAGCGCCAGCCGCCGGGCAGCCGGGCTCGAACGCGACCCGGACCGCCTCACCCCAGGAGAGCGCATCGCCGGTGTGATGCACCTCGTCAAATATCACCAGGGTCCGGCGCTGCAGCGTGCGCTGCCGGTGCACAGCAGGGTGCGAGGCAACCTGGGCGTAGGTAACGGCTACGCCGGTGAAGTCGGCTGACGCCTGGCCCTGCGCGTTGGTGAAGGCGGGATCCAGCGCCACGCCGAACCGGTGCGCAGCCCGCGACCACTGGTGCTTAAGGTGCTCGGTCGGGGTGATGACCGTCACCGCGCTGATCTGGCGCTGCGCGAGCAACTGCGCAGCTACCGTCAAGGCGAATGCCGTCTTACCTGCGCCTGGCGTCGCGACGACGAGGAAGTCGCGCTGCAGACTGCGGAAATACGCCTGGTAGGCGTCCTTCTGCCAGCTGCGAAGCGAGCGAAGCAGGTCAGTCCTGCTCGGCTGACCGGCGGCCGGAGGCAGGTCGCTGGTGGCGGATGCGGGGATAGTCACAGGAGCGAGAGGCTACCAGCGGTCACCGACATCAGCCCGGACCGCCACGGCGCGGTTCCGCGCGGTGACGCGCTATGCCCGGCCGTCAGCGCGGCGGCGGTCAGCTCGGCTAGCGGGCCGGCGCTAGAACGCTCTGAACAGGTTCGCCGCCGCCGCGAGCAATTGCTCGGGCGCGAAGCTGCCGGGCAGCGCGAACAGCGCGGCCGCGGGCCGACCCATGGCTGAGGACGAGCCCGCCGCTGGCCCGCGCACAGTCGCGGACGAGCCGCGGACGCTGACGTAGTGACTCGATCCGCCGCTGGCGAAGTCCGCCTTGCTGCCGTCGTAGTCGGCGGACCAGTCGGCGCTGACCGGGTCGGCGAAGGTGTCGGTGAAGTAGCCGGCCTTGTTCGTCCTGATCTTGTGCAGCCAGTACCACTGCTTGCTGCCCTTGGGCTTCAAGACGATCAGGATCCGCTGGCCGCCGAAGTCCCGCCAGTGCCGGATGTCCTGCTGCAAGCGACCGCTGACCGTGATGTGCCCGCCTTGGCCGACGGCGCTCGGGGATACCCGGAGCGAGGTAATCCTGGTCAGGTATTTCGACTCGCGTACGGCGTGGCTCACGGCAGCCTGATAATCAGCCGAGGCAGGGAACGAAACCCGGTAATAGGCGCTGGCGAGCCGGACTGGCAGCGAGCCGGTGAAGTAGGACTGCGAATTGACACCGCACGATGTGCCTGTGTAGCCCTGGTCATAGTGCACCCGACCCAGGTTCTTCCACGGGCCGTTCTGGCCGGCCGAGTACTGGACGTTCAGGTAGCTCTGCGGCGACAGGTAACCCGGCGCGGTCACTTTGGCGCAAGCGCGCGCGGTCAGCCTGGCGAACGGACTCAGCGTGGCGGAGAACGACCTGAAGGACACCGGCACCGCGACGTGGATGTTGCCGGAGGCCTGCGCGACGCCCAGCAGATTGCCGCCGCCGACCACGACACTCCAGTCCGTCCCGTCGCTCGGAGGGAAGGTCCAGGTGAACTGGCCCTGGCTGCCGGTGTTGATGCGATCGCCGGCGGTGCCGTCACCTACCGAGACTTGCGCGCCGACGAGCGGTTGCCAGCCGCTGACCGAGTCCTGGTACTGGACAGTGCCGGTCATGGTGGCAGTGGCAGTCGAGCCGTAAGTAAAGTCCTCCGGCGTGACGCTGACCCCGGTCAGCCGTACGTCGTCTGACGCCCAGGAGGTGGTCAGCGACGTCCCGCCCGAGTTCATCGTCGGCGTTGCGTTGATCGTGACCGTGTACTCGCCGTCCGCGGCGGGCAACTGCACCTGGCCCGTGTAGGAACCGTCGGACTGGGTCGTGCCGATCTGCTCATCCCAGGGGCCGTCGTCCCCGTTGACGAAGTTGACATACACCGGCACGCCAGCGAGCCCGACCGGCGTGGTGTAGCTGGAGTCGGCGACGTATCCGGTGACCGCGCCGGTGATCGTGGTCGTTGTCTCGTTGAAGCTCAGCACCGGCGGGTTCGCGGTCGCAGTGACGGCCGTGGTCCAGGCGAACGCGAGGGGAGCCGGCCAGGTCAGCCCAGGGTCGGACTCGTCCGCATCGGTGGCGTCGACGGTCACGGTGTAGGTGCCTGGCGGAAGGTCGGCCTGCGCGATGGGGGCGGTCGCAGTCCAGGTCTGCGCGCTCGCGGCGCCGGCGACGTACGCCATGTCCGACACCGTCACGCTGGTCGGGCCCGATGACAGGTGCACCGTCATCCCGGTCAGCTGAAGGCCGTTGCCGTCGTCGGCGACAACTGTCAGCACGTATGGATTCGCGCTGGTCGGCCCCGCCTGAGTGATGCTGATACCTGCGGCTGCGCTGGCCGCTGTCGACAGGCCGAGCATTGCCAGCCCGGTAGCCGTGACGGTCAGGAGCGCAGCGATGCCGACCCGCGACATGTAATCCCCCGTAGCAGAACGCCGTTCGAATTATCCACTTCGGACTTTAGCGAAATAGCTGCGGTTAGCAAGAGCTGTCGGCGTTTAGACGGTTAAATCATCAGGTCAGGAACGGCTGGTCACCGGCTGGCCCTCCTACTGGCCGCCCGTTCCGGCCGGGAAGACGAGCGGCAGGCTGTCGAGGCCGACCAGGCCGGTCGGCCAGTTGACCAGCGGACGGGTCCCCGGTGCAAGCTCGTACTCAGGAATGCGGCGGTGCCACTCCTGCAGCACCTCCCGCATCTCCATCCTGGCCAGGTGCGAGCCCAGGCACCGGTGCGGTCCGCCGCCGAAGGCCAGATGCCGTTCTTGCCGGCCGAAATCGATCACGTCAGGGTCTGGATGCTCGGCCGGATCCCTGTTCGCCGCGGCGATCGTGACGTGCACCGTCGCGCCCGCCGGGATCGTCTGACCGCCGAGCTCCACGTCCCTGACCGCGACCCTGGGCAGGAAAACCACGGGGCCGTCGACACGCAGCAGTTCCTCGATCGCGGCCGGGATCACGGCAGGGTCAGCCACGAGCTGCCGCCGCAGCAGCGGTTGCGCCGCCAGCGCGGCAAAGGTCGTGCTGAGCGCGGAGGTCACCGTATCCAGGCCGGCGAGCACGAACAGGAATGACATACCCAGCAGTTCGGCGTCGTTGAGTCTGCTGTCGCTGGTGTCGGCGAGCAGCTGGCCAAGCAGATCCCCTGTGGCGCCCTCGGCGCGTCGCCGATCGATGTGCCCGACCAGATACTCGAACAGCTCTGCCCCTGCTTGCACGACCTCAGCGGCCGGCTGGCCGACGGCAGTCAGCACCGGGCTCGCCAGCAGGCGCTCCTTCCAGCCGATCAGCCGTTCGCGGTCCTGCATCGGAAGGCCGAACAAGGCAAGGAAGACGTCGGCAGGCAGCGGGACAGCCAGCTCGGCGACGAGATCGCAGCAGCCACGACCGACGAACCTGTCGATCAGTTCGCTGACCAGTTCCCTCACTTGCGGCTGCCAGACAGCCGTGCCTCGCGGGCTGAAGAAGGGCTGCAGCACCTGGCGGTAGCGGGTGTGATCGGGCGGGTCGAAGGCGATCGGCAACATGGGCAGCGGGCTGCCGACTCCGTCGAACGCTTTCTTGGAGGAGAACAGGCCAGGGTTCTTGAGCGCGTATTCGACACACTCGCTCGACGTCAGCACATAATTGCCGCGCGCGGTGCGCGCGATCGGCCCGGCTGCGCGGATCAGCTCATAAGCGGCCGTTCTGTCGTACTGCATCGGGAGCGTATCGAACCGCACGACCCCGGATGCCGGCGGCGTCATGCTCTCGCCCATGGCGTCTCCTGTCGTGATGCTGACACCGCGGCGCCGATCCACGGCCCTGGTCTCGCACAACGGGACAGTAGCCCCAGATTAACACCAAACGGCGCGCCGTCAGGGGTGTGACGGGTGCGGGTAGCCGCTGGCATTGGCGGCAGGACGGTCGCGGCAGCGTAACGTGGACAGGGAGAAGCCAGGTGACGGCTCGGGACAGCGGCGGCTGGCCCCGCTGGAGCTTTTCCTTCTCGGCGAGGGAGACGGCAGGGTGTGCTACATCGGCGCCGCTGCGGCCGGGCAGGCGCGGCCACGTACAGGGCCGAGCCGCTGACATGGCAGGCCGCGGACTTACGCGGATCCTGGCCGAGATCACGGGCGGCGAAATGCCGTGGTCCTCTGATCAGCTATGCCTGGCGTGCCCGGGGATCGCCGGGGTCAACGGTGCCGGGGTCATGCTCATGGCCGGCGACGTACCGCGCGGAAGCCTGTGCGTCAGCGACGAGGTGAGCCAGCTGATCGAGGATCTGCAGTTCACGCTCGGTGAGGGCCCGTGCGTGGACGCCTACCGGCAGGATGCTGTCGTATCCGAGCCTGACCTGGCCGAGCCTGCTTTCCGCCGGTGGCCCGCGTTTACCCCGCCCGCACTGCGCGGCGGTGTCCGCGCGATTTTCGGGTTCCCGCTGCGGGTGGGCAGTGTCCGGCTCGGAGCGCTGAATCTCTACCGGGTGGAGCCAGGGCCGCTGACGAGCGATCAGCACGCTGACGCGCTGGTAGTTGCCGAAGTGACCGCGCGGTGGGTGCTGAATACTCAATCAGGGGCGCCCGCCAATGCCGTGGCCACCGAACTAGAGGCAGGCGCAGACTTCCACTTCGCTGTGCACAACGCGGCCGGCATCGTCTCGGTCCAGGAGAACATCAGCGTGGACGCGGCCTTGATGAGGCTCCGGGCGTTCGCTTTCAGTCATGACGTCCCGCTGGCGGAGGTAGCCAGCGACGTCATCGCGCACAGGCTGCGGCTCCCTTGACACCCCGCCGAGCGGGGTCGCCAGGCCTAGCCCCGCTAATATCAAGACAGCGCCTGGCCCGCCCAGTCCGGCACTCGCGGTCGTGCCTGGCAGGCCGGTGCTCGGGATGGTGATGTAGATGACCCGGGAATCCGAAGTTGTGCGCGTCCTTGTCGAGATGGCTGACACGCTCGTCGACGATTACGACGTCGTCGAACTGCTGACCGGCCTCGCAACCCGTTCCGTCAGCATGCTCGGCGCCTCAGCGGCCGGTGTCATGCTCGCCTCGCCGACCGGCAACCTCGGACTCGTAGCGTCCTCCAGCGAGGCCATGCGGCTGCTGGAACTGTTCGAACTGCAGGCCAGGGAAGGCCCGTGCCTGGACGCCTACCTGACCGGCGAACTTGTCCGCCACGAGGTCCTCGAGGCCGGGGCTGGCCGGTGGCCGGTGTTCTCCGGTGCCGCCATCGCGGCCGGCTTCCGGTCAGCATTCGCGATTCCGCTGCGGCTGCGTGAGGTCACCCTGGGAGCGCTGAACCTGCTCAGCACCGACTCGGTCCCGATGGACGAGGCTGACCTGATCGTCGCCCGCGCCTTCGCTGACCTGGCGGCGCTGAGCATCGTGCACCATCGCGCTAGCGCGGAGGCGCAGCGCGTGAACGAGCAGCTGAGTGTCGCTCTGAACAGCAGGGTGGTGATCGAGCAAGCCAAGGGCGTGCTGTCCGAGCGAGCCGGCGTGGATCTGGCCGAAGCGTTCGCGCGAATGCGCGCCTACGCCCGCAATGGCAATTTCCGGCTCACCGACATCGCCCACGCTGCGGTGGACGGGACGCTTGATCCGCGTGCCTGGGCGGCGCCTCCGCCCGCGGCGACCAGCTGACCTGCTCTGCTCAGCTCCGCGGTCGGATGAGTCCTGACAGGCGCGGGCGTAGCGTAAGGTCAGGGTGACCGTCCGCGAGTGCGCGGACGGTACGGCCCTGCTGCTCCAGACCTCGGTAGCGCGCTGATCGCGTTCCTTGCGCCACCGAGGAGACACATGGCAGCTCGTGACGCGGGCCTGTATGATGCCAAACGGGCGATTTACTATACTAAGCCCGCGATGCGTGGCTGGCTGCACGCGCTGTGGTTCGCCGCATCGATAGTCTTCGGCGTCCTCTTGCTCAGCGGCGCGCACGGGGCGGCGCAGCACACCGCGGATGCCGTCTACGCCGTCAGCGTCACTGCGCTGTTCGGTACCAGCGCGCTGTATCACCGCGGCAACTGGGGCAAGACCTGGAGCCGGCGCTTGCAGCGCGCGGACCACCTGATGATCTTCTTCCTCATCGCTGGCACCGCGACGCCCGGATTCCTGCTCGCCACCAGGGGCGCACTCGGGCTGGCCGGCCTGATCGTCATCTGGGCGGTGACGTTGCTGGCGGCCGTGATCCACCTGGTGTGGATGGGTGCGCCCGAGATCGTGGTCGGCGCGACCTTCGTGGCCATCGGCTGGGTTGCTGGCCTTGCGCTGCCCGAAGTCTGGCTGCATGAAGGTATCGGACCCGGGCTGCTGATGATCGGCGGTGGCCTGCTCTACACCGTGGGAGCGCTCGCCTATCACCGGCGGTGGCCCGACCCGGATCCGTCATTTTTCGGCTACCACGAGGTCTTTCACGCCTGCGTGTGCGCGGCTGCAGCGTGCCAGTTCATCGCGATAGCAATGTTTGTCAGCTGATTCCTAAGCAGCGTGGCTACCCGGGCCATCCTCGCTTCTGGTGTTGGCCGGACTCGCCTCGCCGTGGCAGTGCGGGCAGGTCAGCACGGGCTGGGTGACATTTCCGCAGGTATCGTGCACGAGGACGACCGGAGGCCCGGCGGGCGTCGGCGCCCAGGCATCTCCCCAGCCGATCATCGCCGCGATGATCGGGAACAGGTCCTGGCCTTTGTCCGTCAGGCGGTACTCAAACCTCGGCGGGTGCTCGCTGTAGGCTCGCCGCTCCAGGATGCCCTGCTCGGTCAGCTTGCGCAGCCGGGCGGTGAGCACGCTGCGTGCCATGCCCAGGCTGGCGTGGAAGTCATCGAACCGGGTCGTGCCGCGGAAGGCGTCCCGCATGATGAGCAGCGTCCACCACTCGCCAACCACGTCCAGGGTCCGCGCTATCGAGCAGTTCCAGTCGGCAAGCCTGGTGAATTGCATCGTAATAGTTTAACACCGTGAGTCGTTTGACAGGACTCACGGGCGGGGGTCATGCCGCCGCCCGCGGCGGCTACCTGGACGCTGGCTTCAGGCCGAATCCCCAGTTCAGCATGCGTGTTGCTGCCTCCGATGCAGAAGCGGGACCGGTCGGCGGGCTGCCGAGGACGACGCCGATCAGCGCAGTGCCGTGCCGGACGGCGGTGAAGAGCAGGCAATGCTCGGCAGCATCGGTGTACCCGGTCTTGATGCCGTCGGCTCCGCGATAGCTGCCGATCAGGTCGTTGGTGTTGTCCCACCAGTAGGCGTGATGACGGCCTTTGCTCCGGCCCAGGTGATAGAAGGACTGAGCCACGATCGAGCGGAATACCGGCAGCTTCATGGCCGCGATGCCTAGCGTCAGCAAGTCGGCAGGAGTTGAGTAGGTGGAGTACTCGGTCGGGTAGGGCAGCCCGTCCGGGCTGGTGAAATGCGTGTGCGCCATGCCCAGCCGGGTTGCCGTCGCGTTCATCTTGGCCAGGAAGGCCGGCATGCCCGGGCCGTAAGTAGTGGCCAGGACGTAGGCGGCGTCGCAGCCGGAGGACAGCAGCAGGGCTTCGAGCAGTTGCCGCGCCGTCAGGACGTCTCCCGGATGCAGGCCTGCGCTTTCGCCCTGGTACTTCGCCACGTACTGCAGGACGGCCTTAGGTATACGGATCGCCCGGTTGAGATCGCCCGCCTGGATGACTACCAGCGCGGTCATGACCTTGGTAATGCTGCCGATCGGTCGCTCGGTTCCGAGCTGCCGGCTCCAGAGCAGCTGCATCGTGCCTGCATCGGCCAGCGCCGCGCCCTTGGCTTTGACGCGTTGCGGCGCGGTAGCCAGCTGGACGGTGCGGATGGCGGGCTCAGCGGGACCGGTGGCGGGCTGGCTCGCGGCCGGCGGAGTATGGCCGGCCGGCAGCCGCGGAACTGCGGCGGCGCCCGCGCACGCGGTGAGGCCGGCCGCGACGATGCTGCCCGCGGCAGCGAGTGCGATCCGGCGGACGGCGGCACGCATGCCGGTGCCGTCTCCGCAGCCAGTGTCTGCCAGCAACCGCACGGCAACGACAGTACCGTGATTGTCCCGATGTGTCGGGCTACTGACCAGACTTAGGAGGTCTGACCCGTCAGCGACGCTTGTCGCCCACCTGGCGCTTGATGCGGGTCAGCATGGCAGCCATGCCGCGGAGCCGGAGCGGGCTGACCAGGTCCTGCAGCCCGAGCTGCGCGGAGAACTCACCAGGCGTCTGCAGTATCTCGGCGGCGCTGAGGCCATCTAGCCCGGCGTGCAGGATGCCGGCGAAGCCGCGGGTCGTCGGAGCCTCGGGCGGCGCATCGAAGAACAGGTGGACGATGCCGTCGTCGTCCACCTCGACGGCCAGGAACAGCGGCGACTGGCATTCTGGTACCGGCTCCAGCAGGTCCCGGTGCTCCGCATACCGGGCAGGCAGCGGCGGCAGATCCTGGCTGAACTCCAGGAGCAACTGCAGCCGGTCGCGTTCCGGCAGCGCGGTGAAGTCGTCGGCTATCTCAGCGAGCCGGGGACCGAGCGTGCCAGGCGCGGTGGTCGTCACGGGTTCGCGCCGCGGCTGATGGGCACCCGGACCGAGTTGCCCCATTCCGTCCAGGAGCCGTCGTAGTTACGAACCCGCGGGTAGCCGAGCAGGTGGTGCAGCACGAACCAGGTGTGGCTGGATCGCTCGCCGATCCGGCAGTAAACGACCACGTCGTCATCCTGGCGCAGCGCGGCCTCGTCGGCATAGATCGCGGTGAGCTCGTCACGGGTCCTGAAGGTGGCGTCTTCTGCCGCAGCCCTGGCCCACGGGACGTTCTTGGCGCCGGGGATGTGGCCGCCGCGGACTGCGCCTTCTTGCGGGTAGTCCGGCATGTGCAGGAGCTCTCCCGAGTACTCGCCGGGCGAGCGGACGTCAATGAGCGGCTGGCCCAGGTGCGCCACGACGTCATCGCGGAAGGCGCGGAACTGTGAGTCGTCGCGCTCGGTGACCGGGTAATCCGTCCTTCGCCGGTCCGGCACCTCGGTGGTCAGGTCGCGACCCTCCGCAACCCACTTGGCCCGGCCGCCGTCCAGCAGCCTGAGGTCGGGGTGACCGAACAGCGTGCACACCCACAGTGCGTAGGCGGCCCACCAGTTGTTGCGGTCCCCGTACAGCACCAGCGTCGTGTCTCTTCCGATGCCTTTGTCCGACATCAGCCGCGCGAAGCCCGGACCGTCGACGTAGTCGCGGGTAACCGGGTCGTTCAGCTCGGTATGCCAGTCCAGCTTGACCGCGCCCGGGATGTGGCCGGTCTCATAGAGCAGGACATCCTCGTCGGACTCGGCCACGACAAGGCCGGGATCTGCCAGGTGCTCGGCCAGCCACTGCGTGCTGACCAGCATCTCCGGGCGTGCGTATTCCCGGAATTTCGCTGCGGGATCATTCGGCAGAGCCATCGTGAGCCTGACCTCCAGTTCGCGTGCCTGCGCCGCGGCTACTGCGCCGAGGCCGGCGGGCACTTTGAGCTAACGCGATGCCTGCCCTCAGCCTTCCCGTCGGCGCGGACGCCAGAACCACTCGCTTCGTCACTCGGCGGCCTGGCTGGCCGGCCGGGCTTGGTACCGGGCGGAATCGATCCTGACGCAGCAGGATCCCGGCTGCGGGGCTAGTTCGGCGGCCAGTTCCCCGGCGCCCAGCCCGTCGAGCAGACCACTGACGAAGGCCTCATTGAGACCGCAGACCAGGCTCGTCTGACGCTGGGCGAGCGCATGGAACGGGCAGTTGCTGAGGGCGATGCCGTCATCGGTGGTGCGCGGTTCGAAGCCCAGGTCGGCGAGTGCCGCGTACGCGGCGGGTACCTGCGTGGCCGCGTCCACCGGCCTGGCCTGGCAGGAGGTGCCGAGGTCGCGGCCGTACTCGCGGGCGTGCCGCAGAGCTGCCGTGCGGGCGTCAGCGGGAGCGTCGGCGACGGCGTCGGCGAGGATACGGCCGATGAGTTCGTACTGCCTCGGCGGCAGGCTGAGGGTGAGCCCCTCCTGGGTCGGGCGGTAGACCTTCGGCGCGCGGCCGCGGCCACGGCGCCCCTGGGGCGGCGCGTACCCGGCGACCAGCAGCCCTGCTTCGACGAGCTTATCGAGGTGGAAGGCGGTCAGGGTGCGGGAGATCGCGACGGCGCCCGCGGCTTCCTCGCGGGTCACCGGGTGATCCTGCTGGCGGACGTGTTCGTACAGCGCTCGCCGCACCGGATCGACGAGCGCGGCGAGTGCCTGCCACCGGGTCGTCTCCACCCCTCAAGAATAACACCAATGCCCGCTGTTGATAATCGGTCGCCGATGCGAGACGATACGAATAACGACAACGAACGTTGGTGATAACTAATGAGCGGAACAGTGGGCCAGCCGACTCGACTCGAGCAGCGGCCAGCACGCCAGCCGGAGCCGGCTCTGGGCATGCTTCGCCCCGTGCCGGACAGTGTCGCTCCCGATCTGGTAGCGCCCGATCTGGTTGCGGCAGAGCGTGCGGCTGCGGATTTCCTGCGAGCAATGGGCCTGGACCTGCGAACCGAGAGCATGCAGGAGACGCCAGGGCGGATGGCCAGGGCTTACGCAGAGTTGCTCACGCCCCGCGGCTTCAACGTCACCACGTTCCCCAACGATGAGGGATACGACGAACTCGTGCTCGTGCGTGATATCCCTATCCGGTCGGTATGTGAGCATCACATGCTGCCGTTCGTCGGTGTCGCCCATGTCGGCTACCTGCCGGGTAAGCGGATCATCGGCCTATCCAAGCTGGCCCGCGTGGTTGAGTTGTTCGCTCACGGTCCGCAGGTGCAAGAACGCCTCACCAAGCAGGTGGCCGACTGGCTCGACGGGCAACTGTCGCCGCGCGGCGTCGGAGTTGTCGTCGACGCCGAGCACCTGTGCATGACGTTGCGCGGCGTCCAGGCCGCAGGCACCCACACGCTGACCTCAACCCTGCTCGGCACGCTGCGCGAAGATCCGCGCTCGCGCGCCGAATTCCTCGCCCTGACCGGCTCTCACTGACTTCCGGAGCGACAAACATGGACAACTTCGTCATCGTCGGCGCCGGGCTGGCCGGGGCGAAAGCCGCCGAGACCCTTCGCACCGAAGGATTCACCGGATCGATCACGCTGATCGGCGCTGAGAACGATCGCCCGTACGAGCGGCCTCCGCTGTCCAAGGGCCTGCTCCTTCGCACCGCCGAGCGCGACAGTGTCTTCGTGCATACCGCCGGCTGGTACGCGGAGCACGACGTCGAGCTGCGCGCTGGCGTGCCCGCCGAGGGCCTCGATACCGTGCGCAGGTCGGTGCGTCTAGCCGACGGCACGGCGGTCGAATACGACCGGCTGCTGCTCGCGACCGGTTCCCGGCCGAGGCGGCTCGACCTGCCGGGCGCCACCCTCGACAACGTTCTCTACCTGCGGACCTTGCCGGACGCCGACAGGCTCGCCAAGTCGTTGACGGACGGCACCCGCGTCGTGATCATCGGCGGCGGCTGGATCGGCCTCGAGGTCGCGGCCGCCGCCCGAGAGCATGGTGCCACCGTCGACATCGTCGAGACACTGCCGCTGCCGCTGCAGCGCGTGCTTGGCGACGAAGTGGCCAGCATCCTTCAGGCACTGCATATCGCCCACGGCGTGCGGTTCCACTGCGGCGCAAGCGTGCAGGCACTGCACGGCGAGGCCAGCGTGACGTCAGTGCAGCTGGCCGACGGCCGCGAATTGCCCGCTGACGTGGTGGTAGTCGGGGTCGGGGTCCAGCCCAATATCGAGCTGGCGGTCACCGCCGGGCTCACCGTCACCGGCGGCGGCATCGCGGTCGATGCAGCGATGCGTACCTCCGACCCGCGGATCTTCGCGGCCGGCGACGTCGCCAGCGCGCAGCACCCCCTGCTCGGCGCCGCGGTGCGCACCGAGCACTGGGCCAACGCGCTGCACGGCGGCCCGGCCGCCGCCAGGGCGATGCTCGGCCAGGCAGTGAGCTACGACCGCCTGCCTTACTTCTTCTCCGACCAGTACGACCTCGGCATCGAGTATGCCGGCTGGATCCCGCCAGGCGGATACGACGACGTGGTGTTCCGCGGCGACCGCGACAGTCTGGAGTTCCTCGCGTTCTGGCGCCGGGATGGCAAGGTACTGGCCGGCCTGAACGCCAACGTGTGGGACGTGCAGGGCGGCATCCAGGCGCTCGTGCGCGCCGGGTATGCCGGCCGGCGCGCCGACGCAGCCGCGCTCGCTGACCCGGCCGTTCCGCTCGAAGAACTAGCCGGAAGCTGACAGCGACGAGACCAGCGAGTCGGGATCGCCCGGCCGGGCTGCCACCATGGCGTTCAGTCACCGCGAACGCCGCGGTCACGGAACCGCCGGCTATTTGCCTTCCGCGACGACCGCGACGCCCTCGGTGTTGTCGGTGCGGAGGTGCCTGATGGCCCGGTATTCCGGCGACTCGTACCAGGCCTTGACGGCAGCCTTGGTGGCAAACCTCAGCACGACGGTGACCTGGCCCGCTGATCCTTCCAGCAACTCGCAGTCGCGGTCGACGACGATGCTCTCGGCGCCGTGGGCCTCCAGGCTAGGTCCGACCACCGCTAGGTATGCCTTGTACTCGTCCTGGTTCGTGATGGTGTAGTTCGCAACGAAGTACCCAGCCATGACGCCTCCGGTCCGGACAGTCTCGGGTGAGCCAATACCACCAGGTTGCCAAGCTACTGCGGTGTCCGCGAGACCAGCCCCGCGGGTGTGCTCAGCGGTTTCGGCAGGTAGCGAGCAATTCGATGGCGCGGAGTTCCTGGTCGATTTTCGCGAAGGCAGCGCGGCGGTCGGCCGGCCCGGTCCGGCCGGGCACCGCGGTCTGCGTGCGCCGGTATTCAAGATGCGCCAGCAGGGTCTCGCCGTCCAGGCGCCGCGCGGCGAAGGCGATAACGACTGTGGCGGATTGCATCAGGCACCAGCCTGGCCGGAGCCTGGCGTCCATCGCGTGCTCGCGGCCAGCGGTGTCCTGCACCAGCAGGCGCAGAAGCTCGCCGCGCCGTTCGGTGACACGCACGTGCGCGACGCCGGGTTCGTAGCGGGGAGTGGCGTGTTCCAGGTCCGCGATGACCTGCCAGACAGCGTCGAACGGTGCGGCGATGCGGCGCTGCCGAACAAGGGCGCCGGGCAAGGCAGCCGCGAGAATGGCGAGCCGGTCGATCGGGTCGATATCGGCGAGAGCCACAGGATCGTTCACGATTCCCACACCTCCCGGAACGTGGCCCTGGCTCGATGCAACCGGGATTTCACGGTTCCTGCCGGGATCCCCAGCGTGCTGGCGATCTCTTGTTCGCTGAGGCCCTCTCTGGTGCGCAAGACCAGCACGACGCGCTGGGTGACCGGCAGACGTGCCAGGGCATCATCGATGTCTACTAGCCCTTCGGGGGACGAGGCGTTGCGATCCATGAGCGTTCCCGCCGCGACGGCCTCCAGGTCATGCTGGCGGGCGAGGCGGATCGCCGTCCGGACTGTGACTGACCGTACCCAGGTCATGATCGCCTCAGGGGCACGCAGCGAAGGCAGGCCCCGGAAGACAGCCAGCAGTGCCTCCTGTGCCGCATCGTCGGCCGCCGCCGGGGCGATCCGTGCGCACAATCGGCGGACATACGGTGCCAGTTCGTCGAGAAGCCGGTCCAACGCGAGTGCGTCCCCCTGCTGAGCAGCCGAGACATCCGCCGGATCCACGTCAGGAAGATTAGCCGGAACCTTCCAGTGGTTTCCTGCCACTTTCCAGCTAGGAGGACGCCACCCAGAAGGGCCTGTCTTGTGAGACCAGATCTGACAATCGTCGGCGCGGGCGTCACCGGGCTGACCGCCGCCATCGAGGCAGCCGAGAGTGGCTGGCGCGTCACCGTTGCCGAGGCACATTCGTGGCCGGGCGGGCGAGCACGCTCGCTGCCAGCGCCCTACCGGGCCAACCTCGGTCCCCACGCAATCTACGTGGACGGGCCGTGGTGGGGGTGGCTGGAGCGCCACGCCCTCACGCCGCCCATCGTGGCGGCGCCGCGCTATCCCGGCCTCGTCCTTGCCGGAGGCCGGCTCGGCCCGTGGCCACCCGAACTCAGCAAGACCATCGCGTCGCTTCCGGCCGATGCGCCGACAGCGGAATCGTTCCGTGCCTGGCTACTCCGGCACGTCGACGCGAAGACGGCTGAGGCAGTCGTCGGTGTGGCTTTCATCTTCACCTTCGACCACGATCCCGGGCGGCTGTCGGCCGCATTCGTCCACCAGCACCTTCGCCGGGCGCTGGCCGGGGGGGCCCGGTACGTGGCCGGGGGGTGGTCGACGCTGGTCGGTCTTCTTGCCGAGCGAGCTGAGAGCCTGGGCGTGCAGATACGCATCCAGACACGGGTACCCACCCTGCCCGCGGGCCCGACGATCCTGGCCACCAGCCTCGCCGCCGCGCGCCAGCTCACCGGCGACAGATCGCTTGCCTGGCCCAGCGCCCGTGCGGCGACAGTCGACCTGGGCTTGCGGGCCGACGGCGGTCCAGGCTGGTTCCGGGTGATGGACCTTGATGACCGGATCTACGCCGCCCGCTACAGTCTCGCCGACCCCAGCCTGGCCCCGCCCGGGCATGAACTGATCCAGATCGCCGCCGCCTGCGGGCCCCGCGAGCGGATACACGACGCCGAACGCCGAGTGCAGCGACTTCTTGACCAGGCCTGGCCAGGCTGGCGCGCCGCGGTGCAGTGGCACCGCAGCGCCATGCGCTCGCACTGCACCGGCGCCCTGGACCCGCCAGGGACAACCTGGCACGACCGCCCGGCCATCACCCGCGGCGACACCCTCACCGTGGCCACAGATCAGTCCGCCGCGCCCGGACTTCTCGCCGAGGTCGGAATTGCCGCGGCGCAACTCGCCCTCCAGCAGCTCGGCGAAATGATGAGTGTCTGATGACCCGCCGACGCTCGCACGAGCCGGACTAGCAACCGGAGGAATCATGACGTCCCCGCCGATTGAGCCGTATGAGACCGGCATGCTCGACACCGGCGACGGCAACCTGGTCTCCTGGGAGACATGCGGGAACCCGGACGGCATACCCGCGCTCATAGTCCGTGGCGGGCCAGGCTCCGGCTGCCAGCTCGGCGCGCGCAGGTCGTTCGACGGAGGACGGCACCGGATCATCCTGTTCGACCAGCGCAACTGCGGCCGGAGCAGGCCGCACGCGAGCGACCCAGCGGCGGACATGAGCCGCAACACGACCGGGCACCTGATCGCCGACATGGAACTGCTGCGCGAGCACCTCCGCGTGGATAAGTGACTCCTGCGCGGCGGGTCGTGGGGCGCGACGCTATCGCTGGCTTATGCCGAACGCTTCCCGGAGCATGCTTCCGGCATGCCGCTTGTCAGCGTCACTTCGACTCGCCCGTCCGAAACTGGCTGTACCGGGGCGCGGGCGATTCTTTCCCGAGGCATGGGCACGGTTCCGCGATCACGTCGCCGGGCGCAGCACGCCCGGGTCGGCGTGCCCGTCGCCGCAATAAGATTCCCGGCGAACCTGGTCGATGTGCCGAGTACCTGGCGCCTCGATTCGGTCGCGTTCAGCCCGGAGGCTGGCGTGGACGTCGCTACCCGGTATGAGATCACGAACGGAGCGGCGATCCTGCCGCCCGCAGCGGTAGCCACACCGGACAACTCGATCACGGCAACGATCAATCCGGCGCCCAGGAGCAGCTCCTGCTCCTTCGTCGGCGGCACTCCCGTTCCCCGAGTCATCCACGGGTACCACGTCCTGGTCGACCAGATCGAGTCGCCCGCGCTCTGGCACCAGATGCTGTGCGCCAAAATGCAGGAGGGCTGCAGGTGTACCTCGTTCTGACCAGCAGGAGCCCGGCGGCCGGCGCGCTAGCCAGCACCTTCGCTCACCTGCACCTGCTGGGCACCGATCCCGCCCGGTGGGCGACCAGGCCGATCGGCTGACGGCGCCGGGTCAGCGCGCCGGCAGCGCGGCCCAGCGGCCCGACTGCCGGACGATCGTAACCGGGCCCGGCGCGTGCGCTGGCCACCACGTCGGCAGCTCCGGGTATCAGCGCTATCGGCAACTGTGGGAATGGCCGCTCGCTGATCGGCCCCGCTCAACGCCGGCGGGCTCGCTCACCGTCTCATCTGGGCTGGCTGGCAGGACCATGCGGCCAATCCGCGACTGCCCTGCCGACCAGCGGCGTCAGAACCGGAAGCGAGTCAGGCCGCCCGGCTCCGCCGCCAAGGTAACGATCGCCGAGCGTGGCTCAATGCGATACACGTTCCACGGCGGAGGCCCTTGCGACGGGGCGTTGAAAGGGGCAGTGATGCCCGGCCCGCTGTCGTCAGGCTCGGCTGGCCAGCCGTTGTCCGCCCACGCCTTCGCAATGCGCGCCAGCGCGCCCGGCTGGGCCACTCGCGCAGCGTCACCCTCGACGACGACATCCGCGTCGCGGATCGACACCGCGATCGAGCACCGCGGGTCGCGCTCGACATTGCGCCCCTTCCGCGTACCTGCGCCTGTCTGGAACCAGAACGTGCCGTCTAGCCACAGCGCGCCGACCGCGGTCACATGCGGGCTGCCGTCTTCGTTGATGGTGGACAGCCAGGTCGTGCGGGAGTTCACGGCGTCCGGAGCTGGCGCCGACCCCGCAACGAGCTTCTCGACGACTGCAGCCCAATCCACTGGCGGCAGCCCGTCCGCCCTGCCCAGATTGATGATCTCCATAAGGCATTCTTTCTCGCCGGCGATATGACAGTCGCCCCGGCCGGCCTGATACCCCACCCGCTCGCCACTCTGCCTAACCCCGACGGCGGCATGAGAGCAAGTCTCCGACGCGAGTCGTGCGGCTGAACGCCTGGCACGATCGGGGACAACGCGGACGGGGACAAGATTGCCGCCGGGAAACTCGATGGAAGCGATGCGGTGCTTGCAGCGACGCCCTTTCTGCTGGCAGGCGACGCTGCACATGGTTGATTGTCTCTACTTCTACGCGTGTCAGATCGTGTGCGGCAATCCCGATGGGTACCTGTGCACCGAGCTCGCGCTCGACGACTCAGCCTCGCCAACGCGGCTGCTGGCCGCGCTGACCGCGCACGCCGAGCTGTTGCACCGCCGAAGTGCTGCTGTACTGCTGCGGCCGCGCCCCCCTGGGCGAGATGCCGCGGCTGACGCAATGGCAGCGGGACGGGACAGTCAGAAGCTGATCCGGGCCGAGCGCGACTAAGGCGCAAAGCCGCGACCTGACCGGCCACGAATAGCTAGACGCCGCAACTCTACCTAGATAGAGTTACGGCCGTGACTTCAAGCCGGGCCTTCTCACGCCAGACGGTTTGCGTCCTGGCGGCGCTGTGCGCCGAGCCTACGGTCTGGCGGCATGGCTACACGCTCGCGAAGCAGACGGAGCTTAAGTCGGGAACGCTGTATCCGATTCTGGTGCGGCTGGCCGATCGCGGCCTGGTCGAGGCCTCATGGGAGGTCGAAGATGTACCAGGGCGGCCGCGCCGGCATCTGTACCGGCTGACGGCAGACGGGCTCGCGGCGGCGACAACGGCCGCGGTGCCAGAAACGCGGACAGCTCGCGAGGCAGCGTCGCCTCGCGGTCGCAGGCCAGCGCGGATCGCGCCTCGGGCCGTCCCGTGAACCGGCTGAGTCGCCTGGCGGCTGCAGTCCTGCGCTGGTGCACCCGCCTGCTGCCGGCCGGGCGTGTGGAATGGGCCGAGGCGATCCTGGCGGAAGCCGAGAATGTGCCTGCCGGATGCCAGCGGCTGTCGTGGCTGGCTGGCGGAATGCGACTGGTGTCCAGGGAGTCGATGATTATGCGGAAGGCTCGCGCGATCTGCGCCTTCGCGGCGGCTGTCGGATGCGTCGCCAGCTTGACCTGGCCACGGTCACCGGTGAACCGGGTGACGATGGCCGACAGGGTCAGCATGCTAGTGACGGTGGCGCTGCTGGTAGGCCTTTGGGTAGTCGGGCAGCGGCTCGTCGGTCCTGCGGGCGCAGGACGGACGCAGCGGCTCGTCCGGGCCGGAGGTTACTCGGCGGTTCTCGCGCTCACGCTAGGCAAGGCGTCCGTGGAGCGCATGCGCGGCCCGGCGAATCTGGGACCAGGAACGGGCGGCCTGCTGTGGACAGGAGAAGCGCTGTTCCTGCTGATGACGGCCATCTTCACGATCGTCGTGATCATGGCAACCGCGCAGCGGTCGCCAGTGGCGACGGGAACCCTGGTTCGCGGTATCGCCGCGGGCCTGCCGATCGGCATTGCGGTGTTCCTGTTCCTTCCGCTCGGACTGATTCGCTACCAGGCCAGCCGGGTGCTGCCGGCGGTGCCCCAGGGCGCACTGGGAGCGTTTGCCTGGGCCGCGGTGCTCATTGCGCCGACGGCGGCCGGGGTCCTGGCCGCGCGCAACTTTACGGCCGGCCACGCAGAGCCGCGTGCGGCGCGTCCGGCTTCCGGTGTCAGCGCCTGGCTGGCGAAAGTGTTCGCGCTGTACGGGGCGAGCACGGACGGCGCGGCCGAAGGCGAGGCGAAAATACGCCAGGGCGTAGCCGCCGGGCTAGTGGCTGGCCTGACCGGTGCGATGCTCGCGGTGTTGCTAGGCACCACCACGATTGCCCTGCTGCCGCACGACAGCCAGCTGCTCGGCTGGCTGTACCCGCACCTCAGTCGCGCTGCCACACTGCCCGCGGAACAGGGCGCAGGCGGCAATGCCGCGGGTTACCTGCTTCTCCTGCTCGCTGTCCCGTTCGTCGGCTTCGGCGTCGGATCCATTGGCGCGTTGATTGCTGTTCCGGACCGGGCCGAGCCGCCGGGTGGCGGCGGCCCGCACGGCGACGATCCGCCCGCAGTGTCACCGCCACCCGACGGCGGCACGGACCGCGGCCACGACATCAGCGCCGAACCTGTGTTCTCCCTGGCCGAAGTCACGCATCGGTGAGTTGGCTGCGAGTCAGCCCCAACCCCGACCAAGGCTCCTAGTAGCCGACGTTAACGTTCCGGAGGCCATCGCAGGTCGGCCCCCTCGTGGCTGAATCGCGCTTAACCGTCGTCGCCGCGGGGGACATTGGCTGCGGGCACTGTCGTATACGGGTGTGAACCCAACGAGTGGAGGTGCCGGATGGCCGACTTCGCGCCGCCGGAAGGAATTGTGCTTGCCCACTTCATCGTCTCTGATGATGTCGAGCGCTCTCGGCGCTTCTACACCGAAGTACTCGGCGGCAGGGTGGTCTTCTCCGGAGACGTCACCTATGTCGCACTGGCCAACAGCTGGATCATCATCAATGTCGGCGGCGGCCCGACCGACGACAAGCCGTCGGTCGTCTTGGAGACGCCACGCGATCGCGACCGCGTCAGTAGCTTCCTCAATATCCGGGTCAGGGACATCGAGACGCTGTATGCCGAGTGGAGCGCCCGGGGCGCTCAGTTCCTGACGCCGCCGAAACAGCATCAGTACGAGAAGCGCTGCTACATCCGCGATCCCGATGGTTATCTGATCGAAGTGGGCCAAACCACAGATCCAGAGGGTGACTGGTACCCCGCCCACTGGCCACCGAGCACGCGCACCGGCGATTCCGAGTGAATGCCGAGACCGCCAGCCCGGTCCCTGCCGGCCCCGGGGCGGAGCGTAGCTGACCATACGATCGGACGCGACGGGCACGCCTCGGCAATATAGCCGCCGATGCCCGATAAGGTGCCGCTGTGGTGGGCCACTTTGAGAACTTCTTCATTGCAAGCGCGGGCGCGTCCGCTGCCATCTTGGGGCTGCTGGTCGTCGCCGTATCGGTCGTCAACGCGGATGACGCGAACCCCACAACCCGGGAGCTGCGAACTGTGTTGGCCGGGAGCGCGTTTGTTGCCCTGGTAGACATCTTCATCGTCTCGATCGTGGCCTTGACCGGGGGCTCAGTCATCTTCGGGCTCTCAAGCCTCGCAACGGCAATCGTCGGCCTGCTGGCCACGAGACGGCTGATACCGAGGGCACAGCGGGCTGGAAATTTCTCCCGCGACTCTCGATCCAGAACGTTGAATATCGCCTTCGCATCGATTTCAGTCGGGGTCTACTCGGTGCAGCTCGGCCTCGCTGTGGCGCTCCTGGCGAACACCCGGAGTGCCGGGCTGCAACATGCTTTGGTCCTCGTCATTGTCGCTTTGTATTGCAGCACCCTGAGTCGGGCCTGGGTGGTCACCGGGATAACCCGGCGTGCGCCAGGCGGGCCTGCCGAGGCTGAGTCCGGCGCTGACGCCGAGCCAGCGGCGGCGCTTTGAACCTGCACGGATCGGTTCGGCAATTGGCTCGGTGATCGTCGACGCCATGAACCAGGCCGTGGGCCGCTTGCCGATGACCGCGCAGCAGCTCGCCGAAACCCAGATGACTAGTGACAGCTCGTTGGACAGCGCGAACGTTCCGGCCCCCCGACATAGCGTGGACGCCTCGGGCACAGAAACACCGGATGGCATGCTCACATCCGCGCCGCTTTCGTCAGCCATGCGGCCTGCTCGATGGTGAAACCCGGTGACAGCGGCCCGGCAACCTCTATCTTGCCCGGGTCGGCCGCGGGGCAGGAACTCGCGTCTCCCGTCCGGACAGAACAGCTGCGCCGGGCCGGAGGCCGGAGGGATCTCGATGGCAGGCGCTCCCGGTCCCCGCAGCGCCGGGTAGCCCATCTCCGCGAAGCCTGTATGGATCGTACGGACCTTTCCGGAGGTCGAGAGAATGATTGCGCTCGGCTTGTGACCGGGGTCGGGCGGCCCGCTCGGGCCGACAATTGCGATCTGCCCGTCAGGCCCGAAGATCGGGCCGCCAGCAAATACGTGCTGCTGGTAGATCTGCCGGGCCCGGCCGGTGAACGACGGCTGTTCCCAGATCGTGAAGTCCTGGCTGCCTTCACACCTGGCTGCGCGGGCGGCAGCTGATAGATGATGCGGCCGTCTGCGGTGATCCCCGGCGACTGGCCTTGAATGTTCTGACTTGGCTTGTGCCAAAGATGAAGCCAGGTAATGCCGGCGCGGGTCAGCCTGGCCAGGTGGTCACCGAGTTCGTCGAAGTCGTCGGCCAGAACGATGCCGGCCCGTGATGCAGCAAATTCGTGGATCGGACCGCCATCCTGGTTATGCGTGAGTTCAGGCGGAGTATGCGGCGAGCTGCTGCAGGCCACGCTGGCAGCAGCGACGATGGTCGCCGCTGCCAACGCAACAACCCTCTTATGCAATGGAATCATTCGGGCAGCCGACGTCATCAGTGGCCTTCCAGAGGAAGTTGAAGCGGGCCGGTTCGTACTTCGCTGGCACGTTGTAAATGCTCCCGAAGTTGTCGTCTCTGCCCGGGCTGCCGATACTGCTGGTCTGGGCGACGGTACCACCACTTGTGACCTTTGAACCGTATTTATAGGTTTGGATAGCATTGGCGCTAGTCAAGGAAGCCGTGAGGGCGGTGTCGGCTGCACCACATCAATCTCTTCGCCTCTCGTCGGCGACGGTGCGAACGCGTCGGCCGGAGGCAGCCAGGGCCCGGTGCCCAGCGGCCAGACGCTGGAAGATGGGGTCGGCTGGTAAAACGCTCAGGGCTGGCTGGCGAACTTGGTCCGCGCGCGTAGCCGTCTCCAAAGCTAGAGTCCGAATCAGATCAGCCTCGACGCGGCTGGAGCGACATGTTCCACCAGCTCGACTGCTGCGGTCGCGGCCGAGGCGAACAGCTGCCGGCGGGCGGACTTGGCTGTCATCCACCCACGGTGCTCCCACTCCCGCCCGGCCAGCGAGTCTCCTGCCATCACCACCTCTCCGAACGGGATGGAGCGGTAGCGGGCGATCGCCATCAGTGCCGACGCTTCCATCTCGACGACAAGACAGCCCTCCTCCACCCGGCGCGAGACCCGGCCCGGGGTCTCACGATAGATGGCGTCCGTTGACCAGCTCAGGCCGCGCATCGTCTCGACGCCGTCTGCCCTGAGCGCGTCTGCCAGGGCCTGAGCCGGACCGAGGTCAGCCGAGACCACCCGGCCGGCCGACAGGTAGTGGAAGGATGTGCCCTCGTCGCGCACAGCGCCGGTCAAGACCACCGCGTGCCCCATCACCAGCTGTGGTATGAGCGCCCCTGCCCCACCGCAGGCGATGACTCCGCGAACTCCGCGGGCAATGACCTGCTCGAGCATCGCGCCGGCCAGCGGCGCCCCGACTCCGGGATGGAACACGCCCAGCCGCACGCCCCGATGCTCGATCTCCCACAACGATGCCGGACCCATCTCGCTGTGCAGGCGACACACTGGCCTCGCGTCTGCTCGGTTAGAGAGTTCCTCGACGACATCTCGGAAGAAGCACGCCACAGCAACCTGTGGCGCATCGACAGGACGGATCAAGCGGCTAGGCTCGATGACCGCCTCACCGGCCAGGTCCTCATCCTCCAGCAGCGGCAGTCGTTGGCGATCAGCCGACTCAGGCAACCTCTGTACCTCCCGCACCTGCATGCTAACGCCGATTTGCACTAAGCGGAATCGTCCCCTAGTCGGGTCAGTGCGCGGGCGTTCAGAGTTATCTGTCGTCCCGGCTGGCCGGCATACATGCCACTGCATGTCGCAGGCAGCACGGCATTTGCCCTGGTCAGGATGCCGGCTGGGGCCGTGATGGGAGTGTCGGTGTGAAGAGCGAGCCGAACCAATTGCCATAGCCCGGTGTGCTGTCGGCGACGTTCTCATTTGCGGTCCTGGGGCTGGCGGCGCCGACGAGCGGGCGGCCACGGGTGTTCGATCACCCTTACGCGGAGCCGCGTGCGGCGTCGCGGATCGGTACCGCCGGCCATGCGGGTCTGGGACGTCGGCCGCTCGTTCCGGGCCGGCGCGGTGGCGGGCGCGGCGCTGTCTCCTGGGGCACCGTCCTCCCCGCTGGTAAGCGGATGGACCTGCCATGCTTCGACGTGTTCGAGCTAGTCGACGGCAAGATCAAGAGGTTCGGCCGCTACAACGAAGCGCGGCAGCTCTTTCCTGTCGGCCGTCATCAGGTGGGAGACGCAACGCGAGTTCGTGTTTGTCGGTGCTGGCCAATGACGGTGGCGGCCCGCAGTCAGGAAGCCACGCCGGCCTTGTGATCGGGGCGACTACAGGTCGGCGACGAGCTTGACCGGCTGGCCGGTAACTGAGGCCACCGTCTGGAAATCGCGGTCGTCGCACAGGACGATGAGGCCCTCACGTTCGGCAGTCGCGGCAATGAGGAGATCGACGGGACCTGCTGAGCGATGCCTGCCGGTCTCAGTCAGCAGCTGCTGGACTTCGTCTGCGCGCTCGTAGGCGCGATCGCTCATCGCGACCCACCCGAACACCTCTCGGAGCAGCCGGCGTTTCTCCAGCCGGTCCGCCAGCGAACGAGCTGAGTGCAGAAATTCCAGTTCTACGATGGGACATGTCGCTATGACGCCGCCAGCGAGCTGGTCAGCCCATGTCTGCCGGAGCTTGTCCTGCAGGATGCGGAACAGTCCTGATGTGTCGATCAGGTAGAGGGCGGGGTTCACCGGCGGTAGGCCGGCTTGTCGCCAAGAAATTCATCAAAGTCGCCGCGGTCTGCCATCTCGCCGAGGGTGGCCAACGCGCGCAGCCGGGTCAGCCGCTGGCCCACCTCCTTGAGAGCCGCATTGACGGTGTCCTTCTTCGTCTTTGTTCCCAGTACCTCGGCGGCGGTCTCCAACGCCTCCTGATCGATCTCTATGGGTGTCTTGATCATGGTCATCGGAATCACCTCTACAGCGACGCGGATATCTAGAGTATCTCGTGGAGATATCTCAGGTCAATAGTTGCCTGGCCGGGCCGCGTTGGCCTTCCCATCGCGAGCAGATCCGGCGGCAGGTAGAGCACCACGAAGCCAGCGCGCTGGCCACTTCCATCAGGACGAATCGTCCCGGCTGGCCAGCGATCTCGCCGCGCTGACAGCCGACGGCCCTGTGCTGACACGTTAGGGTTACCAGACCCAATTCCGAGTACTCCCGCAGACCGACCAGTGGATCCGGCGAACCGCCATCGGATGCCTCGGCATGCTCGCGCTGATCGCCATCCCAGATCGTCACCGGTCACGGGAGGCTCAGGCGCGCCTGTGACGACCGCGCCGCGCAGCTGCGCGCTTTCCTGGACTGGACGCGGGAGAACAACCGCGAGCTGCATTCCGCGTGGTCGATGCTCGCCATGCCCGGGATGCGCCGCGGCGAGCTGCTGGCGCTCCGCTGGCGTGACATCGACCTTGACGCGGCGACGGTATCTGTCCGCCGCTCGGCTGGCATGGTGCGAGTCCTCGGCGAGGGGGCCGCGGTCACCGAAGGGCCGACCAAGGGCGGCCGGCCGCGGTTTATCGACCTGGACGACGCGACCGTGACGATGCTGCGCGGTCACTGCCGCGAGCGGGGGAGCATGGCACTGTCATACGCCCGTGATTCGGATTGTCTGTGTCCGAGGGGGGACTTGAACCCCCATGCCCTTTTGGGGCACTAGCACCTCAAGCTAGCGCGTCTGCCTATTCCGCCACCCGGACGTGGGCTCAGAACTGAAGCTAGCCGGCCTCACGATAGCAAATCCGGGCGCCTTCCTGCGACGTGGCTTCGTTGCGGCCGTTCCCGTCGCGAAGGCAAGGTCGCGCCCGCGGACCGGGACACAAGGTGCAACGATGGCGAGATGACTGACAGCTTCGCCACTCCGGCCGCACGCGGCACCGCAGCCCAGGATGAGGTCGCCAGCCTGGCCAGCGACCTGATCAGGATCGACTCGAGCAACCCTGGCGATCACTCGGGTCCCGGCGAGCGTGCCGCGGCCGAGCACGTCGCCGGCGCTGCTGGCCGGTGCCGGGCTGGAACCGAAGATCTTCGAGTCACATGCCAAGCGGGCCAGCGTCGTTGCCAGGATCGAGGGAACTGACTCGTCCCGGCCGGCGCTGCTGATCCACGGTCACCTTGACGTCGTGCCGGCCGATGCGGCGGACTGGCGGGTGCACCCGTTCTCCGGCGAGATCGCCGAGGACTGCGTCTGGGGCCGCGGCGCGGTCGACATGAAGGACATGGACGCCATGATCCTTGCCGTGCTACGGCAGCGGCTTGCCGAGGGCCGCCGGCCGCCGCGCGACGTCGTGGTCGCCTTTCTGGCCGATGAGGAGGCTGGCGGCAGCTGGGGTGCCAGTTGGCTGGTCGGACAATCACCCCGAGCTCTTCGAGGGCGTGACCGAGGCCATCGGCGAGGTCGGCGGCTTCAGCGTCACGCTCGGCGGGAAACGGCTCTATTTGCTGCAGACCGCGGAGAAGGGCATGGCCTGGATGCGGCTGACCGCACAGGGCACCGCCGGCCACGGTTCGATGATCAACAATGACAACGCCGTGACCGAGCTCGCCGAGGCGATCGCCCGGATCGGACGCTACGAATGGCCGGTCCGCGAGACGGAAGCGGCCTTCGAGTTCGCCCGGCAGGCCTGCGAGGCGCTCGGCGTCGAGTTCGATCCGGCGAATCCTGCCGCGGTGCTGGCCAAGCTCGGCCCGATCGCCAAGATGGTCGGCGCCACGCTCACCAACACCGCCAACCCGACGATGCTGTCCGCCGGCTACAAGGTAAACGTGGTGCCGCAGGTGGCGAGTGCGCAGGTGGACGGCAGGTTCCTGCCAGGGCACGAGGCCGAGTTCTTCGCGAGATCGACGCGTTGATCGGCCCGAGCGTCCGGCGCGAGCAGGTGCACCACGACATCGCGGTGGAGACGAGCTTCGACGGCGACCTGGTCGGCGCGATGGTCACCGCGCTTCGCGCCGAGGATCGCGACGCGGCGATGGTGCCGTACTGCCTGTCCGGTGGCACCGACGCTAAGTCCTTCTCCAGGCTGGGCATCCGCTGCTTCGGCTTCACGCCCCTGCGGCTGCCCGCCGATCTGGATTTCGCTGGCATGTTCCACGGCGTGGACGAGCGAGTCCCTGTCTCCGCGCTGCAATTCGGTGTCAGGGTTCTGGATAATTTTCTTGATCTTTGTTAGCCATTCTCGCTGGTCAACGGCGGAATGCCGGGCCAGAGGTGCCTTGCACGCATGAGTCTGGCCGCGGGCGTCTTTTCGTTTATCGACCCATGCACGGTGAGTAGTGCTAGCGTGACTGACTGTGCGGGGCTGGTATCCCCGAGGCGCAACCCCCCCTTTCATGCGCGCCCCGGGCAGCGGTCTCGCATCCTGGCGGGTTATTTGGAAGACCTCCGGATGACCAGCGCCAGCCGGCCGATAAGGAGGGTCGCCTGTGTTGCCGGAACAGGGCCGAAGCCTGGCACCGCGGGTCCGCAGCCGCGCAGGATCGCGACGGCACGGCGTCGCGATCAGCAGCGCGCGGACCTCGCGCCTTGGCTCCCTGACTCTCACGGCTGGCTGCGGGTACACGCCCGCTCAGGTGGCCACGGCCGCTGGCATTGCCTTCATGGCATGCCTGGCCGTGGCCACCGCCGGTCCTTGAAGCCGGCACCGCAGAGACGCGAGGCAGGTCCTGCCATCTCGGCCGAAATGCACAACTAACGACCCGGTGTTACGCCGCAGAAGGAGAAGGCGCACATGAACGGACTCGCCGCACTGGCGGCCAAGGAGTCTGCGATCACAGCAGGCTTCTGGGCGCGGCTGGGCCGCTCGCGGACGGCGCAGGATTACCCGCCGGCGGCGGCGTTCCGCGATCTGTTCGCTGACGAGTCCGCCGAGGTCGTCGTGCCGATGACCGGTCAGTTGCGAGTCGACGTCGGTTACGAGGCGATGCGCCGGCTTGCCTTCCGCCCGCCAGCGGCACGCGACTGAGGTACGACCGCGAAGGCACCAGGGGCAGTCAGCTCGGCTCCGGCGGGCCCGTCATATGTCCCGGGTAGTCTCGCATCCGAAGGAACTGGCCCCGCCGGTCCCGGCGCGAGCCGATCGGCCCGGCTGCGGGTATGCCATCCGGCTGGCGGGCGCGCCTGGCGGATGATCATTCGCCGCAGCGTCGCCTTGCGGCTGCCATCAGGGAACAAGCGGAGCCTGGACAGTTCCCAGTTGCCATACTCGGCGTGATCGGTCAATATCCGACGTGCGGCGTCCCTCGTCATACCGCGCGGCAAGTACAGCACAGGTAGGAATACTCCGCCATCAACTCATTGTGCGCGCTCTGTCGGGATGGTTCAATCACCTTGAGGGAATCTGCGGCGCGCGTTCAGGAATCCGCAGGGTAGCTTCCGGCAAGGCTCGACGGTGCGAGGAACCCCGAGCGCGCCGGGATGACCACGGCGTCGTCAGGGAATGGCCCGCGGCACGGGTTAACTCGGGCCCAGGGAACACCGGGACGTGGGCTGCAAGTTAACTTCCTGAAGAAGGAACGGGGTTGCACTCGATCAGGTCACTTGCCTGGCGAGTGAGATATCGGTTAATGAAAGGCCAGAGCGCCAGGCGGCCGCAGCCTAAGCTGCGGTAGCCTCCTGGGCGGTTGCTGGATGTAAAGGGTGGGACACGTGGCAGCAGGGACCGAGGAATCCGCCAAGGCCGCCAAAGGCAGGCGCCAACGGCGGTAACAAGCTGGTCATCGTCGAGTCGCCGAGGAAGGCGCGGACGATCGCCGGCTTCCTTGGCAAGGGCTACACCGTCGAGTCCAGCATCGGCCATATTCGTGATATGCCGGACAGGGCCGCCGAGATCCCGACAAAGTACCGCGGCGAGGCCTGGGCCCGGCTCGGCGTGGACGTCGATCACGACTTCGAGCCGCTGTACGTCGTCAACTCCGATAAGAAGCAGCAGGTCACCAAGCTCAAGGCGCTGCTGAAGGACGCCGACGAACTGCTGCTCGCCACTGATGAAGACCGCGAGGGCGAGGCCATCGCCTGGCATCTGATGGAGGAGCTCAAGCCGCGGGTGCCGGCCAAGCGAATGGTCTTCCACGAGATCACGCCCGAGGCCATCGCGCTGGCTGTCGCGTCGCCGCGAGACGTCGACCAGGGACTGGTCGAGGCCTACCAGACGCGGCGCGTGCTGGACCGGCTGTACGGCTACGAGTGTCGCCGGTGCTGTGGAAGAAGGTCATGCCGCAGCTGTCGGCAGGCCGGGTGCAGTCGGTCGCGGTCCGCCTCGTCGTGGACAGGGAGCGGGAGCGGATCGCGTTCCGCCCCGCGCAGTACTGGGACCTGGAAGCCGATTTCGCGTCGCAAGACGCAGCCGCGGCAGCCGAGGTGTCCTCGTTCACCGCCAACCTCGTCTCCGTCGACGGCCGCCGGGTCGCGCAGGGCCGTGACTTCACCTCGACCGGCGAACTGCGCACGGAAGGCAAGGGCGACGCCGCGCTGCTGCACCTGGACGGCGAGGCGGCGGCGGCGCTGCGCCGGACGGCTGGCTGACTCGTCGTTACTCGGTCAAGTCGGTCGAGCGCAAGCCGTACCGGCGGTCGCCGTACGCGCCGTTCCGCACCACGACGCTGCAGCAGGAGGCATCGCGGAAACTCGGCTACTCGGCCAAGTTCACGATGTCCGACGGCGCAGCGGCTGTACGAGAACGGCCACATCACCTATATGCGGACTGACTCGGTCACGCTGTCCCAGACCGCGCTGAACGCGGCCAGGGCACAGGCCCGGCAGCTGTACGGCGCGGAGTACGTGCCGGACGCGCCGCGCACCTACGACAGCAAGGTCAAGAGCGCGCAGGAAGCGCACGAGGCGATCCGGCCGGCCGGCGACTCGTTCAAGACCCCGGCCCAGTCCGGCCTGTCCGGCGACGAGCTGCGGCTGTACGAGCTGATCTGGAAGCGCACGGTCGCATCGCAGATGAAGGACGCCACCGGCGAGTCGGTCTCGGTCCGGGTCACCGGCGCGTCCAGCGCGGGCGAGCAGGCCGAGTTCGGCGCATCCGGCAAGGTGATCTCGTTCCACGGCTTCCTCAAGGCCTACGTCGAGGGTTCTGACGACCCGGACGCCGAACTGGACGACAACCAGCGCCGGCTGCCGCCGATGGCCGAGAGCGACCCGATGAACCTGGTCCGGATGGACGTCGCCGAGCACGCGACCAGGCCGCCGGCCAGATTCACCGAGGCGACGCTGATCAAGGAACTGGAAGACCGCGCCATCGGCAGGCCGTCTACCTACGCCTCGATCATCGGCACGATCCTGGACCGCGGCTACGTGTTCAAGAAGGGCACGGCGCTGGTCCCGTCGTTCGTCGCCTTCGCCGTGGTGACGCTGCTCGAGCGGCACTTCGCGCACCTGGTCGACTACGAGTTCACCGCCAGGATGGAGGACGCGCTCGACGACATCGCCAACGGCGAGGCCGAGCGGGTGCCCTGGCTGCGCAGGTTCTACTTCGGCGCCGACGGCGAAGAGGGCCTGAAGGAGATGGTCAGCGACCTGTCCGACATCGACGCGCGCGAAGTCAGCTCGTTCCCGCTGGCCGGCACCGACATCGTGGTCAGGGTCGGCCGGTACGGCCCGTACCTGGAGCGCGACGGGCAGCGGGTCAACGTGCCCGAGGGCACGGCGCCGGACGAGCTGACGCCTGAGTACGCGGCCGAACTACTGGACCGGCCGAGCGGCGACAAGATCCTCGGCACCGATCCGGACACCGGCAAGACGATCGTGGCCAAGGCGGGCCGGTTCGGCCCGTACGTGACCGAGGTACTGGAGGAGGGCGCGCCGGCGTCGGCAAAGCCCAGGACCGCCTCGCTGCTGAAGATCCATGGACCTGGACAGCGTCACGCTGGACGACGCGCTGCGGCTGCTGACGCTGCCGCGCACGCTCGGCGAGATCGACGGCATGCCGGTCACCGTGCAGAACGGCCGCTACGGGCCGTACGTCAAGCGTGACGCCGAGAGCCGGTCGCTGGAATCCGAAGAGCAGATGTTCACCGTCACGCTGGACGAGGCCAAGGCGCTGCTGGCACAGCCCAAGCCGCGCGGCCGGCGGCCAGGGCGCGCGGCTGCCGCGCCGCCGCTGAAGGAGCTTGGGCCAGGACTCAGCCAGCGGCAAGCCGATCGTGCTGCGCGAGGGCAGGTTCGGCCCGTACGTGACCGACGGCGAGACCAACGCGTCGCTGCGCAAGGGCGACACGATCGAGTCGATCACGCCGCAGCGGGCGATCGAACTGCTCGCCGACCGGCGCGCGGCAGCACCCGCGCCCAAGCGGACGGCCGCCAGGTCAGCGGGCCCGGCCCGGGCCGCCAAGACGACGAAATCCGCCGCGACCAGGACCGCCGCCAAGACCCCGGCCAAGAGCGGCACCAGGGCGAAGCCCGCGACAAAGAAGGCCGCGGCCAAGGGCGGGCAGGACGGCTAGGCCGGGAACAGGCCAGGGCTCCGCGCGCGACCGCGCTGCGGGCCTTGGCCGGCCGGAGATCCAGCCGGGACCGGAGTGGCTGACGGAGGGCCGGGGGCGAAAACGCCACGTTCCACCCGATTTATCTCATCGAAGACCTGGCAGCTTGCCGCTGAGCGCAACTGTCAACTAGCCGGGCCGATAACCTAGCGCAGTGAACTTTAGATCCCCTTTCGGCGCCGGCCGGTCGGGCGTGCTTGCCATCACCCCCTTCCGCCGCCTGTGGATAGCGCTCTCGCTGTCCAGCCTGGGGGACTGGATGGGCCTGCTCGCGCTGTCCGGCCTGGCCGCCACCATCGGCGGCAGCAGCGGCGGAGCGTACGCCGTCAGCGGCGTCTGGCTCTCCTCACTGCTGCCCGCGCTGATCCTGGGGCCGTTGGCCGGCGCGTTCGCGGACAAGTTCGACCGCCGCCTGAACATGATCATCGGTGACGTGATCAGGGCGGTGCTGTACCTCACGATCCCGCTGTACCTGACCTTTGGCTTCGCGGACAAGCTGGCCTGGCTGTACATCGTGCAGTTCCTGGCCTCGTGCGCGTCGCTGTTCTGGACGCCGGCGAAGGACGCCTCGGTGCCCAATCTGGTGCCTGCCGACAAGCTCGAGCAGGCCAACCAGCTGAGCCTGTTCACCACCTACGGCACCGCCCCGCTCGCTGCGGCGGTGCTGTTCCTGCTCGGGCTGATCGGGCATTCGTCCCCGTTCTTCGCCAGCAATGATCATCAGGTCGACCTGGTCATGTACTTCAACGCGGCCACCTTCGTGCTGTCCGCGGCGACGATTTACGTGCTGTATGAGTTGCGCGGCCGCCCGACCGACCCGATCTCCGCGCCGTCGGTGCTGAAATCCATCTGGGAAGGCTGGAAATTCCTCAGCAAGACGCAGGTGGTGCGGGGCATCGTGGTCGGCATGACCGGCGCCTTCGTGGCGGGCGGCGTTGTGGTCGGGCTCGGGCCTTCCTACGTCAAATACACGCTGCGAGGCGGCACCGCCGGCTGGGCGGCCGTATTCGCGGCCATCTTCCTTGGCCTGGCGATCGGCATGTTCCTCGGCCTGCGGGTGCTGCGAGGGTTCTCGCGCCGGCGCCTGTTCGGGACGTCGATCGCCTTCGCCGCGGTGCCGCTGGCCATCATCGCGCTCGTACCGAGCCTGGTCCTGGCGACGATCTTGACTGTCGTGCTGGGCGCGTGCGCGGGCGTCGCCTACGTGACCGGCTATACCATCATCGGGCTGGAGGTTGACGATGACACCAGGGGCCGTACCTTTGCGTTCCTGCAATCGGCGATCAGGGTCATCCTGTTCGCCGCCATCGCGCTCGCGCCGAGCCTGGCCGGCGGGTTCAATGCGGCAGTGCGCGGCCTCGGCATCGGGAGTCTGCACGTCGGCGACATCGCCTACCGCAACCTCGGCTACAACCTGGTGCTGCTGGTCGCTGCGGCGCGTGGCCGTGTTGCTCGGCCGGCTGTCCTACCGGCAGATGGACGACCGTAAGGGGGTTCCGTTGCGCGTCGATCTGAGTTCGCTGTTCCGAAGCGATGCCAAGCGGCCCGCGCCGAACGGTGCAAGCAACGGCGTGCACGAGCCTGCCCCGCGCGCTGCCCGGCCTGTTCCTGGCGCTGGAGGGCGGTGAGGGCGCGGGCAAGTCGACTCAGGCCAGGCTGCTGGCGATCTGGCTGCGCGACCACGGGTTCGACGTCGTGACGACGCACGAGCCTGGCGCGACGAAGATCGGCGGGCGGCTGCGCGCGCTGCTGCTGGACACGGCGCACACCGGCCTGGCGCCGAGGGCCGAGGCGCTGATGTACGCGGCCGACCGGGCCGAGCACGTGCAGTCGGTGATCCTGGCCGGCCCTGGAGCGCGGCGCCGTGGTAGTCACTGACAGGTACGTGGATTCCTCCCTCGCCTACCAGGGCGCCGGCCGCCAGCTGCCTATCGCCGAGATCGCCGAGCTGAACCGGTGGGCGACCGGCGGGCTGATGCCGGACCTGACCGTCCTGCTTGATCTGCCACCGGTGACCGGGCTGGGCCGGCGGCTGTCGTCGGCGGACCGGCTGGAGGCCGAGCCGCTCGACTTCCATCAGCGGGTACGCAACGGGTTCCTCAGCCTGGCCGCCGCCGAGCCGGCCAGGTACCTGGTGCTGAACGCGGCCGGGCCGGTAGCGGAGATCAGCCGTGACATCCAGTTGCGCGTCACCGAGTTGCTGCCGGACCCCGTTCCGCTGGCGGCTGAGGCGAACACCGGCTCATTCCCGGCGGTTCGCGAGTAATGACCGATCCGGCAGCAGGCGTTCGCCGAGCTGACCGGCCAGGAGATAGTGGTCGATCAGCTGCAGCGGGCCGTGACCGGAGCTCGGCGCGGTGCGCCGGGCGGGGGCATGACGCACGCCTGGCTGTTTACCGGGCCGCCAGGGTCGGGGCGGTCGCTGGCCGCGCGGGCGTTCGCGGCCGCGCTGCTGTGTGGCCGGCAGGGCTGCGGTGAGTGCCCGTCCTGCCGCCAGGTCGCCGCTGGCACGCATGCGGATCTGCTGCCAGTGCGGCCGGACGGCCTGTCGTACGGGGTGCGGCAGACGAGGGACCTGGTACTGAAGGCGGCAACCTCGCCGGTCTACGGCAGGTGGCGGATCGTGCTGTTCGAAGACGCCGACCGGTGCACCGAGCAAGCCGCCAACGCGCTGCTCAAGGCGATCGAGGAACCGTCACCGCGAACCGTCTGGTTGCTCTGCGCCCCTTACGCGGACGACCTGCCGACCACGATCAGGTCGCGCTGCCGCCTGGTGACTCTCGTCACGCCGCGGACGTCGGCGGTGGTCGAAGTACTGGAGCGCGAAGGCGTGCCCGCCGGCCGGGCCAGAACTGCCGCGCTGGCGGCGCAGGGCCATATCGGCAGGGCCAGGCGCCTGGCGACTGACGAGGAAGCCGTCAGGCGGCGCGGTGCGGCGTTGCTGGTGGCCGGTCAGGTCGGCAACCTCGGCCAGGCGCTGAAGGCCGCGGCGGCGCTGGTCAAGGCGGCCGAGGCGGAAGCCGCCGCGACTACCGAGGAACTGGACGAGCCGGAACGGGATGCATTGCGCCGTGCTTTCGGCGAGGGCTCGACCGGCAAGGGTGTCGCGGCCGCGTTGCGCGGCGGGGCAGGAGCGCTGCGTGACCTGGAGGACCGGCAGAAGTCGCGGTCGACCCGGCTGAAGCGCGATTCCCTGGACCGGGCGCTGCTGGACCTGGCGGGCTATTACCGGGACGTGCTCGCTCTCCAGGTCGGCGCCTCGGTGGAGCTGACCAACGAGCCACGCGATGAGGAATTGCGCGAGCTCGCCGCGGCGTCAGCCCCGGCAGACACCGTCCGCCGGCTCGAAGCGATCATGCGCTGCCGGCAGCGGCTGGAGCTGAATGCCGCGCCGCTGCTAGCCGTCGAGGAACTCACCCTCGCGCTGATGTAGCGACGGCGTCATCGGGCTCGCTGCGGCCCGGGCGGCGGGCAACCAAACGACCGGGTATGCGTATTAAGGTAGTGAGCGGGCTGACTCAGGCGGCTGCTGACGGGGAGCCCGATGCTTGCTGAAGAGCTGAGCTGGCCAGCTGATCGGGCAGCGCCGGCGGCTGGCCGGATCCCGGCAGGCAGCGTTGTCTCCTGGGCCGGCGTGACGCCAGCTGAGCCCGGTCTAGGTCTTGCGGAGCTGTTCCGCCGGCACCAGACCGATCTCGTGCGTCTGGCGATGCTGCTGGTCCGCAGCCAGGAGACGGCCGAGGACATCGTGCAGGACGTGTTCACCCGGATCCAGGCCAGCCGTAGCCAGCCGCCGGCGAAGGTGCTACCGCACTTCACCATCCAGGCTGAGAGCGCGGGTGGCGAGACGATAGCGCTGACGCTCGAACCGGGCTCGGTCTTCATCGCCAGGTATTCGGCCGACGGCCAGCAGCGGCAAGTGCAACTGCAGGCCCGCTGGTCGTCCCTGCCGTTCCCGCACTCGGCGGTCGGTAGGCACCTTGAGCTTCACCAGCCGCAACCGCAGTTCGCGGTCGATGCCAGCGGCGGCTACGTCCTGCTCGGATGGAACCTGGCAGGCTGGGGGTTCGTGCACGATGGCGTCTTCCGCAAGCTCCCGCTGGGTACGGTCGCCTGGGGACAGGCGGCGGCCTGGTGATCACCGGCAGGGATTCGGGGGGAGACGGCGCCGTGATCACACCGTAATGTGAGCACGTGGGCATGATGATGGCAGTGAGCTTCCGGCGGAGCGGGCGACTGTATTACCTGGATCCCGGTCCCTATCAGCCCACGGTGGGGACCATGGTGCTCGTCCCCACCAACGCCGGCCCTGAGGTCGCCGAGTGCATCTGGGCGCCGCAGTGGGTCGATGACGAGATCAGCGGACTGCCTGTCTGCGCCGGGCTGGCGGATGAGCAGGACCTGAGCCGGGACGAGGGCAACAGGGCCAAGCGGGCCGAGGCCAGGGTCATCACTCGCCGCCTCGTGCGCGAGCACGAACTCGCCATGAAGATCATCGCGGTGGACTTCGTTGACTCGACCAACGTGTACACCGTCTATTTCAGTGCGCCGCACCGGGTGGACTTCCGGGGGCTGGTCAAGGATCTCGCCGGCCGGCTGCGAGCCAGGGTCGAACTGCGGCAGATCGGGCCGCGGGATGAGGCCAGGCTCCAGGGCGGCATCGGTCCTTGCGGCCGCGACCTGTGCTGTGCCACGTTCCTCAAAGACTTTGAGCCCGTTTCCGTTCGGATGGCCAAGGACCAGGACCTGCCGGTCAACCCGCTGCGGATCGCCGGCGCCTGCGGGCGGCTGATGTGCTGCCTGAAGTACGAGCACCCGCTGTACCAGGACTTCCATGCCTCCGCGCCGCGCAATGGTGAGTCCGTTGAGACACCTGACGGACCGGGCGTTGTGGTCGGCCACAACGTCCCTTCCGACCAGATCGTCGTGAAACTGGCCGAGGACGGCCGCCGGACGAGCTGCGCGAAGGCCAGCGTATGCGGCTCTCGTAAGGCATATGAGACCATGCACGGCGATGCGCGAGAACCGTCAGCCGACCGGTAGACTCCTGTCCCGCACGGTTCGCCGGGCGCGCCGCCTTAGCTCAGTCGGCAGAGCGATTCACTCGTAATGAATAGGTCATCGGTTCAATTCCGATAGGCGGCTCCACTCTGACCAGCGGAAACGTATTCTCGGCACGGCGTGAACGTGATCTCACTGGTCAGGGAGACCATTAGGTTCAGACGCCACCGCTGGCACGTCCCGTTGCGCGGCACCATCGACGCCACATTCGACGGCTAGCTCGGGCAGTACCTCGGTGTAGGTGTCGCCCGTGATCTGAATCGACGCGTGCCTCAGCAGACGCGAGTCCGAGGTGTCCGTTCCCCCGGCAAGCGCTGGGCGGTCACAACCATCACCGCATCCGCTGTCTCACTCAGGGCTGCTCGAGCGTCTGGCACGACCCTCCGCACAAACCCGGTAAGGGCCCCGCCTCGCTTCCTCAGGGGCTAGCCAGACGTAACGGGCCGGTCCCAGAATCAGTACCGGCCCGCTAAGCACGCGACTTGCTAGTCGCTGGCAGGAACCTCGCGGCGGCTGACCCGCCGGGTACGGCCGAACTGCCGCAATGCCGACACCGGCATCCGGCAAGCGTCACCAGGGACTGCCCCGGCTTTAGTTGACTCCGGGGCTGAGTGGTTCAGGCCGCGGTAGCGGCCTTGTTGATTGTCTCATA
>CAVYDE010000022.1:0-50739 GCA_963767215.1 uncultured Actinomycetota bacterium
TCCGGCGTGGCAAGATGATGGGGATCGCGACCGCGCTCGCCCTGGCCGAAGGCGAACGTGACGCGCAGGCGGGACAGCTACGGCGGGTGATTCGTCATTAGCTGGGATAATGCGCACTGTTCGGTTAGTGTCGGAGCACTGCCCGCGCGGGCGGCGCGGGCGCGGTAAGACAATTCGTGAACCAGGTCCGGTAGGGGGGATGTGTCGTGTCAGCGCAGGTCCGGCGCGGCTCTGCGTCAGGTCCAGGCTCAATCCTCACTGGTGAGGAAGCCAGGCGCCTTGAGGCCATGTTCGATGCGCACGCCGCGCACCTGTTCGATTACTGCTCGTGGCTGCTGAAGGACGACGAGGACGCCGCCAGGGCGACGCAGGCGACCTTCGTTCTTGCGCACATGCTGCGTCCGAAGCTGCGGGACCGCGGTCGCCTTCGAGCGTGGCTGTTTGCACTAGCCCGCAGCGAATGCAAGGCCTGGGATACCGGCCGGGCGCTGATCTCCAGAGCCGGCCGATCGGTCGTCGTGACCGATCCTGAAGCGACAGAGCCTGCTGACCTGGGTGATCCAGAACACGCCACCATGCGCATTCGCTTCTCTGATCTGGAGGCTTACGGGCCGGCCGAGGAGAGGCAGCTGGCCGCGGCCTTCGCCGCGCTGCCAGAGCCGGACCGCGAGGTGCTGGATCTGGTCTACCGGCACCAGGTCGATGCGGCCGAACTGCCCGCGGTGCTCGGCATCTCGGCTGTGCTCGCGAGGACGGTGCTGGCCGCAGACTCCCTGCGGTTCCGCGATTCGACCTGGCCAGTGCTCCCTGGTGAGTCGCCGCCCGTCCCCCGCGAGCGAGGTCCGCAGCCCCGAGCCGAGCGACTCACGCTGCTGCCGCTGGCCGCGGTGCCGAAGTCGGTCTGGCCCAGTACCGTGGCCTTGGCAGGCGACCCCAGGCAGGCAGGCCTGCGCGCCGCCATGGTCGCCAAGGTAGGTGACCTCGGTGCCGACGGGTTCCCGATCCCGGTCACGGCCGGCGACTTGCCGTCGCGGAAGAAACTGCTGCTGGCATCCGGTGTCTTGTGCGTCGGCTTGCTGGCGCCTGCCGTGGTCGGCGCCAGCGTGTTCGCCTACCTCTCGCCGTCCTCGCATAACACTCACCTGCCGGTGCCTGGCTACAACGGGCAGGGCAGCGTCGGGCTTGGCGCGCCGTCGGCTACGCCTGGCGCCGGGTCGCAGCGGCCATCGCGCACGCACTCAAGCAGCGGCGCGCCAGGTCAGCACGGCAGCATTCTGCCTACGTTCCCGGCATCGCCCAGCGCGAGCCCGAAGAAGTCGGCCAAGCCGAAGACGAGCCCGGCGCCGTCCTCGACGCTGAGGTCCAGCTCGCCGTCGTCGCCCTGGCCGTCAGGCTCGCCTTCGCCGTCTCCTTCGCCGTCTCCCTCGCCGTCGCCGTCGCCGTCGCCGTCGACATCGTCCTCGGCGACCTCCGTTGCTGAGTCGCCTCCGGCCGCGTCGCCCAGCGACCCGGCACCGCCTAGCGGTTCCCCGTCGCCCTCAGCGCCGACATCGCCCGCCGCGCCGCTGTCGTCCTTCTGACGTCAGAGCACGGCAGCGCACGGCCGGCCGTCTGCATTCGCGCGCTCAGGCAGCCCGCTCGAAGATGGCCGCGACGCCCTGGCCGCCGCCTACGCACATCGTCTCCAGCAGATAGCGGCCGTCACGCCGGCGCAGCTCGTGCAGCCCGGTGGCGAGGATCCGGCCGCCAGTAGCGCCGATCGGGTGGCCGAGCGAGATGCCAGAACCGTTGACATTGAGCTTGTCGGGCTCGTTCCAGTCCCAGCCGGCCAGTACCGCCAGTACCTGCACGGCGAAGGCCTCGTTCAGCTCGACCAGGTCGATGGCGGCGAAGTCCAGCCCGGTCCTCGCGAACAGCTTGGCAACTGCTGGCACCGGGCCGATGCCCATGGTGGCCGGCTCGCAGCCGGCCGCTGCCCAGCCCACCAGGTAACCGAGCGGCTCAACGCCTAGCTCGTCCAGCTTGTCCTCCGCGACGACGAGGCACGCGGCTGCTGCGTCGTTCTGCTGGCTGGCGTTTCCGGCCGTGACCGTTCCGCCGGGCATGATCGTGCGAAGTTTGCCGAGCGACTCGGCGGTGGTGCCCGGACGTACGCCCTCGTCCCTGTCGACGGTCACCGGCTCGCCGCGCTTCGGCTGTACCTGAACCTGGACGATCTCGTCGTCGAACTTGCCCGCTGCCCAGGCAGCCGCCGCGCGCTGCTGGCTGCGCGCTGCGTAGGCGTCCGCCTCGTCCCTGGTGATGCCGAACTGCTCGGCCAGGTTCTCGGCGGTTTCGATCATCCCGGAGATCTTGCCGAACCGCCATTCCGGCTGCGAGCGCTCCCGGCCACGGTCAATCCGGTCGTACAGGAACTGGTTGCCTGCCCTGGCGCCCCAGCGGACGGACGTCGTGTAGTGCTCGACGTTGCTCATGCTCTCCGCGCCGCCAGCCAGCACCACGTCGGCGGCGCCGGTCTGCACCATCATCGCGGCCGTCACGATCGCCTGCAGGCCGCCGCCGCAGCGCCGGTCGAGCTGCAACCCGGGCACGCTCACGGGCAGGCCCGCCTGCAGCGCAGCCCACCGCCCGAGGCACGGCGCTTCGCCGCTGGCGTAAGCCTGGGCCAGGCAGACGTCGTCGATGCGCTCAGGATCGATGGCGGTCCGCTCCAGCACCGCCTTGATCGCGGTCGCCGCAAGCTCCTCGACTGGCACGTCGCGAAGACTGCCGCCGAACGTGCCCACCGGTGTCCGCATTGGCGCCACGATCGCTGCTCGGCGCGTGGTCATGGGTGCTCCTTCCAGTCAGCCGGCCGCGACGGCCATTTCGAGCGCGGGCCGGTGGCCCGGGATGCGCGATGGCGAGCATCCGCTCGGCTCGCTCCGCCAGGGTCAGCCCGCGCAGGTCCGCAACTCCATACTCGGTCACAATCACGCCGGCGTCAGCACGGGCCTGGGTAGCAGGCCCGCTGAGCTTGGCCACGATCCGGCTGGCCGCGCCCGCCGTTGACGGCAGCGCGATGATCGGGACGCCGCCCTGCGACCTGGCGGCGCCGCGCAGGAAGTCGGTCGACCCGCCGACGGCGCCCACATAACGGCCCGCCGCCGTCTCGGAATTAACCTGCCCGGTGAGATCCACCTCGGTGGCCGAGTTGATCGCGACGAGCTGGTACTGCGCGGCCAGGACCGCCGGGTCGTGGGTGTACAACGTGTCGCGCAGCTGGATCCGCGAGTCGGCGGCAGCACGGTCGATCAGCGACCTGGTCCCCATGAGCATCCCGGTGATGACCAGGCCGCGGTCGACGCTCTTGCGCGCGCCGGTGATCACCCCGGCGGCGATGAGCTCGGCGACCGCGTCAGTGATCATCCCGGAATGCACGCCGAGGTCGCGGTGATCACGCAGCTGCCGGGCGACCGCAGACGGCGTGCTGCCGATACCCAGCTGGATGGTCGCGCCGTCCGGGATCAGCCCGGCGATGTGCCCCGCGATCGCGGCGTCGATCTCGCCGGGCGGCTGCTGCGGGTACTCAGGTGGCGGGCTTGAGGTGTGCACGAGCACGTTAATCTCGTCCCGGCGCAGCCTGCGCTGCGATGCGATGTCCGGCACCTGGTCGTTGACCTCGGCGATCACTAGCCTGGCCGAGCCGATGAGCGCGGCCACGTAGTCCGCGCACAGACCGAGACCGAACGTCCCGTCTGACCGGGCAGGCGGCAGCGACAGCAGTACCACGTCGACCCTGAGCGGCCCGGTGCGCAGAATCTTCGGCAGCTCGCTGTAGTGCACGGGCAGGATGTCCAGCGCGCCGGCCTGCCGCAGTGCCCGGTTCGCGCCGGCCGCCGAGTAGGAGCAGAACGTCAGGTAATCGCAGTGTTCCGCGCGGACCGCGACCGAGCTGGAAATGCCGGTGAAGCACCGGACCCCGCCGAGCCGGCTTCGCTGCTCGGCCAGCGCGCGGGTCAGCGTGACCGGCTCTGCGCAGGCCTGGCCCCAGGTGATGAGATCACCTGGCCGGATCCAGGCCGTCAGGTCGAGGGATGCGATGTCGGCGAGCTCGGTTGCCACCAGGTGTCGCTCCTCGTCGCCGGCCCGGTCATGATCGCGCAAGGTGCTGCGGCCCCTGTCGCAGAACTCTACGCGATCACGCGCGGCTGACTGCCGGACTGCCGGACTGCTTACGGCTGACCGGCCGCATGCGCGGCCGGCGCCGGTGCGGATACCTGCGTGCCAGGCCGGGCTCGCTGCGGGAGGAACAAGCACAGCGCAGTGCAGAAAGCGATGAGCTTCGACGCCACGTTCAGCGCGATCGGGACCGGGGCTGCCGGGTAGCCGAACCCGTCCAGGCCCCAGACCGCGAATACGATCAGCATCAGCGCGAAGGACCAGAAGGCAGCCCTGGACAGCATCACCATCGGGGACAACAGCAAGAAGGACAGCGTGGTGATCTCGAGAAGGAAGAGCGGCAGAAAGAACAGCGCGCGGTACAGAGCCGGATCCGGCGGAATCGCGGGATAAGTTCTGGCCATCACGACGAGATCGAAAGGGAGCTCGAAGATCATCGGTGCCGCCAGAGCGGCGACGGTCGCGCTGACCAGCGTGGTTCCGAAGCGATGCGGGCTGCTGATGAGGATGATGACGAAGGTCACGCCAGCCGCGACCAGGGTGATGGGCGCGATGGGATTCCCCGCGACGACGTGGGTGGCGCGCGCCAGACGTTCTTGGCGAACGTAGACCGACAAACACACCAGGAACGTCGCAAGCGACAGAACCCAGGCCAGGAGCAGGACAACGACGGCTGCCCGGCCGGGCTTTGCCGGGCGGACTGGACCGCGCAGGCTCGTTCCGGCATAGGCCGAACCTGCCGCCGCGGCCAGCAACACGACCGCGAGCGAGATCCGGGCGGCACCCTCGTAACTGCTCCAGGCGCCGTAGTCAGTCATAGCCGCGTCGCAGCGGGATGACCTGCACGTCTGAGTACCGAAGTCATATCTCGATGCTGGCGGCGGCTGCGCGGAAGAACCACCGTGCGGCCACCCGGCCGCGACGTACGGCTAGCACGACCGGCCAGCCCGGCGGGTCTTGCCCGCGACGCAGCCGGGATCACCGGAGCTGGCCTAGGGCGCGGACGAGGTCACCCGAACAGGGTGATGTAGGCGGGATGTACGCGGGGAATTGTTACCGGTGCCGGGCGCATGCCTGGCTGCTGCCTGATCCTTTCAGCTGCGACCTGGACGGTTGCTGAAGGAGTGCACGGAATGAGCGAGACGTTCAAGGGAACCATCAACGTCGACATCAGGGACTCGGTGCCGGACTGGGCGCCGTTCGAGCCACCGACAGCGCCTGGCGGAGCGCCGAACGTGGTCTATATCGTCCTGGACGACGTGGGATTCTCTGCGATGTCGTGCTACGGCGGGCCGATCGCGGTGCCGAACATCGAGCGGATCGCCGGCGACGGGATCCGCTACACGCAGTGGCACACGACCGCGCTGTGCTCGCCGACCCGCTCCTGCCTGCTGACCGGGCGTAACCACACCCGCAACTCGATGGCCTGCATCACTGAGGCCGCGATCGGCTTCCCGAACGCGAGCGGCACGATCCCGCCGGAGAACGGGATGATCTCTGAGATCTTGGGCGAACGCGGCTGGAACACCTACATGGTCGGCAAGTGGCACCTCTGCCCGACGATCGAAATGAACGTCGCCTCGACGCGGCGGAACTGGCCATCGGGGCGGGGGTTCGAGCGGTCGTACGGGTTCCTCGGTGCCGAGACCAACCAGTGGTATCCGGACCTGGTCTACGACAACCACCCGGTCGACCAGCCGAAGTCGCCGGAAGAGGGCTATCACCTGACCGAGGACCTGACCGACAAGGCGCTGGAATTCATCAAGGATGCCAAGGTCCTGGCGCCGGACAGGCCCTTCTTCCTGTACTACGCGCCGGGCGCAGCGCACGCGCCGCATCACGCACCGAAGGAGTGGGCCGACAAATTCAAGGGCCAGTTCGACATGGGCTACGAGTCGATCCGTGAGCAGACGCTGGCCAGGCAGAAGAAAATGGGCATCGTCCCGGCCGATACGCAGCTGCCGCCGGTCAACCCGCTCGGCACCGAGACCCGCAAGGGGCCTAACGGGCAGCCGTTCCCGCCGCTGGACGTCACCAGGCCGTGGGACTCGCTGACCGCCGAGGAGAGGCGGCTGTTCTGCCGGATGGCTGAGGTGTACGCGGGGTTCCTGGCGCACGCCGACCATCACATCGGCCGGCTGCTGGACTACCTGGAGGAGTCTGGCCAGCGCGACAACACCATGGTGATCCTGGTATCGGACAACGGTGCCAGCGGCGAAGGCGGCCCGGACGGGTCAGTCAACGAGATGAAGTTCGCGAACGGCATTCCTGACGACATGGCGTCGAACCTGGCGATGCTCGACGAGCTGGGCGGGACCAAGACCTACAACCACTATCCGAACGGCTGGGCGATGGCCTTCAATACGCCTTTCAAGATGTGGAAGCGGTACGAGTTCAACGGCGGCACCGCCGACCCGTGCATCATCTCCTGGCCTTCAGCCGCAGCGGGCAGTGCCGGAAAGGCCGGCCGGACCGGCCGCGGTGAGCTGCGGCACCAGTATCACCATGCGATCGACATCGTGCCGACCATCCTGGACTGTGTCGGCGTCGAGCCGCCCGAGACGATCAAGGGGCACGTGCAGAGCCGGTTCGACGGCGTCAACATGAGCTACAGCGTGACGGACCCGTCGGCGCCGTCGGCGCGGCCGACGCAGTTCTACTCGATGCTCGGCTCCCGCGGGATCTGGCACGACGGCTGGAAGGCTGTCACGACCCATCCCACGCTCAGCGGCTGGAGCGACTTCAACGACGATACCTGGGAGCTCTACCACACCGACACCGACCGTTCAGAACTGCACGATCTGGCGGCAGAACAGCCAGGTAAGCTTCGCGAGCTGGTGAACCTGTGGTTCGCCGAGGCCGGCGCGAACAATGCCTTCCCGCTCGATGACAGATCCGCGGTAGAGATCATGCTGACACCGCGGCCGCAGCTGGCGAGCAACCGCAACCGGTACGTCTACTTCCCCGATACTGCCGAGGTGCCGGAGGCGCAAGCGGTCAACGTCCGCAACCGGTCGTACTCGATCGGTGCCCTTGTTGACATCCCGGCGCCCGGCGCGGAGGGGGTGCTGTTCTCGCACGGCTCGCGATTCGGCGGGCATGCGCTCTATGTCAAAGACAACCGCCTCCATTATGTGTACGACTTCGTCGGCCTGATGGAGCAGAAGATCGACGGGACCGACGAGTTGCCAGTCGGCCAGAACCTGATCCTCTCGGCTTCCTTCGACAAGGACGGCGAGGATCCGCCAGGAGTTTCCACCGGGACACTGTCGCTCTACCACGGGGACAAGAAGGTCGGCGAGGGCCGGATCAAGACCCAGCCAGGCAATTTCTCCATCGCCGGCGAGGGCTTGTGCGTCGGCCGCGATAGCGGCGAGCCAGTGACCGACGACTATCCCAACGGATCGGCGCACCAGTTCACCGGCGGCACTATCAAGCGCGTCGCCGTCGACGTCAGCGGTGACCCGTATGTCGACCTGGAGCGCGAGGCCCAGGCGATGCTCGCGCGGGAGTAATCAGAGCGCTCTCGCCGGGCACCCATTGACCTCGGCCGGCCTGCGGTTGGCCTGCCCAGAAGGGAGGAACAGGCATGGAGCCGGCGAGAAAGCCCTCAGTGTTGCTCGTCTACTACACCTACACCCAGCAGACGCTGAAGGTCGTCGAGACGATGGCGGGCGTGCTGCGCGACCGCGGCTGCGACGCGCAGCTCGCCGCGCTGGAGTTCACTGACCCCCGTTATCGCGGCCGGTTCAGCAAGTTCCCCATGCCGCACCCGTTCCTGGAGGTGCTCGGCATGATCCCGGCTGAGCTGCCGCGCCGTGCAGCCCAGATCGCCATTCCTGACGCGGCGACCGAGCGGGACTACGACCTGGTGTGCATCGGCTCTCCGACCTGGTGGCTGTCGACCGACGTGCCGGTCCGGTCGTTCCTGGAATCCGCCGTCGCGAGCCGGGTCCTGGCCGGCAAGCCTTTCGCCACTGCGGTCTGCTGCCGCCGGTACTGGAGACACAACCTGGCGACCGTGCGCAAGCTCGGCGTCAGGCGCGGCGGCGTCTTCGCCGGCGGTGTCTACTTCCGGTACCAGGGCGGGCAGTTGCGCTCGCTGCTATCGCTGATCAGTTATCTCGGATCTGGCGAGTACCGGCAGCGCTACCTCGGGATGAAGATCCCGCCGACTAACCTGCAGGAGTACCACCTGGAGACCGCGAGGACCTTCGCCCACGGGCTGGCCAGCCGTCTTCTCGCCAGCTCCGACAGCGCGAAGATGCCGCACCGGTGACCGCGGATGACCGCCGGCAGCTGCCAGCGCCGGCTGACCGTCAATGAACGCCGCGTTCTTTGCCCTGGCCTTTACCGCAGCCCTGAACCCGAAGCTGCTGGCCCTGGACCTGCTGCTGATCGACAACCGGCGGCCGCGAGCCATGTTCGCCTGCATCGTGGCCGGCGGTGTCGGCGTCGCCGTCGCGATCGGCCTCGTCGATGTGCTGTTCGTGCAGGCCGGCGCGGTCAGGACTCAGCGCCAGATCGGCACCGGAGTTGACCTGGCGCTGGGTCTGATCCTGCTGGCGATCGGCGCCATGCTGGCGACCGGCCTGTTGCCGAGGCAGCGCAAGTCATCGGCCGGCAAGCCGAAGAAGACCAAGCAAAAGGGCAACAGCTGGGCGCAGCGTGCGCTCGGCGAGCCCAGGCTCGGCCTTGCCTTTGTGATCGGCGTCATCGTCGGGCTGCCAGGTGCTGCCTACCTGTCCGCGCTGCACAACCTCATCAGCGGGCGCTACTCCACCGGGACGCAGATCGCCGCGGTAGTGGTGTTCGCCCTCATCGAGTTCTTGCTGATCCTCGTTCCCTGGGCGCTACTGGAAATCCGGCCGGAAGGCACGGCTGTGCTGCTCAGGCGTGCCCAGGCCTGGCTCGGCAGCCACGCCATCCAGTTCGCGGCCTGGATCGCCATGCTCCTCGGCGCCTACCTGACCATCGCCGCCCTGGTCCGGTTGCTGTGACGTGGCTAGCCGAGAACTGCGACGTAGCGCCAGTCGAGGACGTCCTGTTGCTCGGCTCCGTCGCGCCCGTCGGCGCGGACCAGCGAACGCAGGTGCGCCAGACCGCCGCCATTCGGCAGGTACTCGACCCCCTCGACGGTGATCGTGCTGCGCAGCGTGTCACCCTCGCGGACCGGGGCCAGGTGGTCGCAGCTATGCCAGCCGGCCACCGTAACGATCGACGGCAGCGCCCGGCTGGCCTGGCCCAGCGCCAGGCCGATGGCGTGCCCGCCGTAGACCAGGCGCTGGCCGCCAGCGGCCGCGGCGTCATGGTGGATCGCGGCGATGTTCAGGGTGAGCCTGGCCAGTTCGGCGGCGCTGGACACCACGTCCCCGCCGGCCACCTCGAAACTCTGACCTGGCCGCAGATCAGCTGGCCGCGGCCCGGCAGATAGCCGACCGGGGAACATCGGCAGCCTCCAGCCCTGACCGCCGCGGACCAGTCCTGCGGCTCGGCGGGCAGGCTCACCAGGTCCAGATCGTCGGCATGGCCGGTCTGCGCGGCCTGATCGCGCAGCGGCAGCATCGCGCACCGGGAGAAATCAAGCACTGGCCGCTCGTGCTGGTCGGTCGTGGTGATCTGCAGTACCGCCAGGCCCGTCGGCGCGCGCCCGGCACGCTCGCTGTTCTGCTTCAGCGCGAGTACCCGGCTCCGGGTCCGCAGCGTGTCACCGAGTTCCGGTGTCCGGTGGAATACCAGCCCCCGGTAGAACAGGTTGGCCTTGACGCGCTGGGTTACCACGGTGGACTGGCCGATCGCGACGTCCCAGACCAGGCCGGGCGGCGCCAGCGGCCCGGCCCCTGTCACCTCCCGGCACAGCACGTGGTCGAGCATGAGAGGCAGCCGCTCCCCCGTGATCGCCTGCCGGGCGGCGGCCAGGCCGGGCGTGAGCGTGAGGCCTGGCGCCCCGGTGAACTCCTGACCGACTGCCAGTTCGTCAAAGTAGGGGGCTTGCAGGCCAGGTGACGGCATCGGTCATCACGCCCCTTCGGCCGCGGCTGGAGTTCTCATAAGGTTAAGACAGAAACGTGGTGGCACCGGGTCTCAGGGAGCGGCAGTGAGCGGACTTTCGGCGGAAGAGCACGCGGTCGTCGCTACGGTAGCCGAGTTTCGTCGATCGCGACGTCCGGCCGGTCGCGCGCGACCTTGAGCACGCTAACACCTACCCCGAGAAGCTCATCGAGCAGATGAAGGCGCTGGGCATCTACGGCCTGGCGATCCCCGAGCCGTACGGGGACGCTCCGGTGTCGACGTCTTGTTATGCCGAGGTGACGGCCGAGCTGGCCAGGGGCTGGATGAGCCTGGCCGGGGCGATGGGCGGCCATACCGTGGTCGCCAAGCTGCTGCTCACGTTCGGCACCGACGAGCAGAAGCAGCGGTACCTGCCGCGGATGGCGACCGGCGAGGTCCGCGCGACGATGGCCCTGACCGAGCCGGGCGGCGGCTCTGACCTGCAGGCAATGACCACGGTCGCCCGGCCGGACGGCGACGGCTACCTGGTCAACGGCGCCAAGACCTGGATCACCAACGCCCGCCGGTCTCAGCTGATCGCGCTGCTGTGCAAGACCGATCCTGCCGCCAGGCCGCGGTATCAGGGCATCAGCATCCTGCTCGCCGAGCACGGTCCGGGACTGGTGGTGTCCCGCGACCTGCCGAAGCTCGGCTACAAGGGCGTGGAGAGCTGCGAACTCTCGTTCTCCGACTACCACGCGGCCGCCGGCGCGGTGCTCGGTGGCGAGCCGGGGCGCGGGTTCGGCCAGATGATGAAGGGGCTGGAGATCGGCCGCATCCAGGTGGCATCGAGGGCAGTCGGCGTGGCGCAGGCAGCGTTCGACGACGCGCTGCGCTATTCGCAGCAGCGCGAGAGCTTCGGCCAGCCGATCTGGAAGCACCAGCAGATCGGCGCGTACCTGGCCGACATGGCGACCAAGCTGACCGCCGCGCGGCAGCTGGTCCGGTTCGCGGCCGAGCGGTACGACGCGGGCGAGCGCTGCGACATGGAAGCCGGGATGGCCAAGCTGTTCGCCTCCGAGGCGGCGATGGAGATCGCGCTGAACGCGGTGCGCATCCACGGCGGTTACGGCTACTCCACCGAATTCGACGTGGAGCGTTATTTCCGGGACGCACCGCTGATGATTGTCGGCGAGGGCACTAACGAGATCCAGCGCAACGTGATCGCGCAGCAACTGGTGTCGCGCGGCGGCCTGGGGCGCTGACCGAAGGAAGGACCACCCCTCAGCCGTCTTTTCATTGATTTCGGCTCCACAGAAGGGGCACATCGACCTCGGCTGACGACCCGAACCAATGAAGGGTGAGCCGGGCCCGGTCTGTTGACCCGGCGGCGGCACCATCGCGATCGACGGCAAGATGCGTTAGCCGTGTATTTTGCTTCGACGCACTGGCCGTCCCGCGCTTGCACGCAGTCTTGGGGAGGGTGCCATGCTCCTGCGCACCGCCTGCGCAAGCTGTGGAGCTTCGGCATGCTGAGTTTCGAGATGTCCTCGCCGTCGGTGCAGACCGGCTGGTCTATATCGGCTCGCCGAACGGCCAGGGCGACCTGTACGCGCTGAAGGCGCACAATGGTCACAAGATATGGAGCTTCGCCGCTGGCGGCGACCTAGTCTCCTCGCCGGCCGTCAGCAACGGCATGGTGTACCTGTCCGGCGCCAGGCACAGGATCTACGCAGTCAGCCAGGCGACCGGCCGCCTGAAGTGGACCTTCCGCACGAAGTCAGCCACGTTCTCCTCGCCTGCGGTCATCAACGGTGTCGTGTACGGACCTCCGACATCGGCAAGGTGTACGCCTTCGGGCTGAAGGGCTAACCGCCGGCTGCGCGACAATGTCGGCATGCACGCAGATCTCGTCGTGATAGGCGCTGGTGCGCTCGGTCTCAGCACGGCACTGCACGCGGCCATGCTCGGCGAGTCGGTAGTAGTCGTCGAACGGGCGACGCCGGGATCGCAGGCGTCCGGCCGGGCTGCCGGGCTCTTCAAGTCCGTGCAGGCAGACGAACTGCGCACGGCGATCGCCCGGCGCAGCATCGATCTGGCACTCGGCTTCGCCGACTGGGCCGCGGTGCCGCTGGAGGTCGTGCGCGCTGGCAGTTTCCTGATCGCCAGGACCGACGCGCACAAGAACTACCTGCGGACTGAGGCCAGCCAGTCCAGCGACTGGGGCGTCGAGGTGTGCCAGGCGAGTCCCGCCGAGCTGGCCGACCGGAACGCGTGCTACCGCGGCGACGGCCGCGAGCTGGCGCTGTGGTGTCCGCAGGACATCTATATCGAGGAACCGGGGAGCTTGGTCGAGGCGTACGCGGCGGCGTGCCGTCTGCGCGGGGTCGAGCTGCTCGAAGCCGAGGCGGTCACCGGAATAGGCCTGTCTAACGGCCGGGTATCGGCAGTCGAGACGAGCAGGCGCACCATCATGACAAGGAACGCGGTGGACGCGGCCGGGGCGTGGACGCGCCAGATCGCCAGGATGGCAGGCGGCGATATCTCGGTCGTGCCGGTCCGGCATCAGCTGCTGATCACTGAGCCGGACGTCAGCATCGACGCGGCCGGGCCGATCTGCCGCGTCGTCGACGCGGCTGTTTACCTGCGGCCGGCCCGTGGCGGGCTGATGGTCGGCGGGTTCGAGGCAGATCCACTCCCCGTCGATCCGCGCGATAGGCCAGCCTCGTTCAGCACCGATGACCTAGAGCTCGACCTCGCCGTGCTGCGCTCCTTCGGCCGGCAGGTCGAGACCGAGGTGCCGGTGGCAGCGGCCGGGCGCGTCGCCGACCATCGCGGCGGTCTGTTCACGATGAGCCCGGATGGCCGGTTCGTGGTCGGCAAGGTACCGGATGTACCTGGCCTGTGGGTCGCCAGCGGCTGCAACGGGTCGGGCTTCTCGTCCTCGCCCGCGATCGGCGAGGCGCTTGCGGCCTGCATTAGCCGGGGCAGCTCGAGGATCAATATCGAGGGCCTGTCGCCTGCACGGTTCGGACCCGTGGCCGACGAGGCGCTGATCCAGGCGGCCACCTGGCAATACGGCCACTACTACGACCCGGTTGTTTCAGCCGACCCTGGCGCGGGTATCGAATGAGTGTTCGACCGTAGGGAGAGCGCGGTGAAAGGCGACCGGGTAGAGATCGTGATCGATGTCGGCGATGGCACACGTGCCTACGATGTCACCGCGACACGGGCCGGGCGCCGGGTCGAGATTGCGAACCGGCGCGGTCTGGTCGAGGTCAGCGAGGTGACGAGGACGGGTACGCCGGTGCGGACGGCCAGGTTCATGGCCAGCCGGATCATTTCCATGGTTGAGTTCCCGGCGAGCAACCGTCCTGGCGTTGACCAGAACGTAACCTGACGCGCCTCCCCGATCATCAGCTGCGCGGCCTGGCCCGGCTGGCCGCATCATAGGGTCCATGCGCATACTTGTGACCGGCCATCGCGGCAACGTCGGCGTGTCGGTGGCGACCCGGCTGCGCGCGCTTGGCCACGACGTGGCCGGGTTCGATCTCGCCGACGGCCAGGACTTGCTCGACGCCGTCGCAGTGCGGCGGGCTGCCGACGGCTGTTCTGCGATCGTGCACCTCGGCGCTATCGCGAATGACAGCGGAGGCAGCCCGGAGCAGATCATGGCGGTCAACGTACTCGGCACCTGGCACGCTTTGCTTGCGGCGGAGTCTGCGGGTGTCGCCAGGATCGTCAGCTTCTCCAGCATGCAGGTGTTCGGCACCGCCGAGGGTGAGCAACTGCCCGACTACTTCCCCATCGACGACGATCACCCGCGGCGCGCCATGCGCCCGTACGGCTTGTCGAAACGGCTGGCTGAGGAGCTGTGTGACGGATTCTCCGCCCGCAGCGGCATTCCGGTCGTCTCGCTGCGGCCCGTGCATGTCTGGGGCCCTGACTTCTACCAGACGGTCGAGCAGCGGCGCCGCGCAGATCCGGCGGCGGAATGGCAGCCGCACTGGGAATACGGCGCGTTCGTCGACGCCCGCGATGTCGCTACCGCGGTGGAACGCGCGCTGAGCGTGCCGACCACCGGTCATGTCCGGGCGGTGCTGTGCGCCGCCGATATCGCGGGATCCGCGCCAGCCCTCGAACTGGCGGCCAGGCTAGCACCGGGCGTGCCGGTTACGCAGGCGGCCCGTTATGCCGCCGATCCCTGGCAGGCCCTGGTCGACTGCTCGGTAGCCAGGGATGTACTCGGCTGGCGGCCGGCCTATACCTGGTCCGGCCGCGGTCGGCGCGCGCCGCCTGCGCGATCGTATCCTGAAGCCGAAGCGCTTCCGGGCTGGCCGGTCGGCGGCATTGACCAAAGGCGGTCGTCAGTGACCTCTACCTGCCGGGTGCGCGACGAGGCAAGGTAAAGGACATCGAAGTAGAAATCGACGGACGACGCGTCCCGGTCACGAGCCTGACCGACGTGCAGCGGACCCGCCTCGCGGCGGCCCTGGGCCAGGAAGGCTGAGCATCGTCACGTCAGGGAGTGCTCCGACGGACTGCAGTACTGGCGCAAGTCAGCGCCGGACGGCTCGTTGCTCAGGGAGCCCGGTAACTAGCCGGCCTCGTCGGGCACCGGCGGCCGCTCGCCACGTTCCTGGTCCTGCTTGGCGTGGTGCCGGTCGTAGAGCTCAGCCGGCGGCTGCTCGTGGCGCAACTCGCCGACGAGCACGGCGATCGAGTGCATGATGTCGGCCGTGGCCGCGCGCAAGGTCGCCGCGTCGAGCGGCAGGTCCCGGTACCGGCTGAGGTCCACCGCGGGACCGGCGATCAGCGTGACCTTCTTGCGCGGGAACGGATGGAAGCCGGGCTTGAGCGTCGCCGCCAGGCCGCCCTTCTCGCCTTTGCGGTAGGGCAGCAGCTCATGCGCTCCCCACGACGCCAGCGGCACTACTGGTGTCCCGGTGGTGAGCGCCAGCCGCGCCGCGCCTGTCTGCCCGGTCATCGGCCACAGGTCGGGATCGCGCGTGCAGGTGCCCTCCGGGTACACGACCAGGCACTGGCCGGCGGCGAGGGCCTCCTCCGCGGGCCGCAGTGCCTCGGCCGCGCTGGCGCCGCCGCGCTGCACCGGAATCTGACCGGAACCGCGCACGACCGCGCCGACGAACCCCTTGCCGAACAGCGCGTCCTTGGCGAGGAAGACCGGATAACGGCCGCTGCGATACAGGTAATGGCACACGGCCAACGGGTCGGCTTCTGAGATGTGATTGGCGGCCACGATCAGACCGCCGTCACGCGGGACGTGCTGCTGGCCGTGCCATTCCTTGGTCAGCAGCGCCCGCAGCGCCACCGGTACGGCCGCGATCGTCAGGCCGCGCCAGAAACGCGAGTACTCGTAACCCATGGTCGCCAGTCTCCTCCGCGCCGGTTGGCAGTCAGCCAGCGGGCGTCAGAAGCGCACCGGCATGTGCTTGATGCCGTTGATGAAGTTCGACCGCAGCCTGCTCGGTTCGCCATCGAGCCGGATCGCGGGCATCCGCTCGGTCAGCGCTTGCAGCAAGATCCGCAATTCGAGCGCGGCCAGGTGCCTGCCAAGGCAGAAATGCGGGCCGCCGCCGCCGAAACCGACGTGCGGATTCGGGTCGCGGCCCGCGTCGAACTGGTCGGGCGCGGCGAAGACGTCCGCGTCGCGGTTGGCCGAGGCGTAGAAGACCACGACTTTGTCGCCTTCCGCGATGGCCTGGCCGCCCAGCTCGGTGTCGCGCGTGGCGGTCCGGCGGAACAGGTTCACCGGGCTGACCCAGCGGACGATTTCCTCGGCGGCGGTCGGAATCAGGCCAGGGTCGGCCAGCAGCCGCTGCCATTGCTCCGGATGCTCAAACAGCGCCAGCATGCCGCCGGCCGCCGCGTTCCTGGTCGTCTCGTTCCCCGCCACCGTCAGCAGCAGGAAGAAAAGGTCGAACTCATCGCTGGTCAGTGCCTCGCCGTGCTCGTTGGGCTGGAGCAGCTTGGTGACGATGTCGTCGGCCGGGTCCGCCCGGCGGCGTTCGGCTAGCGCCGCGCCGTAGGCGTAGATCTCCGCGGCCGCGTTCTGCTGGGCCTGCGGCTCGAGCTGGAACTCAGGGTCAGCGGAACCGATCAGGACATTGGACAGTTCGAAGATGCGCCCGCGGTCTGCTACCGGCGCGCCGACCAGCTCGCAGATCACCCACAGCGGCAGCGGCGCGGCGATGTCGGTGACGAAGTCGGCGTGACCTCGGTCCTGAATCTCGTCGAGCAGCGAGTCGCAGATCTCCGTGATGTGTTTCTCGAGTTGCGCGATCATCCGCGGTGTGAACCCGCGGTTCACGAACGCCCGCTGCCGGGTGTGCTGCGGCGGGTCCATGTTCAGCATCATCAGCCGTTGCAGCTGGATGTGCTCTTCTGGTACCTCGCCGAACAGGCACAGCCGCCGCTGCGACGAGAACAGCTCAGGATGGCGGGACAGATAGCCGATCTCGGCATGTCTGCTCACTGCCCAGAAGCCAGGCCAGCCTGGTTCGCCGCCATCGGCATGCCAGAACACCGGCGCGTTAGCCCGCAGCCAGGCGAACTGCTCATGCGGCGGACCGCCGCGCTGGTAGGTGTCGGGATCGACCAGGTTGATGTCCGGTGCCACCGCTCCGCCCTTCGCCCGTGCGGCTGATAGACCTACGATACGGACGATCCAGTGCGATTAGGCTCAGTCAGCATGGTGACAGAAGCTGATCTCACCCTCGGTGACGGGCGGACGCTGCACTATTACGACACCGGCGGGGGTTCCTCCGACTCGCGTCTGCCTGTGCTGTGGCACCACGGCACGCCGAACCTCGGATCTCCGCCTGAGCCGCTCTTCCAGGCCGCGGCCGACAACGACCTGCGGTGGGTCTCCTACGACCGGCCAGGCTATGGCGCCTCGAGTCCGAGCCCGGACCGGGACATCGCTGCGACCGCCGCCGATATCGCCTGCATCGCCGATGCCATCGGCGCCGGCGGCTCGTCGTCCTCGGCCACTCCGGCGGCGGCCCGAACGCGCTGGCATGCGGCGCGCTGCTGGCAGACCGGGTCGCGGCTGTCGTCAGCATCTCGGCCCCGGCACCGCCGGCGGCCGACGGCCTGGACTGGCTGGCCGGCTGGAGCGCCTACGGGATAGGCGAGCAGCGGGCTGCCGCCGCCGGACGGGCGGCGCTCGAGGAGTACCTGGCGAGCGCGGAGTTCGATGCCGACTCGTTCACCGCGGCGGACGAAGAGGCGCTCGGCGGCCGGTGGTCGTGGCTGGCCGGCGTGGCCGGCGCGGCGATGGAGCAGGGCCAGGACGCGATGGTCGAGGACTTGCTGGCCGGCGCCAGACCATGGGGATTCGACCCGGCCAGCGTGACGGTGCCGGTGCTGATCATGCACGGCAGCGCGGATCGCATGGTGCCGAGCGCGCACGGCGAATGGCTCGCAGCCCGCTGCCCTGCTGCGGAACTGCGGCTGGTGCCGCAGGCCGGTCACATTACCGTGCTCGACGCGGCGCCTGGCGCGCTGGAGTGGCTGCGCGAGCAGGCGACCGGAGCGGCCGATCAGGTCAGCAGCTGAACCTGCCGGATCAGCCCGTCGCGGACCAGGCAGACCACGGTGCCATGGATCGCCGTCGGGAATCCCTCGAAGACGAAGCCGCTGAGGTCCTCTTCGTCGATGACGTAGTCACCGACCACCATCCGGCCGGGGGTCTCCAGCCGCAGATCGGGGCTGTCGCGAAAGAGCGGGCCGTACATCGCCCGCATTCCCTCGTGGCGGTCCATCATGACTGCCGTCGAAATCCCTGATCTTGACATCTGCGGCATAGCAGCCCAGGAATGCATCAAGATCGCGAGGATCGCGATGGTGTCGAACAGCTTGGCCCGGCGCGCGACGCGCGGCGCCTGGACTGACCCTGAGCTATGTCATCTCCGCTCGACCGCGGCTAGCCTGGTCGCGGAGGCGAGCACATGAACCCACTCTCGCGCATCGGCGGCCTGGCAGTAGACCGGGCCTTCGGCTTGTCAGGTCCCGGACGGCGGTTCGTCCTGCGGCGTGACGTCGGCGTGCCGATGCCCGACGGCGTCGTGCTGCTCGGCGACCACTACCGCCCGGCGGGCGACGCGCCGATGCCGGTCGTGCTGATCAGGTGCCCGTACGGCCGCGCCGGGCTAGCCGGTACCGTATTCGCCGCCCCCATCGCCAGGCGCGGCTTCCAGGTCTTCATCCAGAGCACCCGCGGCACTTTCGGCTCAGGCGGGCAGTTCCGGCCCTTCCTGCACGAGAAGGACGACGGACTGGCCACCGTGGCCTGGCTACGCCAGCAGCCGTGGTGCGACGGCAGGGTGGCGATGACCGGCGGCAGTTACCTGGGCCACACGCAGTGGGCAATCGCCCCGTACGTCGAACCGCCGCTGGAGTCGGTGTCGCTCAACATCACCGCGGCCAGAATCACCGCGGCGTTCTACGAGCACTACGCTCCTGGCCTGCGTAACGCCTTGAACTGGAGTGGCCAGATCGGCAGGCAGGAACGTGGTCCGCTGGCCATCGTGCCGAACCCGGTGCAGGCAGCGCGGATGCGCAAAGCGCTGCGCAAGCTGCCGCTGCAGGCCGCGGACATCGACGTGGCCGGGCGCGCCTGTGGCGTTCTGGCGGGATTTCGTCGAGCATGCCGATCCCGCCGACGATTTCTGGGCCGGCGTCGACCACGATGGCGCCGACCTGACCAGGCTGCCTCCGGTCAGCATGGTGACCGGCTGGTGGGACCTGTTCCTGGCCGAGCAGCTGCGTGACTACGCGGCCGTCCGTGCCGCCGGCGTCACGGCGCGGCTGACGGTCGGGCCCTGGCTGCACGGCGAGCCCGGTGAGTTCAAGGCCATGGCCCACGAGGACATCGGCTGGCTGAACCACCACCTGAACGGCGCTCCGCCGCCGTCGGACGGGCCGGTCAAGCTGTATCTGCAGCAGGCCGACAGCTGGCTCGAGTTCGACCAGTGGCCGCCGCCAGGCAGCGCAGGGACTAGTTACTACCTGCGGACGTCCGGCCAGCTGAGTACCGAGCCCGAGACCGGCGACTCCCGGCCTGCCCTGTTCACTTACGACCCGGCTGACCCGACACCGTCGCCTGGCGGTCCGACCCTGTCGCCGCCCGGCAAGCAAGCAGACAACGCGGCGGTAGAGGCACGGTCAGACGTCCTGACCTTCACTTCTGAACCACTGGCCGCTGACCAGGATCTGGTGGGACCGGTCAGCGCTCGCATCTTCGTGCGCACCGAGCACGAGCACGCCGACATCTACGTCCGGTTGTGCGACGTCGACGACAAGGGCGTCTCCCGCAACGTGGTGGACGGGATCCGGCGGCTGAGCCCGTCGACAGTTCCGGCCAAGGACGTGCAGGTCGGTGACGACGCAGTCCTCGCCGTCGACCTCGACCTGTTCCCGACCGCGTACCGGATGCTGGCCGGGCACCAGATCCGGCTGCAGGTCAGCGGAGGTGCGTTCCCTCGCTATGCGCGCAATTTCGGTACCGGCGAGCCGTTCGGCGTGACCTCGTCGGGCCTGGCCAACAAGTTCGAGATCTTCGCGGACGCGGCGCACCAGGCGCACATCGTGCTGCCGGTCCTGCCTCGCTAGGGCGCGACGCGGCAGTTCCTGGCAAAAATGTAACCGGTTACATCTTGACGGCCGGTGAGTCCGGGCCGAGGATCGCGGTATCCGGTGAGTCCTGCTCTCACCTGAGATGAGCCGTTTTCGCCTCGGCAGGCGAAACGGCGGAGCGCGCGTGCTCCAGCGACCGGCAAAGGAGGCAAACTGTCATGCGTGAAGCCAGCCAGTCTGGATTCGCTCAAGCCCCGCTCCCGCCCCGCCGAGATATCCACCAGAAACTCAGACGCCGCGGCCGGCGTCGGCGCATTGCCCTGTTAGCCGCTGCGGCGCTGGCCGTCTCCGGGCTGACGGCCGCCGCCGCGACCGTGGCAGCCGCAGTCCCGGCCGCCATGGCCGACACCTCGTTGTGCCCAGGCGCGAACGTTGCCGCCTTCGGTCCCGACGTGTGCGTTTTCCGCCCCGGCATGGGTCAGGCAACTATCCAGGCTGACCTGAACGCCATCGCCACGCAGCAGGTCCCGGTCGGAAGTCAGTTCGGCAGCGACCGGTACGCGCGTGTTCTTCGAGCCGGGGACCTACGGATCTGCCGCGGATCCGCTGGTCTTCCAGGTCGGCTACTACACGCAGGTGGCGGGCCTGGGCTACCTGCCGTCGGACACCGTCATCGACGGCGCCATCGACGTCTTCAATAACCTGTGCACCGCCGGGACGTCGGACTGCAACGCCGACGACAACTTCTGGCGGTCGCTCTCGAATCTGACGCTGAACGTCGACCTGCCGATCACGCCGCCCGACGTACGCGCCGCCGAGCCTGGATCCGTTCGGCGCTGGCTGCGACAACACCGCCGAGCTCTGGGCGGCGTCGCAGGCAGCTCCGATCCGCCGCGCGATCATCAACGGCAACATCGTCGCGCAGGACTACTGCGCGAGCGAACAACTTCGCCAGCGGTGGGTTCATCGCCGACAGCCAGATCAGCGGCTCCGTCGAGACCCTCGGCAACCAGCAGTACATCATTCGCAACAGCGACATCGGCGCAGCGAGTGGTTGCCCGGGCGGCCTGTGGAACAACGTCTTCTCCGGAGATGTCGGTGCTCCGGCCCCGGTCTTCACCGGCCAGTGCGAGCAGAACACGGTCCTGCCGACGAGCCCGGTGACAGAGGACGCGCCGTTCCTGTACACCGGCGCCGGCGGCAGCCAGCGAGGTGTTCGTCCCGGCCGTCCAGCACAACTCATCAGGCCCGTCCTGGGCGGGCGGCACCGAGTCCGGCAGGTCGGTGCCGCTGTCGAGGTTCTTCATCGCGAGTCCTGAGCACACCAGTGGCGTCCATCAACGTCGCACTGGCACTGGGCAAGGACCTGATCCTGACTCCAGGTGTCTACAACCTGGCGCATCCGATCGTGGTGAGCCGGCCCGGTACCGTCGTGCATGGGCCTGGGGTTCGCGACGCTGATCCCACAGCACGGCAATGCGGCCTGGTGGTCCCCCCAACGTCGGGGTCAAGGCTATCCGGGCTGATCCTCGACGCGGGGCCGGACAACTCACCTGTGCTTCTGTCGGTCGGGGTTCCCGGCTTCGGCGGCGGCACCGCTGCTGATCCGGACACCATCCAGGACGTCTTCTTCCGCATCGGCGGCGCCGAGACACGACCATGTGTCGGCGAGCGTCAGCCTGCTCGACAACGCCGATAACTCGATCATCGATGATGTCTGGGCCTGGCGTGCTGATCACGGCAACGCAGTGGGCTGGAGCGCAGAACATCGGCGACACCGGCGTCGTCGTCACGGGGAGCAACGTCACCGCTTACGGGCTGGCCGTCGAGCATTACCAGAAGAACGAAGTGATCTGGAGTGGCCAGGGCGGCACCGAGGTGTTCTTCCAGAACGAACTGCCTTACGACCCGCCAAGCCAGGCGGACATGGCAGGCTTCGGCTAGCCAGCTCGGGTATCCGGCCTTCCTGGTGACGCCTAACGTGAAGACCTTCCATGGCTACGGCATGGGCAGCTACGTCGTCTTCACCAACACCACGGCAACCTGTTCGAGACCGAGGCGTTCCAGGCGCCGAACCGCCAGGCGTCCAGTTCCATAACCTGTTTGCCGTCTGGATCGCGGGTTCCGGCGGTGACAATTCGATTATCAACGGGACCGGCGGGCCTGCTACGTCCACCAACCCGGGTCCGGTGGTAGAGCCAGTAGACCTGGCCAGCTACCCGTAACCGGCCAGATGATGCGACAGCCAGATGACGTGCAGCCAGATGACGTGAGCAGAGTGGACCTGCCGGGGACGGCAGGCACGTGAGCGGCGGCGGGATGCCTGCCCAGGAGCCAGGCATCCCGCTGTCCTGGCCGACGGCGTCACTCTTTACCCTGGTGCCGGGCTGGCTAAGGCGTTGGTCAAGGTCAAGAGGGGACTCTCCCATGGCACCGAGCACCTTCACTTATGGTCGGCGGACGGCGCACAGATCACCGCCTACCGGTGGGACGCGGCCGTGATTCCGACTGCGGCCGTGCAGATCACTCACGGCATGGGCGAGCATGCCCGGCGGTACGAGCACGTCGCGGGGCGCTCAACCGGGCGGGTTATGTCGTCTACGCGCAGGACCATCGCGGCCACGGCGGGAGCATCATCGCCGCGGCCTGGCAACCTGGGACAGGGCGGCTGGCCAGGCCTGGTCGGACGACATAGGGCTGCTGACCAGCGCGGGTCAGGGCAGAGCAGCCGGGCCTGCCGGTAATCCTGCTCGGGCACAGCATGGGCTCGTTCGCCGTCAGCAGTACCTGCTGGACCACAGCGAGGACATCGACGGCGTCGATGCTCACCGGCACCGCGGTAATCGACCTGCTCGAGCCCGCCCTCGACCTTGATCAGCCGCTGGACCTGGCGATGTTCAACGCGCCGTTTCAGCCGGCGAGGACGGACTACGACTGGCTGTCGCGCGACGAGGCGATCGTGGACGCCTACGTGGCCGATCCGCTCTGCGGCTTCGGCATCGATACCGAGTCGGCCAGGCAGATGTTCGCGGGTGCCCGGCGGCTTGCGGATCCGGCCCAGGTCGGCGCGCTTCGAGACAGCCTGCCCGTCTATATCGCGGTGGGCGAGATGGACCCGGTCAACGGCGGCCTCGCGCTGCTGACGCCGCTGACTGACCGGCTGGCGGCGGCGGGCCTGACCGACGTCACCGTGGTCACTTATCCGCTGGCCCGGCACGAGATCCTGAATGAGGTCAACAGGGACGAGGTCATCGGCTCGCTGATCGAGTGGACCGGCCGGGTGGCCGGCGGAACGCTCAGGCCGGAGTGACCGCGCAGGTACGGCTGTCCTACGGCGACGACGGCCTGGACATCTCGGTACCCGACGACGCCGAGGTCGTCTACCCGCACGATGCTGCCGCGGTGCCGGACAGCGCCGCGGCGCTTACCGCCGCGCTGCGATCTCCGGTCAGCGGGCCGCCGCTGGCCGACCGGGTCCGCCCCGGTCAGTCGGTCGCCATCTCGGTGTGCGACGGGACCAGGGCGCAGCCCAGCAGCCTGATGATCCCGGCAGTTCTTGCCGAGCTCGAACCGGTCATTGACAGCGCCGACATCGTGATCTTGGTTGCGACCGGCACCCACCGGGCGAACACCGAGGCCGAGCTCAGGGTGATGTTCGGCGATGACGTCGTCGACAAGGTCCGCATCGTCAATCACGACGCCCGCGACTCGGCCCGGCTCACCTGGATGGGCAGCTACGGCGCTGACGTCCCGGTCTGGCTCAACAGCGAATGGGTCAGCGCCGACGTGAAGATCACCACTGGTTTCGTGGAACCGCATTTCTTCGCGGGGTTCTCCGGCGGGCCCAAGATGGTGGCGCCTGGCCTCGCCGGCCTGGATACCGTGCTCGTGCTGCACGACGCGGCCCGGATCGGCCACCCGTCGGCGACCTGGGGCATTACCGAGGGCAATCCGGTCCACGACGACGTGCGCGCGATCGCGGCAGGCACCGGCGTCACCTTCGCGCTCGACGTGGTGCTCAACCGGCACAAGCAGATAGTGGCGGCGTTCGGCGGCGACATCCTGCCGATGCACGCGGCCGCCACCCGCGCCGCCAGGAACCTGGCCATGCGGCCGCTGGCAGCGCCGTTCGACATCGTCGTGACGACCGGCTCTGGTTATCCGCTCGATCAGAACCTCTACCAGTCGGTGAAAGGCATGTCAGCCGCGAGCCGGGTCGTGCGCGACGGCGGAATGATCATCTGCGCGGCCGAGTGCCGTGACGGTTACCCGGATCACGGTTCCTACCGGGAGGTGCTCACGTCGGCGGCGACGCCGCAGGCACTGCTGGACGAGATCGCCGGCCGCGCCGTGACCATCCCCGATCAATGGCAGGTGCAGATCCAGGCGCAGATTCAGACGCGAAGCACTGTCATCATGCATACGTCTTACCTGTCGGATGCCGACCTGGCCGAAGCGCATCTCGCCCAGACTGCAGACATCAGCGCGACGATCGCCGCCGAGAGCGCCGGCTCGGCGGTACCGCGCGAGTCTGCGTGCTGCCGGAAGGGCCGCAGACAATCCCCTACCTGGCGCCAGGCCGGAGTAGCCAGGGCTAACCTCCGGCTGGTGGTCAGCGGAATCGCAGGTCCGCTGGCAACGCCGATTCAGCGAGCCGGAACTGAAGACGCCGATCTGCAGTGCGCCTCGCCGAAACCGGCGGCCGACGACCGCGTGCCCAACGGCCGGGAGCTGCCGACGGCCTCGACTGCCCGGCATCGACCTCGACCCGACCTGCTCGCCCAGGTCTCGTACGCGCAGTTCCCGGCTGATGACACCGGACCGGGCCAGCGCCGGCGCACTGCCTGCTCGGCAGCATCGACCCTGGCCAGCCGGGCCGGGGTGATCTGGATGCCGTAAGCGATCCGGCTGGACAGGCACGGGCTGGCCGGAAGGTCGGCGGACGGCAGGTGCCACTGCGGCTCAGCCGCGCACGCGTCTTTCCCCATGCCGGTATCCGCCAGCGGAGTGCCTGCGCCGCGTTCTGCGGCGGCTCTGATCCCGGGCCGCCAGCCCGCCTTGACGGTCGTCCGCGTTGGTACCGGTGACCAGCAGCTCTCCGTCGCCCAGATGGCCGAGCGCAGCGACCGTATCGATCAGCGTGGCCTTGCAGAAATAACACCGATCAGGCCCGTTCGCGGAATAACCGGGATTATCCATTTCTCGCGTCGCAGTTCAGAATGCCGGACACCAAGAATTCCGGCTGAGCTGCCGCGCGGCAGTGAGCATCCCGGCCGGCAGTGATTCAGAAACCGCGGTGACAGCATGTACACGGGCCGGGCCAAGCGCGCGCGCCGCAGCGGCCACGACCAGGGAAGAATCCACTCCGCCTGAGAAGGCGACGGTTACCTTGCGTGGTCCGTTGAAACCAGTCAAGCAATGCGGCATAACGCGGGTAACCGGCCTGCGCTGATTCCGCAGAGCGCTGATCCTGCATGCTCCATCATGACACGATTCGTTAATGACTAGCCTGACCCGCGCGCGACATCGGGTTCGCCCGGCTGGACACTGACCGGCTGCGCCGCACTGGCGATCCCGAAGTGGTTCTTGGCTCGCACAAGACCCCGGCGCAGACGGTGGCGTCGCTCGGCGAACTGGCGGCCGCGCATCCTGGCCGCGCGGTCATGGCGACCCGCTGCGGCGAGCAGACCAGGGCCGCCTGCCGGCAGCGAGTTCCCGGCAGCGCTGGTTGACGATATCGGCCAGACCGTGGTGCTCGGCCCGCTGCCGCCGCCGCGCGGCACGGTGGCGGTGGTCACGGCCGGCACCTCCGACCTGCCGGTAGCGAAGAGGCGATGGTCACTGCCGGCAGTATTCGGGGCGGCCGCGACCTGATCCCCGATGTCGGCGTGGCAGGCCTGCACCGGTTGCTTTCGCAACTGGACACCTCGCGGCGGCGGATGCGATCGTGGCTGTGGCCGGCACTGACGGAGCGCTGCCGGGCGTTATCGCCGGGCTAGTCGGCACGCCGGTGATCGCCGTGCCGACAAGCGTCGGCTACGGTGCCTCCCTCGGCGGGCTGGCCGCGCTGCTGACCATGCTCAACGCCTGCGCTCCTGGTCTGAGCGGTCGTCAACATCGACAACGGCTTCGGCGCCGCGGATCGCGGCAGCCCGGATAGCGCGCCGGGCGGGCCCGGCCCGGTGAGCGAGGCGGCTGGATCGACGCCAGCGCCGGGGCGGCCGGGGACATGCTGCTGGCGGCGCTGCTCGACGCGGGCGCCGACCAGGAGGCGGTGACGGCTGCCTTGCGGCGGCTCAGCGACGCGGCCGGCGAGCCCGTCGCCTTGCGGTGCGACAACGTCGGCGGCACGGGCTGCGCGCCGGCAGGCCATCGTCGACGCGGCGCCGAGTACCGTGCATCGCCGGGCCCTGAGCAGGTACTTGCACCTGGTACCGGCGGTCCAGCTGCGCCGAGCCGGCGGCCCGAGTTCGCGGCGACCGCATTCGGCCTGCTGGCGGACGCTGAATCGCAGGGCACACGGCGTTCCGGCCGGGCAGGTCGAGTTCCACGAGGTCGGCGCGCTGGACTCGCTGGCAGACGTCATCGGCTGCGCGGTCGCGCTGCACTCGCTCGGACTGCTGGATCCGGGCGCAGCAGTCACCGTCAGTGCGTCGGGCTGGGCAGCGGCACCGTCGGCACGGCGCACGGCGCATGCCAGTGCCGGTCCCGGCGGTCGTCGAGCTGCTCGCCGTCGCAGGAGCACCCGCCGGCGCGGGTCCGGGCGAGGGCGAGTCTGCACGCCGACCGGTGCTGCGTTGCTGGCCGCACTGGCGGCTGGCTGGGGGGCGATGCCGGCCTATGGTGGTGCGGCGGCCGGGTACGGCGCGGGCAGCCGGGATCCGGCCGGTCATCCGAACGTGCTCCGGGTATCTCGGCGAGCCAGGCTGGCCGGCGCCGTCCTGGCTGCGCGTCACTCCGGCTGGTGGAGGCCACCGTCGACGACCTCGATCCGCGATTGTGGCCGGACGCCCTCGAGGCCTGCGAACGGCGGGCCCTGGACTGCTGGCTGACCCCCGCCTTGATGCGGACCGGCAGGCCGGCTCAGGTCGTCAGCGCGCTGACCGGCCTGACACCGTCGAGGCAGTGGTGCGCACGCTGCTGACGGTGACCACGACACTCGGCGTCAGGGTGCAGGAGCTCGAGCGCCTCTCGCTGCCACGAGACGTGGTGCGCGTCGAGGTAGGCGGGCAGTCCGTCCAGGTGAAGCGGGGGCTGCTGGATGGCGTGGCGATCACCGTGCAGCCCGAGTACGCCGATGCGCGCCAGGCGGCTCAGGTACTCGGCCTGACCATCGCCGAGGTCATCGAGGCCGCGCGCGAGTCGGCCAGGCTCCTGCAGGCACCACCCAAGCCGCCGCCGTGACTTAGAGCGCGCCCTTGACCGAGTCGCCGGCCGGCACCTGCTGCAGCACGATAACTTCCGGCCGGCCAGCCACTTTGCCGGCCAGCCTCGGGTTGAGCGCGGCGAGGTTAGCCCCCTTGCTGTGCGCGGCGAGCGCCTCGGGGCTCGCCCACTTCTCGATCATGATCAATCGGTCCGGCGCCTCGTTCAGGCTGTAAAGCTCGCAGCCGTCCTCGCCGTGCACCTGCTCGATGACCTCCTTGAACGCGGCGATGACTGCATCGCGGTGCTCGGCGACTGGCACGATCGTGGCAACGACGACTACGGACATCAGGTCTCCTTGTGCTCAGCAAAGTATCGCGCAGTAAGGGCGCGACGTCGTGATACGTCCGGATCCTACGCAGCCTCCGGCGAGCACGCCGGCCGGCGCACGGTATTGACCCGGATGGCAGGCGCCGGCATCATCGCGGTCGACACCTGACGTGACCGAGACCCTGCCGTGGGCAGGCTACGCGGTTGCGGTTGCCTTGGTCGCGCGCGCTGGTGCCGCGCGCAGCCCGGCCGCTGGCAGTGGCGCGGCCGGGTTCACGATCAGGACGTTGCTCTCGGTGTGCCGCAGCAACTCGCTGCTGGTGCTGGCGTCCATCAGCGTGGCCAGTCCGCCGTGTCGCGGGGCTCCGATGACGACGCTGATCGCGCCGACCGCACTGGCGTACTCGGCCAGCATCCGGCCCGCGGCGCCGTGATCTGCGGCGTGCAGCAGGATCTGCCCCTCGGCCGGGACATGATGCGCGGCAAGCTGGTCCAGGTGGCGGCCGACCATCGCCCTGGCGGCGGACAACGTCTCGCCGTCGAGACCGACGTCGCCCGCGGTCGCGGCTTCCTGCGCGTGCACGACATGCACGGCCAGGCCGTGCCCGGCCGCCAGCCGTCCTGCCGCCTCGGTGACCATCTCGGCGACTGGCGAGTCGTCGACGGCGGCGACGACGACGAGCGCGGGGTGGCCGTCGGCCGCGAGCTGGCCGGCGCTCCAGCCGCCGGACGCGGCCGGCACCGGCACGATCCGCTCGGCCGGCCGCGCGATGCCGCCCTGCCCGGGTGCCGTGACCTGCTCGGCCTGCACCCGCTCCGCGTCCTTGAGCGCCTGCCGGACGGTGGTCAGGATGACGATGCCGGCCACGACGGCGCCCGCGGCAATGAAGAAGGGAACGTGGATGTTCAGGGCAATGACCAGCCGGCCCGCGGCGTACGGGGCGATACCGCCGCCGATGAAGCGGACGAAGCTGTAGGCGGCGGAAGCGACCGGCCGGTCCACCGGTGCGATCGTCATCACGGCCTGCGTGGTGACGGTGTTGTTGACGCCGATGAAGATGCCGGACACGATGACCGCCGGGATCAGGACGGCGCGGTCGGTGGTCCAGATCGCGATCACCAGGATCACGACCGCGAAGGCCGCGAGGTTGGCGTACATCGTCCTCGCGATGCCGTATCTGGCCTGCAGCCGGGGCGCGCCGAAGACGGCGAAGACGGCGACCATGATGCCCCAGCCGGTGAAGACCAGGCCGAGCCGGATCGGGCTCAGGTTCATCGGGAACGGCGCGTAGCCGAGCACCGTGAAGAAGCCCCAGTTGTAGCAGAGTGCGGTGAGCGACAAGGTCAGCAGCCCGCGGTGCTTCAGCGCGCGCAGCGGCGCCGACAGGCCGGTCTTGGTGGCCGGCAGCGGCACCGGCTGGACCAGCACGATGGTGGCGATCAGTGCTACGGCCATCAGCGCGGCGACGCCGTAGAACGGACCGCGCCAGCTGATCTCGCCGAGGACGCCGCCCAGCAGCGGGCCGACCGCGATGCCGAGGCCGAGCGCGGTCTCGTACAGCACGATGGCGCCGGAGAACCCGCCGCTGGCGGAGGCGACGATGACAGCCAGCGAGGTCGCGATGAACAGGGCGTTGCCGACGCCCAGCCGGCCCGGAAGCCGATGATGGCATTGATCGACGGGGATGCGCCGGCCAGCGCGCTGAAGATCACGATCAGCGTCAGCCCGGCAATCAGCGTGCGCTTGGCGCCGATCCGGCTCGATACCCAGTTCGTGATCAGCATGGCGACCGCCGTCACCACCAGGTAGCTGGTGAACAGCAGCGTCACCTCGCTCGGCGAGGCGTGCAGCTGGTGCGAGATGGCAGGCAGGATCGGGTCGACCAGCCCGATGCCCATGAAGGACACGACACAGGCGAAGGCGACCGCGAACACCGCCTTCGGCTGCCGGAATGGGCTGACCGCGTTCCCGCTCATGAGGTTTCTCCGTCTCCGGTGCCGGGCGTCAGCGCCCGGATCCTGCTCGTTAATTCGCTGCTGGATTCCCGGCCGCAGCCAGCTGGCCGGCGCGCTGGAAACCGGCCAGCGCGTTCATCGCCGGCACTGCGGCCGCGAGCGCGGCCTGCTCGGCCGGACTGAGCATGGCCAGCAGGCCTGACAGTTTCTCGGCCCTGGCGGTGCGGCGGCGTGCGACAAATTCGCGGCCGGCGGCGGTGATCCGCACGTGCACGACGCGGCCGTCGGCCGGGTCAGCCGACCTGGAGACCAGTCCCTGCTCGGTCAGCTTGGCGACGAGCTGGGTCATCGCGGGCTGCGTCACACCCTGCTCAGCCGCCAGCACCGTGAGGCGGTAAGGGCCTGACCGCTCCAGCGCGGACAGCGTCGCGGCTGAGGTCAGCGACAGGCCTGGCGGGCTCAGCCAGCGGATCAGGACCAGCAGCCGCTCAAGCCCGGCAGCCACGTCGGCGGCTTGCGGGTCGCCCGCTTTAGTTTCCATAACGTGCTTATATTACTTGCTTATGTTAATTGCCGTCAACCTGACCGGGCCAGGGGTAAGTCCGGGCTGGACCAGGCGGTCACCGCCTCGGTCAGGGCGGGGCAGTCACCCGAAACTGAGCATGCCGCCGTCGAGTACTAGCGGGAAGGCGTTGACGTAGCTCGACTCATCGCTGAGCAGCCAGACCGTCGCGTAGGCGACCTCCCACGCTGTCGCCTGGCGGCCGAACGGCAGCCTCCTGGCCGTGCGGGCCGGGTTGTTACTGGTCGCCTCGCGGCCGAGCGGGGTGTCGACGAGGCTCGGCACTACCAGGTTGGCCCGGATGAACCTCGCCATCCCTTCCCGCGCGACCTGGCGGCACAGGCCGAGCAGCGCGGCCTTGGACGCGTCGTAGGACGGGATCCCGGTCGCCGCGCGCAGGCCGGCCGCCGAGCCGACGAACACGATCGACGAGCGCGTGGCAAGAACCTCGAGCGCCGCGCCCGCCACGAGGAAATGCGCCCTGGTGTTCACGGCGAACGTCGTGTCCCACTGCTCGGCCGTCGTGCCCGCGATCCCCCGGCCGAGGCCGATGCCGACATTCAGCACGACGCCGTCCAGGCCGCCAAGCGCGTCGGCGGCCTGCTCGACGAGCGGTCTGCACGCTTGCGCGTCGGCGACGTCGGCGATCAGTTCGACGGCCATGGCGCCTTCGGCCGCCACCAGGCGCGCCGTCACCTCGTTCGCCGCCGGATCCCGGTCCGCGCAGACGACGGAGGCACCTTCCCTCGCGGCCAGCACAGCAATGGCGCGCCCGTTGCCGATGGGCGCATCCGGATCGGCCGACGGGCGAGTCCCGGCGCCGACGACGAGCAGACGCCGCCCGGACAGGCGGCCGCGACCCGGCGCGGAGCCCGTCGCCTCGGCGGGCAGGTAGGACTCGCTGTCGTTGATCGTGATCACCCGCCGTCGGCGAGCGCGCCCGGCCAGCGCAACGGCGCACCGGGCGGCAGCGGCACGGCAAAGGCGTTGAGCAGGTACGAGATCAGCGTGTAGTACCCGCACAGGGACACCAGCTCGACCATGCCCGTCTCGCCGAGCAGTTCGCTGGCGGCGTCGAAAATGTCCTGGCTCACCGCCCCGGTCCTCGTCAGCTCGCTGGCGACCGCGTAGACGATCTGCTCATCCGCTGCGGCGAAGGGCGGCTCCTCGCCCGCGCCGATGGCCTCGATTACCTCGGCGGGCACGCCGTGCTCGCTGGCCATCCGGGCGTGCGCCCACCACTCGAACTCGGCCTTCCAGCGACTGCCGACTGTGATGATCGCGACCTCGGTCAGCCGCCGCTCCATCGAGGTGCTGAACCGCAGCACGCCGCCGAGGGACAGCAGCCTGCGGCCAACGTCGGGTGCATGGACGAAGGCGTTGAAAGGGCCGACCAGCGCGCCGGCGCCATTGACGAGATCGCCCTCGCGCATGCCGACGACGTTGTCCCAGACAGCCTGGCCCGCCGGGTCGAGTTGGTCACGGCGCAAATCATGGAGGCGGCTCACATCTGGACAATAGTGCTCGGCTAGCCGCGCGGGCCAGCGCCGGATTTGGCGCGTCAGTCACCAGTGCGGCCGACGGGCCCGAACTGGCCAGCTGTGCGGCCGGCGCCGGGCGGCCCGGCGAACGACTGGGCAATACTGAGCCACTGCTCGGCGCCGGTCCCGGTCGCGGTCACCGCGGTGTCCGCGCGGTGGCGGCGCCGCGTGACCAGCAGGCAGAAATCCAGCGCCGGGCCGGTGACCCGGTCGGCCGCGTCGACCGGGCCCCAGGTCCACAGCTCCCCCGATGGCGCGGACAACTCGACCCGCACTGGCGAGGAGGGCGACTGAAGTCCGTTGGCGAGATAGCTGAACGCGCGGGCACCGACGCCGATGTGCGCGACGTGCCGCAGCCGGTGCGTCGCCTCGCGCTGCGCCCCGACCGTGTCGGCGATGTCCTGACCGTGTGCCCAGGTCTCCATCAGCCGCGCGGTCAGCGAGGAAGCGACGCTCATCGGCGGGCCGAACCACGGCACCCGAGCTGACGGGTCGAGACCGGCGAAGACCGACAGGAGTTCGCCACGGGCGCGGGCGAACCAGTCGAGCAGGCCTGCCCCGGTCAGCGCCCGGTACTGCGCCGCCACCGCGTCCGGGTCGACTCCGCCGCGCGCGCCAACGCTCGCCAGCACCGCGGCGAACGCTTCCTGGTCGGTCGCCGAGGTGACTGCGACCTCGTCGAAGTAGGCGAGGTGACTGACCTGGTCGGCGATGCTCCAGCCGGGTGCCGGCGTAGACAGCAGCCAGCCAGCCTCGGTGAGCGGATCGAGGATCAAGCGCAGCGACGCCGTTTCCGCGGCGACGTCGGCGACCAGAGCGGCAATGTCAGCTGGCATCGTCGTGCTCCAATCCGGCGGCCCGGATGACCGGGTCATAGCCGCTACCGCAGTCCGCAGGTCCTGATACCCGGAGCTCTCGGCGCCGTCCACGATCTACCCGGTAGTGAAACATCGCCCGGGCATCCACCGCCACCTCGCAGCAACGCCCGATCCCGGTGCCCCTGCTGGGCCAGGTCATGGACAGGCTCGCAGCCAGCGTGCTCCGTGCTCACCCACAGCGGGTGATCACGCCGTGCTAGCCCTTGCCAGGGTTGAAGATCTGCAGCGGGTCGAGTGCCTGCCGGATGGCATCTTGCAACGCCAGCGCGCCCGGGTCGAGTTCCCTGCGCATGCCGTCTCGCTTCAGGATGCCGACGCCGTGCTCGCCGGTCACGGTGCCGCCCAGTTCGATGGCTGCATCGAGGAACTCCTCGAAGGCGGCCTGCGCGGCGAGGCGCGCGGCGTCGTCGCCGGGTGGCGTGATGATCAGCGGATGCAGGTTGCCGTCGCCGGCATGCGCGATCGTCGCGATCCGCACCTGGTGCCTGGCGGCGATGCTGGCAATCCGCTCGAGCATCGCCGGGACCCGCGAGCGCGGTACGCAGACGTCCTCGGTCAGCACGGGACCGAGCCGCTCCAGGGCCGGGTACGCCAGCCTGCGGGCATCGAACAGCGCCTCTGCCTCGGCATCGTCGGTCGACTGCTCAGCCCAGATCGCGCCTGCGTCGGTCATCGCGGCGGCGATGAGCGCTGCCTCGGCGGCAGCCGCGTCTCCCGGCGTGTCCACGCGAGCGAGCAGCAGCGCTGCCGCATCGGCGTCGAGCCCCAGGTGCTTCCAGTCTTCGACGGCCTCCAGGCAGGCCCGGTCGAGCAGTTCGAGCACCGCCGGGGTCAGCCCGCGTCTGGTGATCTGCCTGACGGCCTCGCCGGCCGCGATCAGGTCCGCGAACGCGGCCACGATGGTGCGCGGCGTGCCCGCCAGCGCGGGCCGCAGCCGCAGCGTCACCTCGGTGACGACTCCGAGGGTGCCCTCGGAACCGACGAAGAGCCCGACCAGATCCAGCCCGGCCACGCCCTTGGTGGTCTGGCGGCCAATGCGCACCGCTTGGCCGTAACCGGCGGGTCCGCCGACCACCGCGCGCAGTCCGAGAACATAGTCGCGGGTGACGCCGTACTTGAGACAGCACAGGCCGCCCGCGTTGGTGGCGACGTTGCCGCCGATGGTCGACCATGGCGCGCTGGCCGGATCGGGCGGATACCACAAGCCGTGCTCGGCGACCGCGGCCTTCACGTCGTTGTTCACAGCGCCTGGCTGGACGACGCACATCAGGTTGTCAGGATCGATCTGCAGCACCTTGTTCATTGGCGCGAGATCGAGGATGACGCAGCCGGGTACCGCGTTCGCGCCGCCGGACAGTCCGGTGCCGGCACCGCGCGGAACTACCGGTGCGCCAAGCCTGGCGCAGGTCCTGACGACGTGCTGCACCTCGGCTTCGGAACGTGCCCGCACGCCGGCTGCGGCGGCCGCGGCCGGTGCCCACTCGGCCTCATCGTGCGACATTGCCGCGAGCACGTCAGGATCGGCGATCACCCGGTCAGCGGGCAGGCCGCGCCGCAGCGCCTCGATGAGGACGGCCTGGTCAGCCGTCACGCCGGTGTCACGAGGTCCTGGGCGCGCTGATCGAGAGCTGCCAGGATGAGGTCGGCTGACGCACGGGCGCCCGCCCGGCTCATGATCGTGGCCGCGTGATCAGCGCCTGCCAGCGGGCGGACGGTGACGAGCGCGGGCAGGCCGCCACGGAAGCTCCGGACGGCCTCAGGGCTGTAGGCCGGGGCAGTGTCCTTGCCGATGCTCCACTCGGCGGTCAGCAGCCTGGTGGGTACGGCTATCTGCTGCCAGGAAGACCGCCCGAAGAAGATGTCGGCGGAGTCAGCCAGCAGCGCATCGCCGCTCAGCCGAACCCGGTGCCCGGCAAGATCGTGCGCCAGGTAGTCCAGCAGCAGCGGATCGGCCGGGTCCAGGAGCGGCGCGGTGTTCGCGACGAAGAACGCGGCATAGTCCTCGACGTTCAGCCAGTCCTGCTCGAGCCGGGCAAGCCGGTCCCGGAACAGGACAGGAAGCGCCGCTCGGCTCAGACCGGGCGGCGCTGCCATCGGGAAACCGCCGTCGATCAGGATCAGGCTCTTCACCCGGCCCGGATAGGTCACGGCAAGCTCGACCGCGACGAAGCCGCCCATCGACATCCCGCACACGTGCGCGGACCCGATGCCGAGATGATCGAGGACGGCCACCAGGTCGGCGGCATGCTGAGCAATCGAGGACGGGCCGGAGACGCCGGCGCTGTCGCCACGGCCCCGCAGGTCAGGCGCGATCAGGCTGATCCACGCCTGCTCCGCGCGCAGCCAGTTCCATAGCTTGCGCTGGCTGCTGATGCCGTGAATCGCGAGGACCGGCTCGGACTCGGACATCAGCACCTCGACGGCCAGGGTGCCGCCGGAGACTGGGATGGCTTCGACCACGTTCCTATTGTGGTGGCTGGGAACGCGCGTGTCGTTGACCTTGGGCTGGCGGGACCAGAGCCGGACCGCCAGTCGTCGACATTGAGCTATCCCGCGCCGCACGTCCTCAGCATCATGGGCGACGGTGACCTGCGGGTTTGTGCCGGAGCACTGCCGGGGACAGGCGGGCAGAACTTTGACGGCGGCTGCACCGTGGGTCGTCTCGTCGCGTTGAATAGCGGCGGCGGCAAGGCCGTGTCATGTTCTGTCGGATCCGGCAAATAACCTGCAGTTGTGAGTGTCCACCAGCTCTCCCGCCTCGACGCACGGCGCATAGCCGTGAGCGCGCAGCTCTTGAATCGACACCGGCCCGCGGACCTATTCGAGATGGTGCGGCGATTGACACTGCTCCAGGCTGATGCGACGGCTGCGGTCGCGCCGAATGCCGACCTGGTCGCCTGGAGCCGGCTTGGATCTTCGTACGCGCCGGCCGAGCTGGCGGACGCGCTGCAAGGTCGCGCGCTGATCGAATTGATGGGGATGATCAGGCCGAGCGAGGACGTGGCCTTGTACCGCGCCGAGATGGCCGAGCACCGGCATGAGTTGCGCGGCTGGCCGGAAACTCTCGCCTGGGTTCGTGCCAACGATGCGTGCCGTGCCGACATCCTCGAGCGACTGAGCGCATCAGGACCACTGACAGCGCAGGAGCTTCCTGATACCTGCAAGGTGCCCTGGCGGTCGAGCGGGTGGAGCAACGACCGCAACGTCATGCGCTTGCTGGAGTGCATGATGCGGCGAGGCGAGGTAGCCGTCGCGGGGCGCCGGAACCGCGACCGGCTCTGGGATCTGGCCGAGCGAGTATACCCCGACGATCCGGTGGTGCCCGCGGGCGAGGCGCTCCGGATACGCAACGGGTGGCGACTGCGGGCGCTCGGCATCGCGCGCAGCCGCGGGGTGGCGTGCCCGGGCGAACCGGCGGACGTGGGCGAGGCGGGCGAGCCTGCCGTTGTGGAGGGTGTCAAGGGCACGTGGCGCGTCGAGCCGTCCCTGCTCGGCCAGCCGTTCGCTGGCCGGGTAGCGCTGGTGTCGCCACTGGACCGGCTGGTCTTCGACCGCAAGAGGATGCTCGAGCTGTTCGAGTTCGACTACCAGCTGGAGATGTACAAACCCGCGGCCAAGCGTCGCTGGGGATACTTCGCGCTGCCGATCCTGCTACGGCGACCGGCTGGTCGGCAAGCTGGACGCTACTGCCGATCGTAAGGCGGGAGTGCTGCGGGTCGGCGCAATCCACCAGGACGCGCCGTTCAGCGAGGAGATGACCGCGGAGGTGCAGGGCGAGATCGAAGGGCTCGCGGACTGGCTCGAGCTGGAGCTGACGCTGCCCCGGTGACCGGGAGCGACTGGCGGTGGCTACTAGTACGAGCGGGGCAGGCCAAGTACGTGCTCGGCCAGGTAGTTGAGCACCATCTCCTGCGGGATCGGCGCGATCCGCATCAGCCGAGCTTCACGCCAGTAACGCTCGACGTGATACTCACTGGCGTAGCCGAAGCCGCCGTGCGTCTGCACCGCCGCGTCGGCGGCCGCGAAAGCGGCGTCGGCTGCGAGGAACTTTGCTATGTTGGCCTGCTCGCCGCACGGCAGGTCATTGTCGATCCGCCAGGCAGCCTGCCTGATCGCCAGCTCGGCCGCGGCCAGCCGGGCGTGCGCTTCGGCCAGCGGAAACGAGATGCCCTGGTTGGCGCCGATCGGCCGGCCGAAGACCACGCGCTTGCTGGCGTAGTCGACGGCCCGGCGCAGCGCGGCCTTGCCGATGCCGAGCGCCTCGGCGGCGACCAGCACCCGCTCGGCATTCAGCCCGTCGAGCAGGTAGTAGAACCCCCGGCCTTCCTCGCCGACCCGGTCGGCTTCGTCAACCTACAGCCCGTCATAGGTGACCTCGCACGAGGCGACCGCATTGCGGCCGACTTTGGGGATCGCGCTGATGCCGACCGCCGGGTCCTTCAGACGTGCGACGAACAGGGTGAGCCCGTCGGTGCGCTTGGCGCAATCCTGGCGCGGCGTCGTGCGGGTGAGCAGCAGTACCCGGTCTGATTCCAGGGCCTTGGACGTCCAGACCTTGCGGCCGGTCACACGGTAGCCGTTGCCGTCGCGGACCGCGCGGGTCGTGATCGCGGTGGTGTCCAGCCGGCATCAGGCTCGGTGACACCGAAAGCGATGTGCAGGTCGCCGGCTGCGACCTGCGGCAGGTATCGCTGCTTGAGCTCCTGCGCTGCCGTGCTTGACCACCGGGTGCATGCCGAAAATCGACAAGTGGATGGAGCTGGCGCCGTTCATGCACGCGCCGGAGGCGGCGACTTCCTCTAGGATGATCGAGGCCTCGGTGATGCCCGCGCCGCCGCCGCCGTACTCGGGCGGGATGGCGATGCCGATCCAGCCGCCCTTGGCCATGGCATCGTAGAACGCCCAGGGGAACGTGTGCGTGGAGTCCGCCTCGGCCCAGTATTCGTCAGGGAACTTCGCGCAGATCTCCCGGATCGCTGCACGGATCGGCTTGTGCTCGGTGTCTTCGCTGAAGTCCATTGACCGTTCCTATCCTGTCCCGGCGGTGGTATAGAGCGTCGCGGCGGCCGCGGGCAACGGCCGGAACCCGGCTCGCAGGTACAAGCCAAGATCATTGCTGACCTTGAGCCGGGCGCAGCCAGCTGCCGCCAGGCCATGCAGACCGGTCGCGAGGATATGGCTGGCGATCCCGCGGCCCTGGTGCGGCTGCTCGGTACGCATGGGCTCCACCAATCCGATGCCGGTAACGGCGTCTGGCCAGAAGAGGCCGTAACCGGCCGTGCTGCCGTCGGGTGCCAGGACCGTCAGATCGAGTTCTGGCCGGTACAACGAGCAGGCCCTGAGCCGCCGTCCGACGTCGGCGCCATTGCGCGCAGCCAGCGGGTGCGGGCTGTCAGGAAGCCCGGCTCTGGATACGAGCCGGTAGCCGGGCGGCAGCCGCGGGATTGCTGGTGTGCGGGCCGCATCCAGCCAGCAGGCGACCACGGTGTCCGCCGACGGTGCGAATCCCGCTGCGGCTAGCGGCCCGGCCGCCTGCGGCGCGTCCGCCGGGCTGACAGTGAACTCGGCGCGGTTCGCACCGAGCCTGGTGCCCCTGCCGACCGCCTGCTGCCAGACCGCGTGCCGGAAAGCGTCCTCCCCGGCCAGGATCAGGACGTCGCACTGGATGCTGGCACCGAACTGAGTCAAGACCACGGCAGCCACTGGCTGACTCTGGCTGTCCAGCCAGAAAAGCTGACCGGCCGCATCTGTCGGCCGCGGCTGACGCCACCACCACTGGAGGTCTGCTGCCTCCCAGGCGCCGCTATCGGGGGCGGCCCGACGCATGCGCTGCAGCAACGTCGTCGCCATGGCCAGGTACTCAGGGCCAGCCGGGATCAGCACCGGGCTCAGGTCAGCCGGGCTCGCGGTCATCTGGCCTTCCTCGCCGGCTGCGCCGTATAGTGCTGAGACGGCCGCATCGCTGGCCGGCCGCGGAACCGATAGAGCGCGCTGCTCTCGGTTACCGCCTTCCTATCACTGCGAGCCATCACCGCGCAGTTGCCGAGTCTGGCTCTCCTGCACCATCGGGCGCGTGTCGTGCTTGGTGACCGAGCCCGTCCGACGACGTTCCCCTGTTTGGAGGTTTCCCATGTCTGCCAGCAAGAACAGGCCGCGCTGGAGCGAGCTGCCATTGCCCGTCCGGCAGCAGATCGAGGATCTGGCCGGTGGCCGGGTGGTTGCCGCGGAGAGCTGCGAGGGCGGCTTTTCCCCGGGTTTCGCCTCCCGGCTCACGCTAGCGAGCGGCCGGCGTGCCTTTGCCAAGGCGATGGACGCGGCGGCGTGGCCGTTCCAGGCGACGATGCACGCGGACGAGGCGCGGGTCGCCGCCAGGCTGCCGGACGGCCTGCCGACGCCGCGATTCCGCGGCTGGACCGACGACGGTCAGTACGTGATCCTTGTGTTCGACTGCGCCGACGGCGCCGAGCCCGCCAGGCCCTGGCGCGCCGCGGAACTCGCTCAAGTCGCGGGCGCGATCAGCAGGTTCTCGCAGTCGGTGACGCCGTCGCCCGTCCGGCTGCTCGCCGACCAGCCGCGGATCGGCGGCTGGAGCGAGCTGGCCAGCGACGCGGCAGGCACGAAGTGTGCTGGCTGGGTTCGGCCGTGGGCGGCGGCGAGGGCTGACTGGCTGGCGGAGCTGGAGAGCGCCGGATTGCAGGCAGCGCAGGGCGACACCCTGGTGCATTTCGACGCGCTGCCGCACAACATCCTGCGCACCGATAGCGAGGTGCTGCTGGTGGACTGGCCGCACGCCAGGCTGGGCGCGCCGTACATCGACCTGCTGATGGTCCTTGCCAGCGCTGCGGGTGACGGCCTTGACCCTGAGCCGGTGCTGCAGGCCCAGCCAGTCGGGCGCGACGCGGGTCCGGCCGCGATCGACGGGGTGCTCGCAGCGCTCACCGGATTCTGGCTGGCGGGCGGTCTTGCCGAACCGGAGCCCGGCCTCGAGCCGATCTACGCGGCCAAGCTTGCGCTCGGCCGCGGTTCGGCTGCGCTGGCTTCGGCAGCGGGTGGGCGGCTGACCGGGTCGCGGGTCGGATCCTCGCCATGTCCCGGATGGGTGGCTGGGCCACCCATCCGGAACGTGACTCGCGAAGCCTGGTGTCGGCGGGCGCACCGCTTTCCTGAGAACGCTGGGCCGCACCGCCCGCCTGGCTGGTACTACCAGTACTGCGTGGTGGCTCCGGAGCTGTTGACGATGCCGCCGCCCATCTCCGGCGGCTCGTACACGGACTGGACCGCGATGCGGCCAGGTCCCTGCAGTACCAGCCAGATGGACTTCGCCTGCCAGCGGGCCGAGCTGAACCAGTAGTTGCCCCTCGGGTACTCGAAGTGCAGGTACATCCGGACCGAGCGGTCCTTCCAGATCAGCCCGCCCGGTTGCACCAGGATTCGCTCACCCTGGCGCAGGTCCCTGATGAAGGTGTTGCCAGGCGCGTGCAGCAGGAGCAGGCCGTTGCCGCCCTGCGCGGTGAACCTGTCCATGGTCGCGCCGAGCGGGTAGTGGTACTCCTGCTCGTCGCCGTTCCGGGTGGCGTACCAGACGCCGGTGTTCTCCCAGTGGTAGTCCGACGTTGCCGGTCGCGACGAGGAACTTGTGCTCGACGACGTCCACCGCATGGTTAGCCGGCAACGGGATCGCGATGGTCTCGCCGGGATGGTCGGCGCTGATGGCCAGGTAGCCGGGGCCCTTGCCGGTCATCATGTACAGCGGCATGCCGGCCAGCATGCGGTTCCAGCCGCCCTGCATCTTCATCATGTCCAGCCGGACCTGCGGGTCGGATGCAGCAGGACATGATGACTGAAGAAGACCGAGTCGGCCTCGTCCAGCTTCATCTCGGCTACCGGGCAGTACTTGCCGCTGATCTGGCAGGTGGACCGGTTGAACCGGATCCTGGCCATATCCCGGATCGGCGGCTGCTCGGCCCAGCCGGAGTCGGAGACCCTGGCGCGGACGTCGACCGGCGCACCGCAATGCGGGCAGGTCGGCTCGGCGCCTTCGCTGGGTATCCGGCAGTAGGGGCAGGTGTACGACCCTGAGGGCATCGACATAGCCGGGCCCTACTCGGTGCCGTGGTGGACGTACATGGACTGGATGCCGACCCGGCCCGGGCCGGTCATTTCCGCCAGGTACATGCTGTGACTGCCGATCATCCCGGTCTTGAACTTCTGCTGGACGGTGTTCATGCTGACAGAGGAGTCCTTGTACAGGAAGCCGCCAGGCTCAACCAGGATCTTCTCGCCCTGCGCGAGCGTCTTCTGGAACACATTGCCGTAACCGTGCAGCAGCAGGAGGCCCTGCTCGCCGGCGGTAACGAACCTGTCCATGTACATGCCGCTGCCGCCGTGCAGGACGTTGGCCAGGCCCTTGATCCGGACGAACGAGTAGTTCAGCGAGTGGGTGCCGGCCAGGAACGCGTGCTCGCGCACGTCGATCTCATGTGACGGATGGATCGGCAGGACGACAACCTCGCCAGTCGCATCGCGGGACAGCGCGATCGCGGCCAGGCCCGTGCGCGACGCTGATGATGTGCGGCATGCCCGGCCCGATCCGGCGGCCGCCCGGGGTGTTCATTGCCGACATCGGCACCTGCGGTTCTTTCCACAGCATGACGTGGTGCTCGAAGAAGACCGAGTCACCCTGCGCGAGCGATAGTTCGGCGACGGGGACGATCTCGCCTTCGATCTGGCAGGTGGAGTTGGAGAAGCGGAACTCGGTCATGTCCCGAAGCCGCGGCGCCTCAGCCCAGCCCGAGTCGGAGACGAGGTTCTTCTTATCGAGCGGTGCGCCGCACGTATTGCAGCTGGTCCGCTCCGGCTCGTTCTGAGCCTTGCACCATTGACACTCGATCCTGTCCATCCGGGCAGGCCTTTCTAATCGGGGGGATTAACCGGGCACGGCGGGGCTATCTGGCTGTGATCGTAGTGCGCACCTGGCCGGAGCCCGGTGTAAAAGCTCGGTAAAAGGCGGCGGTGATCAGGCCGGCGGCGCGGCGCTCGGGGTGCCGCACTCGGCGCAGAATTTCGCTGCCGGGCTGATGCTGGCGTTGCAGTTGGTGCAGTGCTTCTGCGTCGGCGTGCCGCATTCGGCGCAGAACTTCGCGCCGACAGCCACCTGGCTCTGGCAGTTACTGCACGCCATGGTGGCAGCCGGGGCGGCCGGCGCAGGCGCCTGCTCGGGCGCGGCGGCAGGTGCGGGCGCCGGCGCCTGGGCTGCCTGCGCGGCGTAACCCTGGCCACCGCCGGCGAAGCCAGGTCCTGACGGCGGTGGGTTGTACGGAGCCTGACCAGGCGCCTGCATCATGTTGCCGGCCATGCCCACGCCCATGCCCATGAACATCGGGGCGACGGCGCCGCCGCCCTGTGCCATGCCTTCGCCCGCGCCCTGCAGCGCCTCTGCCTGGGCCGCCTGCAGGAAGCCACCTGCCAGCCGCGAGTAGGCGGTGTCGCCTGCCAGCTTCTTGAGTCGCTTGTTGTCGTCCTCGTCGAGGTTGACGTCGACGTTGCCGAGCCTGGTGAGTGAGATGCCGTAGTCGGCCAGCTCCTGGTTGCCGGACTGCAGCGACTGGGCCTCGATCTCTGGGCTGTGCATGGACAGGCCGAGGATCGGCCATGCGCCGGACATCAGCTGCGTCGTGACCGTGGTACGCGAGACCTTCAGCAGTTGCTGGCTGACCCAGTTGGTGATGGCCGAGTTGTCGGTGACGTCGACGGTGCCGACCAGGTTCAGGATCAGCTTGGTCGGGTCGTTCACCCGAGCGCGTACTCGCCGAAGGCACGGAGCGTCACAATCAGGCCGGTCTGCGGATCCTGGACCTCGTCCAGCCGGCCGCCGAATCGCATATTCGGGAATTCACGAGTGCCGACGAAGTAGATCTCCGCCTTGAACGCGTTGCCCCCGGAGGCCCAGTCGACGAACATGCCGAGGAACGGCAGTTCCTTTGCGTCGAGCGTGTGCTGGCCGGGCATCAGCACGCCCATGACCTGGCCCTGACTCATGAAGATGGCGACGGCATCGGGCTCGACGATGGCCCGGCTGAACTTCCTGATGTTCTGGTCCGGCCACTTATAGACGATCTGTCCCTTTGAGGTGTCAGGCGCTGCGATGAATTCGCGGCGAGCCTCATTGAGAATGCCCATCAGACTTGCTCCCCTGTGGCTGAGAATGTGACGCTCGCGAACGCCTTGGTCACGCCTAACCGGATCATACTTCGGCGATGGCCAATTCCGGCCAGAACCGGTGGTAGCAACACGCTCCGGAGAACCGGCAGGCGACACTGATTTGACCGACCTGACAGAAACTGGCAGGCGGCTGCGCCGCCGCGGAAGGACAGACTCATGAACCAGCCATCGGCAGAGCCGGTCCGGGTGCTATCCGGCGAGGCCGCACCCGGCTTGCGCTGGGTTGTCGACGTGGCGGGTGACGATGAGGACCTGTACACGATGCTGCGGGTCTGGCGCGGCGATCAGCTGGTCGTGCCCGGCTCGGGCTTCGGCGGCCCGAAACTGGGTCCGGAGCAGCTGATGAACGAGTGGCGGGGCCGGACTGACGACCTGCCGTATTTCGTTATGGCGCGCACTGTGCCCGAGGTAGAACGGGTCATCGCCACCACCGACCGGGGCGAGGACGTGGAACTGGCGCTGTCCGCGACGATCGAGCAGTTCGGCCTGCGGTTCGCGGCGGCGGCGCTGCCAGCGGGTCACGCGCCCGCGAGCGTCAGGGCTGAGGGCGGCGGCGGCGTGCTCGCGACTTTGCGCCAGCCGATGCCCCCGCCCGGGACGCGCGGCCGGTAAACCTCGGGTCAGCTGCGCTACCACAAGCCGAGCAGCGAGCCCAGCACGCGGGCGGCCTGGCCGCCTTCTTCCTCGGCGATCTGCAGGGCAGCCGTCACGTCGAGATCGTCAGCCAGGGCAGCGGCGATCGCGTCGATCGCCGGGCCCCCTGGTGCCGGGCTGCCGCCCCGGTCTGGCCGGCCTGCGGCTGCCTGCAGCGCTTCGAGCCGCGCCGCGGCGGCGTCGAGCGCGCCGGGCTCGAAGTCCCACGGCTGGCTCCATGGCCGGTCGAGGATCAGCAGCCGGATCGCGGCAGCGGAGTACCCGGCGAGCAGATCTGTGACCAGGACCAGGTTGCCGGTGGATTTGGCCATCTTGGCGCCGCCGATAGTGACCACTCCCGCGTTCAGCCGGGTCCTGGCGAACGGCGTCACGCCGGTGAACAGCTCCGCCATCGACGCCTGGTAGGCGTGGTGCGGGAATCGCAGGTCAGCTCCGCCGGCGTGCACGTCGATGGCGGGCCCGAACGCGTGCAGCGCCATCGCTGCGCACTCGGCGTGCCAGCCAGGCCGGCCGGGGCCCCACGGGCTCGGCCAGGCAACCTGCTCGACGTGCGGCTGACTCTGGTCTGCCGCCTGCCAGATCACCACATCGAAGGGATCGTCCTTGCGCGGGTCGTCGGGCCGGTCGCCGTACTCGGCCGCGAGCGTGAGGGCCGTCTCCCGGTCGAGGCCAGATGCGCGGGCGGCCTGCGCACCAGAGAAGAACACGCTGCCGTCGCGCTCGTACGCTGCGCCGCGGGCCAGCAACCCCGCGCCGAGCGCGATCACCTGGCCGATGAACGTGTGCGCCCGTGGCTGGAGGGCCGGCTCGGCGACTCCGAGCGCGGCCATGTCCCTGTCGAAATAGAACTGCTGGATCGCCGCGAACCTGTCATACGGCGAACCGGCGCGGCTGGCCGCCGCGAGCAGCACGTCGTCGACGTCGGTGACGTTACGGCAGGTGATCACCTCGGTACCGGCCGACTGCAGGATCCTCGTCAGCGCGTCGACCCAGACGAACGTGGCCGCGTGGCCAAGGTGGGTGACGTCATAAGGCGTGATGCCGCAGGCGTAGACACGGGCCCGGCCCGCCAACGGCAGCAGCGTTCCGCCCAAGGTCAGCGCTGGTACGGCTGGGGTCACTCTGCCGACAATACCCAGCCAGACCGGCGGGTTGCGCGGCTGGGCGGGCGCAAGGCAAAGTCGCCGCATGCCCGCCGTATCGATAGCGCCGGCAAGATGTCCGATCAGGATTGGACGCCCTCATACTGGCGATATAAGAACTTCCCGACAAGCGGCGACCGATGTACAGAAATGCATCGGGAGCAACGGAGGTGGCACGGTGGACATCGGCGGGGCGCTGGCGGAGGCACGCAGCGAGGCCGGATTGACGATCACCGAGGTGAGCGAGCGCACCCGCATCAGGGCAACGATCATCCGCGATATCGAACGAGACGACTACTCGTCGTGCGGCGGCGACTACTACGCACGCGGCCATATCCGCGCGATCGCGCGCGTGGTCGGCACCGATCCTGTGCCGTTGATCGAGGAGTACGACACCGCGCGCATCCCGCCGCCTGAACTCACCGACTGTACTCAGCCGGGTAACGCTGGCCTGAACGGTGCCGCGGCCGGCACCGGGGCGCACGGCAACGGGAACGGGAGCAGGCCTGCATGGCGGTAACGGGGCAACAGGTGCCCGGACGCCACCGTCAGGCTTCGGCTCGCGACCGGGTGGCATCACCGCTGCCGAGGCATTCAGGCCTGCCATGCCGTTGCAGATGCCGCGCCGTCCGGTCTCGCGGCTGACGGTGATGCTCGCGCTGGCCTTGCTGGCCGCAATTGGCGTGCTGATCTACCTGCTGGTCGCCGGGTCGTCCGGCGGTTCGGCTACGCCGGGCCGCCATGCCAGCGCTCCGGCAACACCGGGTACTGCTGCCAGCCGGCCGAAGGCGGCGAGCCCGACCACCGTTGCCCAGGCAGAGGTGCCGCTCACCCCGGTGAGCGCGACGGCATTCGGGCCCGCTGGCGCCAGCCAGGGCGACAATCCAGATCTCTCGGCGCTGGCCGTCGACGGCAGCACCGGTACCTCCTGGCAGACCGACTGGTACTCCACGGCGGAGTTCTCCGGCCTGAAGCAGGGCACGGGCCTGCTGCTGGACATGGGCAAGAACGTCTCGGTCAGCGCGGTCCGGGTGCTGCTGGGCGCGGCGCCCGGTGGCTCGTTCCAGCTGCGGGCCGGCGAGTCGCCGCAGCTTGCCAGCCTGCCGCCCGTCGCCAGCGCCGACGACACCGGCGGCTTGGTAACGGTCCGGCTCGCCAGCCCGGTCTCGGCGCGCTACCTGCTGATCTGGTTCGTCGCGCTGCCGCCCGACGGTTCTGGCACCTACCAGGCCAGCGTGCACAACGTCAGCGTCACCGGTGCCGCCTGACCTGCATGACGGTCAGGCACGGAACCCGCCTGAGCACGACTCAGGACTGCGGCAGCCCCGCGATCCAGGCAGCGATCGTCACCACGGCGGCCTGTCGCGGGAACACCTTCTCCAGCAGGACCCGGTGCACCTCTTGATCGCCGTCCAGGCACCCGTCGGACAGCACTGTAATCCGGTAGTCCAGGTCGGCCGCCTGTCGGAGGGTGGACAGCACCACGCCGCTCGTCGCGATACCTGCCAGTACCAGGTCCTCGATCTTGCCCGCGCGCAGCAGCACCTCCAGGTCGCTGCCAGCGAACGCTGAGACGCGAAGCTTGGTAACTACCGGCTCGCCCGGCCCTGGCGTCACGGCCGGGTGGATAGCGACCGCCGGATCACCGGGCTCGAACCGGCCGCTGCCGGCGATCGCTGCGAATGTCTGGTTCCGGTCACTTACCTCCGGATAGCCGGGCCGGAACGCGACCCGCACGTAGATCACGCCGATCCCGGCGGTCCTGGCCGCGGCGGCCGCCTCGGCAAGCCGGGGAAGGTAGTCGGCGTCACCGGCGAACCTGTCGACGATGCCCTGCTGCACGTCCATGATCAGCAGTGCGGTGGCACTCATACCAGCAGCTCATGGTGTTCGCGCCGTTATTTTGGCGTCCGACGAGGTGGCGCCGGTTAGGAATGTATCGATGTCGCCAGCAAACTCAGTGTGATGCTGGAACAAGAAGCCATGTGCCGAGTCGGGATAGATCTTGACCTGCGCATGCGGGATCAAGCCTGCGAGCAGGTACGAGTAGCGGGGCAGGATCATCGGGTCGCTGTCGCCGTTGGCAACGAACACTGGCATGTCGAGGGCGCTGACGCGCTCAAGCAGGGCGTGATCGGGGATTCCCCAGGTGCAGACCGCGTCATATTGAGCCTCGCGGGTCTGCCACGTCGTGGCCGCGTCCCGGTCCTCGGTCCTGGCGTACATCCGCTGTAGTGCCTCCTGGCCGGCTTGCCCGCGCCGGGCGACTGGGTGAAGAACACGCTGAGATATTCCTCGGGCTTGGTTTGCGGTGTGCCGATGGCACCGATGACGTCGGGCGCCCATCCGTGCATGCCGGCAGCGCCTCGCGGAGCCGAGGACGCAAGGATGAGCATGCGAACGATGCCCGGCCGCCGCAGCGCGATCTCCTGGGCCACGAAGCTGCCGATGGAGAAGCCGAGCAGATCGACCTGACTGAGCTCCAGAGCGCTCAGGAACGCTATGGCGTCTCGCGCCATCTGTTCAATGGTGTCCGCGGCCCCGCCGGTCGAGCTCCCCACTCCGGCGTTGTCGAACGTCACGACCCGGCGGGACGAGGCGACCGCGTCGATCAGCGCCGGGTCCCAGTTGTCGAGGTTGCCGCGAAAATGCTGGAACAAGACCAGCGGCGCAGCTCCTTCGCCGCCGCCAGTGTCGCGGTAGGCGTAGGTCACGCCGTTGGCCGCCCCGATCGTTTCGGTCCTGAGACCGCGATACCCGCTGCCCATGATTGCTCCTCGCATCATGCACTGACGGCATAGCCCGCCAGGACCCGCTACTCGCAGCTAGTCAGGGAACTGGGTGGATGCGGCGGCGAACAAGGTGTACCGGTTGCCGTAGGCCGGGTACTTCGCGAGCATCGTGTTGATGACCTCGGGCGGCGTGCTGGACTTGGCCACCGTCTGCTCGAAGTCCTCGATGTAGCGGCGGGACTGGCTGAGGTGGAGTTCCACAGCCACATGTGGATGTTGTTGTACACGATGTCCCCTGAGCAGATGGCCTGCATGTCGGGCACGTCCACGATGGTGGCGAGCGCGCCGTCGGCGCCGCCGATGCTGCGGAAAAGGACAGGGTGGCCGTCCAGGTCGAGTTCCTGCGAACGGGCCAGGGCGGGCATGGCGGGCGAGTGCGAGAACTGCCCGGCGAACCAGGTATCCCAGAGCGCCATGACGTCATGGGCGGTCTGGCCGCGTGCTTCGTCGACGACCTCCTGATCGGATGCCAGCAACTCGGCGTCGGGGAAAGCATCCAGCACTGGGCCGGCCCCGAAGAAATGGTCGGCGTGACCGTGCGTTACGAAGATCGCGCGCGGTTGCTTGCCGGTGTCGCGCACCCACGATGCCAGCCGCTCTCCCTCGCTCGTGGTGAGCAGCGCGTCCACGAGGACGGCGTCACGGTCCCCGGAGATCAGCGTCGAGGTGCTGGCTGGCCAGGTAGCAGGAGTGCTGTTATCCCATCCCGGTCCGCCAGGGATCGGCTTGTACCCGCTGTTGAACACATCGATCGACAACGAACTCGTCATGCCGACTCCTTCGCTCGACGAACAAATCGCCGCACGGGATCACCTGCTCCACTCTGTCACCGCACACTTACGGTGTGTCAGTCGGGACCGGGCGAGTCGACGGAACGCCCCGTTCGTCGCTTATCGACAGTATTTAGCCCGACAGGCCCGGCTGGGCTCAGGGGCCTGGGGTGCGCGGCGGGGTACCCGCGATGGCGCCGGGACCTTTCCGCGATCGGGCGCAGAATGGCCCGCTGCGATGTAGCTTCGTGTTCATGGGATTTGGCAACGCCAATCACCGCAAGGCCAGGCCGCAACATCACGGGCCAGATCTGGCAGCGCCCACTTTACGCGTGCTGATAAGCGCATTCTGACGCCCGCGTAGTCCAACGGCAGAGACACCGGCTTTAAACACCGCCAAATACGGGTTCGAGTCCCGTCGCGGGCACGCGCCACCAGTGTTCAGGCGCCTTGAGACACTACCCGCCGCCATCCGAGGCGGCTGAGTAGCTACGGGGCAGACAGGCCGGCGCAGAGTCTGGCGGGGAATTGCGGCTCCGCCTTGTGCACCTGCATGCATCCGCCTGGTGGGGCGGTGGTGATCGTCACCCAGCCATGCGCTCCGGCCCGGAAGAACCAGCGCGTTGCCACTAGGTCCGGGTCGCACGGAGCATCGCGTGGCAGGGCGAAGGGTCCGCAGCCGAACTCACCGCAGCGGCCCAGCAGCGCGCCGTAGCCGGGCGCGAAGACAGCGGTGGTGTCGCTATTGATCATCACCTGTCGTCGGCCGAGCGGGGCGGGCAGCCGGATGCGTACCGTCATCACCCGCGTAGACGTGCACGCGCCAACGACGCTGTCGAGCCGCGATGGGAACTTGATGCTGAGATAGCCCGTAAGTGACCGCAGCACGCGCACCTTTGTCACGCGGCCACAGTGATGCGCTCGCCGGTGTAGGTCACTAGCCGAAGTGACCGGGCCGCAGCGGTAGCCGGACGGTTAGCACGGTCTCGTCCGGCCGGCAGTCGATGGTGATCGTGCCGCCGTGGCGTTCGACGACGATGCGCTGGGCGATGTCGAGGCCAAGGCCGGTGCCCTTGCCCGGTTCCTTGGTTGAGTAGAACGCCTCGAACGCGCGGGCTGCTACCTGCGGTGGCATGCCAGGGCCGGTGTCGCCGACCTCAACGACGATGGCCTCCTGCTCTGCCCGGGCCGTCAGCCGGAGGGTACCGGCGCCGTCCATCGCGTCCACGGCGTTGTCGATGAGGTTGGTCCACACCTGGTTGAGTTCGCCAGCATGCGCGTCAATCTGCGGGACGTCGGCGCCGTAGTCCCTGATCACCGTGATCCGGTCCCCGAGCTTGCGTCCGAGCATCAGCAGGGTGCTCTCCAGGCCATCGGTGATGTTGATCCGCTGCATCGACGCGCGGTCCATCTGCGAGTAGGACTGTACGGCGGCGACGAGTTCGGAGATCCGCCGTGTCGATTCCTTGATCTCCGACAGCAGCATGGCGGCCGACAAGGTGCCAGCTACCCACTCAAGCCCGGGCTCGAGGGCCGGTCCCTCGAGTACAGCCGCGGCTTGCTCACACCAGGCGACATCGACTCCGGCGGCGGCAAGCTGCGGGGCGATGATCCACTCGGCAGCGACGCCGTGACGGTTCAGCCACCACGAGAGTGCGTCCTCGTCGTCGGCCAGGCCGAGCGGGTCGTGGACTGCCGCCGCGGGCTCGATCTCAAGGCGCAGCGCGTCGAGCGCGCTGAACTGGCTGGCTGAGATGTCTCCCCTGGCGAGCCGGCCGAGCGATGAAACCAGCGTCCGACACGCGGCGTCGAGGGCATCGACGGCCCGGCTGGCAGCGGCCGCCGGATTATTGATCTCGTGTGCCAGCCCGGCCGCGAGCGTGCCGAGCGAGACCAGGGACTCGCGCTGCCGTGCCGTGGACTCGATAGTGCGAGCTGTCCTGTACAGCCCCTCGATCAGGTGCCTGCCGAACGGGAACCAGGCGCCGAACCACTCACGCAGCTTTTCGGCCGGGATCTGCAGCACCCGCCCGGCGAGCGCTCCCCGCCCGGTCGCGAGATAGACGCCGTGCTCGTCCCACGCCCGGAAGCCGCCTGCCCACCTGCCCGGTGCGTCCATCCTGCCCACCACGACGTCCTCGTGGCCGACATGGCGCAGCAGATCGATCGCGCCGGCTAGCAGCACCCACCAGAGATCCGCGTGCTCACCCTCGCGAAACAGCACGACACCCGGCTCGATGAGGATCTCGCTACTCGCCTCCGCCAGTCCGGCGAGCTGGCCATCGGTCAGGCCGTCGAACAGGCTGAGAGCGCGAAGCGTTTCGATGCGCATCACAGGCTCGCCAGGTAGCGGTGCACGGGGACGGTGGTTGTACTCACGTTGGCGGCCGAGTATATCCGGGCGCGCGATCAGGGGAAGGCGGCGCTACCGCGTTAGCCTGGCAGGACATGCCGACGATGGGGACTGTCAGCGCCGCCACTGGCGTGCTCGCGATGGTGCTGCTGAGCGCGGTGGTGGTCCTCGGCATCCTGCTGGACCGCCGGGTCAGGCTGCCTGGTCTGCCGAGATTTGCCGGGCTGAGCGTGCACAGGTATTGCTCGCTGCTGGCGCTGAGCTTCCTCGCCGTGCACATCATCGCCGCCGTGGTCGCGCCCTACGCCAGGGTCGGCCTGGCGGCGATCGTGATACCGCTCGCGTCGGCGTACGCCCGCCCCTGGCTGGGCCTTGGCACTGTCGCGACCGACTTGATGATTGCGATCATCGGCGCCAGCCTCC
>CAVYDE010000023.1:0-42205 GCA_963767215.1 uncultured Actinomycetota bacterium
GCTGTTCGCCGCACGACTGGTCCCGATCATCGGCAATTACGAGCCGGACCTGGCGGCGCTGCAGCGGAGCTTGACCCGCATCGTGGTGGGCGTGGGCGATGAGTCGACGCCGGAGCAGATGGTCTACCAGACCGCGCATGCGCTGGCCGAGCGGCTGGGCGGCCAGCCCGCGCAGTTCCCCGGTGGCCACGGCGGGTTCGGCAGCCATCCCGACGGGTTCGCGGCCAGGCTCCGCGAGGTGCTGGCAGGCGGCCAGCGCTAGGGCCCCAGCCAGCTTCGCGTGTTGCGGTCCGTCGACCCTCCCGAGTCAGGATCCTTGCCCGCCCGAGCCACTGGTCCTTGCCAGCTACCGCGGGACGGGACTAGCTAAGCATGACGGAGTGGGAAGCATCGTGCCTGATCGTCTCTTCTTCAGTCTCCTACCTGCAGGCCAGCTGGAGTTCTCCTGCGTCGTCGTGACGTCCGGCGCCGACCACGATGGAGTTATCTCGTGGACTCTGCGCGGGGACGATGACCAGCACTTATTAGGCCAGCAGCAGCCGATTACTGCTGAGGATTTGCGCAGGGGCCGCACCCTGCTTTCCGCTGTCCTTCCCCAGGGGTGGCCCGACAGCATCCTGACTGTCGATCTTGGCCGTGGAACTGCTGAACGCGAAGTACACGTCTTCCAGCAGCGCCAGAGTTTCTTCCTGCCCTTCGGCAGCGATGCGCTTGTCGTAGGAGGCCACCGGGTCGGTGAGCCGCACCGGGCAGCTTTCGATCTGCCGACTCAGCAATTCGCGTGGGATCTGATCGCGCTCGGACCAGGAAATCTGGCGCTTTTGAACGGCCCGATGAGCACGCCGCCTAGGTCGTCGGACCTGGCGTGTTACGGGCAGAAGGTCCTGAGCCCGGCGCCCGGCGTCGTCGTCACGGCGACCGACGGCATGGCCGACGCCGAACTGCTCGGAGACCAGCCGGCTCCTCGGGCGCTGCCCTCCTGTGGGCGGCAGGCAACTACGTCGTCATCAGGCATGACTACGGTGTTCACTCCTTGCTGGCCCACCTGCAGCAAGGCTCAGTCGGCGTCACCGCGGGCCAGGAGGTTCAGGCCGGAGCGCCCATCGGCTCGGTAGGCAACTCGGGCAATGCGAACGGTCCCCATCTGCATTTGCACTTCATGGACGGACCTGACCCGATTGCGGCCGCGCCCTTGCCGATCCAGCTGACAACCGAAGAAGCTACCTTCGCTCCGACCAGCGGACAAATTATTGGGCCCTAGCGAAACCGTCGTCCCAGCGTGCCGTTGGCGTCGAAGCGGCCTACGACCAGGAACTGGCGTCTGCTCCCTGCGAACAAGCGCCTAGCAGGAGCACCGGAGAATCTAGGCTCGAGGAATGGTGAACGCCAGGTACGACGCGGTCGCAGATTTCTATATCAGCGGATTCGATTCGCTCCACGACCCGAACTCGCTTGCTCTGCTGCACCTGCTGGGACCAGTCGAGGGCAAGCGCGCCGTTGATGTTGCTTGCGGACACGGACGGTTTACCCGCGAGCTGGCGCGGCGAGGCGCCCAAGTTTCAGGTATCGATATCTCAGGCAAGCTGATCAGTAAAGCCGAGGAAGCCGAGCAGAACGAGCCGCTGGGCATCCGCTACATCCACTCGGACGTCACAGCACCGGCAATCCTCGGAGATCACCAGTTTGACGTGGCGGTCTGTAGCTTCGGCCTCTCCGACATTGACGACCTTGACGGCGCGATCGCGGCCATCAGCGCGGCACTACGGCCAGCAGGGACATTCGTGTTCTCTATCCTGCACCCGTGTTTCCCCGGCGGCCGGGACATATCAGCGTCCTGGCCGAGCACGGGCACCTACTACGACGAAGGGCGCTGGACAGCCCAGGAAGCGCGCTCTGCCCTGCGCCGTCAGGTCGGAGCCAGTCACCGGACGCTCTCGACCTACATCAACACACTCAGGCACTACGACTTGTGGCTGGACGAGATCGCTGAGCCCGCGCCGGCGCCGGACTGGGACCCGGCCCACGACGCCGATCGTAAGCCCGTGCACCTCGTCGTCCGGGCAATCAAGATGTCGCGGACTAGCAAGACCAAGCAAAGACCGTCTGGGTGGACCTGGCCGCGATCACGCTGACTTAGGGCAGTACCTCAGGTAAACAGCACCGCATGCGAACCGCCGCATGTCCAGGAGTTCCAAATCCGAGCGGAAGGTGTCGGGCAGCGCCTGCTTGCCACCGCCGACGATGACAGGAACAAGGAACAGCTGCAGCTCATCGACCAGCCCGGCTTTGATTGCCTGCCCGGCCAGGTCCGCGCCTCCCACGGTGATGTCCTGCTCGGTGGCTGACTTCAGCTGCCGGACGACCTCGGGATCGAAATTACGTTCAATCCGTGTCCTGGCGCTCGCCACCGAGTCGATGTTCTTCGAGAACACAATTTTCTCGGCTGCCTGCCAGATGCCGATGAACTCCTGTACGTATGGTGGCTGGTCCGGTTCGGTGTGGGCAGTCTCCCAGTAGACCATCGTCTGGTACATCCGGCGCCCGTAAAGGTATGTGCCGACGGGGCGCTCGAGCTCATTGATGAAGCCGAACAGCTCTTCCTCAGGTGCCGCCCAGTCGAAAGCGCCTGCGGCGTCTTCGACGTAGCCATCCGCCGAGGCGATCGCCGAGTAGATCAGCTTGGCCACCAGGACTCCTCACCTTTATCCGACCCGACTGCGAGTTTGCCACACCACGCAGGTCCCGAGCTGACCGCTCGCGCGGGAAGTCCAGCGGCCTGGTCAGCGTCTCCCGCTCGGCGCCGTCCTCGCCCGCTCGCGTTCTGCTCGACCTGTTGAAGCTCGTCCGACACTAAGATCAACCTGCCTGCGCCGCTGGGACCCGGACGGGATAATGCACACCATGTCCGGCGATACCGGCGCTTCAGCGCCAGCGCCCGCGACGACCCACGACATGCCTTCAGGGCGGGAACGTGGTCAAACGCTTCCGCGGCCCCGCGCAGGCCGAGGCCCGGCGGGAATGGCAAGCCCTCAATCTGCTGGCCCGGTACGCGCCCGGCCTGGCGGCCGAGCCGGTCTGCCAGCGACTTGACGAGAGTCCGCCGCTGGTCGCGATGACCGTGGTACCAGGCGGCCGCTGGGCTCCGAACCGCTCACCGCAGCACAGCTGGACGCGGTCGCCGTTGCGCTGGACCGGCTCCAGCGGCTCCCGGACGCGATCCTGAGCAGCCTTGAGGATGCCGGGACGCTGCCACGCGTCGTCGGGCGGATACGGCAACTGGCCGCCGCCTGCCCCGTGAGCTCGCTGGAACCGCTGCCGGCCGGGGCCTGGCGGTCGGCGCAGGCCTAGCTAGACAGCGCCTGGGCCGCCGAAGGGCCGGGGCGGTGACCCGTATTCGGCCTCGGCGACGGCAACCTGGCCAACCTGCTGTGGGACGGCGAGCGAGTGCGCCTGGTCGATTTCGAGGACAGCGGACCCAGTCACCGCGCGCAGGAACTGGCTGATCTTGTCGAGCACATCTCGGTCTGGGCGGGCGCAGCAGTCGAGGCCGAAGCCATTCTCGGCCGTTTCGATCTCAGCCCGGCGGAGCGCCGCCAGGTTGCAGTCCTGCGCCGGCTGTTCGCGGCCTTCTGGCTGATGATGCTGCTGCCCGGCGGCCCGGCCAGCCATCGCAATCCGCCGGGCACGCTGGACCGCCAGGCCGCTCGCCTGCTAGAACTGCTGAACGCAAGCTAGCTGGCCGGCGCAACCCGCCGGAGCGCCAGTTCCTTGCACTCGGCCGGCAGCGCATCGGCGACCAGGAGCTCGGGAAGCAGGTCCGGCTCTAGCGTCAGCGCGCGGAATGCCAGGGCGATCGTGACCTCGTGCTCGGGCCGGTACACGATCTCGACCGGGTCGCCGCCGCTGATCGGGCCGGGCTCGATGACGCGCAGGTAGGCGCCGGGCATGGCGGCCTGAGTGAACCGCTTGATCCAGCCTGCGCGCTGCAGCCAGCCCGCGAACGTGGCGCACGGGATGCGCGGGCACGACACCTCCAGGACGACATCCCGGCCGACCCGCCAGCGCTCGCCGATCAGCGCGCCGCTGACGTCGATCCCGGCCGTCGTGAGGTTCTCACCGAAGACGCCGTTGGGCAGCGACCGCTTGAATTCCGGTTCCCAGGTGATCAGGTCTTCCCTGGCGTAGGCATAGACAGCCTGATCCGGGCCGCCGTGGTTGCTGACGTCATAGACGCGATCGCCGGCCAGGCCGACCTCGCCGGTGCCTTTGGGCCCCGGCGCGGCGGCCCAGACGGGCCTGTCGGCCGGCTGCTTGTCGATCCCGGTCGTGCCGGACCGCTTCCACGGGTTCGGCCGCGGCCTGCCGATGTTGACTGTGAGCAGTCTCACGAGAATCGATGCTAAGTCGAAGGACGGCGATCGCCACGGGATATTAGCGGCGCTGATCGCTGTCGCGGCAGCGTGATTCCCGCTAGCAACTCAGCAGCATGATGTGAATTTTCCGGCCGCTAATCCTGCGCTCGTACGCGTCGTAGCCCGCGTAGATTTTCCTCGCCAGCTCCCAGATCTGCTGCCGTTCGCCGTCTCCGGCTTCCCTCGCTATCGCAGTCACCGTCTTGTCATGAAAGGTGACCTCAACGCGCGGGTTTGCGCGCAGGTTGTAATACCAGCCGGGTGTCGTGGTCTGCCCGAAATGAGTTCCGATGATCGCGATGTCGTCGCCGGATGGCACTCCGAGCAGCGGCGACGTGCGCCGCAAGCCAGACCGGGCGCCTGTCGTCGTGATCGTGAGCACCGGGATGCCCGCGGTCAGTCCGGCCACCGTGAGCTTGCCGCTGCTGAGCCGGAGCAGCGCCCGGTCAACCGGCGGCAGACTACGGGCGAAGATCCAAGCTCCCGGCGGCGATGAAGATATATGCCACATGGCTCGCTGCACGGAATTCGGCTGCGGGACCGAGTAATGGAGATCCTGGATAATGCCCACGAGAAGAGCGTAAAGCCACCGCTGCGTCGCTCAATCACCGAGCCCGGGCCGCACGGTCAGGCTAGTGCACATGTCATGGCGTGTGCCGCGAGGTAATCCCGTCACCGCGGCAGTGAACGCGCCGCGATCATCCAGCCAGGGGAAGTGGCCGCCGCCTGGCTGGACGATCAGGCTTGTGTCCGCGAACAACGCTGCGTACTGCGCCGCAGCTGCCGGTCCGAAATTCAGGTCAAATCCGCCGCACAGCAGCAGTACCGGCGAGGCAAAGGACGCCAGCGCGGCGCGTGTGGCCGCCGGGTCGAGAGCGCCCTTGGCGTAGAACAGGTCTGCGGCGTCGGCGTTGATCTGATCCTGCCCGGCGGCACAGTGCGCCTGTGCCGCCTCATCCCACCGGCCGTAGCTGAACGGCGCCAGGGCGTCCCAGTCGGCATCCGAACCGCCGTCGACGGCGATGCGCTCGAACGCGGCGAAGACCTGGTCATGCAGGGGATCATCGCGGCGCGCTTCGATGATCGAGCGCCTCGCCTGCTCGTCTTGCGTGAGCCCGACGACGCGCGGACTCGGCGTGACCAGCAGCAGACGCGAGATCCGGTGCGGATACCTGGTCGCGTACAGAACCGCGACGGCCCCGCCGCCGGAATGGCCGAGCAGGTCGATCTGGTCCAGGCCGAGATGCTGGCGCAGCGCCTCGACGTCATCGACAAGACGGTCGCAGCGGTAGCTCGCCGGATCCGCGGGCACCGCGGACTTGCCGGTACCGCGCATGTCCAGCAGCACCAACTGGAGGTGCCGTGGCAGCCCCCCGAGGTCTCCGAAATAGACGGTGTCCCGCATCGGCCCGCCCGACAGGCAGATGAGCGGCGCGCCTTCGCCGCGCAGGTGATAGGCGAGCTCGGTTCCATCCTGAGCGGTCACGGTCGGCATCGCCGACGATAGTGGCACCTGAAGCCAGGAACCGTCCAGCCAATAGCCGGAGGTGCTGGCCTCCGCATGGCCAGCGACGGCTCTCAGGCCCGCCTCCGGCGCCGCCGTTGACCCGGGACCTTCCGCGACGAGGATGGGAGCATGGCGCGGTCGTCCGTCTTCGTCGGCGGCCAGGCGGTATCGATGCTCGGCGACGGACTTGCCGTCCTGGCGGTGCCGCTGCTCGTGCTGCAGCTGAGCCGAAGCCCGCTGCTCGCCGTTCTTGCCTCGCTGCCCGGAAGCGCCGGTTACCTGACCGCGGGGTTGCCGGCCGGTGTGCTCGCCGACCAGCAGCATCGGCCGGCTGGCTGGCGGTCGGTCCGTCAGGAGCTAGCCGAGGGCGTGCGTTACCTTGCGGCCACCAGGCTGCTGCTGACGCTGATGTGTTTCCTGCTCGTGCTCAACCTCTGTCTCGGCGCCGACAAGCTGATCATCTTCCTGGCCAGGACAACCTTGCAGCTGCCGCCCGACCAGGTAGGGCTGATCGTGACCGCCGGCGGCATCGGCGGGCTGATCGGCGCGGCCGGCACCAGGCTGCTGGTGGCCAGGACAGGTCCGCTCCCGGCCGTCACGGTCGCTGCCGCGGCCTCAGGCCTCGCCTTGATCCTGATCGGCTCGGCGACCTCGGCACCGGTGCTGCTGATCGGCAACCTGCTCAATCTGCGGCCGGTGTTCGCGGCCGCAGGCATCCTCACGCTTGCGTGCTCGGCCGCGGCCTGGCTGGCGGGACTGCGCAAGGAGGACGGAACTCAACTCGCCGCCGCGCTGCTCGGCCGCTGACACCCCGGCCCGGCTTGGCCGCCTGCACTGATGAACAGCAACATCGGCTGGCCGCAGAGCAGCCCAGACGGCTAGCGGTTGAACCCGACCTGCGACTGTGCATCGGCGAAGCCAACTGACCGGTAGACGCGGATCGCGACGTCCTTGGGATCGGCCACGATGACCAGCGACCTGTCGGCAGCGGACTCCAGGAATTGCTGCCCGGCCCGCCAGACAAGTGTTCCCGCGAGGCCCTGGCGGCGCGTGTCCGGGTGTGTCTCGACGTTCTGGTAACGGCCGACGCCGGATCCGTCGCTGATCAGGCCGAGCTGTGCGCGCAACTGGCCGTCGGTGAACGCACCGAACCAGGCGCCGTGCCCCGCTTCGGTCAGCGCCCGCTCGGCCGCGATCCTGGCGCGCAGGAAGACCGGTTCGCCGCCAGGTTCGCCCTCGTTGAGCACGGTCCGCAGCGCGGTGGCCTGCTGCCAGTCCTCATCGCCGGCCAGCGGCCTGATCTCGGCCACGGTGTTCGGATGCGGGGGTTCGTGCAGCGAGGCGGCGGTGAGCACCGACGAGCGTTCCAGTCGCAGGCCGACCGCGATCAGCTCGCGACTGTCGACCATGCTCGCCTCGGTGACGTCGATGCCGAGCGCCACGTGGTCGGCTTCGGGGAACTCGTCCGCGAACCTGGCCAGCCATTTCTGCGCATCGCCTGGCGGCGGCGACTCCGCCAGCAGCAAGAAGTTGCCCCACCAGTAGGTCGGATTCTGCGGGCTGGAGATCACCAGGTAGTCGCCACGGTCCTCGGCCTGGCTGCCCTCGAGCAGGCGGATCATCAGGTCGGTCTGGAAGCCGAGCGAGCTAACCTTCACGCGCCGAGCGTAGCTGGTCGGTAGCTGCCTGAGCACGCATGTTTCCCGGCGGCTGGCCCCGCGCAGCTGCCGCCGAGGCGCCTGCCGCCGCGCTGCTACCTGCACTCGCTGCGAGTGCGCTGGCCGCTGTGTACGCTCGGCAGCGTAAGCCTGGCTTCGTTTCTCCTAGCAAGGAGCGCACCGATATGAGTCTGTTCCAGCGGGCACACGACATCGTCGCGGCCAAGGCAAACAAGGCGCTCGATGCGGCCGAGAATCCGAACGAGACGCTCGACTACTCCTACGAGCAGATGCTCGACCACATCACCCAGGTCCGCCGTGCGCTCGTCGACATCACGGCGTCGAAGAAGCAGATCGAGCTGCAGGAGCAGCAGCTGCAGCACTCGGTGGACCATCTGCAGGACCAGGCGCAGGCGGCGCTCGGCCAGGGCCGGGAAGACCTCGCCAGGGAGGCGCTGTCCCGCAAGGCCGCCGCCCAGCAGCAACTGGACGGGATGGCGCCGCAGCGCCAGCAGCTGGACGACGAAGAGCAGAAGATGACGCAGACGCTCAGCGCGCTCCAGCAGCGGGTCAATAACTTCCGCTCGCAGAAGGAAGTCATGAAGGCCCAGTACACCGCGGCGTCTGCGATGACCTCGGTGAACGAGGAAGCTGCTGGCATCTCGCAGAGCTTCGGCGACTCGGGCGCGGCGCTGCAGCGCGCGCAGGACAAGATCGCGAACATGCAGGCCAGAGCTGCTGCTACCGATGAACTGCTCCAGTCTGGTGTGCTTGAGGACGTCGGCGGCCAGACCGACGACATCCAGCATGAGCTCGATGAGGCAAGCGCCAACGCCGGGGTCGATAAGGAACTGGCGGCGATGAAGGCCCAGCTGACTGCCGGTGCGCCGACGCCCGAGCTGCCGGCCGGCAGCTGACCGCGCCGGGCGGCCACGAACCGCGGGCTAGCCCTCGGCTGTCCTGCTGATGTCGCCGGTCTTGCTTGCGATGAGGGCGGCCAGGCCCGCGGCCGCCTCGGCTAGCGTCGCACCAGTCGAGTCGAAACGTGGCAGACCGAGCCCCCGGTAGTCGGCCGCGTCGCTAACAACCGCCACCGCCGCTCAGCGGCAGCTTCAGGTGCCCGCTGATTGCTGGATCAGCCGACCGGGCCGCGGGCCTGGCTCGCTCGGGCCAGACTCACCAGGCGGCAACTGATCCCACCACCAGGGCAGCTGCGCGGGCTGCCAGGAAGGATCCGGCCGGAAGTCGCACCACCTGCCGTCGAACAGGTACGTGCCGGCCATCGCATGCTCGATCAGCCGCTCGCCTTCGGCCCTGATCGCTGCAGCTTCCGTCGCTGACCAGTACAGCGGGTGGCCGGTTCGCTCGGCGAACTCGTCCTCGTCCTTCCATTTCCAGGTCCGGTCAGCGGCGACGATGACGTCGAGCGCGTGATCGCGGATATCGCTGCCGCCCCACCACCGGCGGAGCGGGGCTCTGCAGGTTGATGTACCAGCTGTCGAACTGGCCCTGCTCGTCGAAAAACCACCAGATCGCGTGGCGCGCTTCCGGCGGCGTGACGATCACCACTCCAGGCCCGCGCCACGCACTGAGCCCAGGCACCGTGGGCAGGCTCAGTTTCTGGTCGAGAGCCAGGTACCTGACCGGCTCGCCGTCCAGCGTCGTCCGGCGGATCGCCGCGTAACCGCGCCCGATCCAGGTCACCAGCGCGTCCGCGTCGTCGCGCAGGACGCGAGCGCACTCGACCGTGCCTACCCGGCCATCGGGGTGCAAGCCGCGGTGCACGATGATCTGGCCTTCCTCAAGCATGTGGTCTCCTTCGGATGCTCAGGCCAGGTCAGCGGCCACGATGAGGAAGTTCGGCAGGTATACGTACGGGTGCCTGCCGCCGAAGTCGTCTGGCTCGGCCGCGGCGACCGCCGGGTCCAGGCCGGGCTCCGCGATCTCGGCGATGCGCAGGCCGAGCCTGATGACCTCGTTCAGGTATGCCGACAGCGGCCGGTGAAAATCCGTCGCGTACTTCTCCGGCAGCTCGTAGTCAGCCAGGTACTCGCTGATCCGGTACTCGCCGTGCTGGCGCCAGGTCGAGGCGAGCCGCTCGAAGCACGGGTGATTGACGCTGAAGATCAGCCGTCCGCCCGGCCGCAGCAGGTCGACACAGCCCGCGAGCGCGCCCGTCCAGTCCGGCACGGCCGGCAGCACCATGCTCGCCACGACGGCGTCGAACTGGCCAAGCTCCGGCAGATCGCACAGGTCTGCCTGCACATACCTGATGCCCAGCGGCTCTGACCGCTCGCTGTCCGCGGCGAAGGCGAACAGCGCGGCGGCCGGCTCGACGCCCGTCACCTTCGCCCCGGCGCGGGCCAGCATCCGGCTGAAATACCCGTTGCCGCAACCCGCGTCCAGCACCCGGCGGCCAGCGACGTCGCCGAGCATCCGGATCAGGACAGGGTTGACCAGGTGCAGCTTGCAGAAGTCTCCGTGCAGCGCCATTGCGGCCAGTACGTCGCGCGGCATCTCGGCCCAGCGCGCGATGGCCGCCTCGTTCGTCCATGAGCTCACTGATGTCAGTCTGCCGCACGGCACCACCAAAAGCGGCATATTGCCTGCGCTAGCATCGGTACATGGGTTTCCTTTGACTGTGACCTGAGCTAGCGGCTCGTGCTCCGCCCTCCTCGCCCGTCCACGGCACCAGACGGCGAGGGAGGAGAGGCAGGCATGGGGTTCGCACGACAGAAAACCGGCGAGAAGCGGCAATTCCGTCCGCGGCGCGCCGCGAGGTCACGCGCCGGCCGGCGCTAGCCAGGCCAGGAGTGGCCTTCTTGCTGGCAGCGCTGGCCATCGAGTTCGCCGATGAGCTGGTCGACGGCACTAAGGGCGCCGCTATGCCGCTTGATCAGGCATGACCTCGCACTGAATTATGTCCAGATCGGGCTGCTCGCGGCGGTTCCGCTGATCCTCGGCAGCCTGCTCGAACTGCCGCTCGGCGTGCTCAGCGGCTCCGGCCGCCGCCGCCGCCTGATCATCCTCGCGGGCGGCCTGGTCTTCATCGCGGCGGTAGCCGGCGCGGCACTTGCGCACTCGTTCTGGGTGCTGCTGGCTGCTTTCTTCATCTTTTTCCCGGCTTCCGGCGCGTTCGTAAGCCTGAGCCAGGCCGCACTGATGGACGCGGAACCGGACCGGCGGGCCCAGCACATGGCGCGGTGGACGTTCGCGGGCGCGGTCGGCGGGGTCGGGGGCCCGCTGCTCGTGGCCGCGGTGCTGGCCGCCGGGGGCACCTGGCGGCTGGCCTTCATCCTGATTGCCGGAGTGTCGGCGCTGGCGTGGCTGGCGATGGCAGCCGGGCCGGCGGTGCAGGACGGCAGCGGAGCGCATGCGGAAGATGCCCGCGATGGGCACCCTCAGCCGAGGGTGACGGGGACGACTCGGGGTGGCCTGGGTGGGGCGAGGCCGTAAGCATCGTCCGCGGGTCGGGCGTCCTTCGAGTACTCCTGCTCCTGCAGGCATCGGATTTGATGCTCGACGTGTTGACCACGTTCCTGGCTTTGTACCTGGTAGTGGCCGTGCACGCCTCGCCGTCGGTGGCGGCGCTCGGCGTCGCGGTGCGGCTTGGGACCGAAGTGGTCGGGTACGGCATCCTGGTCCGGGTGCTAGAGCGGTTCGACAGCGGCCGGGTTCTGCGGGTAAGCGTCTGGCTGACCGCGGCGCTGTTCCCGGCGTTTCTGCTGGTGCCTGGCCTGGGGCCGAAGCTGGCGGTACTGGCGGCCCTGACTCTGGCGACGTCGCCGTGGTATCCGGTGCTGCAAGCCGACGTCTACGGCCGCCTCCCCGGTCGGAGCGGGCTGGCCATCTCGCTGACCAGCGCGGCCGGGCTGGCCGGCGGGCTTGGCCCGCTCGCGGTCGGTCTGCTGGCCCAGCATTTCGGGCTGAGCTGGGCGATGGCCGCGCTGTGTGCCGCGCCAGTGCTGATGCTGGCCGTTCCTTCCGGGCGCCGCAGGCGGGGATCCGGGTAACGGCTCTGAGCGGGCTGGCTCGCCGGCCGGGTAATCGGCTCGCGGGCTGTCCGGGTGACTCGACTAAACTCAGCTGGCGTGACCCAGGACGCTGAGATCAGGGCGCGTTTCGCGCCGTCGCCCACCGGCTATTTCCACGTGGGCGGGGCGCGGTCCGTTTTGTTCAACTGGGCTTTCGCCCGGCGCAACGGCGCCGCGCTGGTGCTGCGGATCGAGGACACCGACGCGGCGCGCAACCGTCCCGAGTGGACTGAGGGCATCATCAGCGCGCTCGCCTGGCTCGGGATCGACGGCAGCCAGTACGAAGGGCCGTTCTTCCAGTCTGACAACCACGTCCAGCACGCCGAGGCAGCGCAGGAGCTGTACCGGCAGGGCCGTGCGTACTACTGCGACTGCAAGCGCGAGGACGTGATCGCCAGGACCGGCGATCAGCACCGCGGCTATGACGGCTTCTGCCGCGACCGCGGCCTGGAGCCGGGTGAGGGCCGGGCGCTGCGCTTCCGCACGCCGGACGAGGGCGCGACGGTGGTCGACGACCTGGTCCGCGGCAAGACCATATTCGAGAACTCGTCCCTCGAGGATTTCGTGCTGGCCCGCGCCGACGGTTCGGTACTGTTCCTGCTGGCCAATGCCGTCGACGACATGGTGCAGCGGATCACGCACGTGTTTCGCAGCGAGGAGCACTTGCCGAACACGCCGAAGCAGCAGTTGCTGTGGGAAGCGCTCGGGCATGAGCCGCCGGTGTGGGGGCACCTGCCGCTGGTGGTCAACGAGAAGCGGCAGAAGCTGTCTAAGCGCCGGGACAAGGTCGCGCTCGAGGACTACCGGGCCGAGGGGTACCTCGCCGAGGCCATGCGTAACTACCTGATGCTGCTCGGCTGGGCACCGAAGGGCGACCGGGAGATCCTGCCGTTCGACGAGATGGTGGCCGAGTTCCGGATCGAGGACGTGAACCCGTCGCCGGCCTTCTTTGACGTGAAGAAGCTGCGGGCGTTCAACGGTGAGTACATCCGGGCGCTGCCGGAGGATGAGTTCATTGCCGCGTGCCAGCCGTGGCTGACCCGCGAGGCGGCGCCGTGGCCGGCCGACCGGTTCGATCCGGCCGTGTTCGCCGAGCTCGCGCCGCTGGCGCAGACCGGGTGGCGCTGCTGCCGGAGATCGTGCCGATGGTCGATTTCGCATTCCTGGCGGAGCCCGTGCGGGATGATGCGGCCTGGGCCAAGGCGATGAAAGAGCCGGCCGCGGACCTGCTCGCTGATGTGGCGGCCGCCTACGAGGACGTGTCCGTGGCAAGCCGAGCCGCTGCGGGAGCGGCTGGAGGCCGTCGGCTGCGTCCTACGGGCTGTCCCTGGGCAAGGCCCAGGCGCCGGTCAGGGTCGCGGTGACGGGCCGGACCGTCGGCCTGCCGCTGTTCGAGTCGCTGGTGGTGCTGGGCCGGACGAGGCGCTGCGGAGGATCGAGTCGCGCGCGCGAGCGAGTGACCGGCCTGGCGTAGCGGTTACCGGCCGCCGTACGGCCGGTGAGGCGCTGGACGGTAGTACCTGGCGCATAACACCCCTATCATTCGTTTCCGGCCGCGACGCGGGGCGAAATAAGTCGCGAATCGTGCAACCATCCCGCTGCGGCATGTGGTCTGTGCAGATGAAAGGGGGTGGCCATGGATGCCTCGGCGGACGCGGAGTTCAGCGAGTTCATGCATGGCCGCTGGTCTAGCCTCGTCCGGCTCGGTTACGGCCTGACGGGTGATCTGCAACTGGCCGAGGATCTCGCGCAGACCGCCTTCGCTAAGGCCTATGCCTCGTGGAGCCGGGTCAGGCGCGCGGAACATCCGGACGCCTACCTGCGCCGGATCGTGATCAACGCCAACCGGAGCAGGTTCCGCAAGCTCCGGGTGAGCGAGGTGCTGACCGAGTCGCTGCCCGAGCAGCTGTCGCAGGCCAGCACGGGTGACGAGCACGCTGACCGGGCGGCACTGATGGCAGCCCTGATGCGGCTGCCGTACGGGCAGCGGGCTGCGATCGTGCTCCGCTACTGGCTGGATCTGACCGAGACCGAGACTGCCGCGATCCTGGGCTGCTCGGTCGGCAACGTCAAGAGCCAGTCTTCGCGCGCGCTGGCCAAGCTGCGAGCCAACGTCGTCTTGCTGGAAGGAGACCCGCTATGACCGCTCAGGACGAGCAGGCGCTCCGGCAGCGGCTGCATGGCGCCTTCGACCCCCTCACACCGGTACCGGCCCCCGTCGGCCGGGTGATGAGGAAGGGCAAGGCCATGCGTGCCAGAAGGACAGTTGGCGTCGTCGGAGCGCTCGCGGCGGCAGTTGCGGCTGGTCTGATCGTGCCGGGCTTGCTGAGCCAGCCCGCGACCAGGCCGGCCGTCCCGGTGCGGCACTCGGTGACGGAGTTCGGTCCCGGCAAGCACGCCGCCGCCGGGCTGATCAGCTACGGCACCATCGACGGCAAGGCCTGGAAGGTGATCTTGTCCGGGACCCGCTCATCCGTCATGATCGGCGGCTCCGGTCACGTCAGTTTCGAGGACGGCTCGGTTCTGGATCCCGGTGGATCTCCTGCGTCGATGAACTTCGAGCAGGCTCCGAAGGACAACGTCCTGGAGGCGGGCACCGTCAGCAAGGACGTGACCAGTCTCGCGGTCAGCCTGCAGGGCGGAACTGTCCTGGACCTGATCCCGGTGGACTTCAAGGGGCAGCCCTGGGTGGCGTTCGTGCTTCCGCCTGGCGTGAACATCCAGCGTGCTGTTGCCTATCACCACGGACGAGAGCTCGGGTACTCGATTCCGTACCGCGGCGTGGAGCTAGACACCTGGTGGGATCCCGGCCAGGTCGGTCCGGCCCGGCAGACGCGCATCATCTCGTCGAACCGGCTCGACGGCAAGCAGTGGCAGAGCACCGCGCAGATAGGGCCGTGGGGTTACTGCTACGCGTTTCCAGATGGCTCCAGCTGCGCCGACAGCGCGAACCCGTTCCCTGGCCTGAGCTCGGGCCGGAGACTCGCCGCAGGATTTATGTGCGGGCCGCTGAGTCAGGTTGCAAAGCAGGGCATCTGGTATGCGCTGACCGCGGCTGCGCCGTCGGCCAGGCAGGTGCTGCTGCGGTTCTCCGACGGCAGCACAGCCCGGCTGTCCACTGTCGAGGTGGCGGGGACGCAGATGGTCGCTTACCTGATCCCGGCCGGGCAGCGCGTGTCCAGCGCCGTCGAGTACGACGCCGGCGGCCTCCCCATCGGCACAACGGCGGGCACCGAGTGGTCCTGCGGCCCCGGCGCCTAGGACCAGTGGCGAGCCAGGCCAGCCGGCGGGACTCCGCCATGCGGAGTTGCCGCCACGCGCTGTCCGTGTGACACCCGGTGTGCTTGGCTAGCAGCGTGACTGAGAATCCTTTTTGTGAGCGCGTGCGCGGCGGCGAGACTGTCTTCGGCGGCTGGGTAGCGTCGTCCGGCCAGTTCACCGCGGGTATCCTCGCAGCCGGCGGACTCGACTACGTGGTGATCGACCTGCAGCACGGCGGCGCCACCGAGCACGATCTGCCGGCCATGACGACCGCGATCCGGCTGGCGGGAGCCACCCCGCTCGGCCGGGTGCGGCACGCGCATCAGGCCGACATCGGCCGTGCGCTCGATCTCGGCTGCGAGGGCGTCATCGTGCCCCAGGTCGAGACCGCGGCGCAGGCCGCAGCGGTGGCCGGCGCGTGCCGGTTCCCGCCCGACGGGTACCGCTCGGCCGGCGGCGTGCTCGCGCCCCCGCGCAAGCCGCTGTGCATCGTCATGGTCGAGTCGAAGCAGGCGATGGAAGAACTGCCGGACACCCTGAAGCTGCCCGACGTCGACGGCGCCTATGTCGGGCCGCGCGACCTGTCGTTTTCGCTCGGCTGCAAGCTTGATCAGAACGACCCGGTGCTCAGGACCGCTTTCGAGCGCATCTGGGCAGACTGCGCCGCCGCGGGTAAGCCGGTCGGGGTGCACGCGCCGGACGGAACGACCGCGCGGCTATACCGGCAGAACGGCTGCCGGCTGGTCACAGTCATTGCCGACTCGTTCGCGCTGGCGCGGGCTGCGGTCGCGGAACTGGCGGCGGCGCGAGCCTGACAGGTGATGGCAGCGCAGTCCGCGCGGGCGGCCGGCGCGGCTCTATGCTGGGGCAGTGCTGCGGCGCAGCGGCTCGCCGAGCCGCGCTGACGCCCGGTCAGCCCACCGGAGGCAGTTATGGGTCTTATGGACAAGGTCAAGGCGCAGGCGACTCAGCTCGCGCAGCAGACCAGGGATGCAGCGCAAGCAGGCCAGGCGAAGATCGACCAGGTCCAGGCGGGTCGGCGCGGCGACGCGCTGCTGCGGCAGCTGGGTGCGCTGGTCTTTGCCGACCGCACCGGCCGGGGCGAGCCGGACAGTCAGGCCAAGATCGACCAGCTGATCAGTGACATTTCCACGCACGAGCGTGAGAACGGCCTCAACCTGACGGGAGAGCCAGCCCAGCCGAACGTGCCGGGGCAGCCGACCTTCCCGCCGGACCAGCCGAGTCCGTTCCCCGGCCCGGCTGCCAGCACCGTGCCGGGCCCTGGCACGGGCTCGTTCCCTGACCAGGGCACGACAAGCTTCCCCGACGCAGGCGCCACGTTCTTTCCCGGCTCTGGCAGCCCGGAGGCCGCGCCGCAGACGGACTTCCCGCCAGCCGCAGGCCCGAGCCCGGCCCGGATGCGGAGGAGTCCGGTGGCGGCTTCGGCGGCTTCCCGCCGGAGAGCTGAGCATTAACTTCACCGGCAGGCGTCCTGCGCCGCGGTGCGCTGCTTGGCCGGCGGACTGGCCGACGTCGCCGGCCCAGTAGTCGCGGCGTGGCCTGCGGTCACGACGTGCCCGGTGGTGCCGAGGACCAGCCGGATCCGGGTCAGCCCTGTTACCGCGTGCAGCGCCGCACCCGGCAGCGCCGCGGCCAGCAGGCGCGCCTGCGCGAACTGGCTGGACGGGTAGTCGATCTGTGTCTGCGCGACGGTGTCGGACGGCCAGTTCAGGCCAGCCTTGTGCACGCCGAAGCCGAGCGCGGTCAGCTGCGTGCCGGTGTCCGTCGACAAGCCGCTGATCTGCGTGCCGTTATAGACGTCGACGATGACCTCGGCCCGGTTCGGCCCGGCGGGCTTGACTCCTTTCTGACGCGGCTGCGCCGGCGCTGGCCCGGTGTCGGTTCTGAGCCAGGTGAACAGTGCCCGCGCCGCCGCGGCGTTCCAGAGCACCGCCGACTGCCCGGTCGGGGTGATGTAGTTCGTCGACGTCAGCGGGACCGTGGTGAACGTGACGTTCTGCGACCGCAGCCCGCGCAATTCGTCGGCTAGCTGAATCAGATTGAATCCCTTGTCGACCGCGACCGCCGCGGTTACCGACGACACCAGCTGCTGGAACTTCACCGGGTTAGCGAGCACGCCAGTCTGTGTTGCCTCGGCGAACAGGGACGACAGAAGCTGCTGCTGGTCGGAGATCCTGGACAGGTCGGACAGCGCGAACGAGTGCCGGTCGCGGGCGAATTCCAGCGCGGTCACGCCGCCGACGTGATGCCGGCCGGCCGAGATGTGCAGTCCGCTGTAGTTATCGTCCACCGCGTAAGGAACGCAGATATTGACGCCGCCGAGCGCGTCGATCACCTTGACGAAGCCGAGGAAGTTCACCTCGACGTAGTCGTTGATGGTCAGGCCAGTCGCTTGCTGGACGGTGGCGACCATCAGGGCCGGGCCGCCGAGCCCGATCGCTGCATTGATCTTGTTCATGCCATGCCCCGGAATGTCGACCCACGAATCGCGCGGCAGGCTGACTACCTCGATGCCGGAATGGTCGGCCGGGATGTGCACCAGCATGAGGGTGTCGGAATTCGTGCTGATCGCGTCGCCGACATGCAGCTCGGCTTCCTGCCGCGGCGTCAGCCCGGCCCGACTGTCCACGCCGGCCACCAGGATATTAACCGGGCCGCTGGACGGCGTGCCGGTCGTGCCCGCGTTCAACCGGTGCAAGCTGGAACTGACGTAGCCAGTGAGCGCCCACGCGCCCGCCGAGATCGTGAGCGTCAGTACTGATACGCACCCGGTGAGCAGCAGCGACAGCCGGTGCCGGCGCGCCCTGGACGCCGCCAGCGCCTGCACGCGCAGGGCCTGCCAGGCGGCGGCCGGCTCGCCGGCGTGCGCGGCCGCCGCTGCGCATCCTGGCCCGGCACCGCTGGCCGCCTCGGCCCGCCATAGTCATCCGCCACTAAGCCCCCCAGGTTGTCAGCCCGGTGAAGGCTAGCTCGCCTTTCACCCGGAATGCGGCCGCGACACAACGAGGACGGCAAACTTCAGCGGGCCGGGGCCCGCGCGGGTGCGCTCACCGGCGGCGACGGAGCCGGTCAGCCGGCCTGGCCCGGTGGCTCTGGATCGCGCGGCAGGCCGAGGATCCGCTCGCCGATGATGTTGTGCTGGATGTCGGTCGTCCCGCCGCCGATCGTGAGCGCGCGGGTGATGAGCACCTGTCGCGCCCAGTAGGCGCCGTCCGGCTGACCGCCGGGCCCGACCGGCTTGCCCCGGCCACCGCCGAGCGCGCCGCTCGCGGCCGACATCTCGAAGCACAGCTCGGCGACCTGCTGCGCATGCCGCATGCTGAGCAGCTTGCGCACGCTGCCCGTCGCGCCCGGCTCGGTCCCCGACAACTGCTTGAGCGCAGCGCGGATGGCGAGCACATCGATGGCATGCCCGCTGGCGGCCAGCTCGCCGACCTGATCAAGCGGCGCTGCCTGGCACGCCGCTGCCGTTGCCAGCAACTCCGGTACGCCGCAGCCGAACGTCCAGGTGCGCGATAGCGAGACTCGCTCGTTCGCCAGCGTGGTGCGCGCGATCCGCCAGCCCTTGTCGATCTCGCCGACCACGCAGTCGTCCGGCACGAACACCTCATCCAGGAAGACCTCGTTGAAGGAGGCGTCCCCGCCGATCTCGCGCAGCGGCCTGACCTCAATCCCCGGCGACGTCATGTCGACCAGGAAGTAGCTGATGCCGTCATGCCGCGGCTGAGTTTGGTTAGTCCTGGCGATGCAGATCGCCCACGCGGCCTGCCGTGCGAGCGACGTCCAGATCTTCTGCCCGGTGATCCGCCAGCCGCCGTCGGCCCGGTCCGCCCTGGTGGTCAGGCCCGCCAGGTCACTGCCGGCGCCTGGCTCGCTGAACAGCTGGCACCACAGGTAGTCGGCGCGCAAGGTGGCCGGCAGGAACCGCTGTTGCTGCGCGTCGGTGCCGTACTGGATAAGGGCGGGCACAACCCAAGCCCCGATCGCCAGGCCGGGAACGTGGATACCAGCGGCTCGCAGCTCTTCGTCGATGATCAGCTGCTCGAGCGCTCCCGCTCCGCGGCCCCACGGTCTTGGCAGGTGCGGCATCACCCAGCCGCCCGCGCCGAGTGCGGCGTTCCGCTCAGGGCCCGTCAGTCCGGCTACCTCGGTGAGCTCTGCCCTGATCGCGGCGCGCACCTGCTCGTCGCCGCCGGGCAGCTCGAGCCTTATCTCTCGCCGGGCGCCGTCAAGGCCCAGCGTGGCCATCCTGCTCTTCCAGCTCCCGCCGCCGGGAACTGCCGCACTCAGCAGGGCGCGCAGCGTCATCGCCCGGCGATAGTACAAGTGCGCATCGTGCTCCCAGGTGTAGCCGATGCCGCCGAGTACCTGAATGCACTCATGCGCGCAGGAGACCGCGGCGTCGGTCGCCAGTACTGCGGCGGCTGCGGCCGCGTAGTCACTGCCAGGGTCCGCGGCATCCAGGGCCCTGGCCGCGTCCCAGACCGCCGCCGCTGCCTGCTCGGCCGCGACCAGCATCCGGGCGCAGCGGTGCTTCACCGCCTGGAACTGGCCGATGGGCCGGCCGAATTGGTGCCGGATCTTGGCGTACTCGGCAGCTGTGTGAACTGCCCAGTCCGCGAGGCCGGCCGCCTCAGCGCCGAGGATCACGGCGGCCAGATTCGCTACCGTGCTGTGCGTCAGCAGGTCTAGCTGCCGGTCAGGCGGCACGAGCAGGTCACTGACCTCGACTCGGCCGATCCCACGGGTGAGGTCGAGGCCGTCCACTGCGGTGATCGTCAGGTCCGCGGCGTCCAGCGCGACCCAGATCGTCCCCTGGCCGCTGCGCACCGGCATGATCACCAGGTCCGCGCCAGGCGCGCCGAGTACAGCGCTTGCGCTGCCGGTAATGATCAGGTCCTCGGCCCGGTCGGCCGCGGCCGTCAGGTCGGCCGAGAGGGCAACGGCCGCGTTCCTGTCTCCTGAGGCAAGACCCGCCACGATCTTCCCGGACTGGCCCGCCGACACCAGCACGGCGCTGGCCAGGACAGTCGGCACGAATCCGCCGGGCACAAGCGCGCGACCGAGTTGCTCGACCGCGACGGCGAGTTCGGCGAGCCCGAAGCCCTGGCCGCCGTCAGGTTCCGGCACATGCAGGCCGGGCAGCCCCTGCTCAGCCAGGCCTGGCCGCAGCGCGTCCTGGTACCGGGCGATGTCACCGTCGGCGGCCGCCCTGACCACAGACGGCGGGCTGTGCCGCTGCGCCCAGGCGCGCACGGAGCTGGCAAGCTGAGCGTGTTCTTCTGTCAGGCCGAGAGTCACCGTTGCACCTCATCCGTCGCGCCGCGGGCCGCCGGGAACCTGCCGCAGGCTCGCCCGCATTCTAGAATGCGATTCGGTTTCAGGCCAGGCCGGGAACTGCCCGTGAACATCGAATGAAGTTGGCTCACCGGATGTTGCCCGGGCCAGCCGGTGGTCCTTCAATGGGAACCGCGGCCATGGTGACCATGTCGTCCGTGTCATCACTCAGCCTGTCGTTCGCGAGTGTCACGGAGGCACCTGAAATGGGCGCTGGCCCGTTCGCCAATTCCACGCTCGCGGCCACGGCACCTGACCGACCGGACGCCGTTCAACACGTACTCGCTACTGGCCACCGTGCAACACGCCTTCGGGCTTGGCTGCCTGCAGCACTCGTGTGATACCAGGCAGGTGCTGCCCATGGCCAGGCTGTTTGGCGCCAGGGCGGACCGCCGGGAGAGTTTCGCGGCTCCGCGAGCGCCGGCCGGCCGGGCAACCGCAGCAGCGGCCGGGCGTCTTCTCATCGGTTTTGGCTCCACAAAGGCGGCATACCGACCTGGTCTGGCGACCGAAACCAATGAAGAGTGGCGGCACGGCCGGACCACGGCCTCTCCGTGGCACGTCGTGACAACTCCCAATACCGGGCCTAACGACAACGATCTCTGGTCCGTGGCCGGCCGGTCAGCCGCCGACATCTGGGCGGTTGGCTCGCTGTTGCCCAGCGCTAATGCGACAGTCGTCAGGACGCTGGCGCTGCACTACAACGGCACAAGGTGGGCGCGCGTCAAGACAGCGGACGTGGGATCGGAGGCCAATTCCCTGTACGGCGTTGCGGCGCTTGCCGACGGCACCGCCTGGGGTACTGGCATCTATACGCCGGCGTCCGGGCACACTGGCCGCGCGCTGACCGAGCACTGGAACGGGCACCGGTGGGCTGCCGTGCCAGCAGCAGATCCCGGCTCAGCCGAGGACATCCTGTACTGCGTGACGGCCGCCAGGGAATCAGATGTCTGGGCGGTGGGAACTGACGCAGATGCCAGCGGCGACTCCACCCGCTGATCGAGCACTGGCATGGCGGCAGGTGGACTGTGCACGCCGTCGTCGGCCTTGGCCCGGCTGCGCGCGGCATCCTGACCTCCGTCACTTCCGCGGCCGGCCACGCGTGGGCCGTCGGCCAGATCTCCGCGAACGGGTCCGATCGCCAGGTCGTCCTGCACCTGACTGGCGGCAGATGGGTCGTCGTGCCGCAGAACCAGGCGCTGACTCCCGGCGGCGCGGTTGCCGATGCCTATCCGCTCGCGATCGGCGCCTCCGCGGCCGGGCCGTGGGTGGCCGGGAACGACCGCGCCGGGCACGGCGGTTTCAGCACGCTGGTGGAGGCGCCCGCCGGATTCGGCCGGCTTGCCGAACTCAGTACCCCGGATCCGACGGTCCAGGACAACTACCTGCAGGCGATCGCTCCGGTCGACGGCGGTCAGTTTGCCTGGGCCGTCGGCGATGATGTTCCGGTCGCTGCCGGCAACGCGGCGTCGCTCGTGGAGTACGGATCCGCCGCCGGCGGCTGGACGACAGTGCCGAGTCCTGACCCCGGCGCAGCCAACGGGAACACCATCCTGGACGGCATCCTCGCGGTCAGCAGCACCAACGTCTGGGCGGTGGGCACCTACGACGGGCCAGCCGGCATGCGGACCCTGATCATGCATTACACCGGCGGAGTTCGGTAGCGGCCGGCAGCCGTCCCGGCCTGGCGTGGTGGCCAGGTCTCGCTTGCTAGCGGCCAGCCGGCGGCGTCTCCCACCTGGGGTGGTGGCAGGCCTCGCTGCTAGCTAGCGGCCGGCCGGCGGCGTCCCCCGACCTGTCGCATTCGGGCTGCCTCCGGACTCTGACGAATTTGTCCTGGTAGCGACCTTGGGTCGTTCGCGCGATGCCTGGCTGGGCGAGTCGCCTGGCCCGGTGTGCAATCTGGCCGGGCAGCGCCCGCGCCCGTCGGCTGGCGCTCAACCTGCGGCGGTGCTGGCGCTCGACCTGCGGCCGTGCAGGCGCTCAATCTGCGGGGGTGACAGCCGGCTGATCGTTCGGTAACATCGATTATGTTACCGACCAGTAGTACCAATCGGTAGATGGGGCAGGAGGGCGGCAATGGGGCATTTCAGGAGCAACCTCAGGGATATCGAGTTCAACCTTTTCGAGGTGCTGAACCGGCAGGACCTGATGGGCGCCGAGCCGTATCCGGACCTGGACGAGGAGACCGCCCGCGGCATCCTCGACGAGGTCACCAGGCTGGCCGAGGGCCCGGTCGCCGAGTCCTACGCCGACGCCGACCGGAACCCGCCAGTCTTCGATCCAGCGACGCACTCGGTCCAGATGCCGGCCGGGTTCAAACGCTCCTACCAGGCCTTTATCGACGCCGAGTGGTTCCGCCTTGAGCTCCCGCCCGAGCTCGGCGGCACCAGCGTGCCCCGCACGCTCGGCTGGGCCGTCGCTGAGCTGATCCTGGGCGCGAATCCGGCAGTCTGGATGTACGCCAGCGTCGGGTCGTTCTCGCACGCGCTCTGGCAGCTCGGCACGCCGGCCCAGAAGAAGGTAGCCGAGCACGCGATCGAGGGCCGCTGGGGCTACACGATGGTGCTGACCGAACCCGACGCAGGCTCCGACGTCGGAGCCGGCCGGACCAAGGCGATCCAGCAGCCCGACGGCACCTGGCACATCGAGGGCGTGAAGCGGTTCATCACCAGCGCCGAGCACGACATGGCGGAGAATATCCTGCACGTCGTGCTGGCCAGGCCGGAGGGAGCAGGTCCTGGTACCAAGGGACTTTCGATGTTCCTGGTGCCCAAGTTCGCGGTCAACAACGACGGCACGCTGGGCGAGCGCAATGGCGTGTACGCGACCAACGTCGAGCACAAGATGGGCCTGAAGGCTTCCACCACCTGCGAGCTCACCTTCGGCGCTGACCGCCCGGCTGTCGGCACCTTGATCGGCGACGTGCACGACGGCATCCGGCAGATGTTCATGATCATCGAATTCGCCCGGATGATGGTCGGCACCAAGGCCATCGCGGCGCTGTCGACCGGTTACCTGAATGCGCTCGAATACGCCAAGACCAGGGTGCAGGGGTCTGACCTGACGCAGCTGGCGGACAAGGCGGCGCCGCGGGTGACGATCGTGCATCACCCGGACGTGCGGCGCAGCCTGATGCTGCAGAAGTCGTACGCCGAGGGCATGCGCGCGCTGGTGCTGTATACCGCGAGCCAGCAGGACGCGGTACAGCTGGCTGCGGCCAGGGGCGAGCAGGACGACCTGTCGGTGGCGCTCAACGACCTGTTGCTGCCGGTGGTCAAGGGCGTTGGCTCCGAGCGCGGGTATGAACAGCTCGCGCAGTCGCTGCAGACGCTGGGCGGCTCCGGCTACCTGCAGGACTACCCGATCGAGCAGTACATCAGGGACGCCAAGATCGACAGCCTGTACGAGGGCACGACCGCCATCCAGGGCATGGACCTGTACTTCAGGAAGATCGTCAGGAACCAGGGCACGGCGCTTACCTACCTGCTCGGCCAGATCAGGGAGTTCGCCGCGGCCGACAACGGCAACGGCCGGCTCAAGCAGGAGCGAGCAGCGCTCGGCCGGGCCGCCGACAACGTCGAGGCCATCGTCACCGCGATGAACGGCTATCTCGGTGCCAGCCTGGAGCAGGCCCCCGAGGTCTACCGGGTTGGCCTGAACACCACCAGGCTGCTGCTGGCGCTCGGTGACCTGATCGTCGGCTGGCTGCTCGGCCGGCAGGCCGAGGTCGCGCTGGCCAGGCTGGACGAGGGCGGGCTTTCGGCCAGCGACGAGGCCTTCTACCAGGGCAAGACGGCAGCTGCGGGTTTCTTCGCCGCTACCGTGCTGCCGCGGCTGGCGGCCGAGCGCGAGATCGCCGAGGCGACTTCGCTCGACGTCATGGACCTGCCAGAAGCGTCCTTCTGAGCGCGCCCCGCAGCTGACTAGCGGCTTCGCCGGCTGCGGGCGCTGGAGGCCGCGCAGCCATGATCAGGTGAGCGGCGAAGGCTCGGCCCTTACGGCGCTCTGGCCAGCGGCGATACGCTCTGGCCCATGTCGGTGGAGATCCTGGGACGGGAAGCCGAGCAGGAGCAGATCGGCGTGTTCCTGGACGGCGCCGCCGCGGCTGCCGCCGCGCTCGTGCTCGAAGGACCTGCCGGATCCGGCAAGACCACGCTGCTGCGGGCGGCCACGGACCTGGCAGCCAGCCACGGATACACCATCCTCCGCACGGCGCCGGCCAGAGGCGATGTACGGCTCGCCTTCGCCGGGCTGGCCGACCTGATGGAGCGGTGCATCGATCAGGTGGCCGATGCGCTGCCCTCGCCGCAAGCCAGGCCGCTTCGGGTTGCGCTGCTGTTCGAGGAAGCGCTGGGCGTCCCGCCAGACCAGCGACTCATCGCGATGGCTTTCCGGTCCGCCGTCAGCATGCTTGCCGCAACAGCGCCAGTCCTGCTGGCCATTGATGACGTGCAATGGCTCGACCCGTCAACCGAGGCCGTCGTCAGCTATGCGGTCCGCCGCCTCGAGTCCGAGCACGTGGCGGTGCTCTGCGCGCACCGGACCGACCGGGCAGGCGGTCAGCTGCCACTGGGATTAAGCCGCGGCCGGATGCCGGCCAGTGCGCTGTGCGTCGGCGGCCTCAGCATCGGTCTGCTGCATCACCTGCTGCGGACCAGGATCGGCCGGCCGTTCGCCAAGCCGGACCTGCGTCGGATCGAGGCGGAATCCGGCGGGAACCCCTTCATAGCGCTGGAGATAGGCCGCGCGCTGGCGCGCCGCGAGGAAGCCGGCAGCTACGGCATGCTACCGGTGCCGGACACTGTCAGCGGCCTGGTGGCCGAGCGGCTAGGTGAGCTGCCGCCCGCGGCGCAGCTAGCTCTGCAGCTGGTGGCCGTCATTCCCGGTCTGGCGGTCGGCCGGTACCAGGCCGCCGGCGTATCAGGACCGGGCCTGGACGCCGCGGTGCAGGCGGGGGTACTGGAAGCTGCGGCCGGGCGGCTCAGCTTCACTCACCCGTTGCTGCTGTCCGCGGTCTCAGCCGCGATCCCGCCTGCCCGGCTGCGGGAACTCCACGGGCTGGCAGCACAAGTTGCTGACGGAGTGGAGGATGCAGCGCGCCATCACGCGCTGGCCGCCGATGGTCCGTCCGCGGCCGTAGCTGACCGTCTGGACACTGCGGCCGCGGCGGCTGCCAGCCGCGGCGCGCCCGCCACCGCCGCCGAGCTGTACGAGCTCGGAGCGTCCCTGACTGCGCCGGCCGCCTACGCCGACACCGGCCGCCGGATCGCCGCCGCGGCCCGGCACCACGCACTGGCAGGTGCCACCCGACAGGCGATTACCTTGCTGCAGCGGTCGGTCGCGGGTGCCCGTGCCGGACCCGAACGCTCGGACCTGATCTATCTGCTCGGCTGGCTGAGCCAGGACGACGCCGCAACCGAAGCGACAGCGCTGCTCGAGCAGGCGCTCGCCGAGGCCGGGGACGATCCGGCCAGGGTGGCCACGATTCGCCTGGCGCTGTCCGACAACTGGGCCAAACGAGGCGACAAAGCAGGCCAGGCCTACGACGAGAGCCACCTGGCGCTCGCTGCCGCCGAGCAATCCGGCGAGCCTGCACTGATCGCAGCGGCACTGGGCAACGTCGTGCAGCAGGTCTTCCAGGCCGGACGGGGCATCGACGAATCGAAGCTGGAGCGTGCGCTCGCACTGGAGCGGAACGTTGGCATGAGCCAGCTCGCGCATAGTTACCTGCCCAGCTGGGTTGCTGGTTATTGCCACGCCGCCGCTGGCCACCTGGAAACGGCCGAGACCGCCTTTCAACGTGTGCTGACCGCGTGCGACACCGAGGGCCTGGAGTACTGGCGGCCCGATGTGCTGCTGCGCATGTCGCTGCTGGCAGGCCAGCGCGGAGAGCTGCAGCTCGCCGCGAGCCGGGCAGCCGATGGCCTCGTCGCTGCGGAACAGGCCGATCTGCCGCAGACGATCGCCGCGCTGCTGTACGCCTGCGGCGAGGCCGCACTGGCGCTCGGTCAGGGCGACGCCGTCCGCGACCTGTCCGCGCGGGGCATGGCGGCCGCTACCAGTGCCGGGGATACGCCTTACTACCTGCGGAACGCGGCGCTGCCTGGTGCCCTGGACTTGGCGGCGGGGGACTATTCCGCGGCCGCGGCGGTTCTCGGCCCGCTTGCGCTGCAATACCGGAAGATGGGCAATCGCATGCTCGCGACGACCGGTATCGAGCCGCAGGCGGTTGAGGCGCTGGCTGCTGTCGGAGACCTTGCGCAGGCAGATGACCTTGTCGCGCAGATGGCGAGGTACGCCAGCGGTCCCCTCGCTATGGCTGTCGTGACCAGGTGCCGCAGCGACGTCGCTCTGGCACGTGGTGACGTGAACGACGCGGCGGCGGGGCTGACCGAGACGCTGCGCCTGCTAGGAGAGGTCTCGCTGCAGCCGCTGGCACGCGGCCGGACGCTGCTGGCGCTCGGCCGGGTGCAGCGCCGCCTTAAGAAACGCGCCGCAGCCCGCGTGTCGCTGGAGGCGGCTGGCCGGCTTTTCGATCAGATTGGCGCGCCGCTGTGGGCCGCGCGCACGCACGTTGAGCTGGCGCGGATCAGCGGGCGCGCGCCAGGTGCCGCCGAGCTGACCGCGACCGAGTTGACAGTGACGGAGCTGGTCTCGGCGGCCTCAGCAATAGGGAGACCGCGGCCCGGTTGTTCGTTACCGTCCGGGCCGTCGAGTCAATACTGACCAACGTGTACGCCAAGCTCGGCGTGCGGTCGCGAACCGAGCTGGCGGCGCGACTGCACGCCTCAGCCTCCGCCAGGGAGCAGGGCCGCGAGCCAGCGGCAAGGGCCGCTGATTGGTGAGCGGCGGGGGGACTATGGCGGCCGGGTCGGGCTGGCGAGCCTGCGCTGTGGCCGGAGGGCCGGCGTTCATAGGGTGTGGTTCTCCGCGTTCACGCGCCGGATCCCGCTGCCTACGCTGCTCACATGTGCTTGTACGTGGCGGAGTTCTACCTGCCGCGCGGTGCCTCGCTGGACAGCGTCGTCCGCCGGGCAAAGGCTGGCGCCGCTGACGCAGTCAGCAGCGGCTACCAGATCCGCTTCGTCGAGGCCATCTTCGTGCCGCCGGACGAGACGTGCCTGATCATGTACGAGGCTGGCTCGGCCGACCAGGTGAGTTTCGCCGGGATACGGTCTGGCCTCGACTTCGACCGGGTCTCCGAAGCGCAAGCCGGCAGCTGACATCCGGGCACTCCAGACCGGTGTCGTGCGCCACAGTCGTGCGCCACAGCCGCCACGGATCCGCCGTCAATCCATGTGGTTTCCCACGTTCACACCACGTTCCCGCATTTCTAGCGTTGCTTACGCGAGCCCGCATCCGGCGATCTCGCGGGGAGCACCAAGAGAGGGAACGCCATGCGCAAGACAATCGCCGCATCGGCCAGCGCGGCCGCAGCGAGCATGCTCGTTGTCGGCGGGGGACTGGCAGTCGCGAACGCGAGCCCGCACGGCTCAGCAAGCCCGGCCACCTCGGGTACGGAGCACCTGTACTTGATGACTACCTCGGCCGCGTCAAACAAGGCGAGCCTCATCGTGTCCGGCGTGTTCACGGCCAACGGCGTCGACATCGAGGGCAACGGCCCCACCGACACCGTGCGGCTGCCGGGCGGTACGTTCAAGATCCACCACCCAGCTGGTGGTCCGCCAGGCAAACCGAAGGTCAACGCCCTGACCTGTTTCGTCACCATCTCCGGGTCGGCCAGGTTCACCATCAACGGCGGAACAGGCAAGTTCGCCGGACTCACCGGCTCCGGCAAAGCCTTGGTCACCATCGTCGGCATACTCGGCCGCTCGCATGGCAAGTGCTCGGAAAGCGCCCTTCCGGCGGCCTGGCACGAGACGATCACGGCAACAGCTCACGTCCACTTGTAAGCCAGCCCCCGCGCTGGGCCGACCCGCGCTGGGCCGACCCGCGCCGGGCCGAACTGGCGGGCACCGGAAGGGTGGCCGCCCGTTCGGCCGCCGTCATTGCCGCGCCCGCCCCGACGTGCCGTTTAGCCAGCCGACAACGCGGCTTAGATCTCGTACTGGACGGTGGCCCTGGACTTGGCGTGGGGCCCGCTGAACCGGCTGACGATGTCCTTGTGCGTAGCGTGCTCGCGGTAGCCGAGGTAACCGCCAGCATCATCGAAGTCCGCCACCACAGCGAAATCGAAGTTGCCCTCGATGATCCCCGCGTCCGGGCCCGCGTGATACGACCGCACACCTGGCAGCGTCGGCCCAATGCATTCAGCTCAGCCGCGAACTGCCGCTCCATCTCATCGGTCATGCCATCGGTCCAGGTGAAGAGGACCACGTGCCTGATCATCGGCTCCTTCCGGGTGCCGCGTGTACCTGGTTGCTCGTCCGGCACGCAGCTGCTCGGGCCGGCTGAACGTCAGCCTAAGACCAGGCCAGCATCGGCAGCGGGTCGGTCAGCATGGCGCCGACGTCCCGCAAGACGGCCGAGCCGAGGTCACCGTCGACCAGCCGGTGATCGAACGACAGCGCCAGCGTGCAGACCTTGCGCACGGCCAGCTCGCCATCGACGACCCAGGGCGCGTCCTTGACCTGGCCGAACGCCAGGATGGCCGCCTCGCCGACCGGCAGGATCGGGGTCCCGGTATCGACGCCGAAGATGCCCACGTTGGTGATCGTGATCGTGCCATGGCTCAGATCGGCCGGGCTGGACTTGCCCTCCCGCGCGGTCTGCGCGAGCTGCGCCAGCGCCCTGGCCAGCTCTGGCAGGGTCAGCGCGTGCGCATCTTTGACGTTCGGCACGACCAGCCCGCGGTCGGTCGCCGCCGCGATGCCCAGGTTCACGTAGTGCTGGACCACGATCTCCTGCGCGGCCTCGTCCCAGCTCGAGTTGATCATCGGGTACCGGGCGGCCGCGACGAGCAGTGCCTTGGCCACCAGCAGCAGCGGCGACACCCGGACGTCGGCGAACTCCGGCAGCGTCTTCAGTCGTGCCGTCGCGGTCATCGTCTGCGGTGATGTCGATCTGCAGGAACTCGGTGACGTGCGGCGCGGTGAACGCACTCGCCGACACCGCGGCCGCGGTGTGCTTGCGCACACCTCTGATCGCGATCCGTTCCTCGCGTCGGCCGGGCCGCAGCGCCAGGAGCGAGATCCTGGCGCCGGGAACGTGGCCCGGCTGGCACCTGCTGCCGCCTGCTGCACGTCATCACGGGTGATGGAGCCGTTCGGGCCGGTCGCCGGTGACGCTCGCCAGGTCGATGCCGAGATCCTTGGCCAGCTTCCTGACCGGCGGCTTCGCCAGCACATGCGCGCCGCGCCGTTAGCTGCCGGTGCCGCCGAGCTCGCGGTACGGGAAGAGCTGCCGGTTGCCGCGCCGGGCCGGCTGCGGCGGAGCCGTTGGCCGGCCGGTTGGGCGTCGTCTTGCGGGCCCGGCGGCTGGTGGTGCCGAGTTTGACGCCGTAACCGACCAGCACTGCCTGCCGTTCGGCCTTGGGCGCCGGGCTGCCGATGATGCCGGGCTCGCGCGCGCCCTCGACCGGAGGTGCCGGGACCAGGTCTTCGGTCTCGCTGATGGCGCGCTGCGCCGCGGCCTACAGCCGGGCTGGCGCCGGCCGGCGCCGCGGCATCGGACCGCCACCGACGTTGACCGAGATGATCGGCGTGCCGACGTCCGCGGTCACGCCCTCCGCGACCAGCAGGCTGTCCACTACGCCCGCGTACGGACTGGGCAGCTCGACGATCGCCTTGGCCGTCTCGATCTCGACGATGATCTGGTTCACGATGACGGTGTCACCGGGCTTGACGTGCCACCTGACGATGTCGGCCTCGGTCAGGCCTTCTCCGACGTCAGGGAGCTTGAACTCCTTGAGATCTGACATGAGGGCCTCTCAGTAACCGAAGGTGCGGTCGACGGCGTCCAGGATCCGGTCCAGGTCTGGCAGGTAGTGCTCCTCCAGCCTGGATGGCGGATACGGGCGTGGTGTACGCGCCGACCCGCAGCACGGGGGCCTCGAGGTGGTAGAAGCACTCCTGCGGGATCAGCGCGGCGATCTCCGCGCCGATGCCGCCGGTGACGACGGCCTCGTGCACGATCACGCACCGGCCGGTCTTGCGGACCGAGGCGAAGATCGTCTCGGTGTCCAGCGGCGCGAGCGAGCGCAGGTCGATGACCTCAAGCGACTTGCCGTCGCTCGGCCGCGGCGACGGCCGCCTCGGCGCAGGTCCTGACCATCGGGCCGTAGCAGAGCACGGTCACGTCAGTTGCCCTCGACGAGCACCCTGGCCTGGTCCATCGGCAAGCGCGGCCGCCAGGCCGCCTTCGATGTCGACGTCGGCCTTGTCCCAGTACCGGCGCTTGGGCTCGAAGAACATCACCGGGTCGTCGCTGGCCGCCGCCTGCTGGATCATCGTGTAAGCGTCGGCCGGATCGCCGCAGGAGATCGACCCGCAGGCCCGGCGTGTGCGCGAACAGTGCCTCCGGCGACTCGCTGTGGTGCTCGACCGCGCCGATGCCGCCGCCGAACGGAATCCGGACCACGATCGGCAGGCTGAGCGTGCCGAGCGAGCGGTACCGCATCTTGGCCAGCTGCGTGACGATCTGGTCGAAGGCCGGGAAGACGAAGCCGTCGAACTGGATCTCGCAGATCGGCCGGTAACCGCGCAGGGCCAGGCCGATCGCGGTGCCGATGATGCCGGACTCGGCCAGCGGCGTGTCGATAACCCGCGCCTCGCCGAAGTCCTTCTGCAGGCCGTCGGTGACCCGGAAGACTCCGCCGAGCTTGCCGACGTCCTCGCCCATGATCAGGGCCTTCGGGTTGTCTCTCCAGCGCCTTGCGCAGGCCCTCGTTCATGGCCCTGGAGAGGGTGAGCGTGGTCATCGCGCGGCCTCCTGCGCGACGAACGAGTCAAGGTAGGCGGCGAACTCGGCCCGCTCGGCGGCAAGCTGCGCGGTCTCGCTGGTGAACACGTCGTCGAACATGGACGTGCGGCTGCGGGTCCGGCCATGTCCTGGCAGGCCTTGCGCACCCTGGCGCCGACCTCGGCGGCCTCGGCCTCGACCTCGTCGAAGAAGCTCATCTCGGCCTGCTCGGCCCGGATCAGGTACTGCTTGACCCGCTCGATCGGGTCCTTCAGCTTCCACGCCTCGAGTTCGGCCGACAGCCGGTACCTGGTCGGGTCGTCGGTCGTGGTGTGCGCGCCCATCCGGTAGGTGAACGCCTCGATCAGCGTCGGGCCCTGACCGTCGCTGGCGGCCTGCATGGCCTTGCGGGTGACGGCCAGGCAGGCGAGCACGTCGTTGCCGTCCACCCGGACACCAGGGAAGCCGAAACCCTTGGCCCGCAGGTACAGCGGCGTACCCGGCTCTGCCGCTCCAGCGGCTCGGAGATCGCCCACTGGTTGTTCTGGCAGAAGAACACGACCGGCGCGTTGGTCACCGACGCCCAGATGAAGGCCTCGTTGACGTCGCCCTGGCTGGTGGCGCCGTCGCCGAAGTAGGCGATCGACCGCCTCGCCGTCCTCGCCGACCGCTCCGTCGCGCTGAATGCCCATCGCGTAGCCGGTGGCGTGCAGCGCCTGGCTGCCGATGACGATCGTGTACAGGTGGAAGTTGTGCGCCTTCGGGTCCCAGCCGCCGTGGCTGACGCCGCGGAACAGCTCGAGCAGCTTCATCGGGTCCAGGCCGCGGCACCAGGCGACGCCGTGCTCGCGGTAGGTCGGGAACGCCATGTCGCGCGGCCCGAGCGCGCGGCCGGAGCCGACCTGGGCGGCCTCCTGGCCGAGCAGCGAAGCCCAGATCCCGAGCTCGCCCTGCCGCTGCAGCGCGATCGCCTCGAAGTCGATCCGGCGGACGATGACCAGGTCGCGGTACAGGCTCTTGACCTCCTCCGCGGTGATCTCCAGCGGGTAATCGGGGTGCTCGACCCGCTCGCCTTCTGGGGTGAGGAGCTGGATCAGCTCGGCCGAGTCCGCCTGTCGTTCTGGCTCGCGGGCTGGCGCCCGTCTGGCAGAGCGGGCGGCGCGTCCGGCATCTTTGACGGTCACGTGCCACTCCTTGCATGCTCATGTCCGGTCGGGGCTAGCCCGGACCGGTTCCTGCCTGTCACGTGTCGCTGCGACAGTACTATCGGTTCGCCAGGAACGGTCAAGCGCTGCGGGCCGCCGGGCGGCGATGGTGACGCAAGTCACGATTCGGGTCACGGCGGCCTATTCCAAGGCTACTGCCCGGCGGCGAGTTCCCTACCTGTGCGACCGACCGGCCCGCGGCCCGCGTCCCTAGCTGCATGTCCTTCGCTCCGCTCGCGTACTGTTCGGGTTGTGCCGAGATTTGTCATCGACGTGATGCTGAAGCCGGAGATCCATGACCCGCAGGGCGAGGCGATCGCGGGCGCTTGCCGCCGTCTCGGCTTCAGCCAGGTGGCCGGCGTGCGCCAGGGCAAGCGGTTCGAGATCGAACTGACCGAGCCGGCTAGCCAGGAGCGGATCGCCGAACTCGCCGCCGAGTTGCTCGCCAACCCTGTCATCGAGGAATTCTCCGTCCACCGAGCGTGACCGCGGACTACCTGCCCGGCAGATATCTGATTGTTATGTTTCCGCAACTGCCGCGAGTTCAGGCTGCTGCCGGGCCCGGTCGCGGCTCTTGTCTTGCCTAGCTGCAGTTTTAGCCCCGTCTAGCTGCAGTTTTAGCGGATTGCGCAGGTCAGCGGCGGGTCCGACGGCCGGCGAATACGCTGGCCAGTACCGCACTGTTCGTCCAGAGATCGCCTGAGTTCATGATTACCCGGCCGCGTCCGGGGAAGCCTCCACAATGTGAACTGACTGTTACCGCGACGGGGCTGAGGAGCGGATGCGATCTCGGGTGTTCCATTCTGGGGAACCAGCCGCAGACGTTGAGTTCTGCCTGGTCTTTCCCAGGGAATCGCTGAGCGTCCCGGTGATGCGCCGGGTACTCGGTGACACCCTCAGCCAGCCTCGGCATAGACGAGAGCTGCGTCGACGATCTGCTGCTGGCGGTGACCGAGGCCTGCACGAACGTGCTGCGGCACGCCGGACCAGGCCGGCGTTACGAACTGGTCGCCCACGTCAGCAGCAAGCGATGCCTGCTCGAGGTACTCGACACCGGCCGCGGCTTCGACCCGGCCGCGTGCGCCGGCGCAGCCGCAGGTCCGGGATCAGGCACTCGGTCCGCCCGGTGGCCAAGGCTGCGCCGGCACCAGACCTCGCCTGCCTCGACTCGCGCCGGCGTCGCCGCCGAACACGCTGCGCGGCCGGATCATCAGGTCGCGGCGGCTGGCCAGCGAACGGGCCATCGCCGAGCTGCCCGAGTCGGGCCGCGGCCTGGCGATCATGCGGGCCTGCGTCGACGACGTCATCGATGCGCAGCAAGCCCGGCCAGGGGACGGTGGTCTCGCTGCAGAAGCGGATCGAATGGCGCAGCGACGCGCCGCTGGCCAGGCGGCCGGCCTCACAGCTCAGGGACGCTGGCTGAGCCGGTAGCCTGCATGGCATGCGCCGCCCGCGAGGACGCCCATGACGGCCCGGATCGGAGTTGTCACCTTCCCCGGTTCGCTGGATGATCAGTGATGCCCGCCGGGCGGTGCGCCGGGCCGGCGCCGAGGCCGTCGAGCTGTGGCACGGCGACGCCGACCTGCACGGCGTCGACGCGGTGATCTTGCCTGGCGGGTTCTCCTACGGCGACTACCTGCGCTGCGGCGCGATCGCCCGGTTCGCGCCGGTGATGTCGGAGCTCATTCCGGCGGCGGCCAGCGGCCTGCCGGTGCTGGGCATCTGCAACGGCTTCCAGATCCTGTGCGAAGCGCATCTGCTGCCGGGCGCGCTGACCCGCAATCGGGCCCGCCGCTTCCTCAACCGCGACGTCAGGATCCGGATGCAGAACACGACATCTGCCTGGACCCGGCAGTACACCGAGCGGCCAGGAGATCACCGTCGTGCTGAAGAGCGGTGAGGGCGCCTACGTGGCCGACGCAGGACACCGTCGCGGAGCTGGAGGCACGCGGCCAGATCCTGGCCAGGTACGCCGGCGGCAACCCGAACGGCTCGGTCGGCCGACATCGCCGGCGTGGTGAACGAGGCAGGCAACGTCGCCGGGCTGATGCCGCATCCCGAGCACGCGATCGATCCGCTGACCGGCCCCGGCGCGGACGGCCTGGCGTTCTTCACCTCCGTGCTGCTGGCGGTCGCGGCCGTATGAGCAGGTCGCAAGCAGGCAGCGTCACGGTGCAGCGGCCGTGCGGCAGGACACCGTGGCCGAGTGCGATCGCGACGCCTGACCGGGCGCAGCCGTTCGCCGCAGCTCGGCCTGACCGCGGCGGAGTACGGCCAGGATCGGCGCCATCCTCGGCCGCCGGCCCGACCGACGCCGAGCTGGCCATCTACTCGGTGATGTGGAGCGAGCACTGCTCCTACAAGTCGTCGCGCAAGCACCTGCGCCAGTTCGCGGAGAAGGCGCCGCAGACCGACGTGCTGCTGGCCGGGATCGGCCAGAACGCAGGCGTGGTCGACATCGGCGGCGGCTACGCGGTCACATTCAAGATCGAGTCGCACAACCACCCGTCCTACGTCGAGCCGTTCCAGGGCGCGGCCACCGGGGTCGGCGGCATCGTCAGGGACATCCTGGCCATGGGCGCGCGCCCGGTCGCGGTGATGGACGCGCTGCGGTTCGGCCCGGCTGATGCGCCGGACACGCACCGGGTGCTGCCCGGGGTGGTCGGCGGCATCTCGTTCTACGGCAACTGCCTGGGCCTGCCCAACATCGGCGGCGAACTTGCCTTCGACCCGTGCTACGCCGGCAACCCGCTGGTCAATGCGCTGTGCGTCGGCGTGCTGCGGCACGACGATCTCAAGCTGGCCGCCGCGACCGGGCCGGGCAACAAGGTCATCCTGTTCGGTTCGCGCACCGGGCCTGACGGCATCGGCGGCGCGTCGGTGCTGGCCAGCGCGTCCTTCGGCGGCGCGGGCGAGGGTGCCAAGCGGCCCAGCGTTCAGGTCGGCGACCCGTTCATGGAGAAGCTGCTCGTCGAGTGCTGCCTGGAGCTCTACCGGGCCGGACTGGTCGTGGGTATCCAGGACCTGGGCGCGGCCGGCGTCGCCTGCGCGACCACGGAGCTCGCGGCTGGCGGCGGCACGGGGATGCGGGTTGACCTGGACCAGATCCCGCTGCGTGACTCCTCCCTGGGCCCGGCCGAGATCTTGATGAGCGAATCGCAGGAACGGATGATGGCGATTGTCACGCCGGACGACGTGACTCAGTTCCTGGCCATCTGCGCGAAGTGGGACGTGCAGGCCACGGTCATCGGCGAGGTGACCGACACTGGCCGGCTCGAGATGACCTGGCGCGGAGCGCAGGTGGTGGACATCCCGCCGGGCAGCGCGGCTGCCGAAGGCCCGGTGTACGACCGCCCGTCGCGCCGCCCGGACAGCCAGGATGCGCTGATCGCCGACGACCCGGCCCGGCTGCCAGGGCCGCGATCGGCCGCGGAGCTGCGAGCTGACCTGCTGCTGCTGCTGGGCTCCGCCGAGGGCGGCGACAAGACCTGGGTCACCGAGCAGTACGACAGGTACGTGCGCGGCGACACGATCCTGGCCATGCCGCACGACGCCGGATTGCTGCGGATCGACGAGTCCACCGGGCTTGGCGTCGCACTGGCTACCGACGGCAACGGCCGGTATTGCCAGCTTGATCCCTACGCCGGCACCCGGCTGGCGCTGGCCGAGGCATACCGGAACGTGGCCTGCAGTGGGGCCCGGCCGCTCGCCGTGACGAACTGCCTGAACTTCGGGTCACCCGAGGACCCGGCGGTGATGTGGCAGTTCACCGAGGCAGTGCGCGGCCTGGCCGACGGCTGCCAGCAGCTCGGCATTCCGGTGACCGGCGGCAACGTGAGCTTCTACAACCAGACCGGCGGCACTCCGATCCAGCCCACCCCGGTCGTCGGCGTGCTCGGCGTGCACGACGATGTCCGCCGCCGGCTGCCGTCCGGATTCAGCCAGGCGGGCGCGAGCATCGTGCTGCTCGGGCAGACGAGGGCCGAGCTGGGCGGGTCGCTCTGGGCCTGGCTGCGGCACCGGCACCTGGGCGGGCTGCCGCCCGCCGTGGACCTGGAGGCCGAGCGCGCGCTCGCGGACGTGCTGGTGACCGCTGGCGGCCGCGGGTTGCTGACCACGGCTCACGACCTGTCCGACGGCGGGCTCGGCGTCGCGCTGGCAGAATCCTGCCTGGCCGGCGGCATCGGCGCTGCCGTCGTCCTGCCCGGCGACGCGGCCACGTTCCTCTTCAGTGAATCCGCTGGACGAGCCATCGTCGCGGTTCGCGACGGGGCCGGCGATCAGTTCGCCAGGTTGTGCGCCGATGGCGGCGTGCCGGCCGTGGTGCTCGGCCTGACCGGCGGCACCGAGCTGGAGATCAGCGGGCATTTCTCCGTGCCGCTGGATGAACTCGCCGCGGTGCACCGGGCGGCCCTGCCTGCGCTGTTCGGGTAGGCCAGCTACACCGACGACCACCAGAACGCGATAGCTGGCTGGCGGCGCCGGACCCGCCGCAGGCGGCCAGTGCCGCGCCGTAGAGCCTGGCCGCGGCTGCAGGCCGGCCTGGGTCGAGGCAGCGGCCATCGCCGAGGTTGGCGTACTCGTAGAAATCATGACCCTGGGTCATGCTGGCCGCCGTAGCCCGCCGCCAGCGCTGCTGCGCGCGCAGGTCGCAGTGCTGCAGCACGACCCTCGGGCTGGCTGGCGGGCCCGGCGACGGCGAGGCACTGGCCGGTCTTGAGGTAAATGAAGATGTAGCTGCCGCCCGCCATCTGGTCGGCCGTCCACTGCGGCGAGCCCTGCTGCGCCTCGGCCTGGCTGAGCACGGTGAACCGCGCCGCGCTGGCCATGCGGCGAGCAATTGCAGCAGCTGGCCTGGCGCGGCTCCCGGCTGATGCCGCCTGGGTGATCAGGCCAACCGTCTGGAAACTGACCACCTGGCTCGGCAGCGGCGCCGCGTGCGGCTTCGAGCCGGGGTGAAAGGCCAGCAGGTAGCCGGTCACGCCCGCCGGCGGCGAGCACGATGACCACGCCGAGGCCGGCGAACCTGGGCACCCAGGAATCCCTCGCGCGCGGGCCTGCGGAACGGCGCTGACCGGGCATACCGAACGAATACCGGTATCAGGGCCGCGATGAGGCCTGATAGCGCAAAATCTCGCGGAAAATTTTAGCTGGCGCGCCGGGCGGGCAGCATGCGGCCGCGCCTGGTCGGCTAACCTGCGTAGCCGTGCCGCCGCGTGGTCCAGACCTGTCCAAGATGCTCGAGGCCGTGAACGAGCAGCGGGCTGCCCTTGGCCAGCCCGGCGTTCTCGGGGGCGGTTACCGAGCGGGGACTCGGGCGGGCCGCCCTGGCCGCCGTGGAGGCCGCCAGGGCGGCAGGCAGCGAGCCGCTGCGGCCGGCATTGCGGGCAGCAGTCAGGTACAGCCTGAGCCAGCTGGCGGACCTGGTGCCTGGCCGGTCGGTGGAGGTCAGGATCCCCCCGTTCGCGGCAGTCCAGTGCGTTGCCGGGCCCAGGCATACCCGCGGAACTCCCCCCAATGTGGTCGAAACTGACGCGCTGACCTGGCTGGACCTGGCGTCTGGCAGGCTAACCTGGCCGGCCGCGCTCGCCAGCGGAAAGGTGCACGCCAGCGGGCTGCGCGCGGACTTGAGCGAGTACCTGCCGCTACCAGGGCACGGCCGGCGGCGACGGCGTCAGCGGCCCCGGTGGTCACTAGACTTGGCTGGTGCTTAAGCCAGACGGCCGTCTGTCCCACGATCTGGATCCAGTTGACCAGCCGCCGCGAGACGCCTGCGGGGTATTCGGCGTCTGGTCACCGGGCGAGGATGTCGCCAAGCTCGCCTACTACGGCCTCTACTCGCTGCAGCACCGCGGCCAGGAATCGGCCGGGATCGCCGTCAGCGACGGCACCAGGATCGTCGTGTACAAGGACATGGGCCTGGTCGCCCAGGTCTTCGACGAGTCTGTGCTGAACACTCTGCGCGGCCACATCGCGGTCGGGCACTGCCGGTATTCCACCAGCGGTTCGTCGGTCTGGGAGAACGCGCAGCCCACGTTCCGCGCGACGCCGTCGGCCAGCCTGGCCCTCGGTCATAACGGCAACCTGATCAACACCCTGGAGCTCGCCGCCCTGCTCGGCGGCCAGTCCGGGCCAGTGCCGGGCGGGCGACCTCCGACACCGACGTGCTGACGGCGCTGTTCGCCGCCACCGGGACCGAGGCCGCGGCTGACCGGCGAACGGCACAGGGCCTGCCGGTCATCCGGGCGTGGAGGCGGCGGCGCTGGCCGCGCTGCCGCTGGTCCGCGGCGCGTTCTCGCTGGTCTTCATGGACGAGCAGACCCTGTACGCGGCGCGTGACCCGCAGGGATTCCGGCCGCTGGTGCTCGGCCGGGTTGCCCGCGGCTGGGTCGTGGCCAGCGAGACCGCGGCACTGGACATCGTCGGCGCTACCTTCGTCCGCGAGATCGAGCCCGGCGAGATGGTGGCCATCGACGAGGAGGGCGTGCGGTCGCACCGGTTCGCGCCTGCCGCGCCCAAGGGCTGCTTGTTCGAGTACGTGTACCTGGCCAGGCCGGACACCGCCATCGCCGGCCGCAGCGTGCAGGCTGCCAGGGTCGAGGTCGGCAAGCGGCTGGCTACCGAGTACCCGGCCGACGCTGACCTGGTAATCCCTGTGCCGGAGTCCAGCACCCCGGCAGCGATCGGCTACGCGCAGGCCAGCGGCATTCCCTACGGTCAGGGCCTGGTGAAGAATTCCTACGTCGGGCGGACTTTCATCCAGCCGAGCCAGACGATCAGGGAACGTGGTATCCGGCTGAAGTACAACCCGCTCCGGGAGGCCATCGCGGGCAAACGGCTCGTCGTGGTCGACGACTCGATCGTCCGCGGCAACACGCAGCGGGCGATCGTGGCGATGCTGCGCGAGGCGGGGGCCGCCGAGGTGCACGTCCGGATCTCCAGTCCGCCGGTCGCCTGGCCGTGCTTCTTCGGCATCGATTTCGCCAGCCGCGCCGAACTGATGGCGGGCAACCTCACCATCGAAGAGATCAGGGAGTCCATCGGCGCGGATTCGCTCGGGTTCGTCTCGCTCGCGGGGCTCGTCGAGGCGACGACACTGCCCGCTGACCGGTTGTGCCGGGCTTGCTTCGACGGCAACTACCCGATTCCGGTGTCTGAGGAGGAGAAGGGCAAGCATCTGCTGGAGACCGTCGGATCCAGCGCGGATGCGCTGACGTGACCACCGCTGGCGGCGGACGCGATCGTCAGTCTGGTCAGGGCGGACCCGGTCACGGCGGCCTGGGTCAGGGTGGCGCGGGTCAGGGCGGCGCGGGTGCCAGGGCCTCGTACGCCGGGGCTGGCGTCGACATCGTGGCCGGCGACCGGGCAGTCGAGCTGATGAAAGCCTCCGTCAGAAGGACTGCGGGACCTGAGGTGATCGGCGGCATCGGCGGCTTTGCCGGGTTGTTCGACGCTGCCAAGCTCACCGGCATGCGGCGGCCGCTGCTCGCCACCTCGACCGACGGCGTTGGTACCAAAGTCGTGATCGCGCAGCGCCTGGGCAAATACGACACTATCGGGCAGGACCTGGTCGGGATGGTCGTCGATGACCTGGTCGTCTGCGGCGCAGAGCCGTTGTTCATGACCGATTACATCGCCTGCGGACAGGTTCAGCCGGAGCGAGTCGCCGCGATCGTGGCCGGCATCGCCGAGGGTTGCGTGCAAGCGGGCTGCGCGCTGATCGGCGGCGAGACGGCAGAGCACCCCGGCCACTTCGGGCCCGATGACTTCGACGTGGCTGGCGCCGCCACCGGGGTCGTCGAAGCCGACCGGCTGCTGACTCCAGAACGGGTCAGGACCGGCGACGTCGTCATCGCGATGGCAGCCTCTGGCCTGCACTCCAACGGATACTCGCTGGTCCGGGCGATCATCGACGCGCCAGGCAGCGGACTGGACCTGGACGTCGAGCCGGCTGGGTTCGGGCAGTCTCTCGGCGAGGAACTGCTGGCGCCGACGCGCATCTACGCCAGGGACTGCCTCGCCCTGGCCGAGGATTGCGCGGTGGCGACGTTCGCGCACATCACCGGTGGCGGGCTGGCGGCGAACCTGGCGAGGGTGCTGCCCGGCGACAAAGACGCGGTGCTGGACCGGGCGAGCTGGCAGCCACCCCCGGTGTATGGCGTGCTGGCTAGCGCCGGCAACGTCAGGCCTGAAGAGATGGAACGCGTGTTCAACATGGGCGTCGGGATGGCTGCCATCGTGGCCAGGCCGGACGCGGAGAGGGCGCTGGCGCTGCTGGCCAGGCGCGGCGTGCCTGCCTGGGTCGCCGGTGAGGTGACCGCCGGCACCGGCAGCACGCGGCTCAGCGGGCAGCATCGCCCCTGACGTGACCGGGCTCAGCAGGTTAGCCCAGCGCGACGCACTCGCAGGCAGGCCGCACTGACCTGGCAGCGCAGCTGGGCTTGCCCCAAGCAACTCAAGCCGCCTGGGCCTGCCCGGGCGGCCTCAAGCAAGCCGTCAGGCTATGGCTGACGATCCCGACGGCCTGACGTAGTCGCCGTCGTCGCCGTCGTCCTCGTCGTCAGAGTCGTCGTCGTCAGAGTCGTCGTCCGCGGAATACCTGTCGTCAAGGTCCGCATAATCGGAGTCCCCGTTAGCGCCCTGATGGTCCGAGTCGACGCCCAGCTCAGCCCGCAGCCGGTCAAGGTCGGTTCCGCCGCCGTTGTACTTCAGCTGACGTGCCACCTTGACCTGCTTGGCCTTGGCTCGGCCGCGCCCCATTGGCTCGACCCCCTCTAACGTACGGAACCCCTCGGGTCCCTGGTCACCGCACTATTAGTTGCCCGCTACCGCGCCAAATCTCGCAGTTTCGTGCATAGAAGGCTCACCCGCCGCCGCTCCGCTTCCGGAGGTACGGCGCGCTCGCCTGACGTACAGGTACAACCGTACCTGCTTTGGGCGCCGGGCGCCTCCGATGATTCCGGCGAACTGCTCAGCCACCCAGGTAAATGCCGCGCAGCCTGCCGACTTCGGTGATCCGGCGCTCCGCCAGCCGGTCCGCCGCGACCGCCGGCGGGACGCCGTCCGCATCCGCCATGGCCAGAATCTGCCGGGTCGTACCCAGAATCTGCTCGGCCCTGGCCTTGGCCCGGTCGAAGCTGAATCCGTGCAGTTCGTCGGCGACCTGGATCACGCCGCCGGAGTTCACCAGGTAGTCGGGGGCGTACACGATGCCGAGGTCGGCCAGCATCTTCTCGACGCCGGGGTGGGCCAGCTGGTTATTCGCCCCGCCGCAGATGACCTTGGCGGTCAGTGCCTTGACCGTGTCGTCGTCGACGGCACCGCCGAGTGCGCACGGTGAGTAGACCTCAAGCGGGCTGCCGACCAATTCTGCCCGGCTGGCGGCGACCGTCACTCCGGGGTGCTTGGCGTGCACCTTGGCGGCCGCGCTCGCGTTGGTGTCGAAGATCACGACCTTGGCGCCGTCCTCGATGAGGTGATCGACGAGCCGGTGGCCGACCTTGCCGACCCCTTCGACGCCGACAGTCCGGCCGTCCAGGCTCGCGGAGCCCCAGACGTGCTCGGCGCTCGCGCGCATCCCCTGGAAAACGCCGAATGCGGTCAGAACTGAGGAGTCGCCCTGCGCCGCCGTTGGGGACGGTGCGGCCGGTCACGTACCTGCACTCACGCGCGACGATGTCCATGTCCTCGCCGTCGATGCCGATGTCGCAGGCGGTGATGTAGCGGCCGTTCAGCGAGTGTACGAAGCGTCCGAAGGCTCGGAACAAGGCCTCGGACTTCTCCTTGCCCGGATCGCCGATGATGACGGCCTTGCCGCCACCGAGGTCAAGTCCGGCGAGAGCGTTCTTGTAGCCCATGCCGCGCGACAGGTTCAGCACGTCTGCCAGCGCCGCGCTCTCATCCGGGT
>CAVYDE010000024.1:0-22888 GCA_963767215.1 uncultured Actinomycetota bacterium
GAGGCAGCGCTGCTCGACCAGCACGCTCGGCTGCGGTGCGGCGTCGAAGGGCGAAGGCAGCCGGAACACCTGGTCCCGGTGCTCGACCTTGGCCGTCGGGTCACCGCCGTCGAGCGCCTCGGCCCACACCAGGCTCGCTGGGCCGACTCCTCGAAGGAAACCATCCGGGGCCCGGTGGGCACGCCTTGACGCGGCACCTCATCGCTCACCGGCAGGTCGGCGATGACCCGCTCGAGCTGCCCGGCGGCCGACCAGACCTCCACACGCCGGGCGAAATAAGGGTAGGGAACGCGGAACGAGAACGGCCGCTGCAGCCGGTAGACCAGCAGGTGCCGGCCGTCCGGGGACTCGGATAGGTGGTAGTACAGGCCAGGCTCGCCCAGCTGCGTCGTCACGCCTGACTCCGGATCGACGCGCAGCGGCACCGTGGTCGCCAGCGCCTCGAATAGGTCCGCGTCCGCGTCGGTCTTGAGCAGGTCGGTGGAAGTGGCCATCTGCGAGCGCTTGCCCGCTGACCTCTTCGATCCGGGGCTCGATGACGGACTGGCCCGGCTCCGGCGGCGAACCGGCGCGCCAAGCACCAGGTGGCTGGACCGTCGCTGGACCACCGAACCGTCGAGCCTGCCGAGGTGGGATCGCCGCCGAGCACGTCGCGCACCCGCAGGCCGGGAACGTCGGCGGCGGTCGCGGCCTGAGCGTCGGCGACCCAGACCGCGATGCCGTCGGGCTCGTCGACGGTGAAGGCAAACCTGCGGCCGTCGGGCGCCCAGGCGGGCAAGCTCACCGATTTGCCTGCTGGCAGGTCGATACGGCGCGGCTGCCCGCCGGGAACCGCGAAGCACCGACAGCCCGTCAGCCGCCTGGTCCGGTGCCGGCCGGCGATCGCGGGATCCAGCCGCAGGCCAGCCAGCGCCAGGTACGGGCGTGCCAGCAACGTGACCGGCGGATGTGACTCGTAGTGCACCAGCGCGACGAATTTGCGGCCGGCGCCAGCGAGGCGGCGGGCGTCGGCGGGGCATCGATGATCGAGACGATGTCGCTTGCCGGGATCTGATACGCCACGCTTGGTAACCCTCTCGTCGCTGGCCGGGCGCAGGTGCCCTGACATAGGCTCGCCCGACATCCGCCACGGCGCAAATCGAGGTGTTCATCAGACGGAGTCCGGCCGGGCCTGTCTCGGTGTCCGGCTGGACCGAGCCATCATGCCCACCTGCTCCGCCAGGCGGCCCTGCGAGGCCAGCCAGCGGGCACCGGTCGGGCGGCACCGCCGCGCTTGCTGCCCGAACCGGGTCCGCCGCCGCCGCCGACCGCGGTGCGCGAGTTCCACTTGCAGGTGGCGGCCGAAGGCCGCAGCCCGATGGACGTGCTCGATCCAGGACCCGACCTCGAGCGGCCGGGCCTCGACGGCCGGCTGCTGGCCGCTCTGCAGACCGCCGCGACGGCCGGGCTGGTCGAGGTCACCGAGATGGGAATGCGCGGCTGGGCTTACCTGGACGCGCTAACGGCGCTGCAGGCGGCCGGGCCCGCTGCCGTGCCGGGTCCTGATCTACCTGGCGAGCGGGCTGGCCGAGGAAGCCAGCCTGGCCGAGCTCGACGCCCGGCGCCGCGACTGCGGGCCGTGGCTGCGGCTGGAAGGGATCAAGTTCTACGCCGATGGCTGGCTGGTGCCGCGTACCTGCGCGGTGTGCCAGGATTTCGCCGATACGACCAGCCGCGGGCTGCTGTTCACCTCGGCCAGGGCTGGCCAGGCGGATCAGCCCGCTGGTCGCACGAGGCTGGCGGATCGCGACGCACGCGATCGGTGACCGTGCCGTGCAGACCGTGCTGGACGCCTATGATCTCGCATTCGACCGCGACCCGGCAGCGTCAAGGCCGCCGCGCCGCGGATCGAGCACGCGAGCGTGCTGTCTGCCGAGTTGATCGCGCGGATCGCGGCCAGCGGCGTCGTCGCCTGCATCCAGCCGTCGTTCGCGCTCAGCGATGCCAGCCAACTGCTCCCTGCGCTCGGCCGGGACCGGGCCGGCCTGGCCTATCCGTGGGCCGAGCTGGCGGCGTCCGGCGCGCCGATGCTGGCGGGCACCGATTACCCGATCGAGATCCTCGAACCGCTGCCGAGCCTGGCCAGGCTCGTCAACGGCCAGTCGCGGCGTCCCGGCTTCGCCGGAACAGACACCGCTCCCCGGCAGGCGCTGCTGTCGGTCGCGACCGCGTTTGCGCTGATGACAGACGAGGCAGCGGGCAGCACTGTGCTGAGCGCTGATCCACGCAGCGTGCCCGCAGATCAGCTCGACGCCATCGACGTGCTGGGAACTGCGCCGGTTCCCTACGACTGACCTGGCCGTGAGGTGCGGCCAGCCGGTGCCGCTGTCCTGGAGAAAGCGGCGCCGGCCGGCTGCGGAACGGCTAATACCAGCCGACTGTCAGCTCGTGGTCCCAGGCTCCTTCCGGCGAGCCGTAGCGCGACCTGATGTAGTCGAGGCCCCATCGGATCTGCGTGCGCGCGTCCGACTGCCAGTGCGGGCCGGCGCTGGACATCTTGCCGCCCGGCACAGCCTGCGGGATGCCGTAGGCACCCGAGTACAGGTTCTCCGCGTGCACGTTCCAGCTGCTCTCCCTGGACCAGAGCCGGTCCAGGTAGGGGAACTGACGGCCGGACCAGTGGAACCTCGGCAGCATCCGTCTGGCTATGCGGCGCGGCGTGAGCTTGAACCGCTTGCCTTTGGCGGTCACTTTCGAGTCGCTGACCAGCGCCTTGGCGTGCTGTGTCGCACTGACCGCGAGGACCGCGTCGAGTTGGGCGGGCTCGGCTGCTGAGGGAGCGGGGAGGCGGCCGGCGACGAGGCTTGCCCGGCCATTCTGTCCGCCGCTGGCGGCCGGCTGGCCGATGGCCGCCGGCCTGGCTGCCGCGGCGGGCTGAGCGGCGCCTGCTGACCAGATGCCGATCGCGCCGGTGATCGCAGCCATGACGACCGCCGAACTAGTTACTGCGAGCTGAAGCTTGACTGACTTTCGAGGGGACATGCGGGGGTTAGGTGTCCGGAATATGGACAAGTCGAACTCTCTGTCGGGCGCGCGGGGCGCGCTCGGCTTTCACCCGGTCGGAGCGCCCGTGGGGGGACGGCGGCTCTGGCGTACGGACCTGTCGCTGGTACAGGGCGACCTGGCGGCTCGAGGGCGGCCGTCACGCACGCGGGGTGCTGTCGAAGGCACACTCTGCCCGATGTTTGACCCTGCTGTACTCCAAAAAGGCCATTACAACAGTATGAGGTAAATCACATTTACAGAATTGTTATATGCGAATTGCGCGGATCATACGTCACTAAGCGCATTTCCGATTGTTTCAGGGGCGATCGCTGGGGATCGTGATGGTGGTGTTGCACTGCGGATCAGCTTCGCCAACGGACGGTCTCTGCCTCGCCAGCGCGCTGGCCGTCTCGCCGCGATACCCCGGCCGCTGGCCCTGCAGCGGCATCCGTCCGCATGCCGGGCAGTAGCGGACCTCCGGCTGCGCCGCGAGGATGGCGGACTCGATCGGCCTGCCGCACTCCTCGCACCAGCCGTACTCGCCGGCTGTGATGCGAGCGAGCGCCGCCTCGATCTCGGCCAGCGCCTGCCGCTCGATCACCGCCTGCCTGGCCAGCTGGCGAGCACGGCGGGCGCTGGCATCAAGCGTCGATGTCTGGCCGGCCGCAACCGGGGCAGCGGCATCGTGATAGGCGAGGGAGAGCGCGGTGACGCGTTCTAGCCGGTTGCGCCAGCGTGCTTCGAGCTGAGCCCGCCGCTGCGCCAGCGCGCCGGGGCGAGCGGCCGCGTGTCGCGCTGGCGGCAAGGTCGACGTGGTGCGCATCAGGCTCCTCCTGCTCACCGACCGGTTCGCCCGTCCGGGCTGGGCAGCTTCGCCGGGTTCTTGGTGCTCAGCACACCGCAGCTTCCTGTGCGTCGGCTGAGCGGACCCGATCCGGTTGCTCCGAGTCAGCGAGGCGGCACCGACCCGTCCTGGCTCGTGGCACGCCAACGGCCGGCCCGCGCCAGAGCCTTTATGGCACTAATAACGCTTTACGCCTTATTCTGAGCGAATACTAGACGCATTTCAGGGTGTACTATGTCATTCCAGCGGATTCCTTCGGAAATGCATCGACCCGCATCTTGCCCGATCAGATTTTTGCCGCCGCAGGCAGGCTGCCCTGACCTCGCAGTTATCCACGCCTGTCGGCATCGTAGCCAGCCCAGGGCCGCTGCGACCACCGGCGTGATCGCCAAGTAGGGCGGACCGTGCTACCTCAGTGTCCCCGATGGTGTTTGATAGACGTGGTTGCATTCGTATTTTGCGTACGCGACGCGCGCTGCAGCTCCCGACCCTACGGGCCGGTAAGCGGGCACGACGTCGTGGCGACCCAGGATCCTCGTCCGTGGATCCCGGAGATCACCCAGTAGGAGAAGGCACATGCCTCAGGGCACCGTGAAGTGGTTCAACGCCGACAAGGGCTACGGGTTCATCGCCCCGGACGACGGCAGCGCCGACGTCTTCGTGCACCACTCCGCGATTCAGGTTGACGGCTTCCGCAGCCTTCAAGAGAACCAGCGGGTCGAGTTCACCGCCGGCCAGGGCGCCAAGGGCCCGCAGGCTGAGCAGGTCCGTCCGCTCTAACCAGAGCCGGCCGAGTCGGCCGGTAACGCACGCATAGCTGCAAGCTCTGCATAACGTGAAGGGGCGGTCCCAGATTGGGGCCGCCCCTTCAGTCTGTGTTAGCTCCGCCTGGACACCTCCGCCTGCGCGCAGATGTATTAGGTAGTTTCTGACCGTTGCCGCGGGTAAAGGTTCGGTCGGTATGCGCGCTCTTGCGGAACTGCCGCACCAGAAGCTCCTGCTGAGCTGTCGCGCCTCGGGCGGTCGCTGGACGCGGCCGACATCGCTACCATCGGCCCATGACCCGATCACTTCTCAACAGCGCGCTTGCCGGACTCGGCACCACGATCTTCGCGGAGATGTCAGCGCTGGCTGTCGAGACTGGCTCGGTCAACCTTGGCCAGGGCTTCCCCGACACCGACGGGCCGGCCGAAATAGCACAGGCAGCCGCCGATGCTGTTCTCGCCGGGCGCGGTAATCAGTACCCGCCGGGCCTTGGCATCCCGGAATTGCGGCAGGCGATCTCGGCGCACCAGAAGCGGTTCTACGGCATCGACCTCGATCCTGACACGGAGGTCCTGGTCACGGCGGGTGCCACAGAAGCCGTCGCCGCAGCCATGCTGGCTCTGCTTGAGCCAGGGGATGAGGTAATTGCCCTCGAGCCCTACTACGACTCCTATGCGGCGTGCATCGCCATGGCCGGCGCCAAGCGAGTGCCAGTCACCTTGCGGGCGCCAGGCTTCCGGCCCGACCTGGACGCGCTGCGCGCAGCCGTCACCAGCCGCACCCGGCTCATCTTGCTGAACTCGCCGCACAACCCGACGGGCATGGTCGCCACTCGCGAGGAACTGACCGCGATCGCCATGCTCGCCGTCGAGCGCAATCTGCTGGTGGTCACCGACGAGGTCTACGAACACCTCGTCTTCGACGGCGTGCACATCCCGATCGCCACGCTTCCCGGCATGTGGGACCGGACCGTCACGATCGGCTCGGCTGGGAAGACTTTCTCGTTCACCGGCTGGAAAGTCGGCTGGGTGACCGGCACGCCCGCTCTCGTCGCCGCGGTCCGAACGACCAAGCAATTCCTGACATACGTGAGCAGCGGGCCGTTCCAGTACGCGATCGCCGCCGGACTAGCGCTGCCTGACTCGTTCTACTCAGGGCTGGCCGCGAGCCTGCACCGCAAGCGGGACCTGCTCGCGGCCGGCCTGCGCGAAGCCGGTTTCGAAGTATTCGTCCCGCAGGGTACTTACTTCATTACTGCCGACATCAGCCCACTCGGCGAGCGGGACGGCCTCGCCTTCTGCCGCAGCCTGCCGCACCGGTGCGGCGTCGTCGCCGTGCCGAACGTCGTCTTCTATGACGACGAGGCGGCGGGCCGCAGCCTGGTGCGGTTCGCTTTCTGCAAACGCGACGACGTCCTCGCGGACGCGGCCGCCCGGCTGCGCCGGCTGGCGCTGACGGCTAACTAGGATTGACGCTTCGACCCGTTGGTCACACCGTTCGCAGTGACAGGAGACACCGTGAGCCCTGAGCAAACCAGCGGCCTGGCTGCCCGGGCAGCCAGCGCCGAGGTCTACCCGGCGCCTCGACAGGACAAGCCGTGGGGCCATGAGGTGATCTTCGCCGCGATCGACGGCAAGTACGCCGGCAAGATCATTCATGTGATTGCCGGTCACTCGCTCAGCCTGCAGTACCACCTCGAGAAGGACGAGACTATCAGCGTGCTGTCCGGCGCCGCCCTGATCGAGCACGGCCCCGCTGTCGAGGAGTTGACCAGCCAGCATTTCGGGCCAGGCGACACCATTCACCTGCCGCCGGGCACCCTGCACCGGATCACTGCCATCACCGACCTCATCTTCGCCGAGGCTTCTACCGCCCGCCCTGGCTGGCGCGAGGATGTGGTCAGGCTCGAGGACAAGTACGGCAGGACTGGCACCAGCGCGCCCTGACGCTGCAGCGGCAAGCGGACGACCGGCCAGGAACAGAAACCAGCGGGGCCCGGATCTCGAAGGCCGTCAGGTCTTCGGATCTGAGGGCCAGGAACAGAAACCAGCGGGGCCCGGATCTCGAAGGCCGTCAGGTCTTCGGAATCCGGGCCCCGCCCGTTATCTCTGCTGTCTAGCTTCCCACGGTGTAGGAGTACGGGATGGCCGCGATCTCGCTACCGGTCAGCTGCTGAACCGGGAACTGCGGCTCGGTCGCGTCATCCAGATACATCGTGCCGCTCACCACGGTGCCCGCCGACGCCGATGGTGCCGGCGTGACTGTCACATGGATCACGGCACTCTTGCCGGGTGCGATCGTCAGCAGGTCGAACGTCGCGCTGGAGTTGACCGCCCCGAACCAGAGGTCACCGACGTCCGAGGTGACCGTCGTGTCGAACGGCTGCGTCTGCACTGAGGCGGAGAACGTGGCCGTCTCCGACGTCGGGTCGGCACTGGTAAACCCGTTAGGTGCTGCTGGCGCGGGGTGACGTCCCACAGGCCGGGGGTGACCGGACCGGAGGCTTCGGTATCCGTCACCGACGGCGTCGTAGATCCTGCCACCATGCCCGGTGTGTAGGACGCTAGGTCCGGGTCGCCGATGAAGGGACTGAAATCGAAGGTGATAGGCGCAGTCCCCGACAGCGTGGCAGACGCCGTCACACTGCTGGATTCCGTCGGAATCGCCCACTCGGGTGTCACCACCGGGTTGCCGGTGATCGCCATCGGCACCGTGATGGCCGCGCTCGGCCCCTGCTGAGGCAGCGAGTAGGTCTGCTGCGCGCCGTCCAGCCTCGGGTCTAGGAAGAAATCCTCTGTCGAGTTGCTGTGGTTGGTAACCGTGACGTTAAAGGTTTCGCCGGCCTTCGGGACGGTCTGTCCATCCGGCGCGCCGGAGGCCGACGCGCCAGCGGTCAGGCTGATGTGACCGGTATAGGCGTTGGCGGTCTTGCCGCCGCCGAGCGCGTCGTTGAAGTTGACCACCAGCGTCCAGATGCCGGGGATGGCGTTCGCCGCGAATGAGGTGGAAGTCAGGCCCGTTGCCAGACCCGGAGCTGCCGAGATCGGATACTGGTTCGAGCCGACGCCTTGGACCTCGCCGTTCGGGTTCACCAGGAAGGTGTCCGTGTCGTTGAAGTCGTCGTTCGCCAGCTTCACCGAAGCCGTGACATCCGGGCTGCTAGCCGGAACGGTGAACTGGTAATACGCGTCCTGGCTCGGGCCGCGGCCGTTACCGCCATTCTGGCTGCCGCTGAAGCTGGCGCCGCCCGGTGCGGCGGCGTTGACGTAGCTGCGCAGCAGCACCGGGATCGTGCTGGTCCCGCCGGCCGAGCGACTACCACCGAGCCGTCCGAATCACCGGCTGCGTGCGGAGTCGACGCGGAGAACTTGAAGCTGCCGGCCTGGCCAGGCCGCAACCGCAGGGACGACCTGCTGACCCTGCCGAACCGCTTGAACTTCTGCGTGTTCACTGCCCAGTGCACGGTGCCGTTGGCTCCCATGAGCGGGCCGTTGCTGAGCGGGCTGGTCAGGACAGCCGTCCACCTGCCCGGCTTCGGGTTGGTGACGACTACCGAGCCTGTCTCGTTCAGCCCTTGCGGCAGGCTGTTCGCCGCGAACCTGCCCCTGGGGTCGATCAGGATCATCGTCACGGCGGCGCCGCACGGGTTCCCGTCGACGAAGCACGAAGTGAACTGCGCGTTAGAGAACGGATAGGCGATCGTCGCATTCAGTCTGTTCTGACCGTGGGAGACCGTGAAGTGGACCTCTGCGTAGTCATCCACGTTCCCCTCGGCGTTAGTCAAATGCTTGCTCTTGTGACTGAGCTTGACGCTGCCGCTTTGGCCGTGCTCGGCGGCGCCGAGCGTGCGCCCGGAGATGTGCACGGTCTGGGTGGCCGAGCCTTCGTTCGTCACCGTGACCTGAGAACTGAGACCCGCGCCCGGGTTCGCCTGCACGTCGATCTGCCCCTGACGGCTGCCAGTGCGGCCAGCCACGCTGGTCAGCAGCGCGCTGCCGGTCCGGTGCGATAGTCCGTAAGACTCAGCCAGCTCAACCGCCCTGTAGGCGTTCAGAAGGCCGGAGCCCTGGTCCTGGCCGGCCGCGCTGACATCCGAGGCTCCGCTCATGATGAACTGCTTGACCAGCGCCGGGCTCGGCGTGTTGTTCGCGTGGGTCTTGCGGTAGGCCTGGATCACCAGCGCCGCCGTGCCCGCCGTCAGCGGAGATGACTGGCTGGTGCCGCCGGTCAGCTGAACCGAGGACGGCTTGCCCAGCAGGTTCGTGCAGTCCGGGTAGAGCGCGGCATTCGCCTGGCAGGAGGTGAAACTGGAGTCGCCGGGAGCTACCAGGTCGACGCCGCCGCCCGCCGTGGTGAACCCGCTCGAGCTGATCTCGCTGATGTTGTTGTTCAGCCAGCCGGTACGCGCGAACACGTCAGCGTTCACTTCGTCGGTCATGGCGTAAGCGCGGAAATCGGTGCTCGCGCCAACGCTGATGACCGCCGGGTCGCTGGCCGGCGAGCCGATCGTGTCCGTGTCGGGAGCAGCGTCGCCGCTGGAGACAACGACGGTGACACCGGCATTCACGGCTGCCTCGTCGAATACCTTCAGCGCGTCGACCGAGGTGTCCGGGATGAAGTTGTTCCCGAATGACTCGTTCAGCACGTTCACCTTGTTGACCACGGTCGCGTAGTTGATCGCGTCCAGGATGGACGAGGTGGTGCCGAAGTTGTTAACGCCGAAGACCCGAAGGCCGACCAGGCTCACGCCTGGCGCGACGCCCTCGATCCTGATGTTGCAAGCCTCGGTCAGCTTGTGCCCGCCGTAGCTCTGCACGTTGTAGACGTGGCGCCCCTGGCCGGCGATGGAGTTCGAGTCAAGGAACGCCTCGCCGCCGCCGCCGGTGCCCACGTGCGTGCCGTCGCCGGTGAAGTCCTTGTAGTCGGTGAAGACCGACTTCCCGTTGGACTTGATGAAGTTGATGTTGCTGGTGTCGATGCCGTCGGCGATGTAGGCGACCTTGACGCCAGCACCGGTAAAGCCGAGCGAGCGCGCAGTCTTGGCATGCCTGGCCTGCGACTGGACGTCAGTGACCTGCAGCGCCTCGGGCTCGAGCTCGACCTTGCCGTGCGGGAGGCAGGCACCCGGCAGCGGCTTGATGGACGATAGCTTGGCGCCGCCGGTGGCGCCGAACGGCTCGGTCGCGGCCGAGGCCGACGGTCCTTCGACGAGCGCGTCAGGGATGACCTTCGCGACCGCGGGGTTCGCCTTCAGGCGAGCTACCTCGCCCGCGGAGACTGTCGCAGCAACCGCGTTCACCAGCCGGTAAGGAGTGACATGGGTCGCGTGAACCGCGGACAGTTCGCTCACCAGGCCGGCCTGGCTGCTCGCGATCGCCGACGACCTTGCCGCCATCGCGGTCCGGCCGGCCGAGACGATGGCCGGTTCTTTCTTGAGGAAGACGATGACGTGCTGGCTGACGTTAGCCGAGAGGGACGCCGCCTGCGCCGAGGTGAGCGGCTGCTGAGCGAGCGCTGGGCTCTGGTGCGCCACCGGTGCCGCCATCGCGGCGCTAGCCTGCGCGATGGCCAGCGTGGTAGCTGCTACTGCAACTATTCCCGTCGGGATTGCCTTGCGAGGGACCCGCACCGGGCGCCCCGAGAACGAACGTTGTGACAAGAACGCCTCACAGATACGGGCGGCAGCACGCCGCGACATGACCCCAGCTTTGGGACCGTAGCAGAGGCATTCCGTTTTGCGATTTTTTCCTTGATAAATATCTGATCACGCCAGCTGCCAGCTACCGGGATTTAGCCAGCCGGTCACGCGCCGTGCAACTGGCGCAGCTGACCAGTCCTCGTCGGCTGGCCGATCTATGCCTTACGCGGCCGACTGTCCAGGGCCAGGAAGATCTGGACCCATTGGTCGGGACTGACGAATGCGACGACGGTCCGGCGGTCCAGGCCGGCCATCGCGCACGCGGCGGCGACCTTATCCGGCGGATACGTGCGGCGCAGCGATGCCTGCACCGACCCGCCGATGCCGGTGAAACCCGCCTGCACCAGCCGCCGGTAAGCAGCCTGGCGCGCCGGTACGATCAGCGGCGCTGGCCGCCGTTCGAGGCGCAGGATGCCGGCGTCAACTCGGGGCACTGGCCGGAACTCGGTCCGCGGGATAGTGCCGCGCAACTCCCAGCGAACGGACGGCCAGGTGCTGACGGTCAGCTGGCTCCAGCGACCGAAGCCTCCGGTTCGCTTCCTGGCGTACTCCAGCTGGGTGATGAGCGTCGCGGCCGTCATCCGCGAGGCGCGCAGGCACCAGTCAATGATCGGCGCCGTCTGCGAGAACGGGGCGTTGCCGACGACCTGGAACGGACGGCCAGGCGGCCGCGCCGCCAGGAAATCGCCCATGATGACGCGGACGTTGGCCCGCTGGCCGACCTTGCCCTGCAGACGTCCGGCCAGCGTCTCATCGATCTCGTAAGCGACGACCTCGCCGCACATCGCTGCCAGCCGGCTGGTGAGGATGCCTTCCCCGGCGCCAACCTCAAGGCATAGCTCGTCTGGATCAAGCCTGACCGCCTTGAGGAACTGCCGGGCGGCATCGGGGCTGCGCAGGTAGTTCTGCGAAAGCTCGCGCCGGCGCCAGTCGCGGTCGGTGCGGCCACTCGCCCTCGGCCCGGCACCTGGCTGACGAGTCCCGGCCGCAGGCCGCCTCCGGGCGGGGCGACCGCGGCTCTCCGTGCCGCTGCGGTCCTGGCCACGCGCCATGCTCATGACAACAGCGTATCGAGCAGCCCCGCTACCGCGGGCTACAGTGTCAGCGGCACGGAGGACGGGTCAGATGCGATACGCAGCGCTACTACGCGGGATCAACGTCGGCGGCCACAAGAAGGTGGCGATGGCCGATCTGCGGTCACTGCTGCACGATCTCGGCTGCGCCGACGTGGCGACGCATCTGCAGAGCGGCAACGCGGTCTTCAGCAGCGACCGTCGCGCACCGGACCTGGAGACCGACATTGCCGCCGCCATCGCCGACCGGCTTGGAGTCAGCTGTGCCGTGCTGATCAGGACCGGCGCGGAGCTGGCGGCAGCCGTCAGCGGTCACCCGCTCGGCGGCGAGCCGGAGAATGCGTCCCGCTATTTCGTAGCATTCCTGTCGGTCGAGCCCGCCGCAGCCAAGACTGCGGCGCTGGCCGAGATGTCCTTCGACCCGGACCAGGTGTGGGTAGTGGGTCGTGAGGCCTACCTGTGGTGCCCCGGCGGTGCAGCCGACACCAGGCTCACTGGCGCGATACTGGAGCGGCGGCTCGGCGTGACAGCTACCGCACGGAACTGGAACACCGTCACCAAGCTGGTAAGCCTGACCGGGGACTGAGCGAGCCCGGCGAGGCAGGACCGGCTAGTGATCATCCGGCTTGCGGAGCCGCTTGATCTCGGATCGGCGCTGCTTGTCGGCAAGCCTGCGCTCGGTGGCTGCGCGCGTCGGCCTGGTGGGCCGCCGCTGCCGTGGTGGTGGGGCCGTCGCCTCCGTCAGCAGCACGCTGAGCCTGGCGGCAGCGGCTTCTCTGTTACGCAGCTGGGAGCGGTACTCACTCGCTGCGACGGTAATGACGCCTCCAGTCATCCGGCCGGCCAGCGAAGTGAGCGCACGCTGCTTCAGCGCTGGCGGGAGCGCAGTCGAGCCGGCCACGTCGAACGACAGCTCTGCCTGGCTGTCTGTCGTATTGACTGACTGGCCGCCAGGACCTTGCGAACGGGAGAACCGCCAGGACAGCTCGTCGGCCGGGATGGTGATGCCCCGCACGGTTACCTCAAGGCTCACGGCCGGGCCCGCCTACTCACCCGCTCTGGGGACATGGAGCCTGCCTATCACATTGCCGCGCTCGGCTCCGCCGCCGGGAATCCGCCGCCTAACCGTTAGCTATGGCAGGCACCTCGGCGCACTGTGCCCTCGTGGCCGCGGCCGCCGTTGACCGGGCCGGCGCAGCCGCCTGGCTGGTAGCCTCGCCAGGACCGCGGTCCGCATGCGGGTGGCCGCGATGCAGGGAGCCGGACGGGCCTGGAGAACAGAACATGAGCGGATTCAAGAACTTCCTGACGCGCGGCAACCTGATCGACCTCGCAGTGGCGGTGGTCATCGGCGTTGCCTTCAACGCCATCATCCAGGCGCTCGTGAGCGGCATGATCACGCCGCTGATCGGTATCTTCACGCATCACGCTGGTAACTTCTCGACGCTCTCGTTCTCGGTCAACGGCAGCAAGTTCCTCTACGGGACTGTGATCAACGCGGCGGTCTCCTTTCTGGTGATCGCAGCCGTGGTCTACTACCTGGTCGTCGCGCCGGCCAACCGGCTGACCGCGATCACCTCCCGCAACAAGGCTGCTTCAGACCGGCAGTGCCCGGAGTGCCTGAGCCAGATCCCGGTCGCCGCCAAACGATGCCTGTACTGCACCAGCGAGGTGCCGCCGGTCGCGCCTGCTGCCGATGTGCCAGCACCGAGGCGGGCGCGGCACGGCTATTTCGCGTCCGAGTAGCAGCCGACGACCGCGGTTGCCATCGGAAAGCTCACCTCGGTCTGGCTGAAGACCACCCTGGTCGCCTCGGCCGCCGCGGACTCGATCGCCGCGACGACTTCGTCCGCCTGCCCGGCAGGGCAGTGCACGATGACCTCGTCGTGCTGGAAGAACACCAGCTGCGGAGCCTGGACTGCGCCAGCCTGGGCCAGCCGGGCTCGCAGCAAGGCCAGCAGGACGAGCGCCCAGTCCGCGGCGCTCGCCTGCACCACGAAGTTGCGGGTGAACCGGCCGCGGGCACGGGCTGCCGCGCCCGCGCCGGGATCCCGTTCCAGTTCCGGGTCACCTGACTCGCTGGTGACCGCCCGCCAGGCAGCCGACGGCGGCGGGCAGGTCCGGCCGAGGACCGACCGGACGACCCTGCCTTCTTCCCCGGCCCTTGCCGCCGCCTCGACGAATGCCGACGCCTGCGGGAATCCGCCGCCGCAACAGCGCTAGCGACTGCCCGCCGTCGCCGCCGGTGCCGCCGTACATCGCCGACAACAGCGCGACCTTCGCCGTGGGCCGGTCGCTGCCGATCGCGGCGGCCACGGCGTCGTACAGATCGCCGGAGCCGCCAGTGCGGGCGAAGCCCCGGTCGCCGGCCAGCGCCGCCAGGACGCGCGGCTCCAGCTGGGCCGCATCGGCGGCCACCAGAGTCCAGCCCGGGTCAGCGACGACGGCCTGCCGCAAGATCTTAGGTATCTGCAGCGCGCCACCGCCGCGAGAGGCCCAGCGACCCGACACGACGCCGCCGACGACGTACTCCGGCCGGAACCTGCCATCCGATACCCAGGTGTCAAGCCAGGCCCAGCCGTTCGCCGCGTGCAGCCTGGCCAGCTCCTTGTACTCCAGCAGCAGCGGGATAGCTGGATGGTCCACCAGCCGCAGTTCTGCTGACCTGGTGGAGCTGACCCGGATGCCGCTGGCTGCCAGCGCCTTGATCAGCTGCGCCGGGGAATCGGGGTTCACCGGGCGCACCGCGCCAAGGGCGGCTGAGATGGCCATGGCCAGCTCACCCAGTCTCGCTGGCCGCAACGGCGGGCCGGAAGTAGCGGCCGGCCTTGGGCCAAGCAGTTCTGTCAGTACCCGGTCGTGCACGTCGGCGCGCCAGGGCACGCCCGCCGCGGTCATCTCGGCGGCGACGAGACCACCTGCGGACTCGGCAGCCGCCAGCAAGCCGAACCTGCTCGGGTCGGGATCAGCGGCGATCGCGGCGAGTTGGCTGGCATGTACCTCGATCAGCGCAGCGAGCTCGGCAAGCGGATCCGGTAGCTCGGTCGCGGATCCGTCGAACGGCAGTTCCGGCGCCCGCGCGGCGCCGGCTAGGCCGGTCGCCGCGTCAGACCCTGACGGCACAGCGAGCGGACCTGGCCCGCCATCTCGTCCGAGCAGCAGGGCCGAGGTCAGCGCGACGTCATGGCACCGCGCGACGCGCACGCCGGCCGTCAGCAATCGCGGGTACAGCAACTGCGCTGACGACCAGACCCAGCGGACCCGATCCGCCTGCTCGCCGGCGGCAACCGCCGCGGTCAGATCGGCAACATACTCTGGCTGGCCGGCTACCGTGCCGTCATCGTTCAGGCGGCACAGTAGTCCGGTGCTGCCACGTCCCGGCACGAGCGCTATTCGCACAATCCCGATTGTGCTGCACGGCGCCGACACCCGGACGGAGCGGGAAACGTCACCGGCGGGCCCGGCTTGTCGCCGTCATCGAGCCCGGCCCGGCCGACGGCTAGACCGCGGTGTCTGCGGCCGTGGGTGCATTCTGCGGCCAGTCAGCTGTCTCGCGGCTGCTGGGCTGGGCGCGCCGCGGCCGGCCGAGCTGTGCCACGTGCGCGGGCTTGGCCGGATCCGCTTGGGCAGCGGCCGGGTCAGCATGCGCGGCTGCGTCCATACTCCCGCCGGTTGCGGTCGGCGGCTCTGCCCCTGGCTGGTACCGCGGCGGGTACCCCTGATACCTAGGCCCTCGGTACCCAGGCCCCTGGGTCGGCGCTACGCCGCTGTCGGCAGGCGCGTCACCGGAGGCCGGCGAAAGGACCTCGGGCTGCTCGCCAGCGGGCTCCGCCGCTGCTCGCTCCGCACCCTGCTCCGACTTGCGCCGGAACGCCACGATCCCCTGCTGCGGCGGGACCGTTGGCCGCGCAGGATCTGGCTGCGGCGCGGCAACCGGCTGTTTCGGCCGGCTCCGGGTGCTGCGCGGCAGCCCGCGGCTGCTCGGACAAGTCCGGGGGCTGCGCCATAGCCGGCTGCTGGCCGGCTGCGGGTGCTGCTTGGCTACCGGCGGCTGTTCGGCCCGGTCCGGGTGCCGTGCCGTAGCAGGCTGCTGGGCGGCATCCGGTTGCTGTGCAACCTCGGAGCGCTTCGCGCCAGGCTGGCGTTTCGCGGCGGGTTGCCGGGGAGATTCCAGGTTCCGGGCGGAGTCCAGGCTCCGGGGAGATTCCAGGTTCCGGGCGGAGTCCAGGCTCCGGGCAGAGGCCGGCGGCGGGCTTGCATCCGGGCGCTGAGCACCAGGCTCGCCAGTCTTGCGGCCATCACGTCCCTGGCCAGCCGGCCTCTGCAGCGGCGGGAGCGCCTCTGATAGCGGCGACCGCGGAGCCGGCGCGGTGACCATCGGGCGCCGGGCGGCGCCGGGCCCCGCCGACGCGGCGGCCGGCCTGCCCGCGGCCCCGCTGGCTGGCCCCGGTGAGATTGACTTCCCCGCTACGTCTGTCGGCGCGCGCCGCCAGTCGGGCCGGGCTTGTCAGCTCAGCATGTACCGGCCCGACGCAGTCGTGACCGTCGAGCAGCGCCGCCAGCTTCTCCGCATCCTCGGCTCCGACGCCGAATACGACCCGGGGCTGACCCCACGGCTCCTCCAGCGAGTAACCGACATAGCTGGAGACCGGCGCCATCGGCGCCGTCGTAACACCGTGCGCAGCACGCCACTGGCTCCACGCACGCTCCAGTGACATCGCCGCGCGCTCGGCTCGCTTGACCAAATCCGGATCACGCATCGTGCGTGACACCTCCCCTCCAAAGCGCCGCACACTTCCGCCCGCAGGCGGGTCCCCCGTGGACGCTGCGTACCTCTCCGGACTCAGGGCCTGCCAGTCACGGCGACGTACGGGACATCGATCCTGCCGCCGGGGCGCCAGGCTTACGGCGGCACGCTCACTCAGTATTGCCATCCTCCGGCGGCCGGACTGGTGATTACGAAAAGTTGCCACGACACTACGCAGCGTTAGCTATGTAGCCATGCCGACGCGCAATCGCGACACGTCGCGATGAGTCCGACAGGCGCAGCGCGGCCGGTCAGAGATCTAATGCGGTATCCGCCGAATGCCGTGCGGCGACGGGATTCTGGCCGGCGCGCCGTCTGCGCCGCGCCCCAACATTCTGCTTGAGTACTCACTCGGGCTGGCGGTCTGACCTCGCACGCACGTACGAGCCGGCGACCGGATGCGGAGCGGGGAAAGACAGTCTCCTGCCGCCGGACTATCCCCGCCGGACTATCCCCGGCGGAGGCCATCCTCCCGGGCAGTCCTGGACAGACTCCGGGCAGTGAAAGAGCAGGGATCGGGGTGAGAGCAGGGATGCCGGCGACATGCTGCCTGGCTGCCACTGCGCAGGTGCGCAGCTCGAGCCGGTCAGACGCGGGCCCCCGATACGAACGAACGTGCTATGTGCGGCCCTCCTGGCTGAACCAGCTCCAGAAGGCCGGATCGACCCCGGCAACTCCACTGACCGATGCTCATCATCGCATCGAACGCGAAGCGCGCCCCCCGATGCGGTGTGCTGGCCGCCGGGGTCGACCCCCCAAACTTCTTAGCAAATGGCCGCTGGCTGACTGCGCAGCACTGCGCGCCAACTCCTCCCGGCGGTGCAACGCCGGGCTGCGGCCATGCCTCATTCCGAGCGCTGCTGCGGGATGCCCGCCAAGAGAGCGCGAACTTCAGTCTCCCGGTACCGGCGGTGACCGCCAAGCGTCCGGATAGACGTGAGCTTGCCTGCCTTGGCCCATCTGGTCACTGTCTTCGGGTCAACCCTGAACATTGTTGCAACTTCTGCAGGCGTAAGCAGTGGCTCTGCCTCTGGTGTACGTGCTGACATGTTGACGGCCTCTCCTCCTGGACCGGGTACTGCGATCCTTACTTCTTCTTACCGTTCGTGGCTCCTTAGTGGAGCCTGCGCTCGGATGTCCCATATGGTCCACTCAGACCATATTGCCATCACCAGCGGTGACAAGTCGACAACCGGGAGCAAAGTTTCTTTTGCGAGTCGCCGCGTGCCCCCGTCGGCGAACTATCACGCTGCGTGATTCTAGCGACACGCAGCGTCGCAACGGGCGCAGATTCGGAAAAGTCATCCGCGCCTCCCATCAGATACTTAGCTCGATTGCCGCCACGTACCTGTGCACCCTCTGCGTCTAGCTGCCGATCTCCTCCAGGTCGGCACCATAACGGGGGTTCAGGTCTGGCTGAAGCCGTATGCTGGCCTCCGTGCCTATGACCGCCCGCATTTCCTCCCTCCCGGTTGTACCGAGCAGCGCCGCGCGCATGCCCGCCGGCAGAGTCTGCTGACCGGATGCGCTACCGCTGCGCTGTTTCTGTGCAACCAGCCCGAGTCCTGTCTTAATCCCCGAACTGCTGCCAGATAATCTGCTTCGGGGCCTTTTGACCGCACAGTAGCGCGGTGCCCCACGCTCTGTAGGTAGATCGACACACGGCCGACCGGTCCTGCGCGAAAGCGGCAGAAATTCCGGCACTTGTCGTGCAATAGGCAGCATGACTAATCGTGACATGCCACACCGGTCCGGGCAAAGCCTTACGCGCCGGTAGATGTGGTAAGGAACTCCCCGAATCCGGGCCCGTACCGGCCAGACAAGCAGCGGGCCGGCCCGGCGATAGGCTGAAGGCCGATACCGCGTCAGCGAAGACGCGGGCGGATCGTCCGGGAGCACATCAGCGTGACCAACGTTTTCGGCGCCGAGCCAGGCTGACGGCCAGGCCGCGCACGAGCAAGTCGTTTTCTGCCAGGACAATCAGTCCGGACTGCGCGCCATCATCGCCATCTACTCGACGGCTCTCGGGCCCGCGCTTGGCGGCACCCGCTTTTATCCCTACCCGGATGAGAGCGCGGCGCTGGCAGACGTGCTGAACCTGTCGCGCGCCATGGCCTACAAGAACGCGCTCGCCGGACTTGACCTCGGCGGCGGGAAGGCCGTCATCATCGGCGATCCGGACAAGCTGAAGTCCGAGGCATTGCTGCGAGCCTACGGACGCTTCGTGCAGTCGCTGAACGGGCGCTACATCACCGCCTGCGACATCGGCACGTACAGCGAGGACATGGACATCGTCGCGCGTGAGTGCACGGTACGTGACCGGCCGCACCGTCCCCAACGGCGGCGCGGGCGACTCCTCGGTTCTGACCGCATTCGGCGTTTTCCAGGGGATGCGCGCGAGCGCCGAGCACGTCTGGGGCTGCGCGAGCCTGGACGGCCGGACTGTCGGCGTCGAAGGGGTCGGCAAGGTCGGCCACCGGCTCGTCGATCACCTGATCGAGGACGGCGCCAAGCGTCGTGATCTTCGACACCAGCGCGAGCGCGGCCGGCCAAGGTGCACGCCAAGCACCCCGGAGTGACGGTCGCCGCCAGCCGGGCAGAATTGGTCGGCCAGCCCGCTTGAGGTCTACTCGCCGTGCGCACTCGGCGGTGCCGTCGACGACGACACGGTCAAGGCACTGACCGCCAAGGTCATCTGCGGCGGGGCGAACAACCAGCTCGCCCACCCCGGCGTCGAGAAGATGCTGGCCGACCTCGGCATCGTCTACGCTCCCGACTACCTGGTGAACTCCGGCGGGGTGATCCAGGTCGCCGACGAACTGCACGGATTCAGCTTCGACCGGGCCAAGGCCAGGGCCGAGCAGATCCTGGGCACGACCCGGCAGATCCTGGCCATGGCGGACGCGGACGGCGTTCCGCCGGCGGTCGCGGCGGACCGGCTGGCCGAGCGCCGGATCGCCGAGGTGGGCAGGCTGCGCGGCATTTACCTGGCGGGCTGAGCAGTTCGCCGGAATCATCGGAGGCGCCCGGCGCCCAAAGCAGGTACGGTTGTACCTGTACGTCAGGCGAGCGCGCCGCACTCCTGAGCGGAGCGGCGGCGGGTAAGCCTTGTATGCACGAAACCGCGTGCACTGGCGTGGTAGACGGGCAATTAAGAGTGCGGTGACCAGGGACCCGAGCGGTTCCGTACGTTAGAGGGGGTCGAGCCAATGGGGCGCGGCCGAGCCAAGGCCAAGCAGGTCAAGGTGGCACGCCAGCTGAAGTACAGCGGTGGCGGTACCGACCTTGACCGGCTGCGGGCTGAGCTGGGCGTCGACTCGGACCATCAGAGCGCCAACGGGGATTCCGATTACGCGGACCTTGGCGACAGGTATTCCGCGGACGACGACTCTGACGACGAAGAAGACGAGGAAGACGAGGACTACGGCGACGACGCCGCCGAGGACTACGTCCGGCCGTCGGGCTCGTCAGCCATAGCCTGACGGCAGGCATCCAAGCAGGCCGGACCGTTTCAGGCGGCTTGGCCTGGGGCAAGCCCAGCTGCGCTGCCAGGTCAGTGCGGCCTGCCGCGGGTGCTCGCGCTGGCCTGGGTGCTGAGCCCGGCCACGTCAGGGCCGATGCAGCCCGGTGATGCCGCGTACTGCCGGTGCCAGCGGTCATCTCGCCGGCGACCCAGGCAGGCACGCCGCGGCCTGGCCAGCAGCGCCAGCGCCCGGTCCGCGTCCGGCCTGCGCCACGATGGCCACCATGCCGACGCCCATGTTGAACACGCGCTCCATCTCTTCCGGCGCGACGTTGCCCGCGCCCGGCCAGCAGCGCCAAGACGGGCGCGGGCTGCCAGGTCGCCCGGTCTAGCACCGCGTCGGCGTCTCCGGGCAGCACCCTGGCCAGGTTCGCGGCCAGCCCGCCGCCGGTGACGTGCGCGAAGGTCGCCACCGCGCAATCCTCTGCGAGGGCCAGGCAGTCCCTGGCGTAGATCCGCGTCGGCGTCAGCAGTTCCTCGCCCAGCGGCCTGCTCGAGCCCGGCCGGCTGCAGCGTCCAGGTCCAGTCCGCTGCCAGGCGCGTCGATGATCGACCGGACCAGCGAGTATCCGTTGGAGTGCAGGCCCGAGGATGCCATCGCGATGACGACGTCGCCGGTCCTGACCCGGTCCGGGGACAGCAGCCGGTCGGCGTCGACGACGCCGGTGGCGGCGCCGGCGATGTCGAAGTCATCGGGCCCGAAATGGCCAGGGTGCTCGGCCGTCTCGCCGCCGATCAGCGCGCAGCCCGCCTGCACGCAGCCCTCGGCGATGCCGGCCACGATCGCGGCGACCCGCTCCGGCTCGAACCCGGCCGCAGACGATGTAGTCGGTCATGAACAGCGGTTCGGCGCCGCAGACGACCAGGTCATCGACGACCATCCCGACCAGGTCCTGGCCGATGGTGTCGTACCTGCCCATCCGCTGGGCGATCACGACTTTGGTACCGACGCCGTCGGTCGAGGTTGCCAGCAGCGGACGGCGCATGCCGGTGAGCTTGGCCGCGTCGAACAGGCCGGCGAAGCCGCCGATGCCGCCGATCACCTCAGGGCCCGCCGTCCTGGCCACTGAGGCCTTCATCAGCTCGACTGCCCGGTCGCCGGCCGCAATATCCACGCCTGCCGCGGCGTAGGAGGCTCGGCACCCGCGCCCTTGACCCGCGACGACCGGCCGCCGTGACCGGGTCCGCCCTGACCAGACTGACGATCGCGCCGCCGCCAGCGGTGGTCACGTCAGCGCATCGCGCTGGATCCGGCGATCTCCAGCAGGTGCTTGCCCTTCTCTTCCTCCGACACCGGGATCGGGTAGTTCCCGTCGAAGCAGGCACGGCACAGCCGGTCAGCCGGCAGCGTGGTCGCCTCGATCAGCCCGGCCAGCGACACAAAGCCGAGCGAATCCGCGCCGATGGACTCGCGGATCTCGGCGATGGTCAGGTTTCCCGCCATCAGCTCGGCCCGGCTGGCGAAATCGATGCCGAAGAAGCACGGCCAGGCGACCGGCGGGCTGGAGATGCGGACGTGAACCTCCGCCGCGCCAGCCTCGCGCAGCATCGCGACGATCGCCCGCTGAGTGTTGCCGCGAACGATGGAGTCGTCGACCACGACCAGCCGCTTCCCGGCGATAGCTTCCCTGAGCGGGTTGTACTTCAGCCGGATGCCGCGTTCCCTGATCGTCTGGCTCGGCTGGATGAAGGTCCGGCCGACGTAAGAGTTCTTCACCAGGCCCTGGGCGTAGGGGATCCCGCTGGCCTGGGCGTAACCGATGGCGGCCGGCGTGCTCGACTCCGGCACTCCGATGACCAGGTCAGCGTCGGCCGGGTACTCGATAGCCAGCCGCTTGCCGACCTCGACCCGGGTAGCCTGCACGCTGCGGCCGGCGATCGCGGTGTCCGGCCTGGCCAGGTACACGTACTCGAACAGGCATCCCTTGGGGGCGGCCGGAGCGAACCGGTGCGACCGCACTCCCATCTCGTCGATCGCCACCATCTCGCCCGGCTCGATCTCGCGGACGAACGTGGCGCCGACGATGTCCAGGGCTGCGGTCTCGCTGGCCACCACCCAGCCGCGGGCCACCCGGCCCAGCACCAGCGGCCGGAAGCCCTGCGGGTCACGCGCCGCGTACAGAGTCTGCTCGTCCATGAAGACCAGCGAGAACGCACCGCGGACCAGCGGCAGCGCGGCCAGCGCCGCCGCCTCCACACCCGGATGACCGGCCGGTCCGGTGCCGTTGCCGGTCAGCAGCGCCTCGGTCCCGGTGGCAGCGAACAGCGCCGTCAGCACGTCGGTGTCGGAGGTCGCGCGCCCCGCACCGGTCCCGGACTGGCTGCCGAGCAGGCTGGCCAGCTCCAGGGTGTTGATCAGGTTGCCGTTATGACCGAGGGCCAGGCTGGCCGACGGCGTCGCGCGGAACGTCGGCTGCGCGTTCTCCCAGACCGACGATCCGCTGGTGGAATAGCGGCAGTGCCCGACCGCGATATGACCGCGCAGCGTGTTGAGCACCGACTCGTCGAAGACCTGGGCGACCAGGCCCATGTCTTTGTAGACGACGATCCGGGTGCCGTCGCTGACCGCGATCCCGGCCGATTCCTGGCCGCGGTGCTGGAGCGAGTAGAGGCCGTAGTAGGCGAGCTTGGCGACATCCTCGCCGGGGGACCAGACGCCGAAGACCCCGCAGGCGTCTCGCGGCGGCTGGTCAGCAGGATCGAAGTCGTGGGACAGACGGCCGTCAGGCTTGATCACAGCTTAAGTCTAGTGACCGCCGGGGCGGCGGGGGCCGTCCTGGCCGGCCGAGCCTGGCACCGGCAGGTAGTCCGACAGGTCCGCGCGCAGGCCGCTGGCCCGAACTTTGCCGCTGGCCAGCGCGGCCGGCCCAGGTCAGCGCCCCGGATGCCAGATCGAGCCAGGTCAACGCGTCAGTCTCGACGACATTTGGCGGAGTTCCGCGCGTATGCCGGGGTCCGGCGACGCACTGGACAGCCGCGAACGGCGGGATCCTGACCTCGACCGAGCGGCCGGGCGCGAGGGCGGCCAGTTGCTCAGCGTGTACCTGACCGCGGCCCGCAGCGCAGCCCGCAGCGGCTGCGCCCCTTCCTGCCTGGCGGCCTGTACCGCGGCCAGGCTGGCCCGGCCGAGGCCGCGTTCGGTGACCGCCCCCGA
>CAVYDE010000025.1:0-111174 GCA_963767215.1 uncultured Actinomycetota bacterium
CCGCGCATTGGCCGGAACCAGCCTCGCTCGAGGCACCAGCCGAGGAAGCAGCGACTGGGTCGCGGCGAACCCGAAGACGGAAAACGCGCCGAACAACAAAGGGCGGCGACCAGTATCCAGATGTGCAGGGCGCCGGTCAGCCACAGGACCGGGATTGCGCCCAGCGAGAGAGCACGCCCGACGCTCGCCCATACAAGGACGGGTTTCCGGCGCCACCGATCGGTGTACACGCCGGCGATGAGCCCGAGCAGCGCATACGGCACGAACTGAGCGGCGTTCACGACACCGACCTCGAACGGTGTCGCGCCGAGCAACTGGACGACCAGCACGGGCATCGCAACTGCGGTCACCGCGGAGCCAAGGGAACTGATCGCGGCAGCCGTCCAGTAACGAGCGAACGAAGATCGAGGAGGAGGAACGAGAGCCGGTGAAGCGTCAGCGGAGAACCTTGGCGAAGCCATCCTGCTGCCCATCCCACCAACGTCGGCGCCGATCGAACCTCTCGGCACCTCCCATCTCGTTCCACATTTGGACGAACCCGCGGTCGCCGGCCTGGACCCTGCGCCGAACGAACTCTCCGCCACCGGCGATGGTCTTCGATAGAGCCGCCAGGAGTTGCTGACGTCCAGGATGGTCCAGCCCGAAGGCGTCCGCGACTAGCCGGAGCCGCTGAGCCTTACCTGCGGGATGCCAACCGAGCCGAACTGCGTTGATGTCGTCGTCGATCGGGACGCACATAAGGGCGAACCGCATGATGTCGTGGACCGGGTCTCCCGGCGCCGCGTAGTCAAAGTCCAGCAATGCGACGGCCTGGCCGTCGAAGAACACCACGTTCTCAAGGCATACGTCGTTGTGGCAGACGACCGGTCCGTCATCGGTAGGGTCCGCCAGTTCCGAACTCCACACCGTCCCTGAGAGATCGAAGGACCGCGAAGCATCGTGGTACCGCCGCAGGAGCAGGGCGATCGACGCTAGAGCCTGGTCAGTCTGTGCCCACATCGGATATGGCGGCAACGCCACATCCCCGGCTCGGAACTTGAGGCGCTCACGGCCATCCGGGTCGACGCCAACCGGCACAGGCACCCCGTCGAATCCTTCGGCATGGAGCCATAGCAGCAGCTGGTGAATCGAAGCCGAATGCGGGGGCGCGGGCCTGAGAACGTAGTCACCGGCACGTGTCACGCTTCCCGCATTCGCGACGCCGCCCGGCAGTTGCTGCTCGTCGTCAGAGCTCACGTGGACCGCAATCTTGGGCCAGCGGCCAAGCTCGCGAGCAGCCCCTGCGACGGCGTCGCGATCGACTTGTTCTGGCAGTGTCCTTGATCAAGGCTGCGACCTTGGCGGCCTGCATGCTGCTCCGGTTTCCTCGTAGACCTCGCGCACCGCCGCATCTGCTGGCTGTTCGCCTGGGTCGATCGCTCCCGCTGGCAGGGACCACTTGCCAGTATCGGCACGGCGGCCCAGCAGGACGCGTCCGCCGTCGTCAACGACGACGGCACACGCGCTCGGCAGCATGAGCATGTCCTTGCCTACGTGCTTGCGAAGGTTGGCCACGTACTCCGAGATCGCCACTCGTCAGATCGTAGACGGCGAGCCGGAGTGTGATGGCTCGGTAGGCGGCGAGCTCGAGAGCCCGCCTTGCATTCTCGCCGATATACTGAGTATTCTACTACGCATGATACGAAGTCAGGGTCGGCTGTGAGCGTCCGGCACGCCCTCCTCGCCTTGCTGAGCGAGGGTCCCAAGTACGGCCTGCAGCTACGGGAAGAGTTCGAGGCGCGCACCGGCGAGGTGTGGCCGCTGAACGTGGGCCAGGTCTACACGACCTTGCAGCGGCTGGAGCGAGACGGGCTGGTCGAGTCCGAAGGCGCCGACGAGGGGCCGCAGAAGGCGTTCCAGATCACCGAGAGTGGTGCGGCCGAGCTGGCGGACTGGCTGCGCACGCCACCGGACCTGAGCTCGCCGCCACGGGACGAGCTCGTGATGAAGGTCCTGGTGGCGATCCGGCTGCCGGGCACTGACGTGCATGAGGTGATCCAGGAGCACCGGCGTTACCTCGTCCAGCTCATGCAGGAGTGGACGCGGATCAAGGAAGGCGGGGCCGAGGGTGACCTGAACCTCGCCCTTGCGGTGGATGCCGAGCTATTCCGGCTGGACTCGGTCGTCCGCTGGCTCGACGCGGTCGAGGCCCGGCTCAAGCGGGCAGCGGCCGAGGGCCATGTCCAGCCGGCGAGAGCGCCGCTGCCGAAGCAGCGACGGCACATGGGGGTACGGGGATGAGCATGCTGGAGCTCCGGCAGGTGTCCAAGGTCTACGGCCAGGGCGCCGCCCGAGGTGCACGCCCTGGACCGGGTCAGCCTGTCGGTGGACGAGGGCGCGATGGTCGCGGTGATGGGGCCGAGCGGATCGGGGAAGAGCACGCTGCTGACGATCGCGGGCAGCCTGGAAGAGCCGACCGAGGGCGAGGTGCTCGTGCGCGGCGCCGCGCTGGCCGGCATGTCCCGCAACGACAAGGCCCGGCTGCGGCGGCGCACGATCGGCTACGTGTTCCAGGACTACAACCTGCTGCCCGGCCTGACCGCGGCGGAGAACGTGAGCCTGCCGCTCGAGCTCGACGGGCTGCCGGCGCGCAAGGCCCGACGCCGCCGGGCTCGCGGCGCTGGAGGAGCTAGGCCTGGCCGAGCGGGCCGAGCGCTACCCGGACGAGCTGTCGGGCGGTGAACGGCAGCGGGTGGCGATCGCCCGCGCCGTGGTCGGAGAGCGGCGGCTGCTGCTGGCCGACGAGCCCTCCGGCGCGCTCGACTCGGGCAACGCCGAGGCGGTCATGCGCCTGGTGCACGACGCGTGCAAGAACGGCGGGATGGCCGCCGTCGTGGTCACCCACGACGCGCAGCTCGCCTCGTGGGCCGACCGGGTGGTATTCCTGCGTGACGGCCGGGTCACCGACCAGACTGCCCCGGCACCGGGGCCGGAGTCCCTGCTCACGCCCGGACGGCCGCAGTGAGCGTCACAGTACGAGAGCGGCCAGCGCGCGCGGCGGCACGCAACGGGGGCGTCCCCGCGCGGCGTGCCGTCATCCGCTGGGCCTGGCGGCTGCTGCGCCGCGAGTGGCGCCAGCAGCTGCTGATCCTGGCGCTGATCACCGTCGCGGTCGCGGCGACCTTCGTCGGCGCGGCGGTAGCCACCAACACGCCGCTCGCGCCGGGCGCCGGCTTCGGCACCGCGACCGACATGGCCACGTTCCCTTCCTCGAGCCCGCACGTCGCCGCAGAGATCGCGGCGCTGGCCCACCGATTCGGCCGGGTCGACGTGATCGAGAACGAGACGTTCACCGTGCCCGGCTCGGTCACTACCTATAGCCTGCGCGCGCAGAACCCGAACGGCGCGTTCGGCCAGCCGATGCTCTCGCTGGTGAGCGGGCACTACCCCAGCGGCGCGGGCCAGGTGGCCCTGACCAGCGGGGTCGCATCGGAACTGCACCTCAGGGTCGGTGACACCTGGCGGGCTGGCGGCTCAGCCCGGCGCGTGGTCGGCATCGTGGCCAACCCGCAGAATCTGCTCGACGAGTTCGCACTCGTTGCGCCCGGCCAGGTCAGCGCTCCCACGCTGGTCACCGTGCTGTTCGACGCGCCAGGCGCGAACGCCGGCTGCGCTGGGCCCGAACGTGGCGTCGCGGACATCGGCCGCCAACGCCAACGTGCTCAACCCGGTGACCATCTCGCTCGCAGCGGCGACGCTCGGGATGCTGCTCATCGCGCTGGTGAGCGTGGGCGGGTTCACGGTGCTGGCGCAGCGCCGGCTGCGCTCGATCGGCATGCTCGGCGCGCAGGGCGCCACCGACGCCAACGTCGGGCTTGTGGTCAGCGCCAACGGTTTCGCGACCGGGGTTGTCGGCGCGGTGGCCGGGTTCGCGCTCGGCCTGGTGGCCTGGCTGGCGTACCGCCCGCACGCCGAAGCCAGCGCTCACCACGTCATGGGAGCCTTCCAGCTGCCCTGGCTGGTGATCTTCGTGTCGATGGCGCTCGCCGTGCTGGCGGCTTACCTGGCGGCCGTCCGGCCCGCCCGGGCGATCGCCAGGGTGCCGATCGTCACCGCGCTCGCGGGGCGGCCGCCGGCCCCGCGGCAGGCTCGCAAATGGGCCGGGCCGACCGGTGTCGGACTGCTGGTGCTGGCGTTCTTCCTGATCGGGGTGGCGAGTGAGCAGGCGACGTCGACAGCCGCCGAGGCGGGGAACAAATCGACGCTCTTTCTCGCGCTGATCGTGGGTCTGATCGTGCTGTGCGTCGGGGTCGTGCTGGTCGCCCCGACATGCCTGGCGCTGCTGGCCAGGGTGCACGCGGCAGGCCCCATAGTCGTGCGGCTGGCCCTGCGCGACCTGGCCAGGTACCGGGCGCGCTCCGGGGCGGCGCTCGGGGCAATCAGCCTCAGCGTGCTCATCGCGGTCATCATCTGCGTGACAGCCGCCGGGCGGTTCGGCGACGCCGTCGACTTCGTCGGCCCCAACCTGGCCCCGAATCAGCTCATCGCCTACCCGCAGGCAGCAGTCGACCACCCCGGGCGCGCCATGCTTGCACGAGCCGAGCGGCTGTCCGGTCTTGTCCGGCACCCAGCTTGCCGCGATGGCAGCCGAGGCCCGTGGCATCGCGGCGTCGCTCGGGTCCGGGCACGTCGTCCAGCTCGAGGCGACTGACTCCACGCTGCAGCGCGCCGTCACGTCCGGGCGCAACTGGGACGGAGCCGTGTACGTCGCCACCCCGCAGTTGCTGCGCGCCTACGGCATTACCAATGCCGAGGTCAGACCCGGCACCGACATCCTCACCATGCGGCCTGGCCTGGCGAGCATGACGCAGATGCAGTTGCTGTACGGCTCTACCAAATTCGGCCCTCCCAGCAGCAACGCACCCTGCCCGCCGAGCTACTGCCTGGCGAACCCGAAGATCCAGGAGATCAGCGGATTGCCGTCCGGCACGTCAGCGCCGAACACCATCATTACCGAGCCCGCAGTGCGCCAGTTCCACCTGACGACCAGCGCAGCGGGCTGGCTCATCCAGACCCCGGACTCGCTGACGGCCGGTCAGATCAGCGCTGCCCAGCATGCCGCAGCGGCGGCCGGGCTGACCGTCGAAACGCGCAACAGCATCCCGACGTCGGCCGAGATCCTTGATGCCGCTACGGTCTTCGGCATCCTGCTGGCGCTCGGCATCCTCGCCATGAGCGTCGGTCTGCTCCGCAGCGAGACCGCCAGCGATCTGCGTGTCCTCACCGCTACCGGAGCTGGCAGGACAGCGCGCAGAGCGATTTCCGCGGCCACAGCCGGCGCGCTTGCACTCACCGGCGCGGTCGTCGGCATCGCGGCCGGGTACATCGCAGCGATCGGCTTCTTCCGGACTAGCCAGCTGGACTCGCTTTCCTCGCTGACCAGCATCCCGGTGGCCAACCTGCTACTTCTCCTCGTCGGCATGCCGCTCGTTGCAGCGCTCGGCGGCTGGCTGCTCGCCGGGCGCGAGCCGAGCGCCATCGGTCGGCGCCCGCTCGAGGCATAGCGGCTGTTCCGTCCAGATGCCACGCCGTCCCACCACCTTGACAGCAGAGAACTGAATCCCTGGACGGCGGTGCCCGTGGGTCGGGCACCGCCGTCGGATGTCAGCTTCCTGCGCGTTCTGCCGCGCTGCGCTCGATGCCGAACTCGTTGCCTACCCGGTCGGCCGTGCTCGATCAGGAACCCGCGCTTGCCCGAAACGCTCAGGACTGGAAGGTCACGTTGTTGACGTAATAAAACGGCGCTCCAGTGCTGTTGTTGCCCGCGAGGATTAGCTTCTCGCCGGTCCGCTGCCAGGTGGAGGAGAAAGTCCCCGCTGCGACTTGAGATCCGGCGAAGGTCCACCCGTCATACGCTTTCCAGCTCCGAGCGAAAAGCATTTCCACGGCTAGGGGGATCGCTTCGTAGGCGGCAGCTGCGCGGTCGTTTTCTGTCCACGCCTGGTAAACCAGGTCCGCTGCAGCCTGCCCGCCGCTGGCGCGCAGGTACGCCAGCACCAGCGCATTCCAGGTGGCTGGGCCGACGATCCCATCCACGCTGAGCTCACAGAAAGACTGGAAACTGCGCACCACACTGTCAGTCTGCGGGCCGAATATCCCATCGACGGTGAGCCAGCCGCTGCGCGAGCGAATCTGACTTTGGGCCGCAGAAACGGCATCTCCGTTGCTGCCCGTAGATACCTGGATGATAAGGGCCGGCGAGGTCTGGTTCCCGACCTTGCCGTCCACGCTGAGGCCGTGCTGGGCCTGGAAGGCACGCACGGCTCCGGTGGTCTGCGGGCCGAAGTCGCCGTCAACGGCAAGCGCTGCGCTGGCTGCTGCCGCAGTGCTGGATGCTGGCGCTTCGGTAGCCGCTCCAGACCCTCCGCCAAAGAGCCTCGGCTTGCTCGCCGAGTCAGTGTCGCCCGACGATTCCGCCGCGTGCTCGTTGAGCAGATACTGGATACTGCGGACGTTCTCGCCCTTCGAGCCCTCTTGTTCCAGAGGCCAACTTAATGCCACCGCGATGCCCTTTCCGCCCTTGTTTGTCCATACTATGCGACGATCTTAACCTGAATTGCCCCGTGTACAGTATGCGCCCAGTGACGACGTATTAGCGAGGTTTTATGAATGCGCAACCTATATCACTTTTGATCAGAAGGCGGCGTGGCGAAATTCTTTGGGCGCGCACAGCTCGGGGGACTCCTGTGCCTATTTTTGAGACTGTCTAGTTGCCCTCGGGCACCCTGATGAACGACATGTGCGGCCCGCCCAGCCCGCCGCCTCGACGTTGGCCCGCTCAGCTGTAGGGTTCTCGTCTGCGTCGGTTCCGAGGGCCGCCGCCCAGAACCGGCTCAGCGCCAGTGCGTCCGCGCAATCGAAGGTCACCGGCTTAATGACAGCCGCCATGAGGCGGAACTTACGTCCGCTCGACCCGAGCCTTCCACTCATTTGCGCCACGACTGTCGGCCAGCTGTGATGCTCCGCTCAGCAGGCGACGCAGCCAGCGAACGCCCACGTCCGCCATGTCCTGGCCTGGGCTGTCGATGTTGCTCGACAGCGATAGGTAGCTGATCGCGTGGTTCGCCGCCATCAGGACTACGGCCAGGTCCCACGCGCTCTGGACTGACTCGCTACCGTATATCGTCGCCCATTCGCCCAGATAAGCCGCCCGCGCTGCCTGTGCCGCGCTGACATCGTCTTCGAGCACGATCGAGATCATGTCGAGGAACGGGTGGCTGACGGCAGCATCAGTCCAGTCGAAGAAGACGTAGCCGCGCTCATTGCGGGCCGCGTTTCCCAGGTGAACGTCACCATGTAGCAGGGCGTCGGGTATACCGAATGATGCCAGGTCCGCGCATATCGCCGGCAGCCACGCTGAGCACGACTGCAGCTGAGTGAACTCATTGGCGGACAGCAAACGTCGCGCCAGCGGGCTAGTGAACCACTCCTTCTGCTCGCGCGCCAGCCAGTCCAGCCGCCGGTCGATGCATCCTGCCTCAAGCAGCCGGTCGACATGCGCGACGGAGGCCATCTGGAGCTGGGCAAAACGGCGGAAGATGGCGTTCTTGACGTCGAGTGGCGCAGCCTGGCTGACTTCCTCGCCGAAGTCGGCGAGGGCCAGCCAGCCGCGGCGCCCGTCAATCGCGAGTGGCGCCGGCACGAACTCAGGGAACATCGAGCCAAGGGCGCGAGTCACCAGAGCCTCGTTAACGAACAGTGGCATATCCGCCGAGGCCTTGAAGTAGACCATCCCGCGAGTCGTCGGAACGCGGAGCACTGACGAGATACTCCAGGTCCGGAACTGTTCGACCGGGCCTGTGGGCTCGTATCCGGCTTCCTTCGCGGCTGCACGCAGCCATCGTTCCGCTCTGCCGAACCAGCCGCGGCCGAACCAGGGTGCTCGGCCGGGTCCGAGCGCTTCACCGCTAAGCCTGGTAAGTGCATCGCGTGCTGGTCCGCGGTCCTCGTCGCTGAGCATTTCGAGGCGGTCAGCGCCGATCCAGACGATTTCCGACGCGTCGGTGACCCGCGTCCTGACTTCGCATCCGACGGCCGCCGTGACCGTAGCGGCCCGCTCGTCCACGGTCTCGCCCAGCGGGAAGAGCTGGGTGATCTTCAGGCCTAGTTGCTCGCGGACCGCCGCGATCAGCGCAGCGGGCTCGTCGAGACAGACGCGCTCCGGCAACCGGATCTTGGGCACGATCAACTGCCCGTGCCGGCCGAAAGCACCGATCGCGGCATCGGCCGGGTGAGCGATGAGGATGCTCACCTCGCTCTGCCACTCCGCACCGGGCATTGGGGCAGCGTATGGCGTGTCAACACCAGACGCACGTCAGTTTCGGCGCTGGCCGTCAGGAGGTACGGGCGCTACAGGGCCCCTGAGGTAGGAGACGATCCGGCTCTCAGTAGCTGCACCCGGCGAGATTCCGGGCGCCGATCGTCCGCAAAGCGCCTTAGAGTGCACGTGATCGAAGGCGACGGAGAAAGGCGGGTGCACCAGTGAGCGAGTACACGATCAAACCGCTCAGCCCTGATACCTGGGACGACTTCGCGGAGCTCGCCGAGCGGCACAACGGATGCTGGTCCGCGGTCCACGGTTCCTGCTGGGCCGAGGGCGGCGGCTGCTGGTGCATGCGGTTCCAGCGGTCATGTACCGAGAAACTGCCTGGCGAGACCAACCGTGCCCGCAAGCACCGGCTGGTCAGCGAAGGCCGGGCACACGCGGCGCTGGTGTTCGACGGTGACGTCGCGGTGGCCTGGTGCCAGTACGGCGCGCCGCAGGAACTGCCGAACATCTACCACCGTAAGGAGTACGAGGCCGGCCTGGATGAGTTGCCCGACTACCGGCTCACCTGCTTGTTCGTGGACAAGAACCACCGGCGCAAGGGGGTGGCAGGCCTCGCGCTGCGCGGTGCCCTCGACCTGATCGGCCAGGCAGGCGGCGGAATAGTGGAGGCCTACCCTCAGGACACTGGCGGACAGAACGTCTCGCCAACATTCCTGTACAGCGCCACCCGTGGCCTCTTCGAACAGGCCGGCTTCAGCTACGACCGGCCCAAGGGCAGATACCACTGCGTGATGAGCAGGACAGTGCCGCGAATTGAGCCGGGGTCCGATCAGACGCGGCCAGAAGAGCGTGCCCTAATCTTCTGATCTCCCTCTGATTCGCCCCTACTGTCGAGCTATGCAGCCGAGCTCAGAACAGAACACAGGGCCGGGGCCAGAGGAGGCTCGCCGCCCTGACATTGATCGCTGGCAACGGCACGACTGGTGGGGAGTAGTCCTCGACGCTCCTGATGTGGGACTGCTCGCGCGGTTCTACTCAGAGTTGCGCGGCTGGCCCATCTGGCAGCAGGACGAAACCGGCGCAGCCCTGGACCTCGGGGAAGGCGTTGCGTATCTGGCCATCCAGCACAACCCCGATTACGTGCGGCCCGCCTGGCCAGCGACTGAGGGAAGCCAGCAGATGATGCTGCACCTCGACTTCGAGGTTACTGACCTTGAGGCGGAGACTTCCCGCGCGCTGACCTTGGGCGCCTTGTTGCCCGAGCACCAGCCGCAAGAGAACGTGCGGGTCTTGCTCGATCCAGCGGGGCATCCCTTTTGCCTCTACACCTGACGGCGGCCTACCCCTTATGGTGAGGACCGAGATCCGAGCGGTGCCTGTTGCCTGCAGAGGTGGCGTGCATCAGGGACGAGCATCGACCGGACACGAGATCTGGGCCAGAGGAGCGAGGCCGAAGTGATAGCCATAGGACTGCTCGTCGTGATCGTGATCGTGATCGCGGTCGGAATCGCCTGGCATAAGTAGCAGCGCCTCGCGGGCGGTCTGCCTTGTCAGTGCCGTACTTCCTCCGGTGTCTCATACCACCTGACGCGCTCGCCGATCCGGCTGCGCATCCGCCAGGCCCTCGACTTCGGCGCTGCCTCGATGGCGTTCCTGATCGCTGACACTTGCGCCACGACATCGCAACCCGCGTCGGGCAGCGGCTCGGCCGACCACAGCTCCAGCACCTTGCCCAGGTTGCGTTCCACGGTGTGGCAGAAACCCCAGTCCGCGCCGACCACCGCAGTCAGCCGGGTCAAGCCGATCTGCTCGCGGTCGGCTGAGTCCCCCACAGCATGGTCGGCAAGCAGGCATACGGCGTCGCCGAGGTCTTTGCGGTTGATCTCCCAGACCTGGAGCTTGCTCAGCAGCAGGTCGGCGAGGCTGATGGTCGGCGCGCGGCCGGCCAGCTGGCCGCGCAGGTCCAGCTTGTGCGACATGGTGAGCTCGTCGATCACGATGTCCACCGACCACTGGCCCGCCGGCGCCTGATAGTAGAGCCGCGTCGCTCCGTGCAGGCCGTTGAAGAACTTGTCAGGCAGATAGCCGCGGCCTTCCAGGATCGCACGGAACGGCTGGCTGTCTGCCTTCGTGACGGCGAAATCCAGGTCGGCGTAGTCACGGGCGAACTGGCCGGAACGCACGCTCGGGCAGGTCAGCCAGATGGCCAGGCCGCCGAGCAGCTTGGCGGCAAGGCCCGCGTCTGATGCGGCGCCCGTCAGGTCGGCCGCCTCGTCGCGGATGTCCGCCATGATCTGCTGCGCGCCTGACGTCATCGAGCCCGCCCGCCCCAGCAGCACCATTCCACCGTGACTTCTCCAGCGTTCAGATATCCAGTACGACGCGGACCTCGCGCCCGGCACTGCCTGGCAGGCAGAAGGGCGGCCAGCCCGAAGCGTGCCGGGCGCCCTGTGCCCCGCGGGCCCCGCCGGCGAGGCCGCGAGATTACTCGGGCGGCAGTTCCTTGTAGACGAAGCTGATATTGAGACCCTGCCGCTGACGCACGTACCGCGGTACGTAGTAGATGAGCAGGCCGATGACGCACAGTGCGGCAAGGAACGCCGGGATCCACCAGATGTTGTGCGGGTTGCCGTCCATCACCAGCGCCGGGTACTTCAGCCCGATCCAGATGATGCCAAGGAACTCGGCGATCGACAGCACGCCCGTGATGTACAGAACCGGAATGCCCCACAGGTTCACGTTAGCCGGAGACGACTGATAGAGCTCGGGCCTGCGCCTCGGCAGCGCGATCGCGGCCGCGCCGACGATGATCACCGCGAGCGCGCCCGCCAGCACGATCATGCCGAGCACCAGCTGGAACGAGTTGGAGTACACGCTCCAGATGACCACCAGCGCGATGATGATGTTCGCGGTCAGGATGGCGTTGACCGGCGAGTGCGTTCGCTCGCTGACTTTCGCCAGGCCCTCGGGCATCAGCCGGTCGAATGACCAGGCGAAGAACGACCTGATCGGCATGAACGTGTTGGCGATCATCGAGGGCAGCGCCCAGAACAGGAACGTGCCGAGGATCAGCACGGTCAGGATCGGGGTGTTGAACACCAGCGCCGCGAGGAACTGGTAGAAGGGCCCGGACGGGATCTTGTAGGCCGGGCTCGGCAAGTTCAGCGCGTACACCAGGTTGTAACCGGCGATCCGGAACAGCGCCTGCGCACCGAGGACCAGCAAGACGACGTCCCAGATCAGAGCGCCGAACATGATGTTCAGCTGGCGACGGCGGTTCGACGCGCTCTTCAGCTCGCCGGACATGTAGACCGACCAGAAGTTCCACATCATGAAGCCCTGCAGCGAGAACAGGGTGGGCAGCGTCGCGCTCATCACGCTCAGGTGCGGCGCGGCGCCGCTGGCGTTCGCCTTGGCGAGGATCTGGGCCGCGGTGCCGCCGCCGAACTTCTGGTTCACCGTCGTGAGGTGCGCCAGGAATCCGTGCTTGCTGCCGAATGCCAGCACCACGAAGGCGAGGATCGTGCCCAGCATCGCGATCATGAAGGCACCGTTCTGCCAGCGGAACGTGGCCTTCGTACCGCGCAGCAGAATCAGCGTCTGCAAGGCGACGATCGCAAGCGCGGCGATCAGGATCCACGTCTTATCCGTCTGGAATGACGAACCCCAGCTCACGAACGAGTTGTTGTGGAAGAGCACGCCCATGGCCACGAGTGCCGGACCGAGCGCGAAGACAGAGAAGAACTTGGCGAAGAAGGCGGCCCCGAACAGGCCGCCGAAAATCATTGCCACGTTCGAGATCAGCGCCAGGGCAGGCGTCAGCACCCGGCTGACCCAGACGTAGTCGCCGCCGACCCGCGGCATGCTCGACGCCAGCAGCGCGAACATGATCAGCACCGGGATGTTGATGATCAGCGTGATCAGCAGCACGCCGCTGGTGTTGGCGCCGGGAAACGCCACGAGGGTGAAGAAGATCGAGTAGGCGATCGTCGAGCCGATCGGAGCGGAGATGACCGCGTTGAAGATGGTCGCGTCGACGGCCGAGGCCTCGCGGACAAGGCCAGTACTGTTCCGGACGAAAAGGTTGCCTGTTCTAGCCCCAGTTGTCACAACAGTGCCATCCTCACCCGTGGACGATCACGTGTTATAGCCTTATTTGCACAGGAGTCAAACACTCTGACCTCAGCAGTGTCAAGGAATTGTCTGTACCTTTAGCTCTCGCATAAATACCAATAACTCACCGTCTATCCGGGCGAAACGGCTGCCATTGGCTCTCGACGCCGGGCACGCGCAGCAGGCACGCTAGAAGTTGAAGAAGGCGCGCTGCGGACAGTAAGGCGGCAGAGGTGGCCAAAACGACGATCTACTTCGTCAGCGACCTGCACGGATCGAGCTTGTGCTTCCGCAAGTTCGTGAACGCCGCGCCGATCTACGGCGCGGACGTCCTCGTCCTCGGGGCTGACCTCACCGGAAAGGCGATCCAGCAGATCGAGCACCAGGCGCGCGACCGCTGGGCGACGAGGTTCATCGGCACCGAGTACGACGTCGAAGACGGCGAAGAACTGACCAGGCTCGAGAAGCTCATCGCCGACCACGGCTACTACCCCTACCGGGCCGAGCCGGGTGAGCTGGAGGCGCTGCAGGACGAAGGCGCGCTGGACGAGTTGTTCCTGCGCCTCATGCGCGAGCGGCTGGAGCAATGGCTGCAGATCGCCGACGAGCGTCTTCGCCCGCGCAAGACGCCGCTGTACTTCATGCTCGGCAACGACGACCCGCCGGAACTTGCCGAGCTTCTCGATGCCGCGCCCTGGGGAACGCACTGCGAGGGCAAGGTGGTCTGGCTCGACGACGAGCACGAGATGCTCAGCTGGGGGTACTCCAACGTCACGCCCTGGCGGACCTACCGGGAGCAGCCGGAAGACGACCTGCGGGAGTCGATCGTCAAGCTCGCCGCCGAGCTCACCCGCCCGGAGCGGGCCATCTACAACGTGCATGTCCCTCCGTACGGCACTCAGCTCGACGACGCCCCTAAGCTGGACGCGAACCTGCAGGTGCAGTCCGTGCTCGGCCAGGTGCAGTACGAGCCGGTCGGCAGCACCGCGGTGCGCGAGCTCGAGCTGGAGCGACAGCCGCTGCTCGGCATGCACGGCCACATCCATGAATCCTCCGGCGTGCGCAGGCTTGGCCGGACGATGATCCTCAATCCCGGTAGCGACTACTCCACCGGTGCGCTGAACGGAGCACTGGTGGTGCTGGACCGCGACAAGGTCAAGGGTCATCAGCTGGTTCGGGGCTGACGGCGATGGCACTGACAGCTCGGGCCCGCGATCCGCTGCGCGTGCACGGCAGAAAGCCGGCTGAGGATTGATGTCGCGACATCACCCTCGATTTCCCGCAGACGCGTGTGGCAGCATGAGGCTGGAGGGACGCCGGCGCACATTCTGGGCCCGATGCCTGCTCAGCCGCGGTGGCCCCGATCCGACAGAAGGGTTGTCGCCATGCCAGTCGTGCGCGCTAACGGCCTGGACATCCACTACCGGATCGACGGCGCGGGCCCGGAGACCGTGCTGCTGATCAACGGCGTCGGTGATGACCTCGAGGGCTGGGGACTTCAGCGCGATGAATTAGCCGCAGCCGGACTGCGCGTCGTCACCTTCGACAACCGCGGGTGCGGTAGTTCCAGTCATCCGGCCGGGCCCTACACAAGCCGGCAGATGGCAGCGGACGCGAAGGGCCTGGTGCAGGAACTCGGACTGGCACCATTGCACCTGTGCGGAGTCTCCATGGGCGGCTGCATCGCGCAGGAATATGCTGCCGCCTACGCCGACGATCTGCTGTCGGTGGTCCTGGCCAGCACGTACGCGGTTCCCGACCCGCTGACGAAGGCTGCGTTCGAGTCGTGGGCGGACGTGGCACAGGCCGCCGGAATGCCGGTGATGATGCGGCAGCAGGCACCCTGGGTCTTCAGCACGGAGTTCTACGCACGCCAGCCTGGGACGCTTGCCCAGTTCCTCATCGAGATGGACCAGACCAAGCAGCCGGCCCGCTCCTTCGCCGCCCAGATAGCCGCCCTCGTCACCCACGACTGCGGGGCCAGGCTTGGCTCGATCACGGTGCCAGCCCTGGTCCTGGCATCAGCTGACGACATCATCATCAAGCCAGGTCTGTCCATGCGACTGTTTGACGGCCTGCCGCAGGCGACCTGGCAACTGCTGTCCGGCGGCCACGCCACCTTTCTCGAGGACCCGCTGAGCTGGAATGCCGCGGTCCTGGCCTTCATCGATCAGCACAGGGTGCACAGTTCAGCGCAGGACACACGGTAAGGACACGCGATGGCCATCTCGTTCCAGGACACCTTCGGCACGCACAAGCCGGTCATCGCGATGATGCATTTCCCTGGCCTGCCCGGCCGCCCGTGGCATGACCGCGCGGCCGGCCGCGGCAAGATGGTTGACGTCCTCGGCCGCGACCTGGCGGTGCTGCAGGAAGCCGGCGTGGACGGCGTGCTGTTCTGCAACGAGGGAGATGTGCCCTATCAGCTGGCCGTCGGCCCGGAAGTGCCGGCCACGATGGCAGCGGTCATCGGCGAACTGCTGCGCGATATCAGGGTCCCGTTCGGGGTCAACGTGCTCTGGGATCCGCGGGCGAGCCTGGCGCTCGCGCGCGCGACCGGCGCGGTGTTCATCCGCGAGGTGCTCACCGGCGTGTACGAGAGCGATCTCGGCATGATCGCGCCGGACATCGGCAACATCGCTGCCTACCGCGACGCCATCGGCGCGACAGACGTGGCACTGTTCGACAACATCTCACCCGAATTCGCCAGCGCGCTCGGCACCCGCGGCATCGCCGACCGGGCCAAGGGCGCTGCCTTCCTCGGCGCCGACGCGATCCTGATCAGCGGCCCGGCCGCGGGCGTGCCGTTCGCGATGGCTGACCTGGTCACGGCCAAGCAGGCAGTGCCCGCGGCCAACGTCATCGCCAACACCGGCGTGCGCGCGGACACGATCGCGGAGATCCTCACGGTCGCCGACGGCGTCATCATCGGTACCAGCCTGAAATACGACGGCATTACCTGGAACGTGGTCGATCCGGCCAGGGCACAAGCCTTGATGGACGCGGCCAGGTCGGCACGAGAATAACGGCGGCCGAGCCGGTGACAACGCCGCTGTTCGCCGCTGTCGACGCCGGGACGACAGGCGCGCGCGCTATCGGCTATGACCTGACGGGCCGCCTGGTCGCGGAGGTGCGGCGTCCCTACCGGAGCCGGTCTCCGCGGCCGGGCTGGGCCGAGCAGGATGCGCAGGACTGGGCGGACGGCGCGGTATCCGCGCTGCAGCAACTGGCGGCGCGGGTCCGGTCCGCCGGGCAGATCCGGGCGATCGGGCTGACCGGGCAATGCCCGACGATGGTGGCCGCCGACGAGCGCGGGCGCCCGCTGCGCGCCGGGATGCTGTACCGCGACAACCGCGCGGTAGCGCAGGCGCAGGCGATGCGGGACCGCATCGGCGACCAGGTCATGCACGAGCGCACCGGTCATCTGCCAGAGGCGTTTCACCTCGGGCCCAAGCTGTTGTGGCTGCGCGAGCAAGAACCGGAGGTCTTCGCCAGGACCCGGCTGGTGCTGCAGCCCAGGGACGTGGTGCTGCACCGGCTGACCGGCGCGATCGCGACCGACGAAACGCATGCGAACAGCACGCTGTTCTTCGGCCTGCGCGAGCGCGCCTTCGATCAGCGGCTGCTCGACGCGTTCGGCGTGGACCGGGCCCTGTTCCCTGCCGTGCTGCCGCCGTGGATGCCCGCCGCCAGCCTGCCTGGCCCGCTGGCGGCCGAGCTTGGCCTGACCGCGGGCATCCCGGTAGTGATCGGGGCGGCGGACAGTCAGTGCGCGGCCTTCGGGGCCGGTGTCACCGCGCCGGGACCGGTGAGCGAGATGGCCGGAGCCTCGTCGTGCCTGAACTCGGTAGTGCTGAACCCGCTGCCCGACCTGCGGGTGACGCATTACAGCCACGTTGTGCCCGGCTGTTTCAGCACCGAGCTTGGCGTCAACACGACCGGCGCGGCGATCTCGTGGGCCGTGCGGGCGCTCGGTTACGCCTCGTTCGGCGACCTGGCGGCGGGCGCAGCGTTGGCCTGGCGGCGGATGCAGCGCGGCACGCGGGCCGGCGGCGCGGGCGCGAAAGACGCGGCCCCGCTCTTCCTGCCTTACCTTGGCGACGGCGAACGCGACGACCCGGATATCCGGGGCGCCTTCATCGGGATGTCCGACCGGCACGACCGGGCTTCGCTGGCGTTCGCCGTGCTGGAGGGCGTGGCACTCAGCGTGCACTCGGTGCTCGCGGTGCTGGCGCAGGCCGGGCTCGCCGTTGTCGGAGCTGCGGGTCGGCGGCGGTGGTGCCAGGCTAGAGCTGACCGGGCAGCTTAAGGCTGACCTGCTGGGTGCGCCGGTGCTGCATCTGGACATCGACCCCGCCGGGTTCGGCGCGGCCATGCTGGGCGGCCGGCGCGGCCGGCCTGGCGGACGAGGCCGGCGACGCGATCTCCGCGGCGATCCGGCGCGCCAGGCAGTTCACGCCGACGCGGCGCGGCACCGAGATTGAGCAAGAGCGGGCCGTATGGTTCGGCCAGGTAAGGCACAGCGCTGCCGTGCACAGTCCGCGGGAGGACCGATGACCTCATTCCGGCTCGGGATCAACACCTGCTTCGCCGTCAAGCGCTGGCCGCAGCCGCAGCGATGGGCTGCGGTGGTACGCGATGACCTGGGCCTGGATCTCGTGCAGCATAGCTTCGACCTGGTCGACCTGGACGCGGCCGGCGCCGATGTGGCCGGGCAGGCGGCCGGCTGCGGGCAGCCTGCTCCGCCGCCGGGCTTGAGCTGCATTCAACCTTCACCGGCCTCGCCGCTTACTCGTCGAATCTGCTGCTGCACCCGGACCCCGCCGCCAGGGACCGGGCCAGGTCCTGGTACCGCCGCGCCGTCGACTTCACCGCCACCGCCGGCGCGACCTCAACCGGCGGCCATGTCGGCGCCTACAGCGTCGATGACTGGCGCGACCCGGTGCGCAGACCCGCCCTGTGGGCAGAGCTTGCCGAGTCGCTGGGCGGACTGGCCCGTTACGCGCGGCAGGCCGGGCTTGTCGGCATCATGGCCGAGAATCTCGCCGCCGCGCGCGAGCCCGCCACCATCAGATCAGCTCTCCTCGCTGCTGACCGAAGGTGACACCGCGCACGTCCCGATCAGGCTCTGCCTCGACGTCGGGCACCAGTGCGTGCCGGGCACGACCGGCCGGGACCGCGACCCGTACGCCTGGCTGAAGAGCTCGGCTCGAAGGCACCAGTCGTTCAGCTGCAGCAGGCCGACGGCAAGGCCGACCATCACTGGCCGTTCACGTCGCAGACCAGCGCGGACGGCATCATCGACGCGGAGCGGGTGCTCACCGCGCTCGACAGGTCGGGCGCGACCGAGGTCGCACTGGTGCTGGAGATCATCCCGCCGTTCGAGCAGGACGACGACCAGGCGCTCGCCGACTTGCGCGAATCGGCCGCGTACTGGCGCGAGGCACTAGCCAGGCACACAGCGGCCGGCTAACCCAGCTCCCGATCCGCGCCAGGGCGCGGCCGTCATCCTGCCGTCAGCCATCATCCCTGGCGAGCACGGCAGCGAACAGCAGTCCGGGATACAGCTCGGCCACCCGCCAGCCCGCGCCGACCGCCAGTTCGGCCAGTTCCTGCGGTGACATGGCCAACCAGTCGAACCAGCCGGTGGCCAGCCGCTGATAGCGGACCCGGATGGTGAGCTGGCCCGGCATCCGGCCGCGGCGCCGGTTCAGCTCGTGGTACTCCAGGTGAGTTTGCTTGTCCGTCTGGTACACGTCCAGGCAGGTCCCGATGATGACGCCGCCTGGCCGCAGCAGTTCGCCGAGGGTAGCCAGGTAACTGCCCGCCGCCTCGCGCGAGCCGAGCAGGCCCAGGTTGTTGCCGAGCAGCAGGACGGTGTCGAATGTGCCCGCCAACCCGCCAGCGGCCGCATCCTCCGCAGAACCGGTGTAGACCTCGCGCACTCCCCGCTGGCGGCAGGCCAGAGTCGCGCCGGGTGATACGTCGAGAGCTACCACGCCCTGACCACGTTCCTGCAAAACCAGGGATGCCCGGCCGGCGCCCGCTCCGACGTCGAGCACCCGACCGGCCGCGCGGTCGAGCGCCCACTCATCACGCGGGTCCAGGCCTGCCTGGTAGTCGAAGGTGTCAGTGCTGACGAAGCCGTCGTCCCGCTCGATGACGATGGGCTCGTCATGGCCTGCCAGCTGGTCAAGCAGCGCGCGGCCGAAGGCGTCGCCTGGCTCAGGATCGGAGATAGCCGCTGTCATGCCGGCAGATCCTATCCGGCTGCGTTCGGGCCGGACGACCGGAATTCACCGGCCGGGTCGCTGTCCGCCAGCAGAACGCCAGGGTTGAGCACGCCATGCGGGTCGAAGGCGGCCTTGACCGATCGCATGATGTCGATCTCGGCCTGGCTGCGGGACAGCGCCAGCCAGCGCGCCTTCGCCCGGCCGATTCCGTGTTCTGAGCTGATGGAGCCACCGAGATCTGCCACCAGTGCGAGCACGGTGCCGGTGACGGCTTCCGTGCTGCCTGTCGCTCGCAGGATGTTGACATGCAGGTTCGCTTCCGCGAGGTGACCGAAGATCACTAGCTCGGCGGACGGCACGACGGTGCCGATGACGTCGGGCAGTTGCGCGACCAGTTCGGCGAGGCGGCCGATCGGTACGGACACGTCCAGTTTCACCGGCAGGCCGACCGCGCTGATCGCCTCGGCGTGGCTCTCGCGCAGTTGCCAGAGCCTCGCCCGGTCGGCCGGCGACGAGGCCACCGTGGCGTCGAGCACCTGCTCGCACGCGCCGAGCGCGGCCAGCAGCTCTTCGAGCGGGTCGGGGCCGCCTGCGTGCTCCAGCAGAACCAGTGCCTCGCCCCCGGCGTCTGCCAGCGGCGCCGTGACGCCCAGGTACCGCTCGACGAGCGCAAGACCTGGCCGGAAGCAGAGCTCGGCGGCACACAGCCCTGGCAACGCTGCCCGGACCGCGGCCAGCAGGTCGACGGCCTCCGCGGTGCCGCGTACTGCGATCATCGCGACCGCGCGCGCGGGCTCGGCGGCGACCAGGCGCAGCCGCAGCCTGGTCACGACCGCGAGGGTTCCCTCGGAGCCGGCCAGCAGGTGCCCGAGGTCGTAGCCGGTGCTGTCCTTGGGCAGGCCATCCAGCCTGGAGATGATCCGCCCGTCGGCCAGCGCGGCCTCGACCCCCGCTACCTGCTCGCGCATGCTCCCGTACCGCAGCACCCTGATGCCGCCGGCGTTAGTGGCGAGCATGCCGCCGATGGTCGCCGAGTCGCGCGCGGCGAGATCGACCCCGAAGTCCAGGCCCGCGGCCCGCGCGTGCGCGGCCAGTACCGCCAGCCGCACCCCGGCACCTGCGGTCACCTGCCGGGAGATCTGGGACACCGGGCCGAGCTCGGTCAGCCTGGTGGTGAGCAGCACGACCGGCGGGCGGTCGCCGTGCTCAGGATCAGGAATGCCGCCGCCGACCAGCCCGGTATTACCGCCCTGCACCACGACCGGCACCGCCCGCTCGGTGCAGGCGGCCAGCACCCGCGCCACCTCGGCGGTGTCAGCCGGCCGCACTGCCGCGCGCGCGGTGCCGGTGAAACGACCGGTCCAGTCGGTCTCGTAGGAGGCGAGCAGATCGCGGTCGACGAGCACGTGCGCGGACCCGACGGCGGCCTCAAGCGCAGCCTCGAGGGTCAAGACAGAACCCGCAGCCGCACCGTCTCGTCCAGCTCCCGCAGGCTGGCCACCACGGCCTCCGGATAGTCGATGCCGATGTCGGTCAGCGCGTAGCCGAGTTCGCCGCGCGTGCCGAGTAGCTGAGCCTCGACATTCACCTCGTGCGCGGCCAGCACCGAGTTGATCTCCGCCAGCACGCCAGGGACATTCCTGTGCAGGTGCGCAAGCCGGTGCGTCCCGCTCGCTGGCGGCAGCGCGACCTGCGGCAGGTTCACCGACAGCGCGGTGGTCCCCTCGGCCAGGAAGTCGGCCAGCTTGCCGCCGACGAACATGCCGATGTCGGCCTGGGCCTCCTCGGTCGAACCGCCGATGTGCGGCGTGAGGATCACGTTCGGCAGGCCGCGCAGCACGGAGGTGAACTCCTCCCCGGCCGACCGCGGCTCGTCGAGGAACACGTCAACCGCCGCACCGGCCAGCTGGCCGGACTCCAGGTGCGCGCGCAGCGCCTCGTGGTCGATCACGAAACCCCGGCACAGATTCAGGAACAGTGACCCGGGCCGCATCCGGCTGAATTCCTTCTCGCCGAAGAACGCGCTGTTCGACGGGCGGCCGTCGACGTGCAGGCTGACGATATCGGATACCTCGAGTAGCTCATCGAGGCTGACGCAGCGGCGGGCGTTCCCCAGCGCCAGCTTGTCGGACGTATCAAAAAACACGACCCGCAGGCCGAGGGCCTCGGCGACCACTGACAGCTGCGCGCCGATGTTCCCGTATCCGACGATTCCCAGCGTCCGGCCGCGTACCTCGTGCGCGCCGCGGGCCGATTTGTCCCACACGCCCGCATGCATGGCCCTGTCCTTTTCTGTGAGCCGGCGGGTCAGCCCGATGATCTCGGCCAGGGTCAGCTCGACCACGCTGCGCGTATTGGAGTACGGCGCGTTGAACACCGCGATGCCAAGCGCCGACGCGGCAGCCAGGTCGATCTGGTCGGTGCCGATGCAAAACGCGCCGACCGCCACCAGCTCAGGAGCCGCGCCGAGGACCGCTGCGGTCAGCCGGGTCTTGGACCTGATGCCCAGCATCGCGACACCGGGCAGCGCGGCGGCGAGGTCGGCCTCGTCCAGGGCTCCGGGCAGCTGGGTGACCTCGACTCCGGCACCGTCCAGCACCCGGACAGCCTCGGGATGGACATTCTCCAGGAGCAGCGCTTTCACTGACCCAGGCTAACGGAACGCCCTCCTGGCCAAGCCTGGCGGTGGGCGGGCTGATAGCAAGCCAGGTTTAGACAGGTATCAATAGTTTCCGATGGTTCGTGAGCTTCCGGCGGCGCCAGCGTAGTTCTCGGCCGACGAGGTGATCGTGACGGTGGTCACTGCCGGGGCGCAGAACACCGTGCCGCTACCGCAGTCGCGCGCGCCTCGGCCAGCTGGATCGCGATGTCGATGATCATGTCTTCCTGACCGCCCACGTAGCCTGCCTCGCCGACCTTCTGCAGGATCTCGTGCGCGGGCACGCCGTAGCGCTCGGCGGCGCGTTCGGCGTGCAGCAGGAAGCTGCCGTACACGCCCGCGAAGCCCTGCACGATCGCCGACCGGTCCGAGCTCGGCAGCCGCGCCAGCGTCGGCCGGAGCACGTCTTGCGCCGCGGCCATCGCGCCGTTGACGTCGACGCCGGTGGGGATGCCCAGCCGCTCGAACGTGGCCACCAGCACCTCAGTCGGCGCGTTCCCGGCTCCGGCACCGAGCGCGCACAGCGCCCCGTCGACCTGGCGGGCTCCGCCTTGCACGGCCAGCACGCTGTTAGCCACCCCGAGGGACAGGTTCTGGTGTCCGTGGAAACCGACCTGAGCGTCCTCGCCGATCTCCTGAACCAGTGCCTGCACCCGAGCCTGCGCGCCAGCCAGGATCAGCGCACCGGCGGAGTCGACCACGTACACGCATTGCGCGCCGGCGTCGACCATGATCCGCGCCTGCACGGCTAGTTCCGCGGGCCCGATCCGGTGCGCCAGCATGAGGAAGCCGACGGTCTCCATGCCCATCGCCCGCGCGGCGGCGAAATGCTGCAAGGAAACATCGGCCTCGGTGCAGTGCGTCGCGATCCGCGCCACCGAGGCGCCGACGTCGCGGGCATGCCGCAGGTCGTCGATCGTGCCGACGCCGGGCAGCAGCAGCACCGCGATCTTCGCCTGCCTGGCCTCCTGCACCGCGGCGGTGATCAGCTCGAACTCGTCGCGCAGCGAGAAACCGTAATTGAACGACGAGCCGCCGAGGCCGTCGCCATGCGATACCTCGATCACCTCGACCTGCGCGGCGTCCAGCGCGTGCACGACCCCCCGCACCTGTTCCTCGGTGAACTGGTGCGCCAGCGCGTGCGAGCCGTCCCGCAAGGTGGAGTCGGTCAGCCGGACGTGGCCGTCCGCCCGCGGACTCTCGCCGGCGCCTGTCAGTACGTCAGCCTGCGCGGTCATGCCGTGCTCACCTTCCGACCCGCGCTGCTCAGGTGCGCTGCGAGCAACTCGCCGACGCGGGCGGCGGCCGCGGTGATGATGTCCAGGTTGCCGGCGTAGTCGGGCAGGTAGTCGCCCCGGCCGCGTACCTCCAGGAAGATGCCGACCCGCGCCATCCCGCGCCAGCGCGGATCGGGCGGGTCGTACTGCGGCTCCGCCTTCAGGACATAGCCAGGAACGTAGCCGCGAACGGTCTTCGCCATCGCCTCGATGCTGTCGCTCACCGCATCGCGCAGCGGCCCCGGCTCGGCGGCCTGCGCCGGGATCGAGCAGAACACGGTGTTCCGCATGATCATCGGCGGCTCGACCGGGTTGAGCAGGATGATCGCCTTGCCCCGGCCAGCCCCGCCGACGTCGCGCAGCGCGGCCGCCGTGGTGTTGGTGAACTCGTCGATGTTCGCCCGGGTGCCAGGACCGGCCGACCGGGACGCGATCGAGGCGACGATCTCGGCGTAGGCGACCTCGACGACCCGGCTGACCGCCGCCACGATCGGGATCGTCGCCTGACCGCCGCAGGTGATCAGGTTCAGGTTCGGCGCGTCCAGGTTGAGGTCCAGGTTGACCGGCGGGCAGACGTAAGGCCCGACCGCGGCAGGCGTGAGGTCGATCGCCCGGACGCCGGCCTCGGCGTAACGCGGCGCGTTCACGGCATGCGCCTGCGCGCTGGTGGCCTCGAACACGACGTCAGGCAGCGGGTCCTGGCGCAGCAGCCAGTCCACGCCCTCGGCGCTGGCAGCCAGTCCGTGCTGGCGGGCCCTGGCCAGCCCGTCCGAGTGCTGGTCGATGCCGATCATGTACCGGGGCGTGACCGCGCCGTCGGCGCGCAGCAGCTTCATCATCAGGTCAGTGCCGATGTTGCCGGATCCGACGATCGCGGCGGTGACCGATTCCATGCGCGGTGCCCTTCGTGGTGATGGCGGAGCTAGTCAGCCGGATGGCGTCGTCAGTCGAAGACCGCGGTGACCGAGCCGAGGCGGTCGAAGCTCGCCGTGACCGCGTCGCCGGCCGAGACCGGGATGGCAGCGGTGATGGACCCGGTGAGGATCACGTGCCCGGCAGCCAGTTCCGCGCCCCTGCCGAGCAGTTCGTTAGCCAGCCAGGTGGCGGCGTGCAACGGCGAGCCAAGCACGGCGGCGCCCGCGCCGGTCGCCACCACGCGGCCGTTGCGCCGGAGAACGCAGCCGGTCAGCGACAGATCGACCTGGTCGAGCCGCAGCGGTGCCTGGCCGAGTACGAACCCGCCGCTCGAGGCGTTGTCGGCGACGGTGTCCAGCAGGCTGATTTTCCAGTCGGCGATGCGGCTGTCGATGATCTCGATCGCCGCCACCGCGTAGTCGGTCGCGGCGACCACGTCGGTGACGGTTACCCGCGGCCCGCGCAGCGCGCGGCCGAGCACCAGCGCGATCTCCGGCTCGGCGCGCGGCTGCAGGAAGCCGCTGGTCTGCACCGGCGCGTCCGCGGCGTAGGCCATGTCGGACAGCAGGTGGCCGAAGTCGGGATCGCGGACGCCGAACTGCTGCCGCATCGGCTCGGAGGTCAGGCCGACCTTGTACCCGGCGATCGCGGCGCCCTGGTCGAGGCGGCTGCGGATCTGGATCTGCTGGATCGCGTAGGCGTCGTCCAGGGTCAGCCCGTCGTAGGTCTGCGTCAGCGGCGGCACCGGCCTGCCGGTCGCGTACGCCTCGAGCAGCGCCGCAGCGAGCGCATCCAGGTCAGTCACCAGCAAGCCCTCCGTCCGTCATCGCGTCATTATCACCTGTTCTCGGGCCGGATGCAGCCGCTGCTGTTCCGGTCGGCGGACCCCGCAACGGCTCAGGTGTTCCGGCCGGCCAGCGCGCGGCGTGGGAACCCAGCCGCCGCACCGGCAGCCGGCAGAATCGGACTGGATGTCCAGTGCCGGAGGAACCTTGAGCGAGCTGACGGTCGTCGAGATCTGCGCCGGCGCTGGCGGCCAGGCGCTGGGCCTTGAGCAGGCCGGGTTCTCCCACGCAGCGGCTGTCGAGCTTGACCCCGACGCCTGCCAGACGCTCCGGGTCAACCGCAGTGCCTGGAAGATCATCGAGGACGACGTCGCGAACCTGGACGGGCGTGCCTTCGCCGGCGTCGACCTGTTCGCCGGCGGCGTGCCCTGCCCGCCCTTCTCCCTGGCCGGCAAGCAACTCGGCCGGGACGACGAACGCGACCTTTTCCCGGAGGCGCTGCGCCTGATCGAGGAGATCAGGCCGCGGGCTGTGCTGCTGGAAAACGTCAAGGGACTGGGAACGAGGCGGTTCGACTCGTACCGGGCGCACGTGCTCGGGCGCCTGACGGGGCTGGGATACCGGACCTGGTGGCAGCTGGTCAACGCCAGCGACCACGGCGTCCCGCAGTTGCGGCCGCGGTTCGTGCTGGCCGCGCTGGCCACGCCCTGGGCTGTGCATTTCCGCTGGCCGGTCCCGGTCGCGGCACGGCCGCCGACGGTCGGCGAGACCCTCGCCGACCTGATGGCCGCGGGCGGCTGGCCGGGCTCGCGCGACTGGGCGCTGCGAGCTGATCAGATCGCGCCCACGATCGTCGGCGGCAGCAAGAAACACGGCGGTCCCGACCTCGGCCCGACCAGGGCCAGGGCCGCCTGGCGCGAGCTCGGCGTGGACGGCCTCGGTCTCGCTGCCGATCCGCCGGGACCGGACTTCCCCGCCGGGCAGGCACCGAAGCTGACGGTGCGCATGGTCGCCAGGCTGCAGGGCTTCCCTGACGGCTGGGAATTCACCGGGCGCAAGACGGCCGCCTACCGGCAGGTGGGCAACGCCTTCCCGCCGCCAGTTGCGAGGGCCCTCGGCGCAGCGGTCGCAGCCGCTCTCAGCTAATCGTCGCCAGGCAGGCTACCCGCCGGCCATCGCCCCCACGATCAGGTAGGGCTCTGCTCCGGCAGCGACCGCTGCCGGCAACGGCGCGTCCGGCGGTTCGTGCGAGAGATCCTCCTCGCAGGCGAAGAACCGGATGAAGGCCCGGCGCCGGTTGGTGTCCTGATCGCGGATTGTCCCGCGCAGCATCGGGTAGCCGGCCTCAAGCGCATCGATCACCGAACGCTGTGTCACCAGACCGGCGACCTCGAGCCGGACCTCTCCGTCGATCCGGGCGAGCCGCCGCAGATGGGCGGGGAGCACGACTCGGATCATGGCAGCGTCTGGACCTCGACCGACAGCACCGCGGGCAGGTCCCGCACGATCGGCGCCCAGCTGTCGCCCGCGTCGGACGAGGCGTAGACCTGGCCGCCGGTCGTGCCGAAGTAGACGCCGCACTCGTCCAGGGAATCGACCGCCATCGCGTCGCGGAGCACGTTGACATAGCAGTGCCGCTGGGGCAGTCCCTCGGTCAGCGGCTCCCAGTCATCGCCGCCGGTGCGGCTGCGGTACACGCGCAGCTTGCCGTCCGGCGGGAAGTGCTCAGAGTCGCTGGTGATGGGCACCACGTAGACCGTCTCGGGCTCGTGCGCGTGCACGTCGATCGGGAAGCCGAAGTCGGTCGGCAGGTTGCCGCTGATCTCCCGCCAGGACTCCCCGGCGTCATCGCTACGCATCACGTCCCAGTGCTTCTGCATGTACAGCACCGCCGGCCTGGACGGATGCATGGCGATCCGGTGCACGCAGTGCCCGACCTCGGCATCACCGTCGGGGATGCCCTCGGACACCAGCCCGCGATTCACCGGCCGCCAGGTCTGGCCTGCGTCGTCGGACCTGAACGCGCCCGCCGCGGAGATCGCGGTAAAGATGCGGTTCGGCTCGACCGGGTCCAGGATGATCGTGTGCAGGCACATGCCGCCCGCGCCCGGCTGCCAGGATGATCCGGACCCGTGCCCGCGCAAGCCCGCCAGTTCATGCCAGGTCTGGCCGCCGTCCGCGGATTTGAACAACCCTGCATCCTCGACGCCCGCGTACACCGTGTCGGGATCGTGCAGGGACGGCTCCAGGTGCCAGACCCTGGCGAACTCCCACGGGTGCGGCGTCCCGTCGTACCACTGGTGCGTGCCTGGCGTGCCGTCGTAACTGAAATGATTGCCGACCGGCTCCCAGCTCGCGCCGCCGTCGTCGGATCGCTGCACGACTTGTCCGGACCAGCCGCTGGACTGGGACGCGTACAACCGGTCAGGATCAGCTGGCGATCCCTTGACGTGGTAAATCTCCCAGCCGGCGAAGAACGGGCCGCTGACGTCCCACTGCTCGCGCTTGCCGTCCGCAGTGAGGACGAAAGCGCCCTTTCGAGTACCGACTAGCACCCTAACGCCGCTCACACTGACTCCTCCCCGGCGCCGGTCAGGGCAACTGCCGGCGCGTTATCCCATCCTCATCCAGCTGACGATCGCTCGTCCGGTAGATGGACGTCTGCGACCCATCAATCTGCGGACCGACCATAACGAACAGTGCCGACATTTTCACTACGGTAACCGTCCGTACATGTGAAATTACTCGCAGCGATCATCGGCGGGCATGGGAAAGGCGGCCCGGCCATGCGGACGGGCCGCCTTACCCCGGCGGCACGATCAACGAGGGGTCGAGGGAGAGCCCGCGGTCAGAACGTCCTGATCGCGATCTCGGCCGGCGCCGCCAGCAGATCGGTGATCTCGTCGTCGAGCCGGCACAGCGTGATGGAGGTTCCTGCCATGTCCAGCGAGGTGCAGTACTCGCCCACGTAGTTGCGCCGTACCTGGATGCCGCGCTTGGCCAGCTGCTCGTGCGCATAGCCGTACAGCAGGTACAGCTCGCTGATCGGCGTGCCGCCCAGGCCGTTCACCATCAGTGCCACGCTGTCGCCGCTTTCGTACGGCAGGTCCGTCACGACGGCTTCGAGCAGCTCGTCGACGATCGCGTTAGCGCTTGCCAGCTTCTCCCGGCGACGGCCGGGCTCGCCGTGGATGCCAACGCCCATCTCCATCTCGTCCTCGCCGAGCTCGAACAGCGGCGAGCCCTTGGCGGGCGGGGTGCACGACGTCAGCGCCATGCCCATCGTCCTCGTCACCGAGTTGACCTTGTTGCCGATCCGCAGCAGCTCAGCCAGCTCGGCACCCTGCTCGGACGCCGCGCCGACCGCCTTGATCGCGATGTGCTCGGCTTGCCCCGATATCGACCTCTTTGCGGTACGTCCCCGCGGCCTCGTCGACGCTGCAGATCGAGCCAGCGTGACAGCCGAGCAATTCAGTGCACCGGCGCAGGATCCGCTCCAGCAGCGGCCGCAGCGAGAACTCGCCGGCCAGGTCCTCGGCCACCGCGATGAGCCCGGCGGCGCGGGCGCCTGCGCTTGGACGCTGCGGCTCGTGCGGATTCGCGCGAACGGACACGGGTCCTCCGGAAGGCCGCCATCGGCTCGCGCCGGGACGCGAGATATCGGCTGGGCGTGACCTGAGCATTACCCGTCGCCTGTGCGGGCGTCAAGACAGCCTGAACCCGCCATCGCCCGGGCGCACCAGCCCGTCACTGTCCGCAGTCGTCACGTTACGCATAGTTGCGACCGGGTAGACCTAGGTGAAGCTTCAGGCCACCTGATTCACCCGCACACCCGAGGAGCGACGCAATGGAGCTGAGCGCACGCAACCAGCTGAAGGGCACCGTGAAGGCCGTAAAGTCGGGTGCCGTCATGGCTGAGGTGACGGTCGAGGTCGATCCTGGCGCGGTCACTGCCGCGATCACCGACTCCTCCCGCGACCGGCTGGCACTGAAGGAAGGCGACCGCGTTTCGGTCATCATCAAGGCGACCGAGGTCATGATCGCGACTGGCTGACCCGGGCTGCGCGCCGCGGCGAGCGGGGCTGTTGCCGCCCTGGCCCGCCGCGGCGCGCAGCGGCACCTCTGACGCGCGGCCTCGTGCTGCGTCCCTCATGCCTGGCGCCTGCATGCCCGGTGCCGGCGAGCTCGAGGCCGGGTTGTCTTGTGCCCTGCGTGCGCTGTGCGCCGCCCTTGTGCCCCCCGACCATTTGTAGTCTCATAGTGACTACTGGCCACGAGCGGTAGCTCCCCGGCTGAATCGCGCCGCGGGGAGCAGCCGCAGGCTGCCAATGGGCGGTGGCCGCCTCCGCCCACCCCGCAGGCAAGGAGATGGTTTCTCATGACGGTGACCCTTGACAGTAACGTCGAGGCCTTCATCGGCTCGCCGCGTCAGATGTTCATCAACGGGCAGTGGACCGACGCGGCGTCAGGCAAGACATTCTCGACTCCTAACCCGGCTACGGGCGAGACGCTGGCGCACATAGCGGAGGGGGATGCCGAGGACATCAACCGCGCGGTGGGCGCGGCCAGGAGGGCGTTCGAGGACAGCGAGTGGAGCCGGATGACGCCGTCCGACCGGGGCCGGATGATCTGGAAGATCGGCGACCTGATCCTCGAGCACGCCGAGGAACTCGCTCAGCTGGAATCCCTCGACAACGGCAAGCCGTACGCTGTCGCGCGCGGTGCGGACGTGCCGCTGGCCGCCGACCTGTTCCACTACATGGCAGGCTGGGCGACCAAGATCGAAGGCCAGACCATCGACATCTCGGTGCCGTACATGCCGGGTGCCAACTTCCACTCCTACACGCTCCGCGAGCCGATCGGCGTCGTCGGCCAGATCATCCCCTGGAACTTCCCGCTGCTGATGGCGGCCTGGAAGCTCGGCCCAGCGCTGACCACCGGCTGCACGGTCGTGCTCAAGCCCGCCGAGCAGACTCCGCTGACCGCCCTGCGGCTGGCTGAGCTGATCGCCGAGGCCGGGATCCCGGCTGGCGTCGTCAACGTCGTGGCGGGTTACGGCGAGACCGCCGGCGCCGCGCTCGCCGCGCATAACGACGTCGACAAGGTCGCGTTCACCGGGTCGACCGAGGTCGGCAAGCTCATCGTCGCCGCCGCCGGGGCCAGCAACCTGAAGAAGCTCACCCTGGAATTCGGCGGCAAGAGCCCGAATATCGTCTTCGACGACGCAGAGGACGGCGCGATCGAAGGCGCCGCGAACGCCATCTTCTTCAACCACGGTCAGTGCTGCGTCGCCGGATCCCGGCTGTTTGTCCAGGAGAGCCGCTACGACGAGGTCGTCGACGGTGTGGCCGAGATCGCCAAGTCGATCAAGCTCGGCTCCGGGATGGACCCGACCACGCAGATGGGCCCGCTGGTGTCCGAAGAGCAGTTCCAGCGGGTCACCGGGTTCCTGGAGTCCGGCAAGTCCGACGGCGCCACCGCGCTGGCCGGCGGCGGGCGGCACGGCGACCGCGGCTACTTCATCGAACCGACTGTGCTGACCAACACCCGGCCCGACATGAAGGTCGTCCGCGAGGAGATCTTCGGCCCGGTCGTCGTCGCGGCCCCGTTCAGTAACCTGGACGAGATCGCCGCGGTCGCGAACGACTCCGAGTACGGCCTCGGCGCCGGCATCTGGACCCGCGACATCTCCAAGGCGCACGCGCTGGCCAAGAAGCTGCGGGCCGGCACGGTGTGGATCAACTGCTACAACGTGTTCGACGCTTCGCTGCCGTTCGGCGGCTACAAGCAGTCCGGCTGGGGCCGCGAGATGGGGCGCGAGGTCCTGAACAACTACACCGAGGTCAAGGCGGTCACGACGCTGCTATAAGGCCGCGATCCGCACGGCAGTTGAGGCCGGGCCCGCGGGCCCGGCCTCAACTGCCTGGGATCGGGTCGCTGACGCAACTGATCGCTCTTCGCTAACGCCCGCGCCTGGCCAGCATCAGTCGCTTGGCGCCGTGCTCGGCGGCGATGTCGTGCTGATCCGATAGCCCGAAGCCGGCCGGCAGCAGCGACGCCGGCTCGTCGCCGGTCACGCACCAGCCAGGCGGCAGTCCGGGCCGCAGCCGCATCGCATCGGCCGTCAGTGCTTCCCAGCCGATGAGGCCGCCCGGCGCGACCGCGCGCACCGCGACGGCGAACACGCCGCGATCCCAGAAACCCGCGCACAGCACCAGCGCGTAGGCCAGCGGATGGGGCACGAAGGTGGCGAGGTCGGCTTGCACCAGGCTGATCCGCGCGCTCAGCCCGCGCCGCTCCGCCGCCGCGGCGAGCAGCCCGAGGGCCACGTCGGACACGTCTACCGCCGTCACGAAGCGACCGGCGGCGGCCGCGTGCAGGGCACTGCCGGACGCACCGCAGGCGAGATCGAGCATCGGCCCGGCTGGCCCGTCCATCGCCAGCGCCCGGACCGCGAGCGGATGCGGGGCGAAGGACGGCACGAAGCCACCTGAATATTTCGCGTTCCAGCGCAGCCGGTCGGCGTTGCCTGCCAACCCGCCGTCCTGCGACATGCTGCGGAGACTAGCGCGCCGTCGGGCGGCGCGGCAGCATGCCTGCCATGGCATCTGCTCCCCTGCCGGTCATCGGCGTCGTCCGCAGCGACTACGCACAGACCGAAGACACGCCCATCCAGTCGAGCCTCAACCGGACAGCACGGGCAGTCATCGAGATCGACGCGGCGTACCAGGAAGGACTGGAAGGGCTCGGCGGGTTCGACTACGCATGGTTGCTCACCTGGTTGCACAGACCACATCGGGCGTCCGACTCGGCACCGTTACGACAGGTGCCGTTCCTGCTCAGGCCACAACAGCGGATGATGGGGATCTTCGCCACCCGCGGGCCGCGCCGGGTCAACCCCATCGGCCTCAGCCTGATCCAGATCACCGGCGTCGGCGACAGGCACATCAGCTTCGCCGGCGTCGATGTGCTCGACGGCACGCCCGTCCTGGACATCAAGCCGTACGTGACCAGATTCGACCGGCCGCCCGGCGAGCCGCGGTGCGGCTGGTTCGACGAGATCACCATGACCGACGGCACCACACCGGGCGCGCTGGCCTGACCGGAAACCCCGTTGCCGCCGCGGCCGTTCCCGCGCTTAGATCGGCCGGGACGTCCAGCAAGGAGCCGGCCACCATGACCGCAGCCAATCCGATCAGCAGCCAGATCGATGACGACCGGGCGGACTGGCTGAACGCCCAGCTTGTCGAGTTCAACACCGTGCACGGCACGTCGACCGGGGGTGGCGGACGGCCTGCCGAGCCGCTGCAGCTCTACCTGACGGGTGCGAGCGGCGACGTGCTGGCCGGCCTGATCGGGCGGACGAACGCGGTGCCGAGCTGGCTTGAGGTCTCGGTGCTGTGGGTCGCCGACGCCGAGCGCAGGCGCGGACACGGCAGCCAGCTGATGGCCAGGGCCGAGCAGATCGCGCGAGACCGCGGCTGCCAGTACGCCCGCCTGTCGACCAGTAACTTCCAGGCTCCTGAGTTCTACCCGCGCCTCGGTTATCAGCTCTACGGCACGCTCCCTGAGTACCCGCCAGGCGAGATCGCGTACTACTTCCTCAAGAGCCTCGGCTAGCCCTACGCGGCGCAGTCGCCACCAGGGCCACGTTCCCGGTCCTTGAGCTTTCCTTCCCGGCGCCCGGCAGGCAGGATCGGAGCTGGCGCCAACCCGCCGGCGGTGGCGACCAGAAGGGCGACACCATGACCAGACAGGGAACGTGGCCCACCGGGCGGCGGTACACCGTCAGTGATCTGCAGGACGCGACTGACCGTGGTGAACGGTGGTCGATGCTCACCAGTTACGACGTGCTGACCGCGGGGATCTTCGAACGCGCCGGCGTGGTGGCACTGCTGGTCGGCGACACCAGCGCAGAACTCGTGCTGGGCTACGCCAGCACGCTGCCGGTCACGATGGACGAGCTGATCAGCATGACCAGGGCCGTGGTCGCCGGGACGTCCACCGCCCTGATCGTGTCCGACCTGCCGTTCGGCAGCTATCAGGCAGGGCCGCAGGTCGCGCTGGCCAGCGCGGTCCGGCACCTGAAGGAGGGCGGCGCGCAGGCGGTCAAGCTCGAGGGCGGCCATCGAGTGCTGCCCCAGGTAAGGGCGCTGACCGAAGCAGGCATCCCGGTGATGGGCCATCTCGGCCTCACGCCGCAGAGCGTCAACGTGCTCGGCGGCACCCGGCGAGTGCAAGGCCGCGGCGATGCCGGGGATGAGCTCCTGGCTGACGCCCTCGCACTGGAGCGGGCCGGGGCGTTCACCGTCGTGCTCGAGGCGGTGCCGGCCGGGCTCGGGCGCCGGGTATCGGACGCGCTGCGGATCCCGACTGTCGGCATCGGTGCCGGGCCGGATTGCGACGCGCAGATCCTGACCTGGCCGGACATGGCCGGGCTCACCTCCGGGCGGCTGCCGAGGTTCGTGCGCCGGTACGCCGACACTGATGAGGTGCTGCTCACGGCGGCCCGCCAGTACGTCACCGACGTCGCACTGCGACGTTATCCGGACGAGGCGCACAGCTACGCCTGAGCCAGCGGCGCCGAAGTCGTCCGGCGCTGGGCCTACCATGTTCCCGGAGCAGACTGGGTTCGCGAGACCAGGTCCCACGAGCGAGCGGAGGAGCATGTCCCGGCCAACGATGGACGAGGTCAGGTCGCAAGGCCAGCCGCGCTGGGTCGTCGAGCGGGTCAACGATGAGCACCTGTTCGGCCGCCTCTACATGCGCAAGCTCTCGCCTCGTGCCACCTGGGTCTTCGCCCGGCTGGGATTCTCGCCGAACGCCGTCACCCTCTGCTTCATCCTCTGCGGAGTGGCCGCTGGCGTGCTGATCGCCTTCGGCGGCCTGATCACGGCCATCGTTGCCGCGGTCCTGGTCCAACTCGCCCTGCTCTGTGATTGCTCGGACGGCGAACTGGCCAGGCTCACCGACCGCAAATCGGTCGGCGGCATCTACCTGGACCGGGTCGGGCATTACCTGTGCGAAGCCGCCATGCTGACTGGCCTGGGCTTCCGGGCGCAGGGCCACCTCACGACCGCCGGCAGCTACGTGACCGCCGGACTGGCCGCCGCGCTGCTTGCCGTGCTGGTCAAGGCCGAAACAGACAATGTCGTCGTGGCCAGGGCCGTGCACGGCTTGCCCGCCGGGCTGGACAACGAGACGCTGCAGCCGCGCGGCACCGGACTGGCCGCGGTGCGCCGTGCGGCCAGCTTGCTCAAGATTCACCGGATCATCCAGCAGATCGAGCTGTCGGTGCTGGTAGTACTCGCGGCGATCGCGGACTCGATCAGGGGCGGCCTGCTCGCCACCAGGGTGCTGCTGCTTGCCTGCCTGGTGGTCGCCGCGCTGATGGTCATCGCGCACCTGGCGGCGATCATGGCCTCCCGGCGGCTGTCATGAACGTCGACTCTCCTGCGTGATCATCACGATGGGCACCGACCTGCCGAGCTGGAGCGCGCGATCGCAACCACCGAACCGCTGCGTGCTCACGGGGTCGAACTGGTCCTTGTCGGCAACGGCGCGGACCTGCCCCCGGTGCCGGCCGGTGTCAGGACCGTCCGGCTTGCGGAAAACCTGGGTGTCTCTGGCGGCCGGAACGCCGGGGTCGCGGCCAGTTCGGGCGAGGTCGTCATGTTCCTGGACGACGACGCCTGGTTCTCCGACCCTGGCATCGGCAAGCACGTGGCCGCCAGGTTCGAGGCGGATCCGAAGCTGGCAGTCCTGGCGTTCCGGGTGGTCGATCCGACCGGCGGAGTCGGGGTCCGGCATCACGTGCCGCGGCTGCGGGCCGGCGACCCATCACGCTCATCGGTCGTGACGACGTTCGTCGGGGCCGGGTTCGCCGCCAGGAAGTCTGCCTACCTCGAGGCGGGCGGCTTGCCGGAGAGCTTCTTCTTCGCGCACGAGGAGACCGACCTGGCCTGGCAGCTCATCGAGCGCGGGTACAGCCTGGAATACGACGCCGACACGCAGATATGCCACCCGCCTGTCTCGAACGCGCGGCACGACCTCTGGTATCGCTACGACAGCCGGAACCGGGTACTGCTCGCCCGGCGAAACCTGCCGTGGATTTTTGCCGCCGCGTATCTGTTCGACTGGACAGTAGTGACCGTGCTGCGGGTGCATTCGCCGCGAGCGCTGCGCACCTGGGCTCGGGGCTTCGCCGAGGGCTGGCGGATGGATCCGGGGCAGCGGCGCCCTATCTCCATGCGCACCGTGTGGCGCCTGACCAAGGCCGGCCGTCCGCCGGTCATCTGAGGGTCAGGCACGGCCGTGGTGATCCCGCCGCCGGTACCGTGAGCGTCACGCCAGCGGGCCGGTGACGGATTCCGCGGCGGATAGCGCGCTCCCGTCGGCCAGGTACCGGATGGCTGCCTCGATCTCGGGCGCGAGGAAACGGTCAGGGCCCAGTCCGGCGACCCGCTCGCGGAGGCCGGCGATGACTGCGGCAGTCGCCGGGGCCGGGGTTAGCGGCGCCCGCAAGTCGATGCCGCGGGCGGCGGTCAGCAACTCGATGCCCAGGACTCGCGTCAGGCCGTCCAGCGCCAGCCGCAGCTTGCGCGCGGCCGACCAGCCCATGGACACGTGGTCTTCCTGCATGGCCGAGCTCGGGATCGAGTCGACGCTGGCCGGCACGGCGAGCCGCTTCAGTTCCGACACGATCGCCGCCTGGGTGTACTGCGCGATCATGTGACCGGAATCAACGCCAGGATCGTGAGCAAGGAACGGGGGAAGCCCCTGGTTGCGCGCAACGTCGAGGTAGCGGTCGGTCCGGCGCTCGGACATGCTCGCCAGGTCGGCGACGGCAATGGCCAGGAAGTCCAGCACGAAGCCGAGCGGGGCGCCGTGGAAGTTGCCGTTGGACTCCAGGCGGCCGTCCGGGGTGATCACCGGGTTGTCGATGGCCGAGGCGAGTTCACGCGAGGCGACAAGCGCGGCGTGATCGGCGGTATCGCGGGCCGCGCCTGCGACCTGCGGCGCGCAGCGCAGTGAATAAGCGTCTTGCACCCTGGTGCACTCCGGGCCCTGGTGGCTGGCCACGATCGGGCTGGCCGCCAACAGCATGCGCATGTTGGCCGCCGCGGCCGCCTGGCCCGGATGCGGGCGCATCGCCTGCAGATCGGCCGCGAACGGCGCGTCGCTGCCGAGCAGCCCTTCCACGCTCATGGCGGCGGTGATATCAGCGGCCTTGAGCAGCGCTCGCAGGTCAGCGATGGCCAGGAGCAGCATGCCGAGCATGCCGTCGGTGCCGTTGATCAGCGCGAGGCCTTCCTTCTCCCGCAACTGGACCGGCGTCAGGCCAGCCTCTGCCATCGCCTCGGCGGCCGGGAGCACTGCGCCCGATGTGTTCTTGACCACTCCCTCGCCCATCAGCACCAGCGCGCAATGCGCCAGCGGAGCCAGATCACCCGAGCAGCCGAGGCTGCCGTACTCGTGCACGACCGGGGTGAGCCCTGAGTTCAGCAGTGCGGCGTAGGCCAGCAAGGTTTCCTCCCTCGCGCCGGTCCTGCCGGTCGCCAGGGTGGCCAGCCGCAGGAGCATCAGCGCCCGGACGACTTCGGTCTCCACCTCAGGTCCAGATCCGGCGGCGTGACTGCGCACCAGGCTGGCCTGCAGCTGGGCGCGGAGTTCGACCGGGATATGCCGGGTTGCCAGGGCGCCGAAGCCGGTGGAGACGCCGTAATGCGGCTCGGCATCGTCCGCCAGCGCGTCGATGATCTCCCGCCCCCGCCGGGCTGCCGCAAGCGCTTCGGGCGCCAGCTGGATGCGGGCGCCGCCGCGCGCAACCGCGACAACCTCGTCGGCGGTCAGCGGCCCGGCTCCCACGAAGACCAGGCCGGCTGCGACGGTCTGCTGCTGCTGGATTCCGGCCATGTCTCAACCCTTCCGAACGCGCGCGTGCTCCGAAGAACAACTCGGGCCACCTTAAGCCCTGGACCGCCAGGATCGGGCAGAGCCTGCCCGGCCGCCTGCGGCGGGGCCGTCATGCATATATAGAGTACTTGCAAGTAATGTGCATCTGGATTAGCGTGCGGGTAATTGCGCAGGCCAGCCGGGGTCAGCAACTCAGAGGGGTAGACGAGTGTCCGTTGTGACGACAGCGCGCAAGCCTCGCCTGGGCACGATGGTCCGCCAGTCGTTCACGACCATGACTCCCACTGAACGCCGCCGGGTAGTGGCGATGTACTCCTCGATCGCGGCCATGCACGTGATCGGGTTCTTTATCTTCTTCGCGTTCGTGATCCCGGCGCACTACAAAGGGCTCGGCATCGGCGTGAGTGTGCTCGCCTACACGCTGGGCCTGCGGCACGCCTTCGACGCCGACCACATCGCGGTCATCGACAACACCACCCGCAAGGAAATGAACGAGCGCCAGGGCACCGGCAAACCCCGGCCGTTCTGCTTCGGGTACTTCTTCTCGCTCGGCCACTCCACCGTGGTGGTAGCGATGGGCATCGGCATCGTGGTCGCGGAAAAGGTGGTCTTCGGGCAGATCGTGAACAGCAACTCGGCGCTGGAGCGATTCGGCACCCTGTTCGGCACGCTCATCTCCGCGAGCTTCTTGTTCCTGATCGGCTCGCTGAACCTGGTCATCCTGACCGGCATCGTCAAGGTGTTCCGGGCGATGCGCCGCGGCGAGTACGACGAGCAGGAACTGGAGCGCCAGCTGGACGGCCGTGGTTTCTTCTACCGGTTCTTCGGCCGGTGGATGCGGGCGATCAATAAGGAGTGGCAGCTGTACCCCGTCGGCGTCCTGTTCGGCCTTGGCTTCGATACCACGACCGAGGTACTGCTGCTCGGCACGACCGCGTTCCTCGCCTTGCAGCACATCCCCTGGTACGCAGTGCTCTGCCTGCCTGTGTTGTTCACCGCCGGCATGTCGATCCTGGACACCAGCGACGGCATTTTCATGAACCTGGCGTACGGCTGGGCGTTCTTCAATCCGGTCCGCAAGGTGTACTACAACCTGGCGATCACCGGCCTGTCGGTATCGATTTGCTTCCTGGTCGGCGGTGTGGAGGCGCTTGGCCTGGTCGCGACCGAGGTCAAGGGTCTGAGGCAGGCCACTGGCTTCTGGGGCTTCATGCGAGATTTCAATATCAACGCGGCCGGCTTCGCGATCGTCGGTCTGTTCATCGTGACCTGGGCCGCGGCGGTGCTGATCTGGCGGTACGGCCGGATCGAGGAGAAGTGGAGCGCGCGGCTGCAGGCGGGACCCGGCTGCGGCGAAGCGAGCGACCTCGGCTGAGCCGTCCGGCGAGGCGGGGCGCAGCCGGCGGCCGGTAGGGCGGCCACGGCACCGCAGAAGGCAATCGGGCAGCGCCTGATGATCGGTGACGACGCGGCCAGAAGCGACATCGTTGACAAGGCGCCAGTGCAGCGACGAAAGTCAGGCGAGGCCGCGGCGAGTGCTGAGTGCCTGCGATCTGGACTGGCGGTGGTCGCGGGAGGCGTGAGCCCCTCGCGACCGCGGGTAATCGGCGTCACGGCGTAAGGAAACTGACCAGATGCGACTTCTGCTGATCGGCGCACCTGGCGCGGGCAAGGGCACGCAGGCCGAGCTACTTGCCGCGCGATTCGGCATCGCGCACATCTCCAGCGGCGACCTGCTGCGGCAGCATGTACGTGACCAGACGCCCCTCGGACGAACGGTGCAGTCCTACCTCGACCGCGGCGACTTGGTGCCAGACGGCCTTGTCATGGACATGCTGCGCAGGCCCGTGCTGGCAGCGGCAGACGGCTATGTTCTCGATGGCTTTCCGCGGACCGTGGAGCAGGCGAAAGCATCGTACGCAGTGGTCCGGACGCTCGGCGCCGAAGTTCAGGCCGCTATCCACCTCGATGTTCCGAGGAACGAACTGGTGCGCCGGCTCCTCGCTCGCGGCCGCGGCTCAGAAGATGCCGAAGCGGTTGTCGAGCACCGCCTGCAGGTCTACCTGGCACGAACTGTGCCGTTGGTGGATTACTACGCAGGCCGGGAGTGGATGTTCACCGTCGATGGTTCCCGGCCACCGGATGAGGTGCACGAGGATATCGCCGGGCGAATCCAGCGGCTGGCCGCCCTCATCACCGGCTCGACGTGATGACAGGTGCATCAAGGTCCTTCTCCGGTGCGGAGGAAGTAGTCGTTGATGTACTTCTCTCCCTCGTCGCAGAAGAACGTGACGACGTTCCGCAGGTCCGGGTACCGTCGTCGCAACTCGCGGGCGGCGAGCAGGTGCGCGCCTGAACTCGGGCCGACGAACAGCCCGAACTCGCGGGCCAGGCGGCGCATCTCGCTGATCGCGGCATCGCTGTCCACCGCGACGATCTCGTCGACGATGTGCCCGTGCCTGGCGAAGATGCCAGGGACGAAGCCGTCGGAGATGCCCTCGATCAGGTGCCGGCCGACCTCGCCGCACATCAAGAGGCAGGATTCGTTCGGCTCGACGGCGACCACCAGACAGGACCGGTTCCGCTCGCGGAAGCACTGACCCACCCCGACGATGGTCCCTCCGGTGCCGACCCCGCCGACCACAGCGTCCGGCACCGCACCGTCCGGCAGCTGAGCGAGCGTCTCCGGGCCCAGCCAAGTGCGGTTCTCCTCGACGTTCCACTCAGAATCGAATTGCTGCGGCGCGAAGTATCCCGGCTGCCGGCCAAGGTCGGCGACCTTGGCCAGGGCGTCATTGACGTGAAAGTCGCCGAGCGTCATGACCTGGGCGCCGAAGGCCCGTGAGATGGCCAGCCGCTCGCCGCTCATCCCGTTCGGCATGACCACGAGCATCCGGTAGCCCTTGACGGCCGCGACCATGCTCATCGCGTTACCGGTATTACCGCTGCTTGCCTCCACGATGGTGTCGCCCGGCCGCAGCAGCCCTTCGCGCTCCGCCCGCTCGATCATGTATTTGGCGATGCGGGCCTTGATTGACCCGGAAGGGTTGAGGTATTCGAGCTTGACCCAGATCTCGTCCACCATGATCAGCGGAGTGTTGCCGATCGCGTCGAGGATCGTGCCGCCGCCTGGCCGGACGATCCCGGCGGCAGCCTCGCGCGGCCCGCGCGCCACGGCGGCAGGTTCCGGCGCCTCGGGCGCTGCCGAGCGCGCCCCCGTAGTGCCGTTCATGCCTGCAGCCTACGTGCGTAGCGTCGGCTCTGATCCGTTTTGCCGCCCGGCCCCGTGGTGGCTCGCGCTCCGACCGCCAGCCGGACGTCGGTGAATCGCGAGCGCAATCCGCCGGATCTGGCTAGAGTGACCGCAATCGTCTCGGACCTGGTGATCAGCAGTGCGGTTGCCTGACCCAGCCTTGTCGCGGCGCACCAGAGAACAAGGAGCCCGCGATGACAGACCAGCCCTACCCTGCTGGCAGCGACAACATCTGGATCACCGAGCAGCCACCGAGGCCGCCGTCGGTCGCCACCGCGATGAAGCTCATGTACGCCGGCGCGGCGCTTCAGTTCCTCAGCCTCATTGTCAGTATCGCCAGGATCGGCAACCTCGCTCACTCACTGATGGCCAGGTTCGGCTACCCCGCCGGCCAGGCACACAACATCGTGGTGCGAGACGCTGTACTCGTCGTAACTGGCGGGCCCTGGATGTTCTTCTGGTGTTCCGGCCAGAAGGAATTGGCGGCACCATCCTCGGCCTGCTGACCTGGGTTGTCGCGCTAGTCGCCACGATCTGCCTGTGGCGCCCGGACGCAACCCAGTACTTCACGCAGTCCGGCTACCGGGAAGCCACGCAGAATCCCGTGCAGCCCCGCTACTTCTGACGACAACCCGGCCTGGCACTTCGGCGGCGTGCGGATCGACGCTCCGGTCAGCTGGCGCACCGAAAAATCCCCGCGGGACGGCTAGGCTGCAAGTTCTGGGGTCGGTGTTGTGCTCAGACTACGAGCACTCGACCTGGACCAGAGTCACGAGCCTACGATCGCGAAGTACCGAAGGATGGCAGTGATCGACAGCGACTGGCCCGCTGACGGAAAGCACCGGCGTTTCCTGGCCAGCCGTCGAACTGCTGGTGTCGTGACCATCGGCCTGGTAGCCACCGTTGCGTTTGGCGCTGTCGATCAGTACCTGGGCGCGATCCATTCCTCCTTCCTGACTCAGGTCAGCGGGATGTCGGCGCCGTGGCTGCTCGTGTCGTTCCTGGCCGGAGCCTCGCAGCCTAGTCGGCGGCGCGCCATGACGGTCGGGCTCGCTGCGGTGTGGCTTGCCGTTCTCGGCTACGTCGTCATGATCATCGGCCCGATGGAAGGCACCCACCTTGGTCCGCGCCCGGCCGGCCTGGTCGGGAGCTGGAACAAGTTTTCTCTGCACCTGTTCGTGACGACGCTGGCCAGCCAGTGGCTGTGGTTCGCGGGCGGGCTGATGGCTCGCAACCCACGTCGCCCCGGCATACGCCAACACCTTCGCCGCCGGCTGGCTGAGCTACCGTCTGGCCATGATTGCCGAGATTGTCGTCTGGCTCATGCTCATTGGCGTTGTCATCAACACCACTCTGCGTTCCCGACGAACTGAACGAGCGATGCGCGCACCCTGACGCGATGCTCACGCTGACGGCGTCGCCGAGCGCGGATCGCGGCGCAGCGGGTGATCAGCCGGTACTTCGACCAGCACGATGCGAAGCCCGTCAGGGTCCTCGATCCACATCTCGGTCAGACCCCAGGGCTCTACCTCGGGCCCGCGGACAATCCGAGCACCTGCCGCGGCGAGTCGCTCATGCTCGGCGTGCACGTCGCGCACCTGGAGCCAGATCATCACCGACTGCTCAGGCGCGCGGGCCAAAGGCCCGGAGATCTCCAGCAGTCCGCCGCCGAGAAAGAACACCGTCGAGGGATCTGCGGGTGAGCCGAACTCCCGGTAAGTGGCCAGGCCCAGCACATCGCGGTAGAAGTGCCGGCTTAGGCCCAGGTCGGCGGGGCGCAGCAGAATCCGGCTGCTCAGTACGTCCACGGCACCATCCTGCCGCGGTGGTCGGGCCGCCAAACCTCTCATATCCCTCGCACGATGGAATTCTCGGACGTGATCAGAGAAGCGCAAGATGCCGCTCACTGACGCGTTTGGCTCGATGGCCAGCGGGCCCGGTAAGGTCACGCCATGGAATTGCAGCAGGTGATCCGCCAGCGCCGGATGATAAGGCAGTTCACCGACGAGCCGGTCAGCAAGGCCAGCCTGGACCGGATCCTGGCCAACTCGGTGCGCGGGCCCTCGGCGGGCTTCTCGCAGGGCCAGGCCTTCCTGGTACTGACCGGCGAGGACCTGGCCCCGTTCTGGGAGGTTGCTGGCGAGGCCGTCAGCCCGACCACGCAGACTGCGCCATTGGTCATTGTGCCGATGTCCAGCAAACGGGTCTACCTGGACCGCTACGCCCGCCCGGACAAGGGCTGGACCGACCGCGACGAGGGGCGCTGGCCGGTGCCCTTCTGGCACATCGATACCGGCATGGCGGCGCTGTTGATCTTGCTGACCGCGGTCGACGAAGGACTCGGCGCGGCCTACTTCGGCATCATTCCTGAGGCGGTAGGCCCGTTCCGTGAGCGGTTCGGCATACCTGACGACCACGAGCCGATCGGCGCGATCGCGATCGGGCACAGTGCGGAGACAGAGCGGCCGGACTACAAGTCCAGGCGCCGCCCGGCCGACGAGATTATGCACTTCGGCCGCTGGTAGCCCGGCGGCTAAACTGCACCGGTGGCCGACAGCGAGCACAGCACCAGGCACCGGCTGCGCGCCACCTTCGACTCGGCGGCGCTGCGATACCACCGGGCAAGGCCCGACTATCCGGACGAGCTGTACGCGGAGCTGATCCGGATCGCCGGCCTCACGCCGGGCGCCCGGCTGCTGGAGATCGGCTGCGGGACCGGCAAGGCAACGCTGCCGCTGGCCAGGCGCGGACTGGCGATCACCTGCCTGGAGCCAGGACCGAACCTGGCGGCGCAAGCCCGGCGTAACCTGGCGGGCTATCCGCGCGTGCAGGTGACGGAGGCGACCTTCGAGGACTGGGCGGCGGACAGCAGCCAGCCGTTCGACCTCGTCTACGCGGCTACTTCGTGGCACTGGATTGACCCGTCGGCGCGCTACCGACTGGCCTGGAACGCGCTGCGGCCCGGCGGTTGGCTGGCAACCTGGGCGGCAAGCCACGTGCTGCCAGCCGACGGCGATCCGTTCTTCGCCGAGATTCAGGAGGTCTACGACGAGATCGGGCAGGGGTTGCCACCCGGCACGGCCTGCGACCTGCCAGGAGAACTGCCAGGCGAGCGAGCCGCCGTCGAGGACAGCGGATTGTTCGCTGTCGTGGCTGTCGTCCAGTTCGACTGGGAGATCGGGTATACCGCCGATTCCTATCTCGAACTGCTCGACACTTTCTCCGGCCATATCGACATGACTACGTGGCAGCGAGACCGGCTTTACGGCGAGATCCGCCGCCGGCTCGCGGCCAGACCCGATGGCAGGCTGCGGCGGCACTGGGGCGCCGCGCTGACTCTGGCCAGGCGACTGGACGTCCCGGCCGACGCGGCCGCTGCAGGAAACGCGCCGAGATCGTAGGCAGTGGCACCATCTTGCGCCCTAACTGCCAGCGAAAGAACCGCTGACGAGTGCGTGACAGCCCTGGCCGCTGTTTAACTGGAGGCAGCCAGAAGGGAGCGAGCCATGACCGACTATTCCGACGACAGACCAGGCGACGCACCTTGCTGGCAATGCCGAGTCTGCCCTGACTGCGGCAGCATGACAGACGCAGATCCACCGACCACGTGCCTGCAGTGCGGCGCCCAGGTACCGGGACCACCGTCGCGCTGACCGAACACCTTCCCGCATACCGGGCGAAGAAAGGCGATCATGAGCTCAGAGTCGTTAGTCCCGCTACCCGGCAGCGAACGCGGAGAACTCGTTCGGGCCACCGCGGTGAGGCCGGCCGATCCGGCCGAGCGAATCGAGCTCACCGTGATCACGCGCCGGGCTCGCAGCCTCCCCCGAGACTCCGCCGGCGTCCCCGAGCGCATGTCGAGGGCCGAACTGCGCGAGCGTTACGGCTCTGACCCGTCCGACCACGAACTCGTCGCCGAGGTGCTCGCGGCGCTTGACCCCGCTATCCAGGTCACGACCAGGGATGCGGGCACGCGCCAGCTGCGGGTGGCCGGGCCTGTCGGCGCGCTCGCTCGAGCCTTCGGCACGGAGATCAGCGTGGCCACCACTCCCGGCCCGGACGGCAGCCCGGTCACCCACCGGTACCGCCAAGGGCAGTTGCAGGTCCCCGAGGAACTCGAAGGCGTGATCGTGGCAGTCCTCGGCCTGGACAACAGGCCGCAGGCAGTTCCGCACTTCAGGCTCGCAGCTCAGGCCGTCGCCCAGGTGTCCTACACGCCGGTGCAGGTGGCCGACCTCTACCAGTTCCCCGCGAGCACCGACGGCACCGGCCAGACGGTCGGCATCATCGAACTCGGCGGCGGTTTCTCGCCTACCGATCTCAGTGATTACTTCAGCGGACTCGGCATTGCCACGCCGACGGTCACTTCCGTCGGTGTCGACGGCGCGACGAACGTGGCCGACCAGGACCCGCAAGGCGCCGACGGTGAGGTGCTGCTAGATATTGAGGTCGTCGGAGCGGTCGCACCGGGCGCGAACATCGTCGTCTACTTCGCGCCCAATACCGACCAGGGTTTCATCGACGCTGTCACCCAGGCCGTGCAGGCGCAGCCCACGCCCGTCGCGGTCAGCATCAGCTGGGGCGGGCCAGAAAGCTCGTGGACACAGCAGTCGATGACCGCGTTGGACGAGGCGATCGCCGACGGGGTCGCACTCGGCGTCACCGTGACGGTGGCGGCAGGCGACAACGGCAGCGGCGACGGTGTCACCGACGGCAACCCGCACGCGGACTTCCCGTCGTCCAGTCCGCACGCGCTCAGCTGCGGCGGGACGAGCCTCCACGCCGATCCGGCGTCCGGTGTCATCGAGTCCGAGACAGTCTGGAACGACGGCAGCAACGGCGGCGCAGGTGGCGGCGGCGTCAGCGTCGACGTTCCCGCTGCCGGCCTGGCAGGCCAGGGCAGGGGTGCCAGCCGCGCCAGGCGGCGGCACCGGCCGGGGCGCTCCTGACGTCGCAGGCAACGCCGACCCGGCCACCGGTTACCAAGTCCTGATCGACGGTCAGCAAAGCGTGATCGGCGGAACCAGCGCCGTTGCGCCGTTGTGGGCGGCGCTCGTCGCGCGGCTCGCGCAGGCGCTGGGCAGGTCGTTCGGTCTGCTGCAGACCTCGCTGTACGCCGGCGTCGAGCCGGGCGCGCCGGTAACGGGACTGCGTGACATCGTCACCGGGAATAACGGCGCATACAAGGCCGGACCCGGCTGGGACGCCTGCAGCGGCCTCGGCGTGCCCGACGGCACGGCGCTGCTCGCCATGCGTGTCCGCGGCCAGCCCGGCCTCGGGCAGCTCGGCCGGAGAACTGCCGGGAGCTGGCTCCCGGCATCGGCGGCGCCTAGCGCCGCGGCATACCGATGGTCGCCGGGGCGCCGAACCGCTGCAGCACCTCCGGCACTGCGACGGTGCCGCCCTCGTCCTGGAAGTTCTCCATGATCGACAACAGCGCCCTGGCCGTTGCGCCGGTGCCGTTCAGGGTGTGCACGAACTCCCGCTTGCCGTCCCGGCGGAACCTGATGTTCAGCCGGCGAGCCTGGTAGTCCGTCGTATTCGAGCAGGAGGTGATCTCGCGGTAACGCTGCTGCACCGGGAACCATGCCTCGATGTCGTACTTCTTCGCCGCGGGCGCGCCCAGGTCGCCGACGGAGATGTTCATCACCCGGTACGGCAGGCCGAGTTCCTGCACGATCTCTTCCTCGTAGGACAGCAGCAGTCGTGCATCTGCCGGGATTCCTCCGGGCAGCAGTAGACGAACATCTCCACCTTGTCGAACTGGTGCACCCGGAACATTCCCTTGGTGTCCTTGCCGGCGGCGCCCGCCTCGCGGCGGAAGTTCGTGGTGAACGCGGTGTACCGGGCCGGCAGGTCCTCTTCGTCCAGCCGCTCGCTCGGCAGTGAATCCCGGCCAGCGCGACCTCGGAGGTGCCGGTCAGGTACAGGTCGTCGTGCTCCAGGTGGTAGAGATTCGATGCCTCGGTCGGCAGGAACCCGGTCCCGTACATGGCTGCCTTCGTTCGCCAGCACTGGCGGCAGCACCAGCAGGAACCCGCGCGCGGTCAGCTTGTCGATGACGAACCGGTACAACGCCATCTCCGTCATCGCGACATCGCCGATGCGGTAGGCGAAGCGGGACCCCGACAGCCGCGCTCCCCTGGCCATGTCGATCCAGCCGCGCGGCGATCCCAGCTCGGTCGAGTCGCGCGGCTCGAAGTCGAACTTCGGCTTCTCGCCCCAGGTCCTGACCAGCTGCGCGTCGTCCTCGTCCATGCCGTCGGCCGCAGTCGGGTCCGGCAGGTTGGGGATCTTCGCCAGCAGCGTCATCACGCCGCTGGGCGGCTGCGGCGAGGTCCTGCTGCGCCGGCGTCTAGTTCTTCGCGCAACTGCCGCAGCTGCTCGATCTGCTCCGGCGTCGGCTTGCCCTTCGACGAATTCTTCTGCGCGGCGCGCAGCGCCTCAGATCGCTCGGTCAGCGAGCGCCAGCTGGCGTCGGCAGCAAGCAGCGCATCGAAATCAGCCGCAGCGCCACGCCGGGCGAGCGCCGCGCGGTAGTTGTCTGGATCCTGCCGGGCAGCCTTGAGGTCGATCACCTGCGCGAGTCTAGCCGGGAGTCCTGGCCGCGCGCTGTGATAATCGCCCGGCGATCGCACCTGGCGCCGCGAGCTTCCTGCAGGCATGCAGTCGGCCGCGGCCGGGCCTGCCGCGGCCGGGTCGCCAGCAGCGAACCGCCCAGGATCAGCACGAACGCGCCGACCATGACCGGGGTGAGCTGCTCGCCGAGCACCAGCACGCCGAGCGCCACTGCGACGGCCGGATTCACGTAGGTGATGACGGTGGCGCGCGCCGGGCCCCACCTCCGCTATCAGCGCGAAGAAAGCGATGAACGCAACCGCCGTGCAGATCACGGCGAGCCCGGCCATCGCCGCGAGCACCTTGGCGGCAGGTACCGCGGATGGCCAGGTCAGCGCCGCGAAGCGGCGAGTAGACGATGGCCGCGAAGGACAGGGCTGAGCGCATTCACGCCGAGCGCCGGCAATCCGGTCAGCTTCCTTGCCACGATCAGCGGGCCGATCGCGTAGCACACCGCGACCCCAGCACCTCGGCGACGGACTTACGCGTCGCCGCTGACCGCGCCGCCGACGAGCAGGGCGACGCCGGCCGAGTCCGACCAGCAGGCCGGTCCATCGCACGGCCGACAGCCGCTCCTTCGTGCCGGTCAGCCGTACCAGCATCGCCGCGATAATCGGCACTGACGCGATCAGCAGGCCGCTGAGCGAACTGGACAGCTTCGTCTCGGCCTCGGATCAGCAGCAGCCACGGCGTGACGATCTCGATGACGGCGAACAGCATCAGCCAGCGCCAGTGCGGCAGCAGCGGCCTGACCTCCTGGCGGCGCAACGGCAACCGGCAGCAACAGTGCCGCGCCGATGGCGACCCGCGCAAGGACGAGCACTGGCGGCGCCACCCCGCCCACCGCCACCTTGATCAGCAGGTATGGGACGCCCCAGATCACGCCCATCGATGCAAACAACAACCAGCCGCGGCGGCTCACTGGCGTTACCTCTTCCCTGACCGGGCGTCACCGTCGGCGGCAATCCTGAGTCCACGATTCTGCCTGGTCCGCCGCCCTGTCTTGAACGCAATTGCGGCGGGGCAACGACTAACCGTGCGGCAATGTCCTGCTCAGATGGTCACGCATAAGCACGGCGACCCTAGCCCGATGCCGCCTCCTCGTGAGGTCGCGGATGGTGACGGCATGCCGGACCGGGGTCGCGCCTGCGCCGCGGCCGTTCGTGGTGGCAAGCTGACCGGCCAGACCGTGCGCGCCGGGCTGGCGGCGATGGCTGGCCGAGGACACCTTAACCACCGCGGGAGCATGAATCTGGCTCGAGCCGGTGGCGCCGGCGGGCGGCTGGATCGTGCCCGTGACGAACGACAGCAGCAGGAACGCGGCGGCGGCGGCCACGAGGACGAACAGCGGCGGGATCAGTAGCATAGGGTGCGCGCGGACTGCCGCAGCGCCGCTGCGGACTGTCGTACTCAGCCTGTCAGCGGCTACCGCGACGGCCATATCTGCCGCTGGGAGTTCCGGCCCGTAGCCCACTCGGGCGCTACTGCGGACGCGGACCAGCGCCGCATTGCGCTGCGCGGGCGTCAGGCCAGGGAGCAGGTAAACGATCGTGTCGCGACCCTCGCGCTCCGGGACTACATGTAAGCCGGATGGCAGTTCCGAATACCGGATTTTCACCATGAGCCGACCCCAGATCCAACGTTAACGAAGCGATTTCCGACCGCTGCCCAACAGACGGTGACGAAGCTATCACGGTGGATAACTGCAATCCCACCGGTGACCAAACTGCAATCTTCGTGGCCGTAACCGCAGGCTAGTTGTCCGCGCTCCGAGCCGGGTGCAGCCCCTGATCCAGCCTGCCTGCCGTCCGGCCGGATGACTGCGTCAGGCCGCCAGCATCCGTGCGCGCCGGCCGGGCCAGCGGGTGACGCGGCCCGGGACCAGCATCGCTGGTCACGCCTGATAATAGGAGCCAGGACGCGCGGCGCCAGCCCGCGCCGCATCCCCGCCGAGCTGCTCTGCTTCGCGCCAGGCCTGCGGCCGCAGGCCCCCGCTACGCTCAAAGGATCACCGGCGCTATCCGGCTCACCGGGTGCAGCGGCCCGGCGGCTCGAATTGCGGAGGCATTGTGCGGCTGACCAGCCCGAGCCCGGCCGTCCCCACGGCCGACGCCGCGCTGCGTCCTCGTCTGCCGGCCGGCCGCGGGCTGGCAGCCCCGCTGGCGCTGCTGACGGCGCTGTGCGGCGGGCTGGCGCTGGCGGCCGCGTTCCCGCCCGCGGGCATCTGGCCGCTGGCGGCGGCCGGCCCGGCGCTGCTGGTCATGGCGCTCTGGCGGCAGCGGCTGCGGACCGTGATCGCCGCAGGCGCACTCTTCGGCCTTGCGTTCTTCTCGCTGCTGCTCCCCTGGCTGATCAACCTGGCCTGGTACGCCTGGGCCGCGCTCGCTGATCGCCGAGACCGTCATCTTCACCGTGCTGGTCGTCGGGCCAGTGGCTGCTGCTACGGCTGCGGGCCTGGCCGCTGGCGGTCGCGGGCTGGTGGGTGCTGGCCGAGGGGATCAGGGACCGGTGGCCGTTCGAGGGGTTTCCCTGGGGCCGGCTGGTGATGAGCCAGGCGACAGCGCCAACGGCCCGGTGGGTCGCGATCGGCGGCCCGGCGTTTCTGACCTTCCTGCTGGCGCTGACCGGCGGATGCCTCGCCTGGCTCGTGCTCGGGCCGGCCAGCGAGGCCCGCGCGCTGGCCGGTCGCGACTGTGGCCGGCCACCGCGCTGCTGGCGACGGCGGGAAGCGCCCTGGTCGGCCTCGTTCCTGCCGGTAGATCGGGGCAGCGCCGGCGCAGCCGACCGCAGCGGTGGCCGCGATCCAGGGCAACGTGCCGCACGCCAGCAGCCTGCCCGATCTGCTGGCGCGCCACCACAGTCACCCAGAACCACGCGGCCGCGACCGCAGCGCTGGCGGCTCGGGTCAGGAGCGGCCTGGCAGCCAAGCCCGCCGTCGTCATCTGGCCGGAGAACTCCACCGACCAGGACCCGGCCGATGACTCGTTCATCTATGACACGATCGCGGCGGCCGTCGGCCAGATCGACAGCCCGGTTCTGGTCGGCGCGGTACTGCAGAACCCGGTACGCAACGCCGGCCAGCTGTGGCTGCCAGGTACCGGTCCTGCTGCCATCTACGTCAAGCGGCGGCTCGTGCCGTTCGGCGAGGTGATACCGTTCCGCGGTCTGCTCAGCAAGATCACCTCGCTGCCCTCGACGCTGCAGCCAGTCAACTTCACTCCTGGCCACCGCGCCGTGGTGTTCAGCGTCGGCAAGGTCAGGCTCGGCGACGTGATCTGCTACGAGGTCGGGTTCGACGGCCTGGTGTCCTCCGAGGTCGCGGCGGGCGCCAACCTGCTCGCGGTGCAGACCAACGACGCCGACTTCGAGATCGACGGCCAGACCGGCGAGACACTGCAGCAACTGGACATGGCCAGGATCAGGGCCATCGAGCACGACCGGGCTGTCGTCGTGGCATCCACGACCGGCATCAGCGCGATCATCGCGCCGGACGGCTCGCTGGTGGCCAGTACCGGGACCTGGACCAGAGCCGAGATCGAGGCCAGGGTGCCGCTGCGCACCGCCGCGACGCTGGCTGACACGGCTCGGCGGCTGGCCTGAGGCCGTGCTGGCCTGGGCCACGATAGCGGCGCTGGCCTGGGCCATCGGCTTGGCCTTCGCGGCAGCGGCGGCAGCGCACGGCGCCGCCGCGAAGCCGGCACCAGGCAGCGAATAAGCGAGTGGGATTCTGGCGCGGTTTCCGGCAGCCCGCACGTTATGGCGGCTTGCTGTCCGGCGGCATTCCGGTGCTGGCCTTCCCGTCAGCGAATCTGGAGTTCCTCGGCTGGATCGGCCTGGTTCCTGGCCTGATGCTGATGCGCGCCGCGCCGACCCGGCGAGAAGCGGCGGTCCGCGGCTGGTGGTTCGGCGCCGGGTACCTGCTCGCGGCCATGTACTGGCTGGCGCCGAACCTCGGCCCTGGCCTGCTGCTCGTCGCGATCGTGCTCGGCTTCCTGTGGAGCGCGGTCGGGACTGGCTGTGTGGTCGCTGCTCCGGCCGCCGGTCACCTGGCGCGGGGCGGCGGCGGCCCTGGTCGTGGTGCCGAGCAGCTGGCTGGTCACCGAGTGGATCAGGTCCTGGCAGGGCATCGGCGGCCCGTGGGCGGTGCTCGGCGCCAGCCAGTGGCAGCACCCGGCGGTTCTGGCGCTGGCCGCGGTCGGCGGCGTCTGGCTGGTCACCTTCGCGCTGGTGGCGGCCAACACCGGCCTGCTGATCGCGATCGTCGCCAGGGTGCCGGCGATCAGGGTGACCGGCCTGGCTGCCGCCGCGGTCGCCGTCCTCGCCGGGCCTGCCGCCTTCGCCCTGGCCACGCCGCCGCCGGCGGTGCAGCCGCTGACCATCGCGCTGGTCCAGCCAGGCCTGACGGCCAGTCCCGCCGCCCGGCTCGCCAGGAGCGAGCAGCTGACCAGCGCTGCTGCCGGGCGGGCGGAACTGTATGTATGGGCCGAGAGCAGCGTCGGCTATAACCTGGCCGCCGAGCCCGCGAAGCTGTCGGGCATCGAGCGGCTGTCCGGACCGCGGGCGCCGAGATCCTGGCCAACCAGGACGCGGTGACCTCCGCGGGCGGCAAGACCAAGCAGGGGACGCTGATCGCCAGTTCCGGAATCAAGGGCCGGTACGTCAAGACCCGGCTGGTGCCGTTCGGCGAGTACATCCCGTTCCGGCTCCGTGCTCGGCTGGCTGTCGCACATCAGCCGTGCCGCCGCGCAGAACGTCGTGTCCGGGTCCGGCGCGCACGTACTGCAGGCGCCGGCTGCCGGACGGACGGCCGCTGACGATCGGCGTGCTGATCTGCTTCGAGTCGGCGTTCCCTGACATGTCCCGTGTCGATGCCGACCACGGCGCGCAGGTGATCATCTACCAGACCTCGGACTCGACGTTCCAGGCAAGCTGGGCGCCCGCTCAGCATGCCGCGCTGAGCGCGGTGCGCGCAGCGGAGACCGGCCGGCCCGTGGTACAGGCGGCGCTGACCGGTGACTCGGCCGCGTTCGACGACCGCGGCCGGACACTGGCCTGGAAGGGCTCTCAGCCAGACGGGAACGTGGCTCGTACAGCTCCGGCTGCCGCCGGCCTCGGCTCGTACCTTGTATGACCGGCTCGGTGACTACGTCCCGTGGACGGCTGTCGGCATTTGCCGGTCGCGCTGCCATGACCGGGACTGGTCAGGCGCCGCCGCGACGCGCGGCAGGCCGCACGGACTCCGGCAGGCCGCGGGCGCATTGTCCGATATCCGCTAGCAGGCGACGGGCCCGGTTACTGGCGACTTATTCCTGTTACTCGAGCAGTAGTGACAAGGGTCATACCGGGATGCGGCATCTTCCCCCGGGGCGTTACACCTAATGATCCTCACCGGGGAGCCTCCCGCGGCCCGTGCGGCGGCCGGCTTCCGCGCCGAGGCCGCGTCCGGCCTGCACCCGCTTGGCCAGCAGGCCCGCCGTGACCCAGTGACGCACGCAGTCGCGTGCCAAAGATCGCCAGCACCTGCCTGGCGAGCTCAGCCCTGTGCCTGGTCAGACCGCGCATGGGCGGCGAGGACGCGCAGCGAAGGGGACCCGATGCTCCGCTCTGATCGCCCGGCCGGCGCTGCCCGCGACCGGGGTAAATCGCGACCGGCGCCGCCGCCGGTCATTGACCAGCGCGATCCGCGGCCGACGCAAGCCACTGATGTACGTCGGCACCGCGCTCGCCCTGGCTGGCGCTGGCAGTGCCAGCGCGGCGACTATCGGCGCCAGCAAACCAGCCGTTCCGCTGGCCGCCAGGGCCATCAGCTCGGCGCGCGGCGCCGGCGCTCAGCAGCACGTCCGCGATCGCCACGGGCATCCCAGCACGCGGCCCTCGCACGGGGCGGTCGCCGGCGCGCACGCGGTGCCGCGGGTGCTGACCTGGCGGCAGGTAAGGGACGAGCTGAACAGGCAGACCAATCCGGCGGGCCGCGCGCGGCAGGCTGCCGCTGGCGGACCGGTTGATGCCCGTCGGGATCAGCGGCCCGCAGGTCTTCATGCCGATCAGGCGGGTGCAGGAGGCGAACGCCACCACCATCGTCGGGCAGTCGTGCGCAAGCGCCTGGGCATCAGGTCGGCCGTCATCGCCGTGGCCACCGCCATGCAGGAGTCCATGCTGCACAACATCGACTACGGCGCCGGCGAGTCACTCGGCCTGTTCCAGCAGCAGCCTGACTGCGGCTGGGGTACCGCAGAGCAGATCATGGATCCGGTGCACGCCGCCGACGCGTTCCTGACTGGGCTGCGGCATTACCAGCAGCGCAACCCGGTCTGGGCGCGGCAGCCGCTGTGTCAGGCCGCGCAGGGGGTGCAGCGGTCGGCGTTCCCTTTCGCCTATGCCAAATGGGAAGCACAGGCGGCTCAGCTGGTCCAGCGGATCGCCATGCACCTGCTGTAACACGACAGAGCTTCCGGTCCGCCTCTCTCCCCCCTGCAGGCCGACCGGACTACCGGGTCGCCGGGCATCCCCCCGCCCGGGCTGACCGGTAGCCTTGTGCCCCGCCCTCCCCGAGGGGGCGGGGCACAATTTTCTCCGGCCAGATACCTACGCCAGTCAGCAAACCAAGTGGCGGGCGGCCCGCGCACTGCCCACGATGATGTACAACAGGTGACCATGGTCGAGTCGTTTCTCACCCACGCTGGATATCTGGCGCTGATCCTGTTCGCCTTCTTCGAGGCGTGCAGCATCCCGTTCATCTCCGCCGAGATCACCTTCGGCTTCGCCGGAGTCCTCGCCTACCAGGGTCACCTCAACCTGGTCCTGGTCATCGTGATCGGCACTCTGGCCGAACTTGCCGGGTCCTTCACCTCCTACGCGCTCGGCCGCCGTGGCGGCCGGCCGTGGTCGAACGGCTCGGGCGCAAGCTCACCATGACCAGCGGTGACCTGGACCGGGCTGAGCGGTTCTTCGACGGCCGCGGTGCCTGGACGGTCTTCGTCGGCAGGCTGATCCCGGTCGTGCGCTCGATCACCGGCCTGGTATCCGGCTTCCTCGAGGTGCCGGTGCTGCCGTTCGGCATCTTCAACCTTACCGCGACCGCGCTCTGGGCCGTCGTGTTCTCGGTCGTCGGCTACGAAGTCGGCAGCGACTGGACCAAGCTGTCGCACAAGATCGCCGACGCGGGCTATGTGCTGGTGGCACTGCTGGTAGTGGCCATCGTGTTCGTGGTATGGCACCGGATCCGGCACGTCCGCAAGGAACAGGCACTGGCCGGACCGGCCGGACCGGCACTGGCCTCGCCCGGCTCCGCCGACCCGAGCGCCTCGCCGGCCGAGGCGGCCAGCCCGACTCCCGCCGCAACCTCGCCTGCTGCGGCGGCGGCCGGCCGCCGCACGGCCACCGCCGGCCGAAGGACGGAGGCTGAGCTGACCGGCCCGACGGTGCCGCCTGAGGTGCCTGACCCGACGGTGCCCGGGCCTGCGGTGCCCGACCCAGCGGCCGCCGACCTGGCCGCGCCCGCCGACGCGCCAGCCGGCTCCCGCCCTGGCATCACACCGCGGTGGTGTACGAGGTCTACCTGCGCAGCTTCGCCGATGGCAACGGCGACGGCATCGGCGACCTGGCAGGCCTGCGGAGCAAGCTCCCCCACCTGGCCGAACTCGGCGTGGACGCGATCTGGCTCACACCCTGGTATGTGTCGCCGATGGCGGACGGCGGCTACGACGTCGCGAACTACCGTGACATTGACCCGCTCTTCGGCACCCTGGCGGAGGCCGAAGGGCTGATCGGCGCGGCGCACCTGCAGGGGCTGAAGGTCGTCATCGACATCGTGCCGAACCATTGCTCGGAGCACCATCCGTGGTTTACCGCCGCGAAGGCGGCCGGACCAGGCTCGGCGGAGCGGGCCAGGTTCTGGTTCCGGCCTGGCCGCGGCGAGGAGCCGCCGAACGACTGGCAGTCGATGTTCGGCGGGCCAGCCTGGACCCGCGTCACCGAGCCTGACGGCAGCCCGGGCGAGTGGTACCTGCACCTGTACGCGCGCGAGCAGCCGGACCTGAACTGGGATAACCCGCAGGTACATGCCGAGTTCGAGGACATCCTGCGGTTCTGGCTCGACCGGGGCGTGGACGGCTTCCGCATCGACGTCGCCGACTTCCTGGTCAAGGATCCGGCGCTGCCGGACGTGGCCGACCTGCCCGCCGGAGCGCGTAAGCCCTGGGAGGACCAGGACGGCCTCCACGAGATCTACCGGTCGTGGCGGCAGGTGATCGACGCCTACGCCGGAGACCACATCTTTGTCGGCGAGATCTGGCTCAAGCCGCTGACCAGACTGCGGCCGTACCTGCTCGGCGACCAGCTGCACACCGCGTTCAACTTCGACTTCCTCGGCACACCGTGGCACGCGGGCAGGCTGCGCGAGGTCATCGACACCGCGCTGACCAGCATCGGTGCCGCGGCGCCCTGGGTTCTGTCGAACCATGACGTCACCAGGCACCTGACCAGGTACGGCCGGACGGACACCGGCGGCGGCTGGCAGGCCGATGCCGGCCCTCCTGATCTCGCGCTCGGTACCCGCCGGGCCAGGGCCGCGGTGCTGCTGTCGCTGGCGCTGCCCGGCAGTTCCTACCTCTACCAGGGCGAGGAACTCGGCCTGTGGGAAGTCGAGGACATTCCGGCCGAGCTGATCGCCGACCCGATCTACGAGCGCACCGGCCACGCAATCCGCGGCCGGGACGGCTGCCGGGTCCCGCTGCCATGGCGCGCCGACGCAGCCGGGTTCGGCTTCGGACCGGCGGACGGGGCAGCGCCATGGCTGCCGCAGCCAGCGGCCTGGCGCGGTCTCGCGGCGAGCGCGCAGGCGGGCGACCCGACTCGATGCTGGAGCTGTACCGGGCGGCGCTGCGGCTGCGCGCGAGCAGGGATCAGCTCGGCGAGGACGCGCTGACGTGGCTAGCGGCGGCTGACGGGGTGCTTGCCTTCAGCCGTCCCGGACAATTCGGGTGCGTGGTCAATACCTCGGCCGGCGCGGTTACGCTGCCCGCGCACGAGGCAGTGCTGCTGACCAGCGGCCGGCTGAGGCGGGATGCTGCCGCCGGACACCGCCGCCTGGCTGCGACTGCCTCGCAGCGCTGATTGATCGAGCAAATCAGCGCATACGACTGACTTGCTCGATCAATAGCTAAAACCAGACCGGTCGTTCCTGGTTTGCCAGTACTTGCGGACCCAGGACGGCCGCTGATCGCGGGTGGCGACCTCGCCGACCGCAGCGGTCCAGCCAGTCAGCAGCGAGTCCGCCTCGGCGAACGACTCGGCCGACCCTGGCGGTGCTGCCAGCCACCTGGCCTGCGTCGCGGCCCGCTCGGCGCGCAGTACCGGGTAGAGCTGTGCAGACTGGGCCATGACCCGCCGGTGCAGCCGCTCGTGCCGCCACCACAACGTCTCCGGGTCGTACCGGTCTGCGGGCTGCGGCCCGAGTTCGAGTGGCTGATCGACGGTGACCGGCTTGAACAGCGAAGTGCACGGCGCGGCCGTCCCGGTCACCCAGTGCGTCACCGCGCCTGGCCGCAGGTCGGCCACCCAGGACGCCGTCGTCTGCGAGCTCGCGGCCAGGCCGCCGGCGTGCATGCAGGGCGCGGCCATCCCGCCGTTCAGCACGGAGTAGTGCGGCTCGGCCCGGTCATCGCCATGGTCGGCGAGCGCCGTCATCAGATCGCCGGCATCAGCGGCGGCGCTGGCCAGGCGCTGCGTCAGCGACTGCCTGGTACGGCAGGCGGAGACCGCCGTCCGCAGCCAGTCGCCGTTCTGGCTGGCGAACGGCTCGATAGTCAGGCCGTTGGAAATGCTGCGGGCACCGGCGTCCACCTTCTCCACCGCCCAGCGCCGGCCCGCGGTCTCCAGCACGTAGCCGGCGCAGGTATCAGCCACGAGGAAGCTGTTGTGATAGGTGAATCCTGGATGCTCGTGCCCGCAGCCGCCGCCCTGGCCGTACTGCTCGAGCAACTCGGTAATGACCGCCACCGCGTCGCCGGCTGACGAGGCCCGCTCCAGGGCAAGCCGGAGCAGGTCCATGCCGGTCAGCCCGGTCTTGGCGTAGCGCTGCCTGGTGAAGACGGCCTCGTTGCCGATCACGACGCCGTGCTCGTTGGCGCCGATCTCGGCGCCCCACATCCAGAACGGCCTGCTCAGCAGCACCGCGTGCGTCTGCCGGACCTGGGCTACCTCGATCCAGGTACAGCGCTGCACCGCGCCGGCCGGGTGGCTGCGGCGCGGCTGCCAGTCCAGGAACTGCGCCTCGTTCGGGTCGCGGTCTGAGTTCTTGGCGAACAGGACCTGACCGGGCCGGACCACCACCATCGTGTCGCACGAGGCCACCGGCCGTGCGGTGACCCGGCCCGGCGGCTCGGTCTGGTCGATCGAACGCGGCATAAGCCTCAGTCAACCAGAGCCTGGTACACCAACTGGCGCAACTGCGGCCTGATCGGGTAGGCGCTGGAGGGCATCAGCTGGGTGAAGAACGTCACCGTCAACTGCTCCGCGGGATCCACCCAGAAGGTCGTCGACGCCGCGCCGCCCCAGTTGAACTCGCCTGCCGAGCCGAGCGACTTGGTCCCCAGCGGGTCGAGCACGACCGCGAACCCGAGGCCGAAGCCGACCCCGGAGAACACGGTCTCGGCGTACAGCGGACGGCCGTAGGTCTCGAGGTCCGCGTTCCCTGGCAGGTGGTTGCTCGTCATCAGCCGGACCGTACGCGGCGACAGCAACCGGACCCCGTCCAGTTCGCCGGCCGGGCTGTCCGGCCGGCCAAGCAGCAACTGGGTGAAGCGGTTGTAGTCGGCGGCCGTGGAGACAAGGCCGCCGCCGCCGCTGAGGTAGACAGGCTCCTTCAGCGCGGCATTGCCCATCGCGTCCAGCCTGGTTGCCTTGCCGTTCTCCGGGCTGCGGCTGTAGAGCGCCGCCAGCCGGGACTGGTCCTCTGCCCCGGCGTAGAACGCGCTGTCGGTCATGCCGAGCGGGCCGAAGATCCTGCTGGCGAAGAACTCATCGAGCCGCTGGCCGGACACTACCTCGACGACGCGGCCGAGCACGTCGGTGGCGACGGAGTAACTCCACTCACTGCCTGGCTGGAAGAGCAACGGGAAACCGGCGAACCGGTCGCAGACGGCGGCCAGGTCCTCGCCGCGCGGCGAGCCCCACTCGAAGCCGCCCGCCCGGTAGATGGAGTCCACCGGATGGTTGCGCATGAAGCCATAGGTCAGGCCTGAAGTGTGACTGAGCAGGTGCCAGATCCTGATCGGCTCGGTGGCCGGCACGGTCTGGTAGCTGATGTCGCTGCCGCCGGCGAAGACCCGCACGTCGGCGAAGGACGGGATGTACTTCTTGACCGGGTCGGTGAGCTGGAAACCGCCCTCTTCGTACAGCATCATCGCCGCGACCGAGGTGATCGGCTTGGTCATCGAGTAGATCCGCCACAGCGTGTCCGGCTCGACTGGCAGCCCGGCCTCCAGGTCACGCTGTCCGCAGGTCGCGACGTGCGCCAGCTTGCCGTGGCGGGCGACGGTCATCAGCCAGCCGGCCAGCTTCTGCTCGTCGACATACCGGGCGAAGTGCCTGTCGATCCGGTCCAGCCTGGCCTGGTCGAAGCCGACGTCAGCCGGGTCCACCTCGATCTGCAGTCCGCCCATGGGGTCGCAGCCTCCTTAGTTAGTTCGCTTTGCGCAAGCTTCATGCCGATCCTGCCAAGCAGAACCTCGTTCGGTCTAGTGCCGCCGGGCGGCGAGTTGGCGTCGACGATGAGCCGCGCGAGAAGGAGGCGTATGCATCGATATCAAGCAAAGCGTTCTTAAAATGGGCTATGAGCTTTGATGGCCAGCACACATCCGCGAGCCGCACCGCCCGGAGCCGCTGCGCGAGGAGCCGCACCGCCGGACCGCTGGCTTGCGTCCTCGCAGCAGCCGCCATACCCGCCGCCGGGCTGCTCACCGCCGGCGAGGCGGCTGCCGTGGCCGTCGGCCGCGCCCATCACGTGCAGCCGCTGGCGGTGACCAGGCTCAGCTTCGCCGAGCGTTCGGTCAACGCGTCGGGCGGCGGGGTCAGGGTCGCGCTGCGCTGGAGAATCACCGACACCAGGAAAGGCGCGAGCCGGATCAACGGCAGCCTGACGCTGGCCGCGCCCGGCGCCAGGCCGGGCTCCTACCTCACCCAGAAGGTCAGCGCCAGCTTTGCACTCAAGGGCGCCTCGCAGGCACACCGGTCAGGATCTGCCCGCAGGTCCGCGTACACCTATGAGTTTGTGGTCCCGCGGTACGCGCTGGCCGGCCGCGTGCGCTGGCAGGTGATCTCGCTGACAGTTCGCGACAACAAGGGCGACAAGCTCCGCCTGTCCGCAAGTCAGCTCGGCCGGTTCAAGGCGACGCTGCGCGCAACCGAGCTGGCCGACACGACAGCCCCGACGTTGGAGTCCCTGCAACTCAGCGGCGCCGCGAACCGTAACTACGTGTATTCAGGCCCGCGCGGTTCAGGCCCGGCGACCGCGGCGGTCTGCCTGCACCCGGCGCCTGACGGATTCGCCGGCGGCTCACTCCAGCTCACCGGGCCAGACTCAAGGACCCTCACCGCCCCGTTCACCGCCAGCGCGCTCGTCATCGGGCGCGGCGGCTGCGCCTATGACAGCGCCGCCGGCAGCTACGGCCAGCCGTACAAGGTGGCTATCAAGTTCCCGGCCAGCTCCTCACCCGGCGTGTGGACGGCGACCCGGCTTGAGCTAGCCGACGCGCTCGGCAACACCAGCACGGCCACCCAGCTCGGCGGCGCCGGCGCGCTCACCGTCACCGGGGACAACCAGTATCCGCTGCCGACCGACTGCCAGCCCGGCGGACCAACCCCCGTCGCCGGATCAGGCGACGTCGAGTCCGTGCAGTTCGTGATGCAGTCACCGACCGCGTCGTGCGCTCCGACCGGAATCACGATCATCGACGGCGACGGGAACGTCGCCGTCTACGGCAGCGAATACGCAGCTCCGGCCACCGGCCTGACCGTCACGCAGGTGCCGGACACTACGCCGCCCGTCGCCACGGCGGCCAGCCTGAACGTCAGTTCCGCCACGCAAAGCCAGGTCGATGACCCGGATGGCTTCGTGACGCTCACCATCCAGGTCACTACCGGCGTGGCACCGGTGAACTACTTCACGCTCGGGCTGTACCAGAACGGCAAGCTGGTGCAGAGCGAACTTGGCGGGGTGTCGGACGACGCAGGCAAGCTGTCGATCCTCGTGGCGACCTGGGACATGAACCTGGCCGTGGGCACCTACACCGTCGGCTTCACCGTTCAGGACGTGGGCGGCCTGAACAACTCCTACGGACCTGGTGGCACCAACCTGATGCCGGGCGGGCCGGTGACGCTCACCGTCACGGCAGGCTAGCGAGCCCGCCGTCGGGTCCGTCCTGGCCTGGATATCCGCTGCCAGGACGGACCCGACGCCCCCTCTGTGACCGGGCGACCGGCCCCTGTTAGCGCCAGGCCCTTTCGTTCGCCCGTTCGCGAAGGCCTCCACCCTTGGCGGCCGACACCGGACAGCGACTCGTCTAGCCCGGGGCGAGCCACCGCCAGAATTAAGGTTGGCAGCCGCTGATGTGCTGGATCTATGCTGGCGCTCTGCTGCCCTCGTTATGCCAGTTCACCAGCGTGTCGGCAGGACCGGCGCAGCCCGCCGGCTCAGCCGGGCAGTGCGCCCGATCAGCCAGGCATGCCGGTGCGGCGCCGCACTTCATACAGCAGGACGCCGGCTGCGACGGCGAGATTGAGCGACTCCGCCGTGCCTGTCATCGGGATCGCCACCCGCAGGTCGGCGGCCGCCAGCAGCGCGCCGGGCAGCCCGGCTCCCTCGCTGCCGAGCAGGATCGCCACCGGCGGTCGCAGGTCGGCCTGCCAGCACGAGAGGCTGCCGCGGGCCGAGGTCGCGGCCACCCTGACGTGGCCGGCCGCTGCCCAGTCCAGGAACTCGCCAGCCGACGCGACGGCCGCGACCGGCACCGTGAACAGCGCGCCCATGCTGGCCTTCACCGCGACCGGATCGAGCGGGTCGGCGGACGTCCCGATCAAGATCACGCCAGCGCCCCCGGCCGCGCTGACTGTCCTGATGATCGTGCCGAGATTGCCGGGATTGCTGACCGAGTGCAGGGCCGCGAATACCGAGTCAGGGCCTGCGGCAAGCTCGGCAAGATCGAGGATCACCGAGTCAGCCCGGACGATCGCCGCGAGCCCGGACGGCCCGTCCCGGTCCGCGATCCGTCCGAACAGGTCAGCCGACAGCCGCGCTACCCGGACGCCGGCCGCCTCCTGGTCGGCCACCATCGACAGCGCGCCAGCGTGACGGAGCAGTTCTGGCGCGACGACCAGCATCTCGAGTGCCGCGCCAGCCTCCACGGCCTGCCAGACCGGCTGGATGCCCTGGACCACGAACGCGGCCTCTCGCCGCCTGTGCTTGCGGTCAGCCAGCAGCCGCATCCGCTTGACCAGCGGGTTAGCTGCACTGCTGATCACCTCGGTCATCGGCCAACGAGCCTACTCCGGTCCGCGCCGTACCGATCAAATGTGCGCTCGTCAGGGTTCATCCGCAAACGATCATTGCTCGAACGCGAACATTGAAGATACAGTTCTGAACATGGATGTTCAAGTTCGCGTCAAGCGGTCGCTCCTCGACGTCGTGGCCGAGGTACTGGTCGCTGATCCCGGCGCCTCGCTGGCGGAGGTCGCCGAGGCGGCCGGAATCAGCCGGACCACCCTGCACAATCACTACGCGACCAGGGATGACCTGATGTGCGCCGTCGGCAACCGGGTCCTCGATCTGTGGGAGGAAGCGGTCGGCAAGGCCGAGGACGGACGTGACGGCGGGCTGGGCGCGCTGACCGAGGTCCTGCTCCCGCTGTGCCCGCAGCTGATGTTCCTGTGTCGCAACGCTGGCCTGGAGAAGCACCCCGGCCTGGCGGGCGCTGGGACGCGGGCGACGAGGGCGTCGATCGCCGTGATGCGGCGGGCCGAGGAGCGCGGGGTGCTGATGCCCGGCCTGTCTGACACCTGGCTGCTCAACTCCTATGTCTCGCTGCTGATCGCCGCTTCCGGCGAAGTCCGGTTCGGCCGGCTGGCTCCGCTGGACGCACCGGGCCGGGTACTCAGTTTGTTCCTGCACGGCATCGGACCGGCGCGGACCAGGCGGGGGAAGTCCATGAGTGAGCTCGGCGAAGCCGCTCGGTTCGCTACCGAGCTGTACCGGCTGCGCGCGAGCACGTCCTGGCCGCTTACGTCCGGCGGGACAAGCTGGCGATGCTGCAGCGGCGGCCAGGACGGGACAACCCGTACGCCATCTATGCTCGGCTGCGCGCCTAGGGCACGGTCCTGCCCGGCCGTTACGGCGGCCTGGCCACGCCCAGTCACCGGGTGTGCAACGCGGTGCTGCGGGACCGCCGGTTCGGCGCCCGCCGCCGGACGGATTCCCGCGCAGCCCGCAGGACACATCGAAGCCTCCTTGCTGACCATGAACCCGCCCGACCACACCAGGCTGCGCAGACTCGCGCTGCCCGCCTTCAGCCCGAAGGCCGTCGCCACCTACCCGGCCGGATCGAGCAGACGGTCGGCGGACCTGCTGGACCGCGCGGGCAACGGCTGCACCGCGGGCAACGCGGGCGGCCCGGCGACTTCGACTTGGTGTAGTCAATTCGCCGCCGCGCTGCCCATCGCCGTCATCACCGATCTGCTCGGCATCCCGGACGGCAATGCCGCGGAGTTCGCCGAGTCACGGCGCGCTGATCGGCAGCGCGCTCGACGGCGTCTCGTCGCTACGGCATGCCGCGCAGCTCATGAAGGGCCAGGCCAAGATCCTGTCACTGTTTGAGAGCCTGTTCGAGCTACGCCGCCGCGAGCCGAGCGACGACATCATCAGCCACCTGCTGGCAGCGGAGGGTGACCAGATCCAGCCAGACGAGATGCGGCCCCTGTGCATGGTGCTGCTCATCGCCGGTTTCGAGACGACCGTGAACCTGATCGGCAACGGCGTGCTCGCGCTGCTGGCTCACCCGGAGCAATGGCACGAGCTGAGTGCTGACCCGGACGGCCTGGCGCCCAGGGTGGTGGAGGAAACACTGCGCTTCGATCCGCCGGTCCAGCGCACCAGCCGGTACGCGCTGGAGGACCTGGAGCTCGAGGGCACGCCCGTACGCAAGGGCCAGGAGGTGACGACGTTGCTGGGCGCCGCGAACCGGGATCCCGAGGCGTATGACAACCCGACGTCTTCGACATCCACCGCGAGACCACGAGCGACCACCTGGCGTTCTCCAGCGGGATCCATTATTGCCTCGGAGCACCGCTGGCCGGCTGGAGGCCACCATCGCCTTCCGCATGCTCGCCGAGCGGATGCCGGGACTGCGCCGCACCGGGCCGGTGCACGGCGGAACTCCACCGCGATCCGCGGCCCGCTGCGAATCCCGGTCAGCGTCGCGCCGGTCCGCGCGCTGTGCTGGCCGCCGCCGGACGCCGGCATGACCACGTTCCGTACATTCGGCAGGTGAGTCAAGCGCCAGGCATGGCGCGGAAACCTGCGCCCGCAGGAAGAGCGCCGGTGAGCGCCGAAAGCGACCGGGTTGCCGGGTTCGGCAGGCTCGAGGACGGACTGCGGCAGGCAGGCGACTGGTACCGCTGGGGTCCGTACGTCAGCGAGCGGCAGTGGGGCACGGTTCGCGAGGACTACAGCGCCGACGGCGAGGCCTGGGACTACCTGCCGCACGAGCAGGCCCGGTCGCGCGCCTACCGGTGGGGCGAAGACGGCCTGGCCGGCTTCTGCGACATCGAGCAGCGGCTGTGCCTGGGACTGGCGCTGTGGAACGGCCAGGACCCGATCCTGAAGGAGCGGCCGTTCGGGCTGACCGGCGCGCAGGGCAACCACGGCGAGGACGTCAAGGAGTACTGGTGGTACCTCGATGCGCGTGCCGAGCCACGTGTGGAACCGCTGGCGTTATCACTACCCGCAACGCCGCTTCCCCTATGAGGACCTTATTTCCGGGAACGTGGCCCGGACCCGATCGCAGCCCGAGTACGAGCTGGTCGACACCGGCGCCTTCGACGAGGCCGGTACTGGATCACCGAGGTTCACTACGCCAAGGCCGGCCCGGACGACATCCTGATGACGGTCGAGGTCACCAACGCCGGGCCGGACGAGGCCGAACTGCACGTGCTGCCGACGGCCTGGTTCCGTAACACCTGGTCATGGGAGACCGGGCACGTACCAGCCAGAGCTGGCACTGGCGGCGGACGGCCGGGTCACGCTGACGCATCCGTTCGTCGGCGAGCATGGAATTGCTGGCCGGGCCGGGCCCGGACGGCGCCGCGCCGCAGGCGCTGTTCTGCGACAACGAGACCAACGTGGTGAAGCTGTTCGGCGGGCCGGCGGTCACCGCAATACCCAAGGATGGCATCAACGATCACGTGGTCTCCGGTGCCGCGACGGTGAACCCGGCCGGGCGCGGCAGCAAGTGCGCGTTCTGGTACCGGTTCTCGCTGCCGGGCGGCGGCTCGGCTCAGCTGCGGCTGCAGGCTGCGCCCGGTCAACGGCCCGGCGGGCCGGCGCGCCGGGGCACAGTGACCGAGTCTCGACGAGCACGAGTCACGACGGGCGCGGGCGTCACGGTGCGCGGGCGTCACGGGCACGGGCGTGACGGGCGGCGATCCGCTGGGTGCCGGGTTCGCCGCGGTCATGGACGCAGCGGCGGGCCGAGGCAGACGAGTTCTACGCCGAGCTGACCCCGTCGGCCGCCAGCGCGGACGAGGCAATGGTGATGCGGCAGGCGTTCGCCGGGATGCTGTGGTGCAAGCAGCTGTATTACTACGACGTCGGCCGGTGGCTGGACGGCGACCCGGCGCAGCCCGCGCCGCCGGCCAGCCGGCGGTCCGGCCGCAACAGCCGCTGGCGCAGCTTCGACGCGTTCGACATCATGTCGATGCCGGACAAGTGGGAGTACCCGTGGTTCGCCGCCTGGGACCTGTCGTTCCATTGCGTCGCGCTCGCGCACGTCGATCCGGCCTTCGCCAAGTACCAGCTGATCCTGCTGTGCCGGGAGTGGTTCCAGCATCCCGGCGGCGCGCTGCCTGCCTACGAATGGGACTTCGGCGACGTGAACCCGCCCGTGCAGGCCTGGGCGGCGCTCGAGGTCTTCGCCGTCGATGGCGGCCGCGACCTGCATTTCCTCAGCCGGATCTTCGACAAGCTGCTGGTCAACTTCACCTGGTGGGTGAACAGGGAAGACGCAGAGGGCAACAACTTGTTCGAGGGCGGCTTCCTCGGCTTGGACAACATCGGCCCGATCGACAGATCACACCTGCCGGTCGGCGGCATCCTCGAGCAGGCCGACGCGACCGGCTGGATGGCTTTCTACGCGCTCGCGATGGCATCGATGGCAGCGATCTTGCATCGCACCGACCACCGGCCCGGCACCGACCTGATGCTCAAGTTCGTCGAGCACTTCGCCGCGATCAAGCAGGCGCTGAACGAACAGGGGGCTCTACGACGAGACCGACGGGTTGTACTACGACCGGCTGATCACCCCGGCGGGCGAGCAGGTCTCTCTGAAGGTCCGCTCGATAGTCGCGATCTTGCCCGCGCTGGCGATGAGCGTGGTCGACCAGCAGACCATCGACCTCGCGCTCGTCGTCGGCAAGCGGTTCGCCAACCTGCTGGCCGAGGAGAATATGGCCGCCCCCGGCCAGCTGGCCGGCAGCGGGCTGCTGCGCGGCAACCCGGGGCACGAGCGGCTGCTGCTCAGCCTGGCCGGGCCGGACCGGCTCAAGCGGCTGCTCACCGTGCTGTTCAGCGAGGCAGAGTTCCTCTCTCCGCACGGCCTGCGCGCCCTCTCGGCATGGCACAGGGATCACCCGTACACCATCGACATCGACGGCTACCGCGCCAGCATCGACTACGAGCCTGCCGAGTCCACGACGCCGCTGTTCGGCGGCAACTCCAACTGGCGCGGCCCGGTCTGGTTCCCGGTCAACTACCTGGTGATCAGCGTGCTCGAGCGCTACCAGATGTTCTTCGGCGACGAGCTGACGATGGAGTACCCGACCGGCTCTGGCCGCCAGCTCTCCTTCGGCCAGATCGCCGAGGATCTGCAGGACCGGCTCATCTCCCTGTTCACCGCCGGGTCTGACGGGCACCGGCCTGTGCTCGGCCAGGTCGCGTTGCTCAGCGACGACCCGGCGTGGCGGGACAACCTGGTCTTCAGCGAGTACTTCCACGGCGACAGCGGCGCCGGCCTCGGCGCCTCGCACCAGACCGGCTGGACTGGCCTGATCGCCGACGTCATCCGGCGCCGGCATGGCGCCGTACCGTCGCTCGGCGCCGTGCTGACGTCGGTGTTCGAGCAGGCGGAAGACTAGCCGGGAAGCCCCGGCCCGTCGTATCTGGGCGAGGAAGCTCCGTACGTAGGGTCATGCCATGACTCTTCTGCAAGGCGAGTACGAGCCAAGCCCAGCCCAGTGGGTACGCGACCAGGTGGCCGAATACGAGGCGTCCGGCGGTCAGCGCGCCAACACGCTGGGCGATACCGGCCTGCCGGTGGTGATCGTGACGACAAAAGGAAACAAGAGCGGCAAGATTCGTAAAACGCCGCTTATGCGAGTCGAGCACGGCGGCGAGTACCTGCTCGTGGCCTCGAAGGGCGGCGCGCCGCGGCACCCGGTCTGGTACTACAACCTGAAGGCAGACCCGGCGGCGGTCACGGTGCAGGACGGTCCTCTGCCCGTCAGGGTGTCGGTCCGCGAACTCGACGGCGACGAGCGCGTGCTGTGGTGGGAGCGGGCGGTCGCGGCGTTCACGCCGTACGCCGACTATCAGGAAAAGACCGAGCGCACGATCCCTGTCTTCCTGGCCACGCCGGTCGGCTGACCGTCAGCTAGCTGGACCGCAGCCGGCCGCGCCCCAGCAGCCAGCCGCGCCTCAGCCGGCCGGAGGACTGGCCGGGCGGCTCGCGCCGGTCGAAACCTCAAAGGACCACAACTCGCTGCTGACCGCCACCGGCCGGTGCTCAGCGCTCGCCTGCCCGCTTGACCCGGGCAGCGGGCGTCGGGCTGCCCGCTGCCCTCTGCTGCCTGCCGGTGACCATGCCCGAATGCGGGCGAGGTCCGCCATGCCTCGAACGACGCCTCATCGCGCCACCTGGTGGCTACCAGCCAGGTCGTCCTGCCGTCCGTCGGCCGCAGCAGTTCGAATCCCTCGAAGCCGTCTTGCTTGTCGACGGCACCCGCCCTGGCCGCGAACCTGCGCGCTAGCTCGTCCCCGCCGTCCGGCGGCACGGTAATCGCGTTGATTTTTACGACGGTCATGCTCGAATCATGCCAGCCCGGAGGCGCCGGGACTGGCCGGCCGCACTGTACGCTCCCGGACTGCTCGAGTAACCGGAGGGTACCTCCAATAGCCTCCCGCCCGCGGACTAAAATGGGACGATGCGGATGCCGTGGTGGGGCGTCGCGTCGTCGGTCTTGGCTCCGGTGCTGCTGATCGGCGGCTGGATCATTGCCGCCGATCTGCAGCCAGTGCCGTTCGACGCGATGACCAGATCCATCAGCTCGCTGGGAGCGGTAGGCATGCCGTACCGATGGATCATCACCACCGCGCTGCTCGGCGTGGGCGCCTGCGACATCATCACCGGGCTCGCGCTGCAGCAGGCTGCCGATGCTGGCCGGATCCTGCTGATCATCGGCGGAGTCTGCGGGCTACTCCTCGCCGCTAACCCGCAGCCACGGCACGGCACTTCGCCGGTGCACGAGGTCTTCGCGTGCATCGGCGTGATCGTGGTGACCATCTGGCCGGCCGCCGCGATGCGCAGGCGAGCTCGCGCACCGGCCGCGCTGAGACCCGTCATCGCCTGGGGCGCGGCGATCTTCAATCTCGGGCTGCTGCTGTGGTTCACGGCGGAGTTGCTCGGCGGCACAGATCTCGGCGTGGCCGAACGCGCCGTCACCGCCGACCAGGCCCTGTGGCCGCTGGTGGTCGTGGTCAGCGTGCTGGCAGTGCGGCGTTCCGTCGCGCCGAGCTACCCGCACCTGGCGGTCAATACACAGGCTGAGCGCGTCAGGCCGCGGTGAGAGCGCCGAATATGTCCGCGATCTCCGCTGGCTCGAAACCCATGGTGGCGTCGCCGACCGAGAACTCCAGCCGCTGCACGCCTGGATCGGCCGTCGGCCAGGCTGACCGGCGCTACCCAGATGCGGCGGTCCGCGGCCAGCTTGCGGGCCGCCGCCGAGTAGCCGTCCATGCTGGCCCGCAGCAACAGGTGCATCATCGGAACCTGCGGCGGGTCGGGAATGACGGTGACGCCTGGCAAGGCGGCGAGCGCGGCACCGACCGCGCGTGCATGCTCGGTATAGGCGGGGAACCTCGGCAGCCGCTCCGCCAGGCAGGACAACGCCGACGCGGCGTTCGGCCACAGGCCGTACAGCGTGCCGCCCATCCGGCGCCGCCAGTCAAGCACCTGCCCGATCACGTCGTCAGGGCCGGCCACGCAGCACCCGGCCAGCGCGCCGATCCCCTTGTAGAAGGACACGTAGACGGTGTCGAACAGCTCGCAGATCTCGGCCGGCGTGCGCTCGTAACCGGCCGCCGACTCCCAGATCCTGGCCCCGTCCAGATGCGCCGCGGCGCCGCGCTCGCGCGCCCAGCCGACCTGGGCCGCCAGGTCGTCCCACTCGGGCTGCTGCCCGCCGATATCCCGCTGCGGCAACTCGATCAGCAGCGCGGCCGGCGGCTCGGCGATCTCGGTGAGATCGCCGAGGGTCATAAGCCGGTCCCGGTCGCCAGCCGGGCGCCCGATCAGGCCGTGCAGTCGCTGGTAGGCCTGCTCCTCGTGCTGCTCGAGGTGGCACATCGGATGGAAGATCACGGTGCGGCGGTTCCGCTGATCGGCGTGAACCCGGAGCACCGCCTGCTGTGCCATAACGCCAGAGGGCAGAAACGTGGCCGCAGGTTTCCCCAGCAACCGGCATATCTCGGCCTCAAGATCAGCGACAACACCGCCTTGGCCGTAGTTGTCGAGCCGGGTATCGGCCGGAATCGTGGCCAGCATGCTGGCTGCGGTCTCCGGCCCGTGCCCGTTCAGGAACCTGGTGCACTGTTCCCTGAGTGCCTTGAGTTCTTCCTGCTCAGTCATCTGGCGTACCTGCCCTGCCGCGACTACCGGCTGCCCGGCGCCGTCACAAAGTCGATCAGTTCCTCGACCCGGCCCAGGAAAGCGGGCTCAAGATCCGCGAAGGACTGTACCCGGCCAAGGATGTGCCGCCACGCCGCGGTCGTGTCCTGCGGCCAGCCGATCGCGGCCAGCACGCCTTCCTTCCACGGCGTTCCGCGCGGCACCTGCGGCCAGCGGCTGATCCCGAGCACGGCTGGCTTGACCGCCGCCCAGACATCGATGTAGGGGTGCCCGACCACCAGTACGTTCGGCGAGGCGGTCACCCTGGCCGCGATCTTGCTTTCCTTGGACCCGGCTACCAGGTGGTCAACCAGCACCCCGAGCCGCCGGCTCGGCTCAGGAGCGAACTGCGCCACGATCGCGGGCAGGTCATCGATGCCGTTGAGGAACTCGACCACCACGCCGACGTCGCGCAGGTCATCACCCCAGACCCTCTCGACCAGCTCGGCATCGTGCTTGCCCTCGACGTAGATACGGCTCGCCCTGGCCACCTTGGCGCGGCCGCCCTGCACCGCGATCGAACCTGATGCGGTCCTGGCGTGGCCCTGCTGCCGGGATACCGCGGGCCTGACCAGCGCCACCCGGTTGCCCTCCAGCAAGAACGTGCTGGTCAGGGGGAACGCGCGACGCCTGCCGTGGCGGTCCTCCAGGATGACAGCGTCCTTCTCGCAACCGACCACGGCGCCGCAGAAGTCACCGGCGCTGTCCTCGACGACGAGGCCTGGCTCGGCCGCGACCCGCGGCGGCGCGGCGCCGGCGGTCCGGAGCCGCCAGCACGTCCTGGCTGTACTGCCTGCTGCGCACGCTGAGCTTTCCTTCCGGTCCGGTGACATCGCCCAGTATCGGTGCACGTCGGGCTCGATCTCAGGCGGCGCGCCGTACCCGAGCCAGACCGGTCAGCGAGTTCGCATCGGTATCAGAGCAGTGAAAATCCGGCTAACTGGCGCCCGGCATCGGATCGCGCCGCTACAGTCACCTGGACACTCGTTTTCCATCTCGCTTTCCCCGGAGGCCAAGCGTGGCGCCCCGACGCCGATTCCGCACGCGCTCTGCGCCTGCCGGCCAGTCCCCGCGTCCGCGCGGCCGCTGGCTCTTCGCCGCCCTCGGCGTGGCCGCTCTGGCGGCCACCGTCGCCGTCCCCGCCATCCCGGCAGCGGCCGACAACAACGAGATCATCTTCCCGGCACCGATCACTGGCGACGGCTCTGGCAACCTCACCGTGACTGTCGCGTCTGACTTCCCGCTGCAAACCCTGACAGTCCACCTGATGTCGGGTGCCACCGACGTGCTCGACGTGAGCGACTTCACCGACCAGTCAACCTTCGGTTTCGACCTGCCGCAGACCTACGTGCTGGCCAGTCCGGCCAAGGACCTGGCCACCTTGCCGCCTGGCACCTATACCGCGACGGCGGACGCGACCGACACCAATATTCCGGCGGACTCCGTCGCGGGCGTCCCGCTGACCGGCACTTTCGGTTACGTCACGCAGCCGACAGTGACCCTCGGCAATAGCTGGACCCCGACGTTTACCACCACCGCGCCTAACCAGGCGGTGACCATGACCGGTCAGCTTGGCTGCCTTACCCAGAGCTGCCCGATCGGCGGCTGGCCGGCCGGCACGGCAGTGACGGTCACCGACGAGACCAGCACGGCACAGCCGCCGCCAAGCTGGACGGCCAACGCGGCCACCAACGGCAGTTTCTCCGTGGCCGGCGTCGTCGGCGTCCTCGGCGACCAGTACGCCGCGTCCGTCGCGGCGAACCCGACGGTCAGCCTCGCCGCCAGTTCAGCCAGCACGCAGGACGACCCGCAGTTCCTGTCCACGAACATCGTCGCCACGGCTACCACTGCCCTGTACGGTCTGCAGTCCATCGCCGGCAATCTGTACTACCAGGCGACGGGAAGCTTCACCTGGACAGCCGCACCCGCCAACGTCCTGATCACCGCCACTGCCCCGAACCAGGCGCCGATCACTGCGCTGACCGGATCGGGCGGTGCGTTCACCATGAACCTGCCGCGGGTCACTGGCACCACCGCCTGGCAGCTCAGCAGCCAGCCCAACGACACCGCCAGCAGTCCGTTCCTGGCGCAGGCGCAGACGCTCATCGATGCCACCCAGCTGTGGCCGACCACCATCACCGGCTGGTTCGCCCAGGTCAACAAGGACATGGACCTGACGGTCGGCGGCTGCCTCGCCACTAGCGTCATTCCCGCGCCGGCTGAGAACCCGACAGTGCAGATCCAGTACAGTTCCTCCGCCACTGGGCCGTGGCACGTACTTGGCACCGTCGCGTCCGAGGCAGAGCCCGGCTGCAGCGGCGTCGTCTTCGGCGGTCATGGCGGAGCACCCATGCCGCGCGCCTACTACCGCGCCTATTTCCCGTCCGGCGACCCGGCCTACCAGAGCGCGACGAGCGGCCCGGTGCTCGCGGGGCTGACGGAGGTCAGGTACTACCACTTCGCCACCACCCCGCACACTGTGGCAGCCGGGAAGAAGATCACTGTCAGCGGCACCTTGCAGTACCTCGCCGGCAGCACCTGGCGCGGGTACGCCGGTCAGCGCGTCCTGATCGCATTCGCCAAGCGCGCGCACGCCACCATCTGGTACGAGGTCACGTGGGTTAAGACGAGTAAGAAGGGCACCTTCAGCGTCAGCTTCGCTGACACCAGGGGTACCGAGTACTGGTCAGCCGACTACACAGGCAACAGCACGCACTACCCGCAGTGGGCGCCCACGATCAAGGTGGTCATGCACGGGCACGTCAAGGCAGCGCGCACCGTAGTGCCGCCGATCCGGCTTGTCAGGCCCTCCACCGCGGCCAGCCTGCGGTGGCCGTTCATCATCGCGGCGCAGCCGCTGATAGTGCTGCTGAGCGACTAGGCGCGGCGGTCGGTCATCAGGGCTCAGGAAATCGCCTGCTGCCTGGTGCGTGGCGTAGCTCGCGAGGACAAAGCCGCCGGCGCACCAGGATCAGGGTGCCGGCAGCCGCGCCGCGAGCACCTTGCCCGCGACAGTCCCGGTGATGATCGCGGCCGGGTGCGAGGCGTAGTCGTGGTAGCTCAGGTCCACTTTCGCCGTGCTTGCGCCAGGACCGGTGACCAGCAGCCAGGCGCGCACCAGGCCCGTCGCCTGGTTCCACCTGGCGTGCCCGCTGACGGTGGTATCGGTGGTCCAGCGGACCCGGTGGAACTTGATGACGGTGGCGGCCGCCGGGCCGCTGAAGTTCTCCGTGCCGCCGCGGAGCCCGAAGCCGTGCACGCCATCGCCGTAGTACCAGTTCCACTGGGCGTCTGCGACCACCGCGGCCCCCACGGCGGCCAGCCGCCGGCCGGTGCTGCCCGCCTGGTTACCTGGCCCGGCTGTCGCGGCCGTCACCTGGCCAAGTGTCCTCGGGAATGAGCCAAGTACCCGGACCTCGGGCGTGTGGCTCACGCACGAGGCGTTCATCGACCGAAGCCCGGCCGGATCGGCGATGAACTCGTCGACGAGACCGGAAGCACAGCCGTAGGTGTCATCCATGGCGTTGATGTGCACGTCGTTGTGTACCAGGACCCACCGCGCCGACGAACCCATGTCCTGAGCGGTCTGCCGGCCCTCGAACGGCGTAGTCAGCGAGTCAAGGTCGCCGGACAGCACCAGGACCGGCAGCGTCTTGGGCGCGTACGGCCTCGGGGTCTGGTTGACCGGCTTGAACGTCTTCGGCGGGGCCGGCCAGTCTAGGCAGGCGTCGAATTCCTCGTCAGCCTCGGTCACCCAGTCGTGCACGGTGAACGGCGCGAACAGCTTCTTCGGCAGCGCCGCCGCGGCGGCGTCGTACTGTCGCTGCCGCTTCGGCAGGCTGGCCGAGTAGTTGAACGGCTGCGGGTAGTCCAGGCACGTGGTCGCCTGGTAGGAGCCGTCGTTGAACTCGTCGGCCGGGCCCGAGTTGCCGGTGAAGATCTCCCAGGCGGCGAGCCTGAGCAGCGGGGCGTCGTCGTGGTGCTCGGTCACCGCCCTGATCGCGGGGTCCAGTTCGCGGTACACGATCTCGTCCGCGCCCGCGTCGTTGACGAGCTCGATGAGCTGGTCCGCGCCGACCGTCTCGGTCAGCACGTCGCCGTAGGGATCGGTGGTCTTCCCGGCGATCGGGTGCTTGCGCAGCTGCCTGGCGAGCGCGGCGAGCCTGGCCCAAGACGATCCTGGCGCAGCCAGGTGACAGGCAACGCTGCGCTCGCAGGCGATGGTGAAGGCTCTCCTGGCCGTCGAGATCGTGTGCGGGTACCAGGGATCTGTCTGGCTGACCGGGTACGCCGCGTCCAGCGTCACCGACCTGAGCAGGCTGGCGTAGTGCGCGGTGAAGACCTGGCTGAAGAACGTGCCGTAGGAATCCCCGTACAGATCGACCTTGGTCGGCAGCTCCAGCCGGTGCAGCAAGAACGCGACGTCATGGGCCGCGATGGCGGTGGTGTACAGGTTGCTGCCGCGTACGTACTTGCTCGACCCGGTCAGCTTGCGCGAGTGGTTGAGCTGGTGGGCGCACATGCCTGTGTCGGTCGTGTAGGCCGCGATGCCGTCGGCCACGTTCCAGTCCTGAAGGGCCTTGCACGTGAACGGCGAGGAGTTGCCGGTGCCGCGCAGGTTCACCAGCAGCAGGTTCTCGGTGCCCAGCAGCGAGACGTCGTGCCGCTCGCCGCCAGCCGCGAACATGGCGTAGTAGTCCGCGGCGTAGTCGGTAGTGGCGTAACCCGGACCGCCCTGGATAGCCATGATCGTTCCGGACGGCTTGCCCGACGCCGCCGGGTACCACATGAAACCGAGTCTGATGGTGCCCGCCTTCGGCTGCCCGTACTGATAGGGCACGTTGATCGTGCCGCACCAGGCGAGGCTGACGCCGGAGCACGGGGTCAGCGTTACCGAACCGACCTTGATCGGGTCCCGGCTGGCCACTGCCGTCGTTCCAGCCGCCCTGACTCGCGCCCCTGGTGCCGCGGATCGCTCTGGCCTGGCCGCGGCCAGAGCGCCGGGAGCGGCGCCTGCCACCAAGGCTAGGGCAGCAGTTAGGGCGAGTACTTGCCATGAAAGTCGTGATACGGGCATAGCGCATGATGGTGATCAAAATCATCACCTGTCAAGGCCCGTTCGGCCCGCACCTCGCTCGGCCGGCCTCGGTGGTCATCACCGTCGCTGACACGCAGCGACCGGGATGACCACCGCAGGCCCCGAAACTGCTAATGCGCAATGAAGTTGAGCGTGAAGCTCCCACCGCTCGTCCCGCCATGCACGTCGATCAGGAACGTACCCGGGACGCCGGTCAAGAAGTCCGCGCCCACGTTCGTGTCCACATCCGAGGTGCCGGGGCCCGTGACATCGAACACGTCGCTGTCGTTGTCGGCCGTGTAGGAGACGACCAGGGCACAGTTCCCGTCGTTGTTGAAGGTGACCTGATACCAGGCCTCCGAGCCGCCGATATTGTCACCGGTCTCGTTCACCGACGGTCCGTCGCAGTCGAGCGTGCCGACGTTGATCGGGTCACTCTGACTATTGTCCGGTGCGGCCACCGGCGGCGGCGGCGATGACGGCCCCGGTCCGGGCGGTCCTGATGGCCCTGCTGATCCCTGTGGCCCGGGGCTGCCCTGCGGTCCCGGACTGCCCTGCAGTCCCGGACTGCCCTGCGGTCCTGGCGACCCGGCCGGTCCTTGCGCATTCCAGGAGATGGCCGTCCACCCCCTCGGGCACGTGTACGGCGAGTCCGCCAGCGTCAGCGCATGCTGTCCGGCGACCACCGCGTTGCTGTAACAGCTATGGATGACGCCCGAACTATCGACCGGGCCTACGATCGCGGCACCCGCTGCGGTGCCGCCCGCCACCAGCGCTAGGGCCCCTGCCCCGGTCATCACCGCCCTACTTACTCGCAATCTCAGCATCGCCTTCCGCTCCTCTCGATGCGCGGCCAGCCGACACGAGAAGATGGCCGACCGGTCCGCCTCCGCTCATGATGCGGTCGGGCGGCCAGGACTCGCAGCGTGGAAATCCACAGTGTTTGAGGCTCAGGGATCTGGCGAGGCCCAGTCCGCCCTTAGCGGGTCCTGTCGGCCGCTGACGGCTAGGCAGGCGGCGCCGGCTCGAACGCCAGCGCGCAGGAGTTAATGCAGTAGCGCTGGCCCGTCGGGGCCGGCCCGTCGGCGAAGACGTGCCCTAGGTGCCCGCCGCAGCGGCGGCACACCACCTCGGTGCGGCGCATGAACAGGCTGTTATCCGGCCGTAGCTCGACAGCGCGGGCGATGGCGGGCTCGTAGAAGCTCGGCCAGCCGGTGCCCGACTCGAACTTGGCGTCGGAGCGGAACAGCTCGCTCCCGCAGCCCGCGCAGCAGTAGGCACCGCCGTCCTTGACGTGGACGTACTGGCCGGTGAAGGCGGGCTCGGTGTGACCGCGCCGCAGCACGTTGTACTGCTGCTGCGTGAGCTCCTGCCGCCATTGCTCGTCCGGCTTCTGGATCTCGGCCGGTATCGCGTGGGTGGCCTTGGCGCGGCGCATCGGTACCTCCCTGCCGCTGGCTGGGCTTACTGCTCTGACCTGGGCAACAAGTGCGCTGGCCTGGTCATTCCGCCAGCAGCAGCGCGGCAAGACGTCAGTTAGCATCGTCTGCGGTACCGCAGCGACTCCGAGATAGCGAGTGATCATCATGAATCCCGTCCTGGATCACGTCGCCATCAGCACCCGCGCGCTGCCGGACGCCTGGGATCTGTTCGCAGGCCTGCTCGGCGGTACCTGGGCCTACGGCGGTGACTCGCCAGGCTTCTGGTGGGGTCAGCTGCGTTTCAGCGCGGGCCCGAAGATCGAGGTGCTGACGCCGTCAGAAGGCCCCGATGCCGCCTTCCTCGAACGCTTCCTGGCCGCTCGCGGCCCTGGTCCGCATCACCTTAATTTCATCGTTCCCGACATCCACGCGACCCTGGCACGCGTCCGGGCCCTCGGCATCGAGCCGGTGCGCGTCGGTCTGCAGAGCCCGCGCTGGAAGGAGGCGTTCCTGCATCCCAGGGACGCCGATGGCGTCGTGATCCAGGTCGCCGAGCAGTCCGGCCAGGCACCGGAACAGGCACCGCCGGCGGAGCTGCCCGCGCCAGGGCCCCGGTCTGCGTTCACGCTGACCGAGCACTACGTAGCCGACCTGGACGCCGCAGTCCGCCTGTTCACCGGTGCCCTTGACGGTCAAGTCGTCAGCAGGAAGGACACACCGCAAGCATCGGTCGCGGAGCTGACCTGGGACAACGGCGCACGGATCCGCATCGTCCAGGAGGATCGGGCCGCCAGCGGCGCCGGACGCCACAGCGGCGGCGGGCTCGGGCGCCTGCATTTCGCGCGCGACGGGTCGCAGTTCAGCCCGGCTGAACGCAGCCGGGCGACGGAGCTTGCCCGCCGCCTCGGGGTATCACTGCACCTTGCGGACTAGTCAGCGCTGCGCGGCTGGCCGCTGGCCGGGAGGACTACCTCGTCCAGCATCCTCGCCCACTGCCCGATCACGCGGTCGCGGCGGCGCGAGTCGTCGGCCAGCGTGTCGGCCAGGCCAAGGCCGCGGACGAGGTCAAGGGTGGCCTGGACGGCTTCGTGTACGCCTGGCAACGACTCGTCAGCACCGAGCAATTCGATGGCTGCCCGGTGCGCCTCCCGTCCGAGCCGGGTTTCCAGTGGCAGCACCAGGTCGCGCAGGGATTCGCTGGCTGAGGCGGCCGCCCAGATCTGCAGCGCGGCCCGGAACAGCGGCCCGGTATACAGCCGCACCAGCAGGCCCACCACGTCCGTGGTGTGGTTGCGGCCGGCGGCAGGCAGACTGGCGGCCTCGCGCTTGATCTCGGCCAGCCTGACCTCTGCCATGTATTCCAGCGCTGCGGTCACCAGGTCTTCCCTGGTCCTGAAGTAATGCTGGGTCGCGCCGCGTGACACGCCCGCGTGGCCGGCGATCACCGATACTGTCGCGCCGCGCCAGCCCAGCTCGGCCAGGCAGGTCACCGCCGACTCCAGCAGCCGGGCGCGCGTGGCCCGGCCCCGGTCCTGCTGCGGTTCCCGCCTGGCGGTCACGGCCTGCATCGGCTAGCCGGCCGCCCAGGAGGGCGGCCGCTTCGCCAGGAACGCGGCCATCCCCTCAGCGGCCTCAGCCGAGCCGAACAGTCGCGCGGACAACTCGGCGAGGTCATCGGCCCTGCTGTCGAAGCCGGCCAGCAGCCCGCTCGTGAGCAGCGGTTTCGTCTCCCGCAAGCCCTGCGGCGAGGCTGTGCGCAACGCGTCGAGCACGATCATCGTGCCGGCGTCGATGTCCTGCACGGCCTCGGTGACGAGCCCGATCCGCGCCGCCGTCGCCGCGTCGAACGTCTCCCCCGTGAGGTAATAGCGGCTGGCGGCCCGCGGGTTCAGCCGCGGCAGCGTGGTCAGCGAGATCATCGCTGGCGCCAGCCCGAGCTTTACCTCGGAGAACGCGAAGGTGGACTCGGGGCCGGCGACGACGATGTCGCAAGCGCCGATCAGGCCGAGGCCGCCGGCTCTGACATGCCCGTCGATGCTGCCGACCACCGGCTTCGGCAGGCTGACGATGAGCCTCAGCAACGTCATCACCCGCGCCGCGCCGGCCTTCATGCCGCCCTGGCTGGCCTCGGACAGGTCCGCACCGGCGCAGAACGTCGAGCCGGTATGGGTCAGCTCGACCGCGCGAACGAACTGGTCCGCGGCCGCGTCCGTCAGCGCGCGAGTCAGCTCCCCGACCAGGGCGGCCGACAGCGCGTTGCGGTTGCGCGGCGAATCGAGCGCGATCCTGGCGATGCCACGGTCGGTCGAGTACTGCACAAGCTGGTCGGTCATCGCGTGCTCCATGACTAGTAGGACTTCGGCAGGCCGAGCGAGTACTGCGCGACGAAGTTCAGGATCATCTCCCTGCTGACCGGGGCGATCCTTGTCGTCCGCACGTTAGCGAGCATCGAGGCAAGGCCGAACTCCGCGGTCATCGAGCTTCCGCCAAGCACCTGGATGGCCTGGTCGACGGTCCTGATGCTGGCTTCGGCCGCGGCGTATTTCGCCATGTTCGCCGCCTCTCCCGCGCCCATGTCGTCGCCGTCGTCGTACAGCGTGGCGGCCTTCTGCATCATCAGCCTGGCCAGCTCCAGCTCAATCTTGACCTGGGCGAGCGGGTGGGCCAGGCCCTGGTGCGCGCCGATCGGCACGCTCCAGACTGTCCGCTCCCTGGCATAGCCGATGGCCTTGCCGAGGGCGTACCGCGCCGATCCGACGGCCATCGCCGTGGCCATGACCCGCTCTGGGTTAAGCCCGGCGAACAGCTGCAGGATCGCCGCCGACTCGGCGCCGATCAGCGCGCTGGCTGGCAGCTTCACGTCGTCGAGGAAGAGCAGGTACTGCTTCTCCGGCATGACGATATCCATCTCCAGCGGCTGGTAGCTGAAGCCTGGCGTGTCGGTGGGCACGACGAACAGGGCAGGCCGCAGCTTGCCGGTCTTGGCGTCAGCGGTGCGGCCGACGATCAGCACGGCCTCGGCCTCGTCGACTCCGGAGATGTAGATCTTGCGGCCGTTCAGCACCCAGGTGTCGCCGTCGCGGGTGGCCACCGTGGTCAGCTTGTGCGAGTTCGACCCGGCGTCCGGCTCGGTGATGCCGAACGCCATGATCGAGGAACCGCTGGCGATCTTCGGCAGCCAGTGCTGCTTCTGCTCCTGCGTCCCGAACCTGGCGATGATCGTGCCGCAGATCGCGGGCGAGACCACCATCATCAGCAGGCCGCATCCCGCCGCGGCGAGTTCCTCCAGCACGATCGCCAGCTCGTACAGACCCGCTCCGCCGCCGCCGATACTCCGCTGGCAGATTGACCCCGATGAACCCGAGCTTGGCTGCCTCCTGCCACAGCTCGGTCAGCCGTCCGCCGGTGCGGGCCTGCTTGGTGAAGTAGGCGTAGCCGTACTTGGCCGCGAGGTCGGCCACCGCAGCCCGCAGCGCCTGCTGCTCGTCGGTCTCGGTGAAGTTCACTCCGCCTCCTTCTCGGGCTTGACGACGGCGAGCACGCTGCCCACCGCTACCTGCTGGCCTGCGGTCACGGGCAGTTCGGCGACGATCCCCGCGGCCGGAGCCGAGATCGCGTGCTCCATCTTCATCGCCTCCAGCCACAGCAGTGGCTGACCGGCGGCGACCTGCTCGCCGACGACGGCAGCAAGCCGGACGACGGTGCCTGGCATCGGTGCTAGCAGCGAGCCGGCCACGACCTGGCTAGCCGGGTCGGTGAACCTGCTCACCGGGTGCAGCGCGACCGGGCCGAGGGCTGAGTCGATGCAGACCAGGCCGGGATACGCGGCGACCTCGAACCGGCGCAGAACCCCGGCTACCTCAAGCTCGACCAGGTCAGGCGCCATCGAGACTAGCCGCACGTCGTCGCGTCCCTCGACGGCCAGCCCGTCCCGGCCGAGCCGGTAGCCGACCCGGCAACGGCCAGCACCGGCCGGCTGTTCGTACTCCTTGCGCTGCAGCTGCGAGGGCACGTTCCGCCAGCCACTCGGCAGCCCGCCGAGCACTGTGGCGGCCGACCGCCGGGTAGCGGCATCGGCTAGCGCCGCAGCGAGCGCGGCCAACTGCACGGTCTCCTCGGCTGCCAGCGGGGCAGCCAGGCTGGCCAGACCGTGCGTGGCGAAAAACGCCGTATCGGTAAGGCCGGCCAGGAAAGCCGGGTGCCGCAGCACGTTGACCAGCAAGTCCCTGTTGGTCGTCAGCCCGTGGATCCGGGCTCCGGCCAGCGCGCCGGCCAGCGCGCCGGCCGCCTGCTCACGCCCCGCTGCCCAGCAGATCACCTTGGCCAGCATCGGATCGTAGAAGATCCCCACCTGGCTGCCGTCGGCCACGCCGGAGTCAAGCCGCAGCGACGGCGCGGCCTCGGCGACCTCGGCAAGCCCTTCCGCCGCCGCCGGCCGGTCCCCGGCGGCCGCGCGAGGCGGCCCCGCCGCGGGCCGGAATTCGGCGAACTGGCCAGGCAGCGAGAACCGGTGCACCGTGCCGCTCTGCGGCTGCCAGCCGGCCGCCGGGTCCTCGGCATAGAGCCTGGCCTCGATGGCATGACCCACGGGCGGGAGCGGCTGAGGGCGCAGCGACCTGCCCGCCGCGATCTGCAGCTGGAGCGCGACCAGGTCGTAGCCGGTGGTGCACTCGGTCACCGGGTGCTCGACCTGGAGCCTGGTATTCATCTCCAGGAAGTAGAACCTGCCGCTGTCGTCGGCGAGGAACTCGACGGTTCCCGCATTGACGTAGCCGACCGCGCGCACTGCTGTCCGCGCCGCGCCGAAGAGCCGCTCCCGCATGCCGGGCACTCGCTGCACCAGCGGGGACGGTGCCTCCTCGATGATCTTCTGGTGCCGGCGCTGGATCGAGCACTCGCGTTCGCCGACGGTCCAGATGGTGCCGGCCGCGTCGGCCAGCACCTGCACCTCGATGTGCCGGCCACGCTCGAGGTACGGCTCGCAGAACACCGTCGGGTCACCGAAGGCAGACCCGGCCTCGGACCTGGCGGCCGCAAGCTCGGCAGGCAGCTCAGCGAGCGACCGCACCACCCGCATGCCGCGGCCGCCGCCGCCCGCCGACGCCTTGATCAGCACCGGCAGGTCGGCGTCGGTCAGCGCCAGCGGATCGAGTTCGCCGAGGACCGGGACCCCCGCCGCTGCCATCAGCCGCTTGGACTCGATCTTGCTGCCCATGACCTCGATCGCGGCGGGCGGCGGGCCGATCCAGGTCAGGCCTGCGTCCTGCACCGCACCGGCGAATGCTGCGTTTTCCGACAAGAACCCGTAGCCGGGATGGACGGCGTCGGCGTGCGACCGCAGCGCAGCGTCGATCAGCAGATCGGCGCGCAGGTAGGTGTCCGCGGGCGCGGCACCCGGCAACCGGACCGCGGCGCCTGCCTCGGCGACGTGCGGAGAGCCCGCGTCAGGATCGGAGTAGACGGCAACGGTGGCCAGGCCGAGATCCCGGCAGGTGCGGAACACCCGGCGGGCGATCTCGCCGCGGTTGGCCACGAGCACGCTGGTCAGCATCGCCCTCACATCCGGAAGACGCCGTAGCCCGCGGTGCCGCGGACCGGCGCACCATGGATAACTGACAGCGCCAGGCCGAGTACTGTCCTGGTATCGCGCGGATCGATGATGCCGTCGTCGTAGATCCGGCCGGACAAGAACATCGGCAGTGATTCTGCCTCGATCTGCGCCTCCACCACCGCCTTCATCGCCGCGTCCGCGTCCTCGTCGAACGGGCGGCCGGCCGCCTCGGCCGCTGCTCGCGACACGATCGACAGCACGCCGGCCAGCTGCGCCGGGCCCATCACCGCTGACTTGGCACTCGGCCACGCGAACAGGAACCGCGGTTCGTAGGCGCGGCCGCACATGCCGTAGTGCCCGGCGCCGTAGGACGCGCCGAGCAGGACCGAGATGTGCGGCACCGCCGAGTTCGAGACCGCGTTGATCATCAACGCGCCGTGCTTGATGATGCCGGCCTGCTCGTACTGGCTGCCGACCATGTACCCGGTGGTGTTGTGCAGGAAGATCAGCGGCGTGTCCACCTGGTTGGCCAGCTGGATGAACTGGGCGGCCTTCTGCGACTCGGCGCTGAACAGCACGCCCTGCGCGTTGGCGAGGATGCCCACCGGGTACCCGTGCACGTTCGCCCAGCCGGTAACCAGGCTGGCGCCGTAGTCAGGCTTGAACTCGTCGAAATCAGAACCGTCTGCCACCCGCGCGATCACCTCCCGCGGGTCGAACGGAATCCGCAGGTCCGGTGGCACGATTCCGATCAGCTGCTCCTCGTCGAACAGCGGCGGCCGGACCGCCGCAGGAGGCGCGACAGCAGGACCAGGACCCTGCTTGCGCCAGTTCAGCCTGGCTACGATCCGGCGGCCGATCCTGATGGCGTCCTGCTCGTCGGCAGCCAGGTAATCGGCGAGCCCGGAGACGCGCGCGTGCATCTGCGCGCCGCCGAGCGACTCATCGTCGGACTCCTCACCGGTCGCCATCTTGACCAGCGGCGGCCCGCCGAGGAAGACCTTGGACCGCCCGGAGATCATCACGACGTGATCGGACATGCCAGGCACGTACGCGCCGCCCGCGGTGGAGTTGCCGAACACCAGCGTGATCGTCGGTATCCCGTCCGCCGACAGCCTGGTCAGGTCGCGGAACGTCCGCCCGCCGGGGATGAAGATGTCCTTCTGGGTCGGCAGGTCGGCGCCGCCCGACTCGATCAGCGAGATGACAGGCAGCCGGTTGGCCAGCGCGATGTCGTGCGCGCGGAAGGTTTTGCGCACCGTCCACGGATTGCTGGTGCCGCCGCGGACCGTCGGATCGCTCGCGGAGATGAGGCACTCGGTACCCTCGACCACTCCGATTCCGGTCACCACGCTGCCGCCCACCGCGAATTCGGTACCCCAGGCCGCGAGCGGCGACAATTCCAGGAACGGGGTATCAGGGTCCAGCAGTAGCTCGATCCGCTCGCGGACGAGAAGCTTTCCCCTGCCGCGGTGCCGGTCTGTGTATTTCGGGCCTCCGCCCGCGATCGCTTTCTCGTGCTCGGCCCCGATCTCCGTCAGCTTGGCTAGCATCGCCTCCCGGTTGGCGGCATAACCTGCCGAGGTGACATCAAGCGCGGAGCGCAGCGCCGTCATAGCAGCGCCTCGGGCACCTCGAGATACCGGGCCCTGAGCCACTCACCGACAGCCTTGGCTTGCGGGTCGAACCTGGCGCCCGCGGCGACGCCCTCGCCGAGCAGGCCGCCGATCACGAAGTTGACCGCGCGCAGGTTCGGCAGCAGGTACCTGGTGACCGGCAGCTCCGCAGCCTCGGGCAGCAGCTCGCGCAGCTTGTCCTCGGTCAGCGTGGCGGCCAGCCACGGCCAGGCCGCCGCGTCCTTCGCCCACAAGCCGACGTTGGCGTCGCCGCCCTTATCGCCGCTGCGCGCCCCGGCCACCGCACCCAGCGGCATCCTGCGGCACGGTCCGGTGGCCGTCCAGCCGGGCAGCGCGGGCTCAGGGACCGGCTCCAAGTGCCTGGTAGCAGGCGGGTCAGTAAGGCGGCACGCCAGCTGCCGTCCGGCAGCCGGGCAAGTTGCGTGACCTCAGCCCGGTCGACGTAGGCGGCGGTGAACACCCCGTACGGCTGCGCGTCGCCGGGCGGCGCGGTCAGATGGAATCCTGGGTAGCTGGCCAGGGCCAGCTCCACCGCCGCGCCGGAGAACGCCCGGCCGATCGCCCGCTGGTCGTTGCCGCGGACCACGCACCGCAAGGTCGCGCTGGCCTGCTCCTCGCGTTGCCGCGTCGGCATGGTCGGTACGGGCCAGCTCCCACCGGGTGTCCGGCGGCAGCAGCTCAGCCAGCTGGTCGCGCACCAGCCGGGCCTTGGCGTCAATGTCGAGCCCGGTCAGCACGAACTCCACCTGGTTGCGGTATCCGCGGAGGACGTTCATGGACACCTTGAGGGCGGGCGGCGGCGGCTCACCGCGGACGCCGGTGATCGAGACCCGGTCCTCGCCGTCCTGGCGCAACTGCACGCTATCCAGTCGCAGCGTCGCGTCCGGCCCGGCGTAACGCGGGCCGGCCACCTCGTACAGCAACTGGGCGGTGACGGTCCCGACGGTCACTGCGCCGCCGGTGCCCGCGGTGCTTGGTGATCACGCTGGAGCCGTCCGCCGAGATCTCCGCGATCGGGAAGCCGGCGTGCCGCAAGTCGGCGATCTCGGTGAAGAACGAGTAGTTCCCGCCGGTCGCCTGGGCGCCGCATTCGATCACGTGCCCGGCAGCCATGGCGCCGGCGAGCGCGTCGAAATCGCCGGGTCCCCAGCCGAAGTACGCGGCGGCCGGACCCACGACGAGCGAGGCATCGGTGACCCGGCCGGTGACCACCACATCTGCCCCGCCGCTCAGGCAAGCCGCGATTCCCCAGCCGCCGAGGTAGGCGTTGGCCGCTACCGGCTGCTCCTGACCGGGCGTGCGGAGGCCCAGCTCGGCGGCGCGCGGCAGCAGGTCATCGCCCGCGACGTAGCCGATCTTCGGACTGAGGCCGAGCCGGTCAGCCAGCTCGCCGATGGCGCAGGCAAGTCCCGCGGGGTTCAGCCCGCCCGCGTTGGCCACGATGGTGACGCCCTTGTCCATGGCCAGCCCCAGGCAGTCCTCTAGCTGGCGCAAGAACGTGCGGGCGTACCCGAGGTTGCCGTCCTTCAGCCGGTCCCGGCCGAGGATGAGCATGGTGAGCTCGGCCAGGTAATCGCCGGTGAGGACGTCTAGATCGCCGCCCTCGAGCATCTCCCGCATCGCCGCGAGACGGTCACCGTAAAAGCCTGACGCGTTCCCGATCCGGACCGGCCGGAGTTCAGCCACGGGGTCCTCCGATCCTGATCCTGCGGCGGATTGCGTACCGGGGCGCCTGGCCTCGGGCGGCCGACTAAACCAAGCATAAGTGATTGTTTCTCACCGCCGAAGATCACGGTCGCCCGCGCGCCGCCTTGCCATGATCCGCACCAACGACGTCAGGACCTTTCCGGCAGGCTGCGACGCGGCCTATCGTGACAGCGTGCGGGTAGACATCAGCAGCGACGCCGCCGGCCTGCTGCTGGCCAACGACGGCCAGGTCTGGGTATGGGCAGCGCGGCCGCGGATGTGCTGCTCCGGCGCTCCCGCCTGGATGCACGCTGCCCTCAGTCAGCCGGCCGGCATCACGGGCTTCTTGCCGGTCACCGTCGCCGTCGATCCGGCGCCAGGCCAGGCGGCGCAGCTGACCGTCTACTTCCGGCCCGCCGGCGGGATGCGTCCTGACGTACTGGAGATCGCCGTTCAGGGCAGGCACCGGCCGCGGGTCGCGGCGTTCTGGGACGGCTGCCTGATGGCGATGACGGGCTGACGGTGATAACCGGCTGACCAGACGCCGGAGGGGCTGGCGACGGCCCGCCCCTCGTGCGTCAGTGCTGCGCGGTACTGCCTCAGCCGCTGACCCGGTACTCGTAGGGAATGCCGGCCAGCTCGTTGCCGGCCGCCTGCTCGTACGGCGGGATGTCATTCAGCAGAGCGTCGACGTACAGAACACCGCTGACGACCGAGCCCGCTGCAGCCGACGGCGTGATCGTGACGTTCACCGTCGCCGTCTGACCCGGGTTCAGCACGAGCGGGCTGAATGCCGCGTTCTCGTTGACCGCGAACTGCCAGAAGTCGCCGGTGTCTGACGTCACCGCCAGGTCGAACGGCTTGGCCTGGGCGACAATGCCGTCGGTCGCCGTGCCGGCCGGAGCCGGACCCTGGTAAGGACCGCATTCCGACGGAACCGCATCCCACTCGCCGGTCGTGACGGTGCCGCCCGGCGGAGAATAGGTCACCGACGCTGAGTCAGCGCACAGCGCCGTACCGGGAGCCGAGCTGGACAGGTCGGGAGCGCCCACCCCGCCAGGTGACAGGTCGAACATGCTCGGCAAGCTCGACGTCTGCGAGACCGACACGCTGGAGGTCTCCGAAGGGACGATCCAGAATGGCGGGTTGCCCGCCAGCGGCAGCGTGTTGGTCAACGTGGTCCCGAACTGCGGGATCAGTGTCATCGGCGCCGTCCCGTCGAGCCGGGCGTCGACGAAGAAGTCCTCCGCCGCAGCCCCGTTGTTGGTGATAGTCACCGGAACCGTGACGGGAGCGCCCGCAGCCAGGCTGGCATGCCTGCTGTCCGGCACTCCGGCAGCACTTACCGACACGCCATTGAAAATGATGTTGCCGGAGTAGGGCTCCGACAGCTCGTTCCCGACTACTGGCTCGGCGAAGTCCACTACCAGCGTCCAGGTGCCCGGCACCGGGTCGAGGGTGTAGGCGGTCGCCGACGTCAGGGCCGTGCCGTTGAGGTTGTTCTCGCCGTAGCCGAGCGTGTCACCGTCGGGGCTGACAAGGTAGGTCCCGATCGGGTCGGTCGGGTCGTTGGCGATGGACACGTTGGCCGTGATGTTGTGCACGTGCTTGCCGACGTTGAACTCGTAGAACTCCTCCTGGCCTTCACCAGGAGCGCGCCCGTTGCCGCCGGTCAGCACTCCGCTGAAGGCGCCGCCCGACTTGACGTCGACCAGGCTGCGCAGGGTCACGGCGATGGAGTTGCTCTCCGGGCCCAGGTAGCTGTCGAAACCGCCGCCCGTGGACGAGAGCACGATGGAGCCGGACGCGTCGCCCGGCTGCGCCGGGGTTGTCGCCGACACGGTGACGGTGCGGCTCTGGCCGGGTGCCAGCAGCAGGTGGCTCGGGGACACCGAGCCGAACGGCACGAACTGCTGGGTAGATACCTGCCAGGGAACGGCGCCGTTCGTCCCGCCATCCGCGGCGACGTCGCCGAAGATGACGCCCGTCCAGGTGCCTGCTGCCGGGTATCGCACGTCTACGCTGCCGAAGTTGCCAGGACCCTGGGGCAACGAATGCGCTGCCAGCCTGGCCGGGTCGACCAGGATCAGCCTGACCCGCGAATTCTGCCCGGCGTTGCACTGCTCCTCCAGGCAGAACACCGGATTGCCCGGCCAGGTCAGTGAGGCTGCCAGCCCTGACCCCGCCGCACGGTGAAGTGGAAGACACCGTAGTTGTTCTGCAGGCCCTGGTAGTTAGCGAACTCGTTGCTGACGCCGTCGGTCAGCGTGATGCTGCCGGTCTGCACGTCCTGGCTGGGACCGATGGTCCGGCCGTGCACGCCGACCAGTTGCGGGTGCGCGCCGGTGTTGGTGATCGTCACCGGCCAGCTCTGACTGCTGCCCGGCATGCCGGTCGCGCTGAGCTGGCTGCTGCTCGCCAGCAGCGTGTCGCCGACTGGCGCGGGCGAGCCATCGCTGGTGTGAATCGACTCTGCCAGTTCAACTGCCTTGTAGGAGTTGAGCAGGCCGGCGCCCTGCTCGGTGGCCGGCGCCCCGAGGTCAGTGGCCGTGCTGACCAGGATCTGCTTCACGAGCGCGGGCGTCGGTGTCGCTCCGCCGTGGGTCTTGCGGTAGGCCTGGATGACCAGGGCAGCAGCCCCGGCCGCGAACGGCGAAGACTCGCTTGTGCCGCCGCTCTCCTCGACGTCGGACGCCTGGCCCTTGAAGTTGGCGCACTCGGTGAAGATCGCGGTGTTGGTGCTGCACGAGGCGAAGCTCAGGTCACCCGGCGCCACCAGGTCGACGGTACCGCCAGCCTCGTTGGTCCCGCCGGAACTGAGGGAGCTGATGTTGTCGTTCAGCCAGCCGGTCGTCGCGAAGTACCGCGCGCCCGCGTAGTTGGTCTGCGCGTAGAAGCGGAAGTCCGTGGACCCGCCGACGGAGAGCAGGTTCGGGTCGGTGGACGGCGATCCGATCGTGTTGAAGGCGCCAGCGTCTCCGCTGGAGACACTGACCACCACGCCAGCCGCGACGGCCGCGTTGTCGAACTGATCGGTGGCGTCCAGCGCCGCGACGTCGGGGAAGTGGTTGGAGCCGAACGACTCGTTGATCACGTTGACGTGGTCGACCTCGACCGCGTAGTTGATCGCCTGCAGGAAATTGGACTCGGTCGTGTCCTCGAAGGAGCCGAACACATCGAGTCCGACCAGACTCGCGCCTGGCGCAACGCCTTCGATCCTGAGGTAGCAGGCGGTGGCGTCGGCCTGAGCGCTGAAGCCGTTGACGTCGTACACCTGGATGCCTTGACCAGCGATGGTGTTCGCGTCCAGGAAAGCCTCGTCGCCGCCGGTGATCTGGCCTGGGCCATCACCGGTGAAGTCCTGGTAGTCCCCGCCGGTGGCAGGATCGAAGACCGACGTGCCGTCGGACCTCATGAAGTTGACGTTGTTCGGGTCCACCCCGTCCGCGATCCAGGCCACCTTGACGCCGGCCCCGGTAATGCCCAGCGACCGCGCGGTCTGCTGGTGGCTGTTGGCGGAGTCTGTGTTGGTCAGCGCGAGTCCCTCGGGGTCGAGCTGCGGCTGGTTCACGTTGCTGCTGCAGGCACCCGGGATCGTATTCGGCGTCAGCGAGGTCGACGCGTCGGCCGCCTTGGCCGACGCCTTGGGCGTTGAACTGCGTGCCGAGATCGTCTTAGCCGGCGCGGCGGCCGGCTGTCCCAGCGGGATGGCGACGTCCGGGATGACCGCGGAGACGCTGGGGTTGGCCCGCAGCCGCGCTTCCTCGCCCTTGGAGACGGTGGCGGCGAAGCCGTTGACGAGCTGGTAGGCCTTGACGTGCGTGGCGTGCACCTGGCGCAACTCGGTCAGCAGCGGCGTCTGGGTACGGCTGATCGCTGCCGCGCGCAGGGTCGCGGCCCGGCTGCCCACTTTGTCCTCGGTGAGCTGAGTCTTCATGAGCACGATCACGTGCTGGTTGACGTTCCGCGATAGCTGCGCCGCGAGCGCCTTGGTCATCGGCGCCGGGCCCGCGCTCGCGGTACTGGCGGCAGCGCTAGGTGCCGCGGACGCGGCGGCCGACTGGAAGGCGATCAGAGCCTGGCACGCAGGCCGCCGCCGTCACCAGGGCACTTGTCCGTCGTAAAGTCCGCGCTCGAGCGCGACCCGTCATGCTTCGCTGCATGCAACGCCTCATTCCGCTGGCGACCGGATCCCGGCCGCGCGCCTTGGCCCGCCGCGCGCCGTCTCCTCGCACGCGGGCGGATATGTCAACTCACGCCGGACGCTAACAGCAAAGGCTCAATACGAACATTTGTCAGTGTGTAACATTTGAATAACAGCGATATCGCTAGTAACGGCTGACCCACTGCGCACAACGGCCAGGCAAGCCGTTAGCGGATCTGGCGCACGGCGTCCAGGATGAAGGCCGCAACTTCCGCCTCGTAGCGCAACTGCCCGAACCTGCCGGACGGGCCGGTGTGCGCGCCAGCACCCAGCTCTACCCGGAACAGCACCTGGCTGCCGGCCGAGTCGGTCTCGCGCAGCCTGGCTACCCACTTGGCCGGCTCGTGCACCAGCACGCGCGGGTCATGCACCGCACCGGTCACCAGCAGGCTCGGCCGCGGCCCGGCCGGCGGGTTGTCGTACGGCGAATAAGACCGCAGGCAGGCAAAGTCACCGGCATCCCGCGGGTCGCCCCATTCGTCCCACTCATTAATGGTCAACGGAATGTCCGGGTCCAGCATCGTCGTGACGCAGTCCACGAATGGCACTTCCGCGACGACGGCACGCCAGCGGTGCGGCGCGCGCGAGTAGACCGCGCCCTGCAGCAGGCCACCAGCCGACAGTCCGCGGGAGACTATCCGGTGCCCGTCGACCACTGCTGCGGATGTCCCCGGCTGGCCGGCCAGCCAGCCGGCCACTTCGATGAAATCGCTGAAAGTCGTCGGCTTGGCCCGCAGCCGTCCCTGCTGCCACCAGCCTCGGCCGCACTCGCCGCCGCCCCTGACGTGCGCGACCGCGTACACCATGCCCCGGTCCAGCACAGACGGCAGGCTGCGGTCGAACTCCGGGTCGAGGCAGGCTTCGTAGGCGCCGTAGCCGTACAGCAGGCAACCTGCCGTGCCGTCCAGCGGCGTTGACACGCGGTAGGCCAAAGTCACCGGGACTGCCGCGCCATCGGCCGCAACCGCCGCGCGCCGTTCGGTGCGGTACGCAGCAGGATCGTAGCCAGGCACCTCGGCTCGCTTCAGCTCGCGGCGGGAACCGCGGGCCAGGTCCAGCTCCGACCAGCGCGGCGGCTCGATCAGCGACTCCTCCACGATCACCACCGAGCCGGCCGCGTAGTCCGGCGCGTACGCGAGCGCGATCGAGCCGGCCATCAGCGCGGGCCGTATTTCGCGAACGCGGCCGACCGTCAGGTCAGTGATCGCCAGCAGCGGGTCACCGCCGCGCCGCAGCGTCAGCAGCAGGTGCCCGGCCAGAACGTCGCAGCGCACCAGCCTGGTGTCCGACCTGGCGGGCCAGATGGCCGCGCAGTCGACCAGGGCCCAGTGCGCCCGGCCCGGAGCCGCGACCGGCGCGCGCATCAAGGTGAACTCGGCCGCTGACCCGTCGCCTGCCCCGTCGTCGGTGACGATCAGCAGCTCGCCGGCGTCGCCCGCCGCGCCGGTCACGTGGTCGACGCGGTACTCGACGCCACGGCGGCGCGGTTCGATCAGCACGGCTGCGCTCGCTGGCTGGCTGGCCGGGATGATCCGCACTTCGGTGGTGTCCCTCGAGGCGGCGGTAATAACGATCAGCTCGCCGCTCCGGGACGCATGCAAGGTCAGCTCGAAACGGGCGTCGGACTCCTCGTAGACGAGCACGTCCGCGCCGGCCGGCGTGCCGAGCCGCGTGCCGCCAGACCTGGTGCGGCCGGTTCAGCTCGTCCGGCACCAGGTAGAAGTAAGTGCGCCGAGTCACTCGCCCAGGCGCCGCCAGGGTAGCTGCGCTCGATCAGGTCAGGCAGCTGCGTCGCCGGTCCGCAGGTCGGTGAACCGCAGCTGGTAGATCTCCGCGCCGGTGGTGTCGGCCGACCAGGCGAGCAGCCGGTCGTCCGGGCTCGGCTCGGCCGTACCGATCTCGACGTAGCCGGTCGGCGCGCCGAGCACGTTCTCGTCGAGCAGCACCTGCTCGGCGCCGCCGCCGGCCGGTGCGCGCAGCAACTGGCGGTTCTCCGCCCCGGCCGGCGTCCGGTGCCAGTACCGGTACCCGCGCAGCGTCCAGCCGACCGAGTCCTCCGTGCCCGTCGCCGTCCTGCGCTACCGCCTCGGCGAACAACTCGTCGGTCAGCGGCGCCAGCCGCGCGGTCTGCTCGTCGTAGTAGGCGCGTTCGGCCTCCAGGTACCCGCGCCAGTGCCGGTGCGGCGTGGTCGCGCATCCAGGCGTAGTTATCGACGTCGCGGCGACCGTGCAGCTCGCGGACGACGGGATGCGCGGAGCGCGCGGCGGCTCTGGCCGCCGGGCCGGAGCCGTCCGCCTGCTCGGATGGCGCTGTCATGCCGTCAGGCCAGGTGACAGGCGGCGAGGTGACCGCCAACGTGCCGGAGCACGCGGATCCTCGGTCCGGCACTGGCCAGCAACCGCCAGCGGGCAGCGCGGGTGGAACCGGCAGCCGCGCGGGAACGGCGACTCGGGTTCGGCGTCTCGCCGGTCAGGATCTGCGGTACCGACCTGTCCCGCGGATCGCGCTTGGGCACGACCGACAGCAGCGCCTTGGTGTAGGGGTGCTGCGGATTCGCGCACGACCTCGGCCGCAGCGCCGTGCTCGACGATCCGGCCGAGGTACATGACCGCGATCTTGTCGGCGAAGTGCGCGGCGGTCGACAGGTCGTGGGTGATCATCAGGATGCCCATGTCCGCGTTCCTGCGCAGGCCGTCCAGCAGCGACAGCACGCCGGCCCGGACCGACACGTCGAGCATCGACACCGGCTCGTCGGCGAGCAGCAACTGCGGGCCGAGCACCAGCGCGGCCGCGATCGCCACCCGCTGCCGCTGGCCGCCGGACAGCTCGTGCGGGTAGCGGTCCAGGTACATCTCGGCCGGGCGCAGGCCCGCCTGCTCCAGCGCCTTGACGATGAGCTCCTGCCGCTCCGCCTTGGAGCTGCCGATGCCGTGCACCAGCATCGGCTCCTCGACCGTCTGGCGGACCCGGAACCGCGGGTCGAGCGACTCGTAGGGGTCCTGGTAGATCATCTGCACGGTGCGGCGCAGCGGCCGCATCTGCCGGTCCGCCAGCCCGGTGATGTCGCCTGCCGTTCAGCCGGACCGCGCCGCTGGTTGGCTTGACCATGCCGAGGATCGTCTGCACGGTGCTGGTCTTGCCGCAGCCGGACTCACCGACCAGCGCCATCATCTCGCCGCGGTTCAGGCTGAAGCTCACGCCGTCGACCGCGCGCACCACGCGGCGCGGTCTGCGGGTCGCGGCCTCGGTCAGCTTGCGCCGCACCGGGTAGTGGGTGACCAGATCGGTGACCTCGAGCAACGGCGCGGACAGGCCGGGATCGGTGCTCGCCAGCCCGGCCGCGCTGGCTCGCTCGGCCGCCAGGGGAGCTGACCCCGTTGCCGGTACCGGCGGAACGAAAGCCTGCGTGTCACTCATGTCGCCTCCGCCAGTTGGCCGCTAGTCGCTGCCTGCCCGCAGGCACGCGGCGTGATGCTGGTCGCCGACCTGCAGCAGCGCGCGGATGGTCGGTGGCGCACCGATCCATCGCGACGTCGCAGCGCGGCCGGAACGCGCAGCCGGTCACCGGCGAGTCCAGCCGCGGCGGCGCACCGGGGATCGAGGTGACGGCGTCCAGTCGCCGTACAGGTCAGGCGTGGCGGCGAACAGCAGCCGGGTGTAGGGGTGCCGCGGGTCGTGGTACAGCGCCTCCATCGGCCCGGTCTCGGCGATCTCGCCCGCGTACATGACCGCGGCCCGGTCGCAGACCTGCGCGACCACCGGCAGGTCGTGCGTGACCAGGATCACGCCGAGGCCGAGCTCGTCCGACAGCCTGGTCAGCAGTTCCAGGATCTGCGCCTGCACCATCACGTCCAGCGCGGTCGTCGGCTCGTCGGCGAGCAGGATCTTCGGCTCGCAGGCCAGCGCCATCGCGATCGACGCCCGCTGGCGCATGCCGCCGGAGAACTCGTGCGGGTACCGCTCGGCCGACCTGGCCGGGATGCCGACGAGCTCCAGCAGCTCGCCGGCGCGCTCCAGCGCGGCCTTGCCCTCGGCGACGCCGTGGAAGGCCATCGGCTCGGCGATCTGCCAGCCCACCTTCTTGACCGGGTTCAGGGCGTTCATCGCGCCCTGGAACACCATCGCGATGTCCTTCCAGCGGTAACGGCCGGACCGAGTCCTCGCCGCCGGCCAGGATGTCGGTGCCGTTGAGCCGGACCTGGCCGGCCAGCGAGGCGTTCGGCGGCAGCAGGCCCATCAGCGCGAGGATCGTCGTGGTCTTGCCGCAGCCGGACTCGCCGACCAGGCCGAACCGCTCGCCCCGGCTCGAGGGTCGAAGCTGACGCCCTGGACCGCGTGCACCGGCGCCGCGCGCGGCGGCTCGAACCAGACGTGCAGGTCCTCGACTTCCAGCAGGCTGCGTCATATCGCGTCCGCCCCCCGTCCGGCCAGGGTGCGGATCTTCCACCGGGTCAGCGACAGGTGCGCGATCTTCAGCCGCGGGTTCAGCGCGTCCTCGATCGCCTGGCCGAGCAGGAAGCAGCCGACGCAGACCAGCGCGATGCAGATGCCGTCCGGCACGATCGCCCACCAGGCGCCGGAGCTGACCGCGCCGCGGTTGAACGCGTGCTCGAGGATCGTGCCCCAGGTGGTCACCGTCGGGTCCTCCAGGTTGAGGAACGCCAGCGCCGTCTCCAGGTAGATCGCGATCGCGATGGTCAGCACGGTGTTGGCGATCAGCAGCGGGCCGACCTGCGGCAGGATGTGCTTGGCGATGATCCGGGCGTGACCCGACCCGAGCGCCCTGGCGCGCTTGACGTAGACGCGCTCCTTCACGCTCATCACCTGCGCCCGGATGACGCGGGCCGTGCCGGTCCATTCCAGGATGCCGATGACCAGGATCACGTGGAACAGGCTCGGCCCCCAGATGTCGGCGATCACCATCGCGAACACCAGGTCCGGGATGACCAGCAGGTAGTCGGTGATGCGCATGAGCGCGATGTCCACCCAGCCGCCGAAGTAGCCGGAGACGATGCCGACGCCGCCGCCGATGACCATCGCGACGAGGGTCGCCGCGAAGCCGACGATCAGCGAGATCCGGCCGCCCTGGATCAGCTCGCTGAGCATGTCGATGCCGCCGTCGTCGCAGCCCAGCCAGTGATGGCGCGCGAGATCGGCGCGTAGACCGCCGACGGGCCGGTGCCGCAGCTTTGCGCGGTCGGGCTGTACGGCGAGATCAGCGGCGCGATGATCGCGAGCACCACGAAGAACAAGATCAGGCCGAGGCCGATCGCAGCCGCCTTGCGGTCGCGCAGCAGGCCGAGGAAGAAGCCGCCGCGCTGCGGCGCTCGGTCGCTGGCCGGCTCGGTGCCGGCCGCGCGGCTCCTGCATCAGTGCGCTCATTCGGTGATCCTCGGGTCCAGGCGGAAGTAGACCAGGTCGGAGAAGAAGTTCAGGACGATCACCGAGACCGTCAGGATCAGGAAGCCGCCCTGCAGCATCGGGTAGTCCCGCTGGATGACCGCGTTGTACATGGCCAGGCCGATGCCCGGCCAGCTGAAGATGACCTCGATCAGCAGCGCGCCGCCGACGATGTAGCCGAAGTCCAGCGCGATCAGCGTGACCATCGGCAGCAGCGCGTTGCGCACCGCGTGCCGCCAGACGATGCGCCGGACCGGCAGGCCCTTGGCCCGCGCGGTCAGCACGTAGTCCTCGCCGAGCGTCTCCAGCACCGAGGTCCGGACCACCAGCGTGTAGCTGCCGTAAGCGGTCAGCACCAGCGTCAGCGCGGGCAGGATCATGTGCTGCGCCGACGTCGCCGAGGTGCTGCCAGAACGGCTCAGGGCTGAACAGGTACGTCGCCAGGTCATCCCGTTGGTCGGGCAGGTAACTCGACAGCAGGATCAGCAGCATCAGGCCGAGCCACTGGGTCGGGAAGGCATAGGCGAACACCGCCGCGTTGGTGCTGATGTGGTCGGCGACCGAGCCGCGCCGCCAGGCCGCCAGCACGCCGGTGAAGACGCCGACGATGATCGACGACCACGCGTGCCGACCGTGACCATCGGGATGGTGTTCTTCAGGTCGGCCAGCAGCAGGTGGCTGACCGGCTGCTGGGTCACGAACGAGATGCCCATGTTGCCGTGCGCGAGTTCCTGCAGGTACAGCAGGTACTGCTGCCACTTCGGCTTGTCCAGGCCGAACTCCACGGTCAGCGCGTGCCGCAGCTGCGCGTCCGGCGTGCGGCACCCGGGCCAGGTCGGTCACCGCGCTGCCGGGCAGCACCCGGAACAGGAAGAAGTTGAGCGTGATCGCTACGAAGATCGTGATGAGCGCGAAGAACGCCGCGCTTGATCACGTAGTCAGCCCGCCGCATGGCAGCCTTCTGCCGTCGCCGGTCTGAGCGCCGGTCGCCTGGTCACCGGCTAACGATCGGCTCGTCAGCCGGCTCAGCCGCCAGGTGCACGGTGATTCGAACGGGATGGTCGACTGCGACGTCCAGGACGCCGCCGGCCACCAGCGGCAGGTCGGCCCACTTCGTGCTGTGCGCCTCGATCGAGTCGGGGTAGTCGAGGACCAGGTACGGCGCCGCCTTGTCGATCATCTGCTGCATCTGGTAGACGATCTGCTGCCGCTGGGCCGTGGTTCACCGCCGCGCTCTGCTGGCTGTACAGGTTGTCGTAGGCCTTGCTGCAGTAGCCGGTGTCGTTCCAGACGTTCCACGAGCCGCAGGTCAGCACCGAGAGCATGAAGTCCGGGTCGGTCTCCGGGTACCAGTCCCACATCGAGATCTCGAAGTTCTTGTAGTTGTTGGCCGTGATGGCGCTGTAGGCGGCCGAGTTGTCCAGGTCGGTCGGGGTCAGCTGGACGCCGATCTGCTTGAAGGCGGCCTGGATGATCGCGAACGACCGGGCGCCGTAGGTGTCGGTGATGTCGGACGGCATGATCACCGCGTACGACATCGGGTGCCCGTTCGCGATCCGGAGGCCGTTCGCGCCCATCTTGTAGCCGGCCTGATCGAGCAGCTGCGTTGGCCTTGGCCAGGTCGAACGGCACCGGCTTGATGGCCGGGTCAGACCAGGTGCCGGTCACCGGCGGGATGATCGTGGAACCCGGCTTGCCGTAGCCGAGCAGCGAGGTGTTGACGATCTGGGTGCCGGTCGATCGCGTAGTCGAACGCCTGCCGGAGCAGCGGGTTCATGCAGCTCGCGGTGGCTGGCCTCCTGGTTCGGGTTGTCGTTGATGATGAAGTCGTCGAACGCGTCGCCCGGCGTCTCGCTGACCGCGAAGCCCGCCTTCTTCGAGGTCCGCCACCGACGTGGTCGGGACCGTCTCGACGCCGTCGAGCTGGTCGCTCTTCAGCGCCGTGACCATCGCGTCGTCGTTGGTGTAAGAACTCCAGCGCCAGCCCGTGCGATGTGCGGCTTCGGGCCGAAGTAAGTCGGGTTGCGCTCGAACAGGGCCGCCTGCTTCGCGGTGTACTTGCTCAGGATGAACGGGCCGCCCGAGACGATCGGCGCGTTGTTGGCGAAGGTGGTCAGGCCCTTGCCGTTGCCGGTCGCGTACTTGGCCCAGATGTGCTCGGGCAGGATCTGCGACCTGCTGGACCTGGGACAGCACGTTGGCGACCGGCTGCTTGTAGGTCAGCACCAGGGTGTTCGCGTCCGGCGCGGTCGCGCTCGCCATGTGCGCGACATAGCCGGCCGAGTTGGCGGTCGCGGTGTTCTGGTACTTCAGGATCGTGCTGAACGTCCAGGCCGCGTCCTGCGCCGTCAGCGGCTTGCCGTCGGACCACTTGGCGCCGGCACGGTGTGGAAGGTCCAGACCTTGCCGCCGTCGGACATCTGCCAGCTGGTCGCGAAGTCCGGCACCAGCTGCATCTTCGGGTTGTACTGCACCAGCGACGGATAGATGTACTCGAACGTCGTGTAGGCGTCGGTCTGGAACGCCACGAACGGATTCAGCGAGTCGATCGGCGAGTCGCTGCCCAGCCGGAAAATGCCGCCTTGCTTGACCGAACCGGCCGAGCTGCCGTTACCGCAGCCGGCCGCGGTCAGGGCTGTCACGGCCGCCACCGCGACGATCCCGGCCGACTCGCCGCCACCGGCGCGCGCTTCCTGCATGCTTGTCCGCGCGGGTTCTCACGCTGCGTCACCTTCGTTCTCGGGGCGCGACGGCGGCACTCGAGGTCCGGCACGTCGGCTGGCTGCGGGTCGCTCGCCGGCGCTGGCGGGCGGGAGGTCCTGCCGATCGGGGGTTTATGCGGCTCAGTTCACTGGCTGTCACATCATTGTGACGCCAGGCGGCATGAGATAACCAGCGACCAGGACATACGTCGTGTTCGCTGCTTTCCGGCTGACTCGTTGTTCAAGTTGCGCGATGCTAGCACACAGCATGTTACGTGCAAATCTAGCCTAGAAGACCATCTTAAGACCCGAAACAGACACGATTTTGCCCGATCGTGGCTCACCACGCATCCGGTGACCAGGCTAGCCGGCGGCGCAGCCAGGCGAATCGCCTAGCTGACCGGCCAGCTGCGGCGAGCAGGTCGCGGACCCGGCCGCGGGCAGGCCGACGAGGTGTTGCCGTCACGGCCTGTGACGGTCGGCGGCCGCCAGCATGCTGTTCAGCACGGCTTCCTCGGTCGCCTCGACGACGGCGGCGAACAACGGATCCAGCTCGCTGCCGGTGAGCGGCGGCGATGCGGCAGGCGGCTCGTCGCCGCGGCGCCGCGCAGTCCGGTGGCCAGCGCCAGGAAGATCTCCCCGCTGCCGTGACTGGCGATGGATCCGGTCCTGGCCAGGCCTAGTCCGGCGCGCCGGGCCAGCCGGCAGCAGGCGGCTGAGTCGGCGCGGCGCGTCGGTGACCACGACCGTGATGCACGAGCCGGCCGGCGGCCGGCGCCGGCCGTCGCTGTCCCCTCGGCCGGCGGCAGCATCCGGCCGACCGGCACGCCGTCGATCGGTCAGCCGCTGCTGGCCGCCGAAATTGGACATGACCAGCACGCCGACGGTGTGACCTGAGGGCACCAGCCGCGAAGCCGATGCCGATCCCGCCCTTGAAGCCAAGGCAGCTCATCCCGGTGCCGGCACCGACCGCGCCCTCGGCCGGCGGCCTGCCGGACGGCCGAGCGGCCAGCTGCTCGCGCGGCTTCGCGCGCTGCCTGCACGTCGGCCGCGCTGACCTGCATCCGGCGTGCGTCGGACAGGAAACTGTCGTCACACTCGGCCACGATCGGGATGATCACGTCGTCGGTGCCGATGCCAGCATCCTCCTTCATCAGCAGCTCGCAGGCCGCGTCGTAGACCCGGCCGACCTGCATGGTCGAGGTCAGGAAGACCGGTGTCTCGGCCAGGCCCCATTCGGCCATCGCGACGAAGCCCGGTGCACTCGCCCGCTCCGTTGAGCACGGCGCCGCCGGCCGGCACCGGATGGCGGAACATGTTCCCGCCCGGGTCGATGACCGTGACGCCGGTTCTGGCCACGCCGCGGCCCGCCGGTGGCGGCGGCTCGTCCCGCCAGATCGTGGCATGGCCGACGCCAACGCCCGGTACGTCGGCGATCGACGCGGTCGGTCCGGTCGGCAGCACCCCTATCCTGATGCCAAGATCGCGGGCTCGGGTGATGCTATGTCCATTCGGTAGCCGCACTGACCGAGCATGCCACGGAGGCGACCGGATGACCATCGAGGGTGGCGTGCGCAGCCTGCCGGTCGTGTGGAACGCGGACTGCCTGCTGCACGAGCCGCCGGCGAGGTATGGCTCGGACTGCGCGAGACCGGCACCGAGGTACCGGAGCGGGCCGCCGTCATCCTGGCTGCCCTGGCGGGCGCCGGAGCCGAGGTGCAGCCTGCCCTGCCGCACGACCCGGCCGCGCTGCTGGCCGTGCACGACCGCGAGCTGGTCGACCACCTGGCGACGATCTGGGCCGACTGGGAGCGGGGCGGCTATCCGGCCAGTACGGCAGGGACCGGGTCGTGCCTTATGTGTTCCCGACCGGCGCGATGCTCGCCGGGCCTGCCGGCCCGCACGCCGGCCGCGACGCACGGCCAGGTCGGCAAGTTCTGCTACGACACCATGACGCTGATCGGCCCTGGCAGCTGGGAGGCAATCCGGGCAGCCGCCGACTAGCGCCAGGACGGCCGCTGCCCTGATCTCGGCAGGTCGTCAGGCCGCCTACGCGCTCTGCCGCCCGCCAGGCCATCACGCAGGCCCGGCCGGGTACGGCGGCTCCTGCTATCTCAACAACGCGGCAATCGCGGCGCAGGCGCTGCGGCAGGGAGGCGCCGGCCGGGTCGCGGTACTCGACATCGATGCCCACCACGGCAATGGCACGCAGTCGATCTTCTATCACCGCGACGACGTCTTCTACGGCAGTGTGCACGTCGACCCGGGCGCCGGCTGGTTCCCGCACTACCTGGGTTTCGCGGCCGAGCGAGGCTGCGGCCAGGGCGAGGGCGCGAACCGTAACATCCCGCTCGCTCCAGGCAGCGGCGACCAGGCCTGGCTCGATGCCGTCGGACAGCTATGCGCCGACGCTCGCGCGCACGGCGCTGAGGCCATCGTGCTGTCCCTCGGTGTCGACGCCGCGGCGGCCGACCCGGAGAGCCCGCTGCAGGTGAGCGCGGACGCCTACCGCGAGGCCGGCCAACTGGTCGGCGAGCTCGGGCCTGTTGCCGCCATCCAGGAAGGCGGTTATGACCTGCCCTCCCTCGGCGGCTATGTACTGGCCGCGCTCGGCGGCGTCCAGACGGGCCGGGCGGCGGCGGGCCAGGCGGCAGACCGCAGCGGACCGGCCGGCGCGTGAACGCGCTGCTTGCCCTGGCTGCCTCGGCGCTGTGGGGCACGTCAGATTTTGGCGGCGGCCTGGTCTCCAGAAAGCTCAACCCGTCGGTGGCTGTCTTCGTCTCGCAGGCGCTGGCGCTGGCCGGCCTGCTCCTGCTGCTGCCGTTCATGCACGTCCCGGCTGGTCACTACATGTTCGTAGCGGCCGCGGCCGGGGTGCTGGCCACCCTCTCGCTGGCTGCGTTCTACCGCGCGATGGCCACCGCGCCGATGTCACTGGTCGCGCCGATCACGGCCGGCGGCACCGGCATCCCCGTGCTCGTGGGCATGATCAGGGGCGAGCACCTCAGCGTGCTGCAACTGGCCGGAATTGTCGTCACGCTGACCGGCATCGTGCTCGCGTCGGGGCCTGAACTGAAGTCCGGCGTCCGGGTGCGCCGGCAGGCGCTGGCCCTGTCCGTCGGCGCCGCTCTCGGATTCGGCGCCGCGTACACGCTGCTCGCGCTTGCGGCAAGTTCCGGCGTCTACGGCACGCTGCTCTGCCAGCGGATCGGCGGGCTGATCGTGCTCGGGCCGATCGTGGTGCGGGCGGGCCTGCTCAAGGGCCTCAGACTGACCGCACGCCGTCTCGCCGCGCTCGCCGCCATCGGCGGCTGCGACATCGTCGCCAACGGGTCCTACGCGCTGGCTGCCAGCCGGGGCAATCTGTCCATCGCGGCCGTGCTCGCTTCCCTCTACCCGGTAGTGACCGCGCTGCTGGCCAGGACCATCCTGTCCGAGCGGCTGCGGATGGTCCAAAGTATCGGCGTCATGGCGGCACTCAGCGGCGTCGTGCTGCTCAGCTCCTTAGCCGCGACGGCGGCAGGCGCTGGTGCGCCTGCCGCCGTCGCCGCGAACGTTAACTAGTGAGCCAGCAGCTTGATCAGGTGGGCCACGTTCGGCGAGCCAAGCCCGGTGACCGGATCCCAGCCCTTGGCTGCCGAGTAGCCATCGATCGTCACAGGGTTACCGTTGTCGTCGGAGAACGTCACGGTGTTGTTGCCCGTCGTCACGTCGTGGAACGCGTACCCGTACAGCGGCGAGTCGCCGATCGCGTACAGCCTCGGGTTCAGGTCGCCGAGCCGGTGGTGTCCGGCCTCGTCGGCCAGCGCGGTGATCGCCGCCCACTGCGGTGAGCCGGCGCTGGTGCCGCCGAAGAGGAAGATATCGCCCACCTCCGTCGGGTCATCCTGCGACCAGGCGATGAGAATGCCGCCGTTGACGTCACCGCTGTAGGAGACGTCAGGAACCCCGCGGGCACCGTGTGTCGGCTGCAGCAGCTGGAAGAGCGGCTTGTGGAAGATCGTACTGAGGCCGCCGCCGCTGCCACCGAACTCGTCGTTCCAGGCACTCTCGCCGAGGTAGTCGCCGTTCAGGTCGGTGTCCAGGTGCGTGCCGCCGACCGCGGTGACCAGCGGGTCATCGGCCGGGGTGGAGACGCTCTTGATGAACGTCGAGCCGTCACAGCTCGGCAGCGCGGCCCCGTCGTCTGCAGAGGACGCGAACACCGAGATGCCCTTGAGCGCGGCCTCGAGGTAAATCTTGTGGTTCAGCGCCATCGTGGCCGGTGCCATGCAGCTCTCGGCCTCGCCGTAGCTCTGCGACAAGGTCGAGCCAAGGTTGTTCTGCACCGCGTACTGCTCGGCCGCGGCCAGGTCGGTGTCCTGGTCGCTCTTGGCGATGACCAGGTCGATGGTGGCTGCCGGCGCCATTGCGTGCGAAGACTCCACGTCCAGCGCGATCTCGCCGCTCCAGCTCTGCTCATCGGCGTTGGTCGGGTCGATCACCGGCTGCCCGGACGGGTAGAAGATGTTGACCGTCGCGGGCGGCAGGCCGAAGACCGTGTCCTCGACGGCGAGGTCCTGCAGCACGTCCGGGTCACCGAACGCGTCGACGATGACGATGGTCTGGCCGGCCCGGTCAGGCTGGTCGGCACGTTGTAAGCCTCTTCCACCTGCTGCGGCGAGTAACAGGCAACCGCCGCGCCTGGCTCCTGGCAGGTGAACTGCGCGCCTGCGCCCTTGGCGACTCCGGCGAACTTGTAGGCCAGCGGCGCGGCCGCGTCCGGTGTCATGTGATTCACGTAATGCACGCGGGCTACGGCAGGCCGCAGCGCGGCGGCCGAGCTGGCGGCGCTCAGCGGCAGCATCATCAGGCCTGAGGCGGCGATTAGTGGCGTAGCGATAGCCACTACTCGGGGTAGTCGCATTCTGTACCCTTCGGTTTGGTCGTACGAGATCGGCAGTCCAGGGCGCGGCCAGCCAGCGCGGCGTCGGTCAGCGCCCGGTCTCTTCCGGATCATGACGTCCGCCGGGTGTTTTGGGAAGTCTTTACTATGGAAAATTAAGAATCAGCGGTCGAGGTATCAGTATCAGCACTCCCTGCTTACTTAAGCTGATATCTAGTGATTAGCGAGTCGCCGCATCGCCGGCTGGTCGTGCCGTGCAGAGGCGCTCGGCCGATGCGTCTCAGCTGGCCTGGCCCGGCCGGATAACGCGGTCGGCTGCGGGCCGGGCTGCGCCTAACATTGGCTGCCATGCGACCGGCAGCCGGCATCCCTGCCCCTGCTCGCCGCCCGATGCGGCGGCGGCGCAGGATGGCTGTCCCCCTCTGCCTGGCCCTGGCCGTTACCGTGTCCGGGTGCGCCGCATTCGGTGCCACGCCCGGCTTGTCGCTGCTGGTCACCGGCGGGGTGGCTCAGGATCCCTGCAACCCGCGCCTCGCCCTGCCGATACCGCCCCGGCTGCTGGGTCAGTTCGAGCCCGGCAGCAGCGTGCTGGTCAGCCCCGGCGGCGTTTTCGCCGCACCCGGCAAGGTCGTGCCCGATACGGCGGCCGCATCCGGCTGCGCGGCAGCTGCCGCGCGAGCCGACCGAGCCTGGCTGCGCGCCGGTCTAGTGCCAGGCAGCACGGTGACGCAGCAGCAGCTGGCTGCGAGGGCGCTGCTCGACCTGCGGCTGGCAGTTCAGCCCGACGGCGCCGTGATCGCGGCTTGGCATCACGGCTGGGAGTACAGCTGGCCGCGCGATGCCAGCTGGGTCGCCGCGGCGCTGGCCGGCACCGGTCATGCCGGGCTGGCGTACCAGATCCTGCGCTTCTTGCAGCGAATGCAGCCGGCGAGCGGCGTCTGGGCCGCCCGGTACCGGCTGGATGGGGCCGGCCCGGTCTCGGACGGAAGGCCGGCCGAGTTGGACGCCGCTGGCTGGGTGCCGTGGGCTGTCTGGTCGTGGTTCACAGCCGCCGGCCGCGCCGACCCGGCATCGGCCGCATCCGGACTCCGCCAGCTCTGGCCGATGGTTAGCCGGGCTGCCGGGGCGGCCTTGTCCGCAGTGGCAAGCGACGGGCTGCCGGGGCCTGCCATGGACTACTGGGAGAACTCCGCGCGGCTGTCGACCATCGAGACCGCCGCGGCGCTGGAGACCGGCCTGCGGTCGGCCGCCGACCTGGCTTCTAGCGCCGGCCATCCGGCGGACAGCAGCCGGTGGGCAGCCGCGGCCGGGAGGCTCGGCACCGCGATCACCGCTAGCTTCGGCCGGACCGGATATCAGCGCACCAGAGCCGCGGGCTCCGGTGACGACGCCGCTGTGACATTCCTGGCGGCACCGTTCGAGCCCGCTAGTCCGGCAATTCAGGCAGCCGTCAAGCGCAGCGCCGCCGCGTTGCGCATCGCCAACGGCGGCATGCTGCCTGGCACCTCGTGGGCCGGGAATCCGACGATCGCCTGGACTCCTGAGACCGCCTTCTTCGCCCTGTACGGCTACGCCAACGGCCGTGCCGCGCTGGCCAGTCAGACGATCGCCTGGCTGGCCGGCCATCGCACGAGCATCGGCACGCTGCCCGAGCAGGTCAACCGCAATGGCGACGCGGTGTCGGTGGCGCCACTGTCCTGGACAGACGCGATCGTGCTGCTCGCTCTGCTAGCCGAAGGTCATCACCTGCCGACCGTGCCGGCGCCTCGCAGCACCGCGCAATAAGTCGCGCTTAGAGCGCGACCGACCCGGGTCCTGGCAGCACGTCGATGTCAGTCGCCCGCATCCGCTCGCCACAGGCCGAGCAGCTCAGCTCGGCGTGGCCGAGCTGACCGCAGCCGTGGTGCCGGTAAAGCACCGGTGGTCCGGCCTGGCCGGCCAGCGGATCGTCGGTGCGCGGCGTGGTCAGCGTCAGCACCCCGGACAGATCGGGTGCGGCAGCATCGCTCGCGGTCAGGCTGGGCAGGCCGAACCGCAGCTCGATGGACTTCAGCACCGAGGTGTGATCGACGGGCATGCTGCCGGATGGCACGTTGAAGATCGTGCCCGGCGCGATCAGCGGCGACACCAGGACGGCCGGCACCCGCACGCCGAACCGAGTGAAGTCGAACCCGAATTCGCCGACGCTGTTGTCCGGCGGCACGGCGCCCGTTGGCGGCGGAACGTGGTCGTAAAGCCCGCCGTGCTCGTCATAGGTGATGATCAGCAGGGTCTGGTTCCAGCCTGGCCCGGTCCGCAGCGCCTGGTACACCTGCTGGATCAGCCCCTCGCCTAGGGCGACGTCGTAGTTGGGGTGCTGGCTGTTGCCCTTGCTGCCCCAGCTCGGCTCCAGGAAGCTGTACTGCGGCAGGGTCCCGTTCGCGGCGTCGGATTGAAAATCGGGGAACCTGCCGAAGCAGGTATCCGGGGCGCTGACCGTGTCCGGGTAGTTGCCGTGGGTCAGCGGCTCGGCGTCGTAACCGTAAATCTTCCAGGTGAGGTTGTGCTCGGTCATCAGACCGAAGATGCTCTGCACCGTACAGGAAGACGCGCTGTCGTTCATGTGCCCCTGGCTGGTTCCGGCGCAGGCGAACGCCCGGTTCGGGAGCGTCTCGGTCGGGACTGAGCTGTACCCCAGTGATCGCACACCGCAAGCCCTTGGCCAGCCCGGACAGAACCGGCAGCGCTGAAGGCGGGAACACGCCCATGATGTTGGACGCGACGGTGCCCGCCAGCGGGGTGCGGTTGTTCTGCTCATCGAAGGTGATCGCGGCGGCGAAGTTGGTCACGAACCCGGTATTGGTAGCAACCGGCGGGACGGGTGCCTTGCCGGTTCCGAACAGCTGGGCATTGGTGTTCGCGTACCCCTCACCCGGATCCGCGCCCGGCATGAAGTAAGCCCCGGAACTGGCGGCATCAATCGGGAAGACGGCTACCTGAGTGCCGCCGGCGTCGGTGTTGGACTCGGTGCCCAGCAGCCCTTCGAATGCCTGGCCGGCCGGCCCGGTCTTGTCCTCGTAGAGCAAGCCCAGCATGTGGTCGAAGGACCGGTTCTCGAGCATGATCTGCACGATGTGCTGGACCGCCGGCAATTGCGGGCTCGGGGCAGGCCGACCGGCACTACCTGGCTATCGGCACGCAAGCCCGGAGAGCTTGCTCTCGGCAGGCTCGATCAGCGAACCCTTGTGGGGAACCGCGCCAGCCGGGAGGTGGAACCCGGCCGGCGCGGCGCTTGCGGGGACGGCGGATCAGGCCGTCGCCATCAGGCCCGACAGATCGTCGGGCGCGGCGGCAATGCCTCGCCGGCGCAGTTCGGGCAGCACGCCCTCACCGAACCAGTACGCCTCCTCCAGGTGCGGGTAGCCGGACAGGATGAATTCTTCGATGCCCAGCGCTGCGTACTCCTCGATCAGGTCGGCCACCTCAGCGTGGCTGCCGACCAGCGCGGTGCCGGCCCCGCCGCGGACCAGCCCCACGCCGGCCCAGAGGTTGGGATAGATCTCCAGGTCCGCTGCGGTGCCGCCGTCGCGGTAAGCCTCGTGCAGGCCGCGCATGCTCGCCTGACCGACCGAGGTGGACCTGGCCAGCGCCTGCTGCGACCTGGCGATCTCGTCGTGACCCAGTTCTTCGAGCATCCGGTTAGCCTCGGCCCAGGCGTCCTTGGCACTGTCCCGGCTGATCGTGTGCAGCCTGATCCCGAACCGCAGCCTTCGTCCGGCCTGGTCGGCCAGCCCGCGCATCCACGCGATCTTCCTGGCCACCGCCTCGGGCGGTTCGCCCCAGGTGAGGTAAACGTCGACGTACTTCGCTGCGACCGGCCCGGCGGCCGGCGACGAGCCACCGAAGTAGACGGTCGGGAGCGGAACGGGCGGACTCATCACTGTCGCGCCCTCGACCGTGAAGTGCGTGCCGTCGAAGTCGTAGGGCGTCCCGCTCCAGGCACCGCGCACGATGTCAAGGAACTCACCAGTCCTGGCGTATCGCTGATCATGGTCCAGGTAGTCGCCGAACCTGCGCTGCTCGCTCTCCTCACCGCCGGTCACCACGTTGAGCAGCAGCCGGCCGCCGGACAGCCGCTGGTAAGTCGCGGCCATCTGGGCCGCCAGGGTGGGGGCAATGAAGCCGGGCCGGAACGCCACCAGGAACTTCAGCCGTCTGGTCTGGCTGATCAGCGCAGCGGTGGTCAGCCAGGCATCCTCGCACCAGGTCCCGGTCGGGGTCAGCACGCCGGTGAAGCCGAGCTGCTCGGCCGACCTGGCTATCTGGCCCAGATAGTCAAGGTCAGGCGGCCTGGCTACCGACCGGGCGCCGGTCGCGTACGCCGATGCAGCCGCGTTGCCTCCGATCAGCGGGATGCTGTGCCCGCGGCCGATGATGCCGCGGCCGTCGCCTGAGGTTGGCAGGAACCAGTGGAAGGTCAGGCTCATGACGTGCCCTGAAGGACGCTGTTGTAGGTGCTGACCGCGAAATTCGCGAAGTTGATCTTTGCTGGGATGAGGCCAGCCGACGAGAACGCGTCAGCGACCAATTGCTCAGAACTGATGACCGCCGGGGTGATGGCCGTCGGCACCGACTGCGAGTCAGCGACCGCCTTCGTCATGACGCTCAGTGGCAGGCCGGTGGCCTTGGCCCAGGTAGCGGCCCAGGCCGGCTGATGGCTGGCCGCCCAGGTATAAGCCTCGTCCAGCACCTGCAGGTAGTCGTGGATGGCCTGTTCCTTGGCCGGGCTCGCCAAGGCTGCCCGGGACGCCACCACGAAGGAGTACGTCGTGCCGAGACCGGCATTGTCGGCCACCACCCTGGCGTGATCCTGTGCTTCGGCTTGCTCGATGAACGGCGCCCATACCGCCCAGGCGTCGACGTGACCTGACGCGAACGCGGCCTGCGCATCGGCCGGCTGGAGGTAGTCGGGCGTGATGTCCTTGATCGTGAGGCCGGCCTTGGTGAGCGCTGCCAGCAGCTGGTAGTTGGAGGAACTGCCTTGCGCGACAGCCACCTTCTTGCCCTTCAGCTCCGCGACCGAATGGATCGGCGAGCTATCAGGGACCAGGATCGCGCTGCTGTCGACATTGCTGGAGCGTCGGAGAGCGGAGTGGTGGCGGTGCTGAAGGCGGGCGGGAATCAGGAAATGCTGGCGGCGAACAAGATCGACGAGGGCATCTATGCGACTCCGGCGATCGCGGACGGGCGGATTTACGTGCGCACGATCGCGTACTTATATTGTTTTGGCGAAAAATGAAGGTCCTGGCGAAGTTTTTGACGTGTGTGGTTGTGTTGGCGCAGGGAGCGCGGGCGGCATCGCTTCCGACGGCTGCCGAACGCGAGCAGATTACCTCTAAGCTGGCGCAGTTAACGCGTGAGGTCGATGAGCTGCGGGCCAAACACGTGGACGACGCGCGACTCGCGGACATTGAAGTTTATCAGAAAGCCGCGATGTGGGTTCTTCGATTCGAAGATGAATTTTTCACGCTGGCTTATGTCACGAACACGATTCAGGCGCTGGATCACGGGATCGAGCGGGCGACGGATGCTTCGTTTTCCTGGGAATCCCGCAAGGGAAGAATTGTGCGTGCTTATCGATCCAAAGTCGATGGCAGTGTTCAGCCGTACGGCTTAATCATTCCCGAATCGTACGACGGGTCGAAGGCTGTGCGGCTCGATGTGGTGCTGCATGGTCGCGGGGCGCAGCTTACCGAGATCAGCTTCATCGCGGCGCATGAAAGCGATAAACCCGTTGCGCAGGATTACATCACACTCGAGGTTTATGGGCGCGGGAACAATGCCTACCGGTGGGCCGGTGAGACGGATGTGTTCGAGGCGATCGATTCCGTGAAAGCCCGCTACAAGATCGACGAGAAAAAGATCGTGCTGCGCGGATTTTCGATGGGCGGCGCGGGGGCGTGGCACATCGGGCTCCATTATCCGGACAAGTGGGCCGCTGTGGAGGCGGGCGCGGGATTCACGGAGACGAAGAAGTACGCGAAGCTCGGGCCGATGGTGGGCTATCAGGAGGCGATGCTGCGGATTTACGATGCGGTGGATTATTCGGCCAACGCGCAGATGGTTCCCATGGTCGGCTATGGAGGCGAGATCGATCCGCAGTTGCAGGCGAGCATCAATATTCAGCAGCGGCTGGCCGCGGAGCATATCGAGCCGCCGCAGATGTTGTTTCTGATCGGTCCCGGGACGGCGCACAAATGGGAGCCGAACAGCCTGGCGGCATCGAACATCTTTATCGACGCGGTGTTGGCGAGGCCTCGCAAGACGCCGGATCATATTCACTTCGTGACTTACACGACGGCCTATCATCAGTGCTACTGGATTTCGATTGAGAGCATGGAGAAGCAATATCAACGCGCCGAAGTGGACGCGGATCGCGTGGGCGACGAGATTCACGTGACGACGAAAACGTTTCGCGCATGACGATCCAGGGAGGCACGCACGCGATTATCGACGGGCAAAGCATCGAGCTGGCGAATTTTGGCATGCTGATGAAAACGGCTGAGGGTTGGAGACGGGCGGGAAAGACGGGCCGTTATAAAAAGCCTGGATTGCAAGGGCCGGTCGACGATGCGTTCAAGGATGCGTTTCTGGTGGTGCGTCCGACCGGGAAGCCGGAAAACAAAGAGGCGGCCGAGTATATCAACGACGACGCTGGAGCAGTTTCGCAAGGAGTGGGCGAAGTACATGCGCGGCGAGGTGCGGATCAAGGACGACAAATCGGTGACGGACGACGATATCGAGCGCTATCATCTGATCCTGTTCGGCGACCCGGGCAGCAATAAGATGACGAAGCGGATCGCGCCGCTGCTGATGCGGGCATGGCCGATTGCGCCGTTGGTGCCGGTGCTGATCGCGCCGAATCCTCTGAATAACGAGCGCTATGTGGTGTTCAATAGCGGGCACACGTTTCACGAAGAAGAGTTCAAGGGGTCGAATGCGCTGTTTACCCAAGGCTCGGGGATTACGCAATGATCCATCCGACGGCGCGGACGGTGGTGCGCGGAGGGCTATTCGATACGGAGTGGCATCAGTTGTTAAGGCCGATGAATGTTAAGCCCTAGCCGGTTAGGCGGTCTGCTTGACGCGTTGGAAAAGTTTTACGGCACGCAAGAACCGAGCTGGCCGACCGATCCTTACCTTTTTCTAGTCTGGTGGCACTGCGGATATCCGGCGAGCGATGCTGCTTGCGCAAAGGGTTGGGAATCCTTGACACGCGAGATCGGCGTAGACCCGGAGCGGTTGCTTGCGGCGAATCCTGTGAAGTTGGCGGCTGGCATTAAGCCCGGCGGGATGGTGCCGGAGCTTCGCGCAATGCGGCTGAAGGAGATCGCGGAAAGAATCAAAAAGGATTTGGCGGGGATTTATTGGGAAGGGTTGAAAGGGTTGCCGCTTGCTCGGGTACGCGCGGCGCTGAAAAAGTTTCCTGGTATTAGCCGACCCGGGGGCGGACCGGATTTTACTGTTCGGAGGCATTTCTCCGGTGGCGGCGGTGCCGTCGAATTGTCCTCATGTTTCGGTGCGCACCGGCTCGGGCGGGAGCGCGAGAATTACGGCGTGGACGTAACAAGGGAGGCGCTAGAGCATGATTGCGCAGGAAGTACCGGTGAAGTACGATGCCTGGGCACGCGCGTATTTGTTGCTGAAGGTTCACGGGCAGAAATTCTGCAAGCTGAAGAATCCGAAATGCGGCGAGTGTCATCGGTGTCGGAATCGTGTGCTTTTTTTCAGCGGGGGAAGGACGCGAGGGCGTGCGATCAGTCCACGGGTGAATAGGGCATCAAGTTCCAAAGGCGTTCGGTCTTTAGGCTAGTCATCGACCTGAAGGACTCGATAAACATCGAAGTGGCGACGACACAAATAATGGAAACGCGGAACGCATTTATTGGCCGCCGATGCAACCGCCGATAGCGCTTCCTTAAGGATGCAGCTTCTTCGCGGCCTCCACGTATTTCTTCGCCGCCGGATTCGACTCATTCCATTTCGGCGGCGGCGCGTCCGAGGCCACACGCAGCAACCCCAGCGCGACCGCGCGATCGACCTTGGCCATGTTCGCAAAATCGACTTTTTCCCAGTGGTCGCCCACCTGTGATAGTCCGGATAATCGAAAGCCACGCACAGCGTATGCGCGGGGATGCCGAGATCGGCCAGCGCCTGGTTGTCGCTGCGCGCGAAATACGGATCGCTGGCTTGCTGTCTTTGTACACTTTGATGCCGTCGGCTTCCCGGCGTCGGCCAGAATGTTGGGTACATCCGAAAAGTCGAAACCGGTGATGGACGCGTTGGCGATCTGCGGACCGTCGGTCGCGTCGGTGCGGCCGATCTGTTCCAGGTTCAGATCCGCGATGGTCTTCGCGAGCGGCACCAGCGGATGGCGGCCGTAATAGCGCGAGCCGAGCAGGCCGCGCTCCTCGCCGAAAAACGTCATAAAGAGGATGCTGCGCTGTGGGATGCGGATTCAGCGCGGCCAGCGCGCTGGCGATCTCGACCACCGAAACGGTTCCGCTGCCATCGTCATTGGCGCCGTTGAAAATATGGTCGTCGCCGGTGGGCGCGTGCCCAGGTGATCGTAATGCGCGGTGAGCAGGACGTAGGTATCGCGCAGCTCCGGATCGGACCCGCGCAGGAAGCCGGCGACGTTGCGAACCTTCACCGGACGTCGGTCGACCGCGTTCCAATGAACGTCAGGCGCGTCCTCGGATTCTCTTTGAGCAATCCACAAGCTCGGGTTAAAACACCATGTTCATGGCGCCGCGGCTACGGGCCCCCTTCAGGATCATGTACCTGCGGTCCTGTCAGGCCGTTGGCGCTGTGGAAGCGAGCACCAACGCGGCTCAGCGAAGTTCGGCCTCGGCCACGCGGACTCGCCAGGAACACCACCTTGCCCGCGTCTCGTTCCGGCGGCGTGATCTTATCGGCTACGACATCTGGAACGTCGTGAAGATCCACAGCGGACTCGGGCACCATGTAGGCTTCAGGCTCAGTCCACGTGGATGGTCTTGCCTCCGCCGGTTACCGTCATTTCGAAACCTTCCGATTCTGCTCGCGAACATCAGGGTCGCGGTCTGAAAATAGCCGTCGTCGCCGGCAGGCTCCAGACCGGCGCGGCGGAATTGTGCGGCGATGTATTCGGCCGCCAGGTCAAGCCCGCGCGACGGCGTGGCGCGGCCTTCGAGAGATCGGACGCAAGAAAGGAAAGATTCCCGCGCAGCGAATCCGCCGTAATGTGGTCCATGGTGGACTGCATCTGCGGCGTCAGGTCGGCGCTGAGCAGCAGCGCCAAGAAGCAATGAGTGCATTTGTGACGATTCTAGCGCGCTCGACATAAAATCAGCGGAGCCACTGGAGGGCTTCTTCTTCGGTGGAGAACGCGCCGTCGGCTTGGGCTTCGTAGGCGGCGGGGGTCACTTCGCCGATGTGGATGCCGGGGCGGTCGTCGAAATACGGCAAGACGTGGCGGCCTAGGATCAAGGGCGGCTGCGGACGCGGCTCGACGGCTTCGGATTCGGCGGCGGCGAGGATCGCGATGCGGCGGCGGAGTGGGCATCCGGGTTCAAGCGGGGGGCGGCCGGAGGCGTCGGCTTCGATCAGGCGGACTAGTTGCGCGATCGATCGCGGGGGCCAGGCGCATGGCCAGGCGGCGGACGGCTCGCGGGGTGACTTCCGGCCGATGCTGTGATGCGCGAGATGATTTTCCACCAGCGGGACCACTTGATCGACGATCGCGCTCTTGATGCCGATGCGTTCCAGGAACGCGCGCGCCATGGGGCCGCCGGCGGGTTCGTGACCCCAGGAAGTCCAGCGCATGCGGCCTTCGCGTTCGCGCAGTTCGGTGGTGGAGGGCTTGGCGAAATCGTGGGACAGCGCGGCGAACAGGAGCACGGCGCGATCGTCGCGGGCGAGGGCTTCGCGCTCGGCGATGCGCGCGGCCTGATTCAAGACGTGCATGGTGTGGATGCCGACGTCGCCTTCGGGGTGCCACTCGGGGTCTTGCGGAACGCCGAAGAGGTTTTCGATTTCGGGGAAGTGGACGATCCAGCCGGTGGTCGCAGATATTCGCCGATGCGGCCGGGGTGCGCGCTTTTGACGGCCCACTTCATGAACTCTTCGGCGACGCGTTCGCGCGCCAGGGTCGAGTATTCGCTGCGCGATGGAGCGGGACATGGCGGCGGTTGCCGGGTCGACGGTCAGATCGAAGCGGCAGGCGAACTGCATGCCGCGCAGCACGCGCAGAGGGTCTTCGGAAAAGGCATCGCTGGTGGCGCGCAGGACGCGGTTCTTCAAAT